>CBDASZ010000004.1:0-18977 GCA_965199755.1 uncultured candidatus Poriferisulfidus sp. | reverse complement strand
CATGGCAGATCACCCAACTGGCGCGTCATCCGCAGCGCCCGTATACGCTGGATTACATCCCGCTGCTGTTTCAGGAGTTCCACGAATTGCACGGGGACCGTCTGTATGCCGATGATCAGGCCATCGTGGCCGGGCTGGCGCGTCTGGAAGGGCAATCGGTGGTGCTGGTCGGGCATCAGAAAGGCCGTGACACGCGCGAGAAAGTGGAACGCAACTTTGGCATGCCGCGCCCGGAAGGCTACCGTAAGGCGCGTCGGGTTATGCAAATGGCGGAACGTCTGGGCCTGCCGATCGTCACTTTGATTGACACGCCGGGGGCCTATCCGGGCATTGGCGCGGAGGAACGCGGCCAGAGTGAGGCGATCGCCAGCAACCTTGAGATCATGGCGCGACTGAAGGTGCCGGTCGTCAGCGTGGTGATTGGCGAGGGTGGTTCCGGTGGCGCACTGGCGGTCGGGGTGTGCGATCATCTGATGATGTTGCAGTACAGCGTGTATTCGGTGATCTCGCCGGAAGGCTGCGCGTCGATCTTGTGGAAGAGTGCGGAGCGTGCCAAGGACGCGGCGGAGACGCTGGGTCTGACGTCCGAGCGGTTGCAGGAACTGGAATTGATTGACGAGCGGGTTGACGAGCCTTTGGGTGGTGCGCATCGCGACGTGGAGGCGATGGCGTCCAGTCTGCAGGCATCATTGGTGCGTCGGTTGAACGAGTTGGGCGAGTTATCTCCTGAGACGCTGGTGCGTCAGCGGCAGGAGCGGCTGCTGGGCGTTGGCGTGTATTTGCCGTGAACATGCGCGACTGTGAGATTGCGGCAGCTCTGAACGCCTTGGCCATCCGCCCCCCGCATACGCGGGAGTGGTGCGTCGCGTACAGCGGTGGCGTGGATTCGACGGTGCTGTTGCATGCCGCGTCTCGCGCGGCGCGTACACACGGCATTGAACTGCGCGCGGTGCATGTCAATCATGGCGTGCAGGATGCGGCGGCTGAGTTCGAGCAGCATTGCGCCGCGGTATGCGCGCAGTGGGGTATTGCACTGGAACGGCGGGTGTGCACGGTGGCGCGTGAGAAGGGGAGCAGTCTGGAGGCGCAGGCCCGTGAGGCGCGTTATCAGGTGCTGCGTGATTATGCGACGGCAGGCGCTCTGGTGCTGCTTGCGCATCACCAGGATGATCAGGCTGAAACGCTGCTGCTGCAGATGTTGCGCGGTGCTGGCCCGGCAGGCGCGGGTGCCATGCCGTCGGTGCGGGACTGGGGTGAGGCGCAACTGGCGCGACCTTTGCTACATCTTCCTCGCGAGGTGCTTGAGGCGTACGCGACGCGGTATGAATTGGCCTTTGTTGAGGATCCGAGCAATCAGGAGTTGCGTTATAACCGCAACTTTCTGCGCCATGAGGTCGCGCCGGTGTTGCGCAAGCGCTGGCCTGCATTTGCTGCGAACCTGTCCCGTGCCGCGCGACATCAGGCGCATGCGGCGCGTCTGCTGCGTGAGCGGGCGCAAGAAGATCTGGCGTATTCCGACGGGATGTCCGTGCGTGTTCTGGAGGACTTGTCGGAGGATCGTGTATTTAACCTGTTGCGGTTCTGGATCGCGCAACACGGACATGAAGTGCCGAGCGAACGGCGGCTGCATCACTGGTGGCGCGTGGTGCGCACTGCGGGCGCGGACCGAGTGCCGTCAGAGTCGTTCGGAACCTGCACGCTGCATCGCTGGCGCGGGCGGCTGTATGTGTCCGCCATCGCGCCGCTGGTGGAGGTCGATCAGGTGTGGCACTGGCGGCGTGGCGAGACGCTGGAATTGCCGGAACTGGGGAGACGGCTGTGCTGGGATGAATTGCGCACGCAGATGGTGCATGTCCCTGCGGGAGATGTGGAGGTGCGGTTGCGTCTGGGCGGTGAGCGTTGTCGGGTGGCGGGAGCCGCACATCATCGGCCGCTGAAGAAACTGCTGCAGGAAGCCGGCGTGCCACCGTGGCAACGCGGGCGCATTCCGTTGATTTATCGGCACGACCAGCTCAGACTGGTGTGGGATCATTTCGAATGCGAATCACGGGCGGCTTGAAGTCTGCAGGGGCGATTTCATAGCGCAGGGAACATGGTCAGCGAGGGGACTTTGAGGAGAGGAGGCGATGCGGTTTCGCGCGTGCGGAGAGGGTTCCCGCCTGCGCCTCGCGCGATTGACGGTGATGCGAGTGTGATAACCTTCTACTCCGTCTTAATCATGGCGAACTTCATCCCCGCGACATGACGCGATACATTTTCATCACGGGTGGGGTGGTATCTTCGCTGGGCAAGGGTTTGTCGGCGGCGTCGCTCGGCGCGCTTCTGGAGGCGCGTGAGCTTAGCGTTTCCATGATCAAACTGGATCCGTACATCAATGTTGATCCGGGCACCATGAGTCCGTTTCAGCACGGTGAGGTGTTCGTCACTGCGGACGGGGCCGAGACTGATCTGGATCTGGGCCATTACGAACGTTTCGTTAATTTTCGCGCCAGCAAGGCGAGCAACTGGACCACCGGACAGATCTATGAGCGGGTGATTGCGCGTGAGCGCAAGGGCGGTTATGAAGGCGCTACTGTGCAGGTGATCCCGCACGTCACTGACGAGATCAAACGCTGTGTTGAAATGGGTGCGGCCGGCGCGGACGTGTGCATTGTTGAGATCGGCGGCACCGTCGGCGATATTGAGTCACAGCCGTTTATTGAGGCGATCCGCCAGATGGGCGGGGAGATGGGGCCGACGCAGGCGGCCTATCTGCATCTGACGCTGGTGCCGTACATTCAGGTGTCGGGCGAGATCAAGACCAAGCCGACCCAGCATTCGGTCAAGGAGTTGCGCTCGATCGGCATTCAGCCGGACATCTTGCTATGTCGCACCGATATGCCGATTCCGCAAGAGCAGCGCGACAAGATCGCCCTGTTTACCAACGTCGCGCCTGAGTCCGTGATCGAAGTGCTGAATCAGGATGACATTCACGCGATTCCGCTGGCGCTGCACGCGCAGCACCTCGATGAAATCGTGGTGCGTCGTTTCGGTCTGGAGTTGCCGGCGGCGAACTTGTCTGAATGGCAGTCGGTGGTGGCGGCGCGTAAGGCGCAAAAAGACGAGGTGGTGGTGGCAATGGTGGGCAAGTACGTCAATCTGACCGAATCCTACAAGTCGCTGAACGAAGCGCTGCAGCACGCCGGGCTGTGTCATCGGGTGCGGGTGACTATTCGCTATGTGGATTCCGAGCAGATCGAACAGGAAGGCGTCGCGCAACTGGAGGGTGCGCATGTGATTCTGGTACCGGGCGGGTTTGGCGAGCGCGGCATTGAGGGCAAGATTCTAGCGGCGCGTTACGCGCGTGAGAAGAAGATTCCGTACCTTGGCATTTGTCTGGGCATGCAAGTCGCGGTGATTGATTACGCGCGTCAGTGCTTGAGTCTTGAGGGCGCGCACAGTACTGAGTTCAATCCCGACACGCCGCATCCGGTGGTGGCGCTGATCACCGAATGGATGACGCCTGAAGGGGAGCGGGAATTTCGCGACGCACACGCGGATCTGGGCGGCACCATGCGTCTGGGCGAGCAGCCTTGCCTGCTTCAGGAAGGCTCGCAATTGCACGGGATTTACGATGGGGCGCTGATTCACGAACGGCATCGGCACCGCTATGAGATCAACGCGAACTATGTCGCGCGTCTGACCGACAATGGTCTGGCGGTGGTCGGGCGGTCACACGACGATCAACTGGTGGAAGCCATTGAGTTGCGTGATCATCCGTGGTTTATTGGCTGCCAGTTCCACCCGGAGTTCACCTCCACGCCACGGCGCGGACACCCGCTGTTCAACAGCCTGATTGAGGCGGCGCGGACGGTCGCATGAGCGCCGTTGAGTTCTGTGACTTCACGGCCGGCTGCAAGCAGCCGCTGTTTCTGATCGCCGGGCCATGCGTGATTGAAGATGAGGCGCTGGTGATGGAAGTCGCACAACACCTGAGTGAGTTGACTCAAGAGTTGAGCCTGCGCTATGTTTTCAAGGCCTCTTTTGACAAGGCGAACCGAACCAGCGGCCAAAGTTTTCGCGGTCCTGGGATTGAGGAAGGCTTGCGCATCCTGCAGCGAGTGCGGGAACAGTTCTCGGTGCCGGTGCTGACCGATGTGCATGAAGACACGCCGGTGGATGAGGTGGCGTCGGTGGTGGATGTGTTGCAGACGCCGGCATTCTTGTGCAGGCAGACGGATTTCATTGCGCGGGTCGCGGCAAGCGGTCGTCCGGTGAATCTGAAGAAAGGACAGTTTCTGTCGCCCTGGGAGATGTTGCCGGTGGTGGAGAAAGCGCGCGCGGGTGGTGGTGAGCGCCTGATGGTGTGTGAGCGCGGTGCGAGTTTTGGTTACAACAATCTGGTGTCTGATATGCGCGCGCTGATGGTGCTGCGCGAGACAGGCTGTCCAGTCGTGTTCGACGCGACGCATTCGGTGCAACTGCCCGGCGGGCAGGGCAATGCGTCTGGCGGACAACGTGAATTCGTGCCGGCACTGGCGCGTGCGGCTGTCGCCGTTGGGGTGGCGGGGCTGTTTATGGAAACTCATCCGCGTCCTGACGAAGCGCGCAGTGATGGCCCCAATGCCTGGCCTCTGCAGCGCATGCGCGCCCTTCTGGAGACGCTCCTTCGGCTGGACTCTGCGGCGAAGCAGTCGATGGACTAATGCCGCCGCGCGAGGGCACGCAAGTGCAGGCCGCATCGTCTCTCCAGCAGTATGCGTTGTATGTGGGCATGGATGTCCACAAGAACAGCATTGCGGTGGCGACCGCGGCGGCGGGGCGCGAGGAGCCGGAATTTTTCGACACCATCGCGAATAACACCGAGGCGGTCACTGATATGACCGAGCGGTTGAGCGCCTTGGCGCAGCCGTGTCTGTATTGTTATGAGGCGAGTCCCACCGGATATGCGCTATACAAGACGCTGACGGCGCTGGGCTTTGAATGCCAGGTGGTGGTGCCGCCGCGGCACGCCCGCATCAAGACCGACCCTAGAGATGCGTTGCGTCTGGCGCGCCTGTTGCGCGCTGGTGAATTGCGCCCGGTGTGGATCCCTGATCAGGAGCAGGAGGCGATTCGGGACTTGTGCCGTTGTCGCAGCGACTTCAAGATGCAGGGGCAGATTGTGCGCCAGCAACTGAATGCCTTCGCCTTGCGTCATGGGCATCACTGGCCGAGCAACCGCAAACGCTGGACGCACAAGCACTTCAGCTGGCTGGAATCGTTGTCCTTTCCATACGCCGCGCAAAATGAAGCGCGTGACGAATACATTGCGGCGGTGCGCCTGTCGAACTCCCGCATTTCGGAAATTGATCGCAAGTTGCGCCTGCTGGTCGGAGAGTGGTCTTGGGCCCCGGTGGTGAACAGCCTGATGGCCTTGCGCGGTTTTGATCAGTTGTCATCCACCACGCTGCTGTCAGAGTTAGGCGATCTGACGCGCTTTGAGTCGCCCACCCGTCTGATGGGGTATTTGGGTCTAGTGCCGAGCATTTACAGTTCCGGTGAGCGTCGCCGCACCGGCGGGGTGACGCAGGCGGGCAACCAGCACGCCCGGCGGGTGCTAGTGGAGGCGGGCTGGTGCTATCGCTTCCCGGCGCGCCAGACGGCTTATATGGCGCAAAAGACGGATGATGCGCGCTCTTCGGCGCACGCACAGGCGGTAGCCTGGAAGGCGCAGCAGCGCCTGTGTCGACGCTATCAGGAATTGCTGGACGCCGGCAAGAGTCAGAAGGTCGTATGCGTCGCGATCGCGCGGGAGTTGACCGGCTTTGTCTGGGATATTGTGTGCCACGAAATTCCGCGTTGCGGGGATGCGGAGGTGGGAACGACGCCTTTGTAAATTACAAGATTCAGGCATCAGGGTGTTCCGGTTGTGCAGAAATCCTTGGCATTTCTATATTGGCGCTGTGAGTTGCAAATGTCGGCCAACATGGCTCACGCTGTGGCCCATGCAGTTAGAGGAAGGTTCTCCTCGCGGCACCGCAGCAATCTGTTTCGCTACTTCAAACGCGAGTCCCGTCGGGCTTGCCCGACCCGGGTTGCCGCCGCGAACAGTCGGAGCATTCTGATGCCTGAGTTGTGTTTCGGCAGCAACAGCGTGCACTGGCAGGCGATTTGAGCCTGATATTTGGGGCTTATTCGGCTCATAGCCCCCCTGATGCTGGAGGTGGAAGAAAGCAACACCGCCACCTACACGGTGGTGCTGGACACCGAGCCGACGGTCCGGTCACCATCACGCCATCAAGTGATGACACGGATGCCGCCACGGCCTCTGGTGCGCTGACGTTCACCGCGACCACCTGGAGCGCACCACAGACCGTCACCGTTACCCGCGTGGGTGACATGATGCGCAACATGGCTCCCCGCACCGCTGATCCGCCAAATCCCATAACGCCCAACACCGCACACCGTGACAAGCGCCTCAACCGTATCCCGTACAATAGCATTCCGATTTACAACAAGCCTCGCAACAGGCGCGCTGTGGCGCGCTGGCTGGCAGAGCAACAGGAAGAGCATCATCATGGCTGTTCAGAAAAGCCGCAAAAGCCGCTCGAAGCGGGACATGCGCCGTGCGCACCATGCGATTAGCAGCGCCACTCTCTCTGAGGATCCCACCACCGGGACCTGGCACCGGCGTCATCACGTCGCCGCCGATGGTTTCTATCGCGGTCGCCAGATCTTCGACATCAAGCAGCCGGAACCGGAAGAGAACTCCGAAACCGACGGCTGAACACAGCCGCTCCGCTTGACTGCGGATTCCCCGCATGACCGATCCCCTGACAATCGCGCTGGACGTGATGGGTGGCGATCACGGGATCGACAGCGTACTGCCGGCCGCGGTCAATTGCATCAACGAAGACGCCTCGCTACGTCTGTTACTGGTCGGCGATGAGCCGCTCATTTGCGAGCGCCTGCAGACGCTGGGCGCGGTCGATCATGCGCATCTGCTGGTGCAGCATGCCTCCGAACGCATCGAAATGGCCGAGTCGCCGCTCAACGCGCTGCGCGGCAAGCAGGACTCCTCCATGCGCCGCGGCCTGGAGATGGTCGCGCAGGGCCAGGCGCAAGCCTTTGTCAGTTCTGGCAATACCGGCGCACTGGTGGCGCTGTCGCATTCGGTGGTGGGCATGCTCCCCGGCATTGATCGTCCGGCCCTTGAAACCACGATGCCCTCGCTGAACGGACGCACGCATATTCTGGATTTGGGGGCCAACGTCGACTGCCGCGCGGAGCGGTTGCTGCAATTCGCGGTAATGGGTTCGGTGCTGGCGGCGGAACTCGAAGGCATTGCGCGTCCGCGCATCGGCTTGCTGAATGTTGGACAGGAGGCGATCAAGGGCAACCGGCAAGTGCAACAGGCGGATGCCTTGTTGCGCGACACGGACCTCAACTATATTGGGTATGTCGAGGGCGACGACATTTATTGCGGAGAAGTGGATGTGGTGGTATGTGACGGTTTTGTTGGCAACATCGCGCTCAAGACCACGGAAGGCGTGGCCCGTATGCTCAGCCGCTTTCTGCAAGGCGAGTTCAAACGCGGCCTGTATCCGCGTCTGGCGCTACTGGCTTCCGCACCATTGCTGCGCCGTTTTCGCCACCGCGTGGACCCGCGGCAGTATGATGGTGCACATCTACTGGGTTTGCGTCACGTGGTCATCAAAAGTCATGGAGGAGCAGATGCGACGGCTTTCGCGCAAGCGATTCGCGCTGCCCAACAGGCGGCGCGGCGCAATGTGCCGACGCACATTCAGCAACATATCGAGCCGCTTTTGAACACCCGCCAGACACAAGACTCATGACCTACACGAAAATCTCCGGCACCGGCTCCTTTCTGCCTGAGCAGATTGTGCGCAACGAGGAACTGGAAGACTTCGTCGACACCACTGATCAGTGGATCCGTGAGCGTACCGGCATTCTGCAGCGCCACATCGCCGACCCGCACAAGGGCGAAACTACCGCTTACATGGGGGCGCAGGCAGCGCAAGAGGCGCTGGACATGGCCGGTCTCGAGGCCGACGCGGTCGACCTGATTGTGCTGGCGACCACCACGCCTGATCAGAAATTCCCCAGCACCGCCTGTCAGGTGCAGCGCCTGCTCGACATTCACGGCGGACCGGCATTTGACGTGCAGGCGGTCTGCAGCGGCTTTGTCTACGGACTGGACATCGCCCACCGTCACATTCTCACCGGCGGTGCGCGGGTGGCGCTGGTGATCGGCTCAGAAGTGCTGTCGCGACTGGTCAACTGGACCGACCGCACCACCTGTGTGCTATTCGGCGATGGCGCAGGTGCCATCGTGCTGCAGGAGAGCGAGGAGCCAGGCATTCTGTCGACGCATCTGCACGCGGACGGCAGTTACAACCATTTGTTGCAGGTGCCGCCGGGCGACGGCGAGCGCGACATCGGCCAGTACATTGAGATGCAGGGCAACGAAGTGTTCCGCATGGCGGTGACCACGCTTGAGCGGATCGTTGAGGAGACACTGGAAGCCAACGGCATGGACCGCCATGAGGTCAACTGGCTGGTGCCGCATCAGGCCAATCTCCGCATTATCGCGGCGACCGCCCGCAAACTTGACTTGTCGCTGGAGCAGGTGGTGATCACGGTCGATCGCCACGGCAACACCTCGGCGGCCTCGGTGCCGCTGGCGCTGGATACGGCGATCCGGGAGGGCCGCATCCGCGACCGGGATATTCTAATGCTGGAGGCCTTCGGTGGCGGGTTCACCTGGGGGTCTGCGCTGGTGCGCTACCTGGCCTGAGGGAGCGCCCACAATGACTGCGCCCTCCGAACCGTTTGCAGCGCAGGACTTTTTGCGCACCCTGACGCATGCGCCGGGCGTCTACCGGATGCTGGATACACACGATGAGATCCTGTACGTCGGCAAGGCGCGCGATCTGAAAAAGCGCGTCTCCACCTACTTCGGCAGCCGCTCGCTGGGACCGCGTACGCGACAGATGATGGATGCTATGGCGCGGGTTGAGGTCACCGTCACCGCTACCGAGGCGGATGCGCTGCTGCTGGAGAATACCTTGATCAAGCAGCATCACCCGCACTACAACATCCTGCTGCGCGACGACAAGAGTTATCCCTATCTGTACGCCTCAACGCACCAGACCTATCCCGGTCTGTCGTTCTATCGCGGTCGTCGCCGCCGTCAAGGCCGCACCTTCGGACCCTACGCCGGAGTGGGCCCGCTGCGCGACACCTTAAGCGTGCTGCAGAAGCTGTTCCGCGTTCGACAGTGTTCCGACAGTTTCTTTCGCAACCGCTCGCGCCCCTGCCTGCAATACCAGATCAAGCGTTGCACCGCCCCGTGCGTCGGTTATATCGAACCGGAAGCCTATCGCGCCGATGTCACACTGGCGCTGCGCTTTCTGGAAGGGCGCAATGAGGAAGTGCTGGCGGATCTGACCGGGCGCATGGACGCTGCTGCTGCGCGGCTGGACTATGAGGAGGCCGGTGAGTGGCGCGATCGCGTGCAGTCGCTGCAAGCGATCCAAAGTCAATACCGCACTGGCGTGGGCGGGCGTCACTTCGATGTGCTGGCGGCGGTGTGCGAGGGCGGTTGGCACTGTGTGGATGTTGGCAGTTTTCGCGAAGGCGCGAGCCACGGTCACCGCAGTTATTTCCCGCAGGGACTGGAACCAAAGGCAGAAGCTTCTCAATTGCTGCGCGCCTTTATCGGCCAGTACTATCTGGATCGCGCGGCCCCGCCGGAGGTCCTGCTCAGCCATCCGGTTTCCGAGCAATCTCTGCTGGAGGAGTGGCTGAGTGAGCGCACGCAGGCCAAAGTGCGCTTGTATGCGCGGGTACGCGGACGCCGTCGGGCGCAAGTGGATCTGGCGTTGCGCAACGCGCAGCAGGCCATCGCTGTACGCGCACAGTCGCGCGCCGGCATAGGAGAGCGGCTGGAGGCGTTGGCGCAAGCGTTGCTGCTCGACAGCGTGCCCGTTCGGCTGGAATGTTTCGACATCAGCCACACGCGCGGTGAGGCGCCGGTGGCCTCCTGTGTGGTGTTTGACGCGGAAGGGGCGTGCCGTCAGGAATACCGTCGCTTTAACATTAAAGGTGTGACTCCCGGAGACGATTACGGAGCCATGCGCGCCGCCTTGACGCGGCGCTACGCGCGCATCAAGCGTGGAGAATACCCGGCCCCGGACGTGCTGTTCGTGGATGGCGGGGTCGGACAATGGCATGCCGCGCGCGCGGTGCTGGACGAACTGGACGTGCCGGGCGTGGTGCTGGTCGCGGTCGCCAAAGGTGCCGGGCGCAAGCCGGGACATGAGACGCTGTATGCGGACACGCTGGAAGACCCGCTGCGCCTGCCGAAACAATCGGTCGCCTCGCATTTGGTGCAGCAGATTCGCGATGAGGCGCATCGCTTCGCCATTACTGGTCACCGCAAGCGCCGCGCCCGCCGCCGCGCGGCGTCGCCGCTGGAAGAAATTCCGGGCATTGGCAGCAAGCGCCGTCAGGCCCTGCTGCGCCACTTCGGTGGCTGGCAAGGCGTGCGTGACGCCACCGCGCGGGAACTGGCGCGCGTCTCTGGCGTCGGCACCGTGCTGGCGCAGGAGATTTATGATTATCTGCATGAGAGTGGGCCATGACCGTTGTGACGATACCGAATCTGCTGACCGGACTGCGCCTCGCGCTGATTCCGGTGTTCACCGCCATGTTTTTTGTGCCCGGCTGGGGCTCGCAGGCAGCCGCCTTGGTGTTTGCGCTGGCCTCGCTGACGGATTGGGCGGACGGATTTCTGGCGCGGCGGCTGGGACAGCAGTCAGCGTTCGGCGAGTTTCTCGATCCGGTCGCCGACAAGTTGCTGGTATCAGTGGCGCTGGTGTTGCTGGTGTGGCGCGACAGCAGTCTGCTGTTGCTGGCGGCGGCCTGCATCATCATCGGTCGGGAGATCGCGATCTCCGCACTGCGCGAATGGCTGGCCAATGCGGCGAAGCCGCGCCGGCTGGCGGTGTCGTGGCTCGGCAAGCTGAAGACGCTGCTGCAGCTGGTGGCGCTGCTGTTGTTGTTGTGGGCCTCGCCGCAGTTTGACGCGCCGCTGTACCTGTGGGGGTTGAGCCTGCTCGGCCTTGCTGCGGCGATGACGCTGATCTCAATGCTGTATTACTTGCGCCTAGCCTTGCGCGACGCGATGCCTCCGAGTTGAGCCGTGTGCTACAATGCGCGCCGAATTTGAGGGGCTTTCGGGCCTCATTGTTTGCAACCGGGATTATTGAGCATCCATGCCACTTTCTGCACCAGAAAAGTCAGAAATCATCGAGAAATATCAGCGCGCGCCGGATGATGTCGGCTCGCCTGAAGTTCAGGTGGCGTTGCTGACGTCCCGAATCAACCAGATGATGCGGCATTTTCAGTCGCACCCCAAAGATCAGCATTCTCGGCATGGACTGATGAAAATGGTTCACGCGCGCCGCGGTTTGCTGCAACACTTGCGCAAACGAAATCACGCGCGTTACGCGACGTTGATTGAGTCGCTGGGTCTGCGCCGCTGATTGCGGACCACTTCCTATTCTCTCGTTGACGCATTTTCCTTATCCGCATCAGGCCGGTGGGGTGCCTGGCGGTTTGTTTTATTCTTGCACCCCTGACCGAAACACATGAAACCGATCACACAAAGCTTTCAATACGGCGAGCATGCCGTGACCCTCGAAACCGGCGAAATCGCCCGACAAGCCTCCGGCTCTGTGCTAGTGCATATGAACGAGACCGTGGTGTTGGTCACCGCGGTAGGTAGCAAACAGGCTGATCCGTCGCGGGACTTCTTCCCGCTGACGGTCAACTATCAGGAAAAGACCTACGCCGCCGGGCGCATTCCCGGTGGTTTCTTCAAGCGCGAAGGTCGCCCCAGCGAAAAAGAGATTCTGACCTCGCGGCTGATTGACCGCCCGATTCGCCCGCTGTTTCCGAAAGGCTATCGCCAGGACGTGCAGATCATCGCCAATGTGCTGTGCTTAAACAAGGATCTGAACCCGGATATTCCGGCCATGCTCGGCGCTTCCGCGGCGCTGGCGGTGTCAGGAATGCCGTTCCAAGGCCCAATCGCCGGCGCACGGGTGGGTTATTGCGACGGCGAGTATGTGCTCAACCCGACTGTGAGCCAGGTGCGGGAAAGCCAGCTGGATCTGGTCGTGGCCGGTACGCGCGGCGCGGTGCTGATGGTGGAGTCGGAAGCCGAATTCCTGTCTGAGCAGGTAATGCTGGACGCGGTGATGTTCGGACACGAAGGCATGCAGGTGGCGATTGACGCCATCGAAGCTCTGCGCGATGAGGTCGCGCCTGCGGCATGGGGTTGGAATGCGCCGGAAGTGGATGCGGCGCTGGCGGAGCGCGTACAGGCGCAGTGTCAGGATGATCTGGCCGCGGCCTATCAGATTGGCGAGAAAATGGAACGCCAGAATCGCGTCGCCGAAATCAAGGCAGTCGCCGTGACCGAACTGGCCGGAGACGACACCACGGAAGAAGCTGTCACGGGCGCGTTCAAGGATCTGGAGAAACAACTGGTGCGGGCGCGTGTGCTGGACGGCAATCCACGTATTGACGGACGCAGCAAGTCCGATGTACGACCCATCTTTATTCGCACCGGACTGTTCCCGCGCACGCACGGCAGTGCTTTGTTTACACGCGGTGAGACGCAGGCACTGGTGATGACCACGCTGGGCACCACGCGCGATGCGCAGATTATCGACGCGCTGGAAGGTGAATATCGCGATCCGTTCCTGCTACATTACAATTTTCCGCCGTTTTCAGTGGGCGAGATCAGCATGATGCTGGCACCGAAGCGGCGCGAAATCGGGCACGGCAAACTGGCCAAGCGCGCGATGATGGCGGTGATGCCGGACCCGGAGGATTTTCCTTATGTGCTGCGCGTGGTATCCGAGATCACCGAGTCGAACGGCTCCAGTTCCATGGCCACTGTGTGCGGCAGCAGTCTGTCGTTGATGGATGCCGGCGTGCCGATCAAGGCACCTGTTGCAGGTATCGCCATGGGCCTGATCAAAGAGGGTGACGCCTTCGCCGTACTGAGCGACATTCTGGGCGACGAGGATCACTTAGGCGACATGGACTTCAAGGTGGCTGGCACAAACGACGGCATCACCGCGCTGCAAATGGACATCAAGATTGACGGCATTACGCGCGAGATCATGGAGCAGGCGCTGGCGCAAGCCCGCGACGGTCGGTTGCATATCCTCGGCGAGATGAATCAGGCGCTGGCGGAGCCGCGCGAGAACATGTCGGACTACGCGCCGCGCTTTTTGACCATCCGCATCAATCCGGACAAGATCCGCGATGTGATTGGCAAGGGCGGGGCAACCATCCGCGCGCTGACCGAAGAGACGGGCACCACCATTGACATTGACGATGACGGCCTGGTGAAAATCGCCTCAACCGAAAGCGCACAGGCGGAGAAGGCCCGCGCGCATATTGAACTGCTCACCAGCGAGGTCGAGATTGGCAAGATCTACACCGGTCGCGTGGTGCGCATCATGGACTTCGGTGCCTTTGTCAGCCTGTTGCCAGGCAAGGACGGGCTGGTGCATATCTCGCAGATTTCCACCCACCGCGTCAAGAGCGTGGATTCGGAGTTGTCCGAAGGTCAGGAGGTCTGTGTGAAGGTGCTGGATGTGGACAAACTTGGGCGCGTCAAACTAACCATGAAAGAGATCGAGCAGCCGGTGCAAGATTGACGCCATCCTGTGATAATATACAGACGGCCGCAAAGAGAAACTGAAAACATCTTTTGGCTTCATGCGGCGGGATGTAATTTTTAACTGCAGGAGAGAATAACCATGCAAGTAACTTGGGATGAGAACACCTGTATTCACGCTGGCAAGTGTGTGTCGGGTGCCCCGGAAGTTTTCAAAGTTGAAGACGGGCAATTCGTTATTGATGTGACCGCGGCACCGGAGGACAAGGTGCGGGATGTGGTCGCGCAATGTCCGTCCGGCGCTTTGAAGATTGAAGACTAATCAACGCTAAAGCTCAAAATCGAGAGGAGCAATTATGATTGGCGACAAGCTCGCAAGCGCCATGCACCTTTACGGCCACCCCACCTGCATTGATACTGCGAAGTGTCTGCAGACCGCTGGCGAGAAGGGTGTGGATATTGAAACGCACGTCATTCAGGGAGGCGACGAAGTCACGTCGATGTCTCCACTAGGCAGCGCCCCGGTGCTCAAGGACCTGGAAAATGTGGTCTACGGCACGGGAGCGATTCTGTCTTATCTGGACGACAAGGGCTTTGGCCCTTCACTGGTTCCCAGAAACGGAGTGGCCCGGGCGCAAATGTATCAGTTCGCGCATCTGGCGACGGACTACGTTCAGGCTGAGGCGGCCGCAACCCGTGGAGGCGGCGGTGACCGCGCTCTGCTGGCCAAGTTGTTCGATGTGATGGACGCGCAGTTGCAATCCTCCAAACGTGGGGATTATCTGGTCGGTGAGTTCTCACTGGCCGATATTCACTGGAGCGCCTGTGTCAATGTTCTAGTCAGCGCCGGAGCCTCTGATCTGGTGGATTCCCGCGCAGCGGTCAAGAACTGGTGGGAAGCCGTGAAGCAGCATCCCAGCACCAGCAAAGAACGACTGACCCCGTTCTCGAATCTTCCGACTAAAGAAGATATGGATTCGGGAACGTTGCGCAACGTCGCAATCAACGTTCTGTAAATCAGAACGCCCGCATTGGGAACGTTCTGAGGGAGACGGCCAGTCCGCGGGCGTTTCCAATGCTGTGGGGTCTCTTCGGCGGTAAGCGTGCGCGTCAGGCGCGCATCAATAATGGTGAACACACGCTGATCGTCGCACCCGGACAGGATCTTCTGTCCGCGGGACTTGAAGCCGGCCTGCCGTGGCCGCACGATTGCCGTCAAGGCAATTGCGCTACCTGTGAATGCAAACTGATCTCCGGGCGGGTGCGCCGACGCACCGATTTCGAGACGGTGCTGACCCCCAACCAACTGGAAGAGGGCATCATTCTGGCCTGCCAGAGCGAGCCGCGCAGTGATGTCACCATTGAGGTTGTTCTGGATAACGACCTGCTGGCGACCCCGCTCGCCCACTATAGCGGCACCATCACCGCCGCGAATCCTCTGACCCATGACATTGTGGAACTGGTGGTGGCCGTGCCGCAACTGCAGCACAACGGTTTGGCCGGACAGTATGCGGAGTTGAGTTTCGAGGGGTTGGCGGTGCCGCGCTCCTACTCCTTCGCCAAGGCCCCGGCGCACGAGGACGCTGACGAATTGACCTTCTACATTCGCAAAGTGCCGAATGGCGAGTTCACCGAATGGCTGTTCGCCGAAGAGCGGGCGGGCACGTCGCTGAAAGTGTCGCTGCCGTATGGCGGGTTCCGCTACCACGAGGGCGAGTCGGCCATGATCTGCATTGCTGGCGGTTCCGGCATGAGTGCGATCAAGGCGGTGCTGGAGCAGGCAGCGCTCGATCAGGTGCGTCGCGACGCGCTGTTTTTGTTTGGCGCGCGCACCCAACAGGATTTATACGGCCGGGAGGCCATGGAAGCCATTCGTCAGTCCTGGCACCCGGAGCATCGCTTTGAGTATGTTGAAGTGCTCAACATGGAGCCGGAAGACAGCGATTGGGGAGGCGCGCGCGGGATGGTCACGGACCACCTGAAGGCCGCCTATGTGGAAACCCAGGCACTGGACATTGGTAGCGCGCAGGGTTACTTGTGCGGTCCGCCCCCGATGATTGATGCCGCGATCGCGGTGCTTGAAGCTGAAGGCATGAGCTCCGATCAAATCTTCTTCGACAAGTTTCTGGACGCCAGCAGTATTCCTGGCGGGCGACCGGGCGGCTAATGTAAAATGCCTTTCTGTTCACACTGACACTGGAGAAAACAATGCGGATCAAAGAAGTATTGGGCATAATCGTCATGGCGGCATGGGTCGCCTTGGGCGTATGGGCGATGAACTCGTTTGGATTTACAGCCCATATGCACGATTGGGTGTGGAGCATCGGCGCGGGAATCGCGCTGCTGATCATCATCGTGGTGGGCGTCGCGATCTTCTTCGCAATTGCCAAGGAAAGCCCTTGGGTCTGGTTCGAAAAGTCAGATTCCTGATCTTCCCAGCCGGATTGGGCAGCCGTATTGCGCTGCCTTCTGGCCGCGGCCACAACAGTGCCGCGTTCTCTCTACTGTAGCGCGCAGCGATGCCGGCTGACGCTCTTCCTGCATTTCAAGACAACTATCTGTGGCTGCTGTCCGCAGGTACACGCGCCGTGGTGGTCGACCCCGGTGATGCCGAGGTCATTGCGAACGCCTTGCAACTGCGCGGTCTCGAACTGGTCGCGATCCTGATAACACATCATCATGCCGATCATATCGGCGGCGTGGACGCACTGTGTCAGCAGTGGCCTGAGGCGCGCGTCTTTGGACCGCACGATGAACGTATCACGGCGGATATTCGCCTTTCGGAAGCTATGCAGGTGGATACGGGCGTGCCCGGCTTGCCGTGCTTCACAGTCATGGAGGTGCCGGGGCATACCCGCAGCCACATTGCCTACTATGCGCCCGGTGAGTTGTACTGCGGCGATACCCTGTTCATTGGAGGCTGCGGACGGCTGTTTGAGGGAACCCCGCAACAAATGCACGCCTCCCTGTCAAAGATTCGCGCATTGCCGGACGACACACAGGTGTATTGCGCACATGAATACACGCTGGACAATCTGGAGTTCGCCACTTGGGTGGAGCCAGACAACGCGGCGCTGCAGGATTTCCGCGCACGGGCTATAGAGATGCGCCAGCGTGGCGAGCCGACGGTGCCGTCCGCGCTTGGCAATGAGAAGCAGTGCAATCCGTTTTTGCGCTTTGATAAGCCTGATGTGATCGCCGCGGCGCAATGCCGCCTACCAGATCAGGTGCTGGAACCGTATCAGGTGTTTGGCGAGATTCGCCGCTGGAAAGATACCGAGTTTGACTGAATGATCAGTCGCGCTGGCGGAGCTTCTCCCAGGTGTCGCGCAGGCTGACAGTACGATTGAAGATCAGGCATTCCGGCGTGGAGTCGTGGTCCTGACAGAAGTATCCCTGCCGTTCGAACTGTAGGCGCGTGCGCGGTGGCAGGTTCAGAATTTCCGGTTCCACCATGCAGTGATCCATGTCGATGCGCGAATGTTCATTGAGCGCGGCGATCAAATCTGGCTCGGAGGCTGGTTGAGGCACCTTGAACAGGCGGTCATACAAACGCACCTGTGCGGGGATTGCGGCATGCGCCGCGACCCAATGCAAAGTGCCGCGAACCTTGCGCCCGTCTGGCGCGGTACCGCCTCGTGTGTCCGGGTCGTAGGTGCAATGTAAGGTGGTGATGTTGCCGTCGGCATCGCGCTCCACTTCCTGACAGGTGATGAGGTAGGCGTAGCGCAAGCGGACTTCACGCCCCGGGGCCAGCCGGAAGAATTTCTTCGGTGGGTCTTCCATGAAATCGCTGTGCTCAATGTAGAGTTCCCGGCCAAACGGAATGCGACGGCTGCCCATGGATTCATCCTGTGGATGGTTGGGCGCTTCCAATTCCTCGGTCTGACCTTCCGGGTAGTTGGTCAGAATGATGCGCACCGGATCCAGCACGGCCATCAGACGCGGAGCGCTGCGGTTCAATTCGCTCCGAATGCTGTCTTCCAGCACATTCATTGAAATCTGGCTGTCTTTTTTGGTGACGCCAATGACGTGACAAAATGCGCGAATGGATTCAGGTGTGTAGCCGCGCCGGCGCAGGGCGCGCAATGTCGGCAGACGCGGATCGTCCCAGCCGTCCACATAACCCGCGCTAATCAACTGCTGCAGCAGGCGTTTGCTGACTACCGTGTATTCCAGTGACAAGCGTGAAAACTCGATTTGCTGCGGGTGGCAGGTGACATCCAGGTGGTCCAGAATCCAGTCATACAGCAAGCGGTGATCCTCAAACTCCAGCGTACATAAGGAATGAGTGACTCCCTCAATGGCATCAGAGAGACAGTGCGTGAAGTCGTACATCGGGTAGATCGACCAGTCATCGCCAGTGCGGTGGTGGTACTGGTCGCGGATGCGGTACAGCACCGGGTCGCGCATATTGATGTTGTCGGCCTGCATGTCAATGCGCGCTCGCAGGACATGCGCACCCTCAGGGAACTCTCCCGCGCACATCCGCGCGAATAAATCCAGATTCTCTTGAATGCTGCGATTGCGATAGGGGCTGTCTACGCCCGGTTCAGTCAAAGTGCCGCGTGTGGCGCGGATGGTGTCGCCGTCCTGACTGTCCACATAAGCGTTTCCCTTGCAAATTAATTCCAGCGCATATTCATGCAACTGCTCGAAATAGTCCGAAGCATGGCGCAGATGGCGCCATTCATAGCCAAGCCAGTGCACATCTTCTTCAATGGCCTGTGCGTACTCGGCTTCTTCCTTGGCCGGATTGGTGTCATCAAAGCGCAGGTTGCAGCTGCCGCCGAAGGCATCCGCCATGCTGAAATTGAGAGAAATAGACTTGGCGTGGCCGATGTGCAGGTAGCCGTTCGGTTCCGGCGGGAAGCGCGTGATGATCTGTGTGTGCTTGCCGCTGGCCAGATCTTCTTCAATGATGCGCCGAATAAAGTGCGTGGCGGCGGGGTCGGAGGAATCAGACATGGGATGAAACGGCTGTGAGGCACACTATTTTAATGGGTAGAGTGAATGAGAAGCCTTGTCTCACACAGAATGAGAATGAAGCAGGACTTTTCTTGTTTTTGTACGCACAGGTCCGTATACCTGGTCAGCGCCAGACATGCGGTGTTTTATTCAGAACTCAAAAAGACTTGCGAAAATACTGCGGCAGCGCCTGCTGCGACAATCGCAATGGAAATAGTCTGCACATATATACTGCGGCTGAATTCCTTAAGCCGCGTATCCATCCGCTTATCTATGCGGTCTTCCATCTTGTCCATTCGCACCTCGAATTTATCCATTCGCTTAT
>CBDASZ010000003.1:0-8951 GCA_965199755.1 uncultured candidatus Poriferisulfidus sp. | reverse complement strand
AAGGCGCAAGTGCATTCCGGCGCGCGCGGCAAAGCCGGCGGCATCAAAATCTGCAAGAGCAACGACGACGTCCGCCGCGCGGCGGATGAAATGCTGGGTACGCAACTGGTAACCGGACAGACCGGCCCCGGTGGCAAGCTGATTCAAAAACTGTACGTCGAAGACGGCGTGGACATTGATCGCGAAATTTATCTCGCGCTGGTGCTTGATCGCGCGCAGCAGCGCCACGTGGTGGTGGCCTCCTCCGAAGGCGGTATGGAAATTGAGGAACTGGCGCAGGAGCGCCCGGAATCAATTCTGCGCATCAGCATTGACCCGGCCTCCGGCATGCGGCATTTCCAGGCCCACGAACTGGCGTTCGGGCTAGGCATGGAGGCCGATCTAATCAAGCAGGCGACCAACATGTTTCGCGGCCTTTATAAGGCGATGATTGATCTTGACGCCAGCATGGTGGAAATCAATCCGCTGGTCATCACGAAAGATCGCCGACTGATTGCGCTGGACGCGAAAATGGACTTTGATGACAACGCCCTGTTCCGCCATCGCGAAGTAGCCGAACTGCGCGATATGTCGCAGGAGGACCCGCGCGAGACGGCCGCCTCCGACCATGACTTAAGTTACGTCGGTTTGGATGGCGACATCGGCTGCATGATCAACGGCGCTGGTCTAGCCATGGCCACCATGGACATGATTAAATTGTCCGGCGGCGAGCCTGCGAATTTCCTCGACATCGGCGGCGGCGCTTCACCGGAGCGTGTTGCCAAGGCTTTTGATCTGGTACTGCAAGACGGCAACGTCCGCGCCATGCTGGTCAACATCTTCGCCGGCATCAATCGCTGCGACTGGATCGCGGAAGGCTTGATCAAGGCGCTCAACACCATTCAACTTAGCGTCCCTCTGGTGGTTCGCCTGTCCGGCACCAACGTGGAAGAAGGCACGCAGATGCTACGCGACAGCGGTCTTCCCATCATCATGGCGGACACGCTCGCGGACGCAGCCGAGAAGGCAGTCACCGCGGCAAACACACAGTGAGGTCACCATGTCAATTCTGATCAATCGGGACACCCCCATTCTGATCCAGGGCTTCACTGGCCGGATCGGCACATTTCACGCCACGGAGATGATGGAGTACGGCTCCAAAATCGTTGGCGGCGTCACCCCCGGCAAAGGCGGCCAGACCCATCTGGACCTGCCAGTGTTCAACACCGTCAAAGAAGCGGTACAGGAGACTGGCGCGACCGCCAGCATCGTGTTCGTTCCCGCGGCGGCAGCCGGTGATTCCATTATGGAAGCCGCGGACGGCGGCATTCGCTACTGCGTCGCTATTACCGACGGCATTCCGGCGCAGGACATGATCCGGGTCAAACGCTTCATGCTGCGCTACCCGCGCGAACAGAAAATGATCCTGACCGGTCCAAACTGCGCAGGCACCATCACACCGGGCGAGGCCATGCTCGGCATCATGCCGGGGCATATCTACACCCCTGGTCGGGTCGGCGTGGTCGGGCGTTCCGGTACGCTGGGCTACGAGGCCGCCTCACAGATGAAAGCCGAAGGCATCGGCATCTCGACCTCAGTCGGCATCGGCGGCGATCCAATAAACGGCAGTTCTCACCGGGATATGCTGGAGTTGTTTGAGCAGGACGACGAGACCGACGCGGTACTGATTATTGGCGAGATTGGCGGCCCACAGGAAGCCGAAGCTGCGGCCTTCGCCCACGATCACATGAACAAACCGGTAGCCGCCTACGTGGCGGGCCTCACCGCCCCGAAAGGACGCCGCATGGGTCATGCCGGCGCGATAATTTCCGGCAAGGGCGAAAGCGCCAGTGAAAAAGTTGAAATCTTCCAGGAAGCCGGTGTCGCTATCGTGCCAAATCCTTCGGAATTCGGGAACACCATGAGAGACGTCGTCTCCAAACTATGAGGACCCCTTGATGTCTAAACCCACCGTGATCGCGACCCGCCGCTGGCCGGAACCGGTCGAAGCCTATTTGTTTGAAAACTACGACTTCACCATCAACGAAGACGATCATCCGATGAACGCCGACGAGTTGCGTGCGGCGTTGCGCGACTATGACGCGGTCTGCCCGACCGTCACGGATCCGGTGACCGCCGATGTGCTCGGCATTGACGGCATTCGCGCCAAGATTCTGGGGAACTTCGGGGTCGGATTCAACCATATTGACCTGGACGCTGCGAAAGCGGCTGGACTGGTTGTCACCAACACCCCGGAAGTGCTGACTGACTGCACCGCCGACATCGCCATGAACCTGCTGCTTACCGTAGCGCGGCGCACCGGCGAAGGCGAACGGCATTTGCGCGCGGGCGACTGGGCCGGCTGGCGGCCCACCCATATGCTGGCAACCAAGGTCACCGGCAAGACGCTCGGCTGCATCGGCTTCGGACGCATTGCGCAGGCCATGGCGCAGCGCTGTCATTTCGGGTTTGGCATGAATATTATCTTCCACGACCCCTATCCACCCACACCCGAAGTGGTCGCCAAATACAACGCGACGGCTTGTAACAGCATGGAAGCCGTACTGGAGCAGGCGGACTTTGTGTCACTGCACTGTCCGGGCGGTGAGTCCACCTATCACCTGATTAATGACGAGCGTCTGGGAATGATGAAAGATTCAGCTTTTCTGATCAACTCGGCACGCGGCGATGTCATTGACAACGAGGCGCTGATCCGCGCACTGCAAAACGGCACTATCGCCGGCGCGGGTCTGGACGTGTTCGAGGGCGAACCTGAGTTGCATCCGGGCTTTTTGGGACTCGAAAACGCCGTATTGCTGCCCCATCTCGGCAGCGCGTCTATGGAAACCCGAATCGCCATGGGCATGCGTGTCGCAGAGAATCTGGATCTGTATTTCTCCGGTCAGGAGACCCGCGACCGCGTCGCCTGAAGTCAGCTTCGGGCCGGGCCCTTTTTGATGGCCGTTTTCGCCGCTCCCACACCCACCGAAGTCACCATCCGCGACGACACCCTGCGCTATACCGAGCGCACAGTGGGCCTGTTGCACAAGCTGCTGCTGGAAGTCATTCGACGCCGTGCACCGGAGATCATGCCGGTGCTGGAAGATCAGGAATCAATCTCGCCTGACACCCGATTGCGGGTGCTGCAGGCTGACGGCATCTGGTTTCAGTTGTTCAATATTGCGGAGCAGAACGCAGCCGTGCGCCGCCGGCGCGCGATTGAAACCGAATGCGGTGCCGAAACCGTGCCGGGCTCCTGGGCCGAGGCGCTAATGCAGGCCAAAGCCACCGGGTTGCAGGCCTCGGAAGTACAGCAACGACTCAGCAATATGCACGTGATGCCGGTACTGACCGCGCACCCGACAGAAGCCAAGCGCGTCACGGTGCTGGAGATTCATCGGCGCATCTACGTGCAGTTGAAGGAACTCGAAGAGACGCGCTACACCGAACGGGAGCGCCAGCGCATCATCCGCAATATCCGCGATGAGATTGATCTGCTGTGGATGACTGGTGAGATTCGCCTCACCAAACCCACCGTGGGTGAAGAAGTGTCATGGGTGTTGCATTTCTTCAGTCAATCGCTGTATCACGGCGTGCGTGATCTGTTTTGGCAGTTATCGCAAGCATTGCAGGAACACTACCCGGACACAAACTTTGAGTTGTCTCCCCTGCTGCGTTTCGGCTGCTGGGTCGGCGGCGACCGTGACGGCAACCCGCACGTGACCGCTGAAACCACCCGCGAGGCCCTCGACAGCTACCGACACATGGCGCTCGCGCACTTGCACCAACGTCTAACCGAGACGCGTAGCCACCTGTCCATTGCCGCGCACACCATCACGGTGCCAGAGTCTTTTGTACAGCGGCTTGAACTGATGCTAGCGCAGCACCCGGATGCCGACGCCTTGCGCGCGCGCAATCCACAAGAGGTGTTTCGTCAATATCTCACGCTGATCATCCGCCGACTGGAATCCACCCAAGAGAAAAACGACGATGCGTACCGCCGCTCGCGCGAGCTGGTCGAGGAGCTGCAGGCGCTGGAAGCCGGCTTGCTGGAAGCCGACTGCGCGGAAATTGTCACTGACATGATTCGCCCGCTGCGTCTGGAGGCGCAAGTGTTCGGATTCCACACCGCGCATCTCGACATCCGTGAAAACAGCACGACGATCAACCTCACGCTGCGAGCACTCTACGAAAAACTCGAAGAAGCAGAAGCCCCGGAGACGGATAGCGCGGAGTGGAAGGAATGGCTGTTGCGGCGTTTGGCTGAACCGCTTGAGGAACTGCCGAACTTTCTGTTCGAGAATCAGCATGCGACGCACACCATGGAATTGTTCTGTCTGCTGGGCAATGTGCTGGAGACGCGCGGACTGGAACCCTTGGGTGCCTTTGTGCTCAGCATGACCCATACCGAGAGCGATTTACTCGGCGTGTATCTGCTTGCGAAGTATGGCGGCCTGTTTTCGGATCGCGAGAACTGCGAGACCTGTCGCTTGCCAGTAGTGCCGCTGCTGGAGACGATTGAAGATTTGCGCCGAGGACCGATGCTGTTGCGCGAATTGCTGAAAGTGCCGGTGGTGCGGCGCAGTGTGCGGGCGGCAGATAATATTCAGGAAGTCATGGTCGGGTACTCAGACTCGAACAAGGACGGCGGCTTTCTCTGCTCCAACCACGAGGTTTCACTGGCACAGACGCGCATGTGCCGGATTGGTGAAGAAGCCGGGGTGACGATTTCCTTCTTTCACGGACGTGGCGGATCTTCCTCACGTGGCGGCATGCCAGCCGGGCGCGCCATTGCCGCGCAGCCGCCTGAAACGGTCGGTCGGCGAATGCGCCTGACTGAACAGGGCGAAGTCGTGTCTGGCAAATACGCCAACCGCGGCTATGCCGAGATGCAGCTGGAAATGCTGGCGGCCAGCGTGCTGCAGCATTCGCTGCCGCACGGCGACAAACGGCAGCCAGACTTCGAGGAAGCCATGGAAGCACTGTCGCAGTTGTCCTACACCACGTACCGGAAGCTCGCCGATCATCCGGGTCTGGTGATGTTCTATCAAAACGCCTCACCGGTCGAGGAATTGACCCTTCTGAAAATCGGCTCCCGCCCCGCCCGGCGTTTCGGCGCACAAGGGCTGGATGATCTGCGCGCCATCCCTTGGGTGTTCGCCTGGACCCAGAACCGCATGATGGTGCCAAGTTGGTACGGAGTCGGCAACGCGATCAGCGAGTTCACGCGCGTGCGCGGCGAGCAAGGCTGGGTGCTGCTACGCAAGATGTTTGACGAGCATCCGCTGTTTCGGCTGATCGTGGACGAAGTGGAGAAAACCTTGTACCAGGTGCAGCTGGACATTGCCCGGGATTATGTGTCGCTGACGCCGGAGTCCGAGGCCGAAGGGGCGGCGGAGATTTTCGCGATGATTGAAGAGGAATACGCCCGTACTTGCGAGATGGTGCTGAAAATCTCCGAGGACGAGAAACTGTGTCAGCGCTTCGTGATGTTTCGGGATCGCCTGAAACGTCGCCTGCCGATTATTGATCGGGTTAGCCGCGAACAAGTGGAGTTGATCAAAATCTGCCGTGGCGAGGAGCAACCGAATACGCTGGATCTCGTGCCGTTGCTGCTGTCGATTAACTGCGTCGCCGCCGGGTTGGGCTGGACGGGTTGAACAGATTGCACGATTGCCCTACACAACAGGGCAGACAAGAGAATTTCTCGCACAGTCTTAATTCTCCCACGCCAAAACGCCCGTATTTCAAGGCTTTCTGCCTCACATCAACCTTTTTAGCTATGCCAGGATATGATTGGATAAGCCAACTGGCTGAATCCGTTGAACGGATGAACACTGCAGAATTTACCCCTAAGCAAGGTCTCTGCACTGGCAGAATCTATCGAATGCTCGATTGACCGAACAGTTGAGCGACTTGACAAGCGAATGGATAAATTCGAGGTGCGAATGGACAAGATGGAAGACCGCATAGATAAGCGGATGGATACGCGGCTTAAGGAATTCAGCCGCAGTATGTATGTGCAGACTGTTTCCATTGCGATTGTCGCAGCAGGCGCTGCCGCAGTATTTTCGCAAGTCTTTTTGAGTTCTGAATAAAACACCGCATGTCTGGCGCTGGCCAGGTATACGTACCTGTGCGTACAAAAACAAGAAAAGTCCTGCTTCATTCTCATTCTGTGTGAGACAAGGCTTCTCATTCACTCTACCCATTAAAATAGTGTGCCTCACAGCCGTTTCATCCCATGTCTGATTCCTCCGACCCCGCCGCCACGCACTTTATTCGGCGCATCATTGAAGAAGATCTGGCCAGCGGCAAGCACACACAGATCATCACGCGCTTCCCGCCGGAACCGAACGGCTACCTGCACATCGGCCACGCCAAGTCTATTTCTCTCAATTTCAGCATGGCGGATGCCTTCGGCGGCAGCTGCAACCTGCGCTTTGATGACACCAATCCGGCTAAGGAAGAAGCCGAGTACGCACAGGCCATTGAAGAAGATGTGCACTGGCTTGGCTATGAATGGCGCCATCTGCGCCATGCTTCGGACTATTTCGAGCAGTTGCATGAATATGCGCTGGAATTAATTTGCAAGGGAAACGCTTATGTGGACAGTCAGGACGGCGACACCATCCGCGCCACACGCGGCACTTTGACTGAACCGGGCGTAGACAGCCCCTATCGCAATCGCAGCATTCAAGAGAATCTGGATTTATTCGCGCGGATGCGCGCGGGAGAGTTCCCTGAGGGTGCGCATGTCCTGCGAGCGCGCATTGACATGCAGGCCGACAACATCAATATGCGCGACCCGGTGCTGTACCGCATCCGCGACCAGTACCACCACCGCACTGGCGATGACTGGTCGATCTACCCGATGTACGACTTCACGCACTGTCTCTCTGATGCCATTGAGGGAGTCACTCATTCCTTATGTACGCTGGAGTTTGAGGATCACCGCTTGCTGTATGACTGGATTCTGGACCACCTGGATGTCACCTGCCACCCGCAGCAAATCGAGTTTTCACGCTTGTCACTGGAATACACGGTAGTCAGCAAACGCCTGCTGCAGCAGTTGATTAGCGCGGGTTATGTGGACGGCTGGGACGATCCGCGTCTGCCGACATTGCGCGCCCTGCGCCGGCGCGGCTACACACCTGAATCCATTCGCGCATTTTGTCACGTCATTGGCGTCACCAAAAAAGACAGCCAGATTTCAATGAATGTGCTGGAAGACAGCATTCGGGGCGAATTGAACCGCAGCGCTCCGCGTCTGATGGCCGTGCTGGGTCCGGTGCGCATCATTCTGACCAACTACCCGGAAGGTCAGACCGAGGAATTGGAAGCGCCCAACCATCCACAGGATGAATCCATGGGCAGCCGTCGCATTCCGTTTGGCCGGGAACTCTACATTGAGCACAGCGATTTCATGGAAGACCCACCGAAGAAATTCTTCCGGCTGGCCCCGGGGCGTGAAGTCCGCTTGCGCTACGCCTACCTCATCACCTGTCAGGAAGTGGAGCGCGATGCCGACGGCAACATCACCACCTTACATTGCACCTACGACCCGGACACACGAGGCGGTACCGCGCCAGACGGGCGCAAGGTTCGCGGCACTTTGCATTGGGTCGCGGCGCATGCCGCAATCCCCGCACAGGTGCGTTTGTATGACCGCCTGTTCAAGGTGCCTCAACCAGCCTCCGAGCCAGATTTGATCGCCGCGCTCAATGAACATTCTCGCATCGACATGGATCACTGCATGGTGGAACCGGAAATTCTGAACCTGCCACCGCGCACGCGCCTACAGTTCGAACGGCAGGGATACTTCTGTCAGGACCACGACTCCACGCCGGAATGCCTGATCTTCAATCGTACTGTCAGCCTGCGCGACACCTGGGAGAAGCTCCGCCAGCGCAACTGATCATTCAGTCAAACTCGGTATCTTTCCAGCGGCGAATCTCGCCAAACACCTGATACGGTTCCAGCACCTGATCTGGCAGGCGGCATTGCGCCGCGGCGATCACATCAGGCTTATCAAAGCGCAAAAACGGATTGCACTGCTTCTCATTGCCGAGCGCGGACGGCACCGTCGGCTCGCCACGCTGGCGCATCTCTATAGCCCGTGCGCGGAAATCCTGCAGCGCCGCGTTGTCTGGCTCCACCCAAGTGGCGAACTCCAGATTGTCCAGCGTGTATTCATGTGCGCAATACACCTGTGTGTCGTCCGGCAATGCGCGAATCTTTGACAGGGAGGCGTGCATTTGTTGCGGGGTTCCCTCAAACAGCCGTCCGCAGCCTCCAATGAACAGGGTATCGCCGCAGTACAACTCACCGGGCGCATAGTAGGCAATGTGGCTGCGGGTATGCCCCGGCACCTCCATGACTGTGAAGCACGGCAAGCCGGGCACGCCCGTATCCGCCTGCATAGCTTCCGAAAGGCGAATATCCGCCGTGATACGTTCATCGTGCGGTCCAAAGACGCGCGCCTCAGGCCACTGCTGACACAGTGCGTCCACGCCGCCGATATGATCGGCATGATGATGTGTTATCAGGATCGCGACCAGTTCGAGACCACGCAGTTGCAAGGCGTTCGCAATGACCTCGGCATCACCGGGGTCGACCACCACGGCGCATGTACCTGCGGACAGCAGCCACAGATAGTTGTCTTGAAATGCAGGAAGAGCGTCAGCCGGCATCGCTGCGCGCTACAGTAGAGAGAACGCGGCACTGTTGTGGTCGCGGCCAGAAGGCAGCGCAATACGGCTGCCCAATCTGGCTGGGAAGATCAGGAATCTGACTTTTCGAACCAGACCCAAGGGCTTTCCTTGGCAATTGCGAAGAAGATCGCGACGCCCACCACGATGATGATCAGCAGCGCGATTCCCGCGCCGATGCTCCACACCCAATCGTGCATATGGGCTGTAAATCCAAACGAGTTCATCGCCCATACGCCCAAGGCGACCCACGCCGCCATG
>CBDASZ010000002.1:0-405680 GCA_965199755.1 uncultured candidatus Poriferisulfidus sp. | reverse complement strand
GCAGGAGAATGTTGGTGTCCACTGTGGCAGTGAAAACGCCTGAACCGAGGTCAACTAGCATGAGTGGATTCTTTTTGAGAAAGAAACGGCGCAGTTTTTCGCCGTAAGCGGCGCGCATCCATTTGTTAGAGGTGATGTAGGCCAATATACCCGTTTGGGGCTTGAGCAGTTCGCAACCGCGCTCATAGAAAATCTGATAGATATCACCCGTTCTCTGAAAGGTCAAATAGCCCTGTGCTTGGTAGCGTTTCCCAATCTGGCCGCCATCTTTCTGCAATTGAATATATGGTGGATTACCGATAACGATGTCAAAGCCATCTCGGCTCTTTACGTCTATGTCAAACATATATTTTGGGTCGAACCACTGAGCGATGGCATTTTGATCGTAGGGGTCCCAATTTGCGATACATTCGATATCACGGGTTGAGAAGCCAGCCTTCCGCAAGTATTCCGTTAACTCAGTGCGTAGTCGTTTATCTTCCCCTTGTATTTTTAATTTCTCTGCTCGACCCCTAGCATGGAAATAACGTTCTCGGTTATTTCTCAATTCTTGTTTAAGTTTCAGGGCATCGTCTGTTTCTTCGAGACCCATCTGTGCTGACTGTTCCAGTTTAAGCAAGCTATCAGCAGTGAGCAGGCGCGTATCCAAGTTTGGGAGAGGTTGTATTCCGATATTTGACATATTAGGATTGGGGGTCTGCTCAATGATAAGCGATATAAAGAAACGCAACTTAGCGATTTGGCAGGCAATGGGTTGGATATCTACGCCATAGATACAATTCTGGATGAGGTAAAGTTTTCGGCCGTAATCAGACTGTCGATAATTTTCAAATGTAGAACTAATCTCTTTCAGAACATTATCTCTTGATGCTCGGTCTGATGTTTCAAAAGCTTTTTTGGTCTTTTTCCTGGCACATTCCTTTTGAACTTCTTCCCAAAGTTCGTTGTTCGGGTCAAGACGGCGCAGTGCTAGGGTGAGGGTTTGCAGTATAGCCATTGGGAAAGCCCCCGAGCCAACTGCTGGGTCAAGTGCACGGATCTCTGCGATATTCCGTACGGCGGTTTGCCTTTCTGCTTCTTTGAAGTGCTGACTGGCATCGTCCATTGGATCCGAATGGTCAAGAAGGTGCTCTAGTTTTTCGTGCCAAGACGCGATGTCGCTGTCTGCCGGTTTGCCGATGGATGCTAGGGCTTTGACAAGGGTTTTCCGGACCATGTAATCGACTACTGGTGGTGGTGTGTAATAGGAACCGGTAGCTTTGCGAGCCGTTTGTTGAGTCTCAGGATTGTAAGCAGCGAGTAGGTTTTCGAACACGCGACCAAGAAGTTCAGGGTCAAGAGCAACTTCTTGGTCAAGCGGTGTGCTCTCCTCAATAGTGAACTTGTACTGGTGGAAGATCGCAAACAGGCCATCGCGGGAGTCAAGAAACAGGTACGCAGGTACGCACAAGTTTTCCCAGAGAACAGGATCATCTGTAAAGACATCGACTAGCTTGTGATCTGCGTTGGTGCCCGCAAAATTGTCTAGGCAGTCGAACAGTCCGCCATTGACGAATGGAACTTTCTCAAACTCTTTGAAGAAACTATCTGGGTCGCGTAAGAGGTCGCGGTAGAGATATTTGCTTAGCTTTAGGTGCTCTGGGTCGTCTCTGTTTCCAAAAGATCGTTCGTTGATCTCCGTGTTCAGAGTAGCAAAGAACAAGTTCTGCAAAACTACGCGGTAGTAGTCCGTTCTGTCCGGCGCGTAGTCTTTGAGTGTCAAGCGGGCGAAGTCTTCTTCAAATAATTTCTCTGGAACTAGATCTTTCTCTTTTAGAAACCATATAAAGAGGAGCCGGGTGATTAACCGGATAACATGTTGCTCGTTAGAGCCATTTCCCACGCCATCGTTTGGGAAGGTACATTCCTCGACAGCCCTTTCGAACCAGCGGAACAGTTTGTCGTAAAAGTGCTTATTCAGATTTTTGATATCAAGCACCTGCTCCCATTTCTTATGCAGATCATCGAAGTTGCGTACTTTTGCATCAATCATTTTCTTGATGGAAAGTTCGACCAGAATATTGATGTGGGCGCGGTGCGGTTTACTAAAATGGACATCCTTAATCAGCGTTACCTTTTCTAGTACGTCTCGGTCCTCGTCATGTTTGTTGCGGCGCCGGTGAATGGTAGCCAGTGTCAGGGTTGTTCCGTGGCGGAACAGAACAATGGCGGGCATGCTGAAGAGCAGATTGATAGTGCGTGTTGTATCGGCTAAATCCGTACGGGAGTATGTGCGCGGGTGCATATCCACCGCTAGAAACAGGAAGGATTCGACCCGTTCATTCTCGAAGCCGGGATCGTCAGAAGGCAAATCTTCACTAGTGATCTCATCATCAGTGAATTGGAATACAATTTCCACGTTGGAAAACGCATCGAATAATTTGTTCTGCCTGTCGGTCAATCCCTTTTCGTAGATGAGACTTATTAAAAAATCTAGGACGCTACCCTCCTCCGTTCGATTGCTGGCATAGCCGAGAGCATTTAGTAGGTTCTTTGCGCCTTCGCGTAACGGTGTCTCGCCTGCAAACTCGGAAAGTGCTCTAGTTATTTTTTGGCGTAGTGCTTGGTCAGCCATTACTTTTATTCAGTCTCTTTCTGTGCGATTATTAGCCATGTCACCAAGGTAAAGTCTCTTGCAGGATCTGGCCGTGATGGCTTCTTTGTCAGTTTGGAATCGCGGCCTCGAACGAGCCCGCTAAGTTCTGCATCCTTGAACGTACTGGTGATGTTTTGTAACGCCGTGGAAAGCAGTGCGTCGTATTTTTTCATACGCCTTCCTTGTTGCGTTTCATGATCGAAAGCATCTTCTAATACCTGAAAAACGTCAGGTTGTTTAGCGGCAAGGTCTCGAAATAGAGCTAGGCACTGATGGGTTTGTTGGAAGGTATAGCGCACACTGCCATCGTTCTGGATATAGATAAGGAAGTAAGGCCAGAGACGGTTCGGGGTAGAGGCATTCGGCTTATCGCTACGTTTCAGACAAAAGATTACGCCAGGTTGAATTTGGGCGGACTGTGCTTTTGCTGAAGTGCCGTTATCCACAATTGCGTGTATACCGAACGGTGCGGCTTCAAGGGTAGCTTTGTGCTGTTGGATATAGTTTAAGAGGTCTGCAATAAAGTCATCTAGTGTGAAGTCGCTCAGGTTGATGCTGTCATCAGTTTCTTCAATCTCAAAACTCTCTTCTTGTATACGTTTCAACTGTTCGTCGCGAAAGGTGAGTTCCATTTGAGCCGCATTCCTCTGTTCGATCTCTGTTCGAGTGTCTTGGTTGAGAGGGTCATCAAGACCTGTCGCAGTCACATCCGCTAGCACCATGCGCGCTTCGACCCGATTTTTCAGGTCCAGATATTGATCAAGGTCTTTTGTCGGCCAGAAATTGACCATCTGCACCTTCAGGTTGCGACTGCCAAGGCGGTCAATCCTGCCAAAACGTTGCATCAATCGAACCGGATTCCAGTGAATGTCGTAATTCACCACCAGATCGCAATCTTGAAGATTCTGGCCTTCAGAGAGACAGTCGGTGGCAATCACGATATCAATTTTTCCATCCTCAATACTGGCGTTTTGCGCCTGCGGAGCGAATTGCGACAGGATGTCCATGAACTGTGATGCCCCCGTAGTGCTTTGATTGCGGTCGCCACCGGTTACTAGAGCAATATGAACATTGAGCTCATCACGCACCCACTGTTTAAGATTGTCGTACAGATAGCATGCGGTATCAGCGAAGGTGGTGAATACTATGACCTTGCGGTTTGCACGATTGTCCTTGTCACGAGGTGGTTCCTTCACTTTATGTTCCAATTCCTGTTTTAATTCTGCAAGTTTTTGATCGCGCTCAACTTCAACCTTTTTAGCCCGCTGAAGCAATTTCTCTAAAACCTGCCGATCTTCACGAAGATCTTCTTGTAGACGATCAACGTGGAGTTCGTCCAGACGGTAGACTTGGGCCTTTCCAATTTCGAACTCTTCATCCTCCTCATCGTCGTCAGGTTGGAAGTCAATGTCCTCCGTGCTAGCAGACTTCCGTAGCCTTTCAATGTTCTGATCATATTTTTCCATCTTTTCCAGAATGCGCTCCAACGTAAGTCTGAAGGCATGCACCGAACTTTCAAGGCGCTTCAGAAGATTCACGCGCAACATGCTGATCAAGGAATTCTCCCGATCGCGCTGGTCGAAATTCAATTCTGCCTTTTCTCGCTCCAAGCTTGATGTGTCCTTCAAATATTGCGACGGCATGTAGACTGCGAGTCGGAACTCCCCGATGCTCTGATGAAGTTCGTCGTAGGGTAGTTCGCCGTAACGGTCAGTTTCGGGATACAGGTTTCGAGGTTTTTCTCGCTTGGGGAATCCGCCAATTTTATCCGTTTCCTTCGAATAGTAACGAGTAAGATGAGTGCGCGAACGCGCAAATGAAATTGTGTCTAGCAATGTTAGAAAACCTGCTCCTAACTTTTTTAGAAGATCGGTCTTGCCTAGGTTCTCGCCAGAGCGACGTGCGTCATCCCATTTTTTGAATTCGCGTTCTGCGGCGGCGAAGGTTGATTGTATACTGCCGATTCCGAGCGTTTTACGGAACGTGTTCTGATTCTTTTGGGTTATTAAGTAGATTTGGTTTCGAAGGTCTTGCAGGCTGGTGTTGACGGGTGTCGCCGACAACAGAAGAACTTTGCTCTTTGCTCCTTCTTTCAGAACTTCTTCCAGCAAGCGGTTGTAGCGACTGCGGCTGACAAGGTTATTGTTTTCATCGTAACGATCTTGGCCCTGATTGCGGAAATTATGGGATTCATCAATAACCACAAGATCAAACGCGCCCCAGTTAAATTGGGTTAGATCAATGCCTTCGGCATGACCTTCATAACGACTCAGGTCCGTGTGCGCTAGAACTACGTAGTTCAAACGATCCTTATCAAAAGGATTGTGCCGCGATGCTGCACGAGCTGTATAGCGCACCCAGTTATCTTTCAGTCTTTTGGGACAAAGCACGAGAACTCGCTCGTTTCGCAGTTCGAAAAACTTGATAACCGCTAGGGCCGTCCATGTTTTTCCGAGGCCAACACTGTCTGCAACGATGCAACCATTGTGGCGTCCAAGGCAGTTAATTGCTCTGATTACGCCATGCCTCTGGAAGTCATAGAGCTTCTTCCAGACTTCCGTGTCTCGAAGGTCGATAGAGTCAAGTATTCCTTCATGCTCCTCATGTTGTTTTAGCCGTTCCTCGAAAACATGGAAAAGCGTCTTGTAATAGACGAACTCAGGTGCATAAGGCTGACTCAAGCGTTCAAGTGCCGCGATGACTTCGTCTTTGGCATCGCTAGTCAAGTTTTCGTCAGCCCACAAGTTGTTAAACCAGTTGATTAGTGCTGTGCGGTCTTCCGTGTTGCGCACATTCATGTTGAGTTCAACATTTGGGGTAGCACCGAAGCCAAGTCCGCGCAAAGTGAAGTTGGAACTGCCGGTTAAAGCCGCGACTTCACTCCCTTGCGAGGCATGATAAAGCTTGCCGTGCAGAAAATTGGCTTGTTTAATTGTTCGGATTTCAACTTTCTGTTGGATCCATTTTTCACAGGCGCGGGCCAACAATTTCTGCTTGAGTGCCTGTTGCAGTTCCATGTTTCCCTCTTCATTTAGCTTGAAGGATTTGACTGAATCGTCCCCGGTATCTGGTGTACTAGTCGCTGTGGGGTCGCCATAGAGAAAGCGCGTTGTTCCAGCTTGCTCGAGCTCATCACGCAACGCTTCATAAGCGTAGATCGTGAAATAAGCCGAGACGATTGCTAGATCTGTTTCCGCTTTGATATTGCGCCGTAGGAAATCTCCTACTTTGCAACTACGGTTATCAACGATAGCTTCATTACTTGGGTCTGTGAGGTCACCCGCCCTAAGTTTGGTGTCGTTGTGTTGACTAGGTGCGCGGCTCATATCTTTACTACTGTGCTTCGTACGCGATGTCATGCGTCCACAAGACAACTCGTTTTGAAAATGTCGAGAAATCGTGGAAAGCGGGCCAAGTTGCACCGGTACTTTGGAGAGCACAAAGCAGCTAATTCCACTTTAGGGTTTCCAAGATGTCTGACATCACTTTGCCTCAAGCATCTCACCTTCCACATGTCCATTTATCGACTTCCAGTTCTTCTGCCTCCGTGCAAAGATTTTGACGACCACGTCAATTGACCCGTGCACACTAAGACTGACTTCAGGTTGATAGTATCCCGCCTCATTTGCGGTTGTAATTCCTTCACATGATAGTTCTGTCACGCAAAGTCCGTTCATTAAAATTTGTGGCAATTATATACTGTGTGCTAGGTTTTTAATATGCTTCTGGCATCCTACCAATAAATAGGCAAAGTCTTACGGATTTCCCATGAACGCTCCTAGATTCGAGGAGGTGATTTCCTCAGAACTCCCCACCTCGGCCCGCCGTACCTATATGGAGATCCTTCACAAGCTTAGGTTAAACCGGGTCGTTGTCTGGTAGCGGCCCCTTACCTTTCTCAATCACCTTTGCCGCAACACTTGTCAACTTGCTTGGTTTGTTAGAGCCAGCAAGTGCTTTGCTGTCGTCATAGTAGTCAAACCAAGGTAGTCCGGCACTCGTGTAGCCAGTTGCAGTTGGCGGCTTGTGTGGCGGTTGCTTCCCCGTGATTGCCATGTATTGCACACTATTGAGCAAATGGGTGAAGCATCTGGAACCGTTGTCTTGGTCCCATGCTTCAATGCCGTAATGGTCCTCATAAATTCGTTGTCGCATGAGACCACCGGGTGCCAGTCCCATACTTGGGGCCATGTTCAGCCTTGCCCGTAATTTGCTATTCGGCGGTGAAGTCGTCACCCAGCGGCATCGCGACAAACTGCCGAATATAGCCTTCCGAAACGTTGAAGCCGTCTAGCCAAGGCTGGTTCGGTATCACTACGTAGTCCTGCTGATTTTGCTACATGATTCCCAAATTAAACGGTTGCGCTCCTCAGTGCCATATCCGAATATTCCACTATGGGATTTGTCCTCTTTCGTGGGCTGGTGAATGATGTCTATCTGAAGTTGCCCCGGCAGATGATTTCTGATACTTCCAGCATTAAGTTGCACGATGCGGCCATTCTTTCTGAGTTTTAGTATTCCTTTCTCTGTGAAGTTTTTCCGAACGCGGTCAACAGCAGCGCTTAAGGTCTTGGTCGTTGGGCTCTTTTAGATATTCAAGCCAATTTACTGAAAGATATTCTTCTTGTACTCGTGGCAAAAATGCTGTTGGCACAGGAAAGCCATCTTCGATATCAGAGGGTTTGCAATACCGCGAAATGTGATCATCATCCGGTAAAGCCTTTCCCGTCATGAGGAGGAAAGCACAGACTGGGCAAACTGCATGAAATGGATCGTCGCAAGATCTTTCGGGAGAGTGTCATTCACGCGCACATTCTCGACTTGAGGCTGAGATAGACCAGATGACATTGCCAGTAAGCCAATTTTATCTTCAGGGAAAAAGTCCATTACAGCCGAATGGTCTTCGCCAAACCTCCAATATGCCTGTAGGGCACCATCTGGCCGTATTCCCAGCTTAGGAGTGGGAATAAATTTATAACTTTCCACCATGAAAAGCGCAAAGGAACGGACTGAATCAATATTGAAGGGTGCCTGATCGGGATCGTCATCATCACAGACACTGTTGAGGTAACCAAGGCGTTTGGAAACGGCGTTGAGTTCAAGAGTTTCTAGCGCATGGGCGATAGCCTCAATGGTGTCGGCAGCACTGATTTGTTTCTTCCGGTAGTCCTCATTCAGTTGTGAGAATGTGTTGGTCGCACCAAAATTTGGGTATGCCTCCAGCAGAAGTCCGAGGTGCTTTGTTGAATCCAATATAGGATCATTCAAGGGTTTAGTGTCGGAGGCAAAGGTGTCTTGAGGTGACGCCCCTCTTTCCTGCGCCGGCTGGGAGAATGAAGTGTTTTCTGAACTTATGGCAAAAGTATTCATTTTCAAGTTACCCGATCAGATTGTCTAATGTATCAGTGATGAATTGCTGACGTTCCGGCGATCGATCTATAAATTTCTGCAGTTCTGGGACTGTCAAGGGTTCGGGGTGGTGCATGTTGCAGTCAATCGCAATAGTTTTACTATCCTCCCCTTGATGCGCAGGAGTGTCAATTTTCAAGTGACATATTGCATCACCAGCATCCAATGAAAAGGCTGGAAGCATGGAGGAAATTTTCGGGGCTAGCTGGATAGCCCTTAAATAGGGATTTACCCCTATATCTTTGGCAAATTTTACTTTTAATCATGTTTTCCCGCAACAGCATAATGCTCAGCGCTATTCCTACTTGAAATCCTCCAAGTAAAATGACGTCCATATTCGCACTGCGCCAACTTTCCCATGAGCATCACCGTTCGTTTCTTCGCCAGTCTGCGAGAACAGATCGGACATGAACGCATGGAACTGGAACTCGATGGTCTGAAGACGGTCCGAGATGTCCGGGATGCGGTGCTGGTTGCGGAACCAAACACGAGAGTGCTGGCGGCGGTCAATGCCCACTATGCTGCTCTTGAAACTTCCATTCGGGATGGCGATGAGATTGCCTTCTTCCCGCCTGTCACTGGCGGCTAGCCCGCTTTTTTAGGATTTTTCCCCTCTTATGAATCTGAACCTTGAACATACTCCGGTTGTGCTCGGCGTGCTCGGCATGCTTGTCGCTTTTCTTATCTATCGCGTGATCCAGCGCTATCCGGGCGGATATGGCCGGGTGGCTGACATCGCTCAGGAAATCCAGCAGGGCACCATGGCGTTCATGCGCCGTGAGTATCTGGTCATGTATCTGTTTGTGGCGGTGGTGGCGGTAGTACTGGCCTTGTCCGATCTGGGACTGCCGACCATGATTGCGTTTCTCACCGGCGCGTTGTGTTCGTCGCTGGCGGGAATCATTGGGATGTACACAGCGACGCGCGCCAACGTCCGCACAGCGGTGGCCGCGCATATGGACGGAGCGCCGCTCGCCTTGTCGCTGGCGTTTTACGGCGGCTCCATTATGGGCCTGACCATTGCGGCGCTGGGGTTGCTCGGCCTCGGTGGCTTGTATCTGGCGTTTGGTCAGGATCCGGCTACCGCGCATGTCATTCACGGCTTTGGCATGGGCGCATCCTCAGTGGCACTCTTTGCCCGTGTCGGGGGCGGTATTTACACCAAATGCGCTGATGTCGGTGCCGATCTGGTCGGCAAGATTGAGGCCGGTATCCCTGAGGATGATCCGCGCAATCCCGGAGTCATTGCCGACAACGTAGGTGACAATGTTGGCGATGTGGCCGGCATGGGATCGGATATTTTTGAATCATACTGCGGTGCCATAATCGCGACCATTGCTCTAGCTGCGGCCTTGCCGCTGCTGGAGTTGCAAGCACTGGGCGCGCAACAAGTGTTGATGTTTCTGCCACTGGGTCTGGCGTCACTGGGGCTGGTGTGCTCCGTGATCGGCATCTTGCTGGTCCGCATTCGTGTGCATAGCAAGCCGGATGCGGCCTTGCGTTTGGGTACGCTGGGCTCTGCGGTGCTGTTCATTGTTCTGGCGTATGTTGTAATTCAGTCTTTGGGTGTGGCACCGGGAGTCTGGATCGCCGTTTTGTCGGGAGCTATCGGCGGCATCATTATTGGTCTGGTTACTGAATACTTCACCGCGGGCGCGCCGATCAAGCGCCTTGCGGAAGCCGGCGAGACAGGTGCCGCGACCGTCATGATTCGTGGCTTGGCGACCGGCATGCGTTCGGTGGCGATACCAGTGCTGGCGATCGCCGCGATCATTTATTTCGCGCATTACACAGCCGGTCTTTACGGAGTCGGCATCGCCGCGGTGGGTATGCTGGCAACGGTCGGCATGACCATGGCGATCGACGCTTATGGCCCGATTGCGGACAATGCTGGTGGCATTGCCGAGATGGCGGAGTTAGGCAAAGAGACACGCCAGATTACGGATACGTTGGACGAAGTGGGGAACACCACGGCCGCTATCGGTAAGGGCTTTGCGATTGGAGCCGCCGCCTTGGCGGCGCTGGCCATCATCACGGCATTTCTGGCGGAAGTCAGTCACGGCTCAGGCGGGGCGATCGAACTGCGCCTCAACGACCCGCTCGTGTTGGTGGGTATGTTTATCGGCGGTGTGTTCCCGTTTTTGGTCGCCGCATTTACCATGTCCGCAGTAGGGGATGCGGCGTTTGAGATGATTCAGGAGATTCGCCGCCAGTTCCGTGAGATTCCGGGGCTTTTGGAAGGCAGCGGCAAACCAGACACGGTGCGTTGCGTGGATATTGCGACGCGCGCCGCACTGCGGCGCATGGTGCTGCCGGGAACGCTGGCGGTGGTGGCCCCGGTCGTGGTCGGATTTGGTCTTGGCGCGCAGGCGCTTGGTGGAATGCTGGGCGGTGCCTTGCTGGGTTGCGTGCTGTTGGCTTTGATGATGGCGAATGCGGGCGGAGCCTGGGACAACGCCAAGAAATATGTGGAGCGCGGCAATCTGGGCGGTAAAGGTTCAGAAGCGCATCATGCGTGCGTGGTGGGCGATACGGTGGGGGATCCGTTCAAGGACACCTCAGGCCCGTCCATGAACATTCTGATTAACGTGATGGCGATTGTGAGCTTGGTGATCGCGCCCTTGCTGTAAGGTCTGGTCGCTTCTTGGAGTGCTGTGTTAAGGCAGCAGTTCGATGCAAATATCTCCAGCCGTGGGGAGAACGCATGGGCCAACTCCGGTGGCACCGATCTTTTGCATCTGACTGGCCACTGCTTCGCGCATGTCCTCAGGTACTCCGGTGATAGCCACGCTCGGTGTGGCACCGGTTACGGATGAGACAGACAAAACGTAGTCGCTTTCCCAAGGGGTGTTGCCGCGCAAGTATGCGTCATCCGATCCATGCGCGGCCTCTTGCAACTCTTCCGGCATAAACTTGGCCACTTGGCTCCAGACAGTGGGAATTTCGTTGGGTTCTTCGGCGTGTTCTTTGGCCCACTGTATGACGGCGGTTTGAATAGCGGTGACATCGTTGATCGCCTGCGTTATGTCTGCCTGTTTGCGTATCGTGTCAACCGACAAATATACCGCCAGCGTCACCAGAGCCAGAATGCCAATGACGAGAGCGCCTTCAGTCCAGACGCTGCTGCGTTGCGATGAGAGGGAGGGGGGCATATTCAAGTCAGTTTCAGGTTGTGTTTTTGGTATGAAACCATTGTGATTATTTGGCAGTCCCCGTCAACACATCGCGCAATTCGATAGCCAGAACCTTGAGCGTTTGTTCTTTCTTAATGCCAAGCTCGCAGGCGCACTCTTTGAGGTGTATGTCTAATTCGGCAGAAGGCCCCAACTCCTTGCTAACATAGTGAAAACAGAACTCCTGAATTTTATAGGGCGTTTTGCCTTCTACCTGACCAGCAATGAGAGAAGCTGTTTCGCTGGCCCATTCGGAAGCAGAAAGTGTCTTCGAGATTTCTCTCCCTGTATCTGACAACCGCAAGGGACCGCCAGCAACCAATAGAGCGACAGGCAGGCCCGCAAGGATTTCCTTTAGACCGTTACTTATGTCCGCAAGATCACTGCGGACGGCCTGCATTACCTTCTCAAAATCTTTTCCGTATGAGTTAACGCTCCCGATCCATTCACCAGTTTTAAAGACCAAGCCAGGCACGGCTAGAGTGGCAACAATGATTGAAGGAATCATCCACGCCGAGTCCGTAATCATCTCCATAATAGTCCTAGCAGGCGTCATGCAGGTGCGGGAAAACATTATAGCCGCAAGGTTTTGACTATCCGTGAATCGCAAGGGCAAATTCGGAGGAGAGCACGACTGCTTGATCTTTCCAATTAGCTATTTGCAATTCCCTTTTTCGTCATGCAAGGAGGCATTTGTGTTAAACTTGCGCGCCCAATTCCCCGGTAGCTCAGCTGGCAGAGCAGATGGCTGTTAACCATCGGGTCGGCGGTTCGAATCCGTCCCGGGGAGCCACTCTCACTCGCAGAAAAATCTGTTGCGCAGCCAGTCGCAACTCAGGTTCTTGTTACAGCGAACTCAGTAACTTCCGAAATTCCGCACCAATATCCTCGCGCTGCAGGGCGTAATCGACAGTGGCGTGCAGGAACCCCAGTTTGCTGCCGCAATCGTAGCGCTGTCCGACAAAGCGGTAGGCGTATACCGTTTCTTCTTTCAGCTGACTGGCCACCGCGTCGGTTAACTGAATCTCGCCGCCGGCACCGGGTTCGGTCTGGTGCAGATGCTGGAAGATCTGCGGAGTGAATACATAACGGCCCACCACGCCCAGATCAGAGGGTGCATCTTCCGCTTTCGGTTTCTCCACGATGCCATCAAGCGTCCACAGTCGCTCGCCGTGATAGTTCCCTGAGATCACGCCGTAGCGTGAGATACGTTCTGGTGGTGCCGGCTCGACCGCGATGATGCTGGAGCCAGTGGATTCATGCACTCGGACCATCTGGCTCAGGCAGGGGTCATCGCCGCCATTGATCAAATCGTCCGCCAGAACCACAGCGAACGGCTCATTGCCGATCACCGATTCCGCGCACAGCACCGCGTGTCCCAGCCCGAGCGCCTTGCGCTGGCGCAGGTAGATGCAGTTGACGCCCTCCGGCGTGATCTGCCGGATTTGTTCCAGTTGTTCGGTTTTGCCGCTCGCCTCCAGTTCCGCTTCCAGCTCATAGGACATGTCGAAATGGTCCGGGATCGCGCGCTTGTTGCGCCCGGTGATGAAGATCAACTGATCAATGCCAGCGGCCAGCGCTTCTTCCACCGCGTATTGGATCAGCGGCGTGTCGACGATGGGCAGGGCTTCCTTGGGTACGGCCTTGGTGGCGGGCAGAAAGCGCGTGCCGAGTCCGGCGACCGGGAATACCGCTTTGCGAACGGGGGCGCTCATGGAGGGAGTCAGGAAGGAGGCGTGGAGGCGGCGTCATTGTAGCAAGGCGACCGGAAGCTGCACCATTCCATAAGATGGCACTGCAGAAAACCATGAGCCAAGGAGTTGTTTATGAGCACGGTTGAGGATTTGTTGTCCGTCATGCGCCGTCTGCGCGACCCGCAGGAGGGCTGTCCGTGGATTATCAATCAGGATTTCGCGTCCATTGCCGTGTTCACTGTGGAGGAGGCGTACGAGGTTGCCGATGCGATCGAGCGTGAGGCATGGGAAGAGCTACGCGGTGAACTTGGAGATCTGCTGCTGCAGGTGGTGTATCACGCGGAGATGGCCTCCGCGCGCGGTCTGTTTGAGTTTGAGGACGTGGTCGAGGCGATCTGTACCAAGATGGTGGAGCGGCACCCGCACGTGTTTGCGGACGCGGGCCCGTGCAGCGAAGAGGAAATCAAGGCGTTTTGGGAAGAGATCAAGCACCGCGAGCGCACTGCCGCGGGATACGTGGGCGTCTTGTCGGATGTGCCGCGCACCTTGCCGGCTTTGACGCGCGCCTACAAGTTACAGCACCGCGCCGCGTGCGTCGGTTTTGACTGGTCTGAGGCGCAACAGGTTGAGGCCAAGATTGATGAGGAGATCGAAGAGATGCGCAATGCTCCCGACGAGCAGGCGCGGGCGGATGAAATCGGCGATGTGCTGTTTACGCTGGTCAACTATGCGCGCCATTGCGGCGAGCGACCGGAGGAGTTGTTGCAGCGGGCCTGTTCGCGCTTCCAGCGCCGCTTTCACGGGATGGAAGCGCGTCTGGCTGAGACCGGAGAAGATGTGGAGTCGGTGTCCGCTGAGCGCTGGGAAGCGTTGTGGACAGAGGTCAAGCGTGCGGAAGCAGGCTGAACGTGCCTCAAATCTCCTCGAAGCGCATCGAGAAGTCGATGGACGCGACATTTTTGGTCAGGCTGCCTGAGGAGATTTGACTCACGCCGGTGGTCGCGTAGGCTTCCACGTTTTCTACGGTGATGCCGCCAGAGACTTCCAGCGGAATGTTCGGGCATCGGGCGACCGCCTTTCTGACCTGCTGGGCATCAAAGTTGTCCAGCAGAATGATATCCGGGATGGCCTTGCGCACCTCCTCAAGTTGCTCCAAGTCCTCGACCTCCACGATGATCGACATATCGGGGTAGCGCGTGCGCGCCTGCTTGATAGTCTCTTTCAGATTGCTCAGCAGGGCCTGATGGTTTTCCTTCAGCAGCACGGCTTCGCTCAGGTTGGCGCGGTGGTTTTGTCCGCCGCCGCAAAGTACCGCATATCTTTGCGCATCGCGCAGGCCGGGCAGCGTTTTGCGAGTGCCGAGCAGCAGGCAGGAGGGCATGTTCATAGCCTCCACCATCTTCCGGGTCTGTGTGGCCGTGGCGGACAGCAACTGCAGGAAGTTCAGCGCGACGCGCTCGCCGCGTAGCAAGGCATGCGCGGGGCCTTCCAGACATCCGATGATAGTATTGGAAGGCAGAACCTCGCCGTCCGTGTATTGCCAGGAATCAATGCGCACACTGGTGTCAATCTGATGAAAGGTCTCTTCGACCCACGGCGTGCCGCACAGCACTCCTTCCTGATTGCACCAGACGTGTACGCGCACCTTGCGGTTCGGCACCAACACTGTGCTGACGTCCCGATCCACCCCGTCTTCCTGCAGGGCCCGACGAACATCTCCCGCAACGCGATCTCGATTAACCGGACATTTCTCGGGTTGGTATTTCTGGAGCAGACGATCTTCGCGGGCTTCATATTCCCGAGTCAAGCGAAATACCAGCCCGGACAGCAGCAGGATTCCGATCAGGTTGGGCCATATCATCAGGCCATTCAAGGTGTCCGCGAGCGCCCACAACAGGTTCAATTCCTGCGTGGACCCCACGTATAGCGCGATGATCCACAGAACCCGAAACGGGTACGTAATGACGTGTCCGAACAGGTATTGCAAGCAGCGCTCACCATAGAGACTCCAGCCCAGCACCGTGGTGAAGGCGAATACGGCCAGAGCGATAGAGATGATGGTGTCGCCATGCGGCAGGGCACCGCCGAAAGCGGCAGTGGACATGGCCGCGCCGGACAAGCCGGTGGTCCAAGCCCCGGTGATGACGATGACCAGGCCGGTCATGGTGCAGATGATTAAGGTGTCGATAAAGGTGCCGAGCATGGCGATATGTCCCTGCGACACCGGGCTGTTGGTCTGTGCGGCGGCATGCGCGATCGCGGCGCTGCCAAGGCCGGCCTCATTGGAGAAGATGCCGCGCGCAATACCGAACTGGATGGCCATCATCACCGCGGTGCCGGCGAAGCCGCCGACTGCGGCCTGACCGTTGAAGGCGGCATACACAATGGTGTAGAGCGCGGACGGGACTTCCGAGACGTTGAGCAGAATGATGCTCAGCGCGCAGACCACATAGGTGACCGTCATCAACGGCACCAGTTTGGCGGCAACCGCAGCGATGCGCTTGAGGCCGCCGAGAATGACCAGGCCGGCGAGCCCGGCGACGACGCTGCCGCTGACCCATTCAGGGATATTGAAGACGCTGTTCAGGGCATCTGCAACGGAGTTCGACTGCACCATATTGCCGATGCCGAAACTGGCGAAGGCGGCGAAGATGGCGAACAGCGCGGCGAGAATGGCCGCCACCGTGGCGAAGCGCGGGCCAAGGCTCTCGCTGATGCCGATCTTGATGTAGTACATGGGGCCGCCATGGTATTCGTCGTACTCGTTTTTCTGCCGGAAATACACCGCGAGCACGGCCTCAGAGTATTTGGTCGCCATGCCGAGCAGCGCCATCAGCCACATCCAGAAGATGGCACCCGGACCACCGAGCGCAATGGCGGTGGCGACGCCCGCAATGTTGCCGGTCCCCAGCGTGGCCAGCATGGCGGTCATCAGTGACTGGAATGGCGACACTTCCCCTTCGCCAGCAGGGGCGCGCCCTTGAATCAATTTGCGAAAGCCTGCTCCGATCTTGCGTAACGTGATAAACCGCAGCCCGATCGTGAGATAGATGGCCAGCCCCATGAGCAAAATGATCGTGGGCCAGCCCCAGACAAAGCCATTGACGGTGTGAATCGTGTCCGCGAGATGTTCAAACATGCCGGATTCTCCAAACCCTGCTGCCGGGCTGTGAGTCCCTTGTTCTGAATATTATTAGAGGAACCCTCTAAGGTGCCAGGGGGAAATCGCGCAACGCGTCATTGCTTAAGAGGGCTCAGATTCGGAATCTGGTTTCAATCCTGCGCCTTCCCGCGTCTCTTCGTCCCGAGTCAAGCGAAATACCAGCCCGGACAGCAGCAGGATTCCGATCAGATTAGGCCATGCCATCAGGCCATTCAAGGTGTCCGCGAGCGCCCACAACAGGTTCAATTCCTGCGTGGACCCCACGTATAGCGCGATGATCCACAGAACCCGAAACGGATACGTAATGACGTGTCCGAACAGGTATTGCAAGCAGCGCTCACCATAGAGACTCCAGCCCAGCACCGTGGTGAAGGCGAATACGGCCAGAGCGATAGAGATGATGGTGTCGCCATGCGGCAGGGCACCGCCGAAAGCGGCAGTGGACATGGCCGCGCCGGACAAGCCGGTGGTCCAAGCCCCGGTGATGACGATGACCAGGCCGGTCATGGTGCAGATGATTAAGGTGTCGATAAAGGTGCCGAGCATGGCGATATGTCCCTGCGACACCGGGCTGTTGGTCTGTGCGGCGGCATGCGCGATCGCGGCGCTGCCAAGGCCGGCCTCATTGGAGAAGATGCCGCGCGCAATACCGAACTGGATGGCCATCATCACCGCGGTGCCGGCGAAGCCGCCGACTGCGGCCTGACCGTTGAAGGCGGCATACACAATGGTGTAGAGCGCGGACGGGACTTCCGAGACGTTGAGCAGAATGATGCTCAGCGCGCAGACCACATAGGTGACCGTCATCAACGGCACCAGTTTGGCGGCAACCGCAGCGATGCGCTTGAGGCCGCCGAGAATGACCAGGCCGGCGAGCCCGGCGACGACGCTGCCGCTGACCCATTCAGGGATATTGAAGACGCTGTTCAGGGCATCTGCAACGGAGTTCGACTGCACCATATTGCCGATGCCGAAACTGGCGAAGGCGGCGAAGATGGCGAACAGCGCGGCGAGAATGGCCGCCACCGTGGCGAAGCGCGGGCCAAGGCTCTCGCTGATGCCGATCTTGATGTAGTACATGGGGCCGCCATGGTATTCGTCGTACTCGTTTTTCTGCCGGAAATACACCGCGAGCACGGCCTCAGAGTATTTGGTCGCCATGCCGAGCAGCGCCATCAGCCACATCCAGAAGATGGCACCCGGACCACCGAGCGCAATGGCGGTGGCGACGCCCGCAATGTTGCCGGTCCCCACCGTGGCGGACATGGCGGTCATCAGTGAGCGAAACGGAGAGATTTCTCCCACCCCGGAGGGATAACGCCCGCTGGCGAGTTTGCGGAAACTGGTGCCGAGCTTGCGCAGTGTTACAAAGCGCAATCCAATGGTGAGATAGATGCCCAGACCCAGCAGCAGGATTATCGTGGGCCAACCCCAGACAAAGACGTTGGCAGCGTAGATGATATGGGATAGATCTTCCATAACGTCAGGATCCCTTATTGCTAAGGCAACTAGCCCCTTGCTCTTTCATATTACCATATTACAAATTATAATGTCGTCCAAGCCAGCGACTTAAATTCCAACATGACACGAATGGTTCACTGCGTCAAGCTCGACCGCGAGGCTGAAGGTTTGGAGCGCATGCCTTATCCGGGGCCGCTCGGCGAACGGATTTTCAATCAGGTGTCCGCGGAAGCCTGGAGTGGTTGGCTGCGGCATCAGACCATGCTGATCAACGAATATCGGCTGACTCCGGTGGACCCCAAAGCGCGCAAGTTTCTGGAAGACGAGATGGAGAAGTACTTTTTTGGCGAAGGTTCTGAGAAGCCCAAGGAATTTGTAGAACCCGACGCCTAAACAGCCGCCACGCAAGGCGTGACAAGCACGCCTGTAACAAAACTGACATATTCGCACCCGATAATTCGGAGCCTGTCCGCAATGCCTGATAGTCTCCGGTGTCCCCGCTTTTTCTGATTGTCGTTTTGCTGCTGCTGTCCGCGGCGGCTTATCACTACAGTCAGCGTCGATTGTTGCGCCAGTCCCGTGATGCGGGCGGTGCCAAACTCAATTCTCTGCCCGAATACTTCGGTCTGCTCGGTGCCATCTGGGCCGGCGCGCCGGCACTGATGGTGTATGTGCTGTGGCTAATTTTTGAAACGGACATTCTGATGGGGCAGGTGTTGAGTCTGATGCCCGATGCGGAGTCGCTTGCGGCCACCCGCGAATTGCTGATCGGCGACATTGAAAATGCGATCAACAGTCCGATCAGTTATCAGTTGGCCAGTGAGCCGGTGCGCATGGCGGCCGATCGCTACCGGGAGTTGTCACAGACCGCCAATCTGGCGCTGGCGGCAGTTTGTTTGTCGGTGTTCGCCATCAGTGCGGCGCTGACGCTGAAGTTTCTGACCCCGCGCATCTCGGCGCGCATTCAGGTCGAGCGAATTGTGCGCGGGTTGTTGCTGCTGTGCTCGATGCTGGCGATTTTCACCACTATCGGCATTGTGTTGTCGGTGCTGTTTGAGGCCAGCCGCTTCTTTCAGACAGTGCCGATTACGGACTTTCTGTTTGGCACCGAATGGAGTCCGCAGATGGCGATCCGCGAGGATCAGGTCGGCTCCAGCGGTTCCTTCGGCATGGTGCCGCTGTTCGCGGGCACCTTGCTGATTTCATTTATCGCCATGCTGGTGGCGGCACCAGTCGGATTGATGTCGGCGATTTATCTGTCCCAGTACGCCTCACCGCGCGTGCATGCGGCGGTCAAGCCGCTGCTGGAAATTCTGGCGGGCGTCCCGACCGTGGTGTACGGCTTCTTCGCTGCCATTGTGGTGGCTCCGGCGTTGCGTGGCTTCGGCGAGTCGGTCGGCCTGACGGTCGCCTCTGAAAGCGCTCTGGCGGCGGGATTCGTGATGGGCGTGATGATCATCCCCTTCGTGTCGTCGCTGTCTGATGATGTGATTTCAGCGGTGCCGCAAGCGATGCGTGACGGCTCTTTGGGCATGGGCGCGACGCAATCAGAAACCATGCGGCGGGTGATTCTGCCGGCCGCGCTGCCGGGCATCATCGGCGGGTTGCTGCTGGCCATCTCGCGCGCCATCGGCGAGACCATGATCGTGGTGATGGCGGCTGGCCTGTCGGCTAATCTGACCGCCAACCCGTTAGAGGCGGTGACCACGGTGACCGTGCAGATCGTATCCCTGCTGGTCGGTGACCAGGAGTTTGACAGTCCGAAGACTCTGGCCGCGTTCGCGCTGGGACTGACGTTGTTCTTCGTAACACTGGTGCTGAACTTCATTGCCCTGTATGTGGTGCGCAAGTATCGGGAGCAGTACGAATGAGTTACACCGACAAAATTCGCCACGGTCTGGTGCGCCGTCAGCGCGCCGAGCGCCGCTTCCGTCTATACGGGGTCATCGCCATTCTGCTGGGACTGTCGTTTTTATTGCTGCTGTTTGGCAGCATCATTGCCAATGGCTACAAGGCGTTTGGACAGACCTATGTCGAGTTGCCGGTCTACTTTGATCCGCAAGTCATTGATCCGGCGGGCACGCGCGAGGCGGACACGCTATTTCGCGCGGATTACTGGAGACTCGCGAAGAACGCGCTGTATCAGCAGTTCCCAGAAGTCACCGAGCGCCGTGCGAAGCGCGAAGTCGCCTCCATTTTGAGTCAGGGTTCGGCATTTGATCTGCGCGCGATGGTGCGTGACGACCCGGATCTGATCGGCACCACGCAGCAGGTCTGGTTGGTGGCAGACGACGACATCGACATGCTGATGAAGGACTACATTGACCGCACGCTGCCGGAGAGTGAGCGACGGTTGAATGATCGTGTGATCGCTTACGTGGACCGTCTGGTGGGGGCCGACATTATTGAGCGGCGCTTCAATACCACCTTCTTTACTGCCGGCGATTCGCGCGAGCCGGAGCAGGCCGGTATTCTCGGTGCGCTGAGCGGTTCGTTCTTCACTCTGCTGGTGACGCTGATCCTGTCATTCCCGATAGGCGTCGGCGCGGCCGTCTACTTGGAAGAGTTCGCGCCGCGCAACCGCTTCATTGACCTGATTGAAATCAACATCAACAACCTCGCGGCAGTGCCGTCGATTATTTTTGGCCTGTTGGGTCTGGCCATATTCATCAATTGGTTCGGATTGCCTCGTTCGACCGCCGTGGTCGGCGGACTGGTGCTGACGCTGATGACGCTGCCAACCATCATCATCACCTCGCGCGCCGCGATCCAGTCGGTGCCGCCTTCAATCAAGGAGGCCGCGCTGGGGGTGGGTGCCTCGCGCATGCAGGCGATCTTCCATCATGTGCTTCCGAATGCCATGCCGGGCATGCTAACCGGAACCATCATTGGCATGGCGCAGGCGTTGGGTGAGTCAGCACCGCTTCTGATGATCGGTATGGTCGCGTTCATTGTGGAGCCGCCGCAGGGTTTTCTGGATCCGACCACCGCGCTGCCAGTGCAGATCTACCTGTGGTCGGACAGCCCGGAGCGCGCGTTCACTGAGCGCACCTCCGCCGCCATTCTGGTGCTGCTGGCCTTTCTCATTACCATGAACGCCACCGCAGTCTACTTGCGCAAAAAGATTGCCAAGAAGTTCTGAGTGCTTTCCCAAAATCATTCCAAATCACGGATAATTACCCATGGATACCACGGACACGATCGCCATTCCCTTGGCTGAACAGATCAGAACAGGACAGGAATCTGCCAGCAGGGAGATTACTGCGGGTCACGTGACAGTCGGAGACGTCACCTGCGAGAATCCGAGCATGCGGGTGCAGGACGTGAATGTCTACTACGGTGAAAAGCAGGCCATCTTCAACGTCTCTCTGGACATCGGGGCGAATGAGGTGGTGGCCATGATCGGGCCGTCCGGCTGTGGCAAGACCACGCTGTTGCGCTGTCTCAACCGCATGAACGACACCATTGAAGGGTGTCGCGTTGAAGGCCGCATCGAAATGGACGGGCGGAACATATACGCGCGCAAGATGGATCCGGTGTTGCTGCGCGCGCGCGTCGGCATGGTGTTTCAGAAACCCAACCCGTTCCCCAAATCAATCTACGACAACGTCGCCTACGGTCCGCGCATTCACGGTCTGGTCGATCACCGCGACGAACTCGATGAGATCGTGCACACCTCACTGGAGCGCGCCGGTCTGTTGAATGAGGTCAAGGACCGGCTGGATCAGCCGGGCACCGGCCTGTCTGGTGGACAGCAGCAGCGCCTGTGCATCGCGCGCGCAATTGCGGTCAGCCCGGAAGTGATTCTGATGGATGAACCCTGTTCGGCGCTGGACCCGATCGCGACTGCCCGTATTGAGGAATTGATTGATGAGTTGCGCGACAAGTTCTCTATTGTGATTGTCACGCACTCCATGCAGCAGGCTGCCCGCGTGTCACAGCGCACCGCCTACTTTCATCTCGGGTATCTGGTCGAGGTCGGCTCCACCAAGGCTGTCTTTACGACGCCGCAACACCGGCTGACCGAAGAATATATTACCGGTCGTTTCGGATAAATTCCCGACCCGCGGCTTCTTCCTGCGGGATCGGAAACACGCAGGTGAAGGTGCTGCCTTCGTCTTTCTGGCTGTCGATTTGCAGCCGCGCGCCATGGCGGTGCAGGATGTGCTTGACGATCGCCAGCCCCAGACCCGTGCCGCCCGTATCCCGCGAGCGCGCCTTGTCCACCCGATAAAAACGCTCGGTAATCCTGGCAATGTGTTCTTCAGGAATGCCGATACCCTGGTCGATGACGGCCAGCCGGATACCGTGCTTCTTGCGCCGCCACTTAATGATGACTTTCGAGCCACTTGGTGAGTAGCGTAGCGCATTGCTGACCAGATTAAACAGCGCGCTGTGCAACTCCTGCAAACGCCCGCGCACCACGAGGCCTGCTGCGCCGTCAAGTTCGATGGCATGCTGCACTTCGGTAGTCAGGCCTTGCGCTTCCTGACGCACTTCGCCGGCCAGTTGCGACAGATCCACGTGTTGCAGTTGCGCGTCCTGCAATTCGCTGGCTTCCAGCCGCGACAACTCCAGCAGGTCATCGACCAGCCGGCGCATGCGCTGGCATTGCCGCGCCATGGTGTGCAGAATGCGCGGATCCTGCGGCTCCTCCGGGCGCTCGCTCATGGTCTCCAGATAGCCGGTGATCACAGTCAGCGGACTTTTGATCTCGTGCGACACGTTGGCGACGAACTCTTGGCGCAAACGATCCAGTTGCAACCCGTGGGTGATGTCGACAAAGCGGATCAGGCGGGTGTGCTGATCAAGAATCGTCACGGTGACGCTGACCGGATTCTGGGTATCCATAAAGGTGCCCAGTTCCAGCGGCAGCGCGAAATCCCCCGTGCGCAGATAGGTGACCAGTTCCGGGTGGCGCAAGACGTGCGTGAGGACCTGACGGTGATCGCTGTCCTGAAAATGCAGCAGGGTTTTTGCGGCCGCGTTGTACCACTCAATACGCAATTCTGAATCAACCACCACCGCCGCATCCGGCATGGCCAGGGAGAGCGCATCAAACGAACGCTGTAACCGCAGGCGGTTGGCTTCTTCTTCCTGCTGTTCTTTACGCACGCGCGCCAGATCACGGGTCCAACTCTGCCACAGTGGCGGCAGCGAGCGGGGACGATTGGTGTCTTTTGATTGCCACCACGTGTGTATTCGATGGCTTTGGCGGACTTGCCATAGCACGGCGATCAGCGCGGCGATGCCGAAACCCCAGCCTGCGGCGTCGAAGAATGCGCCGACCAAGGTGCCGGCTGCGAGCAGCGCCAGCAGATAAGCGCTCTCCGCCAGCAGTTCGCTGCGTTTCACTCGGACTTAGGCGGGTTGGACCGCTTTGATGACTTGTTGCGGGCCTTGTTTTTCTTCGATGTCTTCTTTTTCTTGTGCGTCGGCGTGGTGGTGAACTGATAGCCAGCCCCGTGAATGGTGCGTACATAAGGGGCACCTTTCTCGCCCAGCGCCTTGCGCAGACGCAGGATATGCACGTCAATGGTACGCACCGCGATGTAGCTGCTCTGGCTCCAGACCTGATCCAGCAACTGGGTGCGATCGTAGACCCGGTTCGGATGCGCCATCAAAAAGCGCAACAGACGGAATTCCGTTGGCCCGACGCGGGCCTGCTTTTTGCCGACCCAGACTTCGTGCTGGATCGCATCCAGACGGATGATGCCGTGTTCCAGTTGGGTATTGGCGACGTGCGGTGAGGTGCGTCGCAACAGGGCATGAATGCGCGCCACCAGTTCGCGTGGTGAAAAAGGTTTGGCGATGTAATCGTCCGCGCCGCATTCCAGTCCGCGAATGCGATCCGCTTCCTCACCCCGCGCGGTCAGCATGATGATGGGAAGTTCGGTGGTGGGCGCTTCGCGCCGCAGACGCTGCGCGATGTCCAGACCGCTTTGTCCCGGTAGCATCCAGTCGAGCAACAGCAGGTCAGGTTTCTTTTTGGCGATGACGTCGTAGGCTTGCTGTGCGTCCTCGGCTTCGAGGAAATCGAAATCCGAGCGCCGCAAGGCGTATCCGACCATTTCGCGGATGGCCGGCTCGTCCTCGACAATGAGAATTTTTGCGACAGACATATAGCGTTAGTATGTACTGCAAAGGTTAAAAAACTATTTTAATGGATTATGTGTGTTTGTGCCGCATTTCTGATTTCAGTATAGTGCGATGAGATACTGAATGGTCTGGCGATGCTGGGCAAAGAACTTGAAGGCGACACTGAATTAATCCAGGCCGTAACGGCGCTGGGCGAGCATTGCGTGGCGCAGGGTCGGCGGGTAGCGGTAGCCGAATCGTGCACCGGCGGATGGCTGGCGCGCTGCTGCACCGAACTGTCGGGCAGTTCGCACTGGTTCGAGTGCGGCTGGGTGGCGTACAGCAATCCATCGAAGACGGCTTTGCTTGGCGTAGACACTGAACTCATTCAGCGCCATGGTGCGGTGTCGTGTGAGGTGGTGGAAGCGATGGCGCGCGGGGCGCTGGAGCGGTGTTGCGCGGATATGGCGTGCGCCATTAGTGGGGTGGCGGGGCCGGAGGGCGGCACCGCGCAGACTCTGGTGGGCCGGGTGTGCTTTGCGTTTGCTTCGCGCGACGCCACACACAGCGAGCAGCAGGATTTCACCGGTGATCGTACTGCGGTGCGTCGGCAGGCCGTACTGCATGCTCTGCGGCGCATGGGCGCGCCTGCAGATTGAAGGCCGAACTCTCTCGTTCAGGTTTGATTAGTTAGCACGATGCTGTGTAGCGTGCGCGTTGGCCTGTTCGAGGCGCTCCAAGGTACCCGTATCCATCCAGCAGCCTGAAAAGTGCTCTCCGCTGACACGACCTTGTGTAACCACCGCATACGTAACAGAGGTGCCAGCGGGAATGCTCCGGGGGTGCATTCCTCGAATAATTGCGGGCGATAGACGCCGATGCCCGAAAACGTCAACCGCGTGCCGTCATCCGCTGTGACGCGGGTATCACGCAGATGAAAATCACCATCAGTATGGTGCGCGGGATTGTCGATCAATACCAGATGCGCGAGATCCTCATCCCCCAGCGTGGCCGGCTGGAATGCGTAGTCGGTGTAGACATCCGCATTGACTACCCAAAACGGCTCATCCCCCAGTTGCGGCAGCGCCTGCAGAATGCCGCCGCCAGTCTCCAGTGGCGGTTCGGGTTCTTGTGAGTAGTGCAGTTGTACGCCGAAGTCCTGCCCGTCGCCTAAAGCGGCGCGAATCTGATCGCCACGGTAGGACACGTTAATGACAATGGTGTCGATGTCCGCGGCGGCCAGCGCCTGAATGTGCGAGACGATAAGAGGCGTGCCGGCAATCCCGACCAGAGGTTTGGGGGTGTGGTCGGTCAGTGGTCTCAGCCGCTTACCGCGGCCAGCTGCCAGAATCATGGCGCGGCTCATCACCCGGACTCCACAAGCTTGCGCCCCCACGCGCCAAACGGCTGCAGCGCCTCATGGCGCGCACAGACTTTCCACACGTAGTCCAGTACGCGCGGCACGTCCTCAAGATAGGCGGATTTGCCGTCGCGGTAGTTGAGTCGGGCGAAAATGCCAATGGCCTTGAGGTGACGCTGTACGCCCATCCAGTCAAACCACTCCTCGAACTGTGCGAGCTCTACCGCTGAACTCAAAACTTCAGCCTCCAGAGCGCGCTGATAATACTGCTGCAGCCACCGGCGCATATCCGCCTCAGGCCAGGCAATGTAGCAATCGCGAAGCAGGGAGACCAGGTCGTAACTGACGGGTCCCCAGACCGCGTCCTGATGATCGATTACGCCGGGGTTGGGTTGCGCCACCATCAGATTGCGCGAGTGATAATCCCGGTGCACCACGACGCGCGGTTGCTCGCAGGCCCGCGCGATTAAAGCCTGCCAGGTCTTCGTGGTGAGATCATGTTCGGAGGCGTTTAGCTGCCGCTTGAGATGCTGTGCCAGATACCAGTCGGTGAACAAATCCAGTTCCCGCATCAGCAGCGCTTCATCATAAGGCGGCAAGTTCTGTCGCGGCAGGGTCTGAATGCGGATGAGCGTGTCGATGGCGTCGCCGTACAAATTATCCGCGGTGTCGTTGTTGAGACACGACAAATACTGCTCATCGCCCAAATCCTCCAGCAGCAGAAATCCTTGTTCGCGGTCTTCAATAAAGACTTCTGGGACATGAATGTCCGCCGTGCGCAGTAGCTGCGTGACTTGCAAGTAAGCCTCCAGCGGCTCCTTGTCCGGCGGCGCGTCCATGACGACATAAGATTCGCCACCTTGCCACGCCCGGAAATAACGCCGGAAACTCGCATCCCCCGCGAGCAGTTCCACGCGCAAGTCCGGTGCGTCGTGGTGCTGGCGCAGCCAGCGCTCAAGTTGTTCGCGGCGCGGATCCGTCATGGTGTTGCAGGGCGTCTTTGATGGTCTCCGCCAGTGCTGCGGAGGTGCTGCGATAGCCGAGGGCGCGCGCGACTTCGCGGATGGTCTCATCCATATTCATGCGCCCATTTTCCTCATAGAGCCGTTTGGCGGCGGCGCGAATTTCAACTGGTGGCAGCATCTCACTGTCGCGCGTGGTGTTCGAGGCTTCGCTGCGATCCCGAATCAGCGGCTGCGCGCGTTGTGCGCCAGTGCTGTAAAAGCCATCGGCGTCGACCTCAATGTCGGCGACATTTCGCACCAGAGTCTGCAAGGCGGTCTGCAGGAAGTTGCGCACTTTTTGGGTCAGGGAGGTGCGCCCGCAAGCGTCCAGCACCCGGCGCATGATTTCATGCGGATGCACCGGGCCTTCCTGTTCGATGATCTGGCGCATCGCGGGATGCAGATCCTCCGCGGTATAGTCGTACAGATCCTCCAGTATCGGAAAATCCCGTAGCGGCAGCGGGGTCTGTTGATAGGGTGGTGCCTGGAATCCGCCTCGCGCGATCGGTTTGTGCTCTTCTTCGATCGGTTTGGCGGCGGGAGGCTCCTCCTCGATTTCTACGTCTTCATGGCAATCCGCATTCGCGCCGGCTACGCGAATTCCTTCGCGGGCCTCGCGATCAGCCTGTCGCAGCGCTTCGGCCAGCCGATCCAGTTCGCCCTTGCGGTTCTGAAACCAGTCGGTGCTCCAGATGCGGAGGAACTTCCAGCCCATGCCTTCCAGCACTTGCTGACGCAAGTGGTCGCGCTCGCGCGCCCACGCCGAACTGTGATAGGTCGCGCCGTCGCACTCCACCGCCAGAATGTACTGTCCGGGCTTGTCTTTGGGGCGCACCCCGATGTCGATGCGAAAGCCGCTGGTGCCGACTTGCGCGTCCGCATGAAAGCCGCACAACTGTACTTCCGCCGCGACGTCTTCCTCGAACGGGCTGTCGAAGCCCTGACCGGTCGGGTGCATTTCCTGCAGTTGGCCGCTGCTGGCAAACTCAAGGAATCGCTTGAGGATGCGCGGACCGGCCTTGGTGAGGCGAGCGGTGTCCATATTCTCCGGGCCGAATGAGGCGAAGATTTCACAGCGCAGGCGCGAGCGCGTAAACAGCACATTGAGGCGGCGCTCACCGCCTTCCTGATTGATCGGCCCGAAGTTCATGCTTGCCAACGGGCCGTCAGGCGTGTCCGGGCCGTAGCCGACGCTGATCATAATGACGTCACGTTCGTCACCCTGAACATTCTCAATACTTTTGATGAAGACTTCCTCACCGGCCTCGCTCTCGCGGATGAAGGTATCCAAAATGGCATCCGTGCGGCGCGCATATTCCAGCAGTTCGGCAATCAGGGTGCTTTGTACGGCGGAGAAGGTGACGATGCCGAGCGAGAAGTCCGAGGTCTCCCGGGCATGGCGGGCGGTCGCGGCAACCACCGTTTCCGCCTCAATGCGGTTGGTGCGCTTCTTGCCGCGAGAGTAGACGCCGGGCACGCGAGTGAAGGTCAGGCCGTAGTAGTCATCGAGCTGCAGCGGGGAGGCCGGCAGAATCAGTCGGGAGTCGTAGAACTGCTTGTTCGAGACCTGAATCAGGGACGGATCCTTGGAGCGGTAATGCCACTCCAGCATCCGATCGGGTAATCCACGCGCCTCGCACAGACTGAGGATGCTCTCCATTTCTCCGGCATGCGCCGCGGTATACTCCTCTTCGTCCCCGGCATCTTCGGGGTCGCTCATGCGGTCGAAAAAAGAAGTCGGTGGCAACTGCTTCTGGTCGCCGACGACCACGATCTGTTTGGCTCTCGCGACCGCGCCGAGCGCGTCTTCTGGGCGTACCTGACTGGCCTCATCAATAATCAGCAAGTCAAATTCAACCTTGTCCGGCACCAGAAACTTGGCGATCGAACTGGGACTCATCAGAAAGATGGGCTTGATTTTCTGCAGTACTTCGGCGGTATTTTCAATGACGCCGCGAATCGGTTTGTGTGATCTGGATTTGCTCGCCTCACTGCTCAAAATACCCATCGGTCCAACGCTGCCTTGCGGCACTCGCTCAAGATAGGTTTGATAGATCATGTCGCGTACGTGTTGCGTGTATTCCTGCTCCAGCGTGCGGTAGGTTTCGGTCAGATCATGCCGCTGGCGGTAGCGCGGATCCTTCAACTCCGGGATGCGCGTACAGACGCGCTGCCAATAGCCTTGCGCACACGCATAACGAAATGCATCCACAGCGCTGTCGGCATTTAATGCGCCTTCGTCGATCGCGTCGAGTAGCGATTGCAGACCATGTTCGCCGCCGAGGCGCTGGCGTAGGCGAAGCAGTTCAACCCATTCGCTGTAGCGCTCAATCTGCCGCTCCATGGCTTCAAGGCGTGTGAGCAACTGTGTCAGTTCCATGCGCTCGCTCGACATCATGTCCGCGTCCACCTCCAGACGTTGCACGACCTCGTTCAGCGCGCTCTGGGTCTGTTGCTGTTGTGTGCTGAGCGCTTCGCGCGCGGCAGCATCGGTGTTCTGCAGATACTGAAGTATGGCGGACACCAAGCCGCGTTCGGAGAATTGGCCGTACCAACCCCAGGCTTCCTTGATGTGCAGGAAGTTTGCTTGCGCACCGCTCCAGGGCGTATTCGCATTGGCCTCCAAAGCCTCTTTTCTTCTGCGTTGCACTGACAGCAATTCGCGCAACAGGCTTAGGCGTTGTTGTGGTTTTTTGGGCAGCGGCTGGCGGCAGTAACCTTGCAGGCTTCGTGTACTGGCGCGGTAGTTGCCGCCGAGGCGTGTCATCAGCGCCGACATTCCTCCGGTGGCCCCCGCGGCGAGAATGCCTTCAAGCGCGCCAGCGTCACTGTCTAAAGCGGTGTCCGTAAATTTCGCCGCAGCGTTCTCCTGAATTTCCTGCCACAGGCAGCCAGCGTCAATCGCCTGCTCAAGCTTGGGCTGATTCGCGTGCGGGTGAATGATGGGAAGCAGTTCAGTGATGTGGGCAGGTGCGTCTGCCAGTTGGGCGGCGCAAGCGAATGCTTCCATCGTCTGGAAGTCCGGGCAGTGTTGCATGAGGGTTTCGATCTGCGTGTGAGCGGCGGAGAGTTCTGCCTGCACGGAGGCATAGTCGTAGGGCTGCAGCGCGGTGTTGCAGACGCCATAGAACGGATGCTCAAGTGCCGGGCCGCTGCGGGTCAGTATTTCAAAAAGTGTGCGAATATCTTGAATGATCGCGATGTGCTGCTGTCGGGAAAGATTCGCCAGCGTGTCGCGCGCGTCAGCCAGTTGTCCGATCAAGGGTTGGCCGTGAAATGTGACGAGTTCGGTCAGGACCTCAAAGGGAGTGAAGTGATCCGCTGACAATGGCGTGTGCAGTGTCGAGCAAATCTGATTGAGTTCATCGCGCGACCGTTTCAATTGCGCGGCCAGATGTTGATGCGGGGGATCCGCAGGGGTGCCGTCGGGTGTGTTTTGTCGCCGGCTTCGCGTACTGTTGAGGGTTCGCTTGAGTTCTTTCGCCCACAGGCTCTTGCGCGCCTTGTGTGAATGCAATTCCAGACAGGCATCTTCCAGACCCGCGTTTTTGAGTTTGCGATGCACAACCGCGAGGGCGGCCATTTTCTCGGCCATGAACAGCACCGTCTTGCCGTCGTAGAGCGCGGAGGCGATGATGTTGGTGATGGTTTGTGACTTGCCGGTGCCCGGCGGGCCTTGCACGACCAGATTGCCGCCCCTGCGTACTTCTTCAATGACTTTGGTTTGCGAGGCGTCGGCGTCGGTTACCTGAATGATCTCGCCGGGATCAAGTAATTCGTCAAGGGGCTTGTCCGCAGGGATGCCGGGTTGTGAAGCGGCGAAGCCGCGCTGCAGCAGATTCGCAAACAGGGGATGATTCTCCAGACCCGAACCCTCCCATTGGGTCAGGTCCAGATCGCGCATGATGAGTTGCTTGGTGAAGGAGAAAAATCCCAGTTGCATGCCGTCGGGATCGAGTTCCCATTCGGGTTGCTTGCTGATGGCGGTCTCGACTTCCTCGAAATAATCCGAAGGGGTCCAGTCTGGGGTGCTGGGGAATGCGGGCAGCAGGATCTGAAAATCAGTCTCCAGACGTTTTTGCAGCGCCAGGTTTTCACTGAAGTCATCATCGCGATAACGCAGGGTGAAGGTCGAGCCTTTTTGGGCGCGCTTCAGTTCCACCGGCAGCAGGAGTAGCGGTGCCCAGCGCTGCATGCGCGACGCGGCACCTTCAGTCCACTTCAGAAATCCCAGCGCGAGAAACAGAAAGTTCGCGCCCTGTTCTTGCTCTGAGATGCGCGCCTCGCGCTCCAGACGCAACAGACGCTTTTGCATGGCGCTCGGCCCCAAGGGTGTCTCCAGATACTGATCGGTGTAACGTCCCGTGTCAACTGTATCTTCGGATTCGGACAGGTCGAGAGAGTCTTCTTCTTTGGCCGGCTGGTCATCGCCCATCGGCTTGAAGCGCATCTTTCGGCCCTCGTTCTTGAGGATATTGAAGATTTCGTCAGACTTCTCGTGGATGATGTTGAGCGCTGGCCCGCGCTGGTTTTGCCGATTGACGTTGATGAGGCGATTGCGCGTGGAGGTCTCGACCAGTTTCTTCTGAACCCCGGCGAGCAGCCCGCGTAACTGCTGGGAGGCTTGCGATTCAGTGGGTTCGGTCATGGCTGGTTTAGGTGGTGCATTGGAAGGGTATTACGAAGGACAGGCGCATTATCGCGGACTGTGCACGATGGTCTTTTCTGTGATGCGGTGATTATACGAACCTGATGTGTTTCCGAGTTTCTGCCTTGCTTGCCGTGCGTGCGTTGTATACTTATGGGACAGTCAGGGCGGCGGGCTAGCCCATTTCGTTAAATTGACGGACAAAGCTATTATTCATAAGGGATTACTGGCATCGGGAATTATTATGGAAATCACAAATGGAGCGCGGTCAGGCTATGCAATTTACAATGCGAAGGCTAAAAGAAAAACCAAAATAAATACATTGGAAAAATTCTATCCGCCTCTCCCTGACGCCAAATTTTCAATTCTTTATGCCGATCCGCCGTGGCATTACAACGGGAAGTTGCAGTATGACAAGACGGCGACTATTGAGAAGAACAAGGGATGGAAGAAGGATGTTTTTGTCAGTGCGGCGACGTTCAAATATCCAACAGTCAAAACATCTGAACTAAAAACCTTGCCAGTTCAATCAATAGCAGCAGATGACAGCCTTTTATTCATGTGGACGACCAATCCTCACTTACAGCAGGCCATCGAACTGGGAACGGCTTGGGGGTTTGAATACAAGACGGTAGCGTTTGTGTGGAACAAGATGGTGCATAACCCCGGTCAGTACACACTTTCGTATTGTGAAATGTGTCTGCTCTTCAAAAGAGGCAGAATCCCAAAACCCAGAGGTGCCAGAAATATCAAGCAACTTCTAAACATCCCCAGAAAGGGGCATAGCGAAAAACCCGATGAAGTGGTGCAAAATATCGAAAAGATGTTCCCGACACAGAGCAAGATCGAACTGTTTGCGAGAGCCAGAAGGGATGGGTGGCGCTCTTGGGGCTTGGAAGCATTCGAATCCCAAGCACTATCGCAAGAATATATCAACCAGCAAGTAATCTCTCTGGCCCGGCATGGGTCTCGCGTGATATCGCCCTGAAAGACGGCCCAAAAAGGCAAGGCGGGTTCTTTTATCCCACTGGTCTCTCGCAGGATTTTTAACAACCCAGGAGTGAAATATTTACAACATCTTTCGTGAGCGTTTCCTCTCCCAGCACGTCTTGACTTCCCCTCAACCCAACCGTCTTGTCTTTTGACTTCGACGTAAAGAGTTTTTCCTGTTTCAGAATTTGTAATTTTGTAGTCAGGTGCTATGCCATGCGTCTTGATGGGTTCATCTGGAGTGAAAATTTCTGAAAGTGTTTCACCAGAAAGAGGCACATCAACATAAATCTGTCGAAATTCTTTAGGCTTGGACACAATCTCGAATGAAGTGCTGTCAAAAGCACTTTCAAATACTTCTAGGAAAGAACGTTAGGCGCTGGCGGCCTTCGCGCCACCAGCATCCTGCCAAATCCCTCGCTCCTTTAGCTCATCTTTTCCCATATTGGATTATTGTAAGGGGCTTTACTGTTCAGTGCGAAATAGCGAGAAAGACGAGATACTTGACTAAATTTATCAGGAATATTAAAATAGAAGCGTCGAAAACAGGCTCACCCCTTGATTTTTGGCACAAGAGGTACCATATTGAGACTATGACAATGGCAATAAGCGCCACGACAAACGCACAGAATCTGCCGATTGCTGCCGGCAGTTTGGATCACTATATGCGTTTGGCCTACAGTCTGCCGGTATTGAGCGCCGAAGAAGAGCGTGCGCTGGCGATAGCATTGCGTGAAGAAGATGATGTGGAGGCGGCCCGGGAACTGGTGCTGCGCAATCTCCGTTTTGTCATTCACGTGGCGCGCGGCTATTCCGGTTATGGTCTGCCGCTGGCTGATCTGGTGCAGGAAGGCAGCATTGGTTTGATGAAGGCCGTGAAGCGCTTTGATCCTTCTTTAGGGGTGCGTCTGGTGTCCTTTGCGGTGCACTGGATTCGTTCTGAAATTCACGAGTATGTTCTGCGCAACTGGCGCATTGTGCGCATGGCCACCACCAAGGCGCAGCGCAAACTGTTCTTCAATTTGCGAAAGGCCCGCAAGCGATTGGGCTGGATGGACGATGCTGAGGTGCGCGCCGTTGCGGATGACTTGGGAGTAACCGCGGGTGAAGTGCGCGAGATGGAATCAAGACTTAGCCAGCCGGATATGTCACTGGATCTCAATGCGAACGACGAGGAGGGTCCCCGCTCGCCGGCCACTTATCTGGCGCAGCCCGGTGCTGACCCGGCCCCCATCGCAGAAGTGGAAGACTCAAAAAGAGCACGCAGCGAACAGTTGCACCAGGCCATGGCGGATTTGGATGAACGCAGTCAGATGATTCTCAAGGAACGCTGGTTTGTGGAACCGAAACGTACCTTGCAGGAATTGGCCGAAGAATTTGGTGTGTCGGCGGAACGCATTCGACAGATCGAAGCGGCCGCCATGAAGAAATTGCGCCAGAATCTGATTCCAACCTAAGCCCTCCTGCACTCTGCGGGTATTTTCTCTAGTCTTTATCAGGCCCCGACTTCGGGATGCGCTTGCAGTGCGTCGACGCCGCTGCGGATCATGTCGGTGACTTGCCTCAGTTCCGATGCCTGGATAACAAATGGCGGCATGACGTAGACGTAGCGCTGAAACGGACGAATCCAAACCCCGTGATCAATCGCATGCTGTTGCCAGACAGCGACATCGACCGTCTCATTCATCTCGACGACTCCAAATGCGCCCAGTACGCGAACCGAAGCTACTCCAGATTCGGACTGCAGGGGCATGAGTTCTTGCATCAGAAGCGTCTCAATAGCGGTGACTTCCGCGCGCCAATCACGTGACTGGAGCAATTCCAGACTGGCAAGAGCGACCCGGCAGGCCGCAGGGTTGGCCATAAAAGTAGGGCCATGCGGGAATATGCCTGCGTGGCTGATGACCTCGGCGATGTCTCCGCGGGCGATGGTGGCAGCGAGACTCAACGTGCCTCCGCTGAGCGCCTTGCCGATGCACATGAGATCCGGGCGCACATCGGCGTGCATGCAGGCGAACATTTCTCCAGTGCGACCGAAGCCGGTGGCAATTTCATCAGCAATCAGTAAGACGTCATGCTGCTTACATAGTTCCGCCACTGTGCGCAGAAACCGCGCGTCGTAGACGTGGAATCCGCCGGCCCCTTGCAATATCGGCTCCAGAACCACAGCCGCCAACTCACTGCGATGCTTGCGCAAATCATTCTCAAAGCGATTGTAAGCGGCATTCAGTACTTCATCATCACAGCCGGCCGCGGGAGGTTTCGCGCTGAAATGCTGTGGCGGCACCAGCGCGCGAAAGTGCTCGTGCAGACTGTTGTCAGGGTCGCTGACAGACATGGCTGCGAAAGTATCGCCATGATAGCCGCCCCGCAGTGCGAGGAATCGACAGCGCGCAGGCTCTCCGCGCGCCTGCCAGTACTGCAAGGCCATTTTCAGTGCCACTTCGATGGCCACGGAGCCGGAATCGCAGAAAAACACCCGTGCGGTTTCATCACCGATCTGTTGCGCGAGTTGCTGCGCCAGTTGTACGGCTGGTTCATGCGTGAGGCCGCCGAACATCACATGCGGCACGGTGTCGGTCTGTTCCTGCAGGGCGCGGACTAGATGCGGGTGACGATAGCCATGGATAACGCACCACCATGAGGCCATGGCATCGACCAGTTCTCGCCCATTCGCCAGATGCAGTCGCACGCCGGCGGTGTCAATCACCGGAAGCGGCGCGGGAGATTCAGGAATGGCAGCGTACGGGTGCCACACATGGCGGGCGTCCCAGGCGACCCATTCGGGCGGCGCGCCCATCAGTCGGTCTCGACTTCCAGATCGTGCGTGATTTCAGCCGTGTGTCCCAGCATTTGCGAGGCGGAACAGTATTTCGTCAGTGACAACTCCACTGCGTTGCGCACCTGAGCTTCTGACAGTCCCGGTCCATGGGCGCGGAAACGGATGTGGATGCGTGTGAAGACTTGCGGGATTTCTTCAGCGCGCTCCGCTTCAATCTCCAGTTCCAATTGTGTCAGCGGCTGGCGCGCCCGCTCCAGCATATTGACCACATCGAAGGCGCTGCAGCCACCCATGCCGAGCAGCAGCATTTCCATCGGACGGGCTGCCAGGTCGCGGCCGCCATGTTCCGGTGAGCCGTCCATGACTACAGTGTGTCCGCTCCCGGATTCGCCAATAAAGGTGCGGCGTTCCTGCCAGTAGACCCGTGCTTTCACGACCCCTCCAGCAGTTCCGCCAGTTGTGCGCCTGGATCTTCCGAGCGCATCAGCGATTCCCCAACCAAAAACGCATGAATGCCGGCGGCGCGGATAGTTGCGATGTCATCCGCGGTGCAGATGCCGCTTTCCGATATGGCCACACAATCTTCTGAAATCTGTTCGGCCAGAGTGAGAGTGGTGTCCAGGCTGACTTCAAAGGTTTTCATGTCGCGGTTGTTGATGCCGATCATGTCGGCATCAATTGCCTTTGCTCTTGCGAGTTCTTCCGCATCATGCACTTCGACCAGAACATCCAGACCTTGACTGCGTGCCAAGTCGCGCAATTCGCGCAGCGTATCATCATCCAGTGCCGCGGCGATCAGCAGGATCGCGGCCGCACCCATGGCGCAGCTCTCATAGATCTGATAAGGATCGATAATGAAATCCTTGCGCAGAATGGGCAGACTGGAGCCACGTCGGGCAAACTCCAGAATCACGCCAGAGCCTTTGAAATAATGGGAATCTGTGAGTACCGACAAGGCGCTGGCACCGCCGCGCTGGTAGTTGGCGGCAATCTCGGTGGGCTGAAAATCCTCGCGAATAATGCCGCGACTCGGTGAGGCGCGCTTGAGTTCGGCGATGATGGCTGGGCGCTGCTGGCTGATGGTGGTGAGCAGGGCGTCCCGAAAGCCGCCGGGCGGCGGGTTTTCAGCTGCCATTTCCCGAAATGCCGACTCGGAAATACGCGCTTTGCGTTTGTCGACCTCTTGGCGCTTGTGCGCCAGAATTTCATTCAATATATTCATCAACTAATTGTGCCATTATTAGTTGCGCCTGAATGAAAGCATTACGAGAATCTATGTTGGCTTGCTGTGGAATACGCTAGTTTTTTACTACTTTTCAAGACGAATTTTTAGCAGTCTGTTCTGTAGCCCTTTATTTGCAGGGAAAAATTATACAAAACCGATTTAGAGTAGAATCAGCATTGGCTTTTGAGGGAACTGAATAATGGCACAGGCCAACCAGACGGCAGTTCGGCACACAGCAGTGAAGCAGCCGCCACTGCGCGCTTCGGGACCCAAGAATACGCCTCAACAGTCCATCTTTCCCGGCATTATTGAGCCCAGCAATGCTGCGGTTTGGGCTGACGTGCATCAAGGTGATTGTCTTGAGGTGCTAGGCACCGAGAAATGCGTTGCGCCCCAAAGCGTGGATTTGGTGATCACCTCGCCGCCATACGCGGACCAGCGCAAAAGCAATTATGGAGGAATCCATCCGGATCAGTATGTGGAGTGGTTCATGCCCAGAGCGGAGGCCGTCCGCAAAGTACTGAATCCGAAAGGCTCCTTTGTGCTGAACATCAAAGAGAAAGTAGTCAATGGTGAGCGACACACCTATGTTCTTGAACTCATTATGGCCATGCGCGTGCAGGGATGGCGCTGGGTCGATGAGTACATGTGGCACAAGAGAAATTGCTATCCGGGGAAATGGCCAAACCGGTTTAGAGACAGCTGGGAGAGGTTACTGCATTTCGCTTTGGAGAAAGACTTCAAGATGCGACAGGAAGCAGTGAAGGAGCCAGTTGGGGATTGGGCGGAAAGCCGGTTGCAGAACCTGTCTGATACAGATAAGGTACGGGATTTGTCCAGACATGAGAATGGTTTTGGGAAACGCATCGCCAACTGGGTCGGTCGTGACAGCGTTTACCCGACCAACGTGCTGCACTTGGCGACGGAATGCGGCTTCAAGGGGCATCCGGCGACCTTCCCGAAGCAACTACCATCCTGGTTTATCAAATTATTTACTGATCCCGAGGATGTAGTACTGGATCCTTTCGCAGGATTAGGGACAACTCTTGTCGCAGCCCAGGAACTAGGGCGCCATAGCATTGGCATAGACACTTCGGAAAAATACTGTGAGTTAATGCGCAACAGGCTATCCGAATGAAATCGGGCAGACCTGATTGGTGGCCTGCTGCTGAAGCGGAGATTGATCGCGCCATGCAGAAATTTTCTTCGGGCTTGCGCGAGAAACTTATTGAGCAGGGCGAGAAGCCTCAACTGGTATTGGATCGGGCCAACCCGTTCTTAATGCGAATCAGAGCAGCAACCAAAGGCGATGGTTACGCTCAAAGGATCGTGGATGCCTGGTTTACCGCAAGCGAGGAACCCGATTCGGCAATCTTTTTGGAGAGTGCGCACTAATCGTGTGCAGATATGGAAGACAGGGTTGGAAATCCAGCGCCGAGGGCATCGACCTGGAATATGTGGCATCTGGCAAGGAACATGTGCTTGTGCAGGTGAAGTCCGGCATAAGTTGGGGGAATTTCTCTCAAAAGGCGCAGTTAAGAAAATTATTTGCGGCGGCAACCAAAAGACTGCGAGAGCAGGATCGAGAGATGCACGTGCGTTGTATTGAAGGCATCAGTTACGGAGTAGATGGCTGGGAAGAACTGGGAACTCATGTAAGGGTTTGTGGGGCGACCTTTTGGGAAGAGATCTCGAACTGGTCCGGGACATACCAGGCCATTATGGATGTGGTCGGGAAGCACTCGGAAAACGGTCTGCAGCAAGCCAAGCAGGAGACCGTTGACGATATTGTGCGCTTTATGCAGGGTGAGGCGGGTGTTCTGGACGAATCAGGCAATGTGAACTGGCCTGAGTTGATTAATTTCTTGAGCAAGCGGGAGCGTTAGAAACAGGGAAAGTTGCGTCCTGTTCCTGATAATCACTCAGGTTCTTCAGCGCGCAGGCGCTGGGTGGTGGTGATTAGTTCCGAGAATTTGTCCGCGGCCGCACCACTGTGCAGCAATTCGCGCACAAGACGTATGCCGTCTTCCATATCCTGTGCGTGTTCAGCAACATACAAGGCGGCAGCGGCGTTTAGACAGAGCAGATCCGCGGCCGGTGACGCATTGCCCGCAAAGGCATCAGTGATGCGCTGCAGGCTGTGCTCTGCGGAGTTCGCCTGCAGGGCTTCCATATTCACCGCTTCGAGGCCGTAATCCGCAGAATCAATCGTGCCGGAGTGAATCGAGCCGCGATCGAGCAACACATAATCAGTCGGCGCATTCAATGAGACTTCGTCCATGCCGTCTTGGGCATGCACCACCAGAGCGCGCTGGACTCCCAGCTCACGCAGCGTCTCGGCGTAGGGAGTCAGCCACTGTGCGTCGAACAGGCCAATCAACTGATGGGTGGCACCCGCCGGATTGCTCAGTGGGCCGAGCAGGTTGAATATGGTGCGCGTACCAATTTCCTTGCGTACAGGGGCGGCATGGCGCATGGCCGGATGGTGCGAAGGCGCGAACAGAAATCCCACATCAATGGCTTCAATGCACTGACGCACCGAGTCCGGCTGCAGATCAATAGCCACGCCGGCCGCGGCCAGCACATCGGCGCTGCCGCTGGTGGAACTGACAGCGCGGTTGCCATGCTTGGCGACGCGCACACCGGCGCTGGCCGCCACGATCGCGACGGCAGTTGAGACATTGAATACGCCCAAGCCATCGCCACCGGTTCCGCAGGTGTCGATAATACGCTCTCCGGTGAGTTCAATGTGTATGGAAGCGGCGCGCATGGCGCGTGCGGCACCGACGATCTCTGAAACCGCCTCACCTTTGTCGCGCCACGCAAGCAACAATTCCTTGAGCAATTTCGGTGCCACTTCTCCGGCCATGATGGCGCGCATTACAGCCTCCATTTGGGCGGCGTCGAGATCGTCTCCGGCGCGTGCGTGCGTGAGGGCGTCTTGCGGGGTCATGCGCTGTCGAGGAAGTTTTGCAGCAACTGGTGGCCGCATTCAGTGAGAATGGACTCTGGGTGAAACTGCACGCCGAAGACTGGCTCGTGTTCGTGCTGTAGGCCCATAATTTCCTGATCCTCGTCGTCGGTCCAAGCGGTGATATTGAGTGCGGCAGGGAAATCCTCTCGCCGTACCACCAGCGAATGATAGCGGGTCGCGACCATGGGTTGCGGCAGTCCTGAGAACAGTGCGTCGTCTTGATGCTGAATCTCGGACGTTTTGCCGTGCATGATGTGCTGGGCGCGGATGATGGTGCCGCCATACGCTTGCGCGATGCTCTGATGACCCAGACACACCCCGAACAGGGGAATCTGCCCGGCAAACTCACGCACCGCCTCGACTGAGATGCCGGCTTCGTTGGGCGTGCAGGGTCCCGGTGAGATTACCAGATATTTTGGAGCCATGGCGTGGATCGCGTCAATGCTGATCTGATCATTTCTCGCCACCTTGACGTCGACGCCGAGCTCGCCGAAGTACTGCACCAGGTTGTAGGTGAAGGAATCGTAGTTGTCGATGATCAGCAGCATGACGGCATATTGTTAGCGGTAGCGATTGGCGACCTGCAGCAGGGCTTGCGCCTTGTGCATGGTTTCGTGCCACTCCCGTTCCGGCACAGAATCGTAAACGATACCAGCTCCGGCCTGCACATGAATGTGTCCATCGTGGACGATTGCCGTGCGAATGGCGATGGCGGTATCCAAGTTGCCGTCCCAGCCGAAATAGCCCACCGCACCGGCGTAGACGCCGCGGCTGACCGGTTCAAGTTCGTCGATGATTTGCATCGCGCGGATTTTTGGTGCGCCGCTGACCGTGCCGGCCGGGAAGGTGGCGCGCAGCACGTCCAAAGTGGAGGTGTCCGGGCGCAGTCGGCCTTCGACATTGGAGACCATGTGCATGACATGGGAGTAGCGCTCGATGAGCATGTTTTCAGTCAGCTGCACCGTGCCGGGGCGGCACACGCGCCCGATGTCGTTACGTCCGAGGTCAATCAGCATCAGGTGCTCGGCGCGTTCCTTGGGGTCGGCCAGCAGTTCGGCCTCAAGCCGCTGATCTTCCTGCTCGGTTTCGCCGCGCCAGCGCGTGCCGGCGATGGGGCGCACGGTGATCGCATCGTGCTCGCGCCGCACCAGAATTTCCGGGCTGGAGCCGACAATCTGCAGGGGGCCGAAATTCAGGCAGTACATATACGGCGAGGGGTTCAGCGCATGCAGGCCGCGATACAGGTTGAACGGACTGCCCGCGAAAGGCCGGCTGAGCCGCTGCGCCAGCACCACTTGCATCAAATCGCCGGCAATGATGTATCCGCGCGCCGTGCGCACGGCGTCGCAAAACCCCTCCTGCGCGAAACCGGAGGCAAACTCGGTATCCGAGGATTCAGTCTCCTGTAGCGGAGGCAATTCCGGGGTCTCCAGCACTTGCACGCACATTTCCTCAAGTCGCTGGCAGCCGGTCTCATAAGGAGAGGGATCCTGCGTGGACTGGTTGACGATGAGCATGATTTCGCGGCGATGGTTGTCGAGCACAATCAGTTCGCTCGACAGCATCAGCCACAACTCCGGCAGACCCAGCGGATCAGGGGGGCGGTGTCCGCGCAACACTGGTTCAATGGCGCGCACCAGGTCATATCCGAAGTATCCGACCAGTCCGCCGCTGAAGCGCAGTGGTTGCGGAAGCGGGGCGACCTTGAGCGCGCGCAGATAGGCTTCGACATGCGGCAGAGGATCTGGCGTCTCTTCACGATGCTGTTCAGCCCCGTCGGTGAGAATGCGGAAGATACCATCCTGATACAGCAACTCGGTGGTACCGGGCAGGCCAATGATCGAATAGCGTCCGGCAGGCGAGTCGGTCTCTCCGGATTCCAGCAGATAACTGCTGGCGTGCTCGGCATACAACGCGTACAACTCGGACGCACTGCGCGTCCCGGCAGGCAGGCTCAGGGTCACAGGTACATGAGTGCAGCCATCGGCGCAGAACCGATTGAACTCAGCCAGCGAAGGGCTTGCGCGATCTGCCATGAGGAAAAGATGAAGAAGCAGGAGCGGTCATTTTAATGGGAAGGGGCTGCCGGCATCATCTTGGTTCGATTTGTCAGCACGACAAAAAGTGCGCGTGTTTGCCGCTATCTGATAAAATGCGCGCCCCAAACAGACCTCATCCTGAGATTGACCATGTATGCAGTCATTGAGACGGGCGGCAAGCAGTACCGCGTGGCACCGGGCGACACCATTCGTGTGGAGCGCCTGCCGCACGAGCCGGGCGAAGAAATCGCCTTTGACCGCGTTTTGCTGATTTCCGAGAGCGACAACACGCAGATCGGTACGCCGACGGTGGACGGCTCGCAGGTGACCGCGCAGGTGACCGCGCATGGCCGTGCGCCGAAGATTCACGTGGTCAAGTTTCGCCGGCGCAAGGATTCCAAGACGCGCACCGGACACCGACAGCACTGGACCGAAGTTCAGATTCAGGACATCAAGCACTGATACGATCATGGCACACAAGAAATCCGGCGGCAGTTCCCGCAACGGTCGCGATTCCGAATCCAAACGTCTGGGCGTGAAGCGCTTTGGCGGCCAGCAGGTCAGCGCCGGCACCATTCTGGTACGCCAGCGCGGCACCCGTTATCGGGCCGGCCCGTTCGTTGGCGTGGGGCGCGATCACACCTTGTACGCCCGTGTGGACGGACAGGTGGCGTTCCGCAAGCGTGGACGCGAAGCGCGCACTTACGTCTCTGTAACGCCGACTCCGGCGGCTGACTGAACCCCCTCAGGCCGGCACCGCCGCGCCGCGGTGCCTGTTTATCCGTCGACCGGAACGGTTTCGGGGGACTCAAAACCCTATAATTTTGTTATGAAGTTCGTGGACGAAGCGCGTCTGACGATCCGTGGCGGTGATGGTGGGCACGGTTGCGTTAGTTTCAGGCGCGAGAAATACATCCCCCGGGGCGGCCCGGACGGCGGCGACGGTGGCGACGGCGGTTCCGTGTACCTGCGTGGCAATGCCCATCTCAACACGCTGGCGGACTTCCGTTCACGGCGGCGTTTCGAGGCGCAGCGCGGTCAGGATGGTTCTGGGCGCAATCAAAGCGGTGCGCGTGGCGAGGACATCTATATTGACGTGCCGGTCGGCACGCTGGTACATGATGGAGACACGGGGGAGTTGATTGCCGACATCACGGCGGAAGAAGACGCACTGGTGGCGCACGGCGGCTTTCATGGTCTGGGCAACAGCCGCTTCAAGAGTTCCACCAATCGCGCGCCGCGCCAAAGTACCTCAGGCAGCAAAGGAGAGGAGCGCACGTTGGACTTGCAGTTGAAACTCATGGCGGATGTGGGTCTGCTGGGTCTGCCCAATGCAGGCAAGTCAACCTTGATTCGCGCCGTGTCTGAAGCCACACCGCGCGTCGCGGACTATCCGTTCACCACCTTGCACCCGCATTTAGGCGTGGTGTCGGTCGGTGGCTATCGACGTTTTGTGATGGCGGACATTCCCGGCATCATTGAAGGCGCGGCCGACGGGGCCGGGCTGGGCTTGCAGTTTCTGCGGCATTTATCGCGCACTCGATTGCTGCTGCATCTGGTGGACTTGGGTTTCGATGACAGCGATCCGGCTGCCGCGGTGCGTCAGGTGGAGTCCGAACTGCGTCGTTCCCGCGAGGCCGTGTTCTCCCAGCCGCGCTGGTTGGTGGGCACCAAGGCGGATCTGATGGACGCGACAGAAGGTGCGGTGCGCTTGCGCACGTTATGCGAGGAGCTGGACTGGGAGGGACCGAGTTTTCTGATTTCCGCTGTAGCGCGCCAGGGCTTGCAGCCACTGGTGCAGGGCATTGACCAATTTATGGAGCAACAACATGAGCGCGCTGCGTGAACTGGCCGATACCCGCCGTTGGGTCGTCAAGTTTGGCAGCTCGTTGGTTTCCGATGAGCACTGCGGGCTGGCGCATGACGCGATTCGCGAATGGATGCGGCAGCTGGCGCAGATTCGCGCCGATCGCCAAATCGTCATCGTGTCATCTGGTGCGGTGGCGGAAGGCATGAACCGGCTGGGCTGGACGGAGCGCCCGGCTTCGCTGCACGAGTTGCAGGCCGCAGCCGCGGTCGGACAAATGGGTCTGGTACGGGCGTACGAGAGCGCATTGGCTGAGCACGAATGCCACAGCGCGCAAGTGTTGCTGACGCATGAAGGTCTGCAGGATCGGGCGCGCTATCTGAACGTACGCACCACGCTGCGTTCACTATTGGAGTTGGAAGTGGTGCCGGTCGTCAATGAAAACGACACGGTGTCGACGCAGGAATTGCAGTTGGGCGACAATGACAATCTGGCGGCGATGGTGGCCAACCTGATTGAAGCGGATCTGCTGATCATCCTGACCGACCAAAAAGGCTTGTATGACCAGGATCCGCGCAAGGATGCCAATGCGCGCCTGATTGAGCAGGCGCAGGTGGAGGATACGGAACTGGATGTTTTTGCCAAGGAAGGGCGTGGACGTCTGGGTCGTGGCGGTATGCGCACCAAGATCGAAGCGGCGCGCGTGGCGGCGCGCGGTGGTGCGCGCTGTCTGATCGCTCATGGCGCTCAGCCGGAGGTATTGATGAAGGTGGCGCAAGGCACGGTTGAGGGCACGTTGCTGCTGCCATCGCAGGAAGTGTTGTCGGCGCGCAAACAGTGGATTGCCGGGCCGTTGAAGTCAAACGGCCGGGTGCACATTGACGCCGGTGCCGAGAAGGCGTTGCGCGCGGGCAAAAGCCTGCTGCCGATTGGTGTAACCCAAATCGAGGGCTCGTTCCGGCCCGGTGACGTGGTGGCGGTGTTGACCGAACAGCACCAGGAGATCGCGCGCGGCATTGTCAATTACGCCGATGAGGACGCGCGGCGCATTCAGGGGCATCGCAGCCGTGAACTGGAGGATATTCTTGGCGTCATCGGCGAGCCTGAACTGATCCACCGGGACAACTTGTGCCCGTTGTGGGGAGAGACGCCGGCATGATTTTGTCCACCGAATACGCCCGTCGTCGCGCGCGACTGATGCGCGCCATTGGTGCGAACGACGCGGTCGTCATCCCGGCCGCATCAGAGCAGCCGCACAGCAGAGACGTCTCTTTGCCGTTTCGCCAGGACAGCGACTTTCTGTATCTGACCGGCTTTCGCGAGCCGGACGCAGTGGTGGTGTTGCTGCCGAACGCGCCGCAGGGTGAGTTTGTGATGTTTTGCGCTGCGCATGATCCGGTGGCCGAGCGCTGGGAAGGGCATTGCGCGGGGCTGGAAGGTGCCTGCGAGGACTATGGCGCAGATGCGGCCTATCCGATCGAGACGCTGCATGAGAAAGTGCCGGAATTGATCGAAGGCAGGGATTCGGTGTGGTATACGCTCGGCAAGAACCCGATGCTGGACCGACTGATGAGTCACAGTGACCCGGCGGCCAATCGTCTGGGGGTGAGTTCGCCGCACGCGATTCGCAATCTGGAGCGAAAGCTGCATGAGATGCGGCTGTTCAAAAGCCGCTCAGAACTGGCGCTGATGCGCCGCTCCACCGAGATTTGCATACAGTCGCACCGCCGCGCCATGGCGCGGGCGCAGCCGGGCTGCTACGAATATGAATTGCAGGCAGAGTTGAACTATGAGCGCCTGAGACATCATATGCAATTCGCGTATTCGGATATTGTCGCTTCAGGTGCCAATGCGTGCGTCCTGCATTACACCGAGAACACCCGCCAGATCGAAGACGGCGATCTGGTGCTCATTGACAGCGGTGGCATGTATCAGGACTACGCCAGCGATCTGACTCGCACTTGGCCGGTCAGCGGCGCGTTCACCCCGGCGCAGCGCGAGATTTATGAGTTGGTTCTGGAAGCGCGCACCGCCGCCATCAAAAATTGCGTAATCGGTAATGATTGCCGGGAGCCGCATCGAGTGGCGACCCGCATCCTGACCCGTGGTCTGGTCTCTCTGGGACTGCTTAAGGGGCGCTGGCAGACCTTGTGGAAGCGTCAGGAATACGCGCGGTTTTTCATGCACAACACGTCTCATTGGCTGGGTATGGATGTGCACGATGTGGGCAATTATTTCCACGGTGACACGCCGCGGCCGTTTCGCCCCGGCATGGTCACAACCATTGAACCGGGGCTTTATTTCTCACCGGAACTGAAGGGCATACCGAAGCGCTTTCGCAACATCGGTGTGCGCATTGAGGATGATGTGGCGATTCGCAAGTCCGGCCCGGAGATTTTGAGTGATGATCTTCCGGTGGAGCCGGATGAAGTCTGCCGCATGGTGGGCGCAGAGCTGGGCTGATGGCATACGATATCGTGATTGCCGGCGGCGGGCTGGCCGGGCAAATCCAGGCGCTGGCGCTGGTGCGATCGGGCTGGCATGTGGCGGTTCTGGAACGTGGTTCTGGCGTGGCGGCGCTGAAGGACCCGCGCAATCTGGCCTTGTCAGTGAGTTCGCGCCGGGTGCTGCAGACCCTCGGAGTCTGGGATGCTCTGGCCGCGCAGTGTGTTCCTGTCACTCACATTGACGTGTCGCGACGCGGCGCGTTCGGGACCACTTGCTTGCGCGCCACCGATGAAGGGCTTGCGGCGTTGGGATACGTGGTTTCGGCGGCGCGTCTGGCGCAGGTGCTGCAAGAGAGTTTGCGCTCCCTGTATCGGTGTGATTTTCTGATGAATACCGAGGTGGAAGAAGCCTCTGACGATGATGAGATAGTGCAGTTGCGACTGTCGTCGCACGGCGAGAAAAAACCCCTAGCTGCGCGCGCTTTGGTGGTTGCCGATGGCGCACAATCGAAATTGCGCGACGCGCTGGGTCTTGAGACACACATCGTCGACTATGGGCAGAGCGCGGTGGTTGCGGAAGTGCGACTGGATCGAGAGGCGCAGGGCTGGGCGTATGAGCGGTTCACTGCACAAGGCCCTCTGGCTTTGTTGCCATGCCTTGAGGGCAAGCGCGCGCTGGTGTGGGCGCAGTCGCATCGCGAGGCCCTTCGCGTGGGGAGTATGGATGATGCGCAGTTCTGCCAGAACCTGCAGCAGGTGCTGGGGCGGCGGGCCGGGCAGGTGACCGAGGCCGGGCCGCGACATTTGTATCGGCTTGCGTTTCCCCGCGCCGCCCAACGTGTGGCGGGACGCTGCGTGTTGATTGGGGACGCCGCGTGTTCTTTTCATCCGGTTGCCGCGCAGGGCTTCAATCTGGTGATCAGGGATGCCGCGTGGCTGACGCAACATATCGAAGGAGTCTCGGACCCTGGTGATCCGCAGGTGCTTGAGCAATACGCGAAGGATAGGGAGAAAGACGTGCTTCGGGTGGCGGTGTTCACTGATTTTCTGGCGCTTGGATTTATGCAGCGTCATCCGCTCGCGCGTGGATTGCAGGCGTTGGGAATGATGATGCTCGCCGGCATTCCCGCAATGCGCACCCGGCTGGTGCGTTTTGGCATGGGTGCTAGCCTTCGAAGGCCGAAACTGGCGCTGCCACGACTGGATTAGAGGCTTCAAATGGCTGATATTATTGTAGTGGGCGGCGGCGCATCCGGGTTGTTGACGGCAACCTTGCTAGCGCAATCCGGGGCTGATGTCGTACTGGTGGAGCGTCATGCGCTGCCGCCGGAATCTCCAGGAGAAGCGCCGGAATTGCGTGTGGTGGCGCTGTCCCCGGCATCCGAGCAGATCTTGCGCGCCTGCGGCGTATGGTCGCATCTGGATCACAGCCGCATGCAGCTCTGGAGCCGAATGCGGGTATGGGAAAGCGCGGAAACCGCCGGCGTGGAATTTCGCACTTCGGACATTGATGAGGCGCGTCTGGGATATATTGTGGAGAACAGTAATCTGGTGCAGGCTCTGTATCAGATGGCGTACATGGCGGGGGTGACCTTCTACAACCCTGATGAGGTCACGCAAATAGTTACGGGTACCCGCAAGTTGGAGTTGGTGCTGCACGAGGGCCCCCGGCAGCGTGCGGAGATTGTCATTGCAGCGGATGGAGCCTTCTCAAGCATGCGCCACATGCACGGGTTCTGGTGGGACTACAAGGCGCACCAGCAGCAGGCGATTGTGGCTGAGATTGTCACCGAAAACGATCAGCCCGAAGTGGCCTGGCAGCGCTTCACGCCGCACGGGACGGTCGCGTTGTTGCCGCTGTTCAACGGGAACTATTCTTTGGTCTGGTCGACGGTGGACGCAGAGCAATTGATGAATTGCGAGCAGACAGTCTTTGAGGAGAATCTGAACCGGATTATGAGCGGCAGGCTGGGAAGGCTGCATCTGCAAGGCCCGAAAGCTTGTCTGGATCTGGGACGCGGCTTCGCGCCGCGGTGGTGCGACGGCAACCTGGCGCTGCTTGGTGATGCGGCGCATGTGGTGCATCCTTTGGCGGGACTGGGACAGAACATCGGCTTTATGGATGCTGCGGTGTTGCATGAGGAATTGTTGCGTCACCCACTTAGTGCGCGCGCCTTGCGCGCCTACGAACGTCGGCGCAAGGGGCCGGTGTGGGCCACGCAACAGGTGCTGGAAGGTTTTCATCTGGGATTCATGTTGGAGTTCCCGCACGCGGAGGTCGTGCGATCCACAGCACTGGAGGTGGTTGGCAAAAGCCGTCTGCTGCGTCGGTTTTTTATTCAGCAGGCCGATGGTCGGATCGACGGACCGCGCTGGATGCGGCACCCGCTGGATGTGGGAGTCTGGGCGGGCGACCCGCACGAATAAGGCGTCAATCAGCGCCGCGGCGACACGGCGTCAAGTTTTAGCCTGTTTTTACAGTTTTGACAAATAACGCATAATATCCGGTGAGATTTCGGCGCAATCTTGCGCTGCTCCTATATTTGCATGATGATTTTACTGAAGGCGTCAGGCCAGATTCGGCCCTTATACGCCTTTTTTAAGGTGTTGTGATGCGTGATTCTCCGTTCACTGGCAAGGGCTATAGATTCAGGGAGACTCCGCCACCGGCCACGTTAATGGAAGAAATACTGGCGACCCTGTCCGATTTCACCGAGCAGGAGCGCGAGATCCTGTTGAAACGTTTTGGCTCCGGGACCACTCCGCAAACCTTGCAGCGCATCGCAGACTCATACGGGCTGACCCGCCAGAGGATTCTGCAAATCCTCAACGAGATTTCACATTGTTGGAAAAAAGCTCCGTACTGGAACACTCTGGTGAAAGAAGTGTATGCGCTTTTGAATGGCAGGGATTCGCCATTGTCATTGTCTGATGCCGGCGAGCTTGAACCGTGGCTTGCCGATCTGGAGAGCCGTGCGGTCTTTGTCCAAAACCTGATCAATACGCTGTGCGATGGCCATCTCTACGTGTTGGAGATCGACCGTGTTTTTTATTTCGGCAGGATCGATCAAACGGCATGGGACGACACGATTGTCGCGGCAAAAAAACTGCTGAAAAAGAGCACGTCGCGATTCTGGGATGAGGAGACGGCACCAGTGTTTGTGAAGAGACAGTTGCCCGAAACCGCGCAGGAACTTGGCTCCATGTTGTGGGATAAATCATCTGCGCTGTGCCATTTTTCAGATCTGTCGGAGGAAGGTCCGCGTAAGCTGGTGGCTTACGGACGCAGTGCGGAGGCCGCGGTGAAAGCGGTACTCTCGGAATCCGAAGAGCCGCTCTACTACACAGAAATTGCCGAGCGCGTCCGCAATCGGGGGAAACGCATCACGATCAAACGCACCTCGAACGCCGCGGCGAATGTGGGTTTTCTGTTCGCGCCTGGAACCTTTGGGCTGAAACGTCATATTCCGTTCACCGAAGAAGAGATGGTGCAACTATGCACAAAAGTCGAAGCCCTCATCATGACCAAGCCTTCTTACCGGCAGTGGCATGTGGACGAGGTGCTGAAGGACTTGCGGAGAGACCCGAACATTGAGTCCCTTCAAGGTCCCCGAAAGCATCATTATGGTGAATCTTCCAAGTCCTCGTGGGGAGTGGCGGGCAGCGCTCACGAAGGCTCAAAAAACAAATTCAGTGCGGAGTCAGACAGATATGAGCGCCCACTAACCAAATACTTGCTGGAGATTGCGCTTCGGAAATCACAGTTCCTGCGGTCTTTGGGGAGAATGACCTGGGTGGCGGCTGGCAAGGATACCGAGGACCTGAAACGTATCAGCATTCATGATTCAGTGGTTGCGTTGATTGAGAGAGCAGGGCATCCGCTGGAGGTTGGCGAGATTAAAAAGAAATTGATTGAGGTGCGCGGCGTGGGGAAATACTTCAACATTTTCCCTAAGGATCCGCTGGTGCGAATCGGGCCGAATTTCTGGGGGATCAATGATCGGGATGTCCCGTGGTCGCGTGCGAAGCAGGAATATCTCATTGAAGAGTTGGTGTCGGCGCTAAAGAAAAAAGCACAAATACAGCCAGAAATAGAGCTCACAAGCGAGGACTGGACAGAGGATTTTTTGCAGGCTGCAACGGCCAGTAAGGTAGAGTTTCTTGCGGATGAGGTGGTGTGTATGCTGGATCTGGAAGGCCCCAGACCAGAGTTCCCGATCTTTGTTAATTACTCAGCCGCAGACGCTTTCCTCTCCATTGCCGCGCAAGATCCACGAATCAGACTGACGCAAGGCAAGAAGGTTCGTCTGGCCGTCCCCAAAGAGATGCAAGGACCGCTATTCCCTGCCGAATAGTCAGCAAGGCACGCGCGATCAGGGGTGCGTTGGCGTATTCGGGAAAAACAGCGGGGTGCCGGACACCTCAAAAGCGGCGATAGCCTGCTGCCCTTCGTCTGACAGCAGCCACGCCACGAAATCTTCCGCCAATACGCGCTTGACGTGCGGATGTCGCTTTGGATTGACCACGATCACGCTGTATTGATTGTGCAGTCGGGAGTCGCTCTCGCCCAGCACGACCAGATTGCGAGGATTGCCAAACGAAATCCAGGTGGCACGGTCGGTCAAGGTGTAGGCGTCTTGCGCCGCGGCCGTGTTTAAAGTCGGTCCCATGCCGGTGCCGGTCTCCCAATACCAGGTGCCACTGGCTTCGCGCGCTGGAATGTCCGCTTGCCGCCACAGTTCCAGTTCACGCTTGTGCGTGCCGCTGTCATCGCCGCGAGAGACAAAGGGCGCTGAGGTGCCAGCGATGCGCTGCAAAGCGTCGATCAAATTTTGCGCAGTACGGGTGTCGGCCGGGTCCGAGTCCGGCCCGACCAGCACGAAATCGTTGTACATCAGCGGATGGCGTTCGAGGCCGTAGCCCTCGGTGACGAAGCGCTCCTCCGATTCCCGGTGATGCACTATCAACAGGTCGGCATCGCCGCGCATGGCGTTGCGAATGGCCTGTCCGGTGCCGACGGCGATGACCCGAAAGCGAATGCCGGAGCGCTGCTCGTAAATCGGCAGCAGGTAGTCGTAGAGTCCTGAGTGTTCGGTCGAGGTCGTGGAAGCGATGGTCAGAAACTTCGGCTCATCGGCTCCTGCGGACAGGTTCGCGCACAGCAGCACGGCGGCGATCAGGCGCGGCATTTCAATATTCCTCGCGGTTGGGATGCGTGGCGAAAGAGCGCATGATGCCATCGCCTGAGTAATCAAAAAATTCCTGCACCGGCAAATGCGTCTGCAGGCGACCCTGATGCAGGAATAGCACCTCATCCGCCAGATGTCGGACCTGATTCATGTCGTGTGTGCTCAGCAGCACACGCACGCCTTGCGCCGCGAACAGCCGGATCATGGCCTCAATCTCGCGGGTCGCCACCGGATCGAGTTCCGAGGTCGGCTCATCCATTAGCAGGACTTGCGGTTGGGTCACCCAGGCGCGGGCAATGGCAAGTTTCTGGCGCTCGCCACCGGACAGTACGCGGGTATTGCGATCAGCAATCGCCTCAATGCCGCACAGGCGCATGGCCTCATCCCCCAGTTGATGACGCTGGGCGCGCGGCATGCCGCGCAGTTTCAAGGCGTATTCAATGTTCGCGCGCACACTGCGGTTCAGCAATGCCGGTGACTGAAACACCATGGCCTGAAACTGATTCGTGGGGGACAGATCGGCCGCGCCCCAGTGAATGGAGCCGGAACTCGGAGCGAGCAGCCCGTGGCACAGACGCAGCAGCAGCGTCTTGCCGGAGCCGTTGGGTCCGATCAGCGCCGTACAGCCGCCTTCTGGCAGCTCGAAGGAGATATTCGACAACAGCGTGGAGCCGTTGATGGTAAGACTCAGATCGCGGACGCGCAAGGGCAGCAGGGAAGACGCGGTGTTCATGATCCGGGGTCAGGGTCGAGTTTGCGGAGCTGGTGCAATAGTGCAGTCAGCAGCATGGCGATGAGAATCAGCACCACACCCAGAGCCAGCGCCTGCGTCAGATTGCCGCGGCTGGTCTCATAAGCAATGGTGGTGGTCATCACGCGGGTGACGTGATTGATGTTACCGCCGACGATCATGACCGCGCCGACCTCGGCGTTGGCGCGTCCGAAACCGGCCAGAATGGCGATCAGCAAACTGGTGCGGCATTCCCACAGCAGAGTGCCGATGCGCTGACGCCGGGTGGCACCCAGAGAGCGCAGTTGCTCGTCGTAGTGTCCATAAATGTCGGTGATGATCTGGTGTGACAAGGCCGCGATGATGGGAGTGACCAGCAGACATTGCGCCACGATCATGGCAGTGGGGGTGTAGAGCAGGCCGAGGATTCCAAGCGGACCGGAGCGCGATAGCGCCAGATAGACGACCAGCCCGACCACGACGGGTGGCAGCCCCATGAAGGTATTGATCACCAGCACCGCGGCCCCGCGGCCGGGGAATCTGCTCATAGCCAGCAGCGCGCCCAAGGGGATGCCAATCACTGCGGCGATGCTGACCGCCGTCAGCGTGACGTACAGCGACCGGCTGATGATGTCGAGCAGGTTGGCGTCCAGCGCGGTGAGCAGGCCAAGCGCTGTGATGAGGGCGGCGCCAAAATCGTTCACGGGGCGGGGGCGTGTTCGCACACTTGGGCGTTCACCCATTGCACGCGGGCGTCATTGAATCGCAAGGTCAGCAGGCTGTCATCGCCGTGGCGGAGTTGCGTCCTAGGCTGCGAGAAGATCAGCGCCGAAAGTGTCACGGCCTCTCCGGGCTGCAGGGTCAGGGGTTCAAAATCGGTGACCGCACCGTCTTCCGTTTGCCTGACGCCCACCTGCTTGAAGTCCGCTGCATCGATTTCCTGCAAGGTCAGGGCAGCCGTGGTACCGTTGCGCAGTGTGAAGCCGCCCGCGGACGGTTCTCCCATCGGTTGCTCCAGTACCCAGGCCTCAGTGATTTCGATGGTGATTCTGTCGTCGCCGCCATCGCTCGTCAGCAAGATCCCGACGAGCAGTGCGAGGGCAATTGCAAGCGGTACAAACTTCAGTTGAAGGAGAGACGATTCAGGGAGCGGCATGAGTCAATATCCAGAGCCGGGTGCGCGCGGTTCGCACGCATGAAGTGAGCGCGCCGCAGATGGAAGTCTATTGTATTAGAGGGTGGAAGAATACAGACAAAAGCGTTCCGGAAAGCAGCAGATTTCACGCAGATCACTGAATTTATGAAGGTGTGGCGAAATTTGTCAAAGCGGCGAAAGCCACCAATCAATCCACATTTCAGGGTTTTCAGGGTGGCAGTGGCAAAATCAATAGCAAATCAGAAACACTGATATCATACAGGCACCACAATATGATATAACTATATGAAATAAAAGATAATAAAGGCATCTCATAAAAACCTTATGCCTTTTTTACAACCTTCTGTAATTGAATAACTTTTAGGATTTACACCAGCTTTATCCCCATAGTTATCCACAATGAGTTACGGCCTCAATTCAAGGAATTATTGATATTTTGGCACTCGGATGGGAATCTCACAGACGGTAGCGTAGGTGCCGTACAATCACAGCATATTGACTGATCGGGAGAGCGTCCGGTGTCGGATTGCTGCTTGCATGTTGCGGTGGTTTCGCCGGTGCGCCACGGCTATGACTACCTGCCGCCGGCGCGCGGTATCTTGCCGCTTCCGGGCATGCGTGTGCGGGTGCCGTTTGGCGCTCAGCGCAGTCAGCTCGGCGTGGTGCTGGAGCATCGCAAGCAGCGGGATCGCAATCTGAAACTCAAGCGCGTCGCGCAAGTACTCGACGATGCTCCCGCACTCGCGCCAGAACTGCTGGATCTGATGCGCTGGGTTTCGCAGTACTACCAATATCCGATCGGGCAAGTCATCGAATCGGCACTGCCGACGCAGTTGCGCCGCCTGAAGGCGGGCGCGTTCATTGGTGTGACGCTATGGCGCGCGACCGAGGTTGGCCGCGAGGAAAATCTCGCCGATCATCGTCGCGCACGGGTGCGCTGCGCGGTGCTGCAGGATCTCCAGAAGCATCCACAAGGACGCACCATCGAGCAACTTCGCGCAAAGCATCGCAGTCCGGCTGCGCCGCTGAAAGCGCTAGCTGAGCGCGGTCTTGCCGAGGCGACCTTCCAGCTGCCGCAGGCCTTACCGCCTGCCATGCCTAAAGAGGTTCGGCACAATCCGCAGCAGCGCGCGGCGATCAAACACTTTCGAACACATCTCGATGCGTACAGTTGCAGCCTGCTGCATGGCGTGACCGGCAGCGGCAAGACCGAAGTCTATCGGGCCGTCATCGCCGCAGTACTGGAGCGCGGAGGGCAGGTGCTGTTCATCGTTCCGGAGATTGGGCTGGTGCCGCAACTGCGCGACCGACTGGCCCGGGATCGCCACACCCGGATTGCCGAATACCATTCAGAGTGCACGCCGCGCACCCAGCATCTGACTTGGCTGTTGGCTCAGGAAGGGCAGGTGGACATTGTGGTGGGGACGCGCTCCGCCGTATTTCTGCCGTTTGAGAACTTACGGCTGATTGTGATTGACGAAGAACACGACGCTTCGCTCAAGCAGCAGGAAAAATTTCGCTACCACGCGCGGGATGTGGCGATTTATCGCGCCCATCAGGCGAACATTCCGGTGATCCTCGGTACCGCCACGCCATCAATCGAGACATGGCGCAATGTACAGGATGGTAAATACCAGCACATTCTTCTGCCGAACCGCGCAGGCTCCTCTCGGCTGCCGACCACCGAGTTGATTGATGTGGTGCGCCATCCGATGACAGAGGGCTTGTCAGAGCCGCTGATGAATGCCTTGCGCGAGACCATGGATCGCGGCGAGCAGGCGCTGTTGTTTCTGAATCGCCGCGGCTTCGCGCCGGTGTTGCTGTCGCCCGACAAGCAGACGCCGCAGACCTGTCCCAAGTGTGATGTGTGCATGACCTACCATCAGAATTCCCGATCGTTGCAGTGCCATCATTGCGGCTTTCGGCAATCCGCCGGAGATCTGGTTGAGCGCGGTGCGCAACTGTTGGGAGAAGGCACCCAGCGCGTCGAAGAGCATTTGCGCAGCGAATTTCCGGGCTGCCCGATCCTGCGTCTTGATCGAGACAACATTCACCGGCGAGGCGAACTGGAGCGCTCGCTGGAGCAGACGCGCCGCGGGGACTGGCGTATTGTGATAGGTACGCAGATGCTGTGCAAGGGCCATGACTTCCCGGAGGTTACGCTGGTCGGGATTCTCAACAGCGACAGTCAGTTCTTCAGTCCGCGGCTGCGCGCGCCAGAGCATCTCGCGCAGATTCTGGTGCAGGTTTCTGGGCGCGCCGGGCGGCGCACCAAGGCCGGACGGGTGTTGCTTCAGACCTGTCTGCCGCAACATCCGATGCTGCAGCAACTGCTGCAGGAAGACTATGACACGTGGCTGAATCGCTTGCTGGAGGAGCGCAAGCAGCGCCTGCTGCCGCCATACGGCCGCTGGGCCTTGTGGCAAGCGCGACATGAGGACTACGACACCGCCGAGAGTTTCCTGCAGGAACTGGCTGAGCGCATCAAAGAGATGCCCGGGGTGGATGCCTTGGGTCCAGCACCGGCGCTGATGCCGCGCCACAGCGGGGAATGGCGCGCGCAACTGTTGCTGCGCGCTCGCGCCCGCCCGGCACTGGAGCGTTGTATGGATGCGTGTCTGGAGGATCTCAAACCGCCGCGCGGTGTGCGTTGGTGGCTGGACGTGGATCCGCTGGATATTGCCTAGATGAGGATTAGTGCGTGGTGAAGTCCAGCATGCGCCGGGTTGAGTGCAGGGCGCGCTGGCGGATGTTTTCTTCCACTTCGATTTCGTTGCTGCCGTCTTCCAGCACGGCAATCAGTTTGTGCAGATCGTTCATCGCCATCCACGGGCAATGCGCGCAACTCTTGCAGGTCGCGCCTTCACCGTGGGTCGGGGCTTCCAGAAACTCCTTGTCTGGTGCGGCCTGCTGCATCTTGTAGAAGATGCGCCGATCGGTGGCGACAATGAAGGTGGTTTGTGACATTTCCTGACAGGCTTTAATTAACTGTGTGGTCGAACCGACCACATCGGCCAGAGCGATGACTTCTTCGGGGGATTCCGGGTGCACCAGCACGGCCGCGTGCGGATTTTGCTCGACCATATCGCCGAGCGCGCGGGACTTGAATTCGTCATGCACGATGCAATGGCCCTCCCAGCGGATCATGTCGACGCCGGTGACGCGCTGCAGGTAGTGTCCGAGGTGGCGGTCGGGGGCCCATAAAATCTTCCGATCCTCATCCATCAGATGCGCGATAATGCGCACCGCGCAACTGGAGGTGACTACCCAGTCCGCACGCGCCTTGACCGCCGCGCTGGTGTTGGCGTAGACCACTACTTCCCGATCAGGGTGGGCGTCACAGAACTCGGTGAAAGCGTCTACCGGACAACCCAGGTCCAGAGAGCACTCAGCCTCCAGCGTGGGCATCAGGACGCGTTTCTCCGGGCTGAGAATCTTGGCCGTCTCGCCCATGAAACGCACGCCGGCGACCACCAGCGTGCTGGCGTCGGCATGCTTGCCGAAGCGCGCCATTTCCAGCGAATCCGCGACCGTGCCGCCGCTACTGTCCGCCAGTTCCTGCAGATCAGGGTGGGTGTAGTAATGCGCCACCAGCACCGCGTCTTCGCGGGTCAGCAATTCTTGTGCGCGCGCCATCAGTTCGGCGCGTTCGGACTCCGTGTAGCTGCCCAGTGACGCTTCAATCACATGGGTCTCAGGATATGAGAAAGAATGGGCGCTCGCGTGTGGAGAAGGCATACCGTGTCATAAATCTTGGTCTTTCCATTATAGGGGGTGTTGAAAATTCAGATTTTCTCCCTCATTAAACAAAGAGACATCTTGAGCGGAGCACTTCAGGCATGAGCACCCCCCAAAGCCAGCACCACACCTTCGAGGCGGAGGTCGGCCAGTTACTGCATCTGGTGACGCACTCCTTGTATTCCAACAAGGAAATCTTCCTGCGCGAACTTATCTCCAACGCATCCGATGCGCTGGATCGGTTGCGGTTTGAGGCGCTGACGGACGATACACTGTACGAGGGCGACAGCGACTTGGCCATCCACCTGGAAGTGAATGACCGCGAGCGGACGCTGACCTTGCGCGATAACGGCATTGGCATGAGCCGCAAGGAGGTGGTCGACAATATTGGCACCATCGCGCGCTCCGGCACCCGTGCTTTTCTGGAATCCTTGAACGACAAGAAGGCGGCCGATCTGAATCAGATCGGACAATTCGGGGTGGGCTTTTACTCGGCCTTTATCGTCGCCGATCGAGTGACGCTGACGGCGCGCCGAGCCGGCGGCAAGCAAGGCACGTGCTGGGAATCAGATGGCACCAGCGGTTACGAACTCTCTTCAGTCGCGGACGCGCCGCGCGGAGTGTCGGTGACGCTGCATCTAAAGGATGAGGAATCCGAGTTTTTGGACGAACATCGGCTGCGCACTCTGGTACAGCAGTATTCAGACCATACAGCGTTTCCGATTCGGTTGCATTCGGTGGGTGAAGAGGGCGCGCCGGAGAAGGACTGGGAGGTGATCAACCAGGCCAGCGCCTTGTGGACGCGGTCGAAGAAGGAGATCAGCGACGAGGACTACATCGGCTTCTACAAGCACGTGGCGCACGATCCTTCCGATCCGCTGGTCTGGACGCACCATCGGGTGGAAGGCCGGCACGAATACAGTCTGCTGTTGTATGTGCCTGGCACGGTGCCGTATGATCTCTCCGATCCGAATCCAAGCCATGGAGTGCGGCTGTACGTGCGGCGGGTCTTCATTCTGGATGACCCGGAGACTTTGATGCCGCGCTATTTGCGTTTTGTGCGCGGGGTTATTGACTCTGATGATCTGCCCTTGAATGTTTCGCGTGAGTTATTGCAGGACAACCGGTTGCTGGACACGGTTCGCAGCACTGCGGTCAGGCGGGTGCTTGACATGCTGGAGAAACTGGCCGATGAGGCTGGTGAGAAATACGAGAAGTTCTGGGACATGTTCGGCCCGGTTCTGAAAGAAGGTGTGGTGGAGGATGGCGGTAACCGTGAGCGCCTCCTGAAATTGTCGCGCTTTCGCTCGACTCACGATTCGCAAACGCCAAGCGTGTCACTGGAGGAGTACCGCAGCCGGATGGTGGAGGGACAGGATCAGATCTACTATCTAACGGCCGAGAATCTGGCGACCGCGAGCAGCAGTCCGCATCTGGAGATCTTCCGCGAGCGCGGCATTGAAGTGCTGCTACTGGTTGATCCGGTGGACGAATGGGTGATGAACTGGGCGCACGAATATGACGGCACGGAGTTTCAGTCAATCGCCCGCGGTGAACTGCGTCTGCCGGGTGATGCGCCCAAGCCTGCCGACGATGCGGAGAAGAGCGAGGATTCTGAGGAGGCCGACGCGCCGCAGACAGAAGAAGACGCGCTGTGCGCGCGCATCAAGGAGGTGCTGGGCGAGAGCGTGGAGACGGTGCGCCCGTCGACGCGGTTGACCGATTCTCCGAGTTGTCTGGTGCGCAGTGATCAGGGTTTGTCGCCGTTTATGGAAGACATTTTGCGGCGTCAGGGTCAGGATGTTCCGGCTGCGAAAGTGACGCTGGAGGTCAATCTTGAGCATGCCTTGCTTGCGCGCATGCAGCAGGATGAAGCGCGCTTTGAGGTATGGGCGCGGTGGCTGTTCGATCAGGCCTCCCTGACCGAAGGGGTGATGCTGGAGGACCCGGCCGCCTTCGTCAGCCGGATGAACGAATTGCTTGCGGAATCAGCGGATCAGCAGTCGGCCGAGACGTGAATCACGGCTGAGTGCCAGACGCGCGGCGAGCGCCGGATCACTGGCCGCATCCGTCATCTCCGCATACATGCGTTCGCCCCATTCGCGATCGCCGAAGACTTCCAAAATCCCCTCGGTCCAGCGCAAGCGCTGCGCTGCTTCCTCAGGCGCGGCACTTTCATACAAGCTCCGCAACAGTGTGGTATCCACACGCGCATCACACAGCAGCCGCATGACGCTGATGGCGGTTTCGCTGCCGGCATCCTGAAGCGCTTCGCGGAACAGTTCCTCCGCGCGTGTCGCATTGCCGGCCTCTTGCGCCAGCAAGCCCATCTGTGCGAGGATCATGGCATCACGTGCATCCGCGGCGATGCTGTCAGTGACCTTCAGGGCGAACTCGGCATCATTCAGGTCCGTCCACACCGCTCGCGCCAGACGCAAGCTGGCGTAAGCGTCGCTGCCGTCAAGGCGAGATTGCCAGGATTGATACCAGCTCCGCGCGCGCTGTTGTCCGGCGTCCTGATCGCGCAGTTCGTTGCAGGCGGCTTGCGCCAGCAGCCGCAGGCTGGAGAAACTCTCGGCCGCATCGGCCGCCTGCTGCAGGATTGCATGACAGGAGTCGGCGTCTTCCAGCAAGGTATCCATGGTACGCGCCAGCAGACAATGCAAATTGGTGTCGCCGGGTGAGGATTCCAGCATCTGCCGCGCGGTGTCGAGCAGTTTGCGCGCATAAAAGGCGTCTTCCAGCTCTTCCATGACCTGCGTGGCCAGTTGCATGAATTGCAGTGGCGTGTCGGCCTTTTGCTCCTGATCCTGAAAGGCGTTGTAGCGCGCCTGATTGGCTTGGCGCTTTTCCATTTTCTCGTCCAGTCGCCCCCTCCATTCGGCATCGTCTCCGGCCAGCGCCGCGACACGTTCACTGACGGCGGTGAGTTCGCCCAGACTGGTGACCATTTCTTCGGCGCGGGCCAGCAGCTGGCGCACTCTCGGTGCTTGCGGATCAGCTTCATGCGCCAAAACAGCCACGTCCAGCACCTGCGTGCTGTCCTCGGCCAGTTCTCCGGCGCGCTCCAGAACCGTGCCGATTAGTTCCTGCGCGTCGCCCATCTCTTGCAGCGGCGCGACCAGTTTGAGGACCTGGGCGTAGTCCGAGGCTTCGCCCAGCACCTTGCGGTAGAGTTGCTCGGCCAGATCTTTCAGTCCAAGTTCCAGACTGTCCGCGGCCAGATTAATCAGGTCATTGACTGCCGTCAGGCGCTCGGAGGCGCGCTGGTAGACCGCACCGACCGCTTCATCGTCGCGTAAATGTTCGCGCATCGACTGGGCCAGTTTGCGCAGATCGTTGCCGGAGGTGGATTTCTCCTCGGCGCGGGCGTATACCGTGCGTGCCAGTTCCGGGTTGTCGAGCGGACCGGCGAATTTCTCCGCCAGTGCAAGCAGCGCTTCGCGATCTTGCACGCCCGCCAGACCCTTTTCGTAGCACTCAGCAGCGCGGGCGGAATCACCGAGCAGGATCTGGAAGCCGTCGCCGAGATCGATCTGCTCCTCATCAGTCATGCAGAACTCTTCCGCTTGATCCATCAGTTCGCGCATCCTGTCTTCGTCGCCGCAATAATCCCTGAAACCGCGCGCCAGCGCCACGAATTGTTTGGTGAATTGGCAATCCATTTCGGCTTCTTCCAAAGCGCTGCGGATGTCGCTGGCGTCTTTATCCAGCGCCTTCAAAATGCCGGCATAGGCGACGGTATCCTCGACTTCCACGCACAATCCTTCGGCACGGCCAGCAAGTTCTTCAGCGTATTCTTTATCTGCCGGATCTTCGAGGGCGTCAGTGATCAGTGCCGCGAAATCCGCTACCGTGGCGCAGTTGCTTTCCCGTTCTTCCAGTTGCGCTCGTTCTGTCATGGGTGTTCGTCCTGAGTGAGGTGATGTGTATTCTATTGTGAGAAGAATTTGTTGCTCTGAAGTTCGCTGAGCATCAATTCAGTGATCGAGATTGCCCGGAGGGTTTCTCGACAAAAGGCTCCAGCAGCATTCCAAGTTTTTGAATGATCGAGTCAAGGCGGCCGGGTTCAGTTCTTTATAGTATTCAGGTTCGTGAATAGGCACGCGCACCTTGCGGTCTCCCGAGAGCATGGTGAAGATGTTGAGATCAATTTCCGGGAAGTGAGATATCAGTGTGTGGCTACTTTTGCTGCCGTAGTTGATGTCAGCAAGCGGCTGTGAATAATCGCCACCCAGCATGCTTTCGAGTTGTAACAGCACTTGACGCACCGCATCCTCTAAATCCCTCAAAGTAGTCATTCCAAATACCTCCAAGTTAGGCCAGTATATTATGACTGCTCTATAGTCCGATTAGAAATGAGTCTTGTGTGCATGCGAACTAATCGCCACAAATTCAGTCTTGCGCAAATTGCCCCCTTCGAATCTGTTGACACAATCCTGCATTATGCAAGCGGAATATCCCCAGAATATGCAGATACTACCGAAGAAACAGATGCGACAATTCAAAAAAGAGCCTGTTATTGGCGTGGCAAATATAAACTCGTTCCAGCGCACGCTCCAGGAAAACGAGAAACCCTCTCCGGACAGGATTGGCGTGGGCACTTCCCCCTTCAGGAAGGCATCTGGGCCGCATCCGTAAAGAATTTGCCGAGCGACCTTGCACTCCCTCATGATTGTCATGAATATAACGCGCACGAAAGGCTGGACTGGATGGAAGCCAACGAGCTCCTGTGCATGACAGGATTCCCCCAAATAAAGCACTATGCTAGTTACGCAAAAGGGACACAAATAGATGATAACTGGATAGACATCCCTTTCGTAGCCGGGAAGGAAGATACCGGCTACCCAACGCAAAAGCCCATAGCCTTGCTTGAACGCATCATAAAAGCATCTAGTAGCCGGCGGGATGTCGTGTTTGACCCCTTCTGCGTATGTGCTACAGCTCTAGTCATAGCAGACAAGTTACAAAGGCAATGGGTAGGCATTGATGTTAGCCCGAAGGCGGTGGAACTTCTGACAGACCGGATTAGAGAAGACCAGGGTCTGTTTAAGGAAATTATCTCAAGCACAGATAAGCCTCTACGAACTGATATGGGGCCTGAACTATCCCCCATTGAGAAGAAGGCTCATAAAGGCGCTTTGTTTGCATTGCAGGACCAGATGTGCAATGGTTGCGGGACGCAATTTAACAGGCTAGAGGACTTTGAGATGGATCACATTACGCCGAAGAAATATGGAGGGACAGACCATAAGGATAATTTCCAGTTGCTATGCGGAAACTGCAACAGAAAGAAGGGGGCAAAGAGCCAAGAAGAATTTGTGGCTATCATGCAAAAGACTATTTCTAATCATATTTTGACCAAAGATAGCGTCCATTAGCAGTTTCAGATAATGGCTTGCTGTCGGGTCGCAGTGCAAGTAAATGCTCCCTGTAGGCTTCAATATTCGCTTCATCTCTACAAGACGAGATGCCATCATTGTCAGGTACGAAAACATGCCTTTTGAGTGTACATGTCTGGCCGTGTCAATTATCTTGTATAGTCCAGTCCCATACTCCTTACGTAGTCTGCAATGCTCTATCAAGTCAACATCCTGCAAAGTCCAAGTATCTTTAAATGCAGCTCCAGCCGCCTTGCTTCCAATAGGAGCTGAATATGCCTTGTTTGAATTGAATGGAGGGTCAAGATAAATGAGGTCAACAGTCTCGGAGTTCATGCCCCGCATGACATATAAATTGTCTCCAGTGTAGATCGTCTTGTTACGCCAGTTCGGAATAGCCATATCCGCCTCTACGCAATAAGGTCTTTGTATCGGAGACGCTTGCCTCCGATATTGAAGGCCAGAGACTCCATGTGGTCAATCGTATCTCTTGCACAATTCCCCTCATTCAAGCGGAACGCAAACTCATTCACATACCGATGGCAATGCTTCCTGCTCCAGTTGTGATAAACCCCATTGAATCCTCTCTTCAGAACAGCCCAGACTGACTCAATCCCGTTAGTGTGTGCTATGCCATTGACATACTCCTTTGCTGAATGCTTCACGCTCTCGTGGTCATACATAAGGCAACCTAAATGTGCGTAGCCTTTATGGTCATCTGTATAAACCTGTGAGCCATGTTCAACATGATTGACCACCGCTTACCCGCTCTGTTGTAACAACTGGATACGCCTTGACATATCCGCCGCGTTCTCGCAGACCCATAGCTGCCTGCTTACCTAGGGCTCCCCTACCTGCACGGAGTTTCTTGTGAGCGTGCTTATTGCGTTCCTTGCCTCCAATATAAGTCTCGTCAACTTCTACTACATCGGAGAGGACGAAATCTCGACTGTTGCAGGCTTCTCTGACCCGTTGGAGTAAAAACCATGCTGACTTCTGCGTAATACCTAGTTCCTTTGAGAGTTGCAGGCTAGAAATGCCTTTGAGAGCAGTCAGCACATAGTAGAGAGTAATGACCCACTTGCGCGAATTAATATTGGAATTGTGCATAACCGTTCCAGTCTTGACTGTGAAGTGCTTGCGACAGGTTTTGCACCAGTAAGTGAATTTCTTGGATTTTGTTTCGCTAATGCCTTCACAACATCCGCAATGGGTGCAGGTTGGCGTTCCGTCCCACCGAATCTTTTCCAGCCATTCAACTGCCTTGCGCTCGGTAGAGAACATTTGCATCAGTTCCATAATGCTGATGGTAGTTGCTTTTCTCTCCATAGTACTAGCCTACGTAAGTGGTAGTATGCGGATTTAAGTATATAAGTCCTCAAAATAAGCGTCCCAATCCGTGGCATCCTCATCGGTGTCCTGATTGTCGTAGTCTAGGCCAAAATCGTACGGGGGCGAGGTGAACACCAGATTGCCGCAGTTGTCCGACAACTTCGCCAGAACCTGCTCGCTGTCCCCGCACAGGATGTTCAGAAACTCATCAGGCATGGGGTTGGTTTGCTTGGTGTAGGCGTGGTTTTTTGCGTGCCCATGTTCATGTGCAATCCGATCTATCGTGGCTTTGAGCTCGTTGAGGTCGACTTGCCGCAAGGAGATTTTGAGTGACTTTTTATTGACGGCGACATGCAAATCGTCCGCAGGAAATCGGCCATTCAATACACCAATGGCATCGGCGATCCCTGTCGCTTCCACAGGGTCAATGCTTATAGTCAAGTGGCGCAATTTCGGCTCCGCTGTCAATGCTGGTCAGAGCGTCTCGGATTATACAGGTAGCCATCCAAAGCACGGCTCGTGGCGGCCTTCGGCAGTCTGGCATCCCGTATGAAAATAACCTTATCCCGTCATAATACATTTCCATGCAACAGCAACAGACCATCACCGACGGCGGCGTCATTGTGTACGACGCCGCGCGATTCGGGCAGGTCCCGGAAGATCTGTTTGACCCGCACCAGTTGAGTGTGCAGGGGATGCTTGACAGTTTCGGTAGCGGTCGGGGCACGGTGTGGTTGTTCCACTATGAAGGGGAAGGTTACGCCTTGCGGCATTACCGTCGCGGTGGCAAGATAGCGCTGTTATGGGAGGATCGCTATCTGTACAGTGGGGCGGCACGCACTCGCCCGGTGCGCGAAGCGGCGATTCTGCAATTCCTGCTTGAGCAGGGTTTTCCCACCGCCACACCGGTGGCTTGGCGGATACAGCGTGCAGGCGGCATGTATCGTGCCGATCTGATCAGTACGCGCATCGTTAAAGCGGTCTCACTGGTGCAGCTTCTCACCCAGCGGGCGTTGTCCGCAGAAGACTGGCGACGGTTAGGGGGGGTGTTGCGGCGAATGCACGATCTGCGCGTCTGGCATGCTGATCTCAATCTGGGCAATATTCTGTGGCGCGAGTCGGATGGGTTTCATGTGATTGATTTTGATCGCAGCTGTCGTCGTCGCGGCAATTTCTGGAAGCGCGCCAACCTGTCGCGGTTGCGCCGTTCGTGTCTAAAGGAACAGCAGCGCCAGCCAAACTTTCACTACGCTGACGCTGATTTCGCAGCGCTGTGCGAGGGTTATTCCGGCAATACGCCGTAGTGCCGCAAGGCATTGACATAGTGCTGCACGATGTGCTGATGCGTCGCGATATGTGCGGCCGCGGCAGCGCCGACACGCCCGGCCTCGTCCGGTTGTTGCAGCCACGTGCGAAACACCGTACCGAGTGCCCCAGCGTCTTCGACCTGGGTTAGACCTTCGGCCGCGAGCAGACCGCGGGCTTCCTCGGCGAAGTTTTCAATATGTGGGCCAATGACGCAGGCTTTGCCGAGCGAGGCAGGCTCCAGCACATTGTGACCGCCACGCGGGATTAGTGAGCCGCCGAGGAACACAAACGCGGCGTGTTGCATCCACCAGTGAGCCTCTCCCAAAGTGTCGACCACATAGATCTGATCTTCCGGGCGCGGGTTGCACGCTTCGGTGTGCTGTGAGACATTCAGTCCGAGAGACTGCAGTCGCGTCAGGATGTCACTGCTGCGCTCCGGGTGGCGCGGCAGCACCACCAGCAGATGCCCCTGAGCGTCCAGCGTCTGCCATAACCGGGCCAGTTGTTCCTCTTCGTCCTCGTGTGTGGAGGCTGACAGCACGTAGGGTTTTGAGATCGGGCGTGTGGAGTCGACGGGTTGGACGCGCGTGGCGTATTTGATGTTGCCGAGACATTCCACGTGATCCGCAGGTGCGCCTTGCACCAGAAATTTTTCGCGATCTTCGTCGCTACGTGTGAGGATGCAGTGCGGTTGTTTCAGCGTATGTCGCAAGGCCCACCGGAGAGGGAAAGGCGCGCGGCTGCTGCGTTCGGTGAGTCGGGCATTGATTAGAGCCAGCGGGATTTCCTGATGGTGCGCTGCGTCGAAGAAGTTGGGCCACAGTTCGGTTTCCATGATCAGCAATGCCTTTGGTTGCAGACGGCGCAGCCAAGCCTGCACGGTGGTGATGTGATCGAGCGGGAAATAAACGCACGGAATATCAGGCAGCAGACGTTGCGCGACCTGATATCCGGTTGGGGTGGTGACGCTCAAAAAGACCGCATGCCCAAGTGTGCGCAATTCCAGCGCCAGCGGTGCGGCGGCGTTGACTTCGCCGACCGAGCAGCAGTGAATGCCGATGTGATCGTGCAGTGTTTCTGGCAGACCACGGGCATAGCGCTGGCGCAGATACCGCCAGCCGCCGTCGCGGCGGGCGCGCATAAACGTGTAGGCAGCCGCCGGCAGCGCCGCGGCGAGAGCGAGGATGCGATAACTCAGAAGGGCAAGATCGCGGCTCATGGAAGAGACCGGGTTCAGTAGGTAGGTAGATTAGGGTCGACGTCGCGCGACCAGGCATCGATGCCGCCGCTAAGGTTGAGTACGTCAGAGAACTGGAACTGCTGCTCCATGTATTGGGCGGCCGCGCGGCTGCGGATGCCGTGGTGACACACTACTACCGTGGTGTGGTCGGGGTCGAGTTCCGACAGGCGCTGCGGCAGGTCGCGCATCGGAATGAAGTGGCTGTGCGGCAGTTGGGCGCGTTCGATCTCCCACGCTTCGCGCACGTCCAGCAGCACGAGTGCTTCCGTGTCCGAATCAAGCAGCTGCTTGAGTTCCTGAGCGCTAATGTCGCGCATTGTCAGCGTTGTTTAAGGCAGACCCAGCAGGGGTGCGAGATCCAGTTCGAACAAGGGCCGGACTTGTGCGTCGGGCGCGGCGTCAGGCAGGCGCAGTTGCGCGGTCATCACCGGGGCATTTCCGATCACCACGAACAGGCGTCCCCCCGGTTTCAGCCAGCGCTCAAAGCGCGTGGTGTATCGCGGCAGGGAGGCGGTGAACACTAGCGCATCGTAGCGCGTACCGGTTTGATGACGCCAGACATTCTCGGCATGGACCGAGACGTTGTCGCAACCGAAGGTGTTTAGGGCCGCAGTCGCGGATGCGGCCAGTTCCGCATGCACTTCAAGGCTGTCGACCTGTGTGGCCATGCGGCTCATGCAGGCGCTCAGAAATCCGCAACCGGTGCCTATCTCCAGCACATGCTCATGCGCTTGCAAATCCAGCGCCTGCAGTACCAGACCTTCTTCACGCGGGGTCATGGTGTGCTGGCTGCACGGCAGCGGCGTGGGAATGTCGGCGTAGGCCAGCGCCTGATGGGAGGCGGGAATAAAGCCCTCGCGCGGCACTGCGGCGATAACGTCCAGCGTACGCGGGTCCAGTACGGAACTCTCGCGCAGTTGCCGCTGTACCATGTTGTGGCGGGCGAGTCCAAGAGTCATAAGCACCGCACCTGTGGCTTGCGTCTGTGGAAGCCGCTACTGTGGGGTATACAGTCTGGCACCCTGTTTGCGGAACTCTATGGCTTTCTCTTTCATGCCCTCATGCAGGGCTTCGGTCATGTCTTGCAGTTTGTGGGCCTGGGCGTAGTCGCGTACTTCCTGAGTGATTTTCATGGAGCAGAAATGCGGGCCGCACATGGAACAGAAATGTGCGGTTTTGGCGGCCTCGCGCGGCAGCGTCGCGTCGTGGAATTCTTCTGCCTTTTCCGGGTCCAGACCGAGATTGAACTGATCGCGCCAGCGAAACTCAAAGCGTGCTTTTGATAGCGCGTTGTCACGCAGTTGCGCACCCGGATGGCCGCGCGCCAGATCGGAAGCGTGGGCGGCGATGCGGTAGGTGATGATGCCGTTGCGCACGTCGTCCTTGTCCGGCAGGCCCAGATGTTCCTTGGGGGTGACGTAGCAGAGCATGGAGGTGCCGTACCAGCCGATCATGGCCGCGCCGATGCCGGAAGTGATGTGGTCGTAGCCCGGCGCGATGTCAGTGACCAGCGGGCCGAGCGTATAGAAGGGCGCTTCGGCGCAGGCCTCGACTTCGCGTTCTACATTCTCGCGAATCATTTGCATGGGGATGTGTCCTGGACCCTCGATCATCACCTGCACGTCATGCTCCCAGGCGATTCGGGTCAGTTCTCCGAGTGTCTCCAGTTCCGCGAACTGCGCCTCATCGTTGGCGTCGGCGATGCTGCCGGGGCGCAGGCCGTCGCCGAGCGAGAAGGAGACGTCGTATTCACGCAGGATCTCACAGATCTCGGCGAAATGCGTGTAGAGGAAATTTTCCTGATGATGCGCGAGGCACCATTTGGCCAGAATGGAGCCGCCGCGAGAGACGATGCCGGTGACGCGATTGGCGGTCAGCGGCACATAGGCCAGTCGCACGCCGGCATGCACGGTGAAGTAATCCACCCCTTGTTCGGCCTGTTCGATCAGCGTGTCGCGATAGATCTCCCAGGTCAATTCCTCGGCGCGGCCATCGACTTTCTCCAGCGCCTGATAGATCGGCACGGTGCCGATGGGGACCGGTGAGTTGCGCAGGATCCATTCGCGGGTTTCATGGATGTTGGCACCGGTGGAGAGGTCCATGACGGTATCCGCGCCCCAGCGCACCGCCCACGCCATTTTCTCGACCTCTTCGGCAATTGAGGAGGTGACGGCGGAGTTGCCGATGTTGGCGTTGATCTTGACGCGGAAATTACGCCCAATGATCATGGGCTCCAGTTCTGGGTGATTGATGTTGCAGGGGATGATGGCGCGTCCGGCGGCGACTTCCTCGCGCACGAACTCCGGGCTGACCTGTTCAGGCAGGTGCGCACCGAAGGCTTCGCCGGGGTGGTGCCGTAGCAGTTCTTCGTAGGCGGGGTCGGCGCGCAATTCCTGCAGGCGGCAATCCTCGCGCAGGGCGATGTATTCCATTTCCGGTGTGATAATACCGCGCCGCGCATAGTGCATTTGGGTGACCGCCTGATCGGTGCGGGCGCGCAGCGGCGGGCGCACGGGTTGCATGCGAATGGGGTCCAACGCCACGTCTTTCAGGCGCTCCCGGCCATAGTGGGAGCTGGGGATGTCGAGCGCCTGGATGTCATTGCGCTCTGCGATCCAGTCTGCGCGCAATGCGGGCAGTCCGGCCTCAATATCAATGGTCGCGTCCGGGTCCGTATAAGGGCCGGAGGTGTCGTAGACCGGGATGGGTGGGTTGTTCTGGGTGCCGAAACTGGCGGCGGAGGGGCTTTGTTCGATCTCGCGCATACCCACGCGCAGATCCGCGCGGGAGCCGGTCTGATAAGTCTTGCGTGAGCCGGGCAGCGGCCCGGTGACGTCCTCGGACAGGCGCGCCGTCTGGGCGTGCAGTTCTTCTTGAGCGCTCATTTGCTGGGATTATATACCGTGCGGACGTACGTGCTTGTTATTTGGGCTTGCGGCAGATCGCAGTAGCAATGCGGTTAAAATGCGCCGCTTATTGTTCCTCTGAACATTCTGAAGGTTACATATGTTTCATTGCGGCAGCCTGTGCATGTATCTGTGCAGCATGTCTTTCTCGGTGCTGATGCCGATGGTCTTGTTTCTGGGCGCGATGGGTGCGGCCAAGGCACAGGAAGTCATCACCGTGTATGGGGTGGAGACGGTGTTTCAGCACGCCGGCGTTCCGACCGACACGCCCAACCTGATTCGTCTGGCCCCTGGCGGCGCGGTCAGCCGTAACGGGCCTTTAACCAGCATTCCGCATTATCGGGGTTTGCACACCTATCGCGTGCAAACGCATCTGGATGGTCGCCAGCCGCACACCGCGGGGCCGGTATGGATGGACAGCCCGCTGCATTACATGCCGAGTTCCCTGATTGAATCGGTGAAGGTGCATCGCGGGATCGCGCCAGTGCGGGCCGGTTCTGCGATCGGCGGCTATATTGATGCGGTCTCGCATACCAGCCACTTCGGGCTGGGCGAGGAGTTCGAGTTTAGCGGACGCATGACGGCGGACAATCAATCCGCCAACAGCGCCAATACCTACAGCGTCTTTCTGTCTGGCGCGAATGACGCCACCCGCATTCATGTCTACGGCGTTCACGACGAGGCGGGCGAGACCAAGAGCGCGCAGGCGAACATTGCGACATCGAAGTTTGCGCGGGACTTCTTTGGTATCGGCGGTGGTCGTCAATGGCAGGGCGGCGAATTTTCACTGGACATCGCACGCAACAACACCGGCGACACCGGCACGCCGGCCTTGCCAATGGACATCGCCTACTACCACACGGATCTGGTGAATTTCCGACTAAAGCATGAGCTGGGCGAATGGCAGATTGACGCGCAATTGCACTATCAGGACACCGTGCACGATATGTCCAACTATCATATGCGCCCGGCACCGGATTTCAGTCAGGCCAATATTCTGCCACCATTTCGCGGCACCGATCAGCGTCAGGTTGATGTTTGGGGAGAGTCGACTGGCGGCAAGTTAATCGCAGAACGCGCATGGGGAGAGGGCGACTTGCGTGTCGGTGTGGATTTCCGGCAAAACGAGAACAGCGCGACTATCTATGACCCGGATGTGGGGGCGTTTTTCGTCGAGAACTTCAAAGACGCAGAGACGGATGAATATGGCGTCTTTGCGGAATGGAGCGGCGCGCTCGGCAATGCCTGGCACGGTGAGTTTGGATTGCGCGTGCAGTACACCGAGGCGGACGCCGCGCCGGTGTCGCATTTTCGTCCGACCTGCCAGTTGCTACTGAATGTCAACGCAAACTCAATGCACCCGATGTATGGGCCTGATGGATCGTTGGCGATGCGTGGGTGTGACGATCCGACGCTGACAATGGCTGACTGGATGCCGCCTCCGGCCATGTCCGTCGGCCAGTTGAGCGGACGCTTCAACCGAGCCGACCGCAGTCACGAGGATACCGAAGTGGATGCTACTGCAGTATTGCACTATGACTGGAGCGAGTCGGTGCAGCTGGAGTTTGGCGTGGCGCGCAAGACCCGTGCGCCGGCTTATATGGAGCGGTATCTTTGGGTTCCGCTTGAATCCAATTCCGGTCGCGCTGACGGCAACAACTATGTCGGCGCTGTGAATCTGGACCCGGAGGACTCGGTGCAGGTGGAACTGGGCCTGAACTGGCAGCAGCAGGGCTGGGGATTCTCGCCGCGGGTGTTCGCCCGGCGTGTGGATGATTACATCACCGGTGTGCCGACGGATGATGTGCATGTCACTCGGGTCAGCAGTGTACTTAATGGCGATCCGACCCCGGTGATCTTCGCGAATGTGGATGCCGAGTTTTATGGCGCGGACGCCATCTTTCATGTGCCGATTGCGGAACACTGGCAGGTGGATGGCACAGTCAGTTATGTGCGAGGGAAGTTGCGCGACAGTTTCCGCAGCCACCGGCGGGCGGATGGCAGCACACGGATGATCAAGGACGACAATATCTACCGCATGCCGCCGTTGCGTGGACTGCTGTCACTCTCTCGCGCGCTGGAAGACTGGGTGGTGGTGCTGGAAGTGGATTGGGCGGCGCGTCAGTCGAAACTATCGCAGTTGATGCTGGATGATCCCTTGAGCGGCCTGAATCATAATCGGCCGACTTCGGGTTACGCACTGTATAACCTGCGTGCAAAATACACGCATCCGAGCATGGGTTTGACGCTGTCGGCCGGGGTGGAAAATCTCACAGATCGTTCGTATGTGGATCATATGAACGGCTTCAACCGGGTCTTGGATAGTGATATTCCTGTCGGTGAGCGCCTGCCGGGTCCGGGCCGTAATGTGTACGCGCGAATTCGCTGGGAGTGGTAGCAGCGCGGCTGTCTTAATCCTTCAGACTGGCTTCACAGTTGCCGTCCTTGCAACGGCCGTACAAGTGCAGTGAATGGCTCTCCAGCTGAAACGTGTGCTGCTGGGCGATTTCATTGAGCTGCTTCACCAGAGACGGGTTCTCAAATTCGATGACCGCGCCGCATACCGTGCAGATTAAATGCTCGTGCGGGGATTCATCGTTGAGTTCATAAACCGCGTGATCGGAATCAAAATTGTGCCGAATCACCAGTCCGGCTTGCTCGAACTGGGTTAGCACGCGGTACACGGTGGCGATGCCGATTTCCTCATTCATGTTCAGCAAGTGTCGGTAGATGTCCTCAGCGGACATATGCCGGACCTCGCTGTTTTCCAGCACCGAAATAATCTTCAGTCGGGGTACGGTGCTTCTTAGTCCGGCTTTTCGCAGGCCGTCGTCGGCAGGCATCGCATTAGGGGCAATCAATCAGATTCCATACTCTACCATAATGGCCGAATGGCACAATACTAAACAACCCCTTTTCACTTTGGAGATTTGACGATGAGTGACGACACCCGAATGGACATTCGCGCCTTGCTAAAGCGTTTCGGCATTCGCGCCGACGAGGCCATCATCCAGCATCTGGCCACACACCCGGACGGTCCGGCCCTGCGCTTGCGCTGCACGCTGGAAGACTTGACTGATTATGGCGATTCTGCGCCGTCTGAACCGCTCAGTGTGGAGGAGGAGGGAGAGATCCGCTTCGCCTGATTAAGGCTTCGCCCGCACCAACAGCGAATTGATCTGGTGTTGCTTCAGTTGGGCTTGCACCGCGCTGACCTGCTCGATCTGCTCATACGGCCCGACCCGCACCCGATACCAGGTGTTCTGGTTGTGCCGGACCTGCTGGATTGAGCCGCTCGTTCCCAGCAGCGTGACTTTGGCTCTCATTGAATCGGCCGTTTTGCGTTCGCGAAAAGAGCCGACCTGCAAATAGTAAGCACCGGTCTTCGACGGTGCCATGCTGGGTTGCTTTTCCTGAGGTTTGGCGGGTTGCTGTGGAGGAGGCGTTTCTTTTGGGGTGGTGACCACGTACTCCTGATCCGGCAACAGCGTGTAGAACTCAAAGTTCAGCGCCGGCAAGTCGTCCACCGATTCCTTTTCGATCGCGAAGCGATCCAGCGGCGAGCTCCACTTCATGTTTTTGACGCCGTCGTACAACAGGGTGCTGGCGATACCGGCGATCAGCCCACCGCCGAGCAGCATCCACGGCGACATCGGCGCGCGGCGTTTCCCGCTGCGAGCGGAACGTTTGCGTTTTGCGACAGCCATCACATACTCTCCGGTGCGTTTATGCCAAGCAATTCCAGCCCGTTTCTCAAGACATGGCGGACCGCGCGTATCAGCCGCAGCCGCGCCTGTCGCAACCCGGAATCATCGACCAGTACAGTGGTGGCATTGTAATAGGCATGGAAACTTCCTGCCAGATCACGCAAGTAATGCGTCAGGTGGTGCGGTTCGCGTTCCTGCGCCGCATGCTGCACGATGTCGGGGTATTGGGCCAGTTGTTTTTGCAGGCGTTGCTCGCCGTCTTCACGCAGCACCGACAAGTCGCACGCGGTCTCCTCACTCGCTTGCGCTGCCACGCGTTCCAGTACCCGACAGATGCGCGCATGCGCGTACTGCACGTAATAGACCGGGTTGTCTGCACTCTGACGGGTCGCCAGTTCCAGATCGAAGTCCAGATGCTGGGCGGAGCCACGCATCATGTAGAAAAACCGCGCCGCATCCGTGCCGATTTCCTGCTGCAAGGTTTGCAGTGTGACGAACCTGCCGCCACGGGTTGACATCGGCAATTTCTTGCCTCCGCGGTGCAGCGAGGCGAACTGTATGAGTCGGATCTCCAAGCGCTCGCGATCCTCGCCCAAGGCGTCAATAGCGCCATGGAGCCGAGCCGCATAACCATGATGATCTGCACCCCACAGATTGAGTGCCTGCGCAAAACCGCGTGAGAACTTCTCCGCGTGATAAGCCAGATCCGTGGCGAAATAAGTCCACTGGCCATTGGCGCGGCGAATCACGCGATCTTTCTCATCACCGAAGTCGCTGGAGCGAAACCAGATAGCGCCGTCTTGCTCGTAGGTGTGGCCGGCCTGCTGCAATTGCTCAAGCACAGCATCCACCTGACCGCTTTGCTGCAACTCCCGTTCTGAGCGCCAGGAATCAAAACTCGCGCCAAAGGATTCCAGATCGTGCCGGATTCGCTCAAGCAAGGTGTCGCAGGCCGCCGTGCGAATGCGCTCCCAAGCTTCCTCGCCCAGATCGTCGCGCGCTTGCTGAATCAGGCTGTCCAGATAATCGTCCTGCGCGTCTGCTTCTGCCGGCACGGGAGGCAGCAGTGCGGCGTCCTTGCGCCAGCGATCGCCATCTTCGCGGTGCACATCGGCGGCGATGTCCAGAATGTAGTCGCCCTGATACGCGGTGGGCGGGAAGGAGAACTCCTCGCCGCACAATTCCAGATAGCGCAGCCATACGGATAGCGCCAGAATGTCCATTTGCCGTCCGGCGTCGTTGATGAAATACTCACAGCTGACCGTGTAGCCCGCCGCCTTGAGCAGGTGTGCCAGACACGACCCCAGCGCCGCGCCGCGCCCGTGTCCGATGTGCAGCGGGCCGGTCGGGTTGGCGGAGACGTATTCGATCAGGATGTGCCCACGGCTGTCAGCTTCAGCACGCCCGTAACGCTCGGCTTCTTTCAGGATGCGATCCACCACCGCGCCCTTGGCGCGATCATGCAGATAGAAGTTAATGAACCCCGGTCCGGCAATCTCAATGGCGGCGATGTCCTCACACGGCGGCAGGGCATCGCGAATCTTTTCGGCCAGTTCGCGCGGAGCCACCTCCGCGTCGTGCGCCAGCACCAGAGCCAGATTGGAGGCGTAGTCGCCGTGCTGCGCGTCGCGCGGCGTGCTCACTTCAATGCGATCGGCGACTGCGTCGCCGAGCAAGCCCTCGGCACACAACTGTTGCCAAGCATGCAGCAGGTGTGTATGCAGGAGTTCTTTCACAAGGGTGGGGCAGAGCGTTTTGCGCGCCTAGTGTACTGAACTGGCGGGTTTTCTTCCAATTTCTGTGCGCACCCAAAGTGTCGCATAAAGCGCTGGGCGCATTTCCGTACAATGCGCGCCATGTATCGTCGCGGCCTCATTGTTGTCCTGTGCAGCTGCAATCTGGGGCTGGCTTCAGCTGCCGATTTGGCCGCACAATGGTTGCGCGAAGACGCCCCCCATGTGTATCTGGTGCGCCAAAGTGATCCCACGGATTACGTGGTGTCGCGCTTCGTGCGACAGGCGCATCACTGGGATCAGGTCTGGTGCCCACACCCGGCGGCGGACAGTCAGATCGCGCCGGGCGACTTGCTGGTGCGGGTTCGCATCAATGGGCGCAGTTGGGTGCAGCGCGCACGGCGCGCAGACGGCAGTTTTCCGCACGCGCAAGAGCTGACGCAATACCAACCGGATACCCGGGAGCCTTTTGTTTTTGTGCCGCGTCCCGACGTGCATCCGGTGCAACGCATTGACATGGATCCCGGCGTATTGTCCGTGCATGAGCCGGAGCAATCCGTTCGCGGTGAAGTGTTGGAAGTCTGGGAGACGGAAGCGAAAGATCAAATCATGCGTGTCAGTCAGGGAAAGCGGCAGCATGTCAAACAGGGCACCGCATTGTTGCTGGTGCCGAGCGCCAGCCGCACGGAGACTGCCAGCTGGAGACGCGCTGTGGTGGTGTTCTCCTTGCTGGACTACAGTTACGCGCTGCTGCTTGACTCAGGTGTCACACCGGACGCGGGGGATGAGGTGCGTGGTCCGATGGCGTGGTGCGCGGCCTCCTGAGATCCAGAGCTTTGCGCCCTCGCTAATGTGATAATCTTAAAAAAGACACGTGACTGACTTTCTCACTCACGCAATTTTTGCTCGCTCTGACACCGTCATGTCAAACAGTCTAGTTATTGTGGAATCGCCGGCGAAAGCCCGGACGATTGAAAAGTATTTGGGTCCGGGATTCAAGGTACTGGCGTCCTACGGTCATCTGCAGGATCTGAAGCCGAAAGATGGCGCGATCGATATAGAGAAGGATTACATGCCGGAGTACGTACTCAACAAGGGCAGCGAGAAGCATTTGCGCGAGATCATCACCGCGCTGGGTTCATGCGAACGTTTGTATCTGGCTTCAGACCCGGACCGCGAAGGCGAGGCCATCTCCTGGTCGGTGTTCACCTTGCTTGAAGCGCGCAAGAAACTGCAAGACAAGCAGGTGTACCGCATTGTGTTTCACGAGATCACGCGCGAAGCGGTGACGCACGCGCTGGAGAACCCGCGCGAGTTGTCCATGCCGCTGATCGATGCTTATCAGGCGCGCCGCGCGATTGATCATCTGGTCGGTTTCAAATTGTCGCCATTGCTGTGGCGCAAAATCGGCCCCAAACTGTCAGCCGGACGGGTGCAAAGCCCGGCCCTGCGCATGGTGGTGGAGCGGGAAGCGGAAATCGAGGCGTTTGAGCCGCAAGAGTACTGGAGTGTGCGGGCGCGGCTGGAGAGCGGCGGCCAGGAGTTCGATGCCCAGTTGCATGCCTTGCACGGCAAGAAGTTGAAGAAACATGACCTGACGACGCAGGAGCAAGCGCATGAGGCCCGCGATCGAGTGAGTGCGTACGCCGAGGGACTGGTCGTGGCATCCGTGCAGCGCAAGCAGCGCAAGCGCCGACCGACACCACCATTCACCACTTCCACGCTGCAGCAGGAAGCGGCGCGCAAGCTCGGATTCTCCGCGCGCAAGACCATGACGATCGCGCAGCGCATGTACGAAGGGCTGGACTTGGGGGGCGATGAGAGCGGCGGCCTGATCACTTACATGCGCACGGATTCGCAGACGCTGTCGAACAGCGCGCTTGGCAACTTGCGTGAGGTGATCGTCAAGCGCTACGGGGACGACCAAATACCGGAGGAGCCGATTCGCTACAAGACGCGCAGCAAGAACGCGCAAGAGGCGCATGAGGCGATTCGCCCCACCAATGCCGCGCTGACGCCGGATCAAACGGCGGGACGTCTGGATGAGGATCAGCAGAGACTGTACGCACTGATCTGGCAGCGCACGGTGGCCAGTCAGATGATTCCGGCGATTCTGGACGTGGTGACGGTGGATATGGACGGTGGCGGCGAGGTGCTGTTGCGCGCCACCGGATCACATGTGCGCGTCAAAGGCTTCATGCAGGTGTACCTTGAAGGCCGCGACGACAAACACAGCGCCGGACACAAGGATGAACGCCTGCTGCCGAAACTGGCGGAGGGCGACAAGCCCGCACTGCTCGAGGTGCAGGCGAAGCAGCATTTCACGGAACCCCCGCCGCGCTACAGCGAGGCTTCACTGGTGAAGGCGCTGGAAGAAAACGGTATTGGGCGCCCGTCCACCTACGCCGCCATCCTGTCAACGTTGCGCCAGCGCGAGTATGCGACGATGGAGCAAAAAGCCTTCCGTCCGACCACCATCGGTAAGGCGGTGTGCCGGTTCCTGACCGACCATTTCACGCATTACGTGGATTATCACTTCACCGCCGAGATGGAAGACTCACTGGACGAAGTGGCGCGCGGCGAAACCCAGTGGGTGCCTCTGGTTGATTCTTTCTGGAAGCCGTTTGAACAGCAGTTGCAGGAAAAGAACGAGACGGTCTCGCGCCAAGAAGCGCAGCAAATGCGTGAACTGGGCACAGACCCGGACAGCGGCAAGCCAGTGCGGGTGCGCATCGGTCGCTATGGGCCATACGTACAGGTGGGGGATCGGGAAGATGAGGAGAAGCCCCGATTCGCCAGTCTCCGCAAAGGGCAGGACCCGGACACCCTGACGCTTGAAGACGCCTTGAAACTGTTGGAGTTGCCGCGCGGGCTGGGCATCGGGGAGGACGGCGAGACGATTGAGACCAACTACGGGCGTTACGGCCCCTACATCCGCTACGGTGCCAAAAAGTTCGTCTCCCTGCCGGAGGGCGAGGATCCGATGACCGTGACGCGTGAGCGCGCTGATGAGTTGATCGCGGAGCATCGCGAGAAGGAGGCGAACCGAATCATTCAGGACTTCGACACGGGGATTCAGGTGCTCAACGGCCGCTACGGTCCCTACATCACGGATGGCAAGACCAACGCCAATGTGCCCAAGGACACCGACCCCAAAAGTCTGAGTCTGGAGGAATGCGAACGCCTGCTGGCGGAGGCACCGAAACGCCGGCGCGGCGCGCGCAAGCGCCCGCGCGCCTGAACCGCAATACGGATGTCTCAGTGTCGCCGCTTGACGCTTGAGGAAGGCATTCAGGCCCTGCGTGGCGGTCAGGTCGTCGGCTATCCGACCGAAGGCGTATGGGGACTGGGTTGTGTGCCGAATCAGCCACAGACGTTGCGACGCCTGCTTGACATCAAGCGGCGCGATCCATCCAAGGGACTGATCCTGATTGCCACGCGGATTGAGGATCTGGCGTGTTATATTTCCCCTTTGCAGGAGCAGCAGTGCGAACAGATCATGCGGCAAGAGCAGGCGGTCACATGGCTGGTGCCCGCGCTGGAGGAGGCCCCGTCATTGCTGCGCGGGACGCATCAAACACAAGCCATTCGAATCACCCGCCATACGCTGTGCAAACAGATATGCGAGCAACTCGGTGCGTTGGTGTCCACTAGCGCGAATGAAGAAGGGCAGTCCACGGCACGCAACATTGAAGATCTGGATACGATGTTTGGGACGCGGCTTGACGGCGTGATTGAAGGCGCTTTGGGAACCGCGGCTGGACCAAGCGAGATTCGGGATCTGGCGAGCGGTGCGGTGCTGCGACCGGGAGGTGATGCATGAGTGAGCCCAACGAGCAGGCGGTGCGCGATTTTCTGGAGACGTATCAGGAGCGTGCCTGCACGGTGTTCGAAGCATTTGAGACGCAGGCGACATTCCGGCGTGATCCTTGGCAGCAGGGCGGCGGCAGTCGCGGTGAGACGCGGGTGTTAGAAGAGGGCGTCTGCTTTGAGAAGGCGGGCGTGAATTTCTCGCACGTGTACGGTGATGCGCTGCCGCAGGCGGCAACTGCGCGCCACCCGGAACTGGCGGGCTGCACGTTTCAGGCCATGGGGGTGTCGATCGTGTGCCATCCCCGCAACCCTTATGCCCCGACCGCGCACTGCAATACCCGCTTTTTTATCGCTCACTCCGAACAGGGTGAGGCGCATTGGTGGTTCGGTGGCGGCTTTGATTTGACGCCGTACTACAGTTTTGCGGAAGACGTTTGTCATTGGCGCGAACAGGCGCGCAAGGCGTGCGCCCCGTTCGGCGAAGAGATCTATTCGCGGTTTTCCGAATGGTGCGACACCTACTTTTATCTGCCCCACCGCGGGGAATCGCGTGGTATCGGCGGCTTGTTTTTTGATGATCTCAATGAATGGGACTTTGCGCGCTGTTTTGCACTGATGCAATCTGTCGCGGACGGTTTTTTGGAGGCGTATGTGCCGCTTGTAGAACGTCGCTGGGAGATATCTTACGGCGAACGCGAGCGCGCTTTTCAGAAATATCGGCGCGGCCGCTATGTGGAGTTCAATTTGCTGTATGACCGGGGGACGCTGTTTGGGCTGCAAAACAGCCAGCGCGCGGAATCAATCCTGATGTCCCTGCCGCCGAAATGTACCTGGAGTTACGACTATCAGCCAGCGGCAGATTCGCCGGAAGCCGAAATGATGGCGCGGTTTCGCGGTGAGGTCGACTGGGCTTGAGACTTACTCGACGGTGATCGTGATGCTTTCTGATGCGATCGGCGGGTCGTGGGGGATGTGCGCGTAATCGCCGAGCACCAGCTGCAACCTATAAGTGCCTGGTTCCAGACTGAGTTCTGCCTCGGTCTGCCCGCCTCCAAAATGTCGGACCTGATCGTTTGCCGGAAGCGGCATGCCAAGATCGACTTCCGGCGCATTAATCAGCAAGTGATGATGACCGGTGTTTGGCTGGTTTATGCCGGCGGGAGCGACGCCCATGCCGCGCAACCCGAACGTGACGCGAAACGGGGACGAGACGGTCGCGCCGTTTTGTGGGCTGATGAAATAAACTTCCGCGCCTTCCGATGAGGCCTGACGCGGCATTTCGGCACCAACAGGCATTGCCGCGGCAACACCCAAGAAGAGCGAGAGTAACAGACGCATCAATGTAGCCCTGTAGCTATTTAAATGGGAATTATAGGGGAGAGTTGACAAGACCGTATTTTAGACTTCCTTGATGGTTGGCTTTCCGTATCAGTTAATCCGCATCACAAACTTGTGCTCCAAATCAGCCTTCGTTGGCTTCGGTATAGGCCCGTGAGGCACGCCGTGCACCCGTAGCAGAGCGCGAACGGCTTTTGCTGAGCGAACGGGGGTTATCATAAATTGACCTCTTGCATTTCTGCAATCAAAGTTTCAAACTACTTTTGGGATAACTTGTCTGCTCCATTAAGGAGCTCAACTGGGAAGTGTAGTATGGATTTTTCAATGAACGGGAATTTCAATGTGAATTTCATTCTTGCTCTTCGAGAAATTCAAAAACTTTTCTGCAAACTGGTCCCAACCATATCAATAAGCGCCATCAAAAACAGCATCCCAAACAGGATCAGGGTGAGGGTGGGGATCGACAGCCCAAAGAGGGTCCACTGAATGGCACCGCAATCGCCTCCGCCGCGCAGCGCTGAGGCCACAGCTCCTTCAATGCCGATTTCTTCCATCAGGTGCCAGAATCCCGCACCGCAGTCTCCCAGCGTATCCGGGGGCACGTGCTGTAGATAGACATGTCTCCCGGCCACAGCCAAACCGCCCGCGGAGAAGACCAGTGCACCGATGTCGTAGCCGATGCGGTCGCGTCGGTTGGGTTGCTGCAGCCATGCCAAAGCGAAAATACCCGCCAGAGTTCCCAGCAGAATGCGATCCAGAACGCACAGCGGGCATGGTTCCAGTCCCAGAGTACGCTCCAGATAGAAATAGGCGAACGCCAATGCGCCAAGGCATAGCAGCAGACCCATGAGGTGGAGCGGGGGCAGCCGTGTCATGGCGATAATTCTACCGAAGAGGGTGACATGGCCAGTCGCACAGGGTTACCGATGCGCGCAGATTGCGCGGGGCGTCCCTGACCAGTCTGATGCAGAGCGCACTTGTCCCCATCCGGCACGCCGCAACATGCGCCCACACACAAGACCCTGGTTATCACCATGCTCTAGCATCAACCATCCATTCCTGCATATATTTTCTCGGGCACGATATGAGATGGAATATATCGCTTGAAGCCCTGTGTTCGCAGATACCAGTGCGCGTCGCGGTTCGCGGCGCACACCCGGCCCTTGCAGGCAGGCGTCATGCGGCGCGATATAGGGGGGGTTGGCCAGAATCAGGTCGTAGCATGCCTGCGGCCAGCTCGTATTTCGGTTCCAGTCTCCCCATGCGAATCGGACGTTGCCAAGCCGCAGCGTTAGAGCATTGCGGCGCGCGAGGTTCAAACTTTTCCGATCGCAGTCCAGCGCCAGAATATTGCAATCCGGGCGGGCCTTGGCGATCGCAAGGGCAATTGCGCCGCTGCCGGTTCCCCATTCCAGTACTTGCGCGCGCACAGGCAGGATACGCAGGGCCTCGACGACCAGAATCTCGGTTTCAGGGCGCGGTGCCAGAGCGTGCGGGCTCAGGTGCAGTGTGAAATCCATAAAGCCGCTGTAGCCGCACAGGTGCGCGACGCTGTGTCCTTGCTGACGCTGACGAATCAGGTAGTCGCCACGGTGTTGCTGCTGCGGCGTAGGGCGATATTCAGGGTGCGCCAGAAGCCAAGCCTGATCGCGCTGCAAGGCATGGCTCCATAGCCATTGCGCGTCCGTATCGGGTGTGTCGCTACAGTGTTGCAGCGTGTGCCGCGCGGCCTGCAATGTGTCACGCAGACACGCGCTTTCAGGCTGATGTGTCGATGCGGTCATGGAATTCATGCTGCAGTGGTTCAATGACCGCTTCCAGATCTCCTTCGAGGATCTCCTGCAATGCGTACACCGTCAGGCCGATGCGGTGGTCGGTGAGGCGTCCCTGCGGGAAGTTGTAGGTGCGGATGCGCTCGGAGCGATCACCGCTGCCGATTAGTTCTTGACGCCGACTGGATTCCTGCTCTGCTTGACGCTGTCGTTCCTGATCCAGCAGGCGCGCCTGCAGTAGCGCCATGGCTTGTTCCTTGTTGCGGTGCTGCGAGCGCTCGTTCTGGCATTCAATGGCCAGGCCGGTTGGCAGGTGGGTGATGCGCACGGCGGAATCGGTCTTGTTGAGATGCTGTCCGCCCGCCCCGGAGGCGCGGAACCGGTCAATGCGCAGATCTTCCGGTGCAATTGTGAGGGTTTCAGTCTTTTCGATTTCCGGCAACACCGCGACGGTCGCCGCAGAGGTGTGAATGCGCCCTTGCGACTCGGTTTTCGGGATGCGCTGCACCCGATGCGTGCCAGACTCGAATTTCAAAGAGGCGTAGACCTGCTTGCCGCTGATGCGAGACACCGCTTCGCGGAATCCCCCCTGTTCACTTTCATGCGCGCTCAGCAATTGCAGGCTCCAGCCGCGCCGTTCCGCGTAGCGCGCATACATCCGAAACAAGTCCGCCGCAAACAGGGCGGCTTCCTCACCGCCGGTGCCGGCACGGATTTCCAGGAACACATCGCAAGCGTCATGCGGATCGGCGGGAATCAGAAAGCGCAGCAGCGTTTTCTCCAGTGCTTCCATCTTTTGCGTCAGCTGGGCACGCTCTTCGCTCACCAGGATCTCAAGCTCCGCATCCACCGAATCCTCTTTGCGCATCTCCTCCAGCGCGTCGCGTTCTCGCATACAGGCTTGATACTCGCTGTAATCCTCAACCACGCGGGCGAGGCGCGCCATTTCGCTCATGGATTCCCGGTAGTGATCGCGATCATCCGCAGCGTCCGGGCGGGACAGATCACTTTGCAGTTGGGCGTGTCGGGCGACCAGAGTGTCGAGTTGGTCCCGAATAGCGTCCTTCATGACTCCGAAGGATCAAGGTCCAGCAGACGGCGCATGGCCTGCAACAGCGCCTCGTCTCCGTCCTGACCGGCTTGATTCAAGGTCTGTGTGGGTGCGTGCATCAGACGGTTGCACAGGGTGTGGCTCAGCCATTCCAGCACTTCGTTGGGGCTCTGTCCTTGCGCCAGACGCCGGCGGGCTTGCGCCAGAGTTTGATCGCGCCACTGCTGTGAGGACGCGCGGTATTCCCGGATTAGGTCAAAGGCGGATTCGCCGCGTTCGCGCTGCGCGCAAGCCTCCACGTGCCGCGCGATGATCGCGTTGGCTTCTTCTCGCGCCCGCTCGCGCGACTTCAGGTTTTCTTCCACCACCCGACGCAAGTCATCCAGGGTATACAGATACACGTCCGGCAACTCGCCGATCTGTGGTTCAATGTCGCGAGGGACTGCCAGATCCACCATGTAGAGCGGCTGATGCTTGCGCTGCCGGAGGATCCCTTCGATACGTCCCTTGCCGAGTATCGGCAGCGGGCTGTTGGTGCTGCTGACCACAATGTCGGCATCCTTCAGCGCCTGTTCCATGTGTGAGATCGGAATGGCATGGGCCAGCAATTCGCGCGCCAGCGCTTGCGCTCGGTCCAGACTGCGGTTGGCGATGGTCAGGTGGCCAATTTGGCGGTCGTGCAGATAGCGCGCCACCAGTTGCGCGGTTTCGCCCGCGCCGACCACCAACGCCCGGTGGTCTTGCAGCCGATCGAAGAACTGTTGCGTCAGGGATACCGCCGCGTGTGCGAGCGAGACCGGATTGCGGCTGATTTCCGTGTTGGTGCGCACCTCTTTGGCGGTGCTGAAGGCTTGTTGCGTCAGGCTGTGCAACTGACTGCCGAGCGTGCCCGCGGCATCGGCGTCACGGGAGGCTTGCTTGAACTGGCCCAGAATCTCAGTTTCTCCCAGCACCATGGAGTCCAGACCGCTGGCGACCTCAATGGCGTGGCGAATGGCATCGGTGCCGGTGCGCCAGTACAGGGCGTCCCGAATGTGTTTGCGATCCACCTGATGCCACTGGCACAGCCACTCCAGCACCCGCTCGACGGCTTCGTCGCGCTGATGACTGAGGTACAACTCGGTGCGGTTGCAGGTCGAGAGGATCATGGCCTCCTCCACATCCGGCACGGCGCGAAGTTCCTGCAGCGCCGATGACATGGTGTCCGGGGTGAACGCCAGCTTCTCGCGCAACTCAAGTTGCGCGGTGCGGTGATTGAGGCCAAGAATGGAGAGAGACATGGGCAGGAAGGGAGCGCGCCGCCGTGCGCACAAGTAAAATGGCGTTTGTGCCTTCCATTTTATGCCAACTCCGCCGCCGCGTTCATCTTTCCGCGGCTTTTTGTCCCCTCGACCTCCGAATCATCGGGGTCGCGGCGGCGCTGTTGACCTCGGCCTGCCAGCCTCTGGAGAAACTGCCACAAGACGCCCAGGTACCAACCGATACGCTGGCCGAACTAGTCTACGAGTTGTTGCAGGGCGAAATGTACGGCTATCGCGGTGAGTTGCCGGAGGCCTTTGAACATTACTATCAGGCGTCCTTGAAGACCGACGATCCCGAGATCGCCTATCGCAGCACTGAAATCGGGATATGGATGGAGGACTACGCCCGCGCGATGCGCGCGGCGAAGCGTTGGCAGGAAGTGCTGCCGGACGATCCGCGGCCCTGGCGGATACTGGGGGCGATTCATGCGGCTCAGGGACAGGTTGACGAGGCGATAAAAGCGTATCTTGAGGCGCTGGCAGTCAGGACCCTGCCGCTGACCTTCAGTATGGAAGCGGTTAAGAACTCGTTGTCGATCTCGGCAGCGCAACCGTATCGGCTGGATATTTTCCGCGAACTGGTGGGATACTATCCGCATGAGCCGCAGTCCTATCTGAATATTGCGGAAGCGGCGAAGGAAGCCGGACACCTTGAAGAGGCATTGTTCGCCGCCGATGAGACCTTGAAGCGTACCGGCTACTGGGCCCTACCGATGAGGGTCAAAGTCGATTCCTTGCGGTTACTGGGCCGTGATGACGAGGCGGTGAAGGCTTTGTGGGAGGGTGTGGAGCAGGCGATAAGAGTACAGGAGCAACTGCCTCTATGGCGCAGGCTGGTCAATCTGCTCGGCGAACTGGGCCGCGTGGAGGAAGCCATGGAAGCCTTGCAGCCTTTGCTTGAGGAAGAGCCGGACAATCCGCACTGGCAACTGAAGCGTGGCACGCTTTCGCTAGCGCTGCAGGACTGGGAACAGTCGCGCGAGGCGTTTGTCGATCTGAGTCAGAACCCCAACTCTCTGGTGCGGGATGAGCCGGCGTCATTCAACTATTCGGTCGCTGCCTATTATCTCGGTCTTCTGGCCGAGCATGACAACCGCTTCGTTACGGCGATGAATTACTACTATAAAGTGGAGGAGCGCGATTATCTGGGCGTGGATCAATATTTCCGCAAGGCGCGCCTCCGCATCGCGAAGTTGCTGTGGCAGGTGGGGCGCATCGATCGCGCCCGACTGCATTTGCGCATCAGCCGCGCGCGAAGCGGTGATGACGAAAATATTCTGCATCTCTACATCGCCGAGGCCGACATGCTGTATGGCGATGAGCAGTATCAGGCAGGCTATGACCTGCTCAGCGAGGCGTTGCGGCGTTATTCGCGCGATTCGCTGTTGCTGTACAGCCGCGCCTTACATGCGGAGCGGCTGGGACGACTGGACCAGGTGGAAGCTGATCTGGGTCTGGTGCTGGCTGCCGACCCGGACGATGCGCGTGCGCTGAATGCGCTCGGCTACACCTGGGTTGATCATGGCGTGAATCTGGAGCAGGGACTGGCCCATATCCAGCGCGCGCACGAACAGCTGCCGGAGGATGCGGCGATCCTCGACAGTATGGGTTGGGCGTATTACCGCCTTGGTGATCTCAAGCGCGCGGAACACTACCTGCGGCGCGCGCAAAATCTGCTGCCGAACGGTGAGATCACCGCGCATCTGGTGGAAGTCTTGTGGCAGCAGGGGCGGCACGAGGAGGCCGTGCGTCTGTATCAGGAGGCGGCTGAGGAGTTGCCAGATGATGAGTTTCTGGAGCGGGTCGCGCAGCGTTTCTCCTTATGACGCGCAGAGGAATCAGCAGTGTGTTGTCGGTCGCGCTGCTTGCAGGATGCGCGCTGTTGCCCGACCCCGAATTGCAGGATGCAAGCCAGATGCAGGCGCGCTGGCAGCAGCACGCGGCTCAGCTGGAGGCCATGGATCATTGGGAACTGCGTGGGCGCTTTGGCGTGATGTGGTCTGAGGGACAACTGCAGGGTGCGCTGACATGGAAGCAGCAAGGGACGATGTTTGAGATGAGTTTGCGCGGGCCTTTCGGTTTGGGCGCGATCCAGGTGCAGGGAGATTGGGAGACCGGCACAGGGGTGCTGCACGATGGCAAGGCGGAATACGCCGGACAGCTTGCGCCGTTGCTGCGCGAGCACCTCGGTGTGGCACTGCCGTTTGTGGAACTGGCGCGTCTGGTGCGCGGACTGCCGCCTTCCGGTGAGGCCACTCACCTGGAATACGACGCGCAGGCGCGCGCGCGGCGCATCGAGCAAAATGGCTGGCAAGTGGAATATCAGGACTACAGTTGTTGCGCCGAGCCGGCCTTGCCCGGACATATGCGCTTCACGTACGAGGAGTTGCGTGGCGCTGTGGCGGTGCGTGAATGGGTGCGCGAATGACGCTGGAGTTGCGCGCATGCGCCAAACTCAATCTGATGCTGCACGTCACGGGGCGGCGTGAGGACGGCTACCACGAACTCCAGAGCTGGTGCCAGATGATCGACTGGAGCGATACGCTGGAGCTGGAGCCACGCGCGGACCGCAAGGTGACCTACTCCGATACTACAGGCGGGGAACTGGGATCAGATGACAATCTGTGCGTGCGCGCCGCGCGGCTGGCGCTGGAGCATCATGCCGAGGGGCACGGGGTGAATATGTTCCTGCACAAGCGCATTGCCTGGGGTGGCGGGTTGGGCGGCGGCAGTTCAGATGCGGCCGTCGTATTGCATGGACTCAATCATTTGTGGGGGGATCCATGGACGCGCTCGGAGTTGGCCGCGCTCGGTTTGCGCCTTGGCGCGGATGTGCCGCTATTTGTGTGGGGCGGCGCTGCATGGATGGAAGGCATTGGCGAGAAACTGACTCCGATGGAGCCGCGCGAAGGTGTGGCGGTGGTGTTGCCGGCACCGGTTCCGGTGGATACGGGGCAGGCCTATCGGGCGGTGAAATTGACACAATGGCGCACGCCTATCACAATAGACGTTGCACAGATGCATTTGGGGAGCAACGTGTTTGAGCCATGGCTGTGTGCGCGGCATCCGGAAATTGCCGTGCGCTTGCGGCATTTGCGCGAGTCCGCGCCGGCTGGAGTGACTGGCTCCGGCGGCTCGGTGTTCGCCTGGTGCGCCGATCAGGCGCAGGCCGAACAGCTTGCGGCGCAATGTCCCGAAGACTGGGATGCCCGTGTGGCGAAGGGTCTTTCGCGCGCTCCGGTGCTCGGTCTGGTGGGAACATGATGAATGTTGGGCCGTCGCCAAGTCAGGTTAAGGCACGGGGTTTTGATCCCCGCATTCGCAGGTTCGAATCCTGCCGGCCCAGCCATTTCCAAGGCGCAGCGCAATGACGGAGGCGCGTGAACTATGAGTGCTTACGAAGAACTGGTGGTGTTTAGCGGCAACGCCAACCGCGCGCTTGCCGAGAATATCGTCCAGCAACTGAACATCCCGCTGGGACGCGCTGATATTGGGCGCTTCAGCGACGGTGAGGTGCGCGTGGAGATCAACGAGAACGTGCGCGGCTGCGATGCCTTCATCGTGCAGCCGACCTGCCGTCCGGTCAACGAGAATCTGATGGAGTTGGCGATCATCACTGATGCCTTGCGCCGTTCCTCGGCGATGCGCATCACCGCGGTGGTGCCGTACTTCGGCTATTCACGTCAGGATCGCCGGGTGCGCTCCGGGCGGGTGCCGATTTCAGCCAAACTGGCGGCCAATATTATGACCGCAGCCGGCATTGATCGACTGCTGACCGTGGATCTGCACGCCGATCAGGAACAGGGCTTCTTTGATATTCCGGTCGACAACATCTACGCCTCGCCGATTTTGATTGGCGAGTTGTGGCATCAGGGCGTTGAAGATCTGCTGACGGTGTCGCCAGACATCGGCGGCGTGGTGCGCGCGCGTGCGTTCGCCAAACATCTTGACAGTGATCTGGCGATCATCGACAAGCGTCGCCCGCGCGCGAATGAATCAGAAGTGATGAACATCATCGGCGAGGTGGAAGGCATGCGCTGTGTGATGGTGGACGACATGGTGGATACGGCCGGCACGCTGTGCCATGCGGCGGCAGCGCTCAAGGAGCGCGGCGCGAAACAGGTGGTGGCCTATGTGACGCACGCCGTCTTGTCCGGCAAGGCCATCGACAATCTGGAAGCGTCCATGCTGGACGAACTGGTGGTCACGGACACGATCCCACTGGATAAGCGGGCCGCGCAATGTGACCGCATTCGGGTCTTGAGCGTGTCGCGGCTGCTGGCGGAATCCATTGCGCGAATCCACAGCAACGAATCAATTAGCACGCTGTTTACGGAGTAGCAGCCCCTTTCAGCGCCTGAGCGATATGCGCGAGGCGTCGACCGAGCGCCTGCGCGATGGCGCTCTCCGCCTGACTCAGGTCACGATGCGACTCGCCGGCCCAATGGCTGGGTCCGTAAGGCGTGCCTCCGCTTTCGGTGGTGGCCAGTTCCGGTTCTGAATAGGGCACGCCCACAATCACCGCGCCGTGGTGCAGCAGCGGGATCATCATGCTGAGCGGGGTGGTTTCCTGACCGCCATGAAGACTGTGCGTGGAGGTGAATACGCCGGCCGGCTTGCCCACCAACGCGCCGGACAGCCATTGCGCGCTGGTTTGATCCCAAAAGTATTTCAGCGGTGCCGCCATGTTGCCAAAGCGCGTGGGAGAACCCAGTGCCAGACCATCGCAACGCTCCAGATCTTCGGGTGTTGCATAGGGTGGGCCGTCTTCGGGCAGATCCGGTTCGGCTTGCTCGCAGACAGTGGAGATTGCTGGCACGGTACGCAGGCGCGCTTGCACGCCGGGGACACTGTCCACGCCACGCGCGACGCGACGCGCTAGCGCGCGGGTGCCGCCATTGCGGCTGTAGTACAGGATCAGGACCTCGACGTCACTCATAGCAATTTCAGCACATTTTCCGGCGGTCGGCCAATGGCGGCTCCCTTCGGCGTTACCACGATGGGCCGCTCGATCAGTTTCGGATGTTCGCGCAGCAAGACCCGCATGCGCGCGTCATCTACCGGCTGCTCCCGCAACCCAAGTTCGGCGTATAGCGCTTCTCCCTGACGGGTGATGTCATGCGCCGTCATTTGCAATTGGGCCAGAAGCGCATCCAGCGTGTCGGCATCCGGCGGCGTCTCCAGATATTCGATGATACGTGGCTCTATGCCGCGCTCGCGCAACAGTTGCAGCGTCTGGCGCGACTTGCTGCAGCGCGGATTGTGGTAGATCGTCACATCAGACATTTTTATCGGTTCCTTATGGGATGGGCAGGGGTAGCAACAGCATGGTGGCGGTGCGAGTCGCACCGGCGGTGGTGCGCCGTTCGTCGTCTCCGATGTCAATCAGCACCTGCAACTGGCCGACCGTGCGCTCGAGAATCTGCAGGACGCCGGGCGGCTGCAACTGCTTGGCGTCGGCGGTGGTGCGCTGCGGCTTGAAGCGCAGCAACGGAGCACCGTCCTTTCCGGTTTGGCGCTGCAGGCTCAGGCCGACCACTTCCAGATTGGTGCGAAACACGCTCAGATTCTTCGCGTGCACCTGATCAAACATGAAAAATTCCAGCTGATCGTTGTAGGCAATGCGCATTTGGCTGACCAGTCCGATCATCAAGGTGAAGACCCGGTCGCCTTTGAAACGGGGGTGGAACGCCAGTCGGATCGCGCCACGGCCGCGGTGTCCGTTGATCTCATCGAAACGCAATTCGTCGTAGGAACGGTTCGGTAGCAGCAACGCTGTGCGCTTGGCGACGGTCGCATCAGGAGTTTTGGCCAGTTGTTCCGGGTTCAGCCGGTACAACTCCTCCATCAGCAGCAGCAAATTGTCTTCGGTGTTGTGCAGATGCTTGTCAAGCAGGTAATCGACGTCGCTTTTGGCGAATCCCTTGATGCCCGCGGGGACGTTCTGGGCACCGCAGGCTGTCGCTAGGAGGGCGATGAGTGCCAGCATCGGCAAGGTCTGGGCCGGTCCAGTCATAAGGTCAGGCGGCGGTAGATATCCGAGACTTTAAGGGGCAGTTTCGCGATCTGGTTGACCACTGCGAAGTTGGAGGCTCCGTACATATGCGGCAGATACTCCATGCCTGCCTCGTCTATCGTAACGCAGTATGAGCGAATGCCCAAATTGCGCGCTTCATTGAGCGCTTGGCGGGTGTCTTCAATGCCGTAGCGGCCGCGATAGCCGTCCTGATCATCCGGCTTGCCGTCGGACAGCGTAATCAGTAGCCGGGTGCGTGCCTCGGCCTCCTTCAGCAACTGCGTCAAGTGCCGAATCATCACGCCCATGCGCGTGTAGTCACGCGGCGTGATGCCGCTGATGCGCTGGCGCACGTCGGCGTTGTAAGGCTCCCGCAGGGTCTTGATCGGATACAACTCACAGTTGCGGTGCGTGCGCCCGGAAAATCCGTAAATCGCATAACGATCCCCCAGCGTCTCAAGCGCGCTGCACAGCAGCACCAAAGACTCGCGCACCAGATCATTAATCCAGCCTGAAGTGGAGCCGCTCATATCGACCAGAAACATCACCGCGATGTCGCGATCCATTTTCTTGCGCCGCGCGAATAGGCGCTCGTCCATTTCCTCACCACGTTGCGCGTCAATGTAGGCGGACACGAAACTGTTGAGGTCCAGCTCGTCGCCATGGGGTTCATGCCGCATCCATTTTTCCTCGTCGCGCAGGGCTTCAAACGTGCGCCGCAATCCGTCGAGCAAGCGGTGATGGCGCTCTTGAACCTGCTGCACAAATGCTTCACTGCTGCCGGTGATGGGGCGTTCGTAGATGTGGCACCAGTCCGGGCGGTATTTCTGCCGGGAATGATCCCATTCAGGGTAGACATAATCCGGGGTCCCGTGTCCGCCCGCGGCCTCGGCTTCGGCGGCATCCGTCTCGGCATCGTAGGCACCGGCACCGGCAGGCTCAAGATACTCATCAGGGATCTCGCCGAGATCCTGCAGGATTGATTCCAGCAACTGTTGTACGTCAGGGGTCGGGGTGACGGCCTCGCCGTCGACCTCCAGCGTGAAGGCGAACTCATCTGCCATGTAGCCGTCGCGCGGGCGCATGGTGAAGCGGGTCTCTTCTTCTGAGTCGCGCCGGGCCTCAAGTTCCTTGCTTAACTCCATCAGGGCCGCGGCCAGTTGCTGGCGCTCATCCCCAATGCGTGTGGCCATGACGTTGGCCGCCAGTTCCGGCTGCAGGACGCTTCGGTAGGCGACGTCTGGAAGTTTCGCAGATTCCACGTACACCGACTGAAGCAGACGCATGGAATCTTCCGCGCGCGCTTTCGGGTTGCGCAGTTCGCGCACTGCGCGCGCCCACGGTTCGGAGAGATTGCTCCATGCGGCGTGCGGATTGTGCTGCGCCAGAATGCGCCCAATACCTGGCAGATCCCGCTGCAGGCGGGCATCAAGACGCAGGGTCTCCAAAGCGCAGTACAGTGTCCGCGCGTGTCTGGGACTGTCGTATGCCGACCAGGATTGTGCGGGAATGCGATAGGTGCCGTAGCGGGCTTGCGCCCACAGATGGGCGGTGGCTGCCTTGAACAAATCGAAGTTCTCCTCGCGGGTGGTGGCGCATTCGATGCGTTCCGGGAGATACACGCACTCGGTATCGGTCCACGGTATGCCCGCCTGTGCCACATCGACCTTGAGCGCCCGCCCGCCAAAACCAATCAATAGCGATTCAATCAGTGATTCGATATCTTCGAGTCGCACAGTCTGCGGGGTGCCCAAAATGCGTTGCAAGTAGCTCTCCACCTGCTGCATGGCCTCAATGGCACCCTGAACGCCTTGGCGATCGAAGCACTCACACAGATGACCTTCCCAGCCTTCCCAATACTGCTCATCAATGTCGCGCAGGGACGGGACGCCGAAGTGAAAAAACTGATAGGCCAGTTCGGCGTTGGATTCGCACAGCGTTTGTGCCGACTTCAGAAAGCGCTGCTGTTCCACATGATTGAAGGCTGCCAGTTGTTTCGCGGGCTCCATGACGCTGTGGCGCGACGACAGGATGCGCTCGACGATCTGCTCCATGCGCAACTGCAATTCGCGCTCCCCCATGCCACCGAATTGCGCGCTGGCCCGCACCCGCGGGCCTTGTTCTATCAGTTCTTCCGGCAGCCGCGCTGGGCCTTGCTGCAAATTGCGGTACAACTGTCGCGCCGGAGCCGTCAACTGCCTCAGAATGCGGCGTCCAATGCTGGGATCACTCATGCGTCCTTGTCTGACTTGCGGACCTGAAGTTCCTTGAGTTCGTACAGTAGATCCAGCGCTTCCTTGGGCGACAACTGATCCGGTTTGAGGGCACGCAGGCGCCGCTCGGTCTCGGTCGCAGTCGTGGTCGGAGTGGCGGTCTTCTTTGATCGGGCGAACATATCGGTTTGCGTGGCGTCCCTCGACCAGCGCCCGGTGCTGTCATCTTCCAGCTCGCGCAAGTACTCGCGCGCCCGTTCCACTACCGGCACCGGAATGCCGGCCAGTTGCGCGACTTGCAGGCCGTAACTCTGGCTGGCCGGGCCTTCCCGCACGCTGTGCAGGAACGCAATTTGCTGCCCGTGCAAACTGGCGTCGAGATGCAGGTTGACGATGCCGTTGTGACAATCCGCCAGTTGCGTCAGTTCAAAATAATGCGTCGCGAACAGACACAATGCGCGGTTTTTGGCCGCAAGGTGCTCCGCGCAACTCAACGCCAGCGCCAAGCCGTCAAAGGTGCTGGTGCCGCGGCCGATCTCGTCCATTAACACCAGACTGGAATCGGTGGCGTGATGCAAAATGCTGGCCGCTTCGGTCATTTCCACCATGAATGTGGAACGCCCGGATGCCAGGTCATCGGCCGCGCCGATGCGGGTGAAGATACGGTCGATCGGACCAATTCGCGCAACCTGCGCCGGCACATGGCTGCCAATGCAAGCCATCAGCACAATCAAGGCGATCTGGCGCATGTAGGTGGATTTGCCGCCCATGTTGGGCCCGGTGATGAGCAGCAGCCGCCGCTGTTCGGACAACAGCGCATCATTTGGCACAAAGGGTTCGTCAAGAATCTGTTCGAGCACGGGATGACGCCCGGCCTCAATGTGGATGCCCGGCTCTTCGACCAGCTCCGGCGTGCAGTACTGATGGCGTCTCGCGCCCTCGGCGAAGCAGGCCAGCACATCCAGTTCCGCCAGCGCTTCGGCGTGCCTTCTAAAGGCGTCGAGATGCGGCATCAGGTACGCCAGCAATTCCTGATACAACTGCTTTTCCCGCTCCAGCATCTTGCTTTGCGCACTCAGGATGCGATCTTCGAACTCCTTGAGTTCCGGCGTGAGATAGCGCTCTACATTTTTCAGTGTCTGGCGGCGGCGATAATGCTCTGGCGCACGATCAGCGCAGTGACGCGGCAACTCAATATAGTAGCCGTGCACGCGGTTGTAAGAGATTTTCAACTGCGCGATGCCACTGCTCTCACGCTCTTGCTCTTCCATACGCAGCAGTTGCTCTTCAGAGCCGGACGCCAACACGCGCAACTCGTCGAGTTCAGCATCGAATCCGGCTGCGATGGCCCCGCCGTCGCGAATCGATGGTGGCAGCGGCGGTGGGTTTAACGCACGGCGCAGATACTCTTCAATCGCTGCGTCATGCTGCAGCGCCATGTGATACGGCTCCCATTCCGGGCTTTCCAGTGATTGCAGCAGCGTCCGCAGTGTCGGCAGTTGCGCCAGCGTCTCGCCGAGTCCGTGCAAATCCCGGGGCGACGCGGAGCGCAGCGCGATGCGCGCGATCACGCGCTCGATATCAAAACTTTTGCGCAACTGTTCGCGCAGGGAGTTCAGTTGCGGACTGTCGCGCAATTCGGACACGATGCGATGGCGCGCGATCAGGGCCTCGCGGTCGCGCAAGGGGGTGTTGACCCAGCGGCCCAGACAGCGCCGGCCCATGGCAGTGACGGTTTGGTCCAGTGCCCCGATCAGGCTGTGTTTGGTTTGACCGGAGGAACTACGTTCCAGTTCCAGGTTGCGGCGTGTCGCCGCGTCCAGAGTGATATAGCGTTCACGGCGCTCGCGCTGCATGCTGTTGATGTGTGGCAGCGCGGCGCGCTGGGTTTCCTGCGCGTAATAGATCAGAGCGCCTGCCGCGCTGATGGCGGCGGGGGCGTCATCACAATCGAAGCCCGACAGATCGCGCACTTCGAACTGCTCACACAGCAGGCGGGTCGCCGCCTCCGCATCAAAATGCCAGTCGCTTAGCGGCTGCCAGTGTGTGGCGCTGAAGTCCAGCGGCGTGGCGGTCTCCGGATAGAGGATCTCGGCCGGGCGCAAGCGCTCCAGTTCCGCGTACAGATCCTCACGGCTCTCCAGTTGCATGGTGCGCAGCCTGCCGGAACTGAGGTTCAGCGTGGCGCATCCGAATGGTTCCTGCAGCCACAGTGCCGCCAACAGCGTATCCTGTCCGGCCTCTAGCAGTTCTTCTTCAATCAGGGTGCCGGGTGTGATGATGCGCGCCACCTCGCGCTCCATCGGGCCGCGGCCATCCGGGCTTTCACCGACCTGTTCGCAGACCACGGCGGACTTGCCGAGGCGGGTGAGTTTGGCGAGATAGGTGTCGACGGCGCCCACCGGCACGCCGGCCATCGGAATCGGCTTGTTGGCGGAGCGTCCGCGTTCGGTCAGCGCGATGTCGAGCAGTTGCGCGGCTTCCTGCGCGTCCTCATAGAACAGCTCATAGAAATCCCCCATGCGGTAGAGCAGCAAATGCTCCGGGTGTTGTGCTTTCAACTCCAGATAGCGCCGCATGACCGGGGTATGCTGGGGTTGGGATGAGGGCATCAGAGGCAACCGATTTTCATTGACCTTTATTCTAATGTGGCGTCAGGCGGCTTCCGGCTCAGTTTCCGGTGCCGTGGCATTGTGGCTGTCTTGCAACTGCCTGATGCGTGCCTGCAAACTATCTTCAATCTTGTTGAGCGTTTGCGCGTGCGTGATTGGCTGCTGGGATGAGGCGTCGGTGATGACGAAGGCGTCTTGTGCCTGTGCGCCGAGCGTGGTGATGCGCGCCTGTTGAATATGCACGCCGCATTCCTCCAGCGCGCAACTGATGGTCCACAGCAGGCCGGGGTGATCCGTGGTGCTCAAATGCAAGCGCGTCTCAGGTGGCTGTTCCTGCTGCACGAACTCGACTTCAGTCGGAACCTGGAAGTGTTCGGTCTGCAATCTCGGGCGCAACCGCACCGGGCGTCGGGAGTCTGATGGTGCGCGCACGGCGCGCTGCAGTCGTTCGCGAAGTTCTGTCAGAGCCGCACCTTCACTGATCGGCAAGCCTTCGGGGTCGGTGACCAAAAAGGTGTGCAGGATGTGCTGTTGTCGGGTTTCGGTGATGCGCGCGTACAGGACGTTGGCCGCCAGTCGCGCCAAAGTAGCCGTGATCGGCACGAACAAGTCGCCGTGGTGTTGGTCGTACACCAGAATCTCAGTGCAGTGATGCGAGCCCTGATGGCGCACGAACACCTGGGTTTCACTGTCGGGGGCGCAGCTCAGGATGCACTCGGTCTGCCACGCCAGTTCGTTGTCCGTGTAGTGCAGCAAATTGTGTGTGGGCATGGTGTCCCACAAAAGTTTCGCCGCCTCGGCACTATGTTGCGGCAGACGTTTCATGGCCGAGGCCTTGAGTTCGTTCAGTCGCTGTTCGCTGTTGGCGATCTGCTCACTGCCGCGCTGCAACTGGCGGTTGGTGGCGCGATACAACTGGTACAGCAGAGATTCACGCCACGGTGTCCAGAGGCTTGGGTTGGTGCCGCGCAAGTCCGCCACCGTCAGCAAGAACAATCCGCGCAGACGCACGCCGTTGCCAACCTGATCGGCGAACTCTCGAATCACTTCAGGGTCGCTGGTATCACGCTTTTGCGCGGTCATCGACATCAACAGGTGGTGCTGTACCAGCCAGCGCACGATGCCGGCGTCGTATTCGCTGAGTCCGTGTTCAAGGCAGAAGGTCTGCGCGTCTTCGGCTCCCAGCGTGGAATGATCGCCACCGCGGCCCTTGCCAATGTCGTGAAACAGCGCGGCGAGATACAGCAGTTCCGGTTTGGGGAATTGCAGAAACAGTTGCTCGAACAGGGCGTATTGAGGGTCGCCTGAGCGCGCGATGCGGCGCATTTCCGTCAGCACCTGCAGGATGTGCTCATCGACCGGATAGATGTGGAACAGATCGTGCTGCACCTTGCCGGTGATGCGAGCGAAGTCCGGCCAGTAGGCGGCCAGCACGCCGTAGCGGTGCATCCGCCGCATCTCGCGGGCGACGTGCTGCTTCTGGCGCAAAATCTCAAGAAATATCTGTCGGTGTCGCGGCGCACTGCGAAACGCATCGTCAATCAATGACAGGTGCGCGCGAACAGCGCGGATGGTGTGGGCGCGCACGCCTTGAATATGGGGGGCCTGCTGCAGGATCAAAAACAACTCCAGCAGTCCTTCCGGGTGGCGCTCGAAGGAATCCTCAGCGCGCGTCTCCAGATAGCCGTCCAGAATCTGAAAGCAGTCATTGAAGGGCTGCGGCGCGTAGCGCGTGGCCGGCTGCAACTGCTCTCGATATTGCTGCACCAGCACTTCGCTCAGACGGTCTACCTCGCTGGTGGTGCGGTAGTAATCCTGCATGAAGGCCTCGATGGTCTCATTGACATTGGTGCCGTTGTAGCCAAGTCGCTGGGCGACCTGATGCTGGTTGCCGAAATGCAAGCGTTCCTCGGCGTGTCCGCTGAGGTCATGCAGTGCAAAGCGCGTGCGCCACAGGAACTCGCGCCCGTCATTCAGCACGGCCAACTCCTGCGCGTCGCAAAAGGCCGCGGCATCAGTGATGTGGTCGTGGCGCTGCAAGATCCAGTGCACCGTTTGAATGTCGCGCAAGCCGCCGGGGCCTTCTTTCAGGTTGGGTTCCAGCAGATACGCGCCGCCGCCGAATTGCGCGTGCCGCTGCTCACGTTCCTCGACCTTGCCGTAGAAAAATTTCTTCGGCTCCCACAAGGCGGCGCGAAAGGCTCCGCCATGGTGGGTCAGTTTGCGATTCACGTCGTCGTTCAATGCCGTCGAACCGCACAGGAAACGCCGTTCCATCCAGCTGGTCATCAGGCCGATATCATCTCGTGCGTCGGCGCGGCATTGCTGCGGGGTACGTACGCTTTGCGAGAGTTTCAGCCCGCTGTCCCACAGCGTCTGGAAAAACGGCGTCAGCACCTCCAGATCAATGTGTCCGTCATGCACGGCCAGAATGTCGATGTCAGAGTAGGGGTGCAGTTCACCGCGGCCGTAACCGCCCACCGCCAGCAACGCCAGACGGTTGGTGTCATGCAACTGGTGCGCCTGCCACAACTGTTGCAGCGCATGATCGATAAGTTCGGCGCGCGCGGTGATCAGAGTCGCGATATCCTGTGTGTCGAACTGCCCGGACAGATCCTCATGCAGGGCGTTCAGCCAGACCTTCCAGGCTCCGGGTTCGACACCGGAAGGGGGCGGATACCGCTGCAGCAAGTCCCTGCTCAATGAGGCGTTCACGGGAAACTCTCGCCGGAGCGCGCGGTCAGCACCTCGAAGCCGTCTTCGGTGACCAAAATGGTGTGCTCCCACTGCGCTGATAAACTACGATCCGCCGTCACCACGGTCCACTGATCCGGCATCAGTTTGACGTGCCGGGCCCCGACATTGATCATCGGTTCGATGGTGAATGTCATGCCGGTCTTCAGGGCGAGTCCGGTGCCGGGATCGCCGTAGTGCAGGATTTGCGGTTCCTCGTGAAATTCGCGCCCGATGCCGTGGCCGCAATATTCGCGCACCACGGAGTAGTGCCGGGTCTCGGCGAAATGCTGAATGGAGTGGCCGAGATCGCCAAGCTTCAGGCCGGGGCGCACAGCGCAAATCGCCTGGTGCATGGCGTCATAAGTGGCGTCAACCAGACGGCGCGCCTGCACCGAGGGCTTGTCGAGGAAGAACATGCGGCTGGTGTCGCCGTGATAGCCGTCCTTGATGACGGTGACGTCAATGTTGAGAATATCGCCGCGTTGCAGGGGTCGCGGTCCGGGGATGCCGTGGCAGACCTGATGATTCAGGGTAGTGCAAATGGATTTAGGGAAGCCGAGATAGTTCAGCGGCGCTGGAATAGCGTCTTGTTCTTCGGTGATGTAGCGGTGGCAAATGTCATTGAGGTGGTCAGTGGTCACGCCGACGGTGACGTGTTCGGCGATCATTTCCAGCACCTCCGCGGCCAGCCGCCCGGCGACGCGCATTTTCTCGATTTCTTCAGGGGACTTGATGGAGACGGGCATGATCGGAGAGTGTCCGTCAGTGAGGGGTGTTGCGAATGGCGGGAAGCTTTGAGGTTGAGTTTACTACAGGAGGGGTGGGCTCTTGAGCCGGGAACGATGCCGCCATGCAGTGCTCGCTGCGCCTGTGCGCAGTAGCAAGGGTGTAAAATTCACTCTCATGGATAATCTGCCTGCAACGGATTCCCTGCACGCGCAGGATGAAGACATCGAACAAGCCTGCCAATCGATCAAGGGGCTGGCGCATCCTATTCGCCTGAAAGTGCTGTGTATTCTCGGCAGCGGCGAGATGTCGGTGTCGGATCTGGCCCGCGAATGCAGCACCTCGCAGGCCAACATTTCCTCGCATTTGAGCATTCTGCGCCAGAGCGGGATTCTCACCACGCGCCGCGAGGCGCATACTATCTACTATCGCATTCGCGACCCGCGCATGATCCAGTTAATGGACCTGATGCGCATGATGTTTTGTTCCCGCGCGCATCATTAGGACCTCGCCATGCAGGAATATCTGGATTTCGCGGCTCGCCACCCGTTTCTGATGGGGGCTGTGTCGGCGGTGGTCGCCATGATCCTGTTTTGGGAAGTCCGCCATGTGACCCGTCGCTACAAGGAAGCGCGCGTGGCGCAGGCGGTGCATTTGATCAATCGGGATTCGGCCTGGGTGCTGGATGTGCGGGAAGACACTGACGCGCACAGCGCGCGCATTCCGCATTCGCGTCGCATTGCCCTGACCCAGTTGCCGGAGCGCATGGATGAGTTGAAAGACATGAGCGGGCCGGTGATCGTCTATTGTGGCAATGGCATTCAATCACAGCGAGCGTGTCGGCTGTTGGCCCGCGAGGACTTTGAAGAGGTCTATGTGCTGAAAGGGGGGCTGGGCGCGTGGCGGCATGCGGGAATGCCTCTGGAGACGGACTGATGGGCGGGGGAGAAGTCATCATCTACACGACCGGTATCTGCCCGTATTGCGATCGGGCTAAGCAGTTGCTCAAGCGCAAGGGCGCGGACTATCAGGAGATTCGAGTGGATCAGGACACCGAGCAGTTGGCTGTCATGGTGGAGCGCGCGCAAGGCCGCCGCAGCGTGCCGCAGATTTTTATTGGCGATTATCACGTGGGCGGCTTTGATGATCTGGCGGAACTCAGTATGGACGGCAAACTGGACGATTTGCTGGCGGCCGCCTAAGGACCGGGTATGCAAGGAGATGCAGGCTGATGGTTGGGGAGCATCACGAGACAGTCAATTTCTCGATTGACAGCATCCGCCTCAATTCCGCCGAGTTCAGCACGTCGCCGGAGCTCGGGACGAAGGAAAACGGTCAGGTTGAAACCAAGGCGCATATCAGCAACAAAACCACGCCGCTCGGCAATGACCGCCACGCAGTGTCGCTGACCGTCAATATCAAGCGACTGCATGGCGAGCATGAATTGTTCGAATGTGAAGTGTGCTACATCGGCGTGTTTCTGATTCAGGGGCTGTCCGATGAGCGTGGGCACGAATTGCTGATGACCCGCTGTCTCGATTCCCTGTATCCTTATGTGAGCGCGACCATTTCACAACTGGCTGTGATGGCGGGATTTCACAACCTGCAGATGGTGCCGCTCAATTTTGGCGCGCTGTATCACACCGAGCAGCGCGAAAAGAAACTGTGGGACAGTATTCAGGACAAAGTGGTTCGCCACTGACGCCCGCGGCATGATCATCTCGATTCTAGGACAAGGCGCATGGGGAACCGCGCTGACCGCCCATATTGCGCGCACGCAGGCGCACGAAGTGCGCTGGTGGGGCCGCGACCCGCAGCGCCTCGCGCAGATTGCCGACACCCGGTGCAACGACACCGCTCTACCAGACATCAGCGTGCCGGATTCCGTGCAGTTAATCGCGGATCTGGAGTCCTGTGTGGCCGGCTGTGACTGGAGTGTCTGGGCTGCGCCGGTCTCGGCAGTCGCCGAACTTGCGCAAGCCCTGGGCGGCCCTCCCGATGGCAGTGTGATTCTCAGTTGCAAGGGCATGGACCCGGATGCAGGCGCGTTTCCTTCCGAGATTCTGGAGCGGGTGTGGGGGACAGATTTCAGCGGCGCGTTGTTGTCCGGGCCGACTTTCGCAGATGATCTGGCCCGCGGCGCTCCGATGGCTGCGGTGATGGCCGCGCGCGACGCGCAGCAGGCGCGTGAAGCGGCTTCAGTGTTTCATCACGGTGCCTTTCGCCTTTATGAAAGCACCGACATTGCAGGGGTGCAGTTGGGCGGGGCGGTTAAGAATGTTCTGGCCATCGCCGCCGGCATTGCCTGCGGCTTGAAGCTGGGCGACAGCGCCCGCGCGGCGCTCATTACGCGCGGTATTCGCGAGTTGATGGTTCTGGGCGAGGCTCTGGGTGCACGTGCGGAGACGCTGGCGGGCCTTTCAGGTTTGGGCGATATCGCCTTGTCGTGTGCGAGCGCACACTCGCGCAATTTCCACTTGGGTCAGTTGCTTGGCGAAGGACACATGCTGGAGCAGGCGCATCAGCGCATCCAGCACGTGACCGAAGGACAGCATGCGGCGCGAGCGATTTGTCGGCTGGGCGAAGCGCAAGAACTGGAATTGCCCATTTGCGTACAGGTGGACCGCGTGCTTGAGGGCAGCCTTGGGGCCGCTGAAGCGGTCGCTGGACTGCTGGCGCGTCCGGCCCGAGCGGAGTTTGTCGATGGCTGAAGACTCAGCCTTGCAAGTCACTCTTGCCGGCATCTCGATGCGCACGCCGTTGGTGCTGCTGTCGGGCTGCGTGGGCTTTGGCGAAGAGTACACGCGAGTGGAAGAGTTTTCCTTCGATGAGATCGGCGCGGTCTGTCTCAAGGGCACTACGCTGGAACCGCGGCTGGGCAACGCGCTGCATCGTCTGGCGGAGACGCCGGAGGGGATGCTCAATTCAATCGGTTTGCAGAACCCCGGCGTGGATCATGTGGTGGAGAAGATTTTGCCGAGTCTGGATTTCACCGAGACCCGGTATATCGCGAATGTCTCCGGTGCCACCGTTGAAGAGTATGTCGAAATCACCCGCCGCTTCGATGACTCACCGATTGACGGCATGGAGATCAATATCTCCTGTCCCAATGTGCGTGCCGGCGGCATGGAATTTGGCAACCATCCACAGATGTCCGCGGAAGTGGTGGCGGCTTGTCGGGCGGTGACGTCTCGGCCTCTGATCGTCAAACTCTCTCCGAACCAGACTGACATTCGGGCGAACGCACGGGCCTGCATTGAAGCCGGTGCGGATGCGCTGGCCGTGATCAACACGGTGTCCGGGATGGCGATTGATGCCGAAAGTCGCACCCCGGTGCTCGGCGCACTTCAAGGCGGCCTTTCCGGCCCGGCCATCAAGCCGATTGCGCTGCTGCGGGTGCATCAGGTCTACCAGGAAGTTCAGGAGATGGGCCGCTCGGTGCCGATCATCGGCCAAGGCGGCGTGGTGACGGCTACGGACGTGCTGGAGTTTCTGATTGCGGGTGCCAGCGCGGTCGGAGTGGGCACCGGGTTGTTCTACGATCCGCTGTTGTGTCGCAGTATCAATGCGGAGATTCGGGACTATTTGGCGCGCCACGACATGGCGCAGGTATCAGAACTGGTCGGGACGCTTGATCAGTCTTCCCGATAGCCCAGTTTGTCGAGCACTTGCTGCAGCGACTGCACAGTGCTGTAGCGGATCACCATTTGTCCGCCGCCATTTTTGCGTGGGCGCACCCGAACCGGGCATCCGATCAGATCCGACAGCCGCTGTTGCAGACGCAATATATCGGGATCTTCCGGTTTCTTACCGGTGTCGCGATCTTTATTCTTCGCCAGTCGCTCGGCGTCGCGCACTGACAGATCGTCGCGCACAATCTGTTTCGCCAAGGTTTGCTGTTTGCTGGCCGTCAGCGGCACCAGCACACGCGCATGGCCCATGCTCAGTTTCCCGTCGGCGAGCATTTTCTGTACGTCCGCATGCAGCCGCAACAGCCGCAGCAGATTCGTGACCGTGGCGCGGGCGCGTCCGACCCGATCGGCGATTTCCTCATGTGTGCACTGCAACTGCTCTGTCAGTCGGTTGAGCGCTTTCGCCTCATCAATCGGGTTGAGATCTTCGCGCTGCAGATTTTCGATCAGGGTGATGGTCGCCGCTTCGTTATCGGACAGATCGCGCACCATCGCCGGCAGACTGTCGAGTTCCGCTTTCTGCGCGGCGCGCAGGCGTCGTTCTCCGGCCACCAGTTCATATTGATTGCCGACGCGGCGTACCACGATCGGTTGAATGGTGCCGCGGCTTTTCAGGGACTCAGCCAGCGCGTTCAGAGCCTCCTCATCAAATTGCGTGCGTGGCTGATAAGGGCTTGGGCGTAGTTGCCGCAGCGGGATGTTGCGCAATTCGCCGTCTTCGGCAGCGGCGCTTTTATCGGTCGGGCGGCTCAGTAGCACATCCACGCCGGGGCCCAGGCGTCGACTGCGGCTCATGCGTCCTCCTGCGCGGCGTCGTCGTGGCGGCGCAGGATCTCGCCGGCCAGCATCAGATAGGCGGTCGCGCCCGGACTGTTGCGCTGATAATGCAGCGCCGGCTTGCCAAAACCCGGCGCTTCTGCCAGGTCCACATTGCGCGGGATCACGGTGCGATAGACCTGATTCCCAAAATGTTCCAGCAATGTGGAAGATACATCGTGTGTCAGATTGTTGCGTGGGTCATACATCGTGCGCAAAATACCCGCCAGCGTCAACTGTGAGTCGGTGCGCTGGCCGAGTCGCGAGATGGTATCCAGCAGCGCGTCAAGTCCTTCCAGCGCGTAAAACTCGCATTGAATCGGCACGATGACCTGAGTCGCGGCGATCAGGCCGTTCACGCTCAGGATGTTCAAAGCGGGCGGGCAATCCAACAGCACGTAATCATACGCGCAACCCTGCAAGGCTTCATGCAGGCGATACTCGCGCTGATCTTCGGACATCAGAGTCACCTCCGCGTGCGTGAGCGCGGCGTCTCCCGGAAGCACATCAAAGCCGAAGCGGTCCCGGCATATCGCCTCATCCAGAGTGCTTTGGCCAAGCAGAACATCAGCGGAGCTAGCCTCCAGCGCGTTCTTGTCCAGACCGCAGCCGGTGGTGGCATTGCTCTGCGGGTCAAGGTCTGCCAGCAGTACTTTTTGGTGCGTTGCCGCTAGGGATGCGGCCAGATTGACCGCGGTGGTGGTTTTGCCCACCCCGCCTTTCTGGTTGCAGATGGCGAAGATTTGCGTCATGCGACTGTAGCCTCACCGCGTTGCAGCACCCAAACCCGTCGCCCGCTTCGGCGCTCGCAACGTCCCTCCCAGCCATCAGGAGCTTGGTTATCCGTCTTGGGTCCCTGGGGCAGCAGCAACCGCCCGTTAGCAGCGCAGAGTTGCGCGCAAGCGTGCGCGAGTTCAGCCACGGGCGCTACGGCCCGCGCCATGATGCAGTCAAATAGATCATCCTGATAGTGTGCGAGATCTTCTGTGACCACGGTGACATTGGACAGTTCCAGTTCCAGTGCGACCTGACGCACAAAGCGGATTTTCTTGTGGCTGCGATCCAGCAGCGTGAATTGCAGTTGCGGATGCGTGATGGCCAGCGGTAGGCCGGGCAGGCCGCCTCCCGTGCCGACATCTAGTATGCGGGCGGGCGAGTTTGGCAGCCAGTGTGTGAGCAGAAGGGCATCAAGGATATGCTTTGTGCCGATGTGCTCCACGGTGTGTGGACTGATCAGGCTGTAGGCGCGATTCCAGCGCGCCAGCATCAAACCGTACTGGACCAGTGCATCGAGTTGCTCTGCGGCCTGCGCGTCGATTTGGGTTTCGAGTTGTCGGCGCAAGGTGGCGCGCGGAAGAGGGGCGGCGCGACTGGCGCGACGCGATTGCGTAACCCGTTTCGGTTGTGCGTGCGCCATCATCAACACGCTTGGCGCGGGGCCTCGCGGGTCTTGAGGTGGACCCGAAGAATATCAATGGCGGCTGGCGTGATGCCGGGAATGCGTGCCGCCATGCCCAAAGTGGCGGGGCGACACTGGCTGAGCTTTTCGCGCGCCTCGTGCGACAGGGCGGTCATGGCGCGGTAGTCCAGTTCACGTGGCAGGCGGCGATTCTCGTCATGGCGCATTTTTTCGATCTCACGATCGCCACGTTGGATGTAACCGTCATAGCGCAATTCAATTTGCGCCTGACGACCTATTTCTTCTGAAACTTGCGGATAGTCGGTGATTTGTCCGACCACGTCGGCGTATTGCGCATCAGGTCGGCGCAGCAGTTCAGCCAGTGTATGCTCGCCGATGCGTGTGCGTTGCAGTCGTTCCAGCTCTTCCGCAAGTTGTTCGCGGCGTGCGCTGAACGCTGCCCATTGCGCGTCAGCGACCAGTTGGAGGCGTCGACCGGTTTCTGTGAGGCGAAGATCGGCATTGTCTTCGCGTAGCCGCAGTCGGTATTCAGCGCGGCTGGTGAACATGCGGTAGGGTTCATCCACGCCGCGGGTGATGAGATCGTCAAGCAGCACGCCGAGGTAGGCTTCATTGCGCCGAGGCCACCAGGTCTCCTGCTCCAATACGTGCGCTGCGGCATTGATGCCGGCTAGCAGGCCCTGTGCGGCCGCTTCTTCATAGCCGGTGGTTCCATTGATCTGTCCGGCCAGATACAAGCCCGGCAGATCCTTGCATTGCAGTGTGGGTTCCAGTTGGCACGGGTCAAAAAAGTCGTATTCGATGGCGTAGCCGTGTTGCACCAGATCCGCACGCTCAAATCCCGGAATGGTGCGCACAAACTGCTCCTGTACATCGCGCGGTAGGCTGGTGGAAATGCCATTGGGATAGATCCAGTCACTGTTTAAGCCTTCCGGCTCAATGAAGATCTGATGCGAATCGCGCTCTGCGAAGCGCTCGATCTTGTCTTCAATGGACGGACAATAGCGCGGCCCGCGGCTGTCAATAGCGCCGCTGTGCAGAGGGGACAGATGCAAGTGCGCGCGAATGATGTCATGTGTTTGCGGCGTAGTGCGGGTGACATGGCACGGCAGCTGTTGTGCGCGCACTTCGGTGGGGTTTTGTCGCGACAGTCGGGGCGGCGGACTATCGCCGGGCTGGGCTTCGGTGCGTGACCACGTGACGCTGTTTCGGTCAATGCGCGGCGGTGTCCCGGTCTTTAGTCTGCCGCTTCGCGGCATCAGTTCACGCAGTCGCTGCGCGAGGTGTACGCTGGCGGGATCGCCCAGACGGCCGCCAGCAGTTTGTTCGTCGCCGACGTGCATGATGCCGCCGAGAAAGGTGCCAGTGGCGAGCACCACGGCGCGCGCCTGTATCTCGTCGCCCTGTTCGGTGCGAATCCCGCACACCACGCCGTCGCGCACGAGTAGGTCTCCCACTGCCGCTTCCACCACGGTAAGCCCGTCTTGCTGGCGGATGAAGTCCTGAATGGCATCGCGGTACAGCTCGCGGTCGGTTTGCGCACGGGTCGCGTGCACGGCGGGGCCTTTGCTGCGGTTGAGCACACGGACATGAATGGCGGCGCGGTCGGCCGCCACGGCCATAACGCCGCCGAGCGCGTCAATTTCGCGCACCAGATGACTTTTGCCAATGCCGCCAATGGCCGGGTTGCAACTCATGCGGCCGATGGTTTCGGCACGGTGCGTCAACAGCGCGGTGCGTGCGCCGCGCCGCACGCAGGCAAGGGTGGCTTCGACGCCGGCATGGCCGCCGCCGATCACCAGCGCGTCAAAGGAAAGGGAAGTAGGCATAAGCGCGTTTTAGTGGCGCGTTTATCTTATGCGATGCCGCCGACTGCGCGAGAAGCATCGGAGAGGACCATGGCTGGTTTGTGAAGTTTTGTGCTGGTCAGAGTTTGTCTGTTCGGCGCAGATCAAAGGCACATACGCCGAATCGCAGAACGACTTATCAGACCATCTACCACTGCAGATTCAGATTGATCCGCGCACCGCTACCATCTTCGCGACAGGTCATGCCGAGGTAGGGCTTGATCAGATCGTTGAGTGTGCCGTTGCCGAAGCGGCTCGCCGCCATGCCGTAGGCGAGTTCCATTTCCAGTGCCGTGAACAGTGAAGTGCGGGACGCGCTGTCGCTGCTGTCGTTACTACGGATCTCGATTGCTAAAGTTGTATTTGTCGTTACATGACGTCCTCTAACGACCTGAATGTTGGTGAGCGTGGCACTCTCTGAATCGGTTGCGAAACTCTGCGCTAAGTAGACGTTACTATCGGTACCGCGAGTTTGATCCTTGCTCGAGACCAGCACCGCACCTGTCGCCGGTGTTGCAGCAAACGCGAAAGCTGTCAGCACAAGCAGTGCCGCCCAGACCGCACCATGCATCGGAAAGCATTCAAAGGACAAGAAACAACAGATCCCGCCGGACGGCGGAACCCACAGCTTAGCGCAGAGGCTAAGCCGCCAGAAAGGCTAGAAAGAGTGTAGCGGGGCCTTGCCCCCCTTCAATATGGATGAGCATTGCGCTCAGGGGGTTCATGAATCCCAATTATAACTAAATAATGTTCTACAGCATAAGGCAAGGGCCTAGTACTTTTGGGAGGGATGCTAGAGCAGCAGCAGCGTTCCCAGACCCAAAAACACCACAAATCCCACTACATCAGTAAAGGTGGTCAGAATCACGCTTCCAGCCAGCGCCGGATCAATGTGCATGCGCTGCAAAGTCGGCGGCAGCATGACGCCGACGGCCACCGCGAACACCATGTTGGCGACCAGCGCGAACGCGATGATGCCAGCCAGCAGCCAGTCACCGAACCACCCGCCGGCAACCAGCGCGACCAGCGCGCACCACAACAAGCTGTTGAGCAGAATGACGCCGAATTCCTTCAGCAGCAGCGCGCGAATATTCTGTCCGCTGACCTGACCGAGCGCGATGCCGCGCACCACCAGCACCAGAGTTTGGCTACCGGCGATGCCGCCCATGCTGGCGACAATCGGCATCAGCACGGCCAGCGCCACCACACGCTCAAGCGTTTCCTGAAACAGGCCAATGCTGGCGGCGGCGATAAAGGCCGTGACCAGATTGGCACCGAGCCAGACGGCGCGCCGTTTCGCGGCCGCGCCCACCGAGTCGAACAGATCCTCATCCTCGCTCAGGCCAACATGGCGGTGCAGGGCTTCTACGCCTTCGTCGCGAATGACGTCAACCACGTCATCGACCGTAATACGTCCCAGCAGGCGATTGTCTTCATTGACCACGGCGGCGGAAATCAAATCGCGGTCCTCAAAGATCGCCGCCACAGCCGAATCCTGCATGTCGGCGGCAATCGGTGGCGGCGCGTATTCCATTACGTCCTTGACCAGTGCGTCGGGATCGCCGAGCAGTAGTGCGCGCAGGCGCAAGATGCCCAGATAATGCTCGAAGCGATCCACCACCATCAGCACGTTGGTATGGCTGGGGATATCGCCCAAGCGGCGCAGATAGCGCAGCACAACTTCCAGCGTTACGTCCGAGCGCACCGTGATGACGTCGGTGTCCATCAGACCACCGGCGGTGTCCTCGTCGTAGTTCATCACGGTTTGTAGCCGGCTGCGGTACTGCTGGTCCATGTCGTTGAGGACCCGGCTGCTGACGGTGTCAGGAAGATTGGCCAGCAGGTCGACCAGATCGTCGATGGCCAGACCTTCCGCGGCCCGCACCATGGCATTCTCATCCATTTCGTCCAGCAGCGACGCGCGCACGTCATCGCCGACTTCTAGCAGCACCTCGCCGTGGTGCTCGCGTTCCAGCATGCCCCAGACAATAAAGCGCTGCGCGCGCGGCAAGGATTCAAGTAGTTGTGCGATTTCCGCCGGGTGCAGTGCGCGCATCATCCGCCGCACTTGCTGCATGGCACCGCTGTTGAGCGCTTCGGTGAGGGCCTCGAATTGGGCGGAAGGCGCTTGTACGGGAGGCAGGGTAGTCATGGCGGGAGCCGTGTGCGCCGGACACGGCGATTACATGCTATTCAGGGAGTGGACCATCTCGTTGATTTGTTCAGGCTGTTCGGAATTCATGATGGCTTCTGCTTTCTCGCGCACGTCACCAAAGGATATGTCTCGAATGATCTGCTTGATTTCGGGCAGCAGGGAAGGGTTGGTGCTGAACTCGCGCAGTCCCAGACCGACCAGCAACCGGGTCATTTTCGGGTTGCCGGCCATTTCACCGCACATGCCGACCGGCTTTTGCACGCGCACCGCTGCCATGATGGTGTGATGGATCAACTGCAGCACCGCCGGGTGCAGAGGATCGAACAGATAATGCACCTGGTCGTCCACGCGGTCGATGGCCAGCGTGTACTGGATCAGGTCGTTGGTGCCAATCGAGAGGAAGTCGAGTCGGCGTGCGAAGGTCGCGGCGGACAGCGCCGCGGCCGGGACTTCGATCATCGCGCCGATTTGCACTTCGGAGTCGTAGGCGACATTGTCGTCTTCCATGCCCTGTTTGCATTTTTCCAGCAGTTTCAGACTTTCCGTCAACTCGAAGGCGTTGGTCAGCATGGGCAGCATGATCTTCACCGGGCCGTGCGCGGAGGCGCGCAGGATGGCGCGCAACTGATTGAGGAACATGCTGGTGTTTTGCAATGAGCGGCGAATTGCGCGCAGTCCGAGCGCCGGGTTTGGTGCCACGACACCGCGATAGGTCGGATCAAACTCCTTGTCCGCGCCGAGATCCAGCGTGCGGATCGTCAACGGCTTGCCGTCGAGCGCGTGCACCATTTCGCGATAGATCTCATATTGTTCGTCGCAGGTGGCTTCGGTGTCCCGATTAATGTAGAAAAACTCGGTGCGGTACAGACCGACGCCGGCCGCGCCAACTTCATGCACGGCATCCACTTCCTGCACCAGATCGATGTTGCACTTCAGTGAGATATGCTGGTGGTCTCGCGTAAGCGCCGGCTTGTCCCGAAGTTCCATCAGGCGCTCGTGGCGTTCCTGTTCGGTGCGCTGGTAGATGCGGTACTGATTGATCAACAGGTCCGAGGCTGCCGACATGATGGTGCCGCCGGAGCCGTCCACCAGCAGGGTTTCGCCATTGTCGAGCAGGTACTTGGCGTCATGGATGCCGACAATCGCCGGAATCTGCAGGCTTCGGGCCAGAATGGCGGTATGGGACATAGTGCTGCCGACGGCGGTGATGAAGCCGGCGACATTCTGGTGCTGAATGAAAACGGTGTCTGCCGGCGTCAGATCGTCGGCGATGACGATGCAGCCGGTCAGGTCTCGGTTGCGCTCCAGCAGTTTCTCATCAGCGCCTTCGGCGAGGTTTTCCTGAATCTTCTTGATGACGTGTTCGACATCGTCCTTGCGGGTGCGCAGATACGGATCGTCCATGCTGTCGAACACGGTGATGACTTGCTGCATTGTTTCTTGCAGCGCCCATTCCGCGTTGCACAGTTCGTTGCGGATAATTTCTGGCGGCTGGTCGGTCAGCATGGCATCGTCAAGCATCATCAGATGCGTGTCGATAAAACTGCCGAGATCGCTGACCAGCGCGTCCGGCACCAGACTGTGCGCTTCCTTTAATTGTTCCTTGGCCTTCTCGCGCGCCACCCGGATGCGCTCGATTTCCTGTTCTACTTCTGCTTCCGTGATTTTGTGCCGTTTGATTCCTTTGAGGTTGCGATCCAGCATGTAGGCGCGACCCTGGCTGACGCCCCGAGAGACGCCAATGCCATTAATGATCATGGGCATGGTTCAGCGCCTTCTCCAAATCCGCTTTCGAACAACGCCATCATGGCGTTCATCGCTTCTTCTTCATCGCTCCCGCTTGCGTATAAGCGTACTGGGGTGCAGTGGGTCGCGGCCAACATCATTACACTCATGATACTTTTGGCATTGGCCCGTTTGCCAGACTTTTCAATTTCCAACTGGGAAGAGTAGGAACTGCAGACCTGCACCAGTTGCGCAGCGGCGCGGGCGTGCAACCCGAGCTTGTTGCTAACGATGGCATCTTTTTCAATCATTTCCATCCTCCGCTTCGATCAGAATGCCCATCCGGCTATTGGACGCCAAGCTCTCAGCGAGTTGAGATCGATTTTGTTGTTGCAGGTTAAAAAGTTTGACGACCATCGGCAGGTTAATGCCTGAAATTAAAATGGCACCGGGTGTTTCCAACATAAGTCTGCGTGCTACATTGTAGGGTGTCGCGCCGCATAGGTCCGTCAGAATTAGCATTCCCTGACTGCAATCCATCTGGTCGCGTAGTCTTCGCAGGGAGTCGAGTATCTCATCGGGTGGGGTGTCTTCAATGATGCTGTGGGCCTCACAGTTGTCAAGTTTCTTCGCGAAGATAATCGACGCGATGTCGAGCATGTGCTTGCCAATGTCGCGATGTGTGACGAGCAGAATGCCGAGATTCACGAGAGTACCTCTGCTTTCAGATCCCGGTGGCGCACAGTCAGATGCAGGCGCGTATCATCACTAAAGCGCTGCGCCAGCTGTTCGACCAGATACACCGAGCGGTGCTGCCCGCCGGTACAGCCGATGGAGATGTTGAGGTAGTGGCGGCTGGCCTCCAGAAACGCAGGGAGCCAACACTGTAAAAATCTGTAAATTCCTTCCAGCATTTCCGTCACCGGAGTTTGCGCGCTAAGGTAGGCGTGCACTTCTTGTTCGGTACCGTTGCGTGCGCGCAGTTCCGGCACCCAATGTGGGTTGGGAAGGCAGCGCGAGTCAAACACAAAGTCCGAGTCGCTCGGCACACCACGGCGGTAGGCGAATGATTGTAACAGCACTGAGACCGGCGCGCCATCCAGGTTCAGACGCTTGCGCAGCATCGCGCGCAATTCATGGATGTTGGTGTGCGAGGTATCCAGCCGCCAGTCGGCGATCTCCGCAAGTTCCGCCAGACAGTCACGTTCCTGTTGCACAGCGTCCCGTAGCGTGGGCGCTTGCTCGGCCAGCGGATGGCGGCGGCGGGTATCGTTATAGCGCCGGATCAGAACATCGTTGTCGGCATCCAGAAAGACCACGGTGACGGCGCAGGCCATGTCGCGCAGCTGTCGTAGCACCTCAGGCAGGGCTTGCACTTCCGGCAGACTGCGCGCATCCATTCCGATCGCGGCCTGCTTCGGGTAGGGGGAATCCTCGCGCATCAGCCCGCGCGCGTATTCCAGCAGCAAGCTCGGCGGCAGGTTGTCGACGCAATGTGCGCCGTGGTCCTCAAGCGTCCCCAGGGCGACGGATTTGCCGGAACCGGACAAACCGCTGATGATGAAGAAGTGCATGGGGTTAACTCTGGCGCAAGGCGTCCAGCAGGCGCTGCGGGTCATGACTGCTGCGTAGCAGTTCGAGTTTTTCCGGGTCGCTCAGCAACTCGGCGGCCTGCTTGAGGTACTCCAGATGCGTGTCGGTTTTCTGTTCCGGCGCGCCAATGCCGAGAAACACATCGACCGGCTGGTTGTCCGCGGCCTCGAAGTCGATACCTTGCTCCAGCGTCAGCACGGCGCAGGAGAAACGCTCCGACGCCGGAATGCGGCAGTGCGGGATGGCGATGCCATTGCCCCAGCCGGTGCTGCCGAGACGTTCGCGCTCCATCAGCAGGTCGCTTAGCATGCGGGGTTCAGTTTGCGGCATATCGTGACTCAGTAAGGCACCTAGAGTCTCCAAGGTGCGCTTGCGGCTTTTTAAGCGCTGCTGCAACAATATCCTGCCAGGCTGCAGCAACTCCAGAATGCCATACATGGCGCTCCTCAGTTAATTTGGTGATGCGTGACTTGGCTCTGGTGATGATCCTTATGTTTCTCCTTGTATTTCAGTAGCTGCCGATCCAACTTTCCCGTCAGGGTGTCGATGGCGCTGTACATGTCAGAGTCTTCGGCACGCGCGTGGACGTGGTGCTGGCGAACATGCAAGGTCGCTTCGGCGCGATGAGTGTCGTGTTCGACGGACAGGGTCAACTGACTGTCGAGGACATCGTCAAAATGTCGGGTGAGGCGTTTGAATTTGGTGTTGATATGCTCGCGAAGCGGGTCGGTAATGTCGAGATGATGTCCGGTCAACTTAAGGTTCATAAAGTGCTCCGCGAATCCGTCAAATGCAAGTGCTTCCATTATACAGTTCACATCCCCGCCGTCGGCTCCGGTTTTGGACTGCCGATCTACAGCACAAAGTCCTCGCCCAGATAGGTTTCGCGCACCTGCTCGTTTTGCAGGATTTCCTCCGGCGTGCCTTCAGCAATGACGCGGCTTGAGGCCAGAATATACGCGCGGTCGCAGATGCTGAGGGTTTCACGGACATTGTGGTCGGTGATGATGATGCCGATGTCCTTCTCACGCAACTGTAAAATCATGTCCCTGAGATCGGCGATGTGCAGGGGGTCGATGCCGGCGAAAGGTTCGTCCAGCAGAATGAACGAAGGCTCCGTCGCCAGCGTGCGTGCGATCTCCACCCGGCGGCGCTCGCCGCCGGACAGCGTGTAGCCGTAACTGTCGCGAATCTCCGTGATGGAAAACTCATCAAGCAGCGTCTCCAGCCGTGTGCACTGTTCGTCCGCCGATAGCGGCAGTTGTTGCAGCACGCCGAGAATGTTCTCGGCGACCGTCAGACGGCGGAAGATGGATGCCTCCTGCGGCAGGTAGCCAATGCCGCGCTGCGCACGCGCGCTCATGGAGATGTTAGTGATGTTGTCGCCGTCAAGCCAGATTGAACCATCGTCGCAGGGCACCAGGCCTGCAATCATGTAGAAACAGGTGGTCTTGCCGGCACCGTTGGGACCGAGCAAGCCGATGATCTCGTGATTACGGGCGCGTAGCGAGACGTCCGCGACCACCTCGCGTTGGCGATAAAACTTGCTGAGCCGCAACACGCACAACTCAATGAGGGCGGTGGCGCTCATGGATTCCTCCAGCGGGGGCGGTTGGCGGTTCGGGGTGTCGCTGGCCATGCCTAGTCTGTATTCAGGCGAATGCGCACGCGCTGGCGCTTTTGCTTCCCTTGGTCGCCGGGAGTCGCTCCGGCGGCGATGCGGTTTTCGTCGAGCAGCCAGATGACCTTGTCGCCGGCAAACTCAACATCCCCGGAGCGCAGTTCGACCTGCTGTTTGAGTACCACCTTGCGGTGGCTGATTTCGTATGAAATTTGCTCGGCCGTTGCGTGCATGGGATCCCCGGAGTCGAGCCGCTGCGTCCAGGTCGCGTCGCCTTCGGCAAGCAGGCGCTGCACCTTGCCGTCCTCTGAGAACACCGACAGCGTGTCGGCCGCCAGCACCAGCGTGTCGCGCATGGCGCGCACGTTGCCGCGGTAGACATAAATCTTCTTGTTAATGTCCCACTCAATCTGATCGGCGCTGACCTCCAGATCACCGGTGTCATCGGCGGCGTGCGCGGCCGAGAAGCCGGCTTCGGCAATCTGGCGCAGCAACGGGTAACTCGGACTGTCGAGCAAAGTTGAGAAATGCCGGGTCAACACATCCTTATGCAGCCGCCCGCCGCCGCGCGCCATCCAGTATTCCAGCCCTGTGCCGCGCATGGTGGTTTGCGGACTGCTGAGAATGACCTCTTGCGTGCTGTGAATGCGATCCTCATCCGGCTCCAGCACCAGTGAGGCCCCTTGCAGCAAGGCGGGCGAGCCGTTCGGGCGTTCCACCATCAGGGTGACTGCTTCGCGCAATTCCAGTGTCGATTGCCGGATGACGCCGCGCTCGGCTTTGCCCCAGGAGTTCTCATAGCCGTGACTGAGCCACGCCAAATGCGGTTGCTGTAGCAGCACCTGTTGAGACTCGGAGAACTGGTCGAGTTGCTCCGCAAAGATGCGGTAGACCGGAAGGCCCTGCGCGTCGCGCATTTGATAGGACACCTGAGAGAAGCTGTTGTCGGCCGCGGCATCGCCCAGCTGCGGCGGTGGCGGCGCAGCGTCGCGCAGGGACCACAGCAGCACCGCGCTGCTGGCGAGAAGCACACCCAGCAGCAGTGACGGGCGGAGGGCGTGCCAATTCATGTCTGTAGCAGCCAGTCGCAGACATCGCGTACTGCGCCGCGCCCGCCCCGGTTTGGTGTCACCCAGTCCGCAGCGTGTTGGGCCTGCACGCGCGCGTCCGCCACTGCCACGGCGACGCCGGCGGCTTCCATCATCGGCAGGTCCACCAGATCGTCTCCCACGCACACCACTGTGTCCCAGGAACAGCCCAACCGTTCCAGCACACCGCAGGCGCAAGCGTATTTGTCCTCCACACCCAGATGCACTTCGGTGACGCCGAGTTCGCGCATGCGCTCCTCCACAATGGCGCTTGCGCGCGCACTGATGACGACCACGGATAGGCCGGCGCGCAGCACCTGGACCAGTCCCAGACCGTCGTGCACGTGAAAGCATTTGGTCTCAGTGCCATCAGGATGCAGCCACAGGTGTCCGTCCGTGAGCACGCCATCTACGTCCAGCAGCAGCAGTCGGGCCTGTTCAGGTTTCATCGGATGCCGGCGGTGAGGAGATCGTGCATGTTGAAGGCCCCGACCAGTTGGTCGTCGCGCAATACCGGCATGGCATTGATGTGATGATCGCGCATGCGGTGCAAGGCGTCAACCGCGAGTTCTGAAGGCTCGGCGTGCTGAAACTCGCGCGTCATCACTTCGGCCACGGTCACCGCATGAATGTCCACCGCGTCCGCCAGACTGCGACGCAGGTCGCCGTCGGTGAACACGCCGACCAGTTGTTCGTTTTCGTCCAGCACGGTGGTCATGCCGAGGCCTTTGCTGGAAATTTCAGGCAGCGCGTCGCGCAACAGGGCGCTCGCCAGAACCCGCGGGATCTGATCGTCCTGGCGCATCAGGTCACCGACCGTAGTCAGCAGACGCTTGCCGAGGTTGCCGCCCGGATGCGTGACTGCGAAATCTTCTTCCTTGAAGCCGCGCAGACGCATCAAGGTGATCGCCAGCGCGTCACCCATTGCCAGCGCCGCAGTGGTGCTGGAGGTCGGGGCCAGGTTGAGCGGACAGGCCTCGCGTTCAATCGACAACTCTAGACTCAAGGTGGCGCTGCGTGCGAGCGTGGACTGGTGAGATCCGGTCATGGCGATCAGCGCCACGCCCAGTTGATGCAGACGCGGTATCAGACTCAGCAGCTCCGGGGTTTCGCCGGAATGAGACAAGGCCAGCGCGACATCGTTGGGCAGGATCATGCCCAGATCGCCGTGACTGGCTTCGGCAGGATGCACGAAAAAGGCCGGCGAGCCGGTGCTGGCGAAGGTGGCGGCGATCTTCTGGCCGATATGCCCGGACTTGCCCATGCCGATGACAATAATGCGCCCGCTGCAGCTGGCCAGCAGTCGGCAGCAATCGGCGAAAGACGCATCCAGCCGCTCGGCCTGATGGCGCAAGGTTTCAGATTCCAGCGCCAATACTTCGTGCGCGGATTCCAGAATATCTATATCCTGAGTTTTCCCGGTCATGTCAGCCCCACCATCCGTTCGGCGTTCCATCCCATATATCCTATATAGCACAGCAGCAGAATTATCGCACCGCCGCGGTGCAGACGCAGATGGCTTCGGTACAGCAGCAAGCCGCCCAGACCCGCCGTCAGAAGCAGCATGAAAAGGGCGTCCTGAAACAGCATGCTGTCCACAGAGAAGGGCCGGATGACGGCCGGCAAGCCTACCACGCCCAGCGTGTTGAACAGATTCGAGCCGATCACGTTGCCGAGAATGAGACTGCTGCCGGCGGGATGGCGCAGTGAGGCGACGGACGCGGCCAGTTCAGGCAGTGAGGTGCCGATAGCGATCAGCGTCAGGCCAATGACCAGCTCGCTGATGCCAAAACTGCGCGCCAAGCCAGTGCTGCCCCAGACCAACACCCAGGCACTGCCCAGCAACAGCAGCAGACTCAGCAGTGTCCACAAGACGGCATGCGGCATGGAGCTGGTTTGCGAACTGCTGATGATTGGCGCACTGGCCTGACCGCTGCGCACGATCCAGCCAATGACGCCGAGCAGCGCCAGCAGCAAGAGGCCACCTTCCAGACGGCTTAGCGCGAGATCCGACAAGGCCAGAAACACGGCGGCGGAGGCGAACAGGATCAGCGGCAGGTCGCGCCGCACCACCAGCCGGTCTGCCGTCAGGGGCGCGAGCAGCGCGGAGACGCCCAGGATCAGCGCGATGTTGGCGATGTTGGAGCCGACCGCGTTGCCGATGGCGATGCCGCCACTGTTCTGGGCTGCGGCGATGGCGGACACCAGCAGTTCGGGAAGCGAGGTGCCAAATCCAAGAATCACGACGCCAATGGCGAAGTGCGGCACGTTCCACAATTGCGCCAGTTCGCAAGAGCCCTTGACCAGATGATCCGCGCTCCAAGCCAAGGCGATAAAACCTCCCAGAATGGCGGCGGCATACAAAAATATCGGGGACATGGCGGCCCTAGGGCAAGACAGGGCGAAGGGTGATAAGAGCAGTGCGCAATGCGGCGTCGGTGTTGGAAGAGATTGTGGGCAGTCGGCGCAGACAGATTATAAAGGGCGGGCGTCTGTCGCCGATGACATGGCGGCGGCATCCCAGTTCTGGTATTCTGTATTTCGCAAAATCCCACCCAAGCTCACCATGCCCAAACGTCCCAGTGGTCGCTCGCCCGACGAGCTGCGCCCGATACGCTACCAGTGCGACTATGCGCGCCATGCTGAAGGCTCCGTGTTGTGCGAGCATGGGGACACCCGCGTGTTGTGCACCGCATCATGGGAGGAGAGTGTGCCGCGCTGGCTGCGCGGTCAGCAAAGCGGCTGGGTTACGGCTGAATACGGCATGCTGCCGCGCGCGACCGGGACGCGCATGCGCCGTGAGGCCAGCAGTGGCAAGCAGGGCGGTCGCACTCTGGAGATTCAGCGTCTGATCGGGCGCGCTTTGCGCGCCTGCGTTGATTTGAAGGCGCTCGGCGAGAATACGCTGACGCTGGACTGCGATGTGTTGCAGGCTGATGGCGGTACGCGCACGGCGGCGATCAATGGCGCATTTTTGGCCATGCAGGGCGCGGTGGATAGTCTGCTTGAGGCGGGCACCCTGCGCACCCAGCCCATTCACGGACAGATCGCGGCTATTTCTGTTGGTATTGTCGGCGGCGAGTTGCTGCTTGATCTGGATTACGCGGAAGATTCCACCGCTGAGGCGGACATCAACGTGGTGATGAATGATGCGGGGGCGCTGGTGGAAGTGCAGGGCACCGCGGAAGGTCATGCGTTTCGCCGTGATGAACTGAACCGCTTGCTCGACATGGCCGCGGCAGGCATCAGTGACATTATGGAATTGCAGCGACAGGCCCGAACTTCGTGAAGCGCGTATTGGCGAGCAACAATCCCGGCAAGTTGCGGGAACTGGACGCCTTATTGCGCCCGTTGGGCTGGGCACTGGTGACACAAGGTGAGCTGGGAGTTGAGGAAATTGAGGAGACGGGGAAGACTTTCGAGGAGAATGCGTTGCTGAAGGCGCATCATGCGGCGACCGTGACCGGTCTGCCGGCACTGGCTGATGATTCCGGTATTGAAGTCGATGCGCTGGGGGGCCGTCCCGGTGTGTACTCGGCGCGCTACGCGGGCGAGCCTTGCGATGATCAGGCCAACAATCTCCTGATGCTGGAGGAATTGCGTAATGTGCCAGAGGCGCACCGCACCGCTCGATATCGCTGTGTGATCGCATATGTGCGTGCGTCAGATGATTCGGACCCGGTTCTGGTCGAGGGGAGTTGGGAGGGGCGCATTCTGGAGACTCCGCGCGGCGCTAATGGGTTTGGCTACGACCCGCTGTTTTATGTACCGACGCATGAGTGCAGTTCTGCTGAACTGGAGCCGGAAGTAAAGAATCAACTCAGTCATCGGGGCGCGGCGCTACGCGCGCTGGTGGCCCGCTTGCGCGAAGACACATGATCCCGCTGGCGCTGTACGTGCACCTTCCGTGGTGTGTGTCACGTTGTCCGTACTGCGATTTCAACGCGCATGCCGCGGCGACGTTTGATGAGAACCGCTACACCGATGCTGTGTGTCACGAATTGCGCAGACATGCGGCCCGCGTGACAGAGCGGCCGCTTGAGAGTGTGTTCTTCGGCGGCGGGACGCCGAGCCGATTTTCCGCAGAGGCGATTGGCACGATTCTGGAAGAAGTGCGGGCGGGTTTTGTGTGCGCTGAGGAGATGGAAGTGACGCTGGAAGCGAATCCGCAATCAGCCGATTGCGCGCGCTTTTCCGGCTATCGAGAGGCGAGTGTCAGCCGCTTGTCGATTGGGGTGCAGAGTTTTCAAGATGATGCTTTGCGCGCGTTGGGTCGGGCGCATGACTGTCAGGATGCGGAGGCGGCAGTGGCGGCGGCGCGTCAGGCGGGTTTTGCGAACCTCAATCTGGATGTGATGTTCGGCTTGCCGAACCAGACGCTGCAGCAGGCAGAGTCAGATCTCAAACGTGCGATTGCACATGCACCTGAACATGTGTCGTGGTATCAGTTGACGCTGGAGCCGGGCACGCCGTTTGCGAAACGCCCGCCGCCCGTTCCTGACTCAGATCGGTTGAGCGAAATGTTTGAGCAAGGCGCGGCTTTGTTGCGCAGCGCAGGTTATGTTCAGTATGAGGTCTCCGCATGGAGCCGCGAGGGTTTCGCTTGCCGCCATAACCGCAACTATTGGGAATATGGCGACTATCTGGGATTGGGCGCGGGGGCGCACGGCAAATGGACCGATTCTTCCGGTGAGGTATCGCGCACAGTGCAGGTGAGACGCCCGGAGGCTTGGATGGATGCGGTGGAGTGTGGCGATGCAACGGCGGAGCGGACGATTTGCTCTGCTTCGGAGCGGGTGTTTGAGTTCATGCTGGGGGCGTTGCGCCTGAAAGAAGGGGCGACCTGGGACTTGTTCGAGGAGCGCACCGGGCAATCAAAGGAGATGGCCGAATCGGCGCTGGAGCATGCGCGGGTAGCGGGTCTGATCTTAGAGGAGGGGTACGGGTTGCGCGCCAGTGAGTTGGGATGGCGGCACCTCAATGATTTATGTGAGATGTTTCTGCCTACCGAGTCACTTCAGGAGCATGCGCATTCCGTTTAGTCACAGGCTTTAGAGTTGCATTTATTAGAGTTACATTCCCATGGGATATGGTTCGAGCAGATTGCGCTCAAGTTTTTGAATCCGCTCTTCCAGATCTTCTACAAGCCAGAAATGGCCGTGTACCTCAACGCCTTCTTCATTTGCTGCCTGCCGGAGTTTTTTGTCTCCCGTGAGTAGTATGCAGTTGTAAGTTCTTGCAAACTCTGAGGCATAGGCATCGTTAGAGGTGAGTTGCCGGTAGATTTTTACGTGTCCCAATATTGCCGCTTTGGCTTCGTGGCTGTCCAGCCTGACCAATCGCAATCCTAGTGCCAGAAGACTGTCCTTCCTATAGCCCTTCATATACAGTAATTCATTACGAAACATTACATCAGCAGCGGTGAAGTCGTAGGGCAGGCCGAAGATGTTCTCTAAAGACCCGGTTTTCTCCAGATCAATAAGAATGGAAGTGTCAAGGACAATAGACCGCACTTGCCGAAGCTCCCTTTTGCATTCTTTCCTGCCAAATTTCCACCACAGGTGTTCTCAGGAGCTCGGAGGTTTTAGGAAGGGATATCTCACCCTCATTCAGTGCTCGAAAGCATAAGCGTTTAAAGCGTGTTGCCTTTTCAGTCACATCGTCTTTAATCGGCTGCGGTTCTTGCGTACGCCATCCGCGGCCTTCCGTTTGCATCATATAAGCCAACTTTGAGGATCTGATGATGCCAACCTGTTCCATGCGAACGAGGAGCGAAACAGCACTTACACGATAGCGATGCTTCAGCGCCATTATTTCATTGCCTTTGACAGAATGCCGGTCTTTCCCAACTTCTCTTTTCAAATGTGCAGCAGGGATCAGAAATGCTCCTGCGAAGCGTGTTGCCGCTTTTCCCAGATTGACTGAGGATGCAGGGTCAATGACTCGATGAGCCAGTTCGTGGGCCAGCGTCATACGTCGTCGTTCGACACCATGCGTTGCATTCACGGCAATCATCGGAACTGGGATGCTGCTGTCCATGTGCTCGACCAGACAAGTCAAGCCGGCAACCTTTTCGGGGAGCCCGATAGCCAAAACCTTGAGTCCCTGTTCCTCCAGTAACTCTGTCATATCAGGGATGGGACCACCGCCAAGGTCCCATTTCCTGCGCACCTTCTGAGCCAATACTTCAGCATCCTCAATGTTCCCCAAGGCCACCGGTTTGCATGGGGCATTCCATGTCGCACTGTTCAATTCCAAAATATTTTCAATAACCAAATATCGTTCAGCATGATCAAGAACGGCAGATCTCACGCGCGCTTGATCGCGCGCTGATATGCCTGATTTCTTGCGAAAATCCACATCACGCAATTTGGCGTCCATAGGGCTCATAAAATAATCAACAGGTTCTGCCAGTGCTTGCGACAGGGCAATGAGCACGGTGGAACTTGGCACCATTTCACCCCGCTCGTATTTCCCGATTGCCTGAGCAGATACTCGGGCCTCTTCTTTCAGTTTTTTTGACAGGCCTCGCAATGATAAGCCCATTTTTTTGCGGGCCAATCTTAATTTGTCGCCGAGCATAATGGATTTCCCAAAGTTTACAGCGACAATTATAATAATTTTTTGTAAACTTATAGCAGACAGCGCACAGATTCGAGAACGGTGTGCTCATTTGCTACAATAGCGCCCCCAGAAAACTGGTTTTTCCTGTCGATGCCGATCATGCGTGCCAACCAATACGACTATCACACAGTTACGGTTACCTGTGCCTGTGGCAATCATTTCGAGACCCGTTCCACCATGGAAGGGGACGAGTTGCATGTGGAGATCTGCTCGAACTGCCATCCGTTCTATACCGGCAAGCAAAAAATTCTGGAGACCGCGCGTCAGGTAGACAAGTACCGCAAGCGCTATGGCAGCTGATCGCGGCCGCCGCTCCTTCTTTTCCCGACTCCTTCCGCTGACGCCTTGTCTGGCGCTGTGCGCCTGCATGGGCGGCACAGTCAATCCGGTCACCGGTGAGACTGACTGGCTGGCGGTGGATGAAGAGCAGGAACTAGAACTAGGGCGTCAGGCACACCAGCAGCTGATTGCCGAGTTCGGGGTGTATCCCGATCAGGATTTGCAGCGTTATGTGACCTGGGTGGGCGAGTCGATCGTGCCGCACACGCACCGCCCGGATCTGGATTATCAGTTCACGGTGCTGGACCATGAAATCGTCAATGCGTTCGCCATACCGGGCTACGTCTATGTCACGCGCGGCATACTGGCGCTGTTCAATTCAGAGGCAGAACTGGCCGCGGTGCTCGGACACGAACTCGCGCATATCACGGCGCGGCACATCGCGCAGCAGATAGGGCGGCAGCAACTGGCCGAGTTGGCCCGCTACATTGTTCTCAAGACATCGGAAAGCAAACTGGTTCGAGAGGCCGGCAATGTACTGACTGCGATGCACCTGAGCAGGTACAGTCGGGATGCGGAGAGAGAAGCCGACAAGTTGGGGGTGCAATACATGGCGCAAGCCGGCTACGATCCGCAGGCTGCGCTGGATTTTTTTCGCGCCATGCAGGATTACGAAACGGTCGAAAAGCAGCGCACCGGGAGAGACAAGCCTTTCTTGTATCACTTGTTCGCGTCGCACCCGGATACTGAGGAGCGTATGAGGAACGCCGCGCTACATGCGGGCCGGGCTGCCTCCACAGCCAAAGAAATACAACGGGAGCGATACTTACAGCAAATCGATGGTCTGGTGATCGGGTCCAGTGCGGCGCAGGGCATCGTGCGCGGTCGGCATTTCTACCACGGCCCGTACGATCACATGATGTCGTTTCCGGCGGGCTGGGGCATTGACAACGGCGTGCATCAACTGGTCGCGCGTGCGCCGGACGGTACCGCCGAGATTGGTTTGATGTTGTACCAGCGTCTGCTGGGGCAGTCGGCCTGCGATTTTATCCGGCAACATTTTGAGCATCGCCGGCCCTTGCGCGAGGCGCAGCATCCCGGTGGCTACCGAATTTGTCAGGGCTGGGTGCAGAGCGAGGAAGGCTATGTGAATCTGACTGTAATGGAGCAATCGCAGGGGGTAATGCTGTTGACGGTGGTGCGCGCATCGCGCACGGGTCGAAACCTGCATCAGCGGGCCATTGAGGAGAGCCTTTTAAGTGTGCGTCCTCTACGCGATGAGGAGCGCGCGCTGGCGCGCCCGCGTCGTATAAAAATTATTCAGGCGGTTGCGGGCGACACTTATAGCGATTATGCGGCGGGCGCACAGTGGGATACGCATGCCGAGGCGATGTTGCGGTTGTACAATGCGGATTACCCGAATGGGGAACCTGCGGCTGGAGCGGTCGTCAAAATAGTGGTCCCCTGACGCTGGAGTGCCGTGATGAGTTCTGTCGATTCTGACCCTGTGGTTGCGATGACGACCGTCGCGGACGAGGAGAGCGCGCGGCAGTTATCCACCTGGATGGTGGAGCATAAATTCGCCGCCTGCGTCACCCGCATGAAAGCACGATCCACTTATTTTTGGGAGAATCAACTGGAGGATACACCAGAGATTCTGTTGTTAATCAAGACTACCCGCGAGGCGTACGTGCGCTTGCATGAGGCGCTCCCCGAACAGCATCCGTATGAGCTACCAGAGTTGATTGTGCTGCCGGTCGTGGATGGCGCACCGGACTATCTGCAATGGTTAAGCGGCTCGGTCTGATCGCATTGCTGGCATCGTGGCCGACATGGTCGGCGGCGGTGGATTTGTTTGGCGAGGACGAGTCGGAGTTTCTGCACCCGGATGAAGCCTTCGTGCTGGTGATGAGCGCGAGCGGGCCGCAGCGTGCGCAGGCACGCTTCCAGATCGCCGAAGGCTACTATCTGTATCGCGACAAGATGCGGTTTGTCGCCACTGATCCGGCGGGCGAAATCGATTACGAACTGCCGGACGGGGCCATCAAGGATGATCCGCTGTTCGGTCAGGTGGCCACGTATTCGGGCGGTCTGTCGGTGGATTTGCAGTTGCCTGCGGGCGCGGGCGAGACCATGACGCTGCAGGCGCATTATCAGGGCTGCGCGGAGCGCGGGGTGTGTTACCCGCCGCAGGTCAAGACGGTGGCGCTGCAGTGGGTGTCCGCGGAAGAGGTTTTGCTGAGCGTATCGGATTCTTCCTCAGTGTCGCCGGACATGTTGCTGTCGCGTTCGGATCAAATTGCCGCGGACTTGTCGCAGACGACCTTGTGGTGGAGTTTCCTCGCGTTTTTGGGTTTTGGCTTGTTGCTGGCGCTGACGCCTTGTGTGCTGCCGATGATTCCGATTCTGGCCGGAGTGATTGCCGGTGCTACCAGTACTGGGCGCGCGTTTCGCCTGTCACTTTCTTATGTGCTGGCGATGGCCTCCACTTACGCGGTGCTGGGTGTGGCCATCGGACTCACCGGGGCCAATCTGCAGGCGTACATGCAAGACCCGTGGATTATTGCTGCCTTTGTTGTGATTCTGATCGCCATGGCGTTGTCGATGTTTGGCGTCTACGAGATGCGCTTCATCAGCGTGCTGAATACTCGCGTGCACGAACTCAGTCAGCGTGTCGGCGGCGGCAATTATGTCGGCGCGGTCATCATGGGCGCGCTCGGCGCACTGATCGCCAGTCCCTGTGTCTCACCGCCTCTGGTCGGTGCGTTGCTTCACATCGCGCATGAGGGCGGTGCCGTGCGCGGCGCGGTCAGTTTGTTCTCCATGGGGCTGGGGCTTGGCATTCCGCTGTTGTTGTTCGGTGTCTTTGAGGGTCGATTCCTGCCGCGCGCGGGAGCCTGGATGACGCGCGTGCGCAGTTTCTTTGGCATTTTGTTGCTGGCGCTGTCGATCTGGATGCTGGACCGGGTGTGGCCGGGCCAACTCACTCTGGCTGCCGCGGGCTTGCTGCTGATTTTCACCGGCGTCTATATGCGGGCACTGGATACGCTGGACCGGCAAGCCGATCGTGCGTTGCGGCTAGGTAAGGCCGTGGGCGTGGTGCTGTTGGTTTATGGCGCGGTGTTTCTGGTCGGCGGGATCAGTGGTGGCACCAGTGTGTTGCGGCCCTTGGCACCTCTGATGGACAGCGCCGCGCCGGAACAGGAACTGCTGGCGTACCGCCCGATCAAGACGGTTGAAGATCTGCAGCAGGAACTCGCCGCCGCGACGCAACCGGTGCTGGTGGATTTTTATGCGGACTGGTGCGTGACCTGTCAGGAGCTGAAGACCTTTACTTTCCCCGACCCGCTTGTGCAGCAGCGCATGCAGCATTTCATACGGTTGCAGGTGGATGTTACGGACAATGACGCGGCGGATCAGGAACTGTTGGCATCGCTCGATCTGTTTGGTCCTCCGGCAATCCTGTTTTATACTGCGGACGGTGAGGAACTGCGCGCGTATCGAACCGTCAGTTATATATCGGCAGACGACTTCGCCGAACAACTTAATGAAGTGCTGGAATTTGCGCAATAAGGCTTATTTACCAGTTATCTGACGCTATTTCCCGCCAAAATTAGCCTAACTCCGCTTATCTTCTTTTTTTGTGCTATACTGATCGCGTCTGCTGCTACCTTTTCTGCTCGTGTCGCGCATCCTCATTCTCAATGGCCCCAATCTGAACCTGCTCGGTACGCGCGAGCCGGAAGTCTATGGCACCGACACGCTCGAAGACATTATGATTGATGTCGGGACGGCGGCCGCAGATCTTGGCTGTACCATTGAGACGCTGCAATCCAATTCGGAAGGCGCGCTGATTGATCGCATTCACGAGGCGCGAACCGATCATGTGGAATTTATTTTGTTCAATCCGGGTGCGTACACGCACACCAGCATCGCGTTGCGTGATGCCTTGCTTGGCGTCGCGATCCCGTTCATTGAGGTGCATCTGTCGAATGTGTACGCGCGCGAGGAGTTTCGTCAGGTCTCCTACTTGTCCGATATCGCCGTCGGGGTGGTGAGCGGTTTTGGCGCGCTCGGTTATGAGCTGGCGCTGCGGGCGGCGGTCGAGCGGCTGAACGCCTGATTGAGGGGCGCACGATGGACTTGCGCAAAATCAAAAGTCTGATCCAGTTGCTGGAGGAATCAGACGTCGCGGAAATCGAAATTTCAGAAGGAGATGCCACGGTCCGCATCAGCCGGGCCTCATCCGTGCCTGTGCCGGCTCCCGCGCCGATGATGGCTCCGGTCGCCGCCGCTGCGGCTGCGCCAAGTCCGACAGGGGTGGTTGCGGAAGCGTCGGCGGAGGGAGAGGGTCTGCCTGAAGGGCATGTGGTGGCATCACCGATGGTGGGGACGTTCTACACCTCGCCTTCTCCAGGTGCCAATCCGTTCGTCAAGGTCGGCGATCAGGTTGATGTGGGCGACACCTTGTGCATTGTCGAGGCGATGAAGATGCTCAATCAGATTGAAGCGGATGTCGCGGGTACGGTGAAAGCGGTTCTGGTGGAAAACGCCACGCCGGTCGAGTATGGTCAGGCGCTGGTGATCATTGGCTGAGCTCCCATGCTGGACAAGGTACTGATCGCCAATCGTGGTGAAATCGGTTTGCGCATCCTGCGCGCCTGCCGCGATATGGACATTCGCACGGTGGCGGTGCACTCTGAAGTGGACCGGAACTTGCTGCATGTTCGTCTGGCGGATGAATCTGTGTGCATCGGGCCTGCGGATTCGCAGCAAAGTTATCTGAACATCCCGGCCATCATCTCGGCGGCTGAAGTCACCAACGCCGCGGCGATTCATCCGGGTTACGGTTTTCTGTCCGAGAACGCCGATTTCGCCGAGCGCGTGGAATCCAGCGGTTTCGTCTTTATTGGCCCGAAGGCGCAAAACATCCGGGAGATGGGCGACAAGGTGGCGGCGCGCAAGGCGGCCATGTCGGTGGATATTCCCTGTGTGCCAGGCAGCGACGGCGCACTGCCGGAGGATGCCGGCGAATGTCGGGCGCTGGCGCGCGACATCGGCTATCCGGTGATGATCAAAGCGAGCGCGGGCGGTGGCGGTCGCGGCATGCGCGTGGTGCATGCGGAAGAGGATATGGAGGAGGCACTGGAATTGACGCGCACCGAGGCTCAGGCCGCTTTTGGCAACAGCGAGGTGTATCTGGAGAAATTTCTGGAACGACCCAGACATATTGAATTTCAGGTGCTGGCGGATACGTACGGCAATGCGATTCATTTGGGCGAGCGTGATTGTTCGGTGCAGCGAAGGCACCAGAAGGTAATCGAGGAGTCGCCGGCACCGGGGATTACGCCTGAGCAGCGCCAGCAGTTGGGCGAGCGTCTGGCGCAAGCCTGCCAGAAAATGGAATACCGCGGTCTGGGCACCTTTGAGTTTCTGTATCAGGACGGCGAGTTCTACTTCATTGAAATGAACACGCGCATTCAGGTCGAGCATCCGGTGACGGAGATGGTCACGGGTGTGGATCTGGTGCGGCATCAGTTGCTGATCGCACAGGGCGAACGCCTGAGCATCAAGCAGTCTGAAGTGCAGATGCGCGGGCATGCAGTGGAGTGCCGCATCAATGCGGAAGACCCCGAAACCTTCTTGCCGCAGCCGGGGCGGGTGGTGCATTTTCACAGTCCGGGTGGCCCCGGTGTGCGCATGGACACGCATTTATACACCGGTTATGAAGTTCCGCCCAACTATGACTCAATGATTGGCAAGGTGGTGGCGCATGCGCGCGATCGCACAGTGGCGCTGCGGCGAATGCACCGGGCGCTGACCGAACTGGTGGTCGACGGCATTCGCACGAATGCCCCGTTGCATCAGGAGTTAATTGAGGATGAGGAATTTCAGGCCGGCGGCGTGAATATTCACTGGCTGGAAAATCGCAGCAACGCCGAGTCTGAATAATGCGCGGAGTGGTGCCGCCGGATCCCGAGACGGCAGTGTCGCAAACACATTTCGCGGTCATCCATAGTCCGCATCGTCGGCGTCGGCGCTTTCCGGCAGGTCTGGTGACGCTGGCGGCGGATCCACAAGAAGCATTGCGCTTGGCGCATTCGGATACCCAACGGCACGCAGCCGAGGTGCTGGGGCCGTCAAAGTCCTCAGAAGGGCAATTTCTGTATTATCTGGTGCGCTGGCTGGAAGCCGATTGAATGCACCGGCGTGTGTTTTCTAAGGAGCGGGACTTAAGGTCATCACGGCATAGTCCGGTCCGGGCAGAAACGGGCTTGGTCGATCAAGCGCCCAGTCTTCGTGGCCGGCGAGATAGAACGGCGACAAGGGATGGCCGGATTGTCCACCGGGCATGTGCATGATGCCGTGTTCTTCACGGCAGGGTGCGACCACCATTCTCTGTGAGGCACCGAATCGGGGTCGGGCCACGCGCGGGATGTTGAGGTCACCGGCCTGCGGGTACGCGGGGGGATCCAGCAGCGGACTCAAAGCCGGCAAGGCGAGTGACAAGGGGTGTTGGATTTCCGAGCGGTTGACTTCTCCCCAGACGATGGTATCCAAAGCGGTGTCTTCTTGCGTGAGTTCTTCCAAAGTGATGTGCAGGGCTTGCGCCATCAGATCATCCCAGTGCGCATAGCCTTGCGGCAGAAAGTGTTGGGTGTCGGCCTCAATTAAACGTGTGAGCGGTCCGTCCAGTTGCCAGCGCAAGGTGTTGGCGTGGAAGTGTGGGTAGGCCTCCATGCGTGTTAGCAAGACGCGCAGGAACAGTTCATGGGTGCGTTTTCTGAAGTTGCGTACCAGTCCGTAGCCGACGCTTTCGATGTTTGCGTAGCCGTCCCAGTTATTGAGGATCTCTCGCACCGCGTGCTGTGAGGCCAGATCGGCGACGGTGGGGTGGTCGAGAATTCGCTCCATGCGTTTGTGCCATTCGACCAGATAATCCGCTCGCGCGTCAACTTGCAGCGCGAACATGGCGGCTTCATCAAACTGGTCCCGCTCCAGCATGCGTGTTTTGATCTGGCGGGCGCGCATTGAGGCTGTGTAGCGTCCGTCACCGAGCCGTGCGAAAGCTTCTCCGCCAATATGTCGCTGGTTCCCGGACCACAGGCGTGGTTGTAACACGCGCGGATACTCATCAGGGGTGAGCCACTGGGGTTGCGGCTGCGCTAACTGCGCACTTGAGACGGCGGTGCGGCCGCGGAATCCGTTACGGTGAAAGAGTTGTCCGGCAACCGTCCAGCCGGCATTGCCGTGGCAGTCCGCGATCAGAATGTTTTGCGCGGGGATGGCCGAACGCTGAAACAGGGTCATGGCCGCGTCCACTGTGGATGCGGCTTCAATACTACTGAAATTGATGTGTCGCCCGTGCAGCCAGTGCGAGGCCCAGCGCAAGGCGAATACGGGAGAGTCCTCGGCAGATTCGTCACGGGACGCCTGCACCACCGGTCCCCAGCGCGATTGCAGGCGCAATTCGGGTTCAGGGTCGGGATAAAAAGCGACTTCGTAGGTTTCCGTCACTTCTTCTAGTGGAGGCTCGCTCGAATCCAGAGTGATCAGATCTTGACTGTCGACGTTGCTGTTGGTGAATCCCCAAGCGATCTGTCCGTTGCTGCCCGCCACCAACCAGGGCATGCCGGGGAGGCTGAGGCCGCTCGCCATGCGCGGGGTGTCTCCGTCCTGCCATTTCCAGTGCACCCGGTACCAGATGTTCGGCACCTGCAACACCAGGTGCATGTCATTCGCCAGCAAGCCACCTCCGTGTTCGGTTAACACGCCCTGTACTGCGGCGGCGCTGCTGCCGGAATTTTCCTTGCTGCGTTCGCGTTCCCAGTGCGCCCGCACTTCACTGAGCGCGTCGAGTTCCAGCGGCAGTTCGCGAAAATCAACTGCTTCAGGCGGTGGGATGTGCGGGGTCTGCCACGAAGGTGCGGAGCCATCCAGCGCGGCGTTGTGATGCGAATCAGTCGGAGCCAGAAAATCAGCTGCCTCAGGCCCCAGAGCTTCGGTCAGAGCGGTGACGGTGGCATCGTACTGCCAGCGGCTGCCCTGCAGCACCAGGTGCATGGCGAACAGCGTCAGCAGACTGTCTTCCGGCAGCCATGCGCGCGGTTTTTGCGCGACCAGAGAATACGGAAACGGCCATATCCCCAGCGTGGCGAGACCTTGATTGACGCCGTCGGTGTAGGCCTCCAATATCTGCCGCTCTTGCGGCGGCAGTTCGGTGATCATGCGTCGGGATTGTTCGCGAAACCCGTGGATTCGGATGTTGCGATCAAAATCCAGCGACAACGGGCCGAGCAGGGAGGCCAGATCGCCTGCGGTGAGGCGGCGGCGCAGGTCCATCGACAGAAAGCGTTCCTGAGCGTGAACGAAACCGGTGGCGCGTGCGAGGTCCAGTCGAGAACTCGCCTCAATGGTGGTGTGGCCGAGGGCGTCGCGACGCACCACGACGGTGTCACCGAGTGCGGATAGTGCAATGTCGCCGGTGAGTTGCGGGCGACTGGTGTAGAGCAGGAATATGAAAAGCGGCACCAAGGCAAGAACGCCGCCAATGATCTTCACAGCACGGAGAATCAGTGGACGATGGGGGTGCTGAGACTGTCGGGATTGCGTACTTCTTCTTCAGTGGCGTCACGCACGTTCAGGATGTTGACAAAGAACTTCAGGGTTTTGCCGGCGAGCGGGTGGTTGCCGTCCAGCACCAGCGTGTCACCTTCGATCGCGGTCACCCGAAAACGATGTATGTCGCCTTCCTCATTCTGGAAATCCGCTTCCGCACCGATATGCCGAAACTGCGGCGGCACATGCTCCAGATTCTGTGTGATCAGCAAGTCCGGATCTGAATCACCAAAGGCATCTTTTGGGCGCACTAAGACTTCGACGGTGTCTCCGGCGCGGCGATTTTCGATCGCCGCTTCAACGCGGTGCCACAGGCCGTGTTCACTGCCGTGCACGTAGGAGACGGGCACGTCGATCTGCTCCAGAACCTTTCCGTGTTGGTCCAGAATGCGGTAAGTGAACTCCACCACCTTGTTGGCTTGAACAGTATGCTCGGGCAAAAAATTCATGAATACGTGTTGTGCGGTGGAACCCTAAACAGAAAGCTCTGTCGGTCAGGCTCGGTGGCGAATTTTAGCACCCGCGTAAGGAGTAGCACACAGTGTGCCACTCCATGCGGGGAGACTGAGTTGGTTACTTGGCGGTCAACGTTTGCTTCCGCGGGGGATTCCGGCTTGCTCTATGGTTGCCCGCATTCCTGCGGTATCCATGCCTACGCTCGAAAGTTGCTCTTCGCGTGTGCCGTGCGGGATGTAGTGGTCCGGCAAACCAAGGCGCAACAAGCGCACCGACTCATCCGGGCCGAACGTCTCGGCGACGGCACTGCCGGCTCCTCCGGCCAGTACGTTGTCCTCGACGGTGATCAGCATGTCATGCGTGTCCGCGGCCTGTTTGATGCACTCGACATCCAAAGGCTTGACAAAACGCATGTCAATCAAAGTGGCATCCAAATCCTCAGCGATGGGCAGTACCTGGTCCAGCAAACTGCCAAATACCAGAAACGCGACATTGCTACCTTCGCGCACCGGGCGGGCCTTGCCGATTTCCACTGCTTCCAGTGCCGGGTCAACAGTGGCACCGGGTCCCGTTCCGCGCGGATAGCGCACGGCCGCCGGGCCTCGATGCTGATAGCCGGTGGTCAGCAATTTGCGACACTCATCCTCATCGGAGGGAGCCATGATCACCAGATTAGGCAGGCAGCGCATGTACGACAGATCAAAAGAGCCGACATGCGTCTTGCCGTCAGCACCAACCATGCCGGCCCGGTCAACCGCCAGCAGCACATCCAGTTGCTGCACGACAATGTCGTGGACTAACTGATCGTAGCCGCGCTGCAGGAAGGTGGAATAAATGGCGACGACCGGTTTCGCGCCGCCGCATGCCATGCCGGCACCGACGCAGACAGCATGCTGCTCGGCGATCGCCACATCAAAGTAACGGTCGGGATATTCCTTCTCAAAGCGAACCAGCCCACTGCCTTCTCGCATGGCTGGGGTGACCGCCAGCAGTCGGGTGTCTTCCGACGCCTGATCGCACAGCCAGTCGCTGAAGATCTGGGTATAGGTTTTGGCCGCATTCGGATTCTTGGGGGCTTTCACCACGCCGATCTCCGGGTCGAAGCCGCTGGGCACCGCGTGATACCCCACCTGATCTTCTTCTGCCGGCTGGTAGCCTTTGCCTTTGCAGGTGACCACGTGTAGAAGGCGAGGGCCGCTGTGCTGTTTCACCTGCGTCATGATTTTCAGAAGTTCCGGCAAATCGTGTCCGTCCACCGGACCGTAGTAACTCAGTCCCAGTTCCTCGAACAGGCTGCCGGGCACAAACATGCCCTTGACCTGCTTCTCCATTTTTGCGGCGAGGTTACGAATCCCGCCGGGGATGCTGTTGAGTATCCACTCACTGCCCTTGACCATCGAGGCATAACTGCTACCGGCCAGAATACGGGTTAGGTACTTGGTCATGGCACCGACGTTTGGAGAGATGGACATCCGGTTGTCGTTCAGCACGACGAGCACATTGGCACCGGTATCGCCAAGATGGCAGAGGCCTTCGTATGCCAGTCCCGCGGTCAGGCCACCGTCGCCAATGATGGCGACCGCTTCGCGATCCTCATCGGCGTTGCGACTGGCTAACGCCATGCCGAGAGCCGCGCTGATCGAGGTGCTGGAGTGTCCGACGCCGAAGCTGTCGTAGATACTTTCGTCACGGTCGGGGAAGGGTGCGAGGCCTTCCCAGCGCCGGATGGTTCTCAACTTGTCACGTCGTCCGGTCAGTACCTTGTGTCCGTAACTTTGGTGTCCGACATCCCAGACCAGATTGTCGTGCGGGGTGTTGAACACATAGTGCAGCGCCACCGTCAATTCGACAGCCCCCAATCCGGCTCCGAAATGTCCGCCGCAGTGTGCGACGCTGTGAATCAAATATTCGCGTAATTCGTCGACAACGCCCTGCAACTCCGATTCATTTAATTCGCGCAAATCGGAAGGAGTGTTGATGCGTTCCAGCAATGGATACTGTTTCATGGTGATCATACCTCGGCTTCTGATAATATATTCTTATATATATAAAAGTTAAGAGTTATCCCCGCTTCGTTTCAGATTATATTACATATTAAAGCAAGATGGGCAAGCAGGGAATTTGAGGGTTGCCTGTATAATTTGCATCCCATTCTTTCACCGCGTGATATAGCCGTGTTGCCTCCTACTTTTTTTGCTCTTCTGAATTCCGGGCTGAATGAGGTTCTGCAGGTCGACCCTCAGGCTCAGTTGCGCTTGCGCGCTATGGGAGAGCAGACCGTCAGAATGGAACTGGAGCCATTCCCCGCATTCGGGCTGTATATTCGCAAGGGAGAGTTGAACTTTGGTATAGAGCCGAATGACTATGACCTCGCCATAACTGGACATGTGGCCGCCTTCGTGCGCTATGCGATGGCCGAGCAGCGTGAAGACATTCAATTTCAGGGTGAGGTGGATATTGCGCAGGACTTGAGCAACTTCTTTTCAAAACTGGATCTGGATCTGGAGGAGCGTCTGTCGCATGTCTTAGGCGACACTTCCGCACGGGTGATTGGGCGAACGCTGGAAGATGTGATTCTGGCGGCGCAGACCTTTGGGGATGCTGTGGCCGACAATGTACGAGATTACTTGCGCGAAGAATCAGACGTGACGCCGCACCAGGAGGAGGTCGACGCCTTCATGCACGAAGTGGATAACCTGCGTGATGATCTGGAGCGACTGGAAGTGGGGCTGGACCGAGTGTTGGGGCCACCGCACTAGAGCGGGGTTTTCGTATTCGTTGGTAGTGGAGGTTTTGTGAAAATGAGAGAAGCTAGGCAGCGTCTTTCATAGGGTTAGTATCGTTGAGAAATTGGTCAGTGTAATCTCGCAGGGTGCCTGATACGGAATCTGGACCACCGACATTGACTGTCACTATGTCGAAGGGGCAGTCGGTTTTTGGAACTCTCCAACTTTGGCACAACCCGGGAGGCTTGTTTATTTTCGCGTGCCACGGGTAGATAAGCGTGAGACGCTGTGCTTTGTAGGCATGGGCGTATGCAAGCATCTGGTAGACATCGGACTGAGAAACGTCCAGTCTCGATTTTTCAGGTTTAAGGTGCTTCCATTTCGTGTCAAGAATGATGGGGCCGCCATTATCTTGAATCACAATGTCAGGGCGCAAGGCAAATATGCGAGTACCATATTCGCTGATCAGTGCGTGTTCTCCTCGGTGCTGGAGATTCACGGTGTAATCAATCAGTATGCGTTTCAGGATTCTCCCGGTGTACTCTTCGAACAAGTCGTTCATTCGGAATAGCAGGGAAAATCCCGTTACAGCCTTTCCGCCTGAGGTGCTCTGCCAGTCTCCCGACAGGAAAAATCGCGCTAGTCGGTATAAAACATGAAAAGCCGTGTTGGTACGGTCTATCCGCACAGGCTCGCGAAGTGGTGTCTGGGTATCGCCTACGGCCTCAAAGCGGGAAGAAAGTTCGGCCAGCTTCTGTGCATTGACTGCTGATCGAGTGATGCGTGAGAGTCGTATGACGGCTGCTTTCAGGACGCGATTCAAGGGAGTATTTTCTGACAGTTCATCAAAGCGGCAAGCAAGGCGGTCTGGTCGAACGGATAGGTGCGTCAACTGACGCACGACGTTCAGTTTTCCTCGCAACACAGGGAGATCGTCATTGTGGACGAGATAGCGTCGGGGTAGTCCTCGGCGAATAGCGGCGAGAAGCCGTTCTGAAAATAGCCGAATGAAATACTCCAGCAGGTTATCGGACTGGGCACTTAAGGAAGCGAGTTCGCCATGTGTCACGCCCAGATCCCAAGTTTCAGCAAGCATGTGAACGAGGGCTTTTCGCACAGTATCATCTTCGCCGTCTATCTTGGGGAGAATTTCTAAAGTGGCACTCGGAGTCTGTAAAATACCAACTACTTGGTCGGCTTTCAGACCACCTGGCGTGCGAGTTAAGACAGTGGCTTTTTTCAGATGCTGCTTGGCACGCTCGGCGTAAGTATGGAGTTGTTCAACCTGCTTTTCTGACAAGTTATTTTCCTTGATGTGCAATTCCTCCCACTCATGGCAAGTGAAGTGATTAGTCTGCGACATCATCCTTCGTGGGTTTCTGATCTGGGTTACCTTTGATTAATCGGGTGTAGGCATCGTCTCCAAAGCGTTCTCTGATTGTCCACCGGTAGCGTTTGTCACCTTCGTTTTCGAGGCCTGGCGGTGGGTTGAGTTTTTCTTTCCGCACGAAGTCATCAGTGCCTCCGAGAATGGCCTGAACTTTCTGCCAGTCTTCATAGAAATATTCAGCCAGGAGGGGAATGATTTTGCATCGCATAATCTCGTCTATACCTTCTCGTGTTTTGGCATTCATTAGCCAAGCATGACCGATTAGATGGTCTCTGTCGTAGAGCCACTCAATACGTTCATTGATGGAGCGCAGCACTCGGGGCAGGTCAATTCCCGTCGCAGCCTTAGCATTCTCTAGCATTTGAGGGTTAGGGGGCAGTTCCTCAAAATGGAACCGGCGGCGCAGTGCTGTGTCCAGCAGTGCGATAGATCGGTCAGCCGTGTTCATAGTGCCAAGGATGAAAAGGTTAGCTGGGAGAGAAAATTTCTCACCAGAATGAGGCAGGGTCGCGGAGATCTCATTTTCTGCTCTTTGGCGTTTGTCTTCTTCCAGCAGCGTGACAAGTTCACCGAGCACTTTTGAGACATTGGCTCGGTTGATTTCGTCAATGACGAGAACATAAGGCTCGTTTTTATTCCTTGAGCGTTTAGCAATTTCCTTGAGTACGCCATCCTTGTATTCAAGACGAAAGCCAGTGTCTGTTCCACTAGTTTCAGGCCGCAGTCCTTCTACGAACTCTTCATAGCCGTATGATTGGTGGAAAGTGATGAATTCAATGCGCCCTTTCTCTACCAGTTCGTCATAGCGGGCACGAATGTCATTACTGTTGTCTGAATCTGGGACTTCTTTACCTTCGCAAATTTCGACACAACGCCGGACAGTGGCGTATGTTTTCCCCGTCCCAGGCGGACCATAGAGAATCGTATTGAGGGGATATGGTGGGAATATGGTGTCATTGCCAGGTATTGGTTTGGGTACGGTTTCATTCCGCCACCAAGCAGTCCAACTTAATTCAGGAAATGAGTGTACTGGGAAAGCGTCTTCTTTAAATCTGGTTTCGAGTTCGCTGAGTAGTGCCAGATAATCATCTGCGTTACGTCCTTTTGGGCCGCTACTTTGTATTGGTATGTCGAGTACATTTTCTATGTATGGGCAGGTACAGTTGTCCAGATTTTGGAAAGACCTTGGACGAATCCAGTACAGCCCCATGCTCAACTTAGTGTCTCCGATCTGCTTGCATTTCAAAGCCTCGTCATAGGTTTCTGTAAAAGCTTTCCTGCTTTCATCTGTGGCAGAATCCGCAAACTCAAGTGCTCTTTCAAAAAAATTCCAAAGAGTATCAATATCATTTGCTTCGCGATTTTTAGCGAATGCAAAGAACCAAGTTGCTCCGGGATACACTTCTGGGACACTTCTACGATCGCCCAGTACGTAAATAGCTTCTTCAATACGTTGCTTATCCATGTCGACGCCAAGAAATTCAGCAAGTTCGATGGCTACCTGTATTCTGTTCTCGGATTTGGTACGGCGATTGAATGAGGCTATTGTTGTGAAAGGATCAATATCTCTTAAGGGCAAAGAGCCTTCCGCATCCTTATCTGTCATGCTCATGAAAGGCTCAACACGTGCAGCAATATCGTGGAGGCGTTCAACAAGTGGTTTCCTGTTATGGCGATATTGTAGTAATTGATCGGCAATTTTTTCGTAAAGTTCTATCCAAGGGAAATCTTCGATCAATTCGTTTCTATTTTTGGTGTTCATTAGGAGCTACCTCAATGTTTCTCATCTTCAAAATCAGCGTTTTCTAATATAAAGGATTAGTCTTTTGTATTGTTCATAAATCCACTCATAAGCCTCTTCCCACTCATCGTCGTTTTCTCGTTCCCAAGAGCGCTCAACGTGCACGGTTTTACGTTGCCTGCTTTCCTGCACCACATCCCCTGAAATACTTTGGTCTGCCATTTCACATCGTATGATCTGCGATAACTGGCACATCCTCCTGATGTTAGTAGCTGATTGCTTATGGTTTCGGATATGTAGTTTAAGGGAATTTTGCCTACTTCGTGTTCTAGTTTTTCGGCGATACATGCGAGTAAGAGGCTTACGGTTGTCAGTCGCTACTGACCATCGACCACACGAAAAGTTTTGGATTTACTAGTGCAGGCTGTTTTTGGTTTGGGGAAGGTTAGAAGATTACCCGCATAATGATTGGAATTTGTATCTGCGTCTGCGATTGCCATCAGATCTTCGATCAGTCGTTCGGTGTCGGCTTTCCCCCAACAGTAGCGGCGTTGCCAGTACGGGATGATGTCCTGAACCCTGCCTTCGAGCAGTTTTAGGAATTCAATTTGCTGGGCTTTCATAATCTTACAGATTCAATCTTTGCATTGCGAAATGAGAGCGAGATCATACAACTTTCTGAAAAGGTAGCCGTGTGATTAGAGTCAGTTATAAGGGCTTGGCGCATTTTCCGATGAGGTTACTGCCAGCGAGATTCCGCAACGTATTGATTTCATGAGCTGCCCTGTGGTTTTGTTCATAGATCCGCTGATTTCTCTGCTACTCTCTACGGTGCAGCGACCAGGTTCCTAGCTATAGAAGTGGCGACAAGAGGGCAGCCCAAATTAAAGCTTCTCGGATGAATCGGTCGGTGGAATAGTGAATATCCGAAAACCCTGCATAGCGCAATCCATAATCCCAATACTGGATTGAAAACGGGCTGATATGTCCGTGTGTGCTATGGGCATCTGATGAGTCGGCACTGGGTAGGTGGTATTTGTAGGTTGTGCCTTTGGTCAAGAATTTGATCCGGCTAAGCAGGTTGTGAATATTCGGCACTGAAAACAGAAAATGTCCACCTGGATTCAGGGTCTGGTAAATATCTTCCAGCATCAGATATGGAGTTCGCAAGTGCTTCAGTACTTCCATGGCGATGATAATGTCGAAGGATTCCACTTGTTGGGTTAGTGGCAGGTTTAGGTCGGCTTTTTTGAACGGGACTTCTGCCTGAAAGGCTTCTTCATCAATATCCAAACCAAGGAGATTTCCTTCGACAGGCCAGTTTTTTGTGCGGCAATGCTAGGCAGTATGCTGGAGCATAGCCCCGGAGCCACACCCTATATCCAATATACGCAGAGGTTGAGAAGATGCTTCAATATGCGAGTGTAGCAGCCGCCATATAGCTAGGCAACTGGCCCGGGTAGAGCGTACTGGAAGGCTGAAAGGGCTCCTGTACCTGCGCTGGGCGAACAAAGCCTGTTTGTCTTCTAGGGAAAGGATGGGTATGAACGTGCTTCGTTGTTTTCTTGTTGGTGGCGCGTATTCTAAAAAACTAAACTCATTTATGCTCTAAACCCATCGCGGCGATCAGTACTGTTGTGCAGACAAGGTGGCGCATCAAGGAGTCCCGACGTTTTAGTTCGTGGAAATGAGCGATGATTCAGGTGAGCGAGCCTAGCCATGAGTTTAGCCGTCGCGAGCGGCCACGCGTTTAATGTGCTTGTAAAAACCGGTATTTGCTGTGTTCACTGCGCATAGTAATCCGCGCCAGCCATCCAGCATTCCCAACTCCAGCACGTAGGCGTTGAAAAATTGCCAAGTCGCTCGCACCTAGCACCCCAAAGGGAAGAAGGTCTGCGCGAGTCCTTTGTGGCAAGTTCGGTGTAGCGATTGATTTTTTCTAGCTCTTGTTTCACAGATCGTACAGATTCGTGCCAGTTTCGCAGCTTGATTCCGTATCGGGCCGAATCCGACAAATTCTCCAGTAACGATCCGCAGGTTAGAGTAAGGTGCGCACGCCTGATTTAATTCCGGTGTCGGGCCGTTATCAAAGATCAATACCTCATCCAGCCCTTGCAGGCTGTCCAGTGTTTTCGGCAAGGTGTCGAGTGAGTTCTTAAACAGAATTACTGCAGATATTGGAAGGCTTGAGGATGGGAGTGAGGCCATGAAAACCGGGATTTTCATCAGCACTCAGAATTCATATTATGCGGGAAAAGCAGAGCACTTTTATGAGAAATGTGCATATGTGGTGATGAAAACCAGCATAATTGCTGATCTAATTTTTATCTTTTAGATCCGAATGCCGGAATCCGCGTCCGACCAGACAGTGCTAAGGGGCCGCGTTGTCAGCGGTTATGGCACTGCGTCGCGGTGGAACATAGAACCGAGTCCGATTTCTGATGCGCTTGGGGCACTTCCGTATCCGGGTTCACTGAATGTTGCTCTGGATCGGCCAGTGCGGTTCAAACCAGAGTACACGGCTATTCCTCAAGAAGGGCGCATTTACTATTGGCACGCTGAAATTAACGGGATTCACTGCCTTATTTCACGACGCAACAGTCATGCACTGCACTTTGTGGAAGTGATCGCGGCGTGCCGTTTGAGAGATGAACTTCAGTTAAACGGCAAGGCAATCGTAGAAATCAAAATCGAAACACAACTGGTTGATCCGCTATCGTGGAGTACTCGACTGATATGGTGTTGGTTTTGGGGCATAGGGAGGACCACATGGGTTGCGTCACGGGGCTATCGCACACTGGTCGGACCCCTTTGGTTGCTACGCAGAAAAGCAACGCAACTTCCCGAATACAGGCTTAAGATATTCCGCAAATCGCGCTTGCAGGCTGCCTCGGTATGCCACCTCAATCTTGCGCGAGACTCCAAGCTGAGAGGAGGGGAGCGTCAAACCGAAATTCTGATTCAGGCCCTCGAAAAAGAGGGAGTCGCCGAACAACGGGTTGTGGTATTGAAGCATGGGCCGCTGGCATCGCGCCTTAAAAATACCGAGACCATTGAACTCCACTTGGCGCGAAGTCGGCTCGCCGCGTTGTTTGCGTGTCGTGGGTCTTCTTTACTGCACGCGCATGAGGCGCATGCCACACAAGTGGCGTATGCCGCGTCGCTCATTTGGCGTAGCAAGTATTTGATCACACGGAGGCTGACAAAACCCATCAACAACAATCTGTATAGTTCTGCCATCTATCGAAATGCAGAAACTGTGATTACACTCACAGATGCGGTTGAGCAAGGTGTGCGTCAGAGGTTTCCGTATATTTCTACCTATAGCATCCCCGATGCCTGGAATCCCAGAGACGCAGACCCGGAAAGTACTGCCAAAATCCGCGAGAAGTTTTCAGGCAAATTTTTGATCGGACATGTGGCTGCAATGGATGGACCAGAGAAGGGACATTCGGTGCTGATCCGGGCTGCACAATTGTTAGCAGCGGATTTTCCAGATGTGAAGTTTCTGTTACTGGGTGCTGGTCGTTTGGAAGAAGAGTTGCGCCAGCAAGCGAAGGGACTGAGCAATATTCATTTTGCCGGGTGGATAGAAGAGCCTTGGGCGTGGGTGGATACTTTTGATTTATTCGTATTTCCCTCACTGATCGAGTCTTTAGGCTCTATACTATTGGACGTGATGCACTCAGGTATCCCCATTGTGGCCAGTCGAGTCGGGGGGATCCCGGAAGTCGTTACTGATGAGTGTGGGGTGCTGGTTTCTCCTAATGACGCGGATGCGCTAGCACAGCAAATAACTCGCCTGTATCAATCTTCAGAATTGCGCCAAAAGTTTGCCCAGGCAGGAATTGAACGGGCAAAACAATACGATCCTGCACTGATTGCACGGCAGCACATAGATGTGTACTGGGAGCTCAGAGAAAACATCAAATAATGACACAGTTTCAGGAACATCTCGTCAATTTAGAACATCCTGCCATGAGTGAATCACCCACCGATATTGCGACCTCTGAAGATACTGCGTACTCCCACTTGTTGGTGGTATTGGATACGTCCGTTGGTGATCTGGTGATGAACCAGACGTTGCTTCGCTTACTGAAAGAACATGCCCTGTCGATGATTATCGACGTCGTGGCACCATCACATTTTCGAGGGTTCATTAAGCGAATGCCAAAAGTTCGCAATCACTTTGAGATCAACACTACCAAGGGCAGATTCCCGTCTCGCTTATGGTTCAGAACAATAAAGCAAATTCGTAGTGAAAACTATCCTGCATCCATTTTGACTCCACGCTCAACAAATGCCGGCATGTTGCTTGTTCTCGCCGGCATTGCTCGCCGCACAGGGTTCAGCAAGTACGGCCTTGGCTGGTGAATGATTTAAGGGTGCGTCGATCACGAAGTTTTCAAGAGAAAATTGTTCGACTACTGCCACCGGATATGCCGCATTCGAATCCTGTCCCGAATCCACATCTCGTAGTTTACCCGGAACGAATGGACCAGACAATGCAAAAGTTTAAGTTGGATATGGGTCGAGAACTAATTGTTTTGGCACCGGGTGCGTCAAGGTGGAGTGCGAAGAAGTGGCTCTTGGAGTCTTTCAATAAATTAGCAGGAATGTTGATTGCTGACGGCTATCAAATCGTCTTAATGGGGGGGGGGGGCTGGGTGAAAAGATAGCGCAGAAATATGGTTGCGAAGTCGCTAATTTATGTGGCAAAACTTCTCTTGAAGAAGTGGTTGACATCATTGCCATAGCCTGATGTAGGGCAGCCAATGATTCGGGTTTGTTGCACGTGGCTGCAGCAGTGCAAACTTCTGTCGTAGGAATTTATGGACCTACCGACCCTGAAATGTATTCCCCTGTCCGTTCTTGATTAAATTTAGCCATTCCCGCGCTGGATATCAAGCCCTTCTTGGCTAATTAGGCTGGTAAGTCCCATATTTTTGTAACGACGGAGAGGTTTTTCTGATTGGCGAAAAGACATATGTGTTTAGTAACCAGTGGGGTACAGGAACGTTAGAAGCGGCAGAGTCTTTGAAGAAGGCATTCCCAGACCTCAAATTTGAATTCAAACCGACAGAATCTTAAGCACAATATTTCAGGATTAATATAATTATCTGGACCATCCCTGAAATAACTCGCTCATGCAACCCAATCGCCCGGTATCCATTGCGGAACTGATCATCGAGACGACCTTGATGATTTTTGCGCTGGTGTCTGTCGTCGGTCTGGGTTTGCGCGTCACGGGAGATCTGGATGGAGAGTATCTTCGCCTGTGGGTTATTAGCGACTACTTGATCTGCGCTGTCTTCATCTCCAAGGTCATCTGGGACATCTATCAGGCGGAAAACAAGCGTGCTTGGTTTACACGGGGATGGATCGACATTCTGGCTTCCGTGCCGTACATCGAAGAGTTGCGAGCCCTACGCGTGTTGCGGTTCTTCCTGATGTTCAGAGCGCTGCGGGCTATCATGCGCCTCACAAACGTCCTGACGACCCGGCTCAACTATCGTGCTTCGCTTATTGCCAGTGTTTTCTCGGTTACTGCGCTTTCACTGATCTTCTCTGCCTTCCTCTTGTTGAGCGTCGAATATGGTGCGGAAGGCTCCAACATTCATTCGGCGGAAGACGCCATGTGGTGGTGTGTGTCCACGATATTCGGAGCGGAGCCTGCGGTCTTTGGTGAGCACTATCCGGTTACGACCACTGGTCGGTTCATCACACTGTGGCTGCAGATTCTCTCACTTGGGGTCATTGGTGCCATCGCCGGGCTTATGGTGTCGTGGCTGGAGCCGGATGATGATGAGGCTGCCGGTTCAGGCTCCCAATAAAACCATCATTTCGATATGCGCCACTGGCCGCGCATACTAAGGTCCAAATTTCTCGCGTAAGCGGTGCGCTACAATGAGGGCTGATTTTTGGAGGGCAATCCATTATGGTTCCAACTGATTCCGTTCTCAGACGACACTACGAACAGATGGCGAGCGCAGGTTCATCCGGGTCTTCCGGTGCCGCGCCCGCTGCATCAGCCGAAGCGTCACCCGCTGCTGATCCGGCACCGTCCGCATCGAGTGAATCTTCGAGCTGCGGCATGGGCCGACTGATCGGCTCAATCAAGAAGTTGTTCGGTGGCTGAATCCAGTCATCCCGTCATTCCGACGGGTACTGAATCCTATTCGCCAATATCGTAAGCGTCGGCATCCATTTCGCCGTCGCTTATGGCGTATTCGCGCTGGTCAAGATAGGCGTTGCGAATGAGCGCGTACTCATCCTCAGTAATGCCTTCGACACTTTCTTCGAGTTCGAACAGGTCGGCGCGATAATCCACCACATCAACGCCGTATAAAATCGTTGCTTCATCGTGCCAAGTGACCGGATTCGCGGCAATATCAAACGGCTTGCCGAACGCATCGCGCACGGTGCTCGGACCGAAAAAGGGCAATACGAAATAAGGCCCCGGCCCTGATCCCCACACAGCCAGCGTCTGGCCGAAATCTTCCGGCGCTTTCTCAATCCCTAGGCTGGTTGCGACATCAACGACGCCAAGCAGACCGACGGTGCTGTTGACCGCGAACCGAGCCAGCGCATTGAAGCTGCGCTCCGGTTTGCCTTGTAGCATTGAGTTCAGAAAGTTCCGAAGCTCTCCCAGATTGGAGAAGAAATTCGTCACGCCCTGATCCACCGGTTTCGGCGTGACAGCCTTGTACAGAGTGGACACGGGCTTGACAATCGCATTGTCAATTGTGTCGTTGAAAGCGTGCATGGTGCGGTTGTAGCCTTCCCACGGATCACGCGGGTCGGGGGCGACTGCCGCAACGCCAATGCCTGGCATAGCCGCCAGCATAATGCCTGCGGCCACAGCCGCGCAAAGCGGCGAAATCAAAATGCGTCTGTATTGCATGATCTTGTGTCACCCATAGGGTGTAAAAGCCCATTATAGCGAAAACCTAACAGCGCAAAACTCGCACTGCGGCACACCGCGACAAAATCAACTCCCAGGCTTGCGCAGGCGCAGTCCGGACAGCCGAATGAAACCAGTGGCATCACTCTGATCAAACTGTCCCTGATCATCCTCAAAAGTCGCCTGAGTCGGATCGTAGCGGCTGTTGGGACTGCTGCGTCCCTCCACGAACACACTGCCTTTGTACAGCCGCAGCCGCACCTCGCCGCTGACCCCGCGCTGCGTGTGATCAATGAATGCTTGCAAGGCCTCCCGTTCCGGGCTGAACCAGTACCCGTTGTAGATCAAGGTCGCGTAGCGCGGCATTAATTCTTCTTTCAGATGCGCGACCTCCCGATCCAGTACCAGCGACTCGATCGCCCGGTGCGCGGCCAGCAGCACAGTGCCGCCGGGTGTTTCATAGCAGCCACGCGATTTCAGTCCCAGATAGCGGTTTTCGACCAGATCAACCCGCCCAACGCCGTGTTGCGCCGCAATCGTGTTGAGGTATTCCAGCAGCGCAGCCGGAGCCAGCGTTTCGCCGTCGATTGATACAGCGTCGCCGCCCTCAAAACCGATCCGCACCACTTGCGGCTTGTCAGGAGCGTGTCTTGGACCGCAGGTCCAGCGCCACATATCTTCTGGTGCTGTCGCGTCCGGGTCTTCCAGAATGCCGCCCTCATAAGAGATGTGCAGCATGTTGGCGTCCATGGAATAGAGACTTTTGCCCTCGGCGTCGGTCTCGACTTCAATGTCGTGCTGCGCTGCGTATTCCAGCAGTGCGCTGCGAGAGTTCAGCTTCCACTCCCGCCAAGGTGCGATGATGCCGAGCTCTGGTGCCAGAGCCCGCGCTGCCAGCTCGAAACGAACTTGATCGTTGCCTTTGCCGGTCGCGCCATGCGCAATAGCGTCCGCCCCGCATTCATGCGCCACCTGCACCATGGCATTCGCGATTAGCGGGCGCGCGATGGCGGTGCCCAGCAAATACTGTCCCTCATACAGCGGGTTGGCCCGCAGCATCGGGAAAATATAATCCCGCACGAATGGCACGCGCAAATCCACCACGCGAATATCGCCCACGCCCAAGTCAGCCGCGCGCTTGCGCGCCGGCTCCAGATCTTCCTGCTGACCCAAATCAGCGGTGAACGTAACCACCTCGCAGGCATACTGTTCCTGTAGCCACTTCAGGATGATAGAGGTGTCGAGTCCGCCGGAATAGGCGAGCACAATTTTGCGGTATTGAGACATGGCAGTGCGCCAGCACAGTCGATTGACGTATTATTATAGGGAGAGGAGGGAAGTGACGTTATGACAGGCGTGAGCATGGAGAGCCGCTTTCGCGGGTTTTTGCCGGTAGCGATAGATGTGGAGACCGGAGGTCTGGTGCCTGAGACCGACGCCTTGCTGGAGGTCGCGGTAGTGTTGCTGACGATGGATGCCCAAGGTCGGTTGTCACCGCAAGAGCCGTTGCAACTGGCGGTGCGACCCTTTGAAGGTGCCCGTCTGGATCCAGTTTCGCTGGAGATGCTGAAGATTGACCCGCACGACCCGAAGCGTGAAGCCGTCTTTGAGAAGGTCGCGCTCGAAGAGGTGTTTCGGATGGTGCGTGCCGCGGTTCGCGAGCACCACTGCCAGCGCGCGATTCTGTTGGGCCACAATGCCGCGTTTGATTTAGCGGTGATGTATGCTACCGCCGCCCGTTGCGGCCTCAAGCGCAATCCGTTTCATCCGTTCAGCACACTTGATACCGTGAGTTTAGGTGCGGCCGCCTACGGCCAGACCGTACTGTCGCGCATTGCGGAAGAAGCGGGATTCGAGTGGGACACCGAGCAGGCGCACAGTGCTGGCTACGACGCCCACATGACGGCGCGGATTTTCTGTCAGATTATCAACGATTGGCCGCGACACGACACGGTACCGGAGACTCCGGCCCCGTAACGCGACCTTAGGAGGCGTCGTCACTGCGCACTTCCTGGACTTTTTTCTTCAACTCACCGCTTTGGTGCAGTTCCATCATGATGTCGCAGCCGCCGACCAACTCGCCGTCGATGTACAGCTGCGGAAACGTCGGCCAGTCAGCATATTTCGGCAGGTCCTGGAAGATCTCCGGGTCCATCAGCACATTGACGTAGGCGAATTCCTCGCCACACTCCATCAGCGCCTGCGCGGCGCGGCTTGAAAACCCGCACTGCGGCATTTGCGGCGTGCCTTTCATGTACAGTACCACCGGATTGCCGGTGACCTGTTCGCGGATGCGGTCCAGAGCGCTCATCCTTCGCTAGTGGTCGGATCGATAGTGGTACGGATTTCAGCAATATTGTTGGCCGGGAATCCGCCTTGTTCAGCATGCTCACGAATCGCTGCTTCATTCGGCGCGATATAGGTGCAGTAGACTTTGTCATCCGTTACATGGCTCTCAAGCCACTGGATATGCGGGCCCATGCTTTGGAGCACACTGCAGGATTTTTGCGAGATGTCACGCAGTTCCTCAGGCGACAGGTTGCCAGCACCTGGGATATCGCGTTCAATGATGTATTTGGGCATGATCAACTTTCCTCATAAATGGGTTGGGGTAGGCATTTTACATGGTGGCATGTCCCAACTATGAAGCAAGTGTCGGATCCGGTTTTCTAGCGCCGTCCTGTCCGTTGCGGAAGCACTTTCTCAAAAAAGTGTCTGGCGGGTGTGCATTTATGCTAACAGGCGCATGAATAACGTATGAAATCAGTGCCGGTTGGCGTCAGAGCTTGCTAAATGTCCATAAGACTGACGTTATCATATTTTAATAACGTTGAATATATTTTGGCACCGAGATGCCTGTCCTTCAGCGCAAATTGGAAGTTTCATTGCAGCATGCTTTAAATAAATGGAGACAAAAATGAATGCACTCAAGGCAATTTCTCGATCAGGATGGGAAAATGCACGCCACGTCATTGAGGGATACTTCGGCACGTTTGAGGTACGCAAAGACTCTTGGGAGGAACATAAATAGATTAGCGTGATTTGCTCTTTTCAACCATGCTTTTCGTTTACAAGATCTACTCGAACCTTGGTGGCAGTCTCTTATAAACAGGCCCTTGCGGTGTCAGATGTGAGCGCACCAGAGTGCAGGATCCCACCCGCCACGCCAGCGCTTCTTCGAGTCGCTCCGGCATGTGCCGCAACCCTGATGCTCCGCGATACAAGGTGATGTGCGGACGCCAGGTTTCGCGCCGGACCTGCAAACCCAGCCGGCTCACTTCCCGCACCAGTTGCTTGCGCCATTGCAGCAATGTTTCAGGCGGCTGTGACGGACCGAGCCAAAGGCTGTGTTTCCCGGCGTGTCCGAAGCTGCCGAACGCGTCGAGTTCCAGCTCCGCATCCAGATGGTCAAGACGCGGGACGATCTCTTGCAGATCGAATATGCGATGTGTTTCCACCTCACCGAGGAACAGTAAGGTCAGGTGCAGGTTTTCCTCTCGCGTGGCGCGCCCGCGTTCAGACTGAATGCGCTGCTGAACACGCAGCAGTTGTTCGCGTGTGGGGGTGTCCGGGAACAGCGCGAAGAACAGACGCCATGTAGCGCCTGAGGTGCGTTTCGAGGTCTTCAGTGCGCCTTGTGGAATTTTCCGTAGGAGTCGCTGGTCGCTTCCGTGCGCTGCGGCCAGAAGGTCTTCTCCGGATCTTCGGCACACAACTGTGCGCATTTCTCCAGCGCTTCGCTGTAGGTCATTTCGCCGTCGAGGACGCCGACTTCAAACTTGTATTTGTATTTCCAGGCGATGATGAAACCGTCATCACTGGCTCGCTTGATCATGGTTTCTGCGCTCATAAGTAAGAGTAGGCGGTAGTGTGAAAGCGTCCATCATAATATACCGCATGATTGATACTACACCCCCACCCCTGACCCGCGCGGCTGCCGGATCGGATCCGTTCGCCCTGTTCTCCACATGGTTTCAGGAGGCTGATGACGGCCGGCCGTTGCCGAACGCCATGAATATTGCCACCGTGGATGCCCAAGGCCGTCCGCGTGCGCGCATGGTCTTGTTCAAGGAACTGCACGATGAGGAGTTTGTGTTCTATACCAACTACAACAGCGCCAAGTCTCGCGAATTGCAAGCCAGTGGTTTTGCGGCGCTGACCTTTTGGTGGGAGCCTCCCGGCCGGCAGGTTCGGGTGGAAGGCTCTGTGCGACAGCTATCGGCTGAGAAAAACGAGCAGTATTTCCGCACGCGCCCGCGCAGCAGTCAGCTGGGGGCTTATGCCTCGCATCAGAGTCAAGTGGTGGGAGATCATAACCAGTTGCAGCGTCAGTTCGAGGAGGCCACGCAGCGCTTTGAGGGTCAGGATGTTCCGTGCCCGGAGTTCTGGGGTGGATATGCCCTGAGTCCACATACGATTGAGTTTTGGCAGAACGCCTCCTGCCGCCTGCACGATCGCATTCGCTTTCGTCTCGGCGATGACGGGATGTGGCAACAGGATCGCCTGTCGCCGTGAGCACCCGTGTCTCAAATCGAGAACTACAGCAAACTCGACCAGTGGTACGCCACCGGCGCAGGGCGTCTGTCGGCTGAACTGGTGCGTCGACAGTTGCAGACGCTGCAGCAGGATTCGTGGGGTCAGCATGCAATTTACTGCGGCCCCGCGGCCTTGTGTGACGAAGAATTGACATCAGCGACCGAAGTGCACCGCTCTTTTCTGATGCACCCGGATGCGCGCAGCGGTCAGTTTCGAGGAACACCGGATGCGCTGCCGGTGGCCTCCAACACGGTGGACCTTCTGGTGCTGGCGCATGCGCTGGAATTGAGTGCGCAGCCGCATCGGGTGCTGCGCGAAGCGGAGCGGGTGCTGGTGGCCAACGGGCGTCTCGTGCTGGCCGGATTCAATCCGTGGAGTTGCTATGGGTTGCGCCGCCTGTTCGCGCCGTGGAAGTTTCCGTGGAGCCAGCATTTTTATGGATCGGGTCGCGTAAGGGACTGGCTGTCCGTGTTGAATCTGGAGACCGAAGCCTGCACCTACACAGTGTTCCGCCCACCCATTCACAATGCAGTGATACAGCGCAGTCTGCAGGTGCTGGAGCATCAAAGTCGCTGGCGCTGGAATCATTTCGGAGGGGTGTGTTGCATTCGTGCGCGCAAGTTGCGCCTGCCATTGACGCCGACCCGAGAGCCTTGGTATCGGCCCTCGACGGTGCTGTCGGATGCCTTGGCAGGGGCCGAACCGACCACGCGCATATAATCTCGCGCCATGAAACAGGTCACCATTTACACAGACGGCGCGTGCCGCGGCAATCCGGGACCTGGCGGCTGGGGAGTGGTGCTGGTCGAGGAAGGCAAGCGGCGCGAATTGATGGGCGCGCATCCGCAGACCACCAACAATCGCATGGAGATGCTGGCGGCGATTGAAGCCCTGAGCGCATTGGGCGAACCGTGTCAGGCCGAGCTGGTGACGGACTCGCGCTATCTAATGGATGGGCTCAATTCATGGATGCCCAACTGGAAGAAGAAAAACTGGAAGACCGCGAACGGCAAACCGGTCAAGAATCAGGACTTGTGGCAGCGGCTCGACGCTCTGGCCGCCCGGCATCAGGTGCACTGGACCTGGGTGCGAGGACACACTGGCGACGCCGGCAATGAGCGCGCGGATGCTTTGGCGAATGAGGCCATTGACCGGTTGGTGCAGACATGACGGCGACTGAGGCGCTGAATATGGGTCGGCAGGTGGTGCTGGACCTGGAGACCACCGGCATGACCGAGGAGAACCGGATCATTGAGGTCGGTTGTGTGGAGTTGATGGCGCGCGAACTCAGTGGTCGGGTCTTGCAGCACTACGTTGATCCGGGACGCGACATTGAACCCAAGGCGCAGGAAGTGCACGGCATCAGTCGCGAGGAGTTGCGCGGCAAGCCGAAGTTTGCCGACATTGTGGAAGAGTTGCTGGAGTTTGTGGTGGACGCGGAGGTCCTGATTCACAACGCCAGTTTTGATCTGGGATTTCTCAACCGCGAATTGCACACGGCCGGCTACAAGGACGACTTCGCGGTGTACTGCTCAAAAATCACCGACACGCTGGAGATGGCGCGGAAGATGCACCCCGGCGGCAACGGGCTCGATCAGTTGTGCGATCAGTACGGCATTAATCGCAGCCATCGGGACAAGCATGGAGCCTTGCTCGACGCGCAGTTACTGGCGCAAGTGTATTTGCGGATGACCGGCGGACAGATCGGGCTGGAGCTACCGAGTGAGGCGGTGGTAAGCCATCGCATTGACACCAGCGAAGTGGAAATTCCGGTGCTGATGCCGAGCGCGGAGGAGCAGCGTGCGCATGAGGAATTTATGGCGCAGATGACCTCGGCTAGCAAAGGCGCTTAAATTCTGATAATCTTAAACTCGTATTTTGTGCCTCGCCTCTGTGTTGCGGCGCAGCAATCTATCTGTCTTTGGAGGACTATTGGGAATGGATAAAGTAATTACCGGAGTGATCATCGTGCTTGTTGTTGGTTTTTTCTACTGGCTGTCGCAACAGGATGACGCCATGCCAGACACCGCGACCGGCGAGTCTGCAGACGGTGGGGCCTGGGAGGCTATGGTCGGCATGGGAGACGACAAACATTCGGCGGGTCATTACGCCAGTTACGACGATTGTGTCGCTGCCGTCCGCGAAAAGGTGGATGTGGTGACGACCCCGTATTCCTGCAGCCAGTAATTGGTTCGCGGCGGGAAGGTCGAATCCCTGCCGCAGAATATGAACGCAGGCGGCCGCGAGCCTCAGGCTTCGCGGCCCTTGTTGCTATGGCGCAGCAGCCGCTCGCGTTCGCGCGTCCAGTCGCGTTTTTTGATGTCCTGACGCCGGTCACGCGCCTGCTTGCCGTGCGCCAGAGCGAACTTAAGTTTGGCCCGTCCCCGCTTCCAGTACAGTGACAGAGGAACCAGCGTGTAGCCCTTGCGCTCCACTGCGCCGCGCAGGTGCGCGATTTCTCTTTCGTGCAGCAGCAGTTTACGCGGGCGCGCCGCATCGGTGTCAAGATGCGCGGCGTTCGGCAGGGGAGTGATGTGGCAACTCAACAGCCATACTTCGCCGTTGCGGACGCTGACATAGCCCTCATTGATCTGGGCGCGGCCGAGCCGCAAACTTTTGACTTCCCAGCCATGCAGCACCAGTCCAGCCTCAAACTCTTCGTCAATGGCGTAGTTGTGGCGCGCCTTCCGATTGCGGGCGATCACCGGATCGGGTGCCGTTGTGCGGGCTTTGGAGTTCATCAGGAAAGAACTGTGGATGGTTTCAATTATAGGCGGCAGTCCAGCGTTCGTTCGCCGCGCGTGTTGCAATGAGCCTGATTCCCGTTGAGTTGCTGTTCGTAGTACTGGGTGTGCTGTTTGTGCTGTCGGCGTTCTTCTCTGGCTCCGAGACCGCGTTGATGGCGCTGAATCACTACCGTTTGAATCACCGCGCCGAGCAGGGACATTACGGGGCGCGCTGCGCCCGCGCCTTGCTGCAACACCCGGACCGCCTGATCGGATTGATTCTGCTGGGCAACAATCTGGTCAACATCCTGATCACCCAGTTAGCCAGTTATCTGGGCTATGTGTACTTTCAGGAAATCGGCGTGGCGATCGTCACCGGCTTTCTCACCATTGCGATTCTGGTGTTCGCGGAACTGGCACCGAAGACACTGGCGTCCATGCACGCCGAGCGCGTGGCCTACCCGGCCGCGATCATCTATCGTTTCCTAATGGTGGTGGCGCTGCCTTTGGTCTGGCTGATCAACCGCTTCGCCAACGGGCTGCTGCGTCTGGCTGGAGTGTGGCGCGAAGAGGCCAGTCATGCCTTGACCGGCGAAGAGTTGCGCAATGCAGTGCGCGAATCAAGCGGTCTGCTCTCCGGGGATCACCAGAAGATGCTGCTGGGCATTCTGGATCTGGAGAAGATCACGGTCAACGACGTGATGATTCCGCGCAGCGAGATTGTTGGCATTGACCTGAACGAGGACTGGAACGAGGTGCTTGATCAACTGCACCATCCGATCTACACGCGCATGCCGGTATACGAGGGCAGCATTGATCACGTCGGCGGCATGCTGCACTGGCGCAAGGTGCTGCCGCACATTCTGGACGAGGACCTGACGGCCGATCTCATCCGCGAGACCATGCGCGATCCGTACTTCATTCCTGATGGCATTCGCCTGCATGAGCAGTTGTACAATTTTCAGCAGCACAAGCGCCGCATGGGTCTGGTGATCAGTGAATACGGTGACGTTCTGGGGCTGGTGACGCTGGAGGATATTCTGGAGTCGGTGATCGGCACCATCGCTCTGGACCCGGGACAGTATGATCTGGATGTGTACAAGGTACTGGAGGACGGCAGTATGATGGTGGACGCCAGCATCAGTGTGCGCGAATTGAACGGTCAGTTGAACAGCAGCTTTCCTTTGGAGGGCCCGCGCACCCTGAACGGATTGATTCTGGAGCATCTCGAGGAGATTCCGGCCGCTGGCATGTGCCTGATGCTCAACCGTTATCCCATGGAAGTCGTGAAACTGGACGGCACCTCGGTGCGCACCGTACGCATCTACCCGCGGCGGGAGCCTGCCCCTGAGGAGAAGGAGTCGCCGCATGAGCACTGAGCCGCAGCTGAGTGCCGAAGGTCTGGAGCCGACTCAGGAAGTCGAGGTCCGCGATCAGTACGGCGATGCGCGCACCGTTCGGGTGGCCGGTGAGCGGCCCTTGACCCTGCGGGTGGACGAACGCGAGATTGTGTCGCTGATGACGCTGGGCATGTTCCCTGAAGAACTGGCGCTGGGGTATTTGCGCAATCAGCGGCTGGTGGCGCGCATGGAGGATGTCGCCTCCATTCGGGTGGACTGGGAGCGTGAGGCGGTGGATGTGACCATGCAGCCGGGGCGCGGCATTGAGGATCTGGAGGCGAAACTGTCCGGGCGCACCGTCACTACCGGCTGCGGGCAGGGCACGGTGTTTAGTTGCACGCTGGATCATCTGTATGACCAGCAGCTGCCGCAGGTTGAAGTGCGCCAGTCCTTGATTTATCGCCTGCTTGAAGTGATCGCGAGTTCCAATCAGATCTACAAGCAGTCCGGCGCGGTGCACGGCTGTGCGCTATGTCGCGGTGAGGAGATTCTGATGTTTGTGGAGGATGTCGGGCGGCACAACGCGGCCGACACGATCGCCGGGCGCATGTGGTTGCAGGGCGTGGAAGGCGCGGACAAGATTTTTTACACCACTGGACGTCTGACTTCGGAGATTGTGATGAAGGCGGCCGGGATGGGCATTCCGGTGTTGCTGTCGCGCTCCGGGGTGACCAGTATGGGAGTGGAACTGGCGGCCGATCTGGGCGTGGTGATGATCGCGCGGGCGAAAGGGCGCGCTTTTCTGGTCTACAACCTGACGGAGGCTGTGGTCTACGACGCGCCGCCGCGCCGTCCGCCTCAATCGAAATCCGAAACCAGCGACTGACGAACCGCTTCAGGCAGCGTCTCGCTGCTGTGCGGGTAGTGTTCGTGTTCGATGCCGAAGCGCAACTCGGCACCTTCCTTCAAGGCGTGAATCTGCTCGTCGGGGAACTCAAAGCGCACGAAGTGCACGGAGGAGGTTTTCTCATCGGTTGAGCGCTCCAGATCTTCATTGGCAATCGCATAAATGCGCGCCTCTTCTCCGACTTGCGCCCACAGGGTATCCTCAATGCCAGTCAGCCGCGCCAGTTCACGGCGGCGCTGTTCGATATCGTCATACTCCAGCATAAAGGTCGCCTTCAGGTTGGTGCCGTCCGGGATCAGTTCGTTGTAGACCTCCAGTTCGTCCTGAATGCCTTCCGCTTCAAAGATTTTCTCCACCCGGAGCATTTCCTGGATCTGATACTGCATGGTGATGCGATCCTCGAAATACAGTCGCGCATCATCGCCCAGTGCAATCACCCGAAGTTTCTTGTGCGCCATGACTTTAGAGCGCCATTCGGCGCGCTGTTCGGAGTAGGCTTCCAGCGTCAGCAGATCGGCACGGCTGATTTTGTGCTCAGATGCCATAGGCGTTGCGCAGCAACCGGAGAGGGTGTTCGGAGTGGATTTCGAGGTTGGAGAGATGGCCGATATGCTGGGAGGCCAAGGGGCAGTCGCTACCGTAATGGTCGGGTTTGATGGTGTCGATATGGCGCGCTATCGGGCGGCCGATCTTGCACGCTTTTTGGTAGGTGTCCCGCTTGACGGCATACGTGCCGTCATGCCCTGAACAGCGCTCAATGGTGGTGACATTGGTGTCCGGGACCAGCTCGAAAATGTCGCTGACGGGATGTCCCACCATCTGGACGCGCTGATGGCAGGAGGAATGTAGCACCAGTTTTCCAAGAGAGTGCGGAAATTCGGTGTTGAGGTGTCCGGCGTCATGCAGACGCTTGAAGTATTCGAACGGCCCCATGACATGTTTGGCGACGGCCTTGATGTCGGGGTCGTCCGGGAACAGCAGTGGCATTTCCTTGCGGAACATCATTACGCAGGAAGGGATTGCGGCGAGGATATCGAAGCCCTGGTCCACTGCGGCTTTCAGGTGTGGGATGTTTTTGTTCTTTTGCTTCTCAACCTTCTCGAAGTTGCCAAATTCCATTCTCGGCATGCCACAGCAGGCTTCCTGCTCGGCCATGTGCACGCTGACATTGTTGTGCCTGAGGATGGCGATCATGTCATCGAGTATCTGCGGTTCATTTTGATTGATGTAGCAAGTGGCGAACAGTAGCACGTGGTGTTCACTGGTTTGATCCTCCAGAAGCACAGGGCCGGTCTTGGAGGGGCGTAGCTCCTTGTGGACGGCGCGGGCGTGTTTAGGCCTCGGCACGATGCGCGGAGTAGGGGCATCGCGATGAATCTGGGTGACGGGTTCCAGTATGCGGCGCAGGGTCTTGTTTCCGAAGACGAAGTTGGTGGTTTGCGCAATGATCGGGATGCCATAAAATTTGCCGATGCCGTCGGTTGCGGACAGCAGGCGCTCGTTCCAGCTTGGTTTTTCGCTCTTGAATTTGGCGTGTTTGGCACGCAGCATCAAATGAGGAAAATCCAGATTCCATGAGTGCGGCGGCACATACGGACATTTGGTGCTAAAGCACAGATCGCATATGTAGCATTCTGCTACGACCTTGCCGTAGTCCTCTTTGGCGACGCCGTCAATCTCGAAGGTCTCCGAGTTGTCGATCAGGTCAAACAGGGTGGGGAATGCGTTGCAGAGATTGATGCAGCGACGGCAGCCGCTACAGATGTCAAACACGCGCTCCAGTTCTGCATTGAGCGCGTCCGGATCCGTGAATTGCGGATCTTTCCAGTTTAAAACATGGCGCGTGGGCGCCTCCAGACCCTGTTCTTGAGCAGCAGTGTCAGGGGCCATTGTCAGAATATATAGTGAACGCGAGCCCAGGCCGCCCGTGCGCCCCGGACCCGATTCAATCCTTGCTCAGCCGTCGAGTGTGTCCAGAGATTTCTGAAAGCGATTGGCATGAGAGCGCTCGGCGCGCGCCAGCGTCTCGAACCAGTCCGCAATCTCATCGAAACCTTCCTCACGCGCGGCTTTCGCCATACCCGGATACATGTCCGTGTATTCGTGGGTCTCGCCTGCGATGGCGGCTTTCAGGTTGCTTTCGGTGTTGCCGATCGGCAGGCCGGTCGCCGGATCGCCGCAGTCTTCAAGGTATTCGAGATGACCGTGCGCGTGGCCGGTTTCGCCTTCGGCAGTGGAACGGAACACGGCGGAGACATCGTTGTATCCTTCTACGTCAGCCTTGGAGGCGAAGTAGAGATAACGCCGGTTCGCTTGTGATTCGCCGGAGAACGCATCCTTCAGGTTTTGTTCGGTGCGGCTTCCTTTTAGTGTCGACATGGTGTTTCTCCTTGTAACATGCAGTCAGAAAAGTTCGGCGTATTCGCCGACTAGAATGTTAGTATAGCATAATTTAGACCTTGTCTAAACAGGTTTGCGCCGACCCTCGCGACCCTCAGACTTGACCTTTGGCGCGCTTTTCCGAATAATACCCGCCCGAACACAACGGGGGAGACCCTGCACCCGTCCATGAGCGACCTTGATTTTAGCCTGTCCGCGCAATCGCGCACGGAAACCGGATCCGTCGCCGTACGGCGCATGCGCCGCAATGGCCAGATACCCGGCGTGGTTTATGGCGCTGGCCGTGAGACCGTATCGATCACGCTGGATGGCAGAGAACTGATGCGCCACCTGGAACAGGAGGCGTTTTACTCGCACATTCTGAGCCTGAGCGTGGATGGCAAGAAGCAGAAAGTCATTCTGCGCGGCATACAGCGTCATCCGGTGCGCTCCGACATCGTGTTGCATCTGGACATGCAGCGCATTCGCCAGGACGAGAAGATTCACATCACGGTACCGTTCCATTTCATGGGCGAGGAAGAGGCACCCGGCATCAAGGAGCAAAGCGGTATCTTTAGCCACCTGATGACTGAAATCGAGGTGAACTGCTTGCCGGCGGATCTCCCGGAATACATCGAAGTGGACGTCTCACACCTGCACATCGGTGAGCCAGTGCACTTGTCATCTGTGGAGTTGCCCGACGGCGTGGAATTGACGGAGTTGATGCACGGGCATGATCACGCGATTGTCATCATCAACGAGCGCCGCGAACAGATCATCGAGGAAGAGGAAGTCGAGGAGCCAGAGGGCGAGGAAGTCGAGGGAGAGGCCGACGCGGATACAGAGGATTCTGAGCAGCAGCCGGAATCCTGATTCCAAGCCCTGCCCATGGCTGATTCTCCTGAGGCGATCCGGGTGATCGCGGGGCTGGGCAATCCTGGCGAGAAATACGCCCGCACCCGACACAACGTAGGCTTCTGGTTTGTGGATGCGCTGGCGGCGCATCTGGGGGCCTCTTTCAAGACCGCGTCCTCCTTCCAGGCTGAGGTGGCGGCGCATACCGCAGCCGACGGCTCCACCTTGCGCCTGTTGCGCCCGAACACCTACGTCAATGTCAGCGGCCTGCCCATTGCGGCGGCCTGTCGCTATTACCGATTACCCGAATCCGCCTTGCTGGTGGTGCAGGATGACATTGATCTGCCGGAGGGTAGTATGCGGCTGAAGTTCGGCGGCGGCCATGGCGGTCATAACGGCATTCGCGATCTGCAGCAGCATGCCGGAGCCGAGTTCTGGCGACTGAAGGTCGGTGTCGGGCATCCCGGTGAGGCTTCGCAGGTGACGGATTACGTGCTGCACCCGCTGCCGCTCGCTGAATATGAGCGGATGCAGACGCTCATCGCGGATTCGCTGCGGCATCTCGATGCGCTGCGCGCTGGAGACTTTCAGGCCGTCATGAATGTACTGCACCCGGCTAGCAAACCTCCCGAATGAGCCTGAAATGCGGCATTGTGGGACTGCCCAATGTCGGCAAGTCCACGTTGTTTAATGCGCTGACCTGCAGTGAGGCGGCGGCGCAGAATTATCCGTTTTGCACGATTGAGCCGAATATTGGCGTGGTGCCGGTGCCGGATACGCGCCTTGGGGAACTGGCGGCGCTGGCGCATTCCGAGCAGCAGCTGCCGGCCACTGTTGAATTTGTGGATATTGCCGGTCTGGTGAGTGGCGCGGCGCAGGGCGAAGGGCTGGGCAACAAGTTTCTGGCGCATATCCGCGAGGCGGATGCGATCGCCCAGGTGGTGCGCTGTTTTGAGGCGGATGACGTCACGCATGTCGCCGGCACGGTGGACCCGGTGCGCGATTGTGAGATCATCCAGACCGAATTGCTACTCGCGGATCTCGGCACGCTGGAGCGGGCGTTGGAACGGGTGCGCCGACAGCTGAAAATCAATGCGAAGGAAGCGCAGGCCGTACTGCGCACACTGGAGGCGGTGGCGCAAGGCGTGGATGATGGCATCGCGGTGCGTGCGCAGTCCCTTGATGAGACGCAAGCCGAACACATCGCAGAACTCTGTTTGCTGAGCGCCAAGCCGATGATGTATGTGGCCAACGTGGATGAGGCGGGGCTTGCCGAAGAATCAGAAATGGTCTCGCGCCTGTGTGCGCATCTGCGCGACGTTCGCGCCGAAGTGCTGGTGGTGTGCGCGGCGTTAGAGGCGGAAATCGCGCAACTCGACACGCCGAGTCGTCAGAGTTTCTTGCAGGAACTGGGACTGTCCGAGCCGGGTCTGGATCGGGTGGTGCGCGCCGGCTATCAACTGCTGGACTGCATGACGTTCTTCACGGTTGGCCCCAAAGAGGCGCGAGCGTGGACGGTGCGCCGCGGCACTCTGGCACCGGCGGCGGCCGGCCTGATTCATACGGACTTCGGGCGCGGCTTTATTTGCGCGGAAGTGATCGGCTATGAAGATTATGTGGACTGCGGCGGTGAAGCTGGTGCGCGCGGTGCTGGCAAATGCCGCACGGAGGGGCGCGAGTACGAAGTGCAGGAAGCCGACGTCATCCACTTTCGTTTCAACGTCTAGTTCAGATATGGTGGGGTGCCGGAGCCCGTGTGGCGCTGACCCAGGCGTCCCTAGGGTCACAAGCGCTGTTCAGCGAAAGCCGTAAGCGGGTCGCATCGGCGGATAGTTCGGGTAGTACCGAAGCGCGACGCTTTTGGGCTCCACTCTCGCGCCATAGTCACGGGCGTACAGAACATATTGATCGTACCACCGATCCTTGGCGGTTTTCCCGTCCGGGTCCTTGATGACGATCACTGGCTCGGTGTTTTCGTTTGAATCTGGGTCAGGCTCCTCCACAACCATGACGTCCTGAGCGGTTCGTGGCGCGGACCGGGAGGTGCCGCCGGCCGAGGCGATGCGCCGATGACAGGCGTTGTCGGTGAGTTCCATGCGGATGCACTGCGCGTACGTCAGCGGCTGTGCGGCCAAAGCCGTTTGCGTGATGCCGAGGAAGCCGGCGAGTAACACCAGAGCAATAGTCAGTTCTTTCATAGTGAATCATTCTCCTTTTAGTAAGAGCATTTAACGAAAACAGTGATGCTTGCATCACTAGAAGAAACCGTTTCATCACCGCCTGAGCCGGTGACTACCGCGTCCACAGTCCAGCTGTCGCCGTTGTCCTCCGCCGGCAACTGAATGGCGTGCAGCGGCCGCCCGCTGGAGGTTTGCACCCGATTGAGCGCGGTGAAAATATGCGGCTGCATCTGGCCCGGACAGGCCGGCTTGGTGATCTTGTCGCCGGGCCTCGCGGTGGTGACGTGCTGCACCGAATTGAGCAGGGTCTGCCCGCTGGTCGCCAGAATGTCCTTGACGCCGAACACGTACTGATTGCCGAAGTCCAGCGTGTCGGTGGGGCGTGCCGAGCCGTCCAGCGGCAGAAAGTCGCCGTCGTTGCCAACCGCGGCCGCTCGAGGATAACGCACCACCACTCTGCGGTTGACGGTGGTGGCGGTGGGAATTTTCTGCGCAAGCCGCGCGGCGTGATCCACACTTTCGGTGGTGATCGAGACGCGGAAATGGGTCGGTTGCACACAGGCTGTTGTGTATTTCTGAACCCGTCCCTGAGCGTCCTGATATGGCGAAGTCATCCCCGTGGTGTTCAGCAACCCGTCGCTTTCGAGCACCGTCCAGGCCCCCACGCACTGCATCAGTTCGTCCGGCCATTCGCCATTCTGAATCTCATAGTGCTGCGCCGCGTTCGCCAGCCGATACATCTGCCCGGCCGCTTGTTCCGCCTGATCCAGTTGCAGTTCTTGCGACATGCGTCGGGTGAAACTCAACTGCACGCTGCCGATGAGCATGGAGAACAGCAGGATGCTGATGGCCAGTTCCAGCAGACTGAAGCCGCGCTGGCGCGCGGCGGGTATTCTCCGTTGCATCATGGGTTTTCCGCCTCGTGTTGCCGGCGCAATTCCATTGCGCGCCACAGGGGAATGCGCAGATCACCGCGCTGCACTGTGGCGGTACTTTCGACCACTGCCCGCTGATCGATGCGCGCTTGCACGGCGACCCATCGCGAAGTGGCGGCGCTGGCGAACAGGCCTAGCATAATCGCGACCAGCGAGATGACCCCGATCATCTCCGGCAGCGTGAAGCCGCGTTGCGAGGGGTGCTTCATGTCACGCTAATGGAGTACAGGGGCACTAAAAAGCCCTGAATCAAAAGCAGCAACAGCCCCATCAGCAAGCCCATGTACAGCCATTGCATCACGCGCACGATGCGCTCCAGCCGCCAGCTGATTTCTTCCTCAAGATTGGATTTCACGGTGTCGAACACGGTCGGCAGCCGGGTGTCCGGGACGTCTTCAAACTGGCTGAGACCGACTACCAGAGTTTCGCTGAAGTAGGTCTCGGTGAGACTTTGCGACAGGCGATGTCCGGTATTCAACTGGGTGTACAGATAGTGGCTTGCGCGCCGGCCCAACAGCGGACTTAAAGAGCGCATTAGGTCCGCCAGATGCACGCCCTTGCGAAAGGACGGGATCAATACTGACAACAACACCGAAGCGCGCCGCGCGCGGATCAGACCGTCGAAATCCTGCACCACCGGCCAGCGCCGTAGTTGTACCCATCCAGTCCGGCCCAGCGCCACCATCGCCACCAGCGCGGCCAGCGTCAATGGCAGGAAGTCGGTCAGCGCCATGTTGAGTCCGCTCAGAATCTCGGTGGCGAGATTGGTCTGAATGACAACGCGTGTCGCGAGGTTGTCGAGCAGCGTCTGGAACAACAGCGGGGTCACGATCAGCAATCCTAGGGTGGTGCCGAGATACAGACAGGACTTAAACAGTGGGCCGTGCAGTTGCTTTTTGATGTGGCGCTGCTGTTCCAGGAATTGTGCGCCTTGCAGCAGCAGTTCGGGCACCTGACCGAGTTGCTCGCCTTCCCGACACAGCGCGATAGCGAACGGGTGACAGTTCAGGTGCAACAGGATTTCATGCGGCGCGAGTCCGGTTAGGCTGTACTTCGGGCGCGCCCGCCGGTTGCGCCTCAGGCTTGGCAGCCGGTCAATGATCTGTTCAAGGTCGGTGGCACTGAGCCGCCCGCGCATCAACTGACTGGCCATGCGCATCAACAGCAGGCGCTGTTCGTTCGGGTCGGTGCGGCGCAGTCCGAGCCATTCCTGCCAGTGCCGCCGCACCGATACGATCTGTTGGCGCGCCAGCGTGGGATGCTGGCGCACCGCCTCCACACTGTGCGCGTCGATGGCCAGTGTGGCGGTATTGCCGGAGGGCGACAGAATGCGGACGGAATACAGCGTCATGCTCAGGGGATCGCGTAGGTCACCGCCAGCGTTTTACTGCTGCTGGTGTAGGTGGAGGCGGAAATGGTTGAACCGTTTGTCGTCAGGCTGGCCGTCAGGTCATTGGCGAAATCATCAGGATTGTCCGCGTTGGACAACAGCCAGTTGATAACGGCACTGCGGGTGTTGACAGTGCCGACTGTCCAGGCATCGCCATCAGGGCTGGATGCTGGCACGCCGGTGTCGGTGATGTCGGACTTGGTCAGGCCAGTGAGGCTGCCGTTGATGGCGCGATAGGACATCATGGCGGCGGGAATGTCATTCAGCAGCGTGTCCTTGCTACTGGTGAGCGTCAAATCCCGGGAGGCATTGCCAAAATTCGTGGTGATGACCGAGATCAGGACACTGAGCAGCGCAATCACGGCGAGAATTTCCGGCAGGGTGAAACCGGTCTGCGAGCGCCGGCGCTGAGAAGTGGGATAAGTCATACGGCTTGGTTCTCCATAATTTGAAAAGGGAAGGGAAGGGTGCGACTGGATGTCGCGGGGGTGACTGTTTCGCGAAAGCGACCGGGCAGCACACGCAGACATTCCGCCCAGCTGGTGTGTCCGTCACGCACTTGCTGTTCGGCCTGGGTCCAGAAATCCTCAAAGCCCTCATCAGTTGCGGCCTCATACAGGTCGCGCAGACTGTCGCCGCGGTTGATGCCATCGGCCAGCGTGGGTGTGATGTTCAGGGTTTCAGAGAGGCAGGCGCGGCCGCGGTACCCGCTGTAAGCGCACTGCTCGCAACCGTCCGGGTTCGCCAGCGGCCAGGACTGGTGATACGGCAGGCTCAGCCGCTGACAGGCGTCTTCGCTGGCCGTGTCGCGACCATGGCGCACACAGGACGGGCACACCTGACGCGCCAGGCGTTGCGCGCCGACCGCGGTGAGGGTGTCGGCGATCAGGTGCGAGCTGACGCCAAGATTGCGCAGGCGATCGATGGCACCGAGGCTGTTTTGGGTGTGCAGCGTCGACAGCACCAGATGCCCGGTCAGACTGGCGCGGGCGGCCAGCGCGGCGGTTTCCTCGTCTCGAATCTCCCCGATCAGGATGACGTCTGGGTCGGCCCGCAGCAAGGCGCGCAGTCCGGCGGCGTAACTCATGCCGATGTCAGAATTGATCTGGATCTGGTCAATCCCCGGCACCTGCACTTCGATCGGATCTTCCAGCGTTTTGACCGACACCTGATTTTTGGTGCGCCGCAGAATCTCCATGATCACCGCGTAAAACGTGGTGGTCTTGCCGGAACCGGTGGGGCCGGTCAGCAGAAACAGTCCGCTGTTGCGCTCGGCGACGCGGTGTAGGTTGCGGACATAGGTCGGCGGCAGTGCCAGTTGCTCCAGCGTCTGCACGGTGTGCTGGTAGCCGCCGACGATGCGCAGCGTGAAGGATCCCCAGATGCGCCGCCCGATGGTGACCGGCGACATATTGACGCGAATGAAAAACAGGCGGCCGCGCAGCGGCAATTCCATATTGCCGTCCCGCGGGGTATTGTAGACGCCATGCTGGTTGCCGGACAGGCTTAGCAAGGTATTGGAAATCAGCCGGTAGTTGCATTTCTCCGACATCGTCATGCGCTCTTCGCGCACGGTCTGCAGCATGCCATTGCGCCGAATCTTGATTTCTACGGAATCGTTGTCGCGCGGCGTGATATGAATGTCGCTGGCGCGATGCTCGATGGCCAGTTCGATCCATTCATTCAGGATGCGCTCGGCCTCATGTGAGGATGATGCTTCGTGCGCCTCCAGAGTGTGGGTGTGCGCCGGGATGGGCAGCAGTCCAATATCACCTTGATAATGGCGCAGCCATTCTTCGGGCAGCGCGAGTTGCGGGTTGCGAATCAGCACCTCACAGGCGAACGGGTCCGACACAAAGATGCGCCCGTCGGCCCAGCCCACCGTCTCATGCTCGGCATATTCCAAAGCGCCATGCACGCCTTCCACATACAGCGGTAGTCCGAACACGGTTGATAGCGCCAGACTGATCGATTCGGCATCGGCCCCGGTGCGCAGCAGGCGCGGAATGATGGCATCAGCGGTATCCGGGCAGCTGAGTTGCAAGGCATTGGACGGCAGCGCGCCGGCGACGATCAAGGCTTGACGGACCGCCTCGAACTGTGTGCGGGTGCGTTGCGGCAGCGAGCTCATGGCTGGCGCTCCAGCGGCAGGCGCAACTGTTCTCCGGCGGTGTTGCGCAGGGAGATGAAGTCCACGGCGATCTGCCGGACGGTCCACGGGCCAAGTTGCGTTCCGGGTTGTATTTCCAGCAAGCGGCCGTCACTGGTGCGAATTTGCGCGCGGCCCTGATAGGTGGCGAGTAGTTGCGGCAGGGCGTAGGGGGAAGTGGCCGCGCTGGTGTTCGGTGCCGTCTCCGGCGCGGTGTGAGGCCCTTCGAGTGTGGCACACGAATAGCCGGTTTGCTGGCATTCCGCCAGTTTCTTGGCGATCTTCAACTGTACATCAAGCAGGGTATCGGCCTCGTTCAGGCGCTGCAGTTTGCGCAGATGGGCTTCCGCCTCGTGCAGGATGCGCGCGGCGTCCGGCTGTTTGGGCAGGCCGTTTGCCAGAGCGCTTCCGGCTAGCAGCAAAAGTAGAGTCAAGGCCGTGCGCATCAGATATTCTCCGCCGGATCGGCAGGTGCACCGAGCACGTAAAGGAGTACATGCGCGGTGCCATTGTTGGCGTGCACTGAGTCCACAATCAGTGGAATTTCATGGTGTGATGTGCGGCACAGTGACGCCAGCGACAGCAGGGAGCCTTTCGCGGCAATCTTCCAGACGGTTCCGCCGAATTGACCGATATGCTCGGCCAGTTCTGGCGAGTAGGTGTCAGGGTCCGCGGCCACGACCTGAAACGCGGTGATGTCCGGGAGCGTCTGGGCCAGCGCCCGCAGGCGGTGGATCTGCCAGTGGATGGGTTGACTCGGCGGCATTTGCTGCAGCCGTTCATGCCGTTGCTGCAACCGTGAGACGTGCGCCGCAAGCCCGTCCAGATTCACACTTTCTCGCGCGGCATCACGTACCAGCACCCCGGCGCTGATGCTACCGGAACTTATGACAGCAATCAGTACCACCAGCATGCGCCGCGGCCATGCGTTACCAGCGGACATGAAGCGAGGCATCGGGCTGATGAATAGCGCTGTGAATCGGAATTCCCGGAGGAGCTTCCGGGGCTCGCGGCGCACGAATGATGGCGTGCATACGCTCTGCGGAGAGCAGGGAAGTTTGCGGCACTTCAACCGACTGTGTGTGCCGCGCCAGCAGGATCAGTTGCTCCAGCTGGCGGCTTTGCTCGAAGACCTCGATGCGTCCTTGTCGGTTCAGTTGCTGCAGCGTGCCTTGCAGCGCCGCCGCCTGTTCCTGCAGTGCCGTGGCCTGATTCAGATGCGCGGTGTGGCGATGATGCAGCACCCGGTCGGCAGCGACCCCGGCGAAAGTTCCCGTCAACACGATGAAGCCGAGCAGCATCATGCTTTGACGCCAGGCACGGCGTTGCTGGGCGTGTTGCTGGCGCAGGGTCTGAATCGGCTGGGACGGCAGCCGCAAGGCGGCCATCTCCAGTTCCAGCGTGACCGGTTCAGGCGCATCCTGCTGTGCCATGGCGGTGTCGATCAGGCTGTCTTCCGTAACCCAGCCGCTGTAGGCCCCGTTCTCCTCGCGCATCAAATAGCGTTTCGGGTGTGATGGATGATTGGTGCGAATCTGGTACAGCCCGGTATCTGACGGGATACATTGGGAGGCGAGCATGACCTGCCACAAGCCGTAGAGAGGCAGGTGCGGATGTTGTTCGGACAGCGTCTCGACCTGACTGCGCTCCACATAAAGCGGCAACTCGCTGTCGGGTGAGGTGATGGACATAAGCTGATTCTCCAGATTGGGCGCGATGTGGCTCAGCACCAGATCGTCGACCAGCACGACGTCAATCGGGCCGATGCGGGTCGGGGTGTGCAGCGGAATCATCAGATGGCCACCTCAATCGGCGTGATAACGATCATCAATTCTCGGTTGCCTTGTTCGACCGTAGCGGAAGCGAACACATCGCACAGGAAGTGGTCGCAGGGCAGGCGATGCGAGGCTTCGCGCATGCGGCTTTGGATCAGGCCGCCGAGCAGGATTGGCTTGCCGCTTCGGGTGATCGCAAGTGTGGCCATTTCCTGAATCGCGATGTTCGGACGCACCACGGTGGAGACGCCGGTATCGAAACTGGTCTGTGAGCGAATCGAGGACAGTACCGGCACCACCTCGACCAGAATGGTGCCGTCCTGGCGCATGCGCGGAGTGACGGCGATGCGAAAGCCGACCCGGATGTGCTCGAACTCGGTCGACAAAAGGGGCTGGCTGTTGTTCTGGCCCAGACTGAGATCAGTGTTGGCGATGAAACTGACTTCCTCTCCATCGGCGAGAAAGGTGGTCATGCCGTTGATCACAGTGAAGATGGGATCGCTGCGAATCGTGACGGTGCCTTGCTGCGATAACTGATGCACGATCGCATTCAGGCTCCAGCGTCCGAACTCCAGCGCCGCGTTAACTTGCCAGGCACCGCCGGGCGTAGTGAAGCTCAGGTTGTTGGGCGTGGTGCGCTGCAATTGCACGTAGCGATCCATGCGTTGATACAGCAGATCCAGATCCAGTCCGCTGCTGTCGCCTTTCTCGCGGGTGACATCCAGAATCGCGACGGCCAGCAACACCTGTCGCGCGCCGCGGCGTATTTGTTCGTTCAGCCAGGTGTCAAGTTGCTGGATCTGCGCGACCGGGCCGTAGGCGCGTAGCAGACCGAGGCGTCGATCGGCGACCAGCCAACTGTGGCCGGTGTGGTCGGGGCCGAGCGCGACATTGTCAAGCCCCAGAATCGCGCGGGCGTTGTGCAGCAGATCATCCCAGGGCAGGTCCTGATGGTCGTAAGTCACGATGGCTGAGCCGGAGTTCTCGGCGCTATCGCCTTCGTCGCCTCCTTCCTCATCGCCAGCAGAGCCGGAACTCAGGGACACGGATGCGCCGACCTGCATTCGGGCCTGTCCATGTCCGGCGAAAGTGCTGACGTCCCAGGAGCGACCCAGATAGGCGAGCACGTGCAGGATGTGCTCCTCGGAATCCAGTTCCAGCGCGTAGCCGGTGATGCCTTCGAGAAACTTCAGGTACTGAGACATGCTGAGTTCATTGACGCGCACGTCGTAGCGGCGTGTCAGGTCCACATCGGCGGTGGTGGGCACCACGTTCAGACGCGGGTCGGCGCGACTTAAACACTCCGCCAGCGTGGCTTCCTGCAGATTGAGGGTGATGGTGAGGCCGGGACGCGGGTCCGGCGTCTGGCGCACGCGCACGAACGGGCGCGGCGCATTGGTCACGGCGGCAGTGGGCTCCGGGATCGCCAGAGGTTCCGGGCGCGCCACCTCGACTGGTGCGATGTCCGGGGTGCTGCAGGCCGTGAGGAGGGCGAGCGGGAGGGCGGCAAGAGCGCGGGTATTCATTTAGATCTGCTCCAGCACCACCAGTTTCTGTTCTTCAAAGACATGCAGCAGCAATTCACTTTGCGTTTGCATGCCGAGCTTGTGCGCAAGTTCCGTCAGCGCGTCCCACCAGGTGGTGGATGAGATCAGCGAGATGCGTGACTGCAACGTTTGCGCGCGCACCTCAGGGCGCAGACGCCAACCTTCCGGCACCAGCAGATCCAGCGCCTGCTGCAGGCTCAGATCGTCGACGAAGATTTCCGCGGGATCATGCAGGGAGGCGGAGAACTCCAGCGCCACGGTATAGTCTTCCGCGGCGGGCGCGAATTCATCGCGTGGTGTCTCGGACTTGAAGCCATCGGCGAGGGAAGAGTCCAGATAGAGATCGGCACGTGCGGTATCGCGCGGCACGGAGCGTTCGATTTCCAGCCGCGCCGGTGCCGATTCCAGTTGCTGGAGCCATGCTTCGGTCGGTTCAATGATCACTGTGCGGTACAGCGGATTGACTTTCAGTCGCCAGGCACTGCCGGCCAGCACGCCGAGCGCCTCGGCCAGCGGGATGGGCCCCAGATCGCGCTGCACTTCCGGTAATGGCTGCGGCATCAAAATGGCGCGCGCCCACGGACTGCGCTGCTCATCCAGCCGATAGCCGGAACGGGTCAGCAGATACTGCAGGGCCTCACCGACGTTGGCGACTTCCTGCGGGAAGCGCACTTGCGTCACGGTGACTTGCAGCGGATGACGCTGCGCGTGGCTGCTACCGGGCAACAGATAGGCGTAGCGCGAAATCTCAGTGTGCTCGCCAGCGGCCGCGACGGTGCTTGCGAGGCTCAAAAAAACAGTCAAAAACTGGGTGCGCATGGGTCTCTCCGGTTGGGAGTGCCACCCTAAATGAAAATAGCGCAAAAGGGTTAAATAAATGGTTCAAATTTTTAGACTATTTTTTCCCCTAGAGATTTCAATAGCTTATGAGAGCGCCTCCGTGAGAAGGTGGCGCGACGGCGCGGAGGGATGCGTCAAAGAGAGCCTTGCGTGCAGTGACGCAAAGATATGAAATATAAAAGAAAATTCAGGATTTTTTGGGCAGTTTTTGCCACAGGAAAATGAGCAAAATGGCCAACCAGACGGTACTACTCCACCCGCCCCGGGAATCGGCGGCAACCCACGGCATCATAGCATGGCCGGAATCGGTGAACTCCTGAAACATTTTCATGCTGAACACCATGGCTGCGTGCGCCCCGATACACAAGGCGAGACTGCCGGTGTGCCACCGCACTAGCCCCAGTCCGAGTCCGATCGCCAGCAGCGTGGCAACCTTCGGAAGGTCCGCGAGCAGCGCTTGTGGCAGTTGTTGCACGGCCTCCATCAGCATCAGGGTGCCGCCATACCAGGGCGGCTCGCCGAAACCGGCTTCCGGGCGCAGGAAGTGCAGCACGGTGTACAGCAGTGCGGATGCGATGAGCGCGAGCTGGATGTTCGCGCGGCGGGCGTCGGACATCAGCACGCCGCGAAAGTACAACTCCTCCACCGTGGCGACGGCGACGCCGATCAGCAAGTACCCGCCCGCATGGTAGGCCAGTGATTTGCTCAGCAGCAGGAAGTCCGCCTCTCGCGCGCCGGTACCTAGCAGAAAGATCCACAGCGGCAGCAGCAAGACCACCGTGGTGCCGAATCCAACCACCAGCTGCAGTCCGGCGTGTCCGGTTTGCAGACCGAGATCGCCGCGTGTGAGGCCGTCGCGGCGCGCCTGCAATACGATGATGAGCGCGGCCACCAGCAAGGCCCCGTACTTGACCACTTTCTCATACGGCCAAATCAACTCCAGCGTCAGGTGCGCGGCACCCATGAGGGTCGCGCCGAGTGTAAGCCCAAGCAGCAGCAGCAGTGTGTAGAGGGTGACGTTCCGCATGAAGAGGCGCAACGCGGGTGTCGGGGCGATGCGCCGTGGTAAATTCTGCTGCGGCATCATATCAGGCGCGGCGGCGCTCTGTGTTAAAATCGCCGCGACTTTTATGCGCCTCGCAAGTTTCGCAAGACCCGGAGGGCGCGTCACTGTTTTCTTCAGGAGAGTTTGCGCAACATGTCCGAGCACGAAGTTGATGCTGGACGGCGACGGTTTCTAACGGCCAGCACGACCTTGGTGGGCGGAACGGGCGCAGCCGTTGCCCTGTGGCCGTTTGTCGCCTCAATGGCCCCCAGTGCCAATGCACGCACTGCCGGCGCGCCGGTGGAAGTGGATGTCAGCCGCATGGAAATGGGGCAGAAGATTGATTTGATCTGGCGCAAACAGCCGATCTGGATCATTCGCCGACCGCCAGAGACGGTCGCCGGTTTGTCACAAGAGGCGGATTATTTGCGCGACCCGCATTCCGAACAGTCGCAACAGCCGGCGTTCGCACAAAACCCGCACCGCTCATTGCGCCCGGAATTTCTGGTGCTGGTTGGCATTTGTACGCACTTGGGCTGCAACCCGATGTATCGCCCGGATACCGCGCCAGAAGATTTGGGGCCGGAGTGGCTGGGCGGATTCTTCTGCGCCTGTCATGGTTCGCGGTTTGACTTGTCTGGTCGGGTGTATGCCAATGTGCCGGCCAACGCCAACCTGAAAGTGCCGCCGTATCGTTTTTTAAGCGACACCCGGATTCTGATCGGGGAGATGCCGGTCGTTGAGGAGACACCGGCATGAGCACCGCGCGTCGCGGCTTGCTGGGCGGCTTGCTTGACTGGATTGATGCGCGCTTTCCGCTGTTGAGTCTGTGGAATGAGCATCTGGCGCAATATTACGCGCCGAAAAACTTCAATTTCTGGTATTTCTTTGGCTCTCTCGCCATTTTGGTGCTGGTGATTCAGATCGTCACCGGCATTTTCCTGACCATGCACTACAAGCCGGACGCCGAACTGGCCTTCGGTTCGGTCGAATACATCATGCGGGATGTGGATTTGGGCTGGCTGTTGCGCTACATGCACTCCACTGGTGCCTCATTCTTCTTCATTGTAGTGTACCTGCACATGTTCCGCGGCATCATGTACGGCTCCTTCAAGTCGCCGCGCGAATTGATCTGGCTACTCGGCATGTTCCTGTATATGGCGCTGATGGCGGAGGCGTTCATGGGTTATCTGCTGCCGTGGGGCAACATGTCCTACTGGGGCGCGCAGGTGATTGTCAACCTGTTTAGCACGATCCCGTGGATCGGACCGGATTTCGCGGTGTGGCTGCGCGGCGATTTTGCCGTCTCTGACGCCACGCTGACACGGTTTTTTGCCTTGCATGTCGCGGCCGTGCCGCTGGCGATTCTGGGACTGGTGGCGCTGCACATTCTGGCCCTGCATGAGGTTGGCTCGAACAACCCTGACGGCGTTGAGATCAAGGAGCACAAAGGCGAGGACGGTCATCCGATCGATGGCATTCCATTTCATCCTTACTACACCGTCAAGGACTTGATGGGCGCATCGGTGTTCTTGTTTTTGTTCGCGCTGGTCGTATTCTTCGCTCCGGAGATGGGCGGCTATTTCCTGGAGCCGGACAACTTCGCGCCGGCTGATCCATTACTGACGCCGGAGCACATTGTGCCGGTGTGGTATTTCACACCGTTTTACTCTATTCTGCGCGCGATCCCGGACCCGCAATTCGGCGCACTGGCCATGTTGCTGGCTATCGTGGTGTTGTTCTTTCTGCCGTGGATTGACCGCAATCCAGTGCGCTCGGTACGCTACCGCAGTCCGCTGTTCCGCGTCAACTTGCTGGTGTTCGTGGTTACCTTCGCCGTGCTGGGCTATCTGGGCTTCAATCCGCCGACACCGCTGTACAGCGAAATCGCCTTGCGATTCTCCGAGTTGTACTTCCTGTTTTTCCTGGTGCTGTGGTTCTACAGCCGCCCGCGCAGCGCCACGGTGCGTCTGGCCACTTTCGCCATTGCGCTGGGGCTGATCAGTTTTTATGACATCATGCGTATGGCGGGCGATCGCCAAATGCTGATTCTGCTGAGCTGGCTGATTCCGGCGGTGTTTTTGGCTGTCACCATTCCGGGCAGCAGTTTCCCGAAACTCGGACACGATCGCGAGGTTCCCACTCGCGTGCGCGCATGATGAAGCGTTTCTGCGTGCTGTTGGGTCTGGCGCTTGCGGGCACGGGCGCGTTCGCGGCGGGCGGCGCGGAGTTACCGGGCTACCAGATTCATGTGGACCTCAACAATCGCCCGGCGCTGCAGCGCGGCGCCCGGCATTTCGTCAACTATTGTCTGGGCTGCCATTCGTTGAAGTACAGCCGTTACAGTCGGGTCGCCGACGATCTTGGCATTCCGCACGACATGGTCGCGGAGAATTTGGTGTTCACCGGTCGTCGTGTCTCTGAGACGATGGAGACAGCGATGGACCCGGCGAAAGCGGAAACCTGGTTTGGCGCGTCACCACCAGATCTGAGCGTGATGGCCAGACAAAAGGGCGCATCCTATATTTATCAGTACCTTATGACGTTCTATGCGGATGACTCGCGGCCCTGGGGCGTTAACAACTGGCGTTTTCCGAACACCACCATGCCGCATGTGCTGTGGCGCGAGCAGGGCTTGCAACAGGCCCAGTGGGTTGAGCAAGAGGATGCCGCCGGCACGATGCGGTCGGTGATTTCAGAACTGGTGCTGTCCGAGCCGGGACAGAAGACACCGGAGGAATATCAGAGAATGATTGAGGACATTACGCTGTTTCTGGTGTATGTGTCCGAACCGGCGCGCATGGTGCGCACCACCGCTGGCTGGTGGGTGCTACTGTTTTTGCTGATGCTGATAGGGCTGACCTATTTCCTCAAGCGTGAATATTGGAAAGACGTCCACTGAGTATCAAGAGGTCACGTCATGCAGCTTTTTTCTGATATGGATTGTCCGCAGTGCCATCGCGTCCGCATCGTCATGTACGAGAAGGATATTACCGAGCAGGACCTTGTCAGTTTCATCGATGACCCGGCGCACTTCGAAGATCTCAAGATGCTCAATCCGGAAGCCACCACCCCGACCTTCCATGATCGAGGCATGACGCTGCTTGAGCCCAGCGTAATCATGGAGTATCTGGACGATCGTTTTCCGCATCCCCCCCTGATGCCTGTCGATCCGATTGGCAAGGCGCGGGCGCGGGTGTGGCTACTCGGCATTGAACGCAATCTGTATGACCAGCTCAAGGATCTGCACTCGCCAGGGGTTCGCAAGCTGGCGCAGGCGCGACAGACTGTGCAGGACTTCCTGCAGCGGATCGCGGTTGAATTGCGGCGCAACGGGCGCAAATACTTTGTCGGCGACAGTTTTAGTCTGCTTGACGCCTCACTGGCGCCGATCCTGTGGCGCCTGACCGCCTGCTACGACATTCCGCAAAAGTACATCCACTCGGCATTGGGAAGCTACGCCAAGGACATTTATGAGCGCGATTCTTTTGCCTATAGTCTGACCGAGGCCGAGAGGGACTTGTATCGCGGTCGAAGCCGCTGAGCAGAAACCCCGCAGGAACGCAGGAATGGTGTCATTGCGTCCCTACATGATTCGCGCCATTTACGAATGGGCCGTGGACAATGAGTGGACGCCGATGCTGGGGGTACGCAACGAGGACGCGGCTGCTGCCGGTGCGCAGCAGGAGCCTTATGTGTTCTACAACATCGCGCCGCAGGCGGTGCGAGATCTGGTGATTGATGAAGATGGCGTACGCTTTCATGCGCGCTTTGGTGGTCGTTCGGTGTTTGTGGAAATTGGTATAGCGCAGGTCATCAGTGTGTTTTGCAAGGAGACCCAGGCCGGGGTCAGTCTGGTGGCTCGCCCGGACGAACTTCGGGACCCGCGCGATCTTCCGGCCGGCATGATGTTCGTATCCGATCTGATGCCGCAGGATACGGTACCGATGCCTGAGAAACAGGCCCAGTCGTCTGCTAAAGCGGAGCGTCCGCACCTGCGTCTGGTGCGCCCGAACGAGGACTGAGTGAGTGTCCCAATGAAGTGTGCAGTAGATCGCGGTGTGGATTGGCGCCCCGCCCAGTATCCGGAGCACATTGGCATGGATGAGACCTCGTTCCAGATGCGCCATGAATACGTCACCCTTGTGGTCGATCAAGGTCGGGCGGGAGGCCGTTACCGTATGTGGCGGATGGCAAAGGGACTGAGGCGATTGAGCCGTTTTTGAGGGACTGGGCGAGGACGCCTGTGCGCAGGTCAAGACTGCGGCATATGGATATGTCACGTGCGTCTGCGCGACTAAGAAGCATACTGTCGCCGACATTTGCATCGATCGCTTTCATGTTGTGAGGATGCTCAACGATGGCGTGGATCAAGTGAGCCGAACCGAGGACAAGGCTTTGCTGAAGCAAGACGACAACCGTGATGTAGACTTTTTAGCCAAGTTATGCTAACGTACGTGGGTAACGCTCTGGCGTTTTAATGTTTTCGCTCATATAATTAAGGGGTAGATCATGGTAATGCGTTTTGCCTATAGCATGGCCAGTAGCCGGAATGCGTTCCTGGCGTTGGTGGTAGTTGCCTTTACGCTCGGCTCACAAGCGTGGGCGCAAGAGGAGGAGCCTGAGGAGATTTCTGTGGTCGGTACGCGGAGTCTTGATCGATCTTCTGCCGATTTGGCGGTGCCGGTGGATGTGCTGGAAGGCAGCGAGTTTATCGAGCAGGGAGATACTCGCATGGATTCCATGCTGTCGCGCGTTGCACCGAGTGTCAATGTCAGTCAGCAGCCGATCTCGGACGCGGGCACGCTAGTGCGTCCGGTTAACATGCGCGGGCTACCGCCGGATTCCACGCTGGTTCTGGTCAATGGCAAACGGCGTCACCGCTCTTCTGTGATTACCTTTTTGGGTGCCGGACTCAGTGATGGGTCGCACCCGGTGGATATGTCTGCCATTCCGGCCATTGCGCTCGGTCGCGTGGAAGTGCTGCGCGACGGTGCCGCCGCACAGTACGGCTCGGATGCGGTGGCGGGCATCGTCAATTTTGTGCTGAAGGAAGACGATGAAGGCGGCCAGTTGATGGCACGCTATGGTCAGTACTACTATGGCGACGGCGAGAATATTACGGTAGCGGGCAACTTTGGTCTGCCGCTGACCGACCGCGGGTTTTTAAACATCAGTGGCGAATACAACACGTCCGACCCGACCAGCCGCAGCGTACAGCGCGCGGATGCACAGGCCCTAATTGATGCCGGCAACGACGCGATACGCACTCCGGCCACCGGCGTCTGGGGAGCCCCGGAAATTGATGATAACTACAAGTTGTTTGCCAATGCCGGCATTGAATTGTCGGATACTACTGAGTTGTATTCGTTCGCCAACTACGCTGAGCGTACGGTGGACGGCGGGTTTTACTACCGTAATCCGTATACGCGCAGCGGCGTTTTTGAGGGGGATGGCAACAGCGATGATGCCGACGGCCACTACCTGTTGGTGATTGACCAGGTTCCGAACGGTGGTCCAGACTGCCCGGCACTCAAATTCGCCACCTACCCGCCTGATCATCAGGACATTCAGCAAAAGCTCGGTACTCTCCCAGACGGGTGCTACGCCTTCAATCAGCGCTTCCCCGGTGGCTTCACGCCACAGTTCGGAGGCGACATTGAGGATATGAGTGCGGCTTTGGGCGTTCGCGGTGAACTGATGGACGGCGAGTTGACTTTTGATCTGTCAGGTGTGTATGGCGAACATGAGACCGATTTCTTCATCTACAACACCATCAACCCGCAACTGGCGCATCTGGGGAATGACATTCCCACCTACTATGATCCGGGCCTGTATCGGGAGAAGGATCACGCCTTCAATCTGGACTTCACGACCGAGGTGGAGATTGCGGCTTTCTCCTCCCCGCTGAACATCGGCTTCGGTTTCGAGAAGCGTAATGAGGAGTTTGAGATTGAGCCTGGAGAATTAAACTCCTGGCTGGTCGCCTACCGCAACGATGCAGATTCAGGCGATACGAATATCTACTACGTGGATGCCGATGATAGTGTCAAGACCGTCGGCGGTGACAGCACTGATTTGTCTACTGATGATATTGTGCCTTTCTATGGGGGGTTGGGAGACGGCACCATTTCTCTGGGCGTGGGTAGCAACGGGTTTACTGGGTTCCGGCCGGATCAGACAGGCAAATGGGACCGCGATTCGATTGCCGCCTACATCGACTTTGAAGCCGACGTGACGGACGATTTGCTGTTGGGCGTGGCGCTGCGGCATGAGGACCCGGAGGATTTTGATGCGACTCTGGACGGCAAGGTCTCAGCCCGGATTCAGCTTACCGATACGTTGGCGCTGCGCAGTTCCTACGGTACCGGTTTCAGGGTGCCTACGGTGGGTCAGGCGAATGTTCGCAATGTGACCACGGCATTTAGCAGCAAGGGCTTGGTGGACCGTTTAACGTTGCCGGCCAGCGACCCGGTACTGGCGGGCATCGCCAGTCCGCTGGAGCAGGAGGAATCGACCAGTTTTGGTTTGGGCGCAGTGTTTAACATTGATGATTTGGATGTCACGATTGACTACTATCACATCGAAGTGGATGATCGTATTGCGCAGACGCAGGCAAAGGATTTGGACAAATTGCTGAAAGAGCGTGCGGACTTCAATCCCGCCGCCGACGAAGAGGCAGAACTCAAGAGAATCAAGGATTCACTGTTCGATCAGGGTGTGACCAACATCTATGCGATTGGCCAGGTGAGTTGGTTCGCAAATGACTTTGACACAGTGACCGAGGGCGTGGATGTGGTTGCCACGTATCCGATGGACCTGGAAAGCGGTGCAAGTCTTGATGTGACCTTGACTGGAAATCTGACACGAACGGAGGTCACGGACTATAATACTGAAACCATTGGCGATAAGAAGCGCCGTCAGATTGAGGAAAGTCTGCCGAAATTGCGCTTCACCGTGACCGGAGACTACGAGATGGGTCCGTGGAAGATTATCAGCCGGTTGCGCTATTACGGTGGCCACATCGAATACCACGCTGATACTAAAGACTGGTTCCTGAGGGCGGATGATCGCTGGCTGTTTGACCTTTCCGCTACCTATAACGTGAACGACAACTTCAGTATGACGGTCGGTGCGGACAACCTGTTTGATGTTGATCCGGACAAGAACCCGCATGCGACAGAGGTAGGCTCGGAATTCGGTGAGTCCATTCCGTTTGACTACAACGGGGGGTTCTACTACATGCAGGCGACCTACAACTTCTGAAGAGTTGTTAGGGGCTCTTCGGAGTTTCGTGTAGGCAGAAGATCACGGACAAACAGATCCGACCTTCTGGTTATCTTCTACGCCAGACACTCCAGTGCTTGGCGCATATGGGCCTCATCCACCGGCAAATCCAGTGCGGCGTGAAAAGGGTAGTGCGCTTCGAGTTTGCTGAACTGCATCCGATGTTGCGGCTCCATCAGCACAATCACCTGTGTTTCTGGTTGACGCTGTACCAGTGCGATCATGGATTCCAGTGAACTGGTGCGATCGCGGAAATCTGACTGAAAGTTGAACTCGCAGACGATCACATCAGGCGGCCGGCGCCGGATCGCCCTCAGCGCCTTGCGCATGGAGATACATAACTCAGCATCAAAACCGAGTTCCCGGTAGAGATCCGTGAAATTCGGGTAACCGCCGAGTTCGATGATAGTGAGCAGGCGGCGCGGTTCACTGTCCGATTTCAGCTTGCGCTCCAGAGCCAGGATGCGGCATGACCGAGCCGGTGTGGACCCGGCCATTGCCACTGCCGTGTTCGAAATACAGTTTCAGATTCTCTTCAATGATGTCAAAGGCGATTTCCGACCACGGGATCTCGTCCGGCGCGAATAATTTACACTGACTCGATTCCTCACCGGGTTCGGTGCGTCCCTCTCTCAGGGTGCCAGAGTAGATGACGTAAATCTGGGAGATGTGCGGCAAACTGTAGAGGCTAAACAGCGCCATGTTGTCAATTTCCGCGGTGGCTTCCTCCAGACTTTCGCGGCGCGCGCATTCTTCCACGGTCTCGTGCGTTTCCATGAAACCGGCCGGCAAGGTCCACAGGCCGAAGCGCGGTTTGATGGCGCGCTTGCACAACAGAATTTTTCCTTCCCATTCCAGAATCGCCCCGGCCACTGTCAAGGGATTCTGATAGATGATGTAGCCGCAGCGCTCGCACACATAACGTCGCTTGCTGTCGCCGTCCGGAATGCGATATTCCAAGGAGTTGGAGCCGCATTGCGGACAGTAGAGAGGCTTTGCGTGCATAGGTTTTTGAAGTACTTGTTATGGTGATGCCTGAATACTATTTATTATAGGGCTTTAGGCTTCCGCGATGAAAATTCCACGCGCCGGCGCGGGGTAGCCTTCAATCGTACGATTTGTATCGCGTGCATCCAGTGCGTCCGCCAGTGAGTGGTTAGTCATCCAGCGAGTGCGGCGCTGTTCCGCCACCGTAGTGCGGGTCTGATCAACTTGGCGTACCATGCGGAATCCTGCCGCCCGCAACTCCTCTTCAATGCGCTGCGGAGTCCATAGCAGGTACACGTTGCGCATGGCCGCATAGCGATCCGGAATATCCAACTGGCCCCCCGGTGCGTCGTCCACGAGCAAAGTCTCGAACACCAGTTCTCCGCCAGATTCGAGCCGCTGGCGCAACTGCTGCAAGTGTGTTTGCGGCGTGCGCTGGTGATGTAGTACGCCCATGGAGAAGACGCTGTCAAACGTGCCTTGCGGCAAGGTTTCAAAGCGTGCTGGAATCATCCAGCCGGGATACTCTGTTGCCATCGTGCGCATTACTGTTGCGAACTGCCAGTGGGACAGCCAGGAAGATTCCACGCCCAGCGCCAGTGCTGCGCCGGCGCCCAGCATGCGCAGGAGAAAGTAGCCGTTGCCACAGCCGATATCGAGGACGCGCCGCCCGCGCAAATCAGCGATATGCGGGTGCAAGCGTTGCCATTTCATATCGCAGCGCCATTCCGCATCAATCTCTGTGCCAAACAGGCAAAACGGTCCTTTGCGCCACGGCATCAGCGTCTCCAGACTCTGGCGAAGTCGGGTATGTTCGCGTGGTGTCAGTTCGCCGGCATCGCCGATGGTGATGCATCCGGCATCCAGTTCGATATGCGGGGTGATTTGCGATGGCATGGCGCGCACGGCTTCATGCCAGCGTGCGGTGTCTCCGTGTTGTGGATTCTCCCAGCACTGCGCACTCAGATTCCACCAGGATCCGAGCCCCTGCTCGCGCAGGAACTGCTTCAGAAACCGGAATCGCTGCGGCGTTGCGCCAGCATCGAGCAGAAGTGCAGACATTGGAACCAGACAGTAATCGAGTGAAAGCCCGCTTGTTTCAGTCGCGCGCGGTGGATTTCCAGCGAATCCCGCACCAGCGTACGCTCCAGCGCGGTGCGTTTCTGACTGATTTCCAGTTCGCTGTATCCCTGCAATCGCTTGAAGGCTTCATGCTGTTGATTGCGTAGGCTCTCCTCAGGTTCGTTGAAGCGGATTTTTTCGGTCAGGATCAACGCGCCGTCGGGGTGCAGGGCGCGGGCGATGTTCTCCAGCACGCCGAGTCGGTCTTCGGCAGGCAGAAACTGCAAGGTCAGATTCAGCGCGACGACGCTGGCCGGGCGCAATGTCAGGGTGCGAATGTCGGCGCATTGATAGGTGATGAACGGATCGGAGCGCGCGGCGGCACGTTCGATCATGGCGCGTGAGGCGTCCACGGCGATGATCGGGCTATTCGGTGTCTTGTGCCGCGCCCAGCGGCGGGCCACCGCGCCGAGTGAGCAGCCGAGGTCGTAGCAGGCGTGATGCTCGCGCATGCGCTGCGCGCCGAGCACGCCGATGCCATGAATCAATGAGGCGTAGCCCGGCACTGAGCGGGCCACCATGTCGTCGAACACATCGGCGACTTGGGCGTCAAAGCGGAAGTCTTCTGTCGGGCGCTTGTGCGCGTAGAGGCGGTCGCGGCCGCGCTCGCCGCGAGCGCGTTCAGGCTCCCTTGAAGTGAGTGCCTGGGGTGAAGCCAAAGATTTCCTCCAGATCCAGTTCACGGATCAGGTCATCCACGGCATCTTGACCGTGTTCGCGTCCGACTTCGGCCAGAATCAGCCGTGCGCCATTACGCGTATAGCCGCCAGCGACTTGCGCTTGCTTTAGCAGCAGTTCGCGTGCCTTGTCCAGAGTCATGTGGGGTGGGGCGGCAGTTTCTGCGCCACGCGCACGTCCTTGAGGCGCGCATATTGCGGTAGTCCGTTGCGAAACGGTGGCGTGGCTTCGCCGCGAATCAGCGGCTCCAGATAGTTTCGGCAGCGCTGGGTGATGCCGAAGCCGTCTTCAGTGATGAAGTTTTTAGGCATCATACGCTCGCGGTTGGCGACGCGCGACAGCGGCGTGGTGCCGATCTTCCAGCGATAGGGATTATTGGAGGTGCGCACGATAGTTGGCATGATGGCGGTGTGTCCGCGGAGGGCTAGCCGCACGGCGGCGCGGCCGACCGCATAAGCCTGATCACAGTCGGTTTGAGAGGCGATGTGGCTGGCGGAGCGCTGCAGATAATCGGCCACCGCCCAGTGATTTTTGTAGCCGAGGCGCTCGGAGATCAGATTCGCCAGTACCAGCGCGTTGCCACCGAGTTGCGCGTGTCCGAAAGCATCGCGAGAGCCGGATTCCGCCAGAAAGCGCCCGCGGGCATCGCGCACGCCTTCAGAGGCGACGATGGCGCAGAAGCCGTATTCCTTAACACAGGCGCGCACACGGGCCAGAAATTTCTGTCGGGAGAGCGGAATCTCCGGGAACAGAATGATATGTGGCGGCTCTCCTCCACAGGTGGAGGCGAGTCCGCCCGCCGCCGCGATCCAGCCGGCGTGCCGGCCCATCACTTCCAGAATGAAGACCTTGGTCGAGGTGGCGGCCATGGAAGCGACGTCTAGTCCCGCTTCGCGGATCGAGGTGGAGACGTATTTGGCGACCGAGCCGAAGCCAGGGCAGTTGTCGGTTACCGGCAAGTCGTTGTCCACTGTCTTCGGGATGCCAATGCAGCGAATCGGTGAGTTGCGTTGCCGCGCTAGTTGCGCGACCTTGTGCGCGGTGTCTTGTGAGTCGCCGCCGCCGTTGTAGAAGAAATAGCCAATGTTGTGCGCCTCGAACACGTCGAGCAGGCGTTCGTATTCGGCGCGGTTTTCTTTCAGGCCCTTGAGTTTGTAGCGACAGGTGCCGAAGGCGGCACCCGGCGTGTGCCGCAATGCCGCGATGGTTCTGGTGGATTCGCGGTTGACGTCGATTATGTCTTCGTTGAGCGCGCCGAGAATGCCATTGCGCCCGGCGTACACGCGGCCGATACGATCAGGGTGCGCGCGTGCGGTTTCAATGACCCCTGCGGCGGAGGCATTGATGACGGCGGTGGGGCCGCCGGATTGCGCGTAGAAAAGATTGCGGCGCGTGCTCATGGTGTGTCCGTGCTGGTGATGCCGCGGCCGGTCATGCGGGCGTGGTCGGCTTGCGTTTGCAGCAACTGCACCACGCATTCGGCGAGTTCGGTGTATTCGGTGACGTCCGGGGCCATCTGCTGCAAGTCATTATAGAAAAACTGGCAGCGATAACGGCTCTCGCTGGTCTTGACCACAACGAAATTGCACCCATCGACCTGCCAGTACAGGGCCGGGCAGGGCGAGCCTTCGGCGTCTTCGGTGCGCAGCCGGATTTCGACGTCGGCCGTATGCAGCGGGATGTCGGTATCAGTCCAGCGCTCTTGCAGCGTGGTGTGCACCACCCACTGTTCGCGCTCGCTGAAATCGGCGATGCCGGTTTCCATGGGGCGACGCGCGCGAAGCCGCGCGCTACAACTGGCGCAATTCGTCCTTCACCGCCATCGGCGAGGGATAGAACAGCACGATCCAGTAAGACGAGATGATGAACGTGAACAAGGTGGCGGTCTGGATGACGAAGGATGCCTGTTCGGTGATTACGCCGCCAGTCAGCGCCAGCACCGCGATCAGCAGCGAAAACTCGCTGATGTTGGCAAGGCGCACGCCCACCTCGTGCGAGCGCGTGGACTTTTCGCCGATCTTCAACAGCAGGGTGCGGAACATCCACGGTTTCACGGCGATGGTGAATGCGACCAGCAGCGCGGCGGGCACTAGCACTTCAAGCAGCACATGCCAGTTGTAGGCGGCACCGACCGAGAAGAAGAAGATAACCAGAAAGAAATCCCGTAACGGTTTGAGCACTTCCGCGATGTACTGCGAAATCGGGCTGGCCGCCAGTGTGACGCCGGCGATAAACGCGCCCGATTCGATCGACAGGCCGAGAAAGGCGGAGATTTCTGCCATGCCCAGACACCAGCCGATCACCATCAGGAATACGTATTCCTGGATCTGGTCGAAGCGCGAGAACAGCGGGTCGAGCACATAGCGATAGATGAGCCAGGACAGTCCGACCACCGCCGGCAGGCCGATGATCATGCGGAAGATTTCGTTGCCGAAAAACACGCCGGTCTGCATATCGATAATCAGCAGCACAATCAGCGCGATCACGTCCTGCAGCAGCAGAATGCTGATCATCAACTCGCCAGTAATCTGGTGATGCAGCACGGTGGTCGGCAGCAATTTTAGGCCGATGATGGTGCTGGAGAACATCATGCCGGCACCGATAAACAGCGAATCGACCATGCTGAAGCCGAGCGAGTAACAGATGGCCGCGCCGCCGATGGCGAAGGTACCTGAGGTGATGGCCGTGATGATGGCGGTCTTGCGGAACAATTCCAGCAATTTCTGCGGCCGTAGGTTGAGGCCGAGCAGAAACAGCAAGAAGGTGATGCCGATATGCGAGATGTTCTGAATGGTTTCGATATCGGAGACGAAGCCGAAGCCGAACGGGCCGATCAGCAGGCCCAGAGCGATGTAGGCGATCAGCAGGGTTTGACGTGCAAATAACGAAAAGGTGGCCAGGATGGCCGCCCCGGTATAGATCAGAAAGATGACGAAAACAACGCTGGTTGTGTGTTCCACAGCAGGTTCTCACAAGGCACTGTGCAGTAGTATTGTAGTATAGCCGTCCCATGAACAGCGACTCAATTTCAGCAGATGCCACGATCGGCTGGCTGTCGGGCGCGCGGCAGGTACCGTCGCCGAATTGCGACGATCGCCCGTCCGGGACCACCGTGGACTTGCTGGTCATTCACGGTATCAGTTTGCCGCCCGGACAATACGGCGGCGATGCGGTGGAGCGTCTGTTCACCAATACGCTCGACTGCGCTGCGCATCCTGACTATGCGCCTCTGCGGGACTTGCGGGTATCTGCGCACATATTGATCCGCAGGGATGGTGAACTGATCCAGTTCGTGCCCTTGCATCGCCGTGCCTGGCATGCCGGGGAGTCATCTTTCGAAGGCCGCGCGCGCTGCAATGATTACTCGATCGGCATTGAGCTGGAAGGCTGTGATGAGGAGCCGTATGAGGCTGCGCAAATGGAGGTGCTGGTGTCCGTGATTCAGGCTTTGATGTGCGTTTACCCGAAACTCAATGCGCAGCGGATCGTGGGGCACTGCGATATTGCGCCGGGGCGCAAGACCGATCCGGGACCGGCTTTTGATTGGGCGGCGTTGCGCCGTCAGCTTGAATCAGACTGAAGTATCGTCGCGTGGGCGAAAGCGCAGGGCGACAGAATTGATGCAGTAGCGCAGTCCGCTCGGCGGCGGGCCGTCGTTGAACACGTGTCCGAGATGCGCATCACAGCGGGCGCACAGCACTTCGGTGCGGCGCATGCCGAGGCTGTGATCGGAGAGTTCATCGACCGCTTCGGGTTTGGCGTAGGCGGTGAAACTTGGCCAGCCGCTGCCGGAGTCGTATTTGTGTTGCGAGTCGAATAGTAGCGCGTCACAGCACACGCACAGGAACTGGCCGTCATCGTGCTGGGTGTAGTACTCTCCGCCGAAAGCGGGTTCGGTGCCCTTGCGGCGGCAGACTGCATATTGCTCGGCGCTGAGCTGGCTGCGCCACTCGGCATCGCTGCGCTGGATTTTGTCAACTGGGGGCATTACGGGTACCGGTGGTATGGAGCGTTCCCATTGTAATGCGCCTTCGGCTATAATCCCGACACAATCCGCACTTGATGACCGGAGCATATTTATGAGTGGATGGGCTTGGATGGCGATTGGCGCCACAGTCCTTGCCGTGGTGATCATGCAGATCGCCATGCGCATTAAGTAAGAACGGGCTGCACCTGACACGCTGACGCTGCGGCTGTGTCCGTAGCGGCCCTGTGCTTGTCCCTGTTGCTAATTCCAGATACATATAGGAATCGGGGAGCCTGATGCGTGCTGCCGAATTCTTTGCGGGCATGGGCCTGATGCGCGCCGGTCTTGAGCCGCTGGGCATCGAGACCGTTTTCGCCAACGATATTAACGCTACGAAGGCTGCACTCTATCGAGATAACTGGGGTAGCGACGCGGTGCGCGTCCCGGTCATAGACTGGCTTGGTTGAAATTGCCTGTGCCGCATGTTGCAGAGATGACTGTCCACGAGACGGCGGAGGTTGCATTCCTCTCAAGAGGGCTCTGCTTCTGTCAGATACATGCGGGAATCGGATCCAATATATGTTGGCATCGTACAGGCGATAAATGTTACAATGTAGTCCCGAACAAATTGGGATACCCGGCTGAAGCCCCCGTTTACGGGGGTTTTTGTTAGGTGCGGCGAGGAAGGCCATGGGACGCGCCCTGCGTATGGACGGCACAACTCGAACTCTGGAGGGCCTGATTGCTCCACTAGTGGAGAAAATGGGTTACGAGTATTGGGGGTTGGTCTGCCGATTGGGGACGCGGCGTGGGACGGTATGTGTCTATATCGACCATCCCGGTGGCATCAGTCATGAAGACTGTGCGGCCGTCAGCGAGCAGGTCAGCGGTCTGCTGGATGTGGAAGATCCGATTCAGATGACGTATCGACTGGAGGTCTCGTCACCGGGTCTGGATCGATTGCTGTTGCGGCCTGAGCATTTCCGCCGCTATCAGGAGTCCGCCGTGTCCGTGCGTTTGCGCTGGCCGTTGCAGGGACGCCGCAGTTTGGAAGGACGCATTGGCGAAGTAACTGACGCTGATGTACAGATTCAGGAGGACGCGGAGAGTTTCGTCGTCCCCTATCACGCGATCGCGCAGGCGCGATTGCATTATTGAGGCAACACAGGCAAGGGTTTGGAACAATGAGTGAAGCAGGGAATGAGTCCGGTCTGGATATTCTGGCGGTGGTGGAGACCGTCTCGAAGGAGAAGGGCATTGAGCGCGAGATCATTTTTGACGCGCTGGAAGTGGCGCTGGCGACGGCGACACGCGCCAAACTGGGCCCGGACACAGATGTGCGCATTGCGATTGACCGCAAGAAGGGCACCTATGAGACATGGCGTCGCTGGCTGGTGATGGCGGACGACGACCCCGACTTTCAATCCCCGGAAGGCCAGGTGCTGCTGAGTGTCGCGCAGGAGCGACACAACAATCCCGACATTGCCGCCGGGGACTATGTCGAGGAGCCGATTGATTCAGTGGATATTGCGCGCATCGCCGCGCATACCGCCAAGCAGGTGATCGTGCAGCGCGTGCGCGATGCGGAACGAGCGCAGATTGCGGATGCTTATGAGGACAAGGTGGGCGATTTGCTGACCGGCATTGTCAAGCGCGTGGAGTATTCCGGTGCCTACATTGACTTGGGCGGCAACGTGGAGGGCTTTATTCCGCGCGACGAGACCATCCAGCGCGAGATCATTCGAAGCGGTGACCGTCTGCGTGCTTATTTGCGCGAGGTGCGCAAAGACACCCGCGGGCCACAGTTGTTGTTGTCGCGCACGGACCCGCAGTTTCTGATCATGCTGTTTCGCCTCGAAGTGCCGGAGATTGATCAGGGCATCATTGAGATTATGGATGCGGCGCGGGATCCGGGCATTCGCGCCAAGATTGCGGTGCGCACCAACGATTCCCGTGTGGATCCGGTCGGCGCTTGCGTCGGCATGCGCGGATCGCGCGTACAGGCGGTGTCCAACGAGTTATCCGGGGAGCGCATCGACATCATCACTTGGCATGAGAATCCCGCCCAGTATGTGATCAACGCGATGTCGCTGCCGGCGGTCGATGAGATTGTGCAGGACGATGAGAACAACGTCATGGATATTGCCGTGGAAGAGGAGCGGCTGTCGCAGGCGATCGGGCGCAGCGGGCAGAACGTGCGGCTGGCCAGTCAGTTGACCGGCTGGACGCTGAATGTAATGACGGTGCAGGAGTTGCGCGAAAAGACCGAGCAGGAGCAGCGGGCGCTGGAGGAGCAGTTTCAGGAAGAACTCGACGTGGACGAATACATCGCGGCGATTCTGGTTGAAAATGGCTATCGGGAAGTGCACGAACTGGCCTACGCTACGGATCAGGAACTGGCGGAAATTGATGAGTTCAACGAGCAGGTGGCGCTGGAGCTTCGCGAGCGTGCTCGCGACAGCATCGAATCCCGCACCGAGAGTTCCGAGGATGAAGACCTTCTGAATGTGGACGGCATGGATATTGACCTGGCCTTACAGTTCACCATGCACGGCATCACGACCCGCCGGCAGTTGGCCGAGCTGGCGCTGGATGAGTTGCCGCCGATCGATGGTCTGGAAGAGGAGCGCGCAGGTGAGTTGATCATGAAGGCGCGCGAGAATCTGGTGCTGGAAGCCTCTCAGGAGGCGGAAGATGACGATTCAGCCGCTGCTGCGGAGAGTTGAGGACGACCCATGCTAACGATCGCCGAATTTGCCGCGACGCTGAAGAAGCCGCCCCAGGAAGTCCTGGAGTGGTGCGCTTTGGCCGGACTCAGCAAGAGCGGTGAAGACGACACGCTGAGCGAAGACGACAAGAAGCGTCTGCGCAGTTATCTGGTGGTAGGGGCGCAAAAGACGCGCAAGACTGCGGCACGTTCGGGTCCGGTTGAAGTATCGCGCACCGGCGGTGGGCGCAATTTAGTCAAGGTGAGGCGCAAGGGACGTCAGACCAAGGCGCGACCGGCACCGTTATCACTGTCTCCCCCTGGTCAGAGCGACAAAGAGGCGCGTAAGCCGGCCGCGGAGACGGCACCGCAGCCAGAGGCGGAGCCGGAGACTCCCGCGCGTACTGATGAACAGATTGCTCCTCCGGTGGAGGAGACTTCGGCACCCAAAGCCGAAGCACAGCCGACACCGCCCCGATCTGAGGCGGGGACACAGCGACGTGACGCGAAACCGGCATCAGGCAAACGTTCTGGCGCACAGCAGCGCAAGGGACGTCCCGCCGCGAAGGCCTCGGCGAAGCAGGACCGCAAACAGCGCGGTCGGCTGGAAATCGAAGATGGGCACGACAGCCGCAGACGTCGGCGGGTGAAGAAGACCGCGCCGGTAAAAGTCGCCAAGCGCAATGAATTTGAGCGGCCGAAGGATCGGGTGGCACGCGAAGTGTTACTGAGCGGTGATATTCAGGTGGTGAAACTGGCGCAGGCGATGGCGGTCAAGGCCAGCGAGGTGCTGTCGGCGCTGGAAAGTCTGGAAGAGGAAGTGTCGCTGGAGGATATTGTGTCACCGGAGCAGGCGGAACTGGTGGTGGAGATGCTCGGTCACAAGGCGGTTCGCGTACAGGCGGAAGACGAGGAAGGGGAACTGGAGCGACTGTCGGTGCCGGAAGGTGAGGCACAGACTCGCCCACCCGTAGTGACCGTAATGGGTCATGTGGATCATGGCAAGACATCATTGCTGGACTATATCCGTGACACCCGCGTGGTGGCGGGGGAAGCCGGCGGCATCACCCAGCATATTGGCGCTTATCAAGTTGAGACGGCGTACGGGGAGATTACATTTCTGGACACTCCGGGCCATGCCGCGTTTACCGCGATGCGCTCGCGTGGAGCGCACAGCACTGACATTGTCGTGTTGGTAGTGGCGGCGGACGACGGCGTCAAGCCGCAAACCGAAGAGGCGGTGCAGCATGCACGTGCGGCGGAAGTGCCGATCATTGTGGCGGTCAACAAGATGGACAAGACGGAAGCGGATATTGATCGAGTGCGCAAGGAACTGGCGGCGCTGCAAGTACAGGATGAGACCTGGGGCGGCGACACGGTGTTTGTGCCCATGTCGGCGAAGACCGGCGAGGGCGTTGAGGATTTGCTGGAGGCGATTTCGCTGCAGGCTGAAATGCTGGAATTGAAGGCACCTGCGGGTGGTATGGCGCGCGGCGTGGTGGTGGAGTCCAGTCTGGATCGCGGTCGCGGCGTGGTGACAACAGTGCTGGTGCAGGCCGGTTGTCTCAAGCCGCGCGATCTGATTTTGTGCGGTGAGGAATCCGGGCGCGTGCGGGTGATGCTCAATGATGCAGGCAAGTCGCTCAAGCAGGCCGGGCCTTCGGTGCCGGTACAGTTGCTGGGCTTGTCAAAAGTACCGCAGGCCGGTGACCCGATGCACGTGCTGAAGGATGAATCAAAAGTCCGCGAGATTGCCGAAGGACGCAAACAGCGCAACGGTGCGCTGCGCGAGATACAGCAGCCAGGGATTAATTTCGACTGGCCTGATCAGATGAATGCGGCCGGTATGGTGACGCTCAACATTATTCTCAAGGCGGATGTGCGCGGTAGCGCAGAGGCCTTGCGCGAGTCGCTGGCGGCGCTGGCGACGGAGGAGGCGGAAGTGAATCTGGTGCATGTGGGGGTCGGCGGCATCACGCAGTCGGACACCTCGCTGGCGGAGACTTCAGGCAGCACACTGCTGGGCTTCAATGTTCGCGCCGACACTGCGGCGCGACGCATGATCTCCGATCGAGGTCTGGAGTTTCGGCACTACAGCGTGATTTATGAGTTGATTGATGATGTTCGCCAGATGCTGGAGCGGCAGTTGCAGCCGGAAGTACGCGAGGAGATGGTGGGACTGGCCGAAGTGCTGGAAGTGTATTCCTCCAGCAAGATGGGCACAGTGGCGGGCTGTCGGGTGACCGAAGGGTCTGTATTGCGCGGCTATCCGATCCGGGTGCTACGTGATGAAGTGGTGATCTATGAAGGCGAACTGGAATCGCTGCGCCGGCACAAGGATGATGTCACAGAAGTGGCTTCTGGCACCGAATGCGGCATTGCCGTCGCCAAGTACAACGACGTACAAGTGCGCGACCAGATCGAAGTCTATCGTCGGGTGGAGACGGCGCGTACGCTATAGCGCAGTCCGCCATCCGCCCTCTGAAACCTGTAGTGGATCGGAGCATGAAAGGCAAGGTCCCTGAGCATCGACGCCATCGCCCGGCCGCGGTCGCGGAAGTGGTGCGTCGGGTGCTAGCGACCGCGCTGAGGCGCGACATTCAGGATCCGCGCCTGCAGCAGTTGAGTATTTCCGAAGTGTCTTTGAGCACGGATTTGCGTCATGCGACGGTTTATGTGCTTGGCGCATCGGTCACCCGCGCAGCGGAGGTGGAGCAGGGACTGGAGAGCAGTCGCACGTATTTGCGCAGCCTGCTGGCCGCACGTGGTGGCTTGCGGAATACCCCGACGTTGAAGTTCGTACTCGACGAGACTGCTGAACGCGCGCAGCGCATTGAACGTCTGCTGCGCGACGCCCTGCCACCGACTTCGTGACCGCGAAGACACCGTCTGGCTGGTTGCTGCTCGACAAGGAATCCGGGCCGAGTTCCGCGCGCGTGGTCGCGCGCGTCAAGCGTTTGTTTTCAGTGCAACGTGTAGGGCATACCGGCACGCTGGATCCTTTGGCGGAGGGTTTGCTGGTGATCGCGGTGGGGGCGACCACGCGCTGGTGCGGTTATTTGCTGGACGCACAGAAGTCATATCGTTTTACGTTGTGTTTGGGTGTGCGCACCGCAACGCAGGACAGCGAAGGAGAGGTGGAGCAAGCCTCACCGAATCCGGTGCCGGAGTTGAGCGCTGCGGAAATTGAGGCTGTGCTTGCGCGGTTTCGTGGCTCCATTCAGCAGATTCCGCCGATGTATTCGGCGGTGCAGATTGACGGCACGCGGCTGTATCGTTTGGCGCGGCGCGGCGAAGTGGTGGCGCGTCAGCCGCGCACAGTGGAAGTGCGGCGTCTGGAATTGTATACGGCGCGCGGCGATGAATGGGAGCTTGAAGTCGACGCCAGCAAGGGATTGTATGTGCGGACACTGGGAGCGGATCTGGGTGAGGCGTTGGGCTGTGGTGCCTATGTTCGAAGTTTGCGGCGCCTGCGGGTGGGGCCATTCGATGTGGCTCAGGCCATGCGTCTGGATGATCTGGAGGCACTTTCTGAGGCTGCGCGGATGGCTCGCTTGCTGCCGGATGAAGACGGCTTGCCCGACTGGCCGCAATATCACTGCACGATGCAGGAGGGGTGCGCGTTAAAGGAAGGGCGCGTGGTGGTGGATTCTGGGCGGTCCGGGCCAGTTCGGTTGTATACGGAGCAGGGGGATTTTCTGGGTTTGGGCGAAGCAGATGCCGAAGGTCTTTTGCGCCCGAAACGTCTGCTGCCTCTGGACTGAAGCGCCTGTCTTATGCTATATGAAAACCTGGACTTGCCGTAAACATCATTCAGTTGGAATTGCAACGCATGAGCCCCCTGAGCGCAATGCCAATCCATATTAGGGGGGGGGGGGGGCAAGCCCCCGTGACACTCTTTCTAGCCTTTCCGGCGGCCTAGCCTCTGCGCTACCTGGGTGTGGAAGCGTTTACCAGCCACAGCGATGGTAGTGGTGCGCGGATCAATCTGAATCTGCAGTGGTAGAGTGGTCAATTCTTTCAGTGCTGCCGACACCGTTCAAGTCGAAAATCCCCACCCGCACCACACCCTGCAATCCTTATAGCGCTTGCGGGGTATCCTGTATAATCCGTGCTTCCTACAGAAGCCGCACGATGTGGCCATGCCCGAACAGTTGATCCTGATTCCAGGACGGTCGAACAAGCAGGGCACCTCCCTCAATGGAGGCAAGCTCAAGGAGGAGTATCAGACCGTCACCTCAACGCTGGAGTTGAACGAGAGCCTGATGGCCCGGCTCGATCTGAGCGTCGGTGACAAGGTGCGCCTGTCCTGCCCGACCGGAACGGTCGAGGTGGTGTGCGGCAAGCCGCGCAAGGACGAGGATTTACCGGACGGCATGGCGTTTATTCCGTACGGCCCATCGTCGAGCGAGTTAATGGAAAGTGACACCGCGGGTAGTGGGATGCCCTTATCCAAGCATATGGTGGTCGAACTTGAAGTGCTCGGTGCCTCTTCCTGAACCTATTCCCCAATCCCGTACGCGCATTATCAGAGGAAAGACCATGAGCGAGACCAAAGAGGCCCCGGACAAAGAGACTCCGCCCAACATTCGCATTGTTGAGGATGCCACCTGCACCTTCTGCGGTTGCGTGTGCGACGACATGGATTTGACCGTGGATCTGGATGAGATGCGCATCACCAAGGCCAAGAATGCGTGCGTTCTGGGCCGTGCCTGGTTTCTGAATCACGGTATCGAAGATCATCCGATGGCCATGATCAACGGCCGCGAGGCCCCGCTTGAGGATGCCATGGACGATGCGGCGCGCATTTTGCATGAGGCGCGCTTTCCGATCACCTACGGGCTGAGTGATTCGCCATGCGAGGCGCAGCGCGTCGCCGTCGCCATCAATGATCTGGTACGCGGCAATATCGACACTACCACGTCGGTCTGCCATGGGCCCTCGGGCATCGCTTTCCAGGGCGTCGGCGAGAGCACCGCGACCCTCGGCGAGATCAAGAATCGCGCCGACTTGGTGATTTACTGGGGCGGCAATCCCGCCGAGTCCCACCCAAGACACTTCACACGCTACGCGGTGACACCGAAAGGTCGCTATATCCCGAACGGCAAGAAAGACCGCCATGTGGTGCTGGTGGACGTCCGCAAGACCCCCAGTGCGCCGGTCGCCGATGAATTCATCCAGGTGCGTCCCGGACGCGACTTCGAGTTACTGTGGATTTTGCGCGCGCTGGTGCGCGGGCGGCGCGTATCAGGAGATATAGAGGAGATAACCGGTGTGTCGCGCGAGACCGTCGAGGCGCTGGTGGAGCGCATGAAGAATTGCAACTATGGCGTGTTGTTTTTCGGCATGGGACTGACCATGACGCGCGGGCGGCATTTCAATTCAGGTGCCTTGCTGGCATTAGCCAATGATCTCAATGAGCATACCCATTTTGTCGCCAAGCCGGTGCGCGGTCACGGCAATGTGACCGGTGCCGACAATGTGGTGTCCTGGCAAACCGGCTACCCCTTTGGCGTCAACTTCCATCGCGGCTATCCTCGCTTCAATCCGGGTGAGTTTACCACGGTGGATCTGCTGGCGCGCGGCGATGCGGATGCGGCCATGATGATTGCCACCGATCCGGCTTCGAACTTCCCCAAGCGCGCGATTGAGCACTTGAAGAAGATACCGCTGATCACGCTGGACGCCAAGCCCACCTACACCAGCCGTCAGGCCCAGGTGGCGTTTATGGTGGCGACTTACGGGATCAACACGGGTGGCACGGTATATCGCATGGACGATGTGCCGATTACGCTGCGTCCGGCTTTCGACTCACCGTTTCCGAGCGATGAGACCGTGTTGCAAGGCATTTACGATCGGCTTCGTGCGCTGCGCGCGAACGGCTCTCTTGCGGTCGCCGCCTGAAACCAGACACCGGGATATCACAAGTGGCGGGCAACGGCACGGAACTGCGCATTCACGGTGGGCGGGTGTACGACCCGGCCAACGGCGTGGACGGCGAAGTACGCGAAGTACTGGTACGCGACGGGCGTATCACGGACAAGGTCTCGAAGCAGGCGCGCTCGATCAACGCGCATGGCATGGTGGTGATGCCCGGCGGGGTTGACATCCACTGCCATATTGCCGGGCCCAAGGTCAATTTGTCGCGCAAACTGCAGCCTGAAGATCATCGCCTTGACGTGCATCCGGGCACTGAGGTGACGCGCTCAGGCGTCGGCGGCATCACGCCTTCGACCTTCGCCACCGGCTACCGCTATGCGATGCTGGGTTACACCACTGCCTTTGATGCCGCGGTGCCGCCGATGGCGGCGCGGCACGTGATCGAGGAATTTCACGACACGCCCGTGATTGACAAGGGCTTCTATATCCTGCTGGGTAACAACATGTTCCTGTACGACCTGCTAAAGGAAGGCCGCAAGCAGGATTTCAAGGATGCGATCGGCTGGTGGGTCAATGCAACCCGTGCCACAGCCGTCAAACTGGTGAATGCAGGCAGCGATGAACTCTGGAAAGGCAAGCGCAACGAAAATGTCACCAATGTTAACCAGACCATTGATCCGTTTGAACTCACGCCTCTGCAAATCACCTCCGCATTCATTGAGGCAGTGGACGAATTGAATCTGCCGCATCCGACGCACATTCACTGTAACAATCTCGGACACAGCGGCAATATCGCGACCACGATCGACACCATGAAATCGGCCGAAGGCCGTCGGGTGCACATGGCGCATATCCAGTTCCACAGTTACGGTGGTGAGCCGGGTTCGCGCGTCAAAACCGGCTCCGAGGCGATTATCGACTACATCAACACGCATGAAAACATCACCACCGATATCGGCTGTGTGCTGTTCGGCAGGGCCACCGCGATGACCGCGGATGCGCCGCTTGCGTGGATGCTGCGCAACAAGGACACCAAGTGGGTGAACGCCGACACCGAGTGCGAAAGCGGCTGCGGCATCATGCCGTTTTCCTATCAGGAAGATAATTTCACGCACACCATGCAGTGGGCGATTGGTCTGGAGTTGTTCCTGCTGTCGCAAGACCCGTGGCGGGTCATGTTCTCGACTGATCACCCCAACGGCGCGTCATTCCGCACCTATCCGCGTCTGATCCGCCTGCTCATGGATTATGGCTTCCGCAAGGAAATGATGGGTGCGGTCAACCAGAAAGCGATCAGCCAGACGCTGCTGCCGCAACTGGAACGTGAATACAGCCTGTACGAGATTGCCATCATCACGCGCGCCGCACCGGCCCGCGCGCTGGGCCTTAAGCGCAAAGGGCATCTCGGAGTGGGCGCGGATGCCGACATCACGTTGTATACCGATGATGAGGATCGCGAGCGCATGTTCGACGCGCCGCGCTATGTCATCAAGGACGGCCGCGTGATCATTGAGGATCACGAGTTCGTGGCGGATCACACCGGCAAGTTGCTGTACGCGCAGCCGCAATACGATGACAGTATTGAGGAGCAGTTGCGTCCGTTCTTCGATTCCTACTACTCCATTCGTTTCAACAATTACGCGGTGCAGGACTCTTACCTGCACGAACATGACGAAGTCATTCCGCCACATCAACCGCAGCAGGCGACCCGCAAACCCGCCGCGCGCAAGAAACCGGCGCGCAAGACCACCAAGAAGAAGTCCTGATGCATATTGGCAAGACTGAAGTCGTCGATACCTTTGCCGAAGCCTTCGGCATGTGGGGTTCGCGCGTCATCATCACCGCCGAGACCAAGAACTGGGCGCGGGCGGCGGCGCAATCGATCACCGGATTTGCCACCTCCGTCATTCGCTGCAAGTGCGAGGCGGCGGTGGAATGCGAACTGCCCGATACGGACACGCCGGATCTGCGCCCCGGTGTTAGCGTACTGTTGTTCACCATGAGCGAAAAGGATATGTCAGCGCGTCTGGTTGAGCGGATCGGACAAAGCGTGATGACCTGTCCCACCACGGCCTGTTACAACGGGCTTGCGAGTGACAATCAGGTACCGGTCGGACAACGCTTACGATTTTTTGGCGATGGCCATCAGATCTCCAAGGTGATTGGCGATCGGCGAATGTGGCGCATTCCGATTATGGGCGGAGAGTTTCTGGTTGACGATGTGTTCGGGGTGCAGCCCACGATTGGCGGCGGCAACCTGTTGCTGATGAGCACCAGCCACCGCAATGCGCTACGCGCGGCGGTCGGCGCGGTTGAGGCGATGCGTGAGGTGGCGGGCGTGTTTCTGCCATTTCCGCATGGAGTAGTGGGTTCAGGCAGCAAGGTGGGGTCACGCTACAAGAGCCTGATTGCATCAACCAACCATGCCTACTGTCCAACCTTGCGCGGTCGCGTGGAGGATAGCGCGCTGCCGGAGGGCATCACCGCCGTCTACGAAGTGGTGGTCAATGGTCTGAACGAAGAAGCGCTGCGGGACGCGATGCAGCGCGGCATCCACGCCGCGGCCACCAAGGGCGCGGATTACATCAGTGCCGGCAACTACGGCGGCACGCTTGGGCAGTACAAGTTCGGGCTCCACGAACTGCTGAAAGGGGCGTAGGCTTATGCACACGGCATTGAAGTTGATCACCCGCCCGGAAGTGCCACTGGAAGCGGAATGTTTGTCACCGGCACGTATCGCCGGGCTGTCGCAAGCCGGTGTGGAGCATCTAGAAGTCATGCACGGCAACGAGAAGGCGATGGTGGGCGACTTTTTCAAGGTGTCTGGCAACGGACAGTTGCAGTTGCATCTGGAAGGTGATTTATCTCGCGTCAAATATATCGGCGCGGGCATGAGCGAAGGCGAAGTGCGTGTGAATGGCTCAGTGGGAATGCACTTGGGAGCCGGTATGTCAGGAGGGCTGATTCAGGTCTCCGGTGATGCTTCGGACTGGGTGGGACCGGAAATGACCGGTGGGCGCATCACCGTGATGGGAGACGCCGGACATATGGTCGGCAGTGCGTACCGGGGCCAGACCGTCGGCCTGCAGGGCGGAGAGATCCTGATTCACGGCAATGTCAAAAACGAATTGGGCTCGGCCATGCGCCGCGGTCTGATTGCGGTGGGCGGACAGGCTGGTGATTTTGCTGGCGTCAACATGCGCGCCGGCACGATCGTGGTGATGGGCGGTATGGGTATTCGCGCCGGTGCCGGCATGGTGCGCGGCAGCATCGTTTCTTTTACGCCGATGGACATCCTGCCGAGCTTCAGTTATTCGTGCCGCTTTCGGCCGATTTTCCTGCGCTTTTATTTGTGCCACCTTGGGCAAAGCGGCTTTGAGATTGGTGACGAGATGATGAGCGGAAACTACCGCCGGTACTGCGGTGACGCGATAGAGGAGACTCGCGGCGAACTATTGATTTACGACGCGCGGTAGCTGTCGTCTATAATTTGTCTACCTTTCTGTGGCGCACAAGCGTTCAGTGACTTAATTCAGGAGATTCCATGACCACGATCGTAACCGACAACTGCAAGGGTTGCCGCTTCACCGACTGTGTGGCGGTTTGCCCGGTGGCCTGCTTTCATTATGACGACGAGATGCTGTACATCGATCCAGATGTCTGCATTGATTGCAGCGCGTGTATTCCCGAATGCCCGGTAGAGGCTATCTACGAGATTGATGACCTGCCGGATGACAAGATGGAGTGGGTTGACATCAACGCCGAGCGCGCCCCGGATCTGCCGGTGATTGAAGAGAAGATAGATCCGCTGGACGGAGCCGAAGAACGTAAGACAGAACTGGGTTTCTGACCTGTGAGTCAACTGGGGACAGAAGCCTCGTCCCTGCGGGTTGCCGTAGTGGGTGCCGGGCCGAGCGGTTTCTACGCCACCGAGGCCCTGCTGAAATCAGAGCATGCCGTATGCGTGGACCTGATCGAGCGTCTGCCGTCGCCGTATGGGCTGGTGCGCAGCGGCGTGGCACCGGATCACCCGAAACTGAAGCAGTCTATTGAAGTCTACAAGAAAGTCGCCGCGCTGGAGGGGTTCCGCTTCTTTGGCAATGTGGCGGTAGGAGAGGACGTCACCCCGCAAGAGCTAAACGAGAATTACCATGCCGTCATCTACGCCTGCGGTGCCGAAACCGATCGGCGTCTGGGGATTGACGGTGAGGATCTGCCGGGCAGTCATACGGCCACGGAATTCGTCGGCTGGTACAACGGCCACCCGGACTATCGCGATCGGCAGTTTGATTTCTCGCACGAAACCGCGGTGATCATTGGGCAGGGCAATGTGGCGGCGGATGTCGCGCGCATCCTGTCAAAATCAATCGACGAGCTGAAACATACCGACATCGCGCAGCATGCGCTGGATGCGCTGGCCGAAAGCCGCATCCGCACAATCGTGGTGGTCGGGCGACGCGGACCGGCTCAGGCCAAGTTCACCACCAAGGAATTGCGTGAGTTTCTGGAACTTGAGAATTGCCAGACGGTGATTGATCCGCAGGAACTGGAACTCAATGAGGCCACTCAGGCGGAACTGGAAGACCGCAAGCGCAGTCTGGTGGCAACCAAGAATCTGGCCATCTTCGAGAAAATGGCACCGCGCGACGACAAAGCGCGTACCTGCAAGATGACATTCTGCCGCAGTCCGGTGCAGTTGCTAGGTGACGGCAAACTTGAGCGTGTGGTGCTGGAGCGCAATGCCTTGACCGGCGAGCCGTTTAGTCAGCGCGCAAGTGGTACCGGGGAAACGGAAGAGCTGGAATGCGGACTGCTATTCCGCTCGATAGGGTATCGCGGCGTACCGATCGAAGGTGTGCCGTTCCATGATTCCTGGGGAGTATTCCCGAATGAAGCCGGGCGTATGCTTGATACCCCGGAGGGGGCGGTTGTGCCCGGTCTGTACACCACCGGCTGGATCAAGCGCGGTCCTTCCGGCATCATCGGCACCAACCGCGCCTGCGCGGTGGAGACGGTCGGCTCCTTGCTGGAGGATCTGGGATCATTGCCAACGGAGAAGGCAGGAACGGAGGCTTTGCTATCGATCCTGTCCGAACGCGGGACGCGCGTGGTGGAATTTGCGGATTGGCAGAAAATTGATACGGAAGAAGTAAGCCGTGGTGAGCCGAAGGGCAAGCCGCGCGAGAAATTCACGCGCCGCGAAGAAATGCTGGCGGTTGCGGATTCCTGATCCGCGTCGTTATGCGCGTCGTGGCCCTAGCCACGCCAGCACCACGCCAGACACAAACATACTGACCGCAACACCGTAGAAGCCGGCTTCTACCTGACCACTCATACTGGCCAGCACCCCCAAGGCCAGCGCGCCAATCCCGTAGCCCAGATCCCGCCAGAAGCGGTAGATGCCAATGGCGGAGCCGCGCCAGACGGGCGTGGCCAGATCACTAATGGCGGCGCTCAGATTGGGATACAGCAAGGCCATGCCGAACCCGGTGATGGCGGCGCTGACAATCCACGCCTCAAAAGCGGAACTCCACAGCGCACCGAGCACGCCCACAGCGCACAGCCACATACCACTGACACAGGGCAGCAGGCGGCCGACGCGGTCTGACAAACGCCCGGTCGCGAACTGACTGGCACCCCAGACCGTCCCGTACACACCGACAATCCAGCCGATGTCCAGCAGGCTGAAGCCGTTGGCATACAGATAGGCCGGGTAGAAAATCCACACCAGCGTATCGACGAACTTCTCAACCAGGCCCGCCTGACTGACCGCGAACATGCGTCGGTCACCCCACGAAACCCGCACGAAAGCCTCCCAAGTGGTTGCGGGGACGGGGTCAGAAGAAGACTCTTGGACTTCTTCGTGATGCGCCCACGGCAGGGTTTCACGTACCCAGCCCAGCAGCAGCAGTAGCGCCATCAGGATGCAGAACAGACCAAAGCCCCACAAGGCGTCGCGGACTTCCCACAGACTGGCCAGATAGCCGGTGATCACCCCGGCCGCGGCGACACCGAGGTAGCCGGAGAACTCATCCAGCCCGACTGCGAATCCGCGCTGCTGCGGATGCGCAAGGTCCAGTTTGCTGGCTTGGGTTACAGACCAGCACAGTCCCTGATTGATACCGAGCAGGGCGGTGGCCAGAATAACCTGATTCCAACTTGTGGCATATAACAGCAGAAAGGGAGCCGGCAGGGCGACCAGCCATCCAGCCAGCAGCACCGGCTTGCGACCGAAGCGATCCGCGACGCGACCGGCTACAAAATTCATTGCCCCCTTGATAAACCCGAACGCGACCACGAAGGTGGTTAGCAACAGGTAGGATTGGCGCTCAATGGAGAATTCGGTCTCTGCCAGCGCGGGCACCACCGTGCGCACCATGCCTAACGTCATGCCGACCAGAAAGACTTGCGCCAGCTGGTGGCTGAATTGGCCGAGGTTGTGCCGAATGCCGTGCATGGGGTTATTGTAGGGGACGGATATAGAATAAAAGGCGTCGTGCAACAGTTTTGTCGCGGCGCTTTTTTAATTTAATTCCGGGGATCACTTATAAGCACCGGAAATAGCAGGGGGAGCGGATGAAACCCTTCACCAGAGATTTCAGACCCCCGAAGTCCCCTCTATAATGAGGCGGAGAGGCGAGAACTGATGATTTTTGTGGATTCAGCCCTAATGGCGCTAGCGAAATGACGTACGAAGTGCTGGCTCGCAAGTGGCGGCCGCGCGTGTTCTCCGAAGTAGTCGGACAGCAGCACGTGTTGCAAGTGCTGGACAAGGCGTTCGAGAACGAACGGTTGCATCATGCCTACCTGTTCACCGGTACACGCGGAGTCGGCAAGACCACGCTGGCGCGGATTGTCGCCAAGTGCATGAATTGCGCCGAAGGCGTACGTGCGGAGCCGTGCGGCGTGTGCGAGTACTGTCGCGGCATTGACGACGGCAGTTTCCCGGACCTGATTGAGATTGACGCCGCGTCGCGTACCCGTGTGGAGGAGATGCGTGAGCTGTTGAGCGACACCTCTTACGCACCGACGCATGGTCGTTTCAAGGTTTATTTGATCGACGAGGTGCACATGCTCTCGCAGAGCAGTTTCAATGCGCTGCTGAAGACTCTGGAGGAGCCGCCATCGCACGTCAAGTTCTTGCTGGCGACGACCGACCCACAGAAACTTCCGGCCACCGTACTGTCGCGCTGCCTGCAATTTCACCTCAAGCGTCTGACGCCGAGCCAGATCAGCGAGCAGTTGAGCCACATTCTTCAGGAGGAGTCGGTAGGTTTCGAGGAGGCCGCGGTGGCGGCTTTGGGCCGCGCGGCAGACGGCAGTATGCGCGACGGCCTCAGTCTGCTGGATCAGGCCATCAACTATTGCGTGGCGGATCTGACACAAGCGGAACTCGGTCACATGCTCGGCTTGCTGCCGCAAGAGAGTTTTGACGCTTTGGTGCGCGCACTGGCGACGCGCGATGCGCAGGAAGTCATGGAGGCGGTGCGCCGCTTGAGCGAGACGGCACCATCCTACCCAGACATTCTGGACGAACTGGCCGCGGTGTTTCACGCCTGCGCCATGAGCGCCGAGGGAGTCGGTGCGGCCGTCCCTGAAGAACGTGCTGAGGCGGTCGTCGCTCTCAATGCCGCGTTCTCCCCGGCCGATATTCAACTTGCTTGGCAAATGCTGCTGACGGGCAAGCAGGAATTGCAGTTTGCTCCTGATGAGCAGACCGGACTGGAGATGCTGTTGCTGCGCGTGCTGTGCTTTGTCCCGAATACACAACCTTCGGTCGCCCCCGCGCGACCAGCACCTGCAGCCGAACCCGCGCCTGATCCGACCCTCAAGGCCCAACCACCGGCTGAGCCGGAAGCGCCGGCGAGTGAGTGGCAAGGGGAAGTGGAGGACTGGAATGATCTGGTAGGTCAATTAAAACTGGTGGGCATACCGCGTATGCTGGCGAAGCAGTGCATGCTGGAGCGTGTGGAAGACGATACGCTGTTTCTGGTGTGTGAACAAAAGGAGACGCCGAAGGCGGATGCAAAATCAGCACTGGAGTCCGCTTTGAGTACGCATTTCGGCTGTGCGCTTAAAGTTTCGATCCGTTTGGGCGAAGTGACGCAGGAAACCCTGCAGCAACTGGAGAATCAGGCTCACGAAACCCATCAGGAGGAAGTGCGCCAGGAACTGGAAGAAGCGCCGGTGCCGAAGGCGCTGCGCGAGCAACTGGGGGCGCGGCAGATCGAACTCCCGACGGGCGTGGCGCCCGGCAACGCGCCGACCTCTGAATGACGAACACACAGGATTCCTTGCTGGATCGACTGGTCGACAGCCTGACCTGCCTGCCGGGGGTCGGGGTCAAGACCGCGCAGCGCATGGCCTACCACCTGCTGGAGCGGGATCGCCCGCGCGGGCGCAAGCTGGCGGGGGTGATGAAGGAGGCACTGGACAATATCCGCCACTGCGCCCGCTGCCGCAACTTCACTGAACATGAACTGTGCTCGATATGCGCGGATCCGAACCGCGATTCCAAACAATTGTGTGTGGTCGAGAATCCCGCGCAAGTGCGCCTGCTGGAAGCGCACACGGATTTTCGTGGTCGCTACTTTGTGCTGATGGGGCGGTTGTCACCGCTTGATGGGGTGGGGCCGGAAGAACTGGGCCTGCCGCAACTGCAACGGTTGCTGGAAGTGGAAGAGGTGGAGGAAATGATTCTGGTGGTCGGCAGTGGCGTTGAGAGCGACGTCACCGCGCATGTGCTGCATGAGATCGCCGGGCGCTACGACATTCGGGTGACGCGCCTCGCGCGCGGCGTACCAGTCGGCGGTGAACTGGAATATCTGGACTCTAATACGGTGATGACGGCGTTCGAGGATCGCACGGATTATCGTTGAGGCGTGTGGTGACTGACGCACCCGTCGTGTTTGAGACGCAGTTGACGCATTTGCCGTGCGTACAGCGTGGCAAAGTGCGTGATTTGTACGAGATTGACGCCAATGAATGGCTAATGGTGGCGACCGATCGTCTGTCAGCCTTTGATGTGGTGCTGCCAACGCCGGTGCCGGGTAAGGGGCGCGCGCTGACCGCGATTTCCGCATTCTGGTTTGAGCACTTGCGCGACCTTGTGTCGCATCACAGTTTGGGGGGAGACTTGGACGACGTATCGCTGACGGATGAGGAGCGCGTCTTGTTGCGCGGGCGCAGTATGCGCATTCGGAAACTGCAGCCACTGCCGATCGAAGCAGTGGTGCGCGGCTATCTGGTGGGATCCGGCTGGACGGATTATCAGCGCGATGGTGAAGTGTGCGGCATTCCCCTGCCATCGGGTATGCGCATAGCGGAGCGTCTTCCGCAGCCGTTGTTCACCCCGGCCACCAAAGCCGAAGTGGGCGCTCATGACGAGAACATCAGTTTTGAGGCGGCCACCGATCTGATCGGAGCACAGCGCGCGCAAGAAGTGCGTGATTTAAGTCTGCGGCTGTATGAGGCGGCGTGCGCGCATGCACAAGCGCGAGGAATCATCATTGCCGACACCAAGTTCGAGTTCGGACTGGATGCGCAGGGAAAACTGGTACTGATTGATGAGGCGCTGACCCCGGATTCTTCGCGATTCTGGGAAACAGCGCACTGGCATCCAGGGAATGCCCCCGAAAGTTTTGACAAGCAGTTCGTGCGCGATTGGCTCCAGCAGCAAGCGTGGGACAAGCGCCCGCCGGGCCCAGAGTTGCCCGACGACGTGGTGCGTGGCACGACCGAACGCTATGAACAGATTGGCCGCCGCCTGTGCGGCGACTCGACTTTTTGAATTACCCTCAGGAGAAAACCATGTCCCGTAAAGACGATACCCCCAAATCCACCGAGGAACGCATTGTGGAACTGGAGCGCTATGTGATGCGCCTGCGGATCGGTCTGATCGCGGTCGCATCATTAATCCTCTGGCAGGCCACTTCCGAGATGGGCTGGCTGGGCCCGATTCGCGTGTACGCGACTGAAGTGTATGCCAGCGAGTTTATTCTGGAAGATGCGCAGCAGAATGTGCATGGCCGCTGGGAAGTCAGCGAGGAGCAGCCGGCGCAACTGACCGTGTTCGGGACAGACGCGCACTATGCGCTGCTCAATGCCGACGGGCTGGATCGCCGACACCAGCAAGACGCGCCACAATGACGCCCTGATAAAATCGGTGCCACGATGTCAGGCAATATTTTCGGCACCTTGTTTACTGTGACCTCCTTCGGGGAGAGTCACGGCCCGGCGATCGGCTGCGTGGTTGATGGCTGTCCGCCCGATCTGGAATTGGCGGAAGCCGACCTGCAGCGCGACCTGGAGCGCCGCCGCAGCGGCAAGACCCGTCACACCAGTCAGCGCAAGGAGCCGGATCAGGTACAGATTCTGTCTGGCGTGTTCGAAGGTCGGACTACCGGCACGCCTATCGCGCTGCTGATTGAGAATCAGGATGCCCGCTCCAAGGACTATAGCGAGATTAAGGATCTGTTTCGTCCCGGACACGCCGACTTCACCTATCAGCGCAAATACGGCATTCGCGACTACCGCGGCGGCGGGCGCGCCTCAGCGCGAGAAACCGCCATGCGGGTGGCGGCCGGGGCGATCGCACGCAAATGGCTGCGCGACACCTACGGCGTAGAACTGCGCGCGTGCGTGCGCCAGGTCGGGGACATCCGCGCCGAAAAAGTGGACTGGGAGGCGGTGGAAGCCAACCCGTTTTTCTTCCCGGATACCGCGCGCGTCTCTGAACTCGAGGAATTCATTGATGCGCTACGCCAAGCCGGCGATTCAGTCGGGGCTTGTGTCGAGGCGGAAGCCTGCGGCATGCCGGTCGGCTGGGGTGATCCGATCTTCGATCGGCTGGACGCGACCGTGGCGCGAGCCATGATGAGCATCAACGCGGTCAAGGCGGTCGGAATTGGCGACGGCTTCGCGGTGGTGGAGCAGCGCGGCAGCGAGCATCGTGATGAGATGACGAAGGAGGGCTTTTTGTCCAATCATGCCGGCGGCACGCTGGGCGGGCTGAGTTCCGGGCAGGACCTGCGGGTGTCGGTGGCGTTCAAACCGACCTCCAGCATCCGCATTCCCGGACGCACGCTGGATCGTTCGGGCGAAGAGGCGGAAGTGGTGACGAAAGGCCGCCATGATCCGTGCGTGGCGCTGCGCGCGGTGCCGATCGTCGAAGCGATGCTGGCGCTGACATTGGCTGATCACGCATTGCGTCATCAGGCCCAGTGCGGACACGTGGCAGACTCCTGACTCCCGGCAAGTCGTGAATCACTTGCAGTATGCCCGGTTTTCCGGGTTCTACTTTTTTTATTTCGCCTCGCTCGGCATCTTTCTGCCGTTCTGGCCGCTGTATCTGCAATCGCTGGGATTCAGCGCGCTGGAAATCGGTCAGTTGCTCGCGGTGGTGATGTTCGCCGGGATATTCGCACCGAACGTATGGGCCTGGCTGGCGGATCACACGGGACACCGCCTACTGTTGGCGCGCGGTGCCGCGCTTGGCAGCACCTTGGGAATACTGGCGCTGCAATGGGTGACGGATTTCACCGGCATGGCGGCGCTTTTGCTGGTGTTCAGTTTCTTCTGGTACGCGACGCTACCGCTGGTGGAAGGGTTCACGATGTCCTTTCTGGATCATCATCCGAGCAGTCACTACTCCTACACGCATGTGCGTCTGTGGGGATCTTTTGGCTTTGTCGCCTCATGCTCAAGTGTGGCGTGGCTTGCGACGATGCACGGAGAAGACTGGACGATTGTGCCGTTCGCCATGTTGCTGTGTCATGCAGGCGGCTTTCTGCTCAGTTTGCTGCTCGGCACCAGTACGAAGCTTCTGGAGCATCCTCCACATCTGACCCTGATGCGCCTGTTGCGCAATCCGGCCATGCTGGGCCTGTTGTCGGCGTTTGTGCTGATGCAAGTCAGCCACGGACCGTTCTATGCGTTCTTTTCGATCTATCTGCAGGGGCACGGCTATCCATTGCAAGGCATCGCATCACTATGGGCGGTGGGCGTGTTCGGCGAGATTCTGGTGTTCTTGTTCTTCTCGCACTATCTGGCGCATCACCCGGCGCGGGCGCTGTTCGCTGTGGCGTTCTTGCTGGCGGGCGTGCGCTGGCTGGTGGTGGGCGCGTTCCCGATGTACTGGGGGGCGATTCTGTTCGCCCAGACACTGCACGCCGCATCCTACGGTGTCTACCATGCGGTGGCGGTGCGCGTTGTGCATCAGTTGTTCAAGGGACGCCTGCAAAGTCGCGGGCAGGCGCTGTATTCTTCCTTGAGTTACGGTGCTGGTGCGGCGCTGGGTTCCTTGCTGGCCGGAGTCGCGTGGGAAAGTATGGGGTCGAGCACGACGTTTTATGCGGCAACCGCTGTGGCATTGGTCGGTATGGTGCTGGGCTGGGTGTCGCTGCATTATCTGCGGCGTTTGAATGAAGTCACATAAGGCATCCATAGGCGAGTTTTCTTGCGTATACGCGCCGATGCTGTATCACGATTACGAAGTGAGGGTTGCCACTCTCATATATATGGGGCTGGTGAGGGCAGGCACCTGCGATGGTACCATTTAATTGACTAGAATAAGAACCGCGACAAGCACGGAATTAAACCCGGAAACATCATGGATGCCCAAGGAATATCACTGCTACGCTCGCATTATCGCGGACACTGGCTTTGGCTGACCGCGGCACTGGTTGTGGTGTGGGCCGGATCGGCGCAGGCGAAAGACCTTCGCTATTATTTGGGTACAGGTGTCGGGATCACCTCGACGGATGTTGATTTCTCAAAGGGAATCACCTATCGGGAGTCCGGTGCGCTTCGGGCGACCAGCAATCCCAATCTGGTCAATTACTCAAACAGCGCAAGCGCTTCTTCTGTTGATGAGGGATTTGCCTTCCGTATTTTGGCCGGCACCCGCTGGGATTTGTCCGACACTGTGTATGCTGCGACGGAACTGACCGCCGCCTGGTTTTCTGATGACGCATCAGGCTATATGGCAGGGACACTTGATCATGATCGCGGGCCGGATGGGGGGCGTTCCGTTGGGGATGTCTGGCCGGGCCGGTGGGAGCTGGAGCGGGAGTATGAATACGGGGTGAATTTGAAATTGGGACGCCGTATTGATGGCATGACGTTTCTGGGAGCGGAGCGCTCCGTTTATGCCTTGACCGGTGTGAGCCGCCGCAAACTGGATGTCACGTCATCGTTCACCAACGAATCGACCAACAGCGCGACTCTGGCGCAGGGCAGTGACTTCCACAGTGACAAATCCACCGCATGGACAATCGGTGCCGGCATTGAGTTCGGCGATCCGGGTCGCCATTTCGCGATAGAGATCTTCCGCACGGAATACGATATTGAATTTCATGCGGGCGGACCGGGCCTGACCGCCTCCACACCGCTGCTGCATTACGATTATGATGTTGAGGAGTGGGGCTTGTCACTCGCATACATCTGGGGCTGGTGAGGCTCAAAACATCTTCGGTGAAAGCCGTTTGGGCCGAGGCCATCATGCCGATGCGTGTTGAACGGTTCGGGAACGTTCCCTTCTCAAGCAGATCAGGCTAATGGACGAAAAAGACTCCGCTTTGGTTGTCGCGGTTCGGGAATTGACCGCGGAGTTCCGTCGCGCACGCCGCTGGCGCTTGCTGATGGGATTGGCACCGCTGTTGCTTCTGGTGCTGATTTTCTTCGTCGTGAGTTCCGACGAGTCTTCGATAGTGTCACCGGGTGAGGCGCATACCGCCATGATCAATATTTCCGGTGTGATCGGGCCGGAATTCCCCGCCAACTCGGATGATGTCACCAAAGGTCTGCGCGCTGCGTTTGAGGAGCCGCAGGTCAAGGGCGTGGTGTTGCGACTCAACAGTCCCGGAGGCTCGCCCGTTCAGGCGCACCGCATCTATACAGAGATCAATCACCTGCGTGAAGCCCATCCCGACAAGCCGGTTTATGCAGTGGCGGAAGACATGTGCGCTTCAGCCGCTTATTACATCGCCATGGCGGCGCAGGAAGTGCACGTCGATAAATCCAGCCTGGTAGGCTCTATCGGGGTGATCGCGACCAGTTTCGGTCTGGTCGATCTGATCGAGAGTTGGGGCATTGAGCGACGGGTTGCAAAGTCTGGTGAGTTCAAGGATATGTTGGACCCCTTTCAGCCACAGGATCCGGCGCACAGGCGGCATTTGCAGGAGATGATCGATACGTTGCATCAGCGTTTTGTCGCGATCGTGCAGGAATCACGCGGCGAGCGTCTGGATGAGACAGCCGATCCGCTGTATGACGGGCGTATCTGGACCGGAACTCGCGCGCATCAGTTGGGACTGGTCGACGGGTTCGCGAGCGCGGGTGAACTGGCGCGAGAGCAGATTGGCGCGGAGCGGGTAGTGGACTACACCTATCAGCCGGACTTGCTGGAGCAATTCGGTGACCGGGTGGGCAGCCAGATCACGCAATGGTTGCAGATGCGACTGCGAATGCCGGAACTGTACTAAAGAGTAGCGTCGGGCGGCACCGCTACGCCGACTTCGCGCAGCAGTTCAATCAGGTGAATCAGCGGCAGTCCGATTAGCGCACTGGGGTCATCGCCGCGAATATAGCGGGTCAGCGCGACGCCCAGACCCTCCGAGCGAAATGCGGCCGTGCAGTTGTACGGCTCTTCCTGAGTCAAATAGGCATCAATGGTCGCGGCATCCAGCGTCCGATAGCCAACCGCATGTCGGGCTTCACGGTAGTGCGTAGTTCCAGAACCTGTCTCCAGCAGACACAAGCCGGTGTAAAAGAGAACTTCCCGACCGCTCATTTGCGTCAATTGCTGCTGCGCCTGCTCATAAGTGCCAGGTTTGCCCATGAGCGCGCCACCCAAAGTGGCACACTGGTCGCTGCTGATAATCAGCGCGTCTTCGTGGTGTTGCCCGACCTCGGCGGCTTTTTCATGGGCCAATCTGTACACATAGTCTTCAACAGGCTCCCCGGAATGCGGCGTCTCGTCAATTTCAGGCGCTTCGACTTCGAAGGTCAGGCGGAGGCGTTTGAGGAGTTCTTTGCGATAAGGGGAACTGCTGCCAAGAATGAGGGGGCGCATTGATTGTGGGGGGAGTGCGTGCGTGCCTCTATTATAGATTTGCGGGGACTTCTCTATAATATCGGGCGAATCCCTCCAGACTGCTGTTGGTTCTGGCCGTAAAGATCGGTTTGCTTTCGCTGTGTGTTTTGAGGTTGCTGGATTTTTGATAACAAGAGAGCGCAGACCGGGTTTTACTGCCGAAGTGTATGGGACTATTTGAACGTTTATTCCGTGATCACTTAACCCGCGAGTACCACATGCGGGTGTGGCGGCTGGCCGCGCTCATGATCGTGGTCGGTCTTGCGACCTCGATCCCAGGGATCGTGGGCTCCTTTGTGATGAGCCAGCTGAGTGAGTACTATCTCGGTGCGGTCGCCGTGGGCGGGAATCTGATTATTGAATTTCTGACCCCGGTTGTGGCGGTGCAGCAGGGTGCACTCGAACATTTGTTCTGGCTCGTAATGCTGCCACTGCTGCTCACCGGTTTGTTCCTGGGCACCACCTACACCCTACACCCGGGAGATGCGCAACAGTATGACCATCTCGGCTCTGGTGTATATGCTGGCGTGGGAATTTCTGCTGACGGAGTGGGGCAACCAAGGGCTGTGGTTGGCGCTGACCCTCTTTATGCTGATGCGCAGCCTCACATTGTGCTACTACAGTTGGCGCATTCAGCACACGGGTGGCTTTGTGCCGGCGGGTTATTTAGGCAACCCGACTCCCCAGCTGAAAGTACATCAGGCTCTGGAGCCGGCTCTTGAAGGGCACGCACACAGTCCACAATAAGCATCCGGGCATCCACAACTTTTTGGCATCTCCATGTCGGTTTTGATCTGCGGCTCAGTGGCCTATGACGTGCTCTTGCGTTATGAGGGGCACTTCAATCAGGATATTCTCGGCGACAAGATGGAGCATTTGAATGTTTCATTTCTGACGAGCGACATGCGTCGCGAATTTGGCGGTTGCGCCGGCAATATTGCCTACAATCTGGGTTTGTTGGGCGTGGAGGCCTATCCGATGGCGACGGTCGGTCAGGATTTTCGGGACTACAGCGAGTGGATGACGCAAACCGGAATGTCGCAAGCGCGCATTCGCATACTCGATGATGAGTTCACGCCGCAAGCCTTTATCACCACCGATCTCGACGACAACCAGATCACCATCTTTCACCCCGGTGCGATGGGGCGCTGCCACGAACAGGATGTGCTCGCCGAAGGAATCCAACTGGGTCTGGTGTCACCGGAAGGGCGCGCCGGAATGGTGGCGCATGCGCAACAAATGGCGGAAGCCGGCATTCCGTTTTTGTTTGATCCCGGACAAGGCATGCCCATGTTTCAGGAGGAAGAGTTTGTGACCTTCGTAGAGCAAGCCACGTGGGCCGCGTTCAATGCCTATGAAGCGGACATGATGCAGGTGCGCAGCGGCATGACGCTGGCACAACTGACAGAACACCTGGAGGCGGTCATCGTCACGCATGGCGGGGACGGCTCCGAAATTTACCTGTCCGGCGGCAAAGTGCTGTCCATTCCCGCGCTAGAGGTAATGCGTGATGTGGATCCCACCGGATGTGGTGATGCTTATCGCGCCGGCTTGCTGTATGGCCTGTTGCACGACATGGATTGGGAGACCAGCGGGCGCATTGGCGCTTTGCTTGGAGCCGAGAAGGTGCAGCACCTCGGCGGCCAGAACCACACGCTGGATATGGCGTGGCTGGAAGTCAGATTCCGCGAGGCGTTCGATTACTCGCTGTGAGTCATCCGCGCGTCAGTCTGCCAGACTGATGATGTCCCAGCCTTGCTTTTCGGCGTGTGCGCGCAGTTTCGGGTCGGGATCCACGGCGACGGCGTGATCGACGAACTCCAGCAACGGGCAATCGTTGTAGGAATCGGAATACCCCCAGGTCTCTCCCAACCGCACACCCGCCTCTTCAGCCCACGCGGCGGCCCGTTCGGGCTTGTCAGTTCTGAAGCACGGACCGTCCAGCAACTTCCCGGTGTAGCGGCCATCCTTTATTTCGGGTTGCGGCGCGATCAGCACCGACAAGCCCAGAGCGCGCACGATTGGTTCGGCAATGAACGCATTGGTTGAGGTGACCACGACTTGCCGCATTCCCTGTTCGCGGTGCCGGACGATCAGTTGTCGGGCCTTTTCTCGAATGGTGCTCTCGATGCGTTCCTGCATAAATTGCGCCTGCATCTGTTGCAGGCGTTCAGGGTCTATCGCAGCCAGCGGTTCCAGTACGAACTGCAGGTAGGCGCGCGCATCCAGAGTGTTGTTGACGTAATCGTCGTAAAACTTCTGGTTTTCGATCGCATAGCGCTCGGTGTCGACTTCGCCTGAAGCGGACAGAAAGCGTCCCCATTCATAATCGCTGTCGCAACTGATCAGTGTATGGTCGAGGTCATAGAAGACGGTCGCGTTCATGGCCGGATCATCACAGCCATGTTGGGCGCAACACGGCCAGCAGGATGATGGCAATTAAAAACACCCCCGGAATCTCGTTGAACCAACGGTACCAGACATGGCTGCGGCGGTTTTGTTCACGGGCGAACTGCCGCGTCAGATGCACGCAGTAGACGTGATAGGCGAGGAGCGCTCCGACCAGAGCGAGTTTGAGTTGCATCCAGCTCGCGGCAAGCAGATCCGGACGATAGGCCAGAGTGGCGAAACCGAAGATCAGCGTCAGTACTGCTCCGGGCGTGGCGATGCCCCACAGCAATTTGCGCTCCATCACGCGAAAGCGCGTACGGCCCGGCTTGTCTTCGCACTGGGCGTGATAAACGAACAGACGCGGCAGATAGAACAAGGCCGCGAACCAGGTCACCATGAAGATGAGGTGAAAAGCTTTGAGCCAGAGCATGAGCAGCGCACGGGCGTGAGAGAGACAGTAGTTTAACTTGTTCGGGTGGTACGAAAGAGAGATTAATCGCAAACGCTTATAATGGCGCGCAGTTTATTGGGGCATTTTGTTGTGAAATCGAGCACCCTGAGCCTGAAAGGCTTGAGCGCGGGCGCGTTTGCGCTGGCCGCGTGCCTGTGCGCGTTGCCGGCTGTGGCGGCCGACGCGCCGGATGTTCGCCTGAAGGAAATCACTGATCAGTTATTGACCAACATGCGCTCTCGCGAGGCTGAATTTCGTGGCGATGACGCACGGCTGTTCGCCTTTGTGGATGAGACGCTGACCCCGTTTCTTGATGAAGAGCGCATCGTGCGGATCATTCTCGGCAAGCAGCACTACATGCAGGCGTCAACGGATCAGCGCGAAGCGTTCCTTCAGTCCATACGGCGGCAGTTGATCCGCCTGTATTCCAAGACCATTCTGGCCTACGTGCATGGTGAGGTTCGTTATCTGCCGTTTGAGAGCAAACCTGGCAAGTCGTATCAGGTGGTGCGCACGGAATTTTTGCTGCCGTCGCGTGAGCCGGTGGATCTGACCTACCTGATGCGTGAGGTGGACGGGTCGTGGCGCGTCTTTGAGGTGCGCGCGGCCGGAATTTTCCTGCTTAAAAGTTTGCAGAAAAGTCTGCGCCCGGAAATAGACCAGAACGGTTTAGAGGCAGTGATCAAGCGTTTGCGCGAATCCTCGCCTGATGCCTCGGCGCGTTATCCGCACTGGCTCAACTCCTGAGTCGGCACCTGAATTGTTATGGACCGGCTTCTGATTGAAGGCGGCACGCCTTTGCGTGGCGACGTACTGGTTTCGGGCGCGAAAAACTCCGTTCTGCCGGTGCTTGCGGCCTCGCTGATGGGCGAGGAGCCGCTGGTTCTCGACAACGTCCCGCACTTGCAAGACGTGGCGTCCACCGTGAAGTTGCTGAGCGACATGGGTGCGCGCGTGACTCTAGGAGAGAAACGGCGCCTGCGCGTGGATTCCAGCGGCGTGTGCCGCTACCATGCCCCCTACGAGATGGTCCGCACCATGCGGGCATCCATTCTGGTGCTCGGTCCGTTGCTTGCGCGTTTCGGTGAGGCGACGGTGTCGCTGCCCGGAGGCTGCGCGATTGGCACAAGACCAGTGGATACGCACCTCAGAGGGCTGGCCGACATGGGCGCGCAGATCACGGTGAGTGACGGTTATATCCAGGCCCGTGCAAAGCGCTTGCAAGGCGCTCGGCTTACCCTGCGACAACCCACGGTGACTGGGACCGAGAATCTGATGATGGCGGCCTCGCTGGCGCAAGGGGAGACAGAGATCGAAAATGCCGCGCAGGAGCCTGAAGTACAGGATCTGGCTCGCTGTCTGGTCAAAATGGGTGCGCAAATCGAAGGAGCTGGAAGCGAACGCATTTGCATTTACGGCGTCGACAACTTGGGCGGTGCTACGCACTGGGTGCCAGCGGACCGGATTGAAGCGGCGACCTATCTGGCTGCGGGCTGCATTACAGGCGGCAATGTGCGGGTCAATCAGGTCGACCCGCAATCCATGGAATCGGTCCTGTGCAAGCTTGGAGAGTGCGGCGCGAATATCGTCACGGGTGAAGACTTCGTGCAGTTGGACATGGCGGACACCCGCCCGCGTGCGATCGATTTCAGTACGGCCGCATACCCCGGTTTCCCCACCGACATGCAGGCGCAGATGATGGCGGTCAGCACGATTGCGGAAGGCGCGAGTGCGATTACGGAGACGATTTTCGAGAACCGCTTCATGCACATTTCCGAGTTGGCGCGCATGGGCGCGAAGATCGAGACGCACGGCAACATGGCCACGGTTTATGGGGTGGAGCAGTTGTCAGGCGCACCCGTCATGGCCACTGACTTGCGGGCTTCCGCGAGTCTAATTCTGGCTGGCCTTGCGGCGCAAGGCGAGACGGTGATCAATCGCGTGTACCACATTGATCGCGGCTACGAATGCGTGGAAGAGAAATTCCGTCGCCTAGGCGCGCAGATTCAGCGGCTCAGCGAGAGGGAAGAGACATGAAAATCGCAGTCTCCAAAGGACGCATCCTGCGTGAGGCGCTGCAAGTGTTCGCGCGCGCCGGGATTGCGCCGGAAGGCGACCCGGAGCGCAGTCGCCAGTTGATTCTGCCGTGTCGGGACTCGGATCTGGAATTGGTAATCCTGCGCGCTGCGGACGTGCCGACTTATGTCGCGCTCGGCGCGGCTGAACTGGGCGTGACCGGCAGCGATGTGCTGTCCGAGTCTCGTGTCGCCGGCTTGTATGAGCCGCTGGATCTTCGTATCGCTCGCTGTCGGCTGGTGGTGGCGGGACCGAAAGGCGGGGAGTCCTGCCTGCAGCAGCCTCGAATTCGGGTCGCAACGAAGTATGTTCGTCTGGCGCGCGCCTACTTTGCGTCGCGAGGGCAACAGGCCCTTACGATAAAATTATATGGTTCCATGGAGTTGGCACCGCTGGCGGGGCTGTCGGACTGCATTGTAGACCTAGTGGATACGGGGCAGACACTGGAGGCGAATGGTCTGGAGACCTATCAGACGCTCGCCGATGTCAGTTCCCGCTTGATTGTCAACAAGGGTGCCTGGAAGTTGCATCACGATCAGATGGTGCCGATGTTGACGCGCCTTCGAGAAGCCGTAGAGACGGAGTAACACAACTGATGAAGTACGCAACAGATGATCTGCGCATTACGGACACGCATGATGTCATCGCGCCGCAAACCCTGCTGGGTGAACTGCCGCTGTTGGAGAGTGGCGCGCAGACGGTGTTCAATGCCCGCACGCAAATCCGTGAGGTGCTGGACGGTCGGGATGATCGCCTGATGGTCGTGGTCGGGCCTTGCTCGATCCATGACGTGAGCGCGGCGCACGAGTACGCCGAGCGCCTCTTGGCGGTGCGCGAGCGCCTGCAAGAAGAATTGCTGATTGTGATGCGGGTGTATTTCGAGAAACCGCGCACCACCGTCGGCTGGAAAGGTTTGATCAACGATCCGGACCTCGACGACAGCTTCCACATCAACAAGGGCCTGCGCACGGCGCGCGGCCTGTTGCGCGACTTGTGCGACATCGGACTTCCGGCCGGCACCGAATATCTGGACCTGATCAGCCCGCAGTACGTGGCCGACATGATCAGTTGGGGCGCGATCGGCGCGCGGACGACCGAAAGCCAGTGTCATCGTGAGCTGGCCTCCGGGCTGTCGTGTCCGGTGGGCTTCAAAAACGGTACCAGCGGCAACATTCAGATTGCGGTCGACGCGATTCGCTCCTCGCAGCAGCCGCATCGTTTTCTGTCCATGACCAAGGACGGGCACAGCGCCATTTTTCACACCACAGGCAACCTTGATACGCACATTATCATGCGCGGCGGGCGTCAGCCGAACTACGACGCCAATGCTGTGGAAGAAGCGTGCGCGCGACTGGAGGCCGCGGATCTCCCGATTCGGGTGATGATTGACTGCAGCCACGCCAACAGCAGCAAGGACCCGGAGAAGCAGGTGCAGGTCGCCTCGACCATTGGTGCGCAAATGCGCACAGGCGATCGTCGGATCGTCGGGGTGATGGTGGAGAGCCACCTGATCGGCGGCAACCAGAAACTGGTCGCCGGAGAGTCGTTGCAATACGGGCAGAGTATTACGGATGCCTGTCTTGGATTCGAAGACACGGAAGTTTTGCTGGAGGATCTGGCGGACGCCATACGCGGTAGGCGTGCGGCCGCCACTGCCGCGGCATGAGCACGCTGTTTGCGGGCAACTTATCGACCCGCCAGCCGGATTTCAATGAAGCCTTTGCGGTCATCACGTCCGCGCGGGCATCAGCTTGTGATCCGGACCGCCGCCGGGCGGTGGCCGAGATTCTGGCCGCCGTGCAGTGTGGTGGCGATGCGGCCGTGCTGGAAGCGACCCGGACGTATGATGGCCACGATCCGCAAAGCGTGGAAGCACTGGCTGTCAATGCGGCGGATTTTGAGGCGGCCTTCTCGTCGTTGGGCTCGCCATTGCAAGAGGCTCTGCAGGCGGCAGCTGAGCGCGTACGCGACTATGCCGCGCATGTGACGCTGGATTCCTTTGAGTACGCTGACGCCGAAGGGTCACGGCTGGGCCAGCGTGTGTTACCGGTGAAACGGGTCGGGATTTATGTGCCGGGCGGTACGGCCGCGTATCCGTCCTCGGTCTTGATGAATGCGATTCCGGCGCGCGTTGCCGGCGTGCAGGAAGTACTGATGGTCAGTCCGACCCCAAAGGGACAAAGCAATCCCGCAGTGCTGGCGGCGGCGCATGTGGCCGGAGTGGATCGAGGCTGGGCGCTTGGTGGCGCGCAGGCGATCGGCGCGTTGGCATACGGTACTGAAACCATCCCGGCGGTGGACAAGATTGTCGGGCCTGGTAATGTATGGGTGGCGGAAGCGAAACGACAGGTGTTTGGGATCGTCGGCATTGATATGCCGGCGGGTCCATCCGAGATAGTGATCGTCAGTGACGGGAGCGCGGATCCGCGCTGGCTGGCCAGTGATTTGATGGCGCAGGCGGAGCATGATGTGGAGGCGCAAGCCTGTTTGGTCAGCCCGGATGCGGCGCATCTGGAGGTTGTCGCAGCAGAACTAGAGGCGCAGTTGGATGCGATGCCGCGTCAGGAGATCATTCGTGAGTCGCTGAAGAACTGCGGCGCGTTGATTCAGACCGAAACCATTGACGAGGCGATCGCATTGGTGAATCGCATGGCACCGGAGCACGTGCAACTGGCGCTGCGCGAGCCACGCGCGGTGCTTGATCAGATTCAGCATGCCGGGGCGATCTTTTTGGGTGCCCGCAGCGCTGAGGTGATGGGGGATTACTGTGCGGGTCCGAACCATGTTCTTCCGACCGCGCGCGCGGCGCGCTTTGCGTCGCCGTTGGGAAGTTATGACTTCCAGAAACGCAGCAGCGTCATTGAATTGTCCGTAGCCGGTGCCTCACAGCTCGCCGAACTGGCGGCGTGTCTGGCGGAAGCAGAAGGCTTGGCCGCGCACGCGGCCTCAGCGCGCTGGCGCACAGAGGATCATGACGACACGTGACGCGCTTGCGGCGTATCTCACCGAGGTACTGCAGCCGGAGCGGTTTTCGGACTATTGTCCGAATGGCCTGCAGGTCGAAGGGCGTGAACAGATCACGTCATTGATGAGCGGTGTCACGGCCAGTCAGGCACTGATTGATCATGCGATTGATTCCGGCGTGGACGCGATACTGGTGCATCACGGATATTTCTGGCGCGGTGAGGATCAAAGAGTGACCGGCATGAAAGCCCGGCGTCTGCGCAGCCTGCTTGAGGCGCAAATCAATGTGTTCGCCTATCACTTGCCGCTGGATGCGCATGAGACGTGGGGCAACAATGTCCAGCTGGCGCAGGTTCTGGGATTTGAGGTAGACGATTTGCTGGTTTCGGAAGATCCCAGCATGGGGCGACAAGGGCGCGTGCGGGAAGCGGCCGAGGCGTCAGTGTTGCGAGCGCGCTTCAGCGACATTCTTGAGCATCCGGTGATATGGGCGGGACCGGAGACGTCCGTGCCGGTGCAGACGGTTGGCTGGTGTACCGGAGCCGGGCAGCGGATGATTGAAGAGGCCGCGCGATTAGGGTTGGATGCTTTTGTCAGCGGTGAGATTTCCGAGCCGACCGCGCACATTGCGCGGGAATGCGGCGTACATTATTTCGCCTGCGGTCATCACGCGACGGAACGTTACGGTGTGCGTGCTTTAGGGGCACATCTGGAGGAGCATCTGGGGGTGTCGCACACCTTTGTGGATCTGCCGAATCCGGCGTAGGTCAGGTGCGGGGCTACTTCTCCCACTCACGAAGAATGGGTGCTTCTCGAGGCTGGCGCAGCAGGTTTTCCGCCAGTTCCGCAGATTCAGAAAATACAATCCGAATGCTGCGGGCATCAAGATCGGGCTGCTCTTCGCGCTGGGCGCGAGCGAAGTCGCGGGCTTCCCGGTAAGCCTCGAAGGAATTGAGTTCAGTGAAGCGGTCATGCACTGCGGCATCTTCTGCGACCTGAAACACATAATAGGGCATGAGTGTAGGTTACACTTTATTGTCGAGAGGGAGATTGTAAGTGAGCGATTCTAAAAAACAAGCCGCCGCGCAAGCGGCGCTGGATTATATCCAGCCTGACGAGGTGTTGGGCGTGGGGACTGGCTCCACCGTCAATTTCTTTATTGACGCACTGGCACCGCTGCGCGGCAAGATCGACGCGGCTGTTTCTTCCTCCGAGGCCAGCACCCAACGACTGCGTGAACTAGGCATTCGTGTCGTTGATCTGAACACCGCCGGGCCATTGCGGTTGTATGTGGATGGTGCCGATGAAGCCACGCGGCACAAGAGCCTGATTAAGGGCGGTGGCGGCGCGCTGACCGGTGAGAAAATCATCGCGCAGTGCAGCGAGACCTTTGTGTGCATTATGGATGACAGCAAACTGGTGGCGCATCTGGGTCAGTTTCCGTTGCCGATTGAAGTGATTCCGATGGCGCGTTCGATGGTGGCGCGTGAACTGGTGCGCTTGGGCGGAATGCCGGAATGGCGTCAGGACTTTGTCACGGATCATGGCAATGTCATATTGGATGTACATAATTTTGAAATCCAGCAGCCGCATGAAATGGAACGGACGCTGAATGTGATTCCGGGAGTCGTGACGGTTGGAATATTTGCACAGCGGGGGGCGGATGTATTGTTGGTTGGCAATGATACTGAAGTGGAGGTACTGGAATGAACGGAAATCTGGTCTTTGGAAACGAATTTCGCAAGCGCGTGTGTGCCGGAGAGAATCTGGTCGGTCCGATTGTGAGCCTCAACAGTCCCCAGGTAGCCGAGATTCTGTCGGATGCCGGCTTCGACTGGCTGTTTATTGATGCCGAACATGGTGCTTATGGACCACTTGCGGTGGAAGCGCTGATTCAGGCAGTGGGCAACAAGATGCCGTGTCTGGTGCGCATTCCAGTGCATGAGGAATGTTGGATTGAGAAGATGCTGGATGTCGGTGCATCCGGGATCATCGCGCCACAAGTCAACTCGGTTGAGCAGGCGGAGTTGATTGTGCAGTACGCCAAATATCCGCCCGTAGGGGAGCGCGGCGTCGGCATAGCGCGGGCGCAGCGATACGGGGCGAGCCTGACGGAGTATCTGGAGCATGCGAATGATTCACTGCTGACCGTGATCCAGATCGAACACATTGATGCGGTGCGCAATGTGAGGGAACTGGCGGCAGTGGAAGGCGTTGACGCCTTGTTCGTTGGTCCTTATGACCTGTCCATGAGCATGGGCATTCCCGGAGAAGTCAACGATTCCAGGATACAGGACTGTATCGCTGAGGTGTTGGCGACGTGCAAGGAGTTCGGCAAGGTTCCGGGAATTTTCGGAGTACAGGCGGATGTCGTTCGCAGTTATCGGGAGCAGGGCTTCAGCTTGCTCGGTCTCGGAGTGGATGCGATGTATCTGTCTGGTGCGGTCAATGCCGCTTTGGAAGCGTTGCGGCAATGAGTCTCAAGCACACGCCGGTCTGCGACTTTGGTGCTGCGGCGATTGATTTTTCATTGCCGGGTGTGGATGGCCGTGACTGGTCGTTGCAGGAATGCCGCGGTGAATCCGGGGTGCTGATCATGTTTATCTGCAACCATTGCCCTTACGTCAAAGCTTGCCTGGAGCGCATCGTGCGCGATACCGCGGAACTGGTCGGGCACGGCATCCGTTCGGTCGCGATCATGTCGAACGATCCGCAGGAATATACGGAAGATTCCTTCGACAACATGGCGGCGGTATCGCAACGCCACCAGTTTCCGTTTCCGTATCTGTGGGACGAGACGCAGCAGGCTGCGCGTGATTACGGCGCGGTCTGTACCCCGGACTTCTTTGGCTACAACGCCGCGTTGGAGTTGCAGTATCGCGGTCGGCTTGATTCCGGCGGCCTGCAGGAGGTTTCAGACGCGCCGCGCGAATTGTTTGACGCGATGGTGCAGATTGCACAGACCGGAGTGGGGCCTGAGCAGCAGACATCGTCAATGGGGTGTTCGATCAAGTGGCTCCGGGGGGCTTGAGTTCTTCAAGCGGCCAGCGAGCCCGGCTTAGAATCTGCGGACGCTCATTCGGGCGAGCATCGTCCAGCCTCCGAAATCCGGCATAGGCAATCATGGCCCCGTTATCCGTGCAGTATTCAGGCGGCGGATAGAACACGCGGCGGCCACAATGCTGCAACTCTTCAGTCAGGCGCGTACGCAAGCGCACGTTGGCACCGACGCCGCCAGAGACAACCAGATCCGATAGTCCGGTCTCGTCCAAGGCTCGCTGCGCCTTCCCGATCAATACATCCACCACGGCTTCCTGAAAGCCGGCGGCAATGTCGGGTGCCTGTTCCGGTTGCGGGTGTTTTTCGATCATGCGACGCACGTGGGTCTTCAGGCCACTGAAGCTCATGTTGCAATCGGGTCGATCCAGCAGGGGGCGAGGGAACGCAAAGTGCTTGGCATTGCCTTGTTCGGCAAGTTGCGCCAGAGCGGGCCCGCCGGGGTAGGGGAGGTTTAGTAGTCGGGCGGTTTTGTCGAACGCTTCGCCGACGGCATCATCCAAACTCTGACCCAGACAGGTGTACTGGCCGATCTCATCCACCCGTATCAGCAACGTGTGACCACCAGAGATCAATAGCGCGACGAACGGTGGGTGGAGATCGGAAGTGCCCATCAGAGGAGCCAGCAGGTGCGCTTCCATGTGGTGGATGGCCAGTGTGGGGCGCTTGACGGTGTAGGCCAGCGCACAGGCGAAAGAGGCACCGACCATCAGTGCGCCGATCAGCCCAGGGCCTGCGGTATAGGCGATGGCGTCAAGATCTGTGGCTTCGCACTGCGCTTCAGACAGCGCCTCCTGACATAACTGAGGCAGTCGCTGGATATGATCTCGTGACGCTAATTCAGGCACCACGCCACCGTAGCGCTGATGTGTTTTGACCTGACTGTAGAGGCGATGAGCTTGTAGGCCCTGCGCATCGTTCCAAATGGCGACACCGGTTTCATCGCAGGAACTTTCAATGCCGAGAATGAGAGTCATGGACGGGGAGAGAAATCAGATATGTCCAATAGGGAGCCGCGCGAGTGTTTCGCGCCGTCCATTATGCTGCTTGGGGAGTTTGTGGTGCGTCAGAACAAGCGACGCACCGAGAGTTCCATTCGGGTTCGGCTGTATTCTGAAAGGATAAAATTTGAGCGCTGCCGTTGTCGAACCAGAATGGTGGCGGGCGAAAACCCATTGTGTCGCATTCCAGCGCGGGCCTTCGCCCAGACCTTCATTACGGTTGCGCAGTTGCATCCGTTCCAAATTGCCGCTGGTCCAGGTGCGCCGGCCCAGATACCAGTTGTTTTCGACACGGAAGCCAAATCCTTTGCTGTAGACCGTGCCGCCAAACCAGCGTTGTGACACCTTGGCCTGCACGCTGACATCAGTGCTAGGAAAGAACAATCGCGGGCCGCTGCGCAGACTGACGTCCATATCGTCAAACTGGTGTCCCTTATATTCACGCGTGTGTAACTGACCGCCAAACAGCTAACGGGTGCCAATATTCCCCTGAAGCGGACACCAGCAGTCCGACCCCGGAAGTCTCTCGCGCTTCGTCGCTCAGGCTAAAGGGAAGTTCTCCGAAAGGGGTGGCGACATTGATGGTGTGTGACTGCGTCGCTGAGTTGGTATTGGTGCCCGGGGCCAGCACCATCGACCTAAATAATATTGTAAATATTGAAAAAATGGCGTATTGCACAGAATCCTGTCCCACAGAAATGGTGCTTAATGCCAGACATATTTGCTAAAATAGCCCCTTCACAATTCACGCACAACACGGCAATGTCTCGAATCTGTCAGGTCACCGGGAAGCGCCCCATGGCGGGCAACAATGTGTCGCACGCGCATAACAAGACGCGCCGACGCTTCCTGCCCAATTTGCACATGCAGCGCTTTTGGGTGGAGAGCGAGAATCGCTGGGTGAAACTCCGGGTGTCCCGCAAGGGGATGCGGATCATCGACAAGAAAGGCATTGAGTCAGTGTTGATCGAAATGCGTGCCCGCGGCGAGAAGGTCTGATATGGCCAAGCAAGTCCGCGAGAAAATCAAACTGGTGTCCAGCGCGGACACCGGGCATTACTACACGACCACCCGGAACAAGCGCACGGCGACCGAAAAGCTGGAGACGCGCAAGTACGATCCGGTCGTGCGCAAGCACGTCCTCTACAAGGAAGCGAAAATCAAATAAGGGGTCGCGTCGGCCCGAAACGCCCTGAGGCTATTCCGATCGTTCTGGACAGGGGCAGGAACACTCCCCGCGCTGGTTCCAGCAACAACTGCCTTTGGCTTCTTTTTCCGTGTCAGTCCAGACCGCGCAACTTCCGCCGGTGGTGCGTGAGCCCATCGGCTCCTTGATACGAAATCCCCAGCGATCTTTCACGTTGAGGGTGACGTATTTCTCCTGTGGTTGTTCCTGACCGGCTTCTGCGACAGGTTCGTCATCGTCGAACCAGGAAGTCATGTTATCCATAGTCTCACAGCCCGCCAAGGCCAGTGGAAGAGCAAGTAGCAGAATCCAGTTAGTACGTTTCATAGTGGTGCGGTTCAGTCCAAAAGTGAAGAGGGGTGAACGAAGAAAATTATAGTTTTATGCGCTCAGGCGCTAAAGAATAGTAGCATAATTGCCGTGAGAACTTCTCCAGCGCTTCGATGCCGGTTTGTTCAGCGCCCAGCCGCCACTGATTCAATCGCTCGCGCATCAACCGATAGCCTTCGTGGCGTGCCCGAAAAATTTCCTGCAGACGCTGTTGGTAGCGCATGACTTCCTGCAGCTGCGGATAGTGCACCAGCAGCCGTTGCAACTGTTCATGCTCACCGGGCGTCATGCGGTGTTCAAGGGTCGGCAGCAGTTTGCGCAGCCGCACCAACTGGCGGCGGTAACTGTTGCCTGCGGTGCGCCGGGCTTCCTGACGCAAGGCTGGCAGCAACACGGTGCGGGCGTATTGCCCCATCACCATAATGCGGCTACTGAGCAAAGCGCGGATGGTTTCCTGATCAATCTGGGTTTTGCTGCGGCACATCCGCAAGCGCGGCGCTTCGTGGCGGATGGTCGCCAGCCGCAGGGCGCGCAGCAGCCGAATGTACATCCAGCCAATGTCAAATTCCCACCAGCGGATGGAGAAGCGCGCGGAGAACGGATAGGCGTGATGATTGTTGTGCATCTCCTCACCGCCGATCAAAATGCCGATGTTGGTGAGGTTGGTCGAAATGTCATGGGTCGCGAAATTCCGGTAGCCAAACCAGTGTCCCAGACCGTTGATGACCCCCGCCGCGAAAAACGGAATCCACAACATTTGTATCGCCCATATCGCCAGTCCCGGAAGTCCGAACAGGAGCAGCTGCAGGATGAGCATCAGGGTGATGCCCAGTGTGTGACGGGAATACAGGTGCCGCTCCAGAAAATCGTCCGGTGTGCCATGGCCGTAGCGGGTCAGGGTCTCGGAGTTGCGGGTCTCTTGCTGGTACAGGGCGACGCCAGACCAGAGCACAGCGGCGATGCCATGGATGGCCGGACTATGCGGATCGTTTTCAGTTTCGCAACGCGCGTGATGCTTGCGGTGCACGGCGACCCATTCGCGCGTTTTCATGCCGGTGGTCAGCCATAGCCAGAAACGGAAAGCATGGCGCAGCGGTGCGCCCAGTTGCAATGAGCAATGCGCCTGATCCCGGTGCAGGTAGAGTGTCACCGAGACGATCGTAATGTGGGTCAGAACAAGCGCCAGCAGGATATAGCTCCAGACCGGTAGCAGGAACACCCCGTGCCACAGGGCAAGCACATCAACCATTGATCAAACCGTAAGTGAGAAAGAATCTGCGCATCGCGAACTTCGCGCAAGTCGGATATTAGCACATGGGTCGAGTTCCGCACACCAGTGTTCGGAGACGCGGGTGGTGGCGGTGTCCTCAAGAATGATGGCCGGCCCGACAACGGGCTGACCGAGTGCAAGTTTTTCGCGCTGATAGACGGGCACTTCACGGCCTTCCACCAGAGCATGGTAGTGCGGTGCAGCACTGTCGCGTGTGGGCGCTGAGGGCAGGGGTGCTGTGGTGCTTTGCTGGGTCAGCGACAGCCTCAAAGTCACCAGTTCGATCGGCACATCCAGCGCGTGCCCGTAGTGTTTCCGGTGCCGGGCATGAAAGTCCTCACCGGCCTGTGCGACAGAAGTCCAGGACAGACGCAGACTTGCCGATTGTCCGACATAGCGCAAGTCCAGACTATGCTGCGCCTCCCAGGGCGGAGATTCAGGGACTTCCAGTTCGGTATGGGCGCGTTGTTGCAGCTGCGTGAAGTGCTGTTCCACGGTGGCATCATCAAGTTCCTGCAAGGGACGGCCGAGGGATTGCGTCAATTCACGGCTTTGTGGGGCGAGCAGCAGGCCGAGGGCTGAAAACGCCCCGGCATATGCGGGCACAATGGCGTGGCGCATGTCCAGCGCTTCGGCTAGTGCGCACAGATGCAGTCCACCGGCACCTCCGAAGGCCATCAGTATGAAGTCCCGGGGATTGTGACCATGCTCGATAGAAACCACCCGCAACGTCTGCGCCATATTTTCATTGGCGACGCGCACGATGCCGCGTGCGGTGTCCAGGGGGTCCAGTTCCAAATCATCAGCCAATCGGCGTACCGCGTTGTGCGCGGCCCCCGCGTCCAATTCAAGACTCCCAGCCAACCGGGCCTCAGCCGGGATCCAGCCCAACACCACATGGGCATCCGTGACGGTCGCGTGGGTGCCGCCGCGGCCATAACAAGCGGGTCCGGGGCGGCTGCCGGCGGAGCGTGGCCCGACTCGCAATAGCCCGCCTTCATCCCGATAGGCCAGTGAGCCTCCACCCGCGCCGATCGTGTGCATATCCACCATCGGGGTGGCGACCGGAAATCCGCCGATCTCGCCATCGGAACTGAGCCGGATGCGGCCGTCGATCAAAGCGACATCAGTGGACGTGCCGCCCATGTCCAGACTGAGAATGCGCTCGGTGCCGGCGCGTTTGCCGATCTCCAGCGCCGCGGCCAATCCCGCTGCCGGGCCGGATAACAGCAGCCGCACTGCGTTGGGTGCGGCCAGATGCCCCGGCAAGGTGCCGCCGTGGCTTTGCATGATGTCCACTCGCGCATGAGGAAGCGCGGTGTGCAGGTGTTCCAGATAGTGGCCGACACCGGGGCCGACATAACTGTTGAGCCAAGTCGTCATGCCGCGTTCGTACTCTCGGATTTCTGGCAAGACACGGGAGGAGCGAGAGACAAACAATGACTTCATCCAAAGCCGCTTCAATGCGGTGTTCGGCTTCGGCGTCGCGCCAGCTAAACAGCAGATTGATGGCGACGGCCTTCACGTTTGCCGATTGGACCTGCTCACAAAGCGTGCGCAGGTCTTCCTCAGTGAGCGGTTCGAGAATCTCCCCGTCGGCACTCACACGCCCGCCGGTCTCGAAGCACAACTCCTCTGCAACGGGGATCGGTTCAAGCGGTGGCGTGAGGTTATAGAGTTCCGCACGCGCCTGACGGCCCAGACGCAGCACATCGGCGAATCCGCGGTTTGTAATGTAGGCGCAGACCGCGCCAGTGCCTTCCAGCACCGTATTGGTGGCCACCGTGGTGCCGTGGGCGAGATAAAACTCCTGCTCGGTGCTGATGCCGATGTCTTGGAGACCTTGAAGAATGGCGCGGGCCGGGTCTTCAGGATCAGACAGCACCTTGTGGATGTACCAGCGCTCTTCGAAGCAGACCAGAAAATCAGTGAAGGTGCCGCCGGTGTCGATACCGACGCGCAAAGTCTCGGCTGCGCCGGTGTTAAAATTCAGGTTCAAACTATCGCCTTGTGCCATTTTGCCCATGCTTGGGGTGCCTCAGACTTTCCGTATCGCCTATTTTCAGGACACCGACCCACCCGAGAATTCCGAACAAACCATCGCCCGCATTGTATACGGGGCAGCCAGTAACGCCGACGCGACGCAATTGCGTTTAGCGCTGCCGCTTCTCGGCGCACGCATCCTCCATGAGGTCTGGAGCAGTGATCAGCCGGTGGTGCGAGGTGCGGAGTCCGGGTTTCACACTGCCTGTTTCGGCTCTTTCATGTTCGCGTACGGGGTGTTCGAGGAGACGGATGCCGGCTTGCAAGTGTGTACGCGACAGGTGTACCAGCGACTGCTGGCATTGACCCGCGAGTACGGGTATCCGTCGATTCTGCGGGTGTGGAATCATTTCCCTGAAATCTGTATGTCGGATGGTGTCGGGGCGCGCTATCGGGAATTTTGTGACGGCCGCCGCGAGGCATGGCTCGCGGATACGCCAAGCGCGCAAGCGCCACTGCCGGCGGTGACTACGACGGGCAGTCAGGCGCAGGGGCTGGTTGTTTATTTTCTGGCTGCGCGAGAGGCGGGCGTGGCGTTGCACAATCCCAGACAGACGGCACCTTCGGAATATCCACCAGAACTCGGACCGCACGGGCCTTCTTTCTCACGCGGCATGCTGCATGAAGAAACCGGAATCTGCCGCTTGTATTTATCGGGTACGGCCAGCATCACCGGGCATGAGACCCAGCACGCGGGAGATGTCGCTGAGCAAACGCGGGAAGTGCTACGCAATCACACGGCGGTTCTGGAGCAGGCGCATCAACTGAACCCCACCTGTCCGACGCAAGTTGAAGCATTGCCGTTTGAGAAAGTGTATCTGGCGCGACCGGAGGATGTGTCGGCGGTCAGTGCCGTGCTGCGTGAGCGTGTCGCGGCACCGCAGTATGTGCTGCACAGTCCGTTATGCCGAGGGGACTTGCTGTTGGAGATGGAGAGCTGCTGGATGCCGTGAGCCTATTTAGGCATCAGGGATCTCAAGTTGGGTCTCCCAGGTGACGTGCATGACATTCCCCATCAGGTTGGGGCCTTTCGGCCCGCCATGCGAGATACTCTGGCTTTGCCGCCCGAACACGTAGTCCAGATAAGCGAATACGGCATCGGCAAGACCGACGCAGGGCAGCGCGAAATCTGAAGTCACTTGCGGTTGTTCCTCCCCATCGACATGAATAACGTAGGCCATGTGATGGGAGTGCAGGGTGCCACGATAGTCAATATCGAACAGGACGCGCGAGACCAATGTTTGTCCGTCTTGGCGAATCTCGTCCGGGAAGACGCCGTGAAATATGCAGCATGCGTGTGCCATGGATCATGTTGCGGTTTTGCCTGATAACACTATACTGTCAAATATGTTTTACCGACTGCATGCCGACATCGCCACCTTTGAGCTCAAGCGCGAGCCGCTGGGTTTGTGGGATCTCTGGGTCAACGGCACACCGACTTTGACGTATGCCGCGCCAGAGGAGGGCGCGGAAGCGGTGGCGCGGCATGAAAGCGGCTATGCCGTGTGGGATAACAGCGACGTTGACGTGTCGGCCGATCTGACACAGTGGGAGCAGGTAGACGAGTAGTTGGTTCTTGCGGCGGCATAAGAAAAGGCACCCGAAGGTGCCTTTTCTGTTAGGGGGGACAGCCCCGGATCAAAGCATGTGATAGCCTCGTTCCTGGTGCTGGCTGTTGTCCAGACCGGCCAGATCTTCCTCGGGGTTTGCACGCACCGGGGTGACGAAGCCGATCAGTTTGATGATCACCGCTGTGACGACGGCAGTCCAGACCAGTACGGCGACCACGCCGATCACCTGAGTCTCGACTTGCGCGGCCATGCTGGTACCAGCGGCCAAGCCTGCGCCGCCGAGTGATTCAGCGACAAAGACACCGCACAGAATGGTGCCGAGGATGCCGCCGATGCCATGCACGGCGAACACATCCAGCGAGTCATCAATTTTGAACCGTTGCTTGATCGCACCGGTGATGACGAAGCAGACCAGACCAGCGGCCACACCGATGACGACTGCGCCGAGCGGGCCGACAAAACCGGAGGCCGGAGTTATTGAGCCGAGCCCGGCCACCATGCCGGTGATGATGCCCAGTACTTTGGGCTTGCCGTGGCGTAGCCACTCGGTCACCATCCAAGTGAGCGAGGCGACCGCGGCGCTGATATGCGTCACTAACATCGCCATGCCGGCATCCGAACTGGCTGCAATGGCGCTGCCGGCATTGAAGCCGAACCAGCCGACCCACAGCATGCCTGCACCAGTCACGCTCATGGTGAGATTATGTGGCGGCTGCATGCGTTCCGGGAAGCCTTCCCGTCCGCCAATCACGATCGCCGCAGTCAGCGCGCCGACACCTGCAGTCAGGTGCACCACCAGACCGCCGGCGAAATCCAGAACGCCCATGTCGGCGAGCCAGCCTCCGCCCCAGACCCAATGGCATACTGGCAAGTAGACCAGTGTCAGCCACAGGCCGCTAAACAGCAGCATGGCCGGGAAGCGCATGCGCTCGGCGAAGCCTCCGATCACCAGCGCTGGCGTGATGATCGCGAAGGTCATCTGGAACATCACAAAGACCGATTCCGGGATGGTGTCCGACATCGATCCGCGTGTCACTTCCGCCAAGAAGAAATTGCTTAGCCCGCCAATCCACTGATTGGCATCGCCGCCGCTACTGAAGGCGAGACTGTAGCCGTACAGAATCCAGAGTACCGAGGCCAGACAGGCAATGCTGAAACATTGCATCAGGATGCTGAGCACATTGCGCGATCCAACCAGACCCGCATAAAATAGCGACAGCCCTGGCAATGTCATAAACAGCACCAGTGCGGTCGCGGTCAGAATCCAACTGGTATCGCCGGCACTCAGATCGTTTGCCAGCGCTAGCGAGGGAAGCGCGGCCAGGCCGATGGCCAGAACCGCAAGAAGTTTAGATTGCTTCATCGCCGCTTTCTCCGGTACGGATACGAATCACATTGTGCAAGTCGTAAATAAAAATCTTGCCGTCACCGATTTTTCCGGTGTTGGCCACGCTTGATATGGTTTCCACTACACTATCGAGTTGATCGTCCGAGACAGCGACTTCCATGCGGATCTTGGGAAGAAAATCAACGACGTATTCAGCGCCGCGATACAGTTCCGTATGTCCTTTTTGGCGCCCGAACCCCTTGACTTCATCGACCGTCATGCCATGGATGTCTTTTTGAGACAAGGCTTCACGAACGTCGTCGAGTTTGAATGGTTTGATGATGGCGACTACCATTTTCATAACGCAGTCCTCCGTGCGACTGTGGTATTGTTCTTATCGTGGCCGCAGTGACCACGCCGTCTGCCTTCATCTTAACACACCCCCGACGCAATAATGGTGTGTGTACCATCAAAAAAGAGGGGCACCGAAGCGCCCCTCTGATCTGTGCTGAATCGCAGGGCGACCAGTTACAAGTGGTAGCCGTTCTCTCCGTGCTGGGACAGGTCCAGTCCGGTGCGCTCTTCTTCTTCCGAAGCCCGCACGCGGGTCCAAATCCCAATCAGCTTGAGAATGACAGCCGTGGCAACCGCGGTGTAGACAAACACCGCTGCCACGCCGATCACCTGAACGCTGACCTGCCCGGCGATGGTGTCGGCATGCAAGCCGGAGCCGCCGAACTGGGTGGCCGCGAACACGCCGCACAGGATGGTGCCCAGAGCACCGCCAATGCCATGCACAGCGAATACGTCCAGCGAGTCATCCACACGGAATGTCTGCTTGATGAGATGGGTGACCAGAAAGCAGACCACGCCGGCAGCGATGCCGATTATGATCGAGCCGCCCGGTGACACAAACCCGGAAGCCGGTGTAATGGCGACCAGTCCGGCGACCGCGCCGGTGATGATGCCAAGCATCTTGGGGCTGCCGTAGCGTACCCAGTCGCAAACCATCCAGGCCAGAGCCGCCGCGGCCGTCGCCAGCTGCGTCACCAGCATGGCCATACCGGCGTCGGTGCCTGCGGCGAGCGCGCTGCCGGCATTGAAGCCGAACCAGCCGACCCACAACAGGCACGCCCCAATAACGCTGAGCGTCAGGTTATGCGGTCGGGTCAGACGTTCCGGGAATCCCGTGCGGGGCCCCAGCAGCAAGGCGCTGACCAGACCGGCGGTGCCCGCCGTGAGGTGGACAACCAGTCCGCCCGCGAACTCCAGCACGCCCATATCGCCGATCCAGCCGCCGCCCCAAACCCAGTGACAGACCGGGTAGTAGACCAGCAGTGACCACAACGCGGTGAACCACAGCAAGGCCGGGAAGCGCATGCGATTGATGAAACTGCCGACAATCAGCACTGGCGTGATGATCGCGAACGTCATCTGAAACGTGATGAACACGGCCTTGGGAATGGTGCCTTCTAAGGCATCCCGCGCCAGCGTGTCGAACATGGCAAACTCCAAGCCGCCGACCCATTTCTGTAGCGAACCGCCATCGCTGAAGGCCAGACTGTAGCCAAACAAGTACCACAGAATAGAGGCCAGACAGGCAATGGCAAAGCCCTGCATCAAAACCGACAGGACGTTGTTGGAGCGGGTGAGCCCGGCGTAGAACAACGACAGCCCCGGCAGGGTCATAAACAACACTAACGCGGTGGCTGTCAGCATCCAGGCGGTGTCACCCGTGTCGAGCATCGCTTCCTGGGCCATCGCGGCTTCGGGCAGAAATGCGAACAACAGTGCGCCCAGTCCTGTGAGTGCCAGAACTTTTTTATGGGTATAGAGTTCAGACTGCATCATTTCCAGTTTCTCCTGTTCTGATGCGCACGCACTGCGAGAGTTCGTACACAAATATTTTGCCGTCGCCGATCTGGTTGGTGTTGGCGGCCTCGCTGATAGCGGTGATGACCGTGTCGACCTGTTCATCGGTGACGGCGACTTCCAGTTTGACCTTGGATAGGAAATCAATGGTGTATTCCGATCCGCGGTATGTCTGGGTGTGGCCTTTCTGCCGTCCGAAACCCTGAACTTCAGTGACGGTCATTCCGCTGACACCCATGGGGGCCAGCTCTTCCCGAACCTCGTCGAGTTTGTACGGCTGAATAATGGCAGTGACCATTTTCATGGTTTTAACCTCCAGAAGAGTTCTTCTCTTCCGTTTGATATAAAAGAAAAAATTGAGTTTTTATTAAAAGATTCGTGCATGCCCAAATGGGCATTGTTGCACGCGCAGGGGACGCCCGAAACAAGCGCAAAGACGCTCGATAATCGAGTTCAGTAACAGATTTATTAATGCCAACATATCTAACTCCGGCAACGCCTCGGTTAGTCCCCTGTTGTTCTTCGTCGGGCGTGGCAACTTCCCGACAAAGCCCCTGTCGTACTCAGACGTGACGGCAACTATGGCCGGCGTTGCAAAGTACTTCGTAATCTATTGTATCGCATTGCGCGGCCACTTCCGCCACACGAATATTCTCGCCCCACAATTCGACCCAGTCTCCGACCTCGACGGAGGTGCCGTTGAGGTCGATCGCGATCATGTCCATGGACACCCGCCCCAGCGTGCGGCGGCGTTGTCCGCCTACGAATACATCCGCGAGCCCGCCGGCGGCGCGGGGATAGCCATCCGCGTAGCCGACTTCGACAATGCCGATGCGCATGGGTTCGGGACACGTGAAAAGGCCGTCATAGCCGATGCGGTCACCAGTCTGACAATCGCGGATGCTCAGCACGGGCGCTTCCAGCGTCATCACCGGGTGCAGTTCGCTGTCTTGTTTCTGCAGTCCCAGCGACGGGCCGTACAGCATGCGCCCGGGCCGGACCCATTCCTGATGACTTTCCGGGAACTTGAGGACGCCGGCTGAGGCGGCCGCGGAGCGCACCCAGGAGAGTTCAGGAGCCTCCTCGCGCAGTTGTGCGCAGGCCGCCTCGAATTGTTCGAGTTGTGCGTAGGTGGCTTCCGCCCCGTCGGCAGCACTGGCGTAGGCGAGATGAGTCATCAGGCCCAGCGGCTTTTCGCTCCAGCTGAGCGCGGCGATGCGCTGCAAGGCGGGCACCACCTGATCTGGGTTCACCCCCAAACGATGCATGCCGGTGTTGACCTTCAGCCACAATCGCATCGGGCGCGGGGGCCGCAGGCGGGACTCTTCGCATAGCGCCAGTTGCCGATGGTCGGGCAGGACCAGGTCTAAGCCGTGCTGCAAGGCGAAGGCGAGGTCATCAGCGCACCCGGCACCATGCAGGATGGTCAGTTTGGGAAGATCCGAATCGAGCGCCTCGAACAGGGCGCGTGCCTCCGAGATGGTGGCGACCGCGAAGTTGTCGGCGACGTCGCGCAAGGTGTCGTAGCACAATGCCGCGCCATGGCCGTAGGCATCGCCCTTGATGACGGCCATTAGGGAACTGTCCGGTGCGCACTGTCGCGCGATGCGGGCGTTATGCAGCAGGTTTCGGCGAGAGATACGAACTCGTGCCGGGCGGGTCACCTGTTTTCTTCCTCAAAGCCGCGGACCTTGCCGAACCGGACCACTTCCACGTCGTACGCCTCAGGTGCCTTGGGCAGGAAGTGCGTCAGGCTCTTGGTGAAGATCAACTCCATTCGGAAGGTCGGTCCATTTCTGTTTTTGGCGACTTCCAGAATGGTATCGCAGATGTCGGCGTTTTCAGATTCGCCGTCTTCTTGCGCCGCCTCGTATAGAAAGATCACCAGATCGGCATCCTGCTCAATCGCGCCGGAGTCGCGCAGTTCCTGCAGTTTGGGAGCCTCGCCAGCATCCCGGCCTGAGCCCTGACGGTTGAGCTGCGACAGACACAGCACCGGAGTTTTCAGTTCGGTGGCAATCGACTTGAGTTCGCGCGTGATGACCGACAACTCCGCGTTTCGGTTGCTGTCTCGCCGCTGCTGGTCGGTCGGCATCAGCTGCAGGTAGTCAATGATGATCAGGTCAAGCCGTCCTTCCTTGTGTGCTTCGCTTCGGTGTTGCGCCTTGAGCCGGCGTGCAGTGCGGCGAATGAAGCTCGGTGTGGCGTGGGGCATTTCCTGAATATAAAGGTTAGGCCCATCGAGCATTCTGTAGGCCGATTCAATCTTGGTCCAGTCGGCATCTTCCAGATTGCCCTTGTGCAGTTTCTTCTGATTGACACCGGCCATCATGGCGAGCAGGCGGTTGGCCAACTGCTCACCGGACATCTCCATGCTGAAGATCCCGACGACGGCATCTTCGGTACCGGGAGTGTTGCCGGCCACAATGTTGGAGGCGATGGTCATGGCTAGAGAGGTCTTGCCCATGCCGGGCTTGCCCGCGAGGATCACCAGTTCTCCGGGCTGCATGCCGGAAGTCTGGGTATCAAAATAGCCAAATCCAGTTGGTGCGCCGGAAGCCGGAGTTTTGCCGGGGTGCGCCTGAGCCCACTCATAGCGTTCCTGAATGTCCGCCATGGCCGTTTGGGCGGCATGGCTGATTTTTCTGAAATCATCCCGGCCTTGCTGTTCGGTTTGCGAGACGCCGTGGATGAGGGCTTCCGCGACATTGATGAGTTCGGCGGCGTCCCGGCCTTTCGGATCATTGGTGATGGCGCGAATCTGGTTACAGGCGCTGCGCAGTCGGCGCTGGGTGGCGTGGTCGCGAATGAGATTGGCGTAGTGCTGTACGCCTTCGGAACTGAAGTTTTCGTCCGTGACCCATCGGGTGTAGTCCAGCAATTCGGGATATTCATGGAAGTCCGAATGGCGGCGCAGGGCATCCGAGAGCGTGATCAGGTCGACCAGTTTGCCGCTTTGCTCCAGTTTTTGGATGACCCCGAAAATCACTCGGTGCATGGCCTCGCTGAAGTCTTCAGGGTGCAGAATTCCGATGTGGTCGATGGCGGCCTTGTCGTTAATCAGCGCGCCGAGCACGGCGCACTCCGCCTCGTTGGGATGCAGAGGCGAGGGGCTTGAGTCGGTGTCGATCTCGTCGCTGAGGAAGTCGTCGTTGAGGTCTGGGGTGTCTGGCATGATTTTGAGGGGGCGTGAGGCGGTGCGGGCGGCGGCGTTGAACTAGACCTTACTTTATAGGGTGGACGGCATGCCGTCAATGGAATAGATCGTGCATAAGATGCGGACAAGTCTGGAGCAAACTGTGGACAAGAAGTGGATAACTGCGGACAAGTCATTCAGGCAGGGCGAAAGCCCCCAACAGCAGTGCTGTAAGGGTGTGGATAAGCTGATTGGATGGGTGAGACGCGCGTGCGTCTCAGCCATGTTATTGCGCGGTGGTCTCCGCGTCTTCGTCCGACTCTTCCGCTTCCGGCTCTTCTTCCTCAATGAGTTCGGTCGCGATCACATCGCTCGCTGAGACGAGAACTTTCACCGTGGTGTCTACATCGGCGTGCAGGTGAACGTCCACCTCGTGCTCGCCCAGATCGCGCAGCGGGCCATCTGGCAGGCGCAATTCGTGACGCTGCACATCCGCGCCCGCTTCGGCAATGGCGCGGGCGATGTCATTGGCCCCGACCGATCCGAAGATGCGGCCATCTTCATGCGTCTCGACCGAGACGCTGACCACCAGTCCGTCAATGCTTTTGGCGCGTTCCTCGGCGGTGCTCAGCAATGAAAGTTCTTGCTGGCGCAATTCCTCTCGGTGCTGTTCGATCTCGGCGCGATTTTCTTCAGTCGCGAACTTGGCCTTGCCAGACGGGATCAGGTAGTTGCGGGCATAGCCGGGACGGACTTTGACCACGTCTCCAAATTCACCCAGTCGTGGGATTTTCTCAAGCAAAATAATTTCCATGGCTTCTCTCCAAAAAGTTCAGTGGGCACCGGAGTCAGGCATCAGCCGGCGACTCAACGTTGTCACATTGTCTACCGCGCCAATCGTGGCGACCAGCAAAAATACCTGGTGCAGGCCGATCAGCAGCACATAAAACGGCACCAGCAAGACCAGCGGGTGGCGGATTCGGTCAGCCACACGATGCGCCAGCGCAATGCCGGAAAACACAAACACCATCAGCAAGGTCAGCATCAGCCCCATCAGCCATGCTGAATGCGGTTGCCACCACAGCGACAGCAGTACGGCGAAGAATGCCAGACCGGCCGCATAGCCGTAACGCAGGGCGCGAAACTCGGCGCGGAACGTCGGTTTGCCGCTGGTGACGCCTTGCAGACTGCGCGCGGTGAATAGCAGCAGGACCAGCAGGGTCATGGTCGAGGCCATCACCAATTCCATGCCGGCGCGGACGATCATGGTCTCGAACATGGCGATCACGGGTTCCGGCTGGCGGGCTTCCCCGGCCATCTCTCCCCATCGTTCTGCTGCTTCGGCCAGGCCTTGTTCAAGGCCGGGAATACTGGAACCCAACAGTACGGCGGCTGCCCAGCCAAAGCCGTAGCCGCTCAGAATCGCCAGCGCCAGCGAGCCGCTTTGGCGCAGGATTAAAGCCAGCACGGCGGGTGTCAACAGATATGCGAGTGGCAGGAAGGCTGCGGAGACATCATCCATCAGGACGACCATCGCAAGCGCGTACAGTGCCCAGCTGATCGCGAGGATGCTGCCGGCCTCCTGATAGGGGCGGCTCAGAAACACAAACGCGGAAGCCACAGCGACCACCAGAAACCCGAGCAGCAGTCCGGGCACATAAACGGCCAGCAACTGTGCGGTGACCAGCACTCCGATGATCGGGGCGGGAGGTCCGAGCAGGAAGCGGCCCAGTGCGGCGGCCATTAGTGGTTGTCGCAGTACGGCAGCAGGCTGAGGAAGCGGGCGCGTTTGATCGCCGTGGACAACTGGCGCTGAAAGCGCGCGGGGGTGCCGCTGACACGGGCTGGCATGATGCGACCGGTCTCGGTGAGGTAATCTTCTAGCAACTCCAGATCCTTGTAGTCGATCTCCGGCGGCTCCGGCTGCTGGAAACGCCGCGTACGGTTGCGCTTGGGGTTGGTCGTGGGACTTGCGGTACTCATGATTCGGCCTTGGGTGATTCGGATTCGGGGGGTTCGGTCTCTGACTCGGACGCGGCCTCAGCCGCTTCTTCCACGGTCTCTGCCGCCTCAGCGCTCTCATCGCCTGAGGTCTCTGCGGTCTCGGCAGCTGCCGGGGCGTCGGCGTCGGGGGTCTGATTCCAGTGTCCCTTGTCCTCTTCCTCGTTTTCTTCGGCGGATTTAATCAGCGGCGAGGAATCGGTGATAGGTCCGTCGCGGCGGATGATCAGATTGCGCAGCACGGCATCATTGAAGCGGAACGAATGCTGGATTTCATCCAGCGCCTCGCTGGTGCACTCGACATTCACCAGCACGTAGTGCGCCTTGTGCAGCTTGTCAATGGAATAGGCCAGTTGGCGGCGACCCCAATCTTCCACGCGGTGGACTTGGCCGCCGTCGCGCTTCACGATGTCGCCGTAGCGCTCGATCATTTGGGGGACTTGATCGCTCTGGTCCGGATAGACCATGAACACGATTTCGTAGTGTCGCATCAGAGAGCTCCCTGTGGTTTGCCAGCTCCCCGTTATAGCGGTGGAGCAAGGAGGTTATGTGGCGGCTATTCTAGCAGATGATGGCGTTGTGGACTTATTCCAGATCGGCTGCCGAGCCGACTGGCGCAATACTTTTGTGCGGCAAAAACAGCCCGCAGCCCAGCAGTCGATGCGGGCCCAGTCCCTGTTCCTGCAACTGTATCGAGGTTTGCGGTTTCAGACCGTCGAGCATCAGGCTGCGGCAGTGCAACGGCGTCTCGCCGCAGGCCACCGTATGCGCGCGTCCCGCCAGCATGCGTGGCGCGTCAATGCCCTGTTCGTTCAACAGTGCGGCGCATTGCTGCAGGAAATCATCTTCCTGCTCGGATTCCAGCGCTATGTAACGCGCGAACACCGTCTCATGCACCTGCAATGGATGCAAGTTCGCGTCACCCACCTCCAGCGTGTCCGCGCCCAGATGCAAGGTGGTGCCGCGGAGTTCCTGCGCGGCTTGCAGCCGCTCGCGCGGGAGGCGCAGCACCAGACGGGTACGCCGCGACAGAGGCAGATAACTGTCCGGGTTGTCCGGGCGAATCCAGCCATTGCCGGATTCCGCACCATGAATGGTATGAATACCGACGCGTTCGTCCTCCTCCAGCCACGGCCACACGGCAAGCAGGGCGCCATGCAGGGCGTGTGCGTGATCGACCGGCAAGGCCGGGCAGCGGATGCGATAGCGGACATCTACCGAGTCGGCGGTGATCTTCGGGGGATTAGGCGAGGCCGGGTCTTCCCAAAGCATGTTCAGGGGCGACGCGCGGTGAAGAAACTTTCCAGTTGCTCCTCCCAATCCGATGGCGTATCCGCGAAAGGCGGGCGCACGTCCAGACTGAGGAAGCGCTCACCGACATCAATGCGTTCAGCGATGCGTTCCTTGAGTTCCTCAAACGACACTAGGTCGTGGTACTGGATGAGCAGCTCACTGAGTGTCAGCATGGCAGGACGATCCGGTCGCGGTAGCGGATTCGGTAGAGCAGGCGAGGGTTGTCGGGAACATTGGTATAGGCGCTGCGGCAATGCAATACATTATGGGCGATGAGTCCGCAGCCAGACTCCAGTTTGTGTTCTCGCCGCGCCTGTGGCAATTCATTGAGCAGTTCATGGATGCGCGCCAGCGCGGCGTGCGCATCATTGCGCCAGTGGATATTGACGCTGCGCTCGGTATAGCGCATGTACAGATGGCCATCGTCAAGCGCGAATACTGCGCCTTGCGTGGCCGGGCGTTTCTCAACACCGTTTTCGACAAAGGGGGGCACCTCGAAGACGTCGGGACGGCTGAGCGCGGCAATATATTCAGGGTTCTCATCACGCAAAGCGATATACAGGGCGCGTGGATCGAGCAGGTGATTGCTGCCGCCTTCTTCAGCCGGGCGCACACAGTGCAGCAGGAAGGCGCGGATCGGTGTGGTGTCGCCCTGATAGTAGCCATCGGTATGCCAGCGCAGGCGTTTGCTGGTGTAAGGGATGAATCGGCTCGCTACGTCCCCCCGGACACTCAGGCGCGCCACGCCGGAGGCTTCGGCGCATTGGTGATGATCAATCTCGCGCAGGCCGAGTTGCGCACCAAGCGCGAGCAGAGTGTTTTCTCCGGGATCAGTTTCCGTTTGATACAGCGCGACGCCGCTGGTCTGAATGCGTGTCTGCAGCGCCTCGATTTCGGAGGAGCTCAGTTGTGCGGGATTGTCAAGAGGGACCGGAGTGTATTGAATCGCACTGCGGCTTAAGTACTGTTCTCGCCACGTTCTCCAGGCTGGCGTGTCCTCCAGCTTCCACCAGTCGGGAGTGGAGGAGTGCTCAGTCAAGAAGGTCGCTCAGGCGTTCGACGCCTTCTTCCAAAGTGGGCATATCGGTGGCGAACGAGACGCGCACATGATCAGGAGAACCGAACGGCGTGCCAGGAACCACGGCGAGGCGTTGCTTGTCAAGCAGCAGATGCGCGAAGTCGATATCAGTCTTGCAGCGCAATTTCTGCATCGCTTCGTCAACTTTCGGGAAGCAGTAAAAAGAGCCGTCAGGCTTGAGGCAAGTGAATCCCGGCAGTGTGTCCAGCGCCTCAACAATGTAATTGCGACGCTGCTCAAAAGCGGTCACCATGTCGGGGATGGATGACTGGTCACCCAGCAATGCTGCGCAGGCGGCGGCCTGTGCGATTGAGCAGGAGTTGGAGGTGCTTTGCGACTGAATGGCCTGCATCGCATCAATAATCTCGGCCGGCCCGGCCGCGTAGCCGATGCGCCAGCCGGTCATGGCGTAGGCTTTGGAGACGCCATTAATCAGGATGATGCGCTCGCGCAGGTCAGGCGCGACTTGTGCCATGTTGAAAAACGGCACGCCTTCGAAGCGCACCAGTTCGTAGATATCATCTGAGATCAGCAGCACGTGCGGATGCGCGCGCAGCACTTCCGCATAACTTTCCAGATCCTCCCGGTGCAGCATGGCACCGCAGGGATTGGACGGGCTGTTGATCAGAATCAGTCGGGTGCTGTCGTTGATGGCCTGCTCAAGTTGTTCGGCGGTCGGACGGAATCCTTGCTCTTGTGAGGTCTGCAGCAGGATCGGCTCGGCTGCTGTGAGACGCACCATGTCCGGGTAGGAGGCCCAGCACGGCGCGGGGATGATCACTTCATCGCCCGGCCCGACCAGCGCCATTAAACAGTTGTACAGCGCCTGCTTGGCACCGGCGCAGACCAGAATCTGATTGTGCTCGAAATGCAGTTGGTTGTCGCGCTGGAACTTGTGCGCGATGGCGGCGCGCAACTCCGGGGTACCAGCGACCGCGGTGTAGCGGGTCTGGCCGCCTTTAATGGCGGCGACGGCCGCATCGCAGATATTCTCCGGCGTGCCGAAATCAGGCTCGCCGGCGCTCCAGTCGATGATTTCCTGTCCGGCGGCGCGCAGCCGGCGGGCTGCTGCGGAGACCTGCAAGGTAGCGGATGGTTCACACCGATCAACGCGGCCAGCGAATTTGTATTTCATGTCGAGTCTCCGAGCGCGCATAGTGTACTCCACTGCCGTTTATACTGAATGGCTTGACCGCATCATATTTGTGAGATGAGCGACCCCTTTGCCATTCACTCTGAATTTGCGCCGGCGGGCGACCAACCGCAGGCGATTGATTCGCTGGTGGGTGGGCTGCGCAGCGGTCTGAGTCATCAGACTTTGCTGGGGGTGACCGGCTCCGGCAAAACCTACACCATGGCGCAAGTCATCGAGCAGGTGCAGCGCCCGACCATTGTGCTGGCGCACAACAAGACACTGGCCGCGCAGTTGTACGGAGAAATGAAGACGTTCTTTCCGCGCAACGCGGTGGAGTACTTCGTCTCCTATTACGACTATTATCAGCCGGAAGCCTACGTGCCGGCGTCCGACACTTACATTGAGAAAGACGCCTCAGTCAACGACCACATCGAACAGATGCGTTTGTCCGCAACCAAGGCGCTGTTCGAGCGCCCGGACACCATCATCATCGCGACCGTGTCCTCGATTTACGGGTTGGGCGATCCGAAGTCCTATCACCAGATGGTGCTGCATCTGAATCGGGGCGATCGAAGCGGGCAGCGCAAGATTCTGCGGCGGTTGGCGGAAATGCAGTACAGTCGCAATGAAACAGAATTGCGCCGCGGTGCCTTCCGCGCGCGTGGCGAAGTCATTGATGTGCATCCGGCGGATTCCGACCGCGAAGCGGTACGGATTGAACTGCTTGATGACGAAGTCGAGCGGTTGCGTGTCTTCGATCCGCTCACCGGTGACATCCTGCGCGATGTGCCGCGTCTCACTATTTACCCCAAGACGCATTACGTTACACCGGAGGAGGTGCTGAAGCGAGCTGTTGTCTCGATTCGCGAGGAGCTGGAAGAGCATCTGGCGCTGTTGCGTGCGCAAGATGCGCTGGTTGAGGCGCAGCGTCTGGAGCAGCGCACGCGCTACGACCTGGAGATGATTGAGACTTTGGGGTACTGCGCGGGCATTGAGAACTACTCACGCTATCTGTCCGGGCGCGCCGCGGGCGAGCCGCCGCCGTGTCTGCTGGATTATCTGCCGGAGGATGCGCTGATGTTTGTGGATGAAAGCCATGTCACCATTCCGCAATTCGGCGGCATGTATCGCGGCGATTACTCGCGCAAGAAGAATTTGGTGGATTACGGGTTTCGGTTGCCGTCGGCGCTGGACAACCGACCGCTGAAATTCGAGGAATTCGAAGTCATGTCGCCGCAGATGGTCTTCGTGTCGGCCACGCCCGGCCCTTATGAAGGCGAGCATGCGGGGCAGGTAGTGGAGCAGATTGTGCGCCCGACCGGTCTGGTTGACCCGGCCGTGGAAGTGCGCGATGTGCGCACCCAGGTGGATGATCTGCTGTCAGAGATTGGCAAGATAGTGGAGATGGGCAGTCGGGTGCTGGTGACCACGCTGACCAAGCGTATGGCGGAAGATCTGACCGAATACTTGCGCGAGCACGGCGTGCGTGTGCGCTATCTTCATTCCGACATTGACACAGTGGAGCGCGTGGAGATCATTCAGGATCTGCGTCGCGGTGAGTTCGATGTATTGGTCGGCATCAATCTGCTGCGCGAGGGACTGGACATTCCCGAGGTGGCGCTGGTGGCGGTCCTCGATGCAGACAAGGAAGGATTCCTGCGCTCGGAGCGTTCCTTGATCCAGACCATTGGTCGCGCTGCACGGCATCTGCACGGGCGGGCGATTCTGTACGCTGATGTGGTGACGGATTCCATGCGTCGCGCGATTGATGAGACGCAGCGGCGACGACGGCGGCAGCAAGAGTTCAATAAAGAGCATGGCATCACGCCGCGCGGCATCCAAAAGAAAGTCGCCGATATTCTGGAGGCCGCGCCGGTGCGGGTGGGCAAACGGCGTCAGAAAGGACGCGACAAAGTGGCGGAGCCGGTGCCGATATTGAGCCCGGATGAGGCGCTCGCCAGAATCAAGGATCTGGAGAAACGCATGTATCGCCATGCGCGTGATCTGGAGTTTGAGGAAGCCGCGAAGTTGCGAGATCAGGCGCGTGCGATTCACGATCGCACCTTCAAGGAGTCGCTGGATATGGCGAGCTGACATTAGGGCTTAGTCTGTGGAGACACGCACCACAGTGCGACCGCGTGCCTGACCGTCGAGGAATTCCTGGAAGTGTTCAGAAACTTCATTCAGGTCAATAACTTGTATTGATATTCTGTTAAGAGATTCTGGCGTGATCGTCTGGAAGATATGCCTCCATGCTTCCTGCCTCCGCGCAGGCGGACAGTTGGCCGAAGTGACGCCCAGAATGCTGATGCCGCGTATCACGAAGGGGGCGACAGAGCCGGTGTATTCCATGCCTGTGGCGACGCCGATACTGACCACACAACCCCAAGGTTGCGTGATACGTGCGAGGGCGGGCAGCGTGTTGCCACCGAGGTTGTCGATGGCTGCGGCGATCTGACTTTTGCCCAGTCCCTTGCTGTCGTGTTGCAGTTGTTCGGGTGTCCAGATTTCGTCGGCTCCGACACTGCGTAAGTGTTCGTGTTCGGAGTCCTTGGAGGTCATCGCAATACAGGTGTAGCCCAATTGGTTGAGCAGCAGTACACTGAGACTGCCGACGCCACCACTCGCGCCGGTCACAAGCACCGGCCCACGATCGGGAGTGATGCCGTTGTCTTCAAATCGCTGAATGCTCAGCATGGCGGTCAAGCCGGCCGTCCCTAGAATCATCGCATCTTGGTGGGTGAATCCATCAGGGATGGGAACGACGAACTCCGGTGGCACACGCAGGCGTTCGCAGTATCCACCGTCACGGGTTTCGGACAAGCCACAACCGGTGACCAGAGCGATCTGTCCGGGTTCAAGGTTGGGATCGTCGCTCTCCAGAATGCACCCGGCGGCGTCAATGCCGCCAACCAGCGGAGATTTGCGCAGAATGGGCGCGGAGCCGGTGCCGGCCAGAGCATCCTTGTAATTGATCGCGGAGTATTCGGTCGCGAGAACAACACCACCTTCACTCAGATCATCAAGCGAGACCTGTGTCAGTTCGCAATGGTGACTGTGCTCATCGTGGTGGATGCGCAGAGCGCGGTACTGGGGGGCGCTCATCAGGAAGTGGGCTGGCTGAGGTTTTGATAGAGCCGCTCGGCGCATTCCAGCGCCGTGCTGAGATCCGGGTCTAGCACGCAGAAGTGTCCCATCTTTCGACCAGGTCTCGCGTCTCGTTTGCCGTACAGATGCAATCGTGCGGTTGGTTCGTCGTGAATTCCCGTCCAGTCCGGCTCTGCACCATCACGCCAGAGATCGCCGAGCAAGTTGATCATGACGATCGGACTGTGCTGTTCGGTGCTGCCGAGTTCCATGCCGCACAAGACGCGGACTTGTTGTTCAAATTGTGAGGTGGCGCAAGCGTCGATGGTGTAGTGGCCGCTGTTGTGTGGACGCGGTGCCAGTTCGTTGAAATAAAGCGCACCGTCTTGCGCGATGAAGTACTCCACCGCCATCACACCCTGATATTGCAGGGCGTTCGCGAGGGCGCAGGCTGAGTCTTGCAACTGCTGGCGAATGCTGTTGGAGATGTTCGCGGGAGCCATGGAGCGGTGCAGAATGCCGCTGCGGTGTTCGTTGTCGGCAACCGGATAGACGGCGAACTGTTCTGCCTGGCGTGCGACGATTACGGAAACTTCGCACTGCAAGTCAATGGCTTTCTCAAGGACGCAAGGGACGTGGCCAAACTTGTGAAAGACGTCACTCGCTTGTTGTGCGTCGCTGACCTGCTGCTGGCCCTTGCCGTCATAGCCCAGACGGTCTGTCTTGAGAATGCACGGGGTGCCGAGACGTTCCAGTGCTTCAGGGATTTGGGCATCGTCCGTGATGGGCGCGTAAGGGACAGGCAGGGTGTGTGTGGCGTGTTGTTGGGCAAAGGCTTTCTCTTGACTTCGGCTTTGCGCAATCTCCAGTGCGGTGGCATCCGGGCGGACTGGGATGCGAGACTGCAGGTATTCGACCGCTTTTGCTGGGACCGACTCAAACTCGAAACTGGCGGCCACGCAGTCGGCGGCCATGGTGTCCAGTGCCTGGGTGTTGTCGTAATTGGCGATCAGGTGCAATGCGGCGTGTCGGGAGGCGGGGCATTCGGCACCGGGTTCCAGCACCGTGACGTGGTAGCCCATGTCTTGGGCGGCTTGGGCGAACATCTGGCCGAGTTGGCCGCCGCCGAGAATGCCGAGTGACGCGCCGGCGGGCGCAGTTTCAGTCAAGGGTCTGTTCAAGAACGGCGCGTGTCTGGGACTCTCGGAAGGCATCAATGCGCGTCGCCAGTTCCGGGTCGCTGCCAGCCAGCATGGCGGCGGCGAACAACGCTGCGTTGGCGGCTCCGGGCTTGCCAATCGCGAAAGTGGCGACCGGAATGCCCTTGGGCATCTGCACGATCGACAGCAGAGAATCCTGACCGTCCAGTGCGGTGGCGTTGATAGGGACGCCCAGTACCGGGACAGGGGTCATGGCGGCCAGCATGCCTGGCAGATGCGCCGCCCCTCCGGCTCCGGCGATCAGGCAGCGAATGCCGCGTTCGCGGGCGCTGCGGGCGTAGTCACGCATCAGATCTGGCGTGCGGTGAGCAGACACCACGCGCGCCTCAAAAGAGACTTCCAGAGTGTCGAGGTATTCAGCCGCGACCTTCATGGTGCTCCAGTCGCTACTACTGCCCATCACGATGGCGACGGGCGGGGCCGGATTTGGATCAGTCATCAGAGATGTCCAAAGTCAAAAAGTAATTATATAAGAGGATTAGCTACTCCGAGAAAATCTCGATGTGGCTCCAATCAGTGTTTAACCCTCTTATAAATCACATAAAATGGAGTGAATTTGTGATTTGATAACGCACGGGAAGAAAGGGGTAATACGTCCATAATTTACTGAATAACTTGGGAGATCTACCATGAGCATGAGCGACCATATAGAACTTTTGAAAATATACATTGAGCAACTTAAGTATAATTTAGCTAGGCGCGAGGAAGCCGAGCCGGATGAGCTTGACCATGATGGGACTCGTAATGTTTGTGCTGTGACTTCCTTTTTGGTGCTGACAGAGGTCAGGCATATACTGATGAAATGTCAGCCTGATTACCACGAAGAAAATCGTCGTCCTCCTCTTCAAGCAAGCCATAATAAAAAACATACTTCGCTATACTGGCAAGCATGGCCTGCTTGAGATGGCTGATGTTCAGAAGTGGTTGTCCTATGTAGATCCCCTATTTGAGATGGACCGGATCTATCAAGATTATTGCGAGAAATTCGCTGATGCCCAAAAATTATTTTCCGACTTAATCAAGGACGCGAAAGCACTAGCTGAGATTATCGAGAGGAAAAGTCGCGATTGGGCAGGACTGGGTAGTTTTGGTACAGGTGGGACCTATGATGGGGGAATACTGTCACACGCTCGCTTTTGGACTATGCTAGCATTCGCACCCAATCCTTAATCAAGAAAAATCTGTTTTATGGCTAAACCGACTTTAAAGTTCCATCCAGCGGGGCCACTGGAAGGCTTCCGGCCAACAGGTCTGTCCATGGTCAACAATATTGACCCTGACACACTGCTTCGCGAATTGATTCAGAACGGTCTTGATGCTTTCCTTCAGGCAAAGAAGGGATCAGATACCGCGCACATTCATTTTCATATTGAAGAGATGAAGACCAAGTCTATCTCGGTAATCAGTAACTACAGAGAACATTTTGAAGGCGCGATCGAGACTCAGCGGAGGGCAAAAACCTTGCAGCAAGCAAAAGGCATTACGGATGCAATGCAGGAAACCCTTGACGCTGATAAATCATCAATACTTTGGGTCATGGATAACGGAATTGGGCTGAGCCCCGATAATATGAATCGCTTGTTGTCGGATGGGGCAAGCACGAAGTCTGATGAGAAATCGACAGGGTCTTATGGGAATGGACATATGACGACATTCCCCGCATCAGATCTTCGCTACATCGTGTACGGAGGTGTGTTCGAGCAACATGGCAAGAAGCGTCGAATTGCTGCAGGCCAAACTATCCTCGCAACACATGCTCTGAACGGGGAAAACTATGGGAAAGACGGTTTTTTAGTCGCGAAACTTGAAGAAGATCTCATAGACCGTTTTCTGTACTATTGGGATGGAGACGTTCCTAAAATTATTAGCAAAAAACTAGATTGGATCGAAGAGGAATATGGCACCGGATCGGTGGTCGGGATCTTGGGTTTCAACCGCTTTAACCGGTATGATGATGATCAGGAAGTAGTGAGAGAAATTGAACGTGTTTCGGCTACTCATTTTGCTCCTGCTATTCATGCAGGGAAGATGAACATTCATGTTAAAGCACCCTCTTGGGAAGAGAGTGTGATCGATCGGAATAGGCTTCGGGAAATCCTCGAAAACTATAAGGAGCGTATTCGAAGGAAGAATCATTCAATTGGGCCAAGTGGAAGACAAGCTTGGGACGCAGCAATTACGCTAGATGAAGCCAATCGGATAAATATCGAAACTTCATTTGGATCTGTGCCTGTGGCCTTCCGCCAGTACACATCAGAACTTATGGAGGGGGGGGGGGGGCACCCATCTTCAACTGTACAGAAACGGGATGTGGGTCACCAATGCCATTCATCTCAATCAGCCAGCAAATTTCGGTCGCTCGGCACCCTTCAATGCACTTATACTGCTAGATCCTGATCTTGCAGGAGAGGCATGCAATTTAATCCGCGATGCCGAAGGTCCTCGGCACATAGATCTAGACCTTTCGCGTTTGGGTCGAAAGGGAACATCGAAAAAACGTGAGCAGTTCGACAAACTTTTCCAAGAAATACACGCGCAACTCCGCGAATTTGCTCCTGAGTTAGAAGCTCGTGAGATTGATCCGGGATTTTTCTCGGTTGAAGTTACCGGCGGCGGGCGCGAGAAAAACCCGAAGTCTCCCAAAGGAAGTGTTGGCCGACCAGAGCGCCAAAACCAACCTGATCCGCAAGTTTATCCTGGTGGCGAGCGCCTAGGACCTTATCCTCCAAACCCAAGCCCTATAAAGCGCCATGGAAGTCATTTGAAGGTACAACAGGCTTCCGTTTGGGAAAATGGAGGCATGCAAATTCGTCTTAAGCCTCTTGAAAAGAACAGAAACGTAGAGTTGCGACTAGTGCATGCAAGTGGTGCTGATAAAACTTGTGATTCGCCGCCGGCAGATCAGTTTTTGGAAATCTGCGGAGACCCGACTCTCGATGGGAAGCGCGTCGAAAATGTGCACAAAGATGCGAATGGTCAGCGCGTATCTATTGACCTGGGCAAATTAGACTTGGGTAAAGAGGTGGATATACAAGTTCCATGCCAACATCCTGGTCATGGGAGTGTCCGAGTCGAAGTTATCAAGCGTGCGACCTCAAAACAGGAGACTTCCAAATGACATTAAGCACGACAGTACTGCCTCTCTTGGAGGAATCACGGATGGACTATGCCAACAGCACATACCGCATATCAGTTGATCAGGGAGATGATAAACACAGCATGGATGTAAGACATGAAATTCAAGGGAAAAACTTGGTTGCATCGTTACTGAAAGAGTCCAAGGCTGTATTCGCGGTCGAGGTTTCTTCTCCGTATGCAACGTTCCGGCATATAGAAAAAAGCGAGATTCGAGGCGAAATATCATGCACTCAAAAGGTCTCTTGGGATGCGGCGGAAGTTGTTCCTCCCGTATATATTCGTCCTATTGTTGTAGTTGAGCTGGCAGAACCCCAAAATATAAAGTTGTCAACTGAGAGACACGGAGTCCATAGCATTTGGGACGGTCGAGAAATTCAATTGCGCTCTGGAACTATTCTTGCTATTGACCAGTTCTGGGCATTTAGGTCTACTTTTGAAAGTCTGTTGAGGCTACTTGAAGATCCAAAGGGAGAATTAAAGCCCGGTGAATATAAAGTAGAGGAAAGTTCTAGCGAAGGATTCCACTTTAAGGTCACTGCACACCCTGAACTATATTCCTTTCTGGTGACCCCTCCTGAAGGACAGGGAGATTATAGGAACGGCATTTTGACTAGTGCGCTGACAGTGGGATTCGAAATCCTTCGGCGGGAATACGGTTCAAAAGAAGGTTCAGGGAACCTCTGGGAAGAGTTTCCTGTTTTGAGAGAGTTACACACGATGCTAGAAAACGAAGGTATTGCTACTTGGGACAACGAAGATTTCCATGCAGAGGTAGCTGCCGCTAGGTTTAGACCGTTCAAATTCAGTGGAGTAAGCAATGCTGATTCAGTCTAGTGAAATTCAAGCAATTGAGCACAGAGGTTTAGAGAAAGCTCAGGGTGTGTTGCTGTCCAAAAGGGAATTGCAAAGCTCGGAAAGAGAGCGAATTAAGTTTCTTGAGATTGTTGCAGAAGACTCGCAAGAATTCTGTGCAATAGTTCGTTCTTGGGGGGTGACAAGGGGCAACTCTCCCTCTGTCTTACCCTACCAACTGTCGGAGTCGGAATACTTGGAGTTGCCATGGTCTACAGAGGAAGTTATTGCCAGCACCTGGGCAGATCTCCCTGTGGCAATGGCGGCGCAGCCAGGTGCTTGGGCGAGGATTCATGTTGAACTTATCGAGGAAGGACTTATTTCAAGTTCGTTCTTAGCAACTTCTAAAAAGAAACAATCTGGCAGAGATCGCATTAACAGGATTGTAAATAAGGAGCGTGTGTCCAAGAAAAGATCCAAAGAGATCGAGAGTTGTGTTCGTGATGTCCTTAGACGTTTGGGAGGGATTATTAGAGACAGGGGTGCTCGCTCAACATACCTGGATTGTCCATTGGCAAAAGCTTGGTGGAGGCATCGTTACGCGACTGAAGCACAACGTATTTTCAGTATTTTCACCACTCAAGAGTTATCCGAAGTACTTCGGATATCAGCACGCTGGGAAGTGCTCATTGAGTCAATGGTGAGCCGCCTTACTGTAATCGGGGACCAAAATATACGCCCAGCTTTAATTATTCAACTGGCGGAATCAAACGAACGATCCAAAGAAAAAGTCAGAACTCTGGCTGATGTGATAGGGCGACATACAGCGACTCAGGCGCTGGGAGCACTTTCCCCTCCGCAAGTCAAGGAAATCATCAAAAGTGAAATAGTACCGATTGTTTCTGGAACTAGCTAATGTCATCGCCTTCTTCAAGTGCTTCGCAACCCCCAAAGGCGGAAAGCCATTCTGGTTTGGGTATCAAGTACGAAACGAAATCACATCAGGGACTACCGCACGTTGTGAAATTTTCCGGTGGACGTTCCAGCGGGATGATGCTGATGGCCTTACTCGACCATGGTGTTTTCGATCCGATTCGTGGAGATGTTGTAATTTTCAATAACACGTCTGCTGAGCATCCTGCAACGTATGATTTTGTCCGAAAGTGTGCAGACTACACAGAGCAGGCAGGAATTCCCTTTTTTTGGCTGGAATACGCTTCATACGAAGATGCTACTCATGGTGGCTGGTCAAGGCATGACTCATTTCGTCTTGTCAACAAAGAACCATTTAGTCCAGAAAACTCTGATGGTTATCACTATAAAGGGGAGGTGTTTGAAGAAATGGTTAGTAGAGCAGGGTTTCTCCCAAGTCGCCACACAAGAATTTGCACTACCAATCTGAAGTTATCGACAACAAATAATTTTCTTTGCGAATGGTTTGCAGCAAAAGAAACTACTACTCACAAAGGCCACTATCGCCAAGAGTCTTTAGTAACTGATGAAGAAGTTATCGCTCGCCATAAGAAGTCTCGCGGCATGATGGCAGATGAGGAACTCTTGCGTAAAAAAGAATATGTTCGGCGGTGTCCTCCCGCCTGCTTGCCTCAGAAGTTTGATGATTTTTCTGAGATTGGCGCGCGGTACATTATGAAATCTGCGTTTTCGGATCGGAGTCTTGGGGATACCGCGCCGATGACAGGGTCAGGAGCGATCGAATATGTTTCTCTTATTGGCTTGAGGGCTGATGAACCTATGAGAGTTTCCAGAGTTAAGCAGCGGAACCGCAAGGGAATAAATAAGCAAGAACGAGGAAATGCAAATCTGCCGGATGGCGAGATCGTGTACACCCCGCTAGCCGATGCGGAAGTCGATAAAGATGCAGTAATGGATTATTGGAGTGCTCGGCCGTGGCAGTTGGAACTCCCGGACCAAAGCAACTTATCAAATTGTGTTTACTGCTTTATGAAAGGCGAGAATGCTATCCCTGTTATCCAGCGCGAAATAAAACGTTTAGATGCAAGCCTGCCGGTAGCATTGCGCAGTGTTCCCAATACCCCATCAGATGTCGAATGGTGGGCTGATTTAGAAGAACGTTACCAGCGGAGACCAGTTAAGCGCTCTACCGATCAAAAGCAATCTAGTGAAGAAACTGTAACTATTGGGTTCTGGGGAGTGGATGCCCAGAGGACATACCGCATACTGAAAGATATTGAACCCGACGACATCCCGTCGGCAGAGGCTCTACTGCCTTGTGATTGTACTGACTGAAACAGTGTTTTCCTCAAACTCAATATATCTGGATTATCCTGCTTCTACGCCAGTGGACCCGCGTGTGTACGAGGCTATGGCTCCGTATTTCACAGAAATCTATGCTAATCCTCATTCAAATAACCACTTGGCTGGTATAAGAGCGGAGAAGGCTGTCAATACGGCTCGATCCCAAATCGCGCAGGCGATTAATGCAGACCCCCGCGCCGTAATTTTCACATCTGGCGCGACAGAAGCAAACAACATAGCTATTCAGGGACTAGTGAGAGCAGCGCCTTCGAACAGGCGCGAGATCATCACATTGGAAACCGAACACAGTTCTGTCTTGGAAACTGTCAGAGCCATGGGGGTGGAAGGAACACAGGTAACAGTTTTGCCAGTCCAATCTTCAGGGCACGTTGATATCAACTTACTTGAGGAGCATATTTCAGAGGCTACACTTCTGGTCACCGTAATGCACGTCAATAATGAAACCGGGGTAGTCCAGCCTGTTAATGAAATCGCTAGGCTTTGCCACCAGGGAGGTGTTCTATTCCATTCAGACTGTGCACAATCACTTGGAAAGTTGCCGGTTGATGTAGAAGACATTGGAGGGGATCTAATAACCCTTTCGGCGCATAAAGCTTACGGCCCTAAGGGAATAGGCTCTTTATACATCGGGAAGAATGCCCAACGCGCAATAAGGCCAGTTGTTTTCGGTGGAGGTCAGGAATTAGGACTTCGTTCAGGCACACTTCCTGTGCCATTGTGTGTTGGGTTTGGCGAAACTTGTCAGATCATTGCGAGAGAACTAGAAGATGACATGCACCGAATCGAACATTTAGCAAAAAAATTTACTACGGGGATATTCGAGATATACCCGGAAACTCAATTAAACGGAAGCTCTAAAAAGAACCACCGAGTGCCTGGGATCTTGAACTTGTACTTCCCAGGAAAATCAAGTGACGAGTGGATCAATGCTTTCGACGGCCTTTTGATTTCTTCCGGCTCGGCCTGTCACTCAGATACAGTAGAGCCATCCAGAATTTTGCTGGCATATGGGCTATCTGAGTCTGCTGCGGATTCCTCTTTGCGTTTTGGCATTGGCAGATTCACTACGGAATTCGAAATAGAAGCAGCATTGGAGATTATCGCTCAAGGTACAAAAGGGGTGCGTCGTGCTGTTTCATACCAAGTTAATAATCAACGCGGAGGTATTGCGTTATGAATGATTCAAGTGCAGGTGCTCCCGAGAGGTGCTCAGTGGAAGGATGGCTTCAAAGGATTCGAGACAAAAAACTCATGCTACCTAGTTTTCAAAGAGGTCTCGTTTGGAAGGATAAACAGGCTGAAGATTTGCTTTGTTCGTTGTTGAATTTAAAGCCGGTGGGTACGTTGCTGTTGTTGGACTACCAAAAGAAAGACAACTCCATCTTCAAGTGTCACGGAATACGTAATGCACCAGAGCCTAGTGTAGAAGATTGTGATCAACTGATTTTGGACGGGCAACAGAGATTAACAACTTTATGGAGGGCCTTTAATATTGACTACCAAGATGAAGGGAAGGATTATTTTCTTCGGCTTTTTTTGAAAGTTGAAAGCAAGGATGCTTCTGATTTTGCTGTTGAGGAAGTCGTAACTAAAAAGCAAAAAACCAAGTTCGAGAAAGTTGACTTTCTTAGGTTATGGCAGGAAAACTTGCTCCCTGTTGGCATATTGGGACCAGAGGGAGGCGAAAAGGTCGGAGAGTGGTGTGACAAGGTATGTCAGGATGCTGCGAGTGAAAGTCGTGCATTAGAAAGAAAGATTAGTAAGTTGTCCGAGCAATTAAGACATCGGGACATTTCATACTATTGTCTACCAAAAGAGACTGAACGTGATGAAGCGATCGAAGTTTTCATTAAGACCAATGAGTCCTCTGCAAAGATATCCAGATTCGATATTGCAGTAGCAGAAATTGAGAAAGGGACAGGGGAGGTGCTTCGCGACCGGATAGAAAATATTGAGATCGGAAAAGAGCGACAGGTTCGTTTCTTTGGAGATGATACGGATAAGCGAATCCAGAAAATCGGAGAATTTGTGCTTAAAGTGGCTTGTCTCAGATCAGATAAATTACCAACTGACTCTAACTATACAGACCGAAATGTTACTGGACTAATTGCAGACGCAGATGCTTGGAAAGGAATTGTCGCGGGAATGGATTGGGCTATTGAACAACTTGAAAATGAGAAAATATATGATGAAAAACGTTTGCCTAGTCTTGTGCCTTTTCAGGCGCTAGTGGCTTTACATGAACTATTGCCAAATGACACTGATCATAGAGGGGCATTTCGGAAGGCTATAAAGCAATATCTTTGGCATGCTTTTCTAACGGACAGGTACGAAAGAACTGCTAACAGTAGGCTTTGGGAGGATTATAGAGGGCTTAAAGGTTACTTGGAAGGTCCAATGGATAAGAACGTTAAGGAGAGCGATATCCCTATCTTTCGTGGAAAAGAATTTTCGCTCCCGAAACTAGGTGAATTAGCATCAGTAAGTGATCCTCTTTCTTCTCCCACCACAAAGAACAGGTTGGCGCGTGCCTTATTGTGTATTAGCCTCCAAAATGGAGCAGAAGACTTGGCTTCTGAGGAATCAATTACCGCAGGAAACATCAGAGATAGGCAATACCATCATCTGTTTCCTAAAGCGCTTTTGGAAGATGAAGGTAGGAAAAAGGAAGTGGTTAACCATGCTTTGAATTATGCCTTGATTAGCTCTGTAACCAATAATAAATTACAAGCAAAGCCTCCTATTCAATACCTCCGAGAACGTTTAAATAGAAACCGTAATGAGGCAGATATGAAAAAGTTGCTTGCCTCCCATCGTGTGCCGTTTGATGAACTGAATGTAAAAACAGGGAAGGAAGGGAACTATGAGGCATTTCTCAAGCGCCGTGCTGAAATATTTCTCGAAATTATAAAGACAGAACTTTGCCCGCAGTAGTTTCTTAATATCAGAAACAAATGCGCCTTTGCTAAACTAGCCTGCGCCGGGGCATGGCGCAGTCTGGTAGCGCACCTGCTTTGGGAGCAGGGGGTCGTGGGTTCAAATCCCTCTGCCCCGACCACGGATTTGTGCGTCATAGGCGGTAAAATGGGCGCCCGTAGCTCAGTGGATCAGAGCATCGGTCTTCTAAACCGGAGGTCGCAGGTTCGAATCCTGCCGGGCGTGCCAATTCCGATTGTGGTGGGTGTAGCTCAGTTGGTAGAGCACAGGATTGTGGCTCCTGAGGTCGCGGGTTCAAATCCCGTCACTCACCCCACTTGCCGCACTACTCAGCCGGAAGCGTCGGGCCATTAGCTCAATTGGTAGAGCAACTGACTCTTAATCAGCAGGTTCGGGGTTCGAGTCCCTGATGGCCCACCACTGCAAACCCGCCACTTTGCTATCATAAATTCCCTGCGCGCACGTAGCCGCCATGATTTTCCGCCAACTTTTCGAGACCGAATCCAGCAGTTACACCTATCTGCTCGGTTGCGAGCAAAGCGCCGAGACTTTGCTGATTGATCCGGTGCTGGAGACCGTCGAGCGCGATCTGGAAGTACTGCAGGCGATGGGACGCAAACTGACCTGCGTGCTCGATACGCACATTCATGCCGACCACTTAAGCGGCGCGCACAAGTTGCGTGCGCTCACCGACTGCAAGATTGCGGGGCCGGCGCTGGACAACCTGCCATGCCGCGACATCGGCGTGCGCGAAGGCGAGGCGCTGCGACTGGGGACGCTGGAGGTCCACCCGCTGTTTACGCCGGGCCACACCGACACGCATCACGCCTATTTATTCCACGGCGGCTCTGCGGACTGGCTGTTTAGTGGTGATGCGCTTTTGATTGATGCTTGTGGGCGCACTGATTTTCAGTCGGGTGACGCGGCCACGCTGTATCGCTCGATCCATGAGAAATTCTACACGCTCCCCGATGACACACTGGTGTATCCGGCGCATGACTATGAGGGACGCTTCGTCTCCACGGTGGCGCAGGAGAAAGCCCGCAATCCGCGCCTGCATGAAGGTCAGTCCGAAGAGGACTTCGTAGCCTTAATGGACAGTTTGGAGTTTCCGCATCCGAAGAAGATGGCGTTCGCCGTGCCGGGCAATGAGCATTGCGGGCTGTGCCCGGACAATGCGCCGTCGGAAAGCAAGGCGCTGTGCGATCCGCACGACCAGGGTTGAGCCCTCACCAGCGAAAGCGATTCCATAATTGAGGGTTGGCCCAATAGCGGCTATTGAGCCAGCCGGGCGTCTTTTTGTACTGACGCAAGTCAAAGTGATTCAGTCCCCAGGGCTGTTCGGCGAAGTGCGTCATCTGCATGCAGTGCAGGCCGAGCGCTCCCATGTGTTTTGCCTGTTCAGTCTCATCTCCAGGATGCAAGACACAGAACTCCCGCACCAGCAAATCACGCAGGCGCGCGATGACCGCATCCAGTTGATCCGCCTCCACCCACGGACTCAGCACCAGACCCAAAGCGTCTCGCGGCGTGGTCTCTTGCAGTATTGCGTCGCTTGATACCGTCATGCCAATCCATTCCGGCAGAGAACTGGCTGGTGTATCCGCGACCAGCAGCACGTCACGCTCGGCGGCCAGTTCGCAAACTTGGTCCAGCAAGTTGCAAGGATAGTCGTTAGAGTTCATCGAGGGCCCCGAGCAAGGTATCGCCGACGCAATCACGACGCCAGCCCTGCATCACGGTCGCGTCCCCCCGCTTGAAAATCATTTCTTCAATCATGGTGCGGCTAGCCAGTAGTTCCGGTGCGATTTTCAGATCCGCCGCAACCTTGCGTACAAGTTTTGCTAAAACCTGAACTCGGTGCGCCAGGTCACGGCGTTCCTCTCGGCCCATACCAGAACCTTTCGGTGTCGGAGAAGCCTCTTTCGCCTTTTGCATGGCGCGCCACAGACCTCGCTGAAACCTCGGCGGTACCAGTTGATCAAATTCCTTGCGTTTCATACCGGGATTTTTTGCCAGAGCCAGCAGTAAATCATCCTTAACCACGTATATGCGCACCCGATCAGATTTGCGTGCGATATGTTCGCGACATGCCGCCAGTATGCGCAGGCGGCCCTTTTGCGCGCTATTGAGTCGCTGGCCGCCGCGTACACGCCGCCAGACTTCATCGGGGTCCACGGTCCAGGTCTGCGGCACCAGAATGCGCTGCATTTCATCGCGCAGCCAGTCCGTTCGTCCGCGTGCCTCCAGTTTGTCGCGCAGGATTTCGTAGAGTGGCGCGAGGTAGAGGACGTCAGACAAGGCGTACTGCAATTGCGCCGGACTGAGCGGGCGGCGATCCCAACGGCTGCGCACTTGCGACTTGTCCAGCGTCACGCCGAGTTGCTGTTCCACCACAGCGGAATAGCCCATCTGAAAATCTTGTCCCAGAAAACTCCACGCAATCTGCGTGTCAAAGACTTGTGGCGGGATCAGATCAAAGTCATGGTGCAGCGCCTCCATATCCTGCAGGCAGGCGTGCAGGGCAAGCGGGCGCGGTTCTCGCAGACGCGCGATCAGCGGTTGCAGGTCCAGATCCGCGCGGGTGTCGATCAGGCCGAAGTTTTTGCCGTCCGACAACTGAATGACGCACAGTTGTGGGTAGTAACTCCGAATCCGCATGAATTCGGTGTCCAGTACCAACCACTGGGCATCGGCGATAGCATTCAGGAATTTTTTGAGTGAGTCCTGACGATCAATCCACGCTTCACCGGATTGTTCAAGTGAGCTCATGGGGACAGTATAATGGCGGGCAGGATGGAGCGCAGACCGAGTTTTTGGACAATGCAAGCAAAACAATTTATTTTCAGTACTTTACTGTTTTCTCTGACACTCTCGTTGTCGCTGACGGTTAATGCGCAGGGGACCTCCGCTGCCGAGCAACCTACGGAAGAACTGGTTGAGGGCACGCCTGCTATGGAAGAGGCCGCATCGCACGACCGAATCGTGCCGCCGCCAGAGGTGTTTGCGGATATGCCTTACGTGTATCCCTTAGTGCGTATGCGGCCGCCGCCGATGCCGCGACCCTGATATTGTCGCACACCATGGAGCAGAAGTCTCGCTGGGCCAGCCATCTGCTTATTCTGACTACCGTGGTGCTGGTGTTCGTGCTGGCATGGCGCCTGACCCCGGATATGCGCTGGTGGCCAAGCCTGCATACGGAACCTCTGTTCACATCGGAACAGGAAGCAGTGCCGGAGCCTGAGGAGCTGGCGGATGACGTCCCTCAGGAAGAGACACCGGCGGAGCCGGAACCTGAAGAAGCACCGTTGACAGATGAAGAGATGCCTCTGGATGAGAATCCTGATGCAGCCGTACAAGAAACGGAACCCGTAATGTCACCGGAACCAGACCCTGAACCGATCCCTGACACGCCGCAGCCCTCTGCGGCACCACAACAAGACCTTGATGTTCTGTTCGCGGACTGGGGACAGGCGCGTCGCCTATTGCGCTTGCGCGATCTGGCCGGTGCCGAGGCGGCGTATCTGGTGTTGCAGCAGCGCTGGCCGGATCATCCGGATCTGTCGGGTGAGTTGGGCAATGTCTACGTGCTGATGGGAGAGCAAACTCTGGCGCGTGCAGCCTTCCTGCAAGCGCGGCAGCAATTGCAGCCGCTGGGGCCGTCGTTGCAGTTACGTGCGGTGGAGACGTGGCTTCAGGCGAATCCCTGACCGGATAAAGGAGTGCTTTCAGCACACCCGCAGGGTCTGTGGGTTCAGGGAAAACTTAAGAGTCGGGAGGTTCGAATCCGCTGCGGCGCTCCAGCGACGTCAGCCACTGGTGCAGAAGCGGCCACAGCACCACACTGGCCAACAGGCCCAACCAGAGTTCCAGCATCCAGTCGCCGCCGGTGAGCGCAATGACCACCACCTGAATGTAGAGTAGATAGCCTGCCATCAGCAGCGCTGCTGGGGCAATTTGCCATAACAGGTTGGAGAAACGTAGCACGCGGGCGAAACGCCGGCACAAAAACAGGATGATGCTGAAGCCGAGTACATGCGTTCCCATCAGGCTGCCAAACACGACATCACTCAACAGCCCGGTGACCCAGACCGCGGTGTAGCCAAATTCTTTAGGTCGTTGAATCGCCCAGAACACCACCACCATGGCCAGCCATTGCGGCCACCAGGGTGCCAGCCACTGCGGCAGCGGCCACACCGACAGTACTAGCGCGATGAGCAGGCTCAGATAAATGTACAGCCGAAGATGCAGCATGTTCATGGAGTGTCTTCGTCTGCGTCGTCGTCTGCTGCCGCGGCGAGCGGCCAGACCAGCAGCAATTCCCGATTGCGGTGGACTTGCGAACCGACTTCAATGATGGCTTCCAGAAAATCCTGACTAGGCAACAGGCTCAAGCGGGCGATCTTGCCGACCAGATAATCGCCCGGATAGACCTCATCCAGCCCGGAACTCAGCATCACATCGCCTTCTTTAATGTTGTCGCGCAGCGGCACGTAGCGCAGTTTCAAATGATGGCTGTCGCCTTCGGCCAGATAGACGTCTCCGGTGCGAGCATTGCGCAGAGACATGGCGTGCCGGACATCCGTAATCAGCAACACTGTGGACTGATGCCGTCCAACCTTGGAGACCTGACCAACGATGCCATAGGTATCCAGCACTGGCTGACCGACAAACAGATCTTCCTCGCTGCCGCGGTCGATGGTCACATGCTGCTCAAATGGAGCCAGGCTGACGTGCGTGATTTGCGCGACCATGGCCTGTTGCACACGCTGCAGGATGTCCATGTTCGTCACTTGGCGCAGGCGCAGATTTTCTTCCTGCAACTGTTGCATTTCCTGCAGTCGATGGCGGGCTTGCAGTAGTTCGCGGTTCAAGGATTCGTTATCGGATGTCAGTTGCTCCAGAGTAACGAAATAGTGCTCGACAGACTCAATGAGTTCTTGTGCCGTGTTCGCGACGCTGATGATGCTTTGGGCTGGCAGGCCGATGATCACATAGAGTTTTTGCGACAGCGCGTAGTAGTGATCCGCGCTCATCAGAATGCTGGCGAGCAGCAGGCTGATCCAGAAACGGAAGCGCGGGTCGTGGAAGGGGCGGGGGGAAACGAGCATACCGCCAAGGAGAGTCAGGCGGGTGGTCGTGGGTTACGTCAGGTGGTCCTGATCGTAGAGCTCCTCGTTTTCCAGCATGATCAGGCCACCGCGTGCGACGCATCCCAGCGGATCTTCCGCAAGGTGGACCGGGATATGAATTTCGCCCTTCAAGTACTTGTCGATGCCGTGCAGCAGAGCGCCGCCACCCGTGACCGTAATGCCGTTTGTCTGAATGTCCGAGATCAAATCCGGGGAGGTCTTCTCCAGCACACTCTTGATTCCGCTTGCTATTTTCTTCAGCGAGTCCTCCAGCGCGTGATACATGTCGCTACGGGCCAGCATCGTCTCGTGCGGCGTGCCGTCCTGACGATTGCGCCCGCGAACTTGCATTTCCTGAGGGTCGCTGGCGGGATAGGCGGTGCCAATAGTGTGCTTGAGATTTTCCGCAGAGGCTTCGCCGATTTGCAGATTATGTTCGTGTCTCACGTATTCGATGATGCTGTTGTTGAAATGATCGCCGCCCACGCGTAAGGATTCCGCCACCACAATATCGCCGAATGTCAAAACCGCCATTTCGGATGTGCCACCGCCAATATCAAGCAGAAACTGACCGCCAGAGTCCTTGATGGGCAGTCCTGCGCCCAGCGCGGCGAGGAGAGGCTCCTCGGCCAGATAAACTTTCCGCGCACCGGCGCTTTCCGCCGAATTTTTGATTGCCTTGCGCTCTACCTCCGTGGCACCAAACGGTACGCACACCAGCACCCGCGGTCCCATCGAAAAGTAGTGCTGTCGGGTGGCTCTGCGGATAAAATCCTGCAACATCGCTCCGGCGGCGGTGAAATCCGCCACCACGCCGTCTTTGAGCGGGCGGATCACCTGAATCTTGTTGGAGGTGCGCCCAAGCATCGTCTTGGCTTGCTTGCCGACGGCCAGAATCCTGCTCTTGTCGTTCTTGTCGGCCAAGGCCCTGAGAGCAACCACTGAAGGCTCATTGAGGACCATTCCCTGGCCGGGGATATAGATCAGTGTATTGGCAGTGCCCAGATCGACTGACATGTCGTCACTGAACATTTTCAGGATTTTTGAAAGCATTAATTTAGGGCAATGTGGCAGGTGCTAAATAAGGCGTCAATAATACCACAAATAAGCGTAATATTTAACAAAATTTTCGTATTATTGCTCAATCATATAGCATAATGGCGCAAAAGCGCGACGATTAAAGCCGATCTTTGATCATTCCCCCATACGACAGGAGTGTCGTCGAGCCATTTCAGCAGATTTATGGATCCCGTAGCACTGGCCGTATTTGCGAACCGCATGGAAGCGCTGTGCGCGGAGATGGGCGCATTGCTGCGTTGTTGCGCGTTTTCGCCCAACATTCGAGATCGTCTGGATTTCTCCTGTGCGATCTTTGATCGCAAGGGTCGCTTAATCGCGCAGGCCGCGCACATTCCGGTGCATCTCGGCAGTATGGCCTACGCCATGCGCGATCTGGCGGACTATTTTGAGTGGCAGCCGGGTGACGCCGCGCTGCTCAACGACCCCTACATGGGCGGTACTCACTTGCCGGACGTCACGGTAATCACGCCGTGTTTTCTGGACGGGAATTTGTACGGCTTCGCCGTCAATCGGGCACATCATGCGGATATTGGCGCAGACACACCGGGCTCCATGCCAATGTCTCGCAGACTGGAAGAGGAAGGTCTGATTCTGCCCCCGCAACTCATCTGTCGCGGCGGTCAACTGGATCAGGCGCGTCTGGATGAGATTGTCAGCGCGACCCGCACCCCGCGCGACACCCGCGGGGATCTTCTGGCGCAATTGCATGTCAATGACCGCGGCTGCGCACGTCTGATGGAGCGCATTGGAGAATTAGGCATCACGCACTGGGAGCCGGCGCTGGAAGAATTGAATGCTTACGGACGACGTCTGGCGCATACGGCATTGCGCGCCATTCCTGATGGCATCTACGAAGCCTGCGAATGGATGGAGGATGACGGACTTGGGCATGAGGACATTCGCCTGCAGGTGCGCGTTGCGGTGCGAGAGGGGCAGATTGAGGTCGATTTCGAGGGCACTGACGCGCAAGTGGAAGGCCCGATCAACTGTCCGCTGTCGGTCACGGCGGCTGCCGTGTATTACGCTTTCCGCTGTTTGATGCCAACCTATACGCCGGCGTGCGCCGGCAGTTTCGAGGCGCTTCGACTGTGTGCCCCGAAAGGCTGTGTACTCAATGCACGTGCGCCCGCGGCGGTGGCGGCCGGAAATGTCGAGACCTCCATGCGCGTGGTGGATCTGATGCTTCGCGCGCTGCACAAGGCGCAGCCCCAACTCTTGCCCGCGGACAGTCAGGGGACGATGAACAACGTGGCGGCGGGTGCTGGTGGCGCACAGTCCTGGGCCTACTACGAAACTCTGGCCGGCGGCATGGGCGCGCATGCCGCGGGATCAGGACTGTCGGCGCGTCAGGCGCACATGACCAACACGCGCAATACGCCAGTGGAGGTGCTGGAGCAAGCCTATCCGTTGCGTGTGCACCGCTATGCGCTGCGGCGAGGTTCGGGCGGGGCGGGCACTTACTCCGGAGGCGATGGCCTGATTCGGGAATTTGAGTTCTTGCAACCGGCGCAGTTCAGCGTGCTGTCGGAACGTCGGCGACACGCGCCGAATGGCGCGGACGGAGGACAGGCGGGATCCGTGGGGCGCAACACACTCAACGGTGAGACCTTGCCTGGTAAATGCCAGCGCACCGTGAATGCGGGAGATCGACTGTGCATCGAGACGCCGGGTGGCGGCGGATGGGGAGCGCCATGAGCGGCTTGTTGCTCAACTCGGAGCAGTCTCGCGCTCTGGATCAGCAGGTGATTGATGCTGGCACCAGTGGGTTTGAGTTGATGACACGCGCCGCGGAGGCGCTGTTCGCGGTGATCCAACATGAAATCCCGCAAGCCAAGAGTGCGATCGTCTTCACCGGTGCCGGCAACAATGCCGGGGACGGTTATCTGTTAGCCAGCCTGCTTCATGCGGCCGGCAAAGACGTGCGCATCGTGCAGTTGAAACCTGGCGAAGCACTGAATGGAGAAGCCCGCGCGGCATATGAGAAGGCGCAACTTTCCGGGGTGCGTATGGAGGCCTTTGAGGCGTCCGGCGAGATTGAGGAAGACATTGTGGTGGATGCCTTGCTGGGTACAGGTGCGTCACGGGCACTAGAAGGCGACTGGGCGGCGGCGGTTGAGCGTATGAACGCCTCATCGGGCGTGGTGATCGCAGTGGATGTGCCGTCCGGACTGATGGCGGATACGGGCGGTGTCAGTGAGGTGGCAGTACGCGCGGATCATACGGTGAGTTTTATTACGCGCAAGCGCGGACTGTATACCGGGGATGGCCCGGACTACGCGGGAGTGCGGCATTTTGACGCGCTCAGTGTGGGCGAAGAGACCGTGCCCTTCCCCGCTGACACTTTGGCCGAATGCCTGCAGTGGGAGATGTTGCTTGAGCAACTGCCGCAGCGTCGGCTCAATACGCACAAGGGGGAACACGGGCATGTCTGGGTGATTGGTGGCACTCCGGGATTTGCCGGAGCGGCCGAACTGTGCGCACGCGCAGCGCTACGCTGTGGCAGCGGGCGTGTGTCTCACGCCGGACCCGCACAAGCGCCTTCGGGGTGGCCTGAAATCATGCGTCATATCGTCACGGGACGCCGCGAGTTGCGCGAATTATTGCAGCCTGACGATGTTTTGGCGGTCGGGCCGGGGATGGGCCGGGATGCGTGGGCCGGTGAGATGTTATCCGCAGTCATGGAAGGCGCGCACCCGCTGGTGCTGGATGCGGATGCACTGCGCCTGCTGGCGGTGGAGCCGGTACAGCGAGAGGACTGGGTGTTGACCCCGCACCCCGGTGAAGCTGCGGAGCTGTTGCAGATCACCAGTCGGGAAGTGCAGCAGGATCGTTTCGCCGCCGTGCGCGCCCTGCAGCAGCGTTATGGCGGCACGGTAGTGCTCAAGGGTTGTGGCACTCTGATTGATGATGGCGCAGGGCCGGTGGGAGTGTGCACGTACGGACATCCGGGGATGGCGACGGCCGGCATGGGTGACATTCTGACTGGCATGATCGCCTCACTGCTGGGGCAGGGCCTGAATCCCTCGCAAGCTGCACGTGTGGCGATAAGTTTGCATGGGGTGGCGGCGGAGGACGCGGGTCGTGACGGAGAGCGTGGCATGATCGCGGGCGATCTGCTGGACTGTATGCGCGCGCGGCTTGGCTGAGCATGAAATTCACGCTGGCTTCTGAAGCCGACACCGGGCATTTGGCGGCAGTGGTTGCGCAGGCGCTGGATGCGCCGTGCGTAGTGGCTCTGTGCGGACCGCTTGGTGCGGGCAAGACTACCTGGGTGCGCGCGTTGCTGCGCGCGTTGGGCCATGAAGGCGTGGTGCCGAGTCCGACGTATACGCTAGTGGAGCCGTACCGTACCCATGCGCACACGGTGTATCACGTGGATCTGTACCGGATGCAGGATGAGGCGGAGTTTGAGGCACTGGGGCTGCGCGAGCACTTCGATGGTCAGGCGCTGGTGCTGATTGAATGGCCGGAGCGCTGTCCCGAATTGCTGGCGCGCGCGGACCTGGTGTTGCGGCTTGTGGCAGAAGGAACCGGGGAGCGCCGGGGCGGAGAACTGGAGGCTCGCAGCGTGTGCGGTGAGCAGTTGCTGGCGCGGGTGCTGGCGCAGAAATCCACCGTGCTCGCAGGTTAGGTGCGATGGTGTTGTGCAGGAGTAAAATTACAGGTACTTTCGACCGTTGTTTTTGGCCCCCGGTCTTGTTGTGTTGACACGTCGTAAATTTTTGCGCCTTTTGGCTTTTCTACCTTGGCTGTTGCCAGCACCGGCACTGGCGCGCCGGTTTCTGGTGGATGTTCGCCAAGGTCTTGATGAGTCCCGCCAGCGTGTGGTGTTTGAGTTCAGCCGGAAGGTGAAGCTAGTGCGGCACGGCAGTTTGAAAAACCCGCCGCGGTTGTATATCGACATCAGCGACGTGCGCAAAGCCGTAGCAGTGGACAAGCTGAAATTTCCCCAGGACGGCGTTGTCAAAAAAGTACGCAGGCACCTGGACAAGAACGGCAAGTTGCGGCTGGTTCTGGATTTGCGCCGCCTGCCCGGCGCGAAAGATCGCCTGCGCCAGTGGTCCTCTCCCGACGGGGTGCGTGATCGCATTGTGATCGATTTCACCATGCCGGCAGGATTCCTCCCACCGGCGAAAAAGCCTGCGCAATCGTCGCCGCAGCGGAGCGCCCAAGCTTTTCAGCGTGCCGCAGCGAAACGTCGCGTGGTCATGATTGACCCCGGACATGGCGGCAAGGATCCAGGTGCGGTGGGGCGCAAAGGCACCTACGAAAAAGACGTGGTGCTGAAGATCTCGCGTTATCTGTACGGCATGTTGAAAGCCGATCCGGGCATCACGCCGTATATGACCCGCAATCGGGATATTTATTTGCGCCTGCATGAGCGCACCCGCATGGCGCGCAGCAAGGCATCCAATTTCTTCATCTCGGTGCATGCGGATGCGGCGCGCCGACGCAGCGCGCGAGGGGCCTCGGTCTATATGCTGTCAACCAAGGGAGAGAGCAGCGCGGAAGCGCGCTGGCTGGCGAATCGGGAGAATGCCGCGGATTTAGTCGGCGGCACCAAACTGGTTGACCAGAAACAGTATGTGCAGGACATGATGCTGGATATGTCGCAAGGCGCAGTGCATGAATACAGCACCCGTGCGACGCGCGCCATGATTGGCTCTCTGAAACCTTCGGTGCGCATGCACAACACCCGCATCGGGCGCGCCGGGTTCGCGGTGCTCAAGTCGCCGGATATTCCTTCGATTCTGGTTGAGACCGGATTTATTTCAAATGCTGGAGAGGAGAAACTGCTGCGCACCACTGCGCATCAGAAGAAGATCGCCAAAGCCTTGTATAAGGGGATTCGCGAGTATTATCGGCAGAATCCCGAATACAGTTGATCAAACACTATAGTTCGAAATATCCGAGCCACAGTCCCGGCAGACCGTCGCGCTCTTCCATTTGATACAACTCGCCGAGCGTCATGTCGAGCGGTGCCTCACCGGTCAGATGAGAGCCGATGGTCAGCACCGGATGGCCGCCGTGCAGGCGGTGCAGCCAACTGAGATAAAGCCGTCGCACGTGACCGTGTTGCATGAGTGGCGCGCCGACGCCCGGACCGCACAGCAAATAAGCCGTATGGCAGCCCATCTTGCGTAATTCCGCCATGATGGTGTCGCAGCTGAGGGCACCTTCCTCTTCGGTGCGCACCACCGTGACGCCTTTGTGCTCCAGCGCCCGCACTCGTTCGGCATCGGCATTGGCTGGCGTGAGGATGCGCGTTCGCGCAACACAGGGAGCGGGCACCGGGAAGTCCAGATTGTGGCTAATCGCCAGAATTTGAGGATAGGGATGTTCGTGATTCTGTTCGCGGTATTCGTGCAGATAGGGGAATTGCTCCAGATGCGTCAGTTGCAGAATATCGCCAAGTTCACCATGATGCAGATCGCGCAGGTAGCTGCCGCTGGTGATGAAGCAGTCGGCCTGAATCAGCAATTCGTACAGAAACTGCAAATCGCGCGGGTCGCTGAGCGTGCGCGGACGCGCCCATTTGCCGGAGGAAGTCGGCAGCGCAATCGCGCCATTGGCGCTCATGATGTAGCTTGCGTACAGGTAGGGTTGCTGCGTACTGCCTTGTTCGACCAAGCGATGTTTCAGGCAGAGTCCCTGCAGCGGTCGGAGCGGCCCCGCAGACGGATACAGGGAAGAGACAGTTTCCAGCGACATTACATATTAAGTCTACAATAAAATAGGCGCTTGCGACAGAGTTTCGCTCCCATGAAAACCTTTGATCTGGAACGGTTCCGCCACACGGTTCCGTACATCCACGCCCACCGCGGTCGGCGGGTTGTACTGTGCATCGACAGCGCCGCGCTGGAAGCGCCGGGTGCCCGCTCGCTGCTGAGTGACATCGCGCAACTGCATGCCTTGGGGATGCGGGTGGTGCTGGTGTTTGGCACCCGCAGCTGGCTGGATTGCGTACTGTCGCGTTCGCAGTTCCACGAAGGGTGCCGGATCACGCCGGTGGCGGATATGCCGCAGGTGGCCGCGGAGGCGGGCACGGCCTATGCTGAAATTCAGACCCGACTGTCTTGCGGCCTGATGAATACGCCGATGGCCGGGATGCAGTTGCGGGTTTTGGGCGGCAATCTGGTGGCGGCGCGCCCGCGCGGTATACGCGGCGGGGTGGATTTCCAGCGTACTGGAGAGGTGCGGCGGGTCGATGTGGCGACGATTGACGCGCTACTGGAGCATGGCGCGATCGTGCTGATCCCGCCGTTGGGATACTCGCCGATCGGTGAAGCTTTCAACCTCGACGCGATTACGCTGGCGAGTTCGGTGGCGCAGGAAATGGCGGCGGACAAGTTGATTTATCTACATGGCGAGACGGCCTTGCGTGCGCGCCGCGGCATAATCCGCCAGATGACCGCCACGGACGCGCTCGCGCTGTTGCGGCGTCGGCGTCTAACACCAACATGGCGGCGTTTGCTGCAAGGTGCGGTGGATGCCTGTCTGGCCAGAGTCGGACGTGTTCACTTGCTGGACGCGCGGCGCGACGGGGTGTTGCCGCAAGAGTTGTTCACGCGCTCAGGCTCTGGCATCATGCTGACGCGCGAGGAACCCTCCGCGCCCCGGCAGGCGGGCGTGGCCGACATTGGTGGCATTCAAAGCCTGATCGCCCCTCTGATCGAGCAAGGCGCGCTAGTGGCGCGCAGCCGCGAAGAGATTGAGCCGCAACTTGCGAACTATCGAGTGATTGAAATCGACGGACTGGTCGTCGCCTGCGTGTGCTTGCATCCGCTGGACGCCACGCATGCCGAGATGGTGTGTCTGGCGGTGCACACGGACTATCGCAAGCAGGGGTTTGGTCGCAACTTGCTGGACGACGCCTGCCTGCGCGCGCAGGAACAGGGCATCAATAAACTGTACGCGCTGACCACGCAGGCCATGCACTGGTTTGTGGGTCATGGCTTCGTGTCATCCTCGCCGCGCTCCTTGCCGGTCGCGCGCCGCGCCTTCTACAACAACCAGCGCAATGCCAAGGTGCTGATGAAGACTCTGGAGAGTACTCATGGGTGATGAGATCGCCACGGATCGATTTACTGAGACGGATGTGCAGCGCTTCCACAAGACGCTGCAACAGGAAACCGACTTGCTCCGGCGCTGGTGCAAGGACGGTCAGTTCGACGAGGAACATTATCGGGTCGGCTTTGAGCTGGAGACTTGGCTGATTGACCTTGATTGTCACCCGCTGCCACACAACGAGGTTTATCTGGAGCGCATGAACAGCCCGCTGTGCTTGCCGGAGTTGTCGCGTTTCATTGTGGAGTTCAATACCGAGCCGGTGGATTTGGGGGATGGGATGTTCGACACCCTGCAGCAGCAGTTGGCGGAGATTTGGCGCGACGCTAATACGGTGGCTGATTCGATGGATCTGCAACTGGGCATGATCGGTATTCTGCCAACCGTGCAGGAGCATGACCTTACGCTCGATAGGATGAGTCTGATGAATCGCTATCGCGCCCTGAACGAACGGGTGATGGAGATGCGCAAGGGTTGTCCGCTGCAAATTGACATTCGCGGTCGCGACCATCTGCGCAGTCTGCATGAGGATGTCATGTTGGAGTCGGCCTGCACCTCGTTTCAGGTGCATGTGCAGGTGCCGCAGTCGCGTTCTGTGGAAGCCTACAATGCGTCGCTGGTGCTGTCGCCGATCACGGTGGCGGTGTCGTGCAACGCGCCGTTTTTGTTCGGCATGGACTTGTGGGAGGAGACCCGCATTCCGCTGTTTGAGCAGTCGGTCAGCTTGGGCAACCTCAGTTCCCGCGATGACAGACAAATTGGTCGGGTCAGTTGCGGCAGCGGTTACGCGGGTGAGTCGCTGATGGAGTTTTTCGACGAGAATCTAGCCGCCTTCCCGGTGATTCTGCCGCTTCCTTACAGCAATCCCGCCGAGGAGTTCCGCCATTTGAGGCTGCACAACGGTACGATCTGGCGCTGGACGCGCCCGTTGATGGGTCTGGACACTCCGACCCCGCATCTGCGGATCGAGCATCGGGTGATGCCGGCCGGCCCGACCCAGGTGGATATGATCGCCAATACCGCGTTTTTCCTCGGCATGCTGATGGCGATTCTGGAGAATGGCGAGGATCTGGTGTCGAAGATTCCTTTCGAGCAGGCACGGGAGAATTTCTATCGCGCCGCGCAGTCGGGTCTGGATTCCCGCGTCACCTGGTGCGGCGGTCAGGAATATCTGATGCGGGACCTGCTGCTGCAGGAAATGCTGCCGATGGCGCGCAGCGGCTTGCGTGCCAGCGGTCTGGCGAGCGCCGAGGCCGATCGTTATCTGGACATCATCGAGCAGCGCGTCACACGACGCATGACGGGCGCGCGCTGGATGCGGGCGTGGCATTACGCCCATGATGGCAATGTGCAGTCGCTGGTGGGCGCGTATCTGAAGCGCCAGCAGGAAGGCCGGCCTGTGCATGAGTGGATGCTTTGAGCATGCTGCAGATCCTCACGCAGATCCCGGAAGGGCTGTTGTCACGCTCGGCCTCGGAATTGCACGAAGTCCTCACAGGCCCGACACTGATTCATTTGCCGGGTGAGCGCCCGGAACTCTTGCATGTGTCCGTACTGCTGCACGGCAACGAGACGACCGGCTGGCTCGCGGTGCGCGAGATCCTGCAGGATTTTGGCGACACCCCTTTGCCGCGCGCGCTATCCCTGTTTATTGGCAATGTGGCGGCGGCGGCCTCGGCGCAGCGCGTCCTGGACGGGCAGCAGGACTATAACCGGGTCTGGGATGGCGCTGGCGACAGCCCGGAGCATCAGATGACTCGTGAGGTGGTCGCGGAGGTCTCCGCGCGTGCACCGATCGCCAGCATTGACATTCACAACACCAGTGGCCCGAATCCGCATTACGCCTGCATCAGCACCATGGAACGCGCGCATCTGGATCTGGCGCGCCGCTTCAGCTCGATGATGATCTACTTGCAAGCGCCCAACGGGTTGCATTCGATGGCGTTCAGCCAGTTTTGTCCGGCAATTACGGTGGAGTGCGGTCTGCCGGGAAGCGCGGAGGGCATCGCGCATGTGCGCGACTACCTGCTGCAGTGCTTGCGCGAGGGAATGCCAAAAGCCTCCGCGACCTCATCGGAGGAGCTGGAAATCTATCGCACCAAGGCGCGAGTGCGCATCCCTCATGGCATGCGTTTCAGTTTTCAGGATGCCGAGGCCGAGTGTCGGGTCTACCCGGAGTTAGTCGAGCAGAACTTCCAGCGGCTCGCCGAAGGCACGAAGTTCGGCGTCTGGGGTCAGCCGCGCACGCCCCGGCTGGACGTGGAAGGTGAGGACGGTCAGGACTTGTACGACGTCTACTTCGAGAATCGGGGGCAAGAGATGCTGGTGCGGCGTCCGTTTTTTCTGTCCATGCTGACGCTGCGCGAGGACATTGTCGCGCAAGACTGTCTGTGCTATCTGCTGGAGCCTATGGAGTCGGGCGGCGCCCCCGCCTGATTCAGGACTTGTCGATCCTTTTTTGAGGGGGATGTTCCACTTCACCGTCGACAATGCGCGGGCCGCGTGTGTCGCTATGAGGCTCCACCTTTTTGCGCCAAACGGAACGAAACAGACCTGCAAGCAGAAACAGCGGACTCAGCAACAGGACAGCGCCCAGAATATCTGTGATAAACCCTGGCAATAGCAACAGCAAGCCCGCGGTGGCAGTTTTGGCCGCGCGGGAAGTGAGCACCAGATAGCGCTGCATGCCGAGCGCCTCATTGTCAGGTCGACGCAGATGATGGGTGCCCGCGTACCTGATCAGTATGGAGCCCAGAATGGCGGTGCCGACCTCACCCCAGAAGATCACCCAGCCGTGCTCCACGGCCGCCATCACGATGAGGAACAATTCCAGCAGGAAGAACAGGACGATGTAGGTAAACAGGGGCATGCTTATGCAGATGTAAGGTAGCGGCCAACCAGATTGGCCATCATATGAATATGGCGCGGCTGCTCATTGAGCGCGGAGAGGTAGTGGAACTGCTGTCCGCCGGCCTCAAGAAAGACCTTCCGGCTTTCTTGCGCGATTTCCTCCAGCGTCTCCAGACAGTCGGCCGAGAATCCAGGACAGAACACTGCGACTTCGGAGGTGCCGCTTTCGGCCCATTGTTGTAAGACGTCATCGGTGTAAGGGGTCAGCCATTTTTTGGGGCCGAAGCGCGACTGGAAGCTCAATCCCCACCGTTCCCACGGCACCCCCATCGCGGTGGCGATGCGCTGCGCGGTCGCGCGGCACTGACTGGCATACGGGTCTCCTTGCTGTTCGGATTCGGCCGGGAGACCATGGAAGGAGAGCAGCAGCCGGGTGTCGGGGTCGCAGTTGCCCAGTTCTTCGCGCAGATGCGAGACGCAGGCGTCGAGATAATCGGCGTCATCGGCGTAGCCGGCGATCAGTGAGGCTTGCGGAGCGTTGGGCTGCCGGTTCAGGGCTGCGTTGAGCGCATCGAAGGTGGAGGCGGTGGTGGTGTTGGAGAATTGCGGGTACAGCGGCAACACGATCACGTGTGAGACCGCGCCAAGTTCTTCCAGCGCCTGCGCGACAGAGGGTTCGCCGTAGCGCATGCCGAGCGCGACCAGGATGTCATGACCGCGCCGTTGCAGTTCTTCTTTAAGCGCCGCTTGCTGGGCGCGGCTGTGCACCAGTAGCGGAGAGCCTTGCTCGGTCCAGACTTTCTGGTACAGACGTGCGCTTTTTTTTGGGCGCGTGCGCAGGATGATGCCGTGCAGGATCGGTTTCCACAGGATCGGTGACAGCGCGATGACGCGCCGATCAGAAAGAAACTCGGCCAGATAACGGCGTACTGCCGCCGGAGTGGGGGCTTGCGGAGTGCCGAGGTTACTGATCATGACCCCGACGGACGGGGTCGAAGATGTGGTCACTGAACGGCCTGCAGGTACCGGCGGTCGTGCAGCGGGCTGCTGCGCGGAAAGTGCGCGCGCAGAAATTCCATCTGATCGGCCAGCACGCGGCGTCCCTGCAGATAGATATATTCCGCATGCGTGGGCACGAACGGTACGGCTAGCAGGCTCAGGCCGGCGTCTTCCGGGGTTCGCCCGGCCTTTTGGTTGTTGCAGCGCTTGCAGGCGGTGACCACGTTGCTCCATTCGTCACTGCCACCCAGACTCAGCGGGCGCACATGATCGCGGGACAGATCCCGGCGGCCGAAGGAATCTCCGCAATACAGGCATAGCCAGCCGTCGCGCTTGAACAGCGTGGGGTTGTTCAGCGGCGGCGTATAGTTGTGGCGCGTCTGCTGGTGGCTGCCGAAGGTCGAGATAATCGAGTTCAGCATCAACTCGCTGCGTCTTCCGGTCACGGCGTTGTAGCCGCCGCGAATGCGCATGATGTCGCGGCCGCTGACATAGGCGACCTGATCGCTACAGTAGAGCCGAATGGCATCCCGGTAATCAATCCACTCCAGCGGAAGACCGGCAATGTCGGTGCGCAGAATCTGCTGTGCAAGCTGGTTCAACATGGCTCAAGCCCTAGTGTTGGGCGCATTATACGGGTACGGATGTGATAAATTTCAGACATTTGCTCCCGAATGTGCCGAAATCAGCGTGGTTTGCTATCTAGCGGAGGTGGTGAACAGGTGATAGCGGACCTGTCCGGCCTGCTGCGACTTGAGGGCTTCCCAAGACGCTGGTGCGCTCCATTGTTGATTCGCCGGGGCCTCCACATAAACCAAAGATGTGGGTTTCAGACAGGGACTGGCGGCCAGTTGCGCACAGGCGGCCTCCAGTGAGACTTCCGCATCAGAGAATGGCGGGTCCAGAAACACAATATCGACAGGATTCGGCTGCTTCGCGAGATAGTCGCGGGCATTGGCGCACACGATCTTCACCTGCGGCGCTTGCAATATTTCGGCTTGCGCGCGAAGAAAGTTTGCGGTGGCGCGATGGCGTTCCACCAGCGTCACGCACTGCGCACCGCGTGAGGCCGCCTCAAAACCCAGTACGCCGCTGCCGGCGTACAAGTCAAGGCAGCGTGCGCCTTCCAGTTCTCCGGCCAGCCAGTTAAACACCGTCTCGCGCACCCGTGCGGGCGTCGGTCGAACCGACGGATGCGGAGGAACCTTGATGTAGCGCCCGCGCCAGGTTCCGGCAACGATGCGAAGGCGGCGGGGCGGGTTGCGCTTAGGGCTGGCCTTGCCCACCAACGACCACCGTGATGAGATGTTCAGGGTTGAGGGTATCTTGAAACGCGGCCACGATCTGCTCATGAGTGATGGCCTCGACCCGCTTAGTCCAGGTGTCAAGGTAATCAAGCGGCAAGCCGTAGTAGCCGATCATCGCCAAATAGTTGATCATGCTGGCGTTGTCCGCGATGCGCAGCGGAAACCCCAGAACCAGATTGTTGCGGCTGTGTGTCAACTCCTCGGCAGTGGGGCCGCTTGCGACGAAGCGCTCCACTTCGGCGTAGGCTGAACTCAAGGCTTGCTCGGCCTGGTCTCCGCGCGTCTGCAAACCCAGTTGAAACGGTCCGCGATGACGCATCGGGAAGAAATAGCTGTATACCGAATAGGCGAGTCCCTGACGTGTGCGAATCTCTTGCAGCAGGCGCGACGAGAAGCCGCCACCGCCCAAAGTGAAATTGCCCAGATAGACAGGGAAATGCTGTTTTTGCCCGCGCGCGACACCTTGCTGTCCGATACGGATGTGTGCCTGTTTTGACGGGTGCTCGACGCGAATGGTTTTCGCCTCCAGCACCGGTTCCGGTGCGGGCAGGGCGGTGGGCGCATCTCCTTGCGGGAGCGCCACGCTGATGCGCTCGGCAATGGCTTCAGCCTGTGTGCGGTCAATCGCGCCGATCATGGCGATGACCGCCCCTTTGGCGGCAAAGAACTCTTCATAAAACCCCACAATGTCATCCCGGTCAATCGCATTGACCGAGTCTTCGGTGCCGGCGGCCGGTGATCCGTAAGGATGGCCGGGGTAGAGATTGGCGTAAAACAACTGCGAGGCGATCGCACCGGGGTCTTCGTCGAGTTTCTTCAGCGACACCAGCATTTGCTGCCGCCGCAGTTCGATCTGGTCCGACGTGAAAGCCGGCGCACCGAGTATCGTGATGTAGGTGTCGAGTGCTTGTACCTTCCAGTCCTCTTCGGTCAGGGTGCGCAACGAGATCTCGGAGCGGTCCAGTTTGATCTCTGTGCTGTAAGAAGCACCGACATCCTCAAGGCGTTGCGCGATGGTATCCGCGTCCATGTTACCGGCACCGGTTTCCAGCAGCGCATGCGTAATGCGCGACAAGCCCGGCAGATCACCGTCTCGGCTATTGCCGGCGTCCACCACCAACTGGATGTCCAGCATCGGAATTTGTGGCGCTTCAGTGAAGTAGACCGCGGTACCGGACGAGGTGGTCCAGTGCTGGATTTGTGGTGCCGCAAAGGAGGGGGTCGGGATAAGCCCAACCGCTAGCGTCAGGCTCAGAAAAGGCCGCAGGCGCATCAGGGCAGGGGGTGCGCGGCGGTTTTAATTGGATCGACGGTTACGGTGGTGCGGGCATGGTCGCTGAAATAACGTAGCGCCACTTCCTGCACCTGCTCGGCGGTGACCGCTTGATAGCGCGCGATCAGTTCGCGTTCGGCTTCCCAGCCCAGCCCATTGGTTTCTAGCATGCCCAGCATGTAGGCGCGATGCCGCAGTGAATCTTGCGCGTAAATCGCTTGCGCCACGACCTGGGCGCGCGCACGTTGCAGTTCGGCTTCCGTCACCGGGTTGTCTTTCAGTTGCGCGATCTCGTCAAGCAGGGCCTCATGCAAGGCCTCGGCGCTGTGCCCATCACTCGGCGTGCCGTCGAGCACGAACATGCCATTGCGTGCGGTATACAAGGCGAAAGAAGCGCCAGCACTGGCGGCGATTTTCTGGTCGCGCACCAGTCGTTTCGGCAGACGTGCGGCTGCCCCGCCGTCCAGCACGGATGCCAGCATGGATAGTGCGTAGGCTTCCCACTGCTGTGCTTCAGGCAGTTGCGCAAGTGCCGGAGTCTTGAAGGCGATCAGCACGTATTCAGTTTGCGCCGGCAGTTGCATGCGCACTTCACGCGCGCCTCGCTGCAGTGGTTCGCTACGTGTCGGCAAACTCGGTGGCTGTCCGGCAGGAATGTCTCCAAAATGCTTCTCCACCATGCCGAAGACCGCCTCCGGCTCAATATCGCCGACCACTACGACGCGGGCATTGCCCGGCGTGTACCAGCGCTGATACCAGTCGCGCAGATGTTCCAGCGTGATGTTGCGCAAATCTTCCATCCAGCCAACTACAGGCTGACCGTAAGGGTGGTTCTGAAAAGCGGTTGCTTGCAATTGTTCAAAGGCCAGACCTTCTGGCTGATCCTCGGTACGCAGTCGGCGTTCTTCCATCACCACTTCGCGCTCGGCGGCAAAGTCGGTCGCATCAAGAGACGCATTAAGCATGCGGTCGGCCTCCATCTCCAGCGCCAGCTCCAGTTTGTCGCGGTTCAGGATCTGGTAGTAGGCGGTATAGTCGCGACCGGTGAAGGCGTTGTCGCGCCCGCCTGCGGCGGAGATCGCATGGCTGAAAGATTCGCCGGGATATTCAGGGGTGCCGCGAAACATCATGTGCTCCAGCATGTGGCTGATGCCAGTCAGTCCGGGTGGTTCGTGCGCAGCACCGACGCCGTACCAGATTTGATGCACGATCACCGGAGCGCGGGTGTCGGGCTGCACGAAAATCTCAAGCCCGTTGTCCAGAGTCTTTGAGAAAACTTCAGGAGCGTTCGCCTGGGCGAGCACAGGCAAAGCACCGAAGACAAGCCATGCAAGGCCTCGGCATCCTTTTAGAAAACACGACGAGTTCATGGCGTACATCAGATCAGTGAGTCAGGTGGGCGGCGCTCATCGACATTTGTGGAGGTTGTCAAGAGCGACCAGCCCTAGCCGGGAATACGGAGACGAGGAGGTTTCCCGACCGGTTTCTAGTATAACCGCAACAGGGGAGGTTGAAGAACTTAGGATTCCGATTCTGCCGGATCGATCCGGGTGATTTCCGCATCAAGTCTGCCGCGCGCCAGACGCATTTCAAAAGAACTTCCGACCTGCACCTGGTCGAGTGTGCGCAACACCCGAACTCCCTCGGCTGTCTGCATGGTCGGGATGGCATAGCCGCGATCCAGTGTCTGCTGCGGGCCCACGGCTTGTAGGGTGCTGTCGGCGCGTTGCAGCCGCGCATCCCAGGTCTGGTGCAGGGCGCGTATGGACTGTTGCAGCCGCTGTCGGGTTTGTGTCACTGCCTGCTGTAGTGAGGCGAGGCGACCGTGTGGGGCGCAGGTTTCAAGGCGCTGCCACATCAGGGCCAGGTGGCTGTGGCGCTGCCGCAGCTGGTGGGCCAGAGAGGTCTGCAGATGGTCGGACAGGTCGTCGAGTCGCTGTTGGTGGGTTTGAATCTTGCGCGCCGGATGCGTTTGCGCCAGACGGTGCTCATCGGCCTGCAAGGCTTGCCGCGCCTGCTGCAGGATACGGTTGATGCTTTGCTGATTCCGTGCGATTCTCCTCCCAAGTTCCGTGCTGATCGCTTGGCCGTTCGGGCTCGCTTGTTCCGCGGCGGCCGTGGGGGTCGCTGCGTGCAGGTCGGCCGCGAAGTCCACGAAGCTGGTGTCTGTTTCGTGGCCGACGCCGCTGATGATGGGAACCGGGCACTCGGCGACGGCGCGCACCAGCGCTTCATCGCTGAAGGCCAGCAGACTCTCGAGACTGCCGCCACCGCGTACCAGCAGCAAGGTGTCGCATTGACCATGCGTGATGGCGAGATTCAGCGCTGTACACAGTGATGCGGCCGCATCAGTTCCTTCCACCGTGGCGGGGTAGACGTAGAGTTTCGCAGCCGGCCAGCGACGGCGCAAGGCACGTGCGACGTCGCGCAAAGCCGCGCTGCTTTCAGAAGTGACCACGCCCAAAGCGGCAGGATAGGCGGGCAGCGGACTTTTGCGCTCCGCGTCAAAGAGTCCTTCGCGGTGGAGTTGAAGTTTAAGTTCTTCCAGCCGGCGCAGTAGTTCGCCGCGGCCTTCTTCCTGCAATTCCCGAACCACCAATTGGTAGCTGCCGCGCTGCAGGTAGATCTCCAGCCGCCCAAAGGCGCGTACGGTGTCCCCGTCATCAGGCACAAACGGGACGAATTGATTGTTGCTGCGGAACATGGCGCAACGCAACTCGGAGCTGGTGTCCTTGAGCGTGAAATACCAGTGTCCGGAACTGTGGCGCTTCATGTTGCTGATTTCGCCCTGAACGCAGACTTGCGAGAAATGGGCGAGCAGCAGGTCGCGAGCCTGCTGGTTCAGTTCGCTGACGGTATGGATATGGGGTGCTTCGGACACGGGAATGGTGGGCAAAATCAATGCCAAGATTGTACTGTGTGATAGAGTAATACCCCAGTGCACGGCACTTTTCCGATCACCCGCCCGTTTCAGGAAGAAAGCTATGTGGGCTAAGTGGATATATCAAAAATTATATAAAAACGGTCGACGCATCCTGCGTTACGGCATAAGGCGTTCCACACCCTTTGTAGACTGGGTGCCGGAACTGCGTGACACCTCGGTGTTGCGTGCGGATTTTGTTTCCGGTGTGACGGTTGCTCTGGTGCTGGTGCCGCAGTCAATGGCGTACGCGCAACTGGCCGGATTGCCTACGTATTACGGGCTGTACGCTTCATTCCTGCCGGTCATTGTCGCTTCATTGTTTGGTTCATCACGCCAACTGGCGACCGGGCCGGTTGCGGTGATTTCACTGCTGACTGCGAGTGCGCTGGAGCCAATCGCAGCAAGCGGCTCGGACGGCTACATTGCCTACGCCATCATGCTCGCGCTGATGGTGGGCGTGTTTCAGCTGATTCTGGGCATGTTGAAAATGGGCATGCTGGTCGATTTCCTGTCGCACCCGGTGGTGATTGGCTTCACCAATGCCGCCGCACTGATCATTGCCACATCGCAATTGTCCAAACTGCTGGGAGTGGATGCGGTGCGCGGTGACGCGCACTACGAAACGGTCTGGAATGTGCTGGTCGCGGCCTATCACCATTTGCACTTGCCGACCGTGGCCATGAGCATTATTGCGATTGGCTTGATGCTGTTGTTGCCGAAAATCTGGCGGCGATTGCCGCCGATTCTGGTAGCCGCGGTGCTGACCACTGTAGGCTCTTGGGCGATTGGCTTTGAGGCAAACTTTGGTGGGCGTATTGTCGGGTCGATTCCGCAAGGTCTGCCGGCGTTCTCCATGCCGGAATTGGATGTCGCCGTGATGCTGGACCTGCTGGGCGTGGCGGTGGCGATTTCCCTGATCGGGTTTATGGAGGCGTATTCCATTGCCAAGGCGGTCTCAATGCGGAAGACGCGCCAGGAACTGGATCCGAATCAGGAACTGGTCGGGCAGGGACTCAGCAATATCGTGGCCAGCCTGTTTCAGGGCTATGCGGTGTCGGGTTCCTTCTCTCGCACGGCTGTGAATATGGAAGCGGGGGGGCGCACCGGATTCTCCTCGGTGGTGACCGGACTGGTGGTGGGAGCGACGCTGCTGTTCCTGACGCCCATGCTCTATTACATGCCGCAGGCGATGCTGGCTTCGGTCATCATCATGGCGGTGATTCCGCTGGTGCGCGTCAAGCCGATCCTGTATGCCTGGAAAGTGCAGAAACACGATGCGGTGGTGTCGGTGCTGACTTTTGTGCTCACCTTGGTTTGGGCACCGCATCTGGAGCAGGGCATCATCGTCGGCGTGCTGTTTTCGCTGGGGCTGTTCGTTTATCGCACCATGCACCCGCACGTGTATCGGGTGTCCCGAAATCACAGTGGGAATTTTGCGGATGCCGGAAGACAGTTGTTGGAGACCTGCTGCACGGTGGCGATTGTGCGCTTCGAAGGGCCGCTGTTTTTCGCCAACATCAGTTATTTCGTCGAGCGCGTCCTGCGCATCACGGTACAAACGCCGGGGTTGCGCTATATCATCATTGATGCGGTTGGCATCAATGAGATTGACGCGACCGGTGAGTACACCTTACATAGTTTGTCGAAGCAACTGGTTGACTCGAATGTGGCGTTTCTGGTGGCGCGTGCGAATACCGATGTCATGGATATTTTCAAACGCACCGGGTTCGCGGGTGATGATTGGCTTGATCAGTTCACCGCCACGCGCGAGCAAGCACTGGAATTCGCCTTTGCGCGCATCGGTATGTGCGCGAATGAAAAGCCTTGTGGATGCTCCAAACAGAAATGTCCGCTGCTTGATAAGCATCTGCGCGAAATGATGCCGGTAAAAGCGCAGTTTGAACTGGCCGAGGACAAGGCTTAGTGGACGAAGATTTTGCGGAAGTAGTTCACCCAACTCCGCACGGTCTGTAGCCGCCGTTCGAAAGTACTGTCCGCACGTAAACCGTTTTCTTCCCGTACACGATCGGGAATTCTGGGTTGCTCGTGATGCAGATACAGATTGAGCAGACTGTTTGAGAATACGATTCGGGCCATTTCAAGTAGCATTTTCATGACGGGTTTTCCGGCCAACTCATTCCCGAGTGGAGATAGTTCAAATACGATTCTTTGCTGAGGATCGGATGTTTTTTGAATCAGCCGCATCCAGCGCAGTACATTGACGTAGTAATCATATTGTCGCGGCACAATGTCATGATTTACGAATAACGCCTCTTTACTCAACTGCTTTTTCTCACACAGTTTGAGGAACACCTCAACTACGACTTCAAACTTGTCTGCCTGAGGGAAAGGAGCGCTGCGATCTGTCTTCCTCATATCCACCGAGGTGGCAATAATGTTCTCCCAGAGAGGAATGTCGGAATACCGGTGCTCCAGTTGATAACACCAGTGCCCGAGGCCGCCGTCAAGTTGGAGATGGTTCGGGCTGAACGAATAAAAATGGAACTGTCCCGTAGGCTGATAGAACATTAAATAACTCTTGACCGGTTTTCGGTAGATGTTTTTGTAGTGCAAATGCGGGTAAAGCAACTGACGCAAGTTCATGTTGTCTCGGGTTCCGATCTTGGCTTCGATCAAATAGATTCCATTCTTGCCTTCATAGCCACCATCGACTTCTACCTGTACACCATCGACCGGATAGTCGATGCGATGACCGGGATTCTGTTGGTCAGGAAGTGAGAATTCGAACGGGCTGCAGTACTCTCTGCCGCGCAGCACCAGAGACAATGTATCCTCTGTTAGGTCATCGAGAATGCCGGAGATGAGCGCCGCATCAAGCGCCTTGGATTCACTTTTGATATCGTCGGGAGAAAGCGCATGAATGTGTTTTGGTAAAGAATGTTTTTGTGTCTTGGCGTTGCGGGGGCGCACCACGGAGACGAACGGGTCGGTGCGAGCGATTCGATAGTTCCCATTGCCCAAGGCAAGGATTGAGGAATGGAGTGCCTGAAGGGGTTGGGGTACTTGTTCCCGGAAGTCATTTTTGCAGGCCAGTCGAGGTTCTCTTCCACTATGGTCCTTGATGGTTTTAGCCGTAATATCAAAGTAAGCCCGCTCTTCAAGTGCGTGTTTGATATCAGGGTCTTGCTCAAGAATTTTCTCCCAGGCGCGGTCATTCTTGGTCATGAGTAGTTCCGCACGACAATTTCTTTAACCTTGCCACGGCCTTCTGCCTTGCTGTTAATAGCACGGTTTGCGAAGACTTCTTCCACATTAAATTGGGGATGCGCTCTGTAGAGGCACTGAATCCAGTCAGCTGCAGAATTGGACAACAGGAACTTGGCGCCCTTGCGGTCTAAGGCAACGCAGAAGTCTCTTAAACGTTCCTGTTTGTCACGGCCAAATCCGTCTTTTGTGTATGCGGTGAAACTGGAGGTCTCGGAAAGGGGGGCGTAAGGCGGATCCATATAGACCATATCGCCTCGTGAAATTCGTTCTAGGAGTGCCTCGAAATCCAGCGAGGACAGCCAGACGTTCTGCAGGAACTCGGAGCAGGCCCGAAGATTTTCGGCATCAACGATTTTGGGATTGCGATATTTGCCAAAGGGAACATTGAACTGGTCCTTGGCGTTTACACGATAAAGGCCATTGTAGGCTGTCTTGTTGAGATAAATCAGGCGGCTGGCTCGCTTTACTTTGCTGCACTGCTTGTAGCGATGAGGAGGGCGATCCCAGTCGCGAATCTCCTTGAAATATTCTGGCGTGTTCTGGTGTTTGGAGAGACTGTCGATCAATCTGTCCACATTATCTCGGACAACCTCATAGGTGTTGATTAACTCGGGGTTTTGATCATTGAATGCGAGGATGCCGGTGCGTTTGAGATTGCTGTGATCTCCGAGCGAGAACAGCACTGCCCCCCCCCCCCCCCCAAAGATTTCAAAGTAATTCTGACACTTCTGGGGGAAGCGCTTCTCCAACTCGCCGAGCAACTGGCTTTTGCCCCCGGCCCATTTGACGAAGGGTTTTGGCTGGATGGGTGCAGACATTTCCTTGAGAACCCCTTATACTCATATCGGATCCTACCTCTTTAGGGGGCTAATCGCAACATGGGGCTTCGTGGTTCTGTTTGGGATAATTGAGCATAGTGAAGCCCCCGTTTAATACCACAGATATATTTGGGCATTTCACGGGATGATGTAACTAATACCAGTTGCGTTTTTATCGCTCTTGGGCCTCTCCATAATAGTTAGGGGGAGGGGCTCATATATGACCTTAGCCGCTCGGTGCCGCCTGTTCGCAGGCTTGGCACTACTGTTTAGTGGCTTGCTGCCCGCCTCCGTGCATGCTCAGGAGGTTAGAGACGATCTGACCGTTATCCTCATTGGAGTCCAAGATAGCAAACACATCGAGGTACAGTGCCGATCGCGAGTGGGGGCTCAGCGGGTCCGTGCAGATTGACGGGCTCTGACGGTCAGGGGTTCTCATTATTGCTGGCGCCGACCTTTGGCGTGGACGCGCAGGCCGATCCGCAACAACTCCGGGAGCAGGACGCGGAGGCGTTCTCTGGCCTGACAGAAAACGACAGCGCATCCCGCGCCTCGCTACTCTCCGCACTGGGATGGAACTGGCTTACGGAATAGCCGCCAGTCGCATCGGCGACGGCACACTCAATGGCCTGATCAAACCCTACGTAGGCATGACATATCGCGAGGGTGGCAGCAGTCAGCGTTTGGATGTCGCGTGGCAGCGGACCGGGCTGGACCTGAGCGTAGAAGCGTACACAGGCGAGCGGCAGCGATGACATCGGCGCGCGGGTTCTTCTGAATCTGCAGCGGTAGGGCAGGCCATCCGCCATTAGCCTGAATCGGCGGATATTCCTTGCGGCTACCGAAACCGCGAACGATTCCGAAAAGCGATCCTCTTTGATCTGGGTCAACTGGATCTTTACCCAAGACCCGTATTCCACACAAAACTGTGAAGCCCCAAATCCAATGCGAAATACAGGAGCGAATGCCGATTCTCTAAAATAGTAGTCCCCAAACCTTTCTGCCCATCCAACAGGCCCAGTCATGGATAAAGTGTCAGCGATTCAGATGGCCTCCGGCCCCAACCGGGAAGCCAACCTGTTCGAAGCGTCCCGCTGGATTGAGCAGGCCAGCAAGCAGGGTGCGCGTCTGGTCGTGCTGCCGGAGAATTTCGCCGCGATGGGCATGCGGGATGAGGATGTGCTGCAGTATCGCGAGCAGCCTGGAGACGGGCCGATTCAGGACTTTGTACGCAAACAATGTCGGCGTCACGGCATCTGGATGGTGGCTGGCACCATTCCGTTGCATTGCGAGGTGCCGGACAAGATGGCGGCGGCCTGCATGCTGTATGACGATCGTGGTGAACTGCGTGCCCGCTATGACAAAATTCATCTGTTCGATGTCACACTGGTCGCCAGTGGTGAGAAATACAACGAATCCGCCACCATTCACCGTGGTAGTGAGCCGGTGGTGGCGGAGACGCCATTCGGACACTTGGGTCTGACGGTCTGTTACGACCTGCGTTTTCCCGAACTGTTTCGCGCCTTGCTGGATCAGGGAGCTGAAATCATCACGTTACCTGCCGCATTTACGGCGCTGACCGGACGAGCGCATTGGGAATCCCTGTTGCGTGCCCGCGCGATTGAAAACCTGGTTTATCTGATTGCCAGCGGGCAAGGCGGCTTTCATGTCAATGGTCGCGAAACCTACGGGCATTCCATGATTATCGATCCTTGGGGCACTATCAAGGGCCAGCGCCCGCATAGCCCCGGTGTCGTTACGGCGATGCTGGATCGTCAACTGCTTCGGGAGGTTCGCACCAACTTTCCCTGCACAGATAATCGGAGACTGGAATGCCGCATGAAGATCTGACGCAAAACGCGGCGCACCAGTACTTGTTGGAACCGGGCGAACTCACGTCCCAGATTCTGTATCAGACTTTGGGCAGCGCTTGGTCGAGAGCCTGCGACTACGCGGACATCTATCTGCAATATCAGCAGCATGAAATGCTGATGCTGGAGGACGGCCGGGTGCGTGATGCGGCGTTTTCTCTGGATCAAGGCGCGGGGGTGCGCGTGATTGCCGGGGAGAAGACAGGCTTTGCATATTCCGACGAGCTCAATGCGATGCAGTTGCTGGAAGCCGCGCGTACCGCGCGCGCCATTGCGCACTCTGACGGCGAATTGCAGTTGCCACACAGCAAAGCGAGTTCACCGCCGGCTGTGTGCGCCTATGACAATCCGATGGCCGACCTTGACATGGATCGCAAACTTGAAGTGTTGCGTGAAGTAGACCGGATCGCCTGCGCGACGGCACCGGAAGTCAGAAAAGTCACTGCCACGCTGGCTTCCACCTACGAAGTGGTTTTGGTCGCTTCAAGTGACGGGGTGTATCAGACCGATATTCGCCCTCTGGTGCGGCTGAGTGTCGGGGTGCTGGCGGAACGCGGCGATCGCCGCGAGATGGGTCAGGCGGGAGGAGGCGGACGCTATGGTTACAGCCGTCTGCTCGACGAAGGCGCAGCAGAGAATTTTGCGCGCGAAGCGGTGCGCACCGCATTGCTGAATCTTGAGTCCAAAGAGGCTCCGGCCGGTTCCATGACAGTCGTTCTGGGTTGCGGCTGGCCGGGTGTGCTACTGCATGAGGCGGTCGGACACGGGTTGGAGGGAGATGCGATTCGCAAAGGAACATCTGCCTTCACTAATCTGATGGGACAGCGTGTGGCGAGCGAGGGCGTGACAGTGGTTGACAACGGTACGCTGCTGGACCGTCGCGGTTCCCTGCGCATCGACGATGAGGGTACGCCGACCCAGAACACGGTGTTAATTGAAGACGGTATCTTGCGCGGTTTTATGTACGACCGGCACAACGCACGCTTGCACCAGACTGAATCGACTGGCAATGGCCGCCGCGAGTCTTACGCTCACCGGCCGATGCCGCGTATGACCAATACCTACATGCAGCCGGGCAAGTATGACCCGGAGGAAATTCTGGCTTCAGTCGACCAGGGCCTGTATGCGGTTGGATTTAGCGGCGGACAGGTAGACATCACCTCCGGCAAGTTTGTGTTCTCCGCTTCCGAGGCTTATCGCATCCGCGACGGCAAAGTGGCTGAGCCGGTCAAGGGCGCGACACTCATTGGTGATGGCCCTGATGTGTTGCGTCGCGTCAGCATGGTCGGAAACGATCTGAAGTTAGACAAAGGTGTTGGCACTTGCGGCAAGGATGGACAGCAGGTTCCGGTCGGGGTCGGACAACCGACCTTGCGGGTGGACGGCCTGACGGTTGGAGGAACCCAGTTGTATGCCGGCTGAAATAGACGTTGACGCGGATCTTCGCGACTGCGCGCAAAGCGTACTGGAGCAAGCCCGACAGTTGGGTGCCAGCGGCGCTCAGGTCTCGATCAGCCGCGGTGAAGGCACAACGGTCACAGTGCGTCTCGGAGAACTGGAGACAGTAGAGCGGGCACGCGATCAGGGACTGGGGGTTACTGCTTATTTCGGAACATGTCGCGGGCATGCGTCAAGTACCGATCTGCGCGAGGAGTCAGTGCGGCGCACGGTGGAGGAAGCCTGCCAGATTGCACGACACACAGAAGAGGATCCTTGTCACGGGTTGCCGGAGGAATCATTGCTGGCCTTTGATTATCCGGACCTGGACCTGTTTCATCCGTGGGAGATCAACAACGAAGAGGCCGCGCAACTGGCCTTGGAATGTGAGGACGCCGCCCGCGCGGATGCGCGCATTCGCAATTCCGAAGGTGCCGACCTCAGTCATTACGCAGGCATGAAGTTGCTGGCCAACAGCAACGGATTCATGGGAGGCTATCGCAGTAGCAGTGCGGACTTGGGCTGTTGTGTTGTGGCAGCTGACGAGGACAGGGAGCAGGAGCGGGATTACTGGCACAGTAGCCATCGCGATGGCCGCAAACTGGATTCACCGCAAGCCATAGGCGAGCATGCCGCGGCACGTGCGACGCAGCGACTCGGAGCGCGATCCCTGCAGACGCAAACCGCACCGGTGTTGTTCGAGGCACCAGTGGCGCGACATCTAGTCGGACATTTTGTCGCGGCCGCCAGTGGCAGTGCGCTGTATCAGGATGCCTCATTCCTGCTGGGGAAGATGGATCAGCCGGTATGGGCTGACGGGATTGGTTTGATGGAGCGTCCTCGCTTGCCCGGCGGGCCGGCGAGTGCGCCTTATGACGCAGACGGGATTGCGACTTCAGAGCGGGTAGTAGTGGAAGACGGGGTGTTGCGCGGCTGGTTTTTGAGTCATTATTCGGCGCGTCGCCTGAATCTCGAGCCGACCGGCAATGGGGGTGGCGTACGCAACCTAAGTCTAGAGATGAAGGGGAAAGAACAATCCTGGAATGATTTGCTGGCGCAAATGCACCAAGGGCTGGTGGTGACGGAATTGCTAGGACAGGGCGTCAACACGGTGACCGGAGACTACTCGCGCGGCGCGGCCGGGTTCTGGATTGAGGAAGGAGAAGTGGCGTATCCGGTGAATGAGATCACCATTGCGGGCCGCCTGCAGGACATGTTGCGAGGCGTGACGGCGGTAGGTACAGAACAGGATCGACGTGGTGCGATTCACACCGGAGCTGTGCTCATTGATCGCATGCAAATTGCCGGCGTATAAGCCGCGCAAGTGGTTGGAGGGTTTGCCCGAGATGCCTGGTGCCGAGAAGAGGACTCGAACCTCCACGGGGTTGCCCCCACTGGCACCTGAAGCCAGCGCGTCTACCAAATTCCGCCATCTCGGCACATCGGGCGCGTCATTTTACTGCACGGCCCTGTAACACGTGCCCTCTATAATTCCTCTGCTATGGATATTGTTTTCATCAAGGGCCTGAAGGCGCGGGCCACCGTGGGCGTGTTCGAGTGGGAACGACATATTCGCCAGCAATTAGTGGTGGATCTCGAATTGCGCGCCGATGTGGCGCATGCGGCCCAAAGTGACGCACTGGAAGACACGGTTGATTACAAGGCGATCAGTCAGCGTGTCGTGGAGTTCATTGAAGCGAGCGAATACCGTCTGGTTGAATCCCTGGCCGAAGCCCTGGCCGAGTTGATTCGCGAAGAGTTTGCGGTGAGTTGGCTGCGCCTTCGGATGGCCAAGCCGTTCGCGGTTCGCACGGCCCAGGAAGTGGGTGTCGTGATCGAACGAGGCGAATAATGGCGCGAGTATTTGTCAGCATTGGCAGCAATCTTGGCAAGGAACGCTGTGTTTCACAAGCATTGATGTTATTGGAGTCCCAATACGGACCCCTGCAGCGCTCCACGCTATATGAATCGCCGGCGCTCGGTTTCGAGGGGCCGGACTTCTACAACATGGTGGTCGCCTTCGACAGCGAAGAGACCCCGCACGAGATCAACGAGCAGTTGCGCCGTATTGAGGATTCGCTTGGCCGCGTTCGCGGTGCGGATGCCTTCGTCTCGCGCACACTGGATCTGGATATTCTGCTGTACGACGATTGGGTGGTGGATGACGGCGTACTGTCGCTGCCGCGCACGGAGATTTGCGAGCATGAGTTTGTACTGGCACCGCTGGTGGAGATATGCGGGGATTTGCACCACCCGCTGCTGGAGGTGCCGATTTCTGAACTCTGGGATCGCTGGCGCGAAGCGAACGAATCGCAGTTGCGTGAAGTGCTATTGCCAGGCGCTGATTCCGAGGCGTCGTCCGCCGTCGACAGTTAGCACATCACCGGTGGTGTAGCGGGCATCCCGGATCAAATACACCGCGGCCCGCGCAATGTCTTCCGGGCTTCCTATACGCTTCAGCGCGGTACTGTCAATAATCGCCTGCCGATCCCGACCATCTTCTTCCTCAGGCCACAGCATGGCACCAGGAGCAATGGCGTTGACCCGCACGTCGGGCGCCAACTCCAGAGCCAGAGCGCGGGTCAGTCCGGCCAAGGCGCTTTGCGTGGCGCTGTAGACCGGATAGCCGGGCAGGGGACGTTCAGCATACACATCAAGGATATTGAGGATGCAGCCTTGGGTCTTGCGTAGGTGCGGTGCGGCGGCCGCGGCCAACAGCCATGGCGCGCGGACATTAGCTGCCTGCAGTTGCTCCCACTGCTCAATATCCGCAGGCTCCAGACTTCCCTGCTCAAACAGCGAGGCGTTGTTGATGAGTGCGTCGAGTTGTCCGAAGGCTTTTAAGGCCGCGCCCATGGCGGAGAAAATACTTTGCACTTCCGACAGATCTGCGGTGATTACAGTCACCGAATCCGGTCGCTCCGTTTGCAACTGCCCCGCCAGCTCGTGCGCTTCGGCAACGGAGCGGCGGCAGTGCAGGACGATGTTGGCACCGGCCTGATGCAAGTGCTGGGCCATCACCGCACCGAGTCGCCGTGCGGCACCGGTGATCAGGATGGTGCGCCCGGACAGCGAGGAAGCACTCATAATGGCCTGATAGTATAGGGCTTGCCCTGATGCAGCGTGTCGCGATGACCTCTCCCCCTGAACAGCAACCGCGGGCCATACCCGCGGCCAATGCGCTGCTGGCACAGTTGTTGGAGCAGATTCGCCAGCAGGGTCCGATGCGCTTTGATCAGTATATGGAGCAGGCGCTTTACACGCCGGGACTTGGCTATTACGCCAGTTGTGAGGAGGTGTTTGGTGCCGAAGGAGATTTTGTGACGGCACCGGGGTTGGGAGATTTCTTCGCACGGGTGATGGCGCGATTTTGCGAGCTGGTGCTCACCGAGACCGGTGGCGGCATCGTCGAATATGGCGTGGGAGACGGGCAGCTGGCGCGTGATCTCCAGCGTGTGCTCGGTGCGCAACTGGAGACCTATGTGTGCGTGGAGCGCGCGGCCGCGCGCAGACAGATGATCTCTGATGAGCAGGCGCGAGCGGTGATGCCGGAAGACTTTTGCGGCGTCGTGCTGGCCAACGAATTTCTGGATGCCTTGCCGGCGCGCAGTTTTGCGCTCACTGCAGATGGCGTGCGCGAACGGATGGTGGACATTACGGAGGATGACGCGAGTTTGTGCTGGACAGAGCAAGAGTCCGCGCAAGCATCAGCCGCAGTGGCGCACATTCAAGAGAGTCTGGCTGAACCGCTGGCACCTCCGTATTGTTCGGAGTGGCGGCACGAGGTCTATGCAAACTGGCTGACGGAACTGGACGCCCGATTGCGCCGCGGGGTGGTGCTGATTGTGGATTATGGCTATCCGCGCTGGGAGTATTACCATCCGCAACGCAGCACCGGCACCTTGCAGTGTCATACGCGGCACCAGAGCCACGCCGATCCATTTCAGGAGCCGGGGCGTCAGGACATCAGTGTGGATGTGGACTTCACCAAGATTGCCGAGCTGGCGACGGCGGCACATTTCGATGCACTGATGTTCACCACGCAGGCTGGATTTCTGCTGGAATACGGTTTGCTGGAGATGATAGATGAATCCACTGATATCGAAGCCCGCATGGCGCAACATCGGCAGATTGAGATGCTAACGCACCCGGAGCGTATGGGCGACCGGTTTCGCGTGCTAGCGCTGGGGCGTGATGTGGCGCTTGAATTGCCGCATACTATATGCCCGGATCACCGGGATCGTCTGTAGATGAATTGGCTCGAAGTTTTGGTGCTCGCTCTGGTGCAGGGACTGACGGAGTTCTTGCCGATCTCCAGTTCCGCGCATCTGATTCTGGCACCAATTCTGTTCGGCTGGCAAGATCAGGGTCAAGCCTTCGACGTGGCTGTACACGTCGGCACGTTGGTGGCAATGGTGGGCTACTTCCGCCGCGAACTTGTGGCAATGCTGTGCGCCACCCTGCGTGCAGATAACCTGGAATCTCAACAAGCGCGGCAGATGGCGCTGTGGCTAATTGTCGCCACGCTGCCCATTCTGATCGCCGGAGCTTATACGCATGCGGTGGCATCCGAGACGCTGCGCAGTGCGTCGGTGATTGCGGCGACAACGTTGGGTTTCGGGGTGCTGTTGTGGCTGGCGGATGTGTCAGGGTCGCGAGTGCGCACCGAGCAGCAGTTGCGTATGAGTGACGCACTTTTTATCGGTGCCGCGCAGTGTCTGGCAGTCATCCCCGGCGTGTCGCGCGCGGGCATTGTGATGACGATGGCACTGGCCTTGGGGCTGTGTAGAACAGCGGCAGCGCACATCGCGTTCCTGCTGGCTATTCCGACGATCGCCGGAGCCGGTGCGCTGCTGCTGAACAGTACACTGCAGACGCCGCAACCTGCGGATTGGGCGGCCTTGTTCTCCGGGGCTGTGATGGCTGGGGGCTCGGCATGGCTGTGCATTCACTTCTTCCTGCGCCTGATTGAGCGCATTGGGATGCTGCCGTTTGTGCTGTACCGTCTCGCGCTGGGTGTTGTGATCCTAGTCGTGTTTGCCTAAGGCATCCTGCGCGGCATTGAGCCGCGCCTCAAACACGCGCTCTTGCACCGAGCGCCCATCCTGTTGTTCGGTTGCCGGGCGCACATCGCAGTTGAGCACGGCGGCATGAATGCGCGCCAAAGTGGTATCTGCCACAGGCGCATTGTCGGCGAGGACACGCGCGGCGGCGCGGAACTCATCGAATCGTTCCGGTTTGCGAAGGCCGTCGGCGGACTCAATCAGGTGCAGCATGGCGGTGGCATCACCGGCGTCCAGTGCGGCCCAAGTGTCATATTGATCCGCAAGTAACGTACTCAACTGTGTCCAGGCACGAGGAACACGCAAAGAGGCGCACAAGGCAGCGACATCGTCGCTGTACCAGGCTATACAGGCAAAGCGCGCGACTTCCGACAGTCCGGCATCGGCCGCCCGGCGCAGGATGACTTCAACCGCCTGAGAATCAGGAAGTAGTGCAAAGACCACAGACCAGGCATTACAGTCTCGCAGGGTGCTGACAAAGCGCTCAGGGTTCGGCTCCATCAGTGCGCGGCGCAATTCTGCAAACACGCGCTCGGCGCTAAGTGCGTCCAACTCTCGCCGATGCACCATATCACGCATCAGATCTTGTGTATCAGGAGCGATTTGAAAGCCCCAGGAGTGCAGACGCGCGGCGAAACGTGCGACGCGCAACACGCGCAATGGATCCTCGCCGAAGGCTGATGAGACATGTCGCAACAGCCGCGCTTCGAGGTCACGCTGGCCGCCGTACGGATCAATCAGGGTACCGTCATCACCCTGCGCGATCGCATTGATGGTCAGATCGCGACGCAGCAGGTCTTGCTCCAGAGTGACTGTGGGATTGGTGTTGAACTGAAAGCCCTGATGACCGGGCGCGGTCTTGCGCTCGGTGCGCGCCAAGGCATATTCCTCGTGGGTCTCCGGGTGCAGAAAAACCGGAAACTCGCGCCCGACCGGGCGGTAGCCCTGATCTTGCAGTTCTTGTGGTGTTGCGCCGACCACGACCCAGTCGCGCTCGCGCACCGGCAGCCCCAGCAGACGGTCTCGAACTGCGCCGCCTACCAGATAGGTGTCCATGAGAGTTGGGAGTGATCCAGAAAGTGCATAAGTATGCGCCGGGCAGTCGGTACAATACTACCGCATGGTGTGAAAGTGATTATAGAAGGCCCCCTGCGAATCAGTACGGAGACTTCTGAGGAGTCTTCCGGCTTTAGCCTGCAGTTTTCATTCACAGAAGAGTTCCAGAAACTGGAACTGGCAGAGCAGGTCAAGGAGTTCGCCTCCTATCTGAAGAAACTGCAGGATGCGAGCGCCAGTCTGGAAGCAAGTGATCCGAATCAGCAGGGCTTGCTGATTGTGTTGCAGGTCGGCGAGCAGTTACTGCCGCTGATTGAGGAGGGTGAACTGCCGTTGAGTGAGACGCTCGAAGTTGAAGTCGAGCAAGAGTTCACTATTCCGGGATGGCTCGCCAACCCTTCCGACCAACTCAACTAGGCCGCGTGTCGCGGCAGTGTCTACGAATCTTCGTGACGCGCCATCGCGTCCTTGGCGACCTGATTGGCGTAAAACTCGCGAATCGATTCCACCGTCTCGGTGCGATTGGCACCCGAGCCGACCAGACAGACGCCCTGAGGATCGCAGCCCCACAGAATATAGGCCGTAAAGCCCTTCAGGTCATCCGGGAACTGGTACTGATGCGGCACGCCTTCCGGCTGCACGCGATCGCCAGGAACTTCCTGCTTGATGCGCGCCAGTTCTTTTTGCAGATCCGCCACGTCTTTTCCGTCCCATTGACCGACGACAGCGCCGGAGCGTGAAGTGATGTTATCTGACATAAAAACCTCCTGTATTGTTGATATCTGAAATTGTAACCGATGAATACCCCCTCACCCGCCCCCTTGAGCCTTCGTGCAGCGATGCGCTATTGGCTGCGTCTGGGTTTGATCAGTTTCGGCGGGCCGGGTGGTGCGATCGGCATCATGCACCTGGAACTGGTGGAGCGATTGCGCTGGATTGAAGAGAAACGATTCCTGCACGCGCTCAACTACACCATGCTGTTGCCGGGACCGGAAGCCCAGCAGCTGGCCACCTACATCGGTTGGTTGCTGCATGGCCGTCTGGGCGGGCTGATTGCCGGTATTTTGTTTGTGGCCCCGTCGCTGTTGATGCTCATCGCATTGGCGTGGCTGTATCTTGCGTTTGGGGAGATTCACTGGGTCGCGGCCCTGATGTACGGCGTCAAGCCGGCGGTTACGGCGGTGATCCTCTACGCGATATGGAGAATCGGCTCCCGCGTGCTGCGCTCGGTGGTGCTGTGGGGCATCATGTTGGCCGCTTTCACTGGTCTGTTCGTGCTGCAGTTGCCTTTTCCACTGATCATTCTGGGGGCGGGCGTGATTGGCTATGTGCTGTACCGCATGGCACCGGGCTGGATTGAGACACCCTCATCAGCAGAGTCTGGCGAGGAGGGCAGCGAGCAGACAGTGGTGTTGCTCCGCGCGCAAGTGATTAGACTCGCGCTCGCAGGTCTGGGTTTGTGGGGCTTGGTCTATGCGCTGGTTTACGTGACTGATACCAGTGGTACTCTGGCGGAGATGGCCGTATTCTTCACCAAGGCGGCATTGCTGTCTTTCGGCGGCGCTTACGCGGTGCTGCCGTATGTATATCAAAGCGCGGTGGAGCAGTTTCAGTGGATCACCGCTGCGCAAATGCTCGACGGTCTGGCGCTACGCGAACTGATTCCCGGACCACTGGTCATGGTGAATTCCTTTGTGGGCTTTGTCGGCGGTTGGGATGGTGCTTGGTGGGGAGCCAACCAGTATGTTGGCAGTGCGATTGCGGCGGCGCTGGTGGCGACCTGGTACACATTTTTGCCATCCTTTCTGTTTATCTTTATTGGTGCGCCATACATCGAGCGCACCCGCCATCGCGCGGCCTTCACCGCACCACTGACAGCCATTACTGCGGCAGTGGTCGGCGTGATGCTGAATCTGGGTGTGTTATTCGCCGGTCACGTGATCTGGACCAGCGGCTGGGAAGCGGCCCCGGACTGGAATATGGCGTTGCTCACCGGTCTGGCGCTGCTTGCGTTGTCTGGCGGGAAAGTACCGGTGGTGCCGGTGATGGTGGTGTGTGCGCTGACGGGTCTGATGCTGGTGGAACTCGGTGGAATGCCGGTCTAGGCTTCCTTCTTTTTGTAGATGGGTGTGAGCGAGACTTCATCGCCATGGCGCAGGCGTATGGTGGTATCGGCGAACTGGCGATTGACAGTGACTGTGATGCGGCTGGGGTTGATTGCTTCATGCCATGCGTCGCTGCGCTTGCGAAGCCAGAACAGCAACTCCGCGACACTCGCGACATCGCCCGGCAGAACCACATCTATTCGCTCCGTGTCCAACTGCTCCGCCAGCGTCGCGAACAGCAGTACCGTGATATGGCGCTCCCCATGCGCATCCGTCGACATGGTCTTGCGCTCCAGCTCCATCAGGTATTCCTGCCAGTTGCGCTGATAGTGCTCACCTAATTCGTACAGCGTCTCCCAGGAATAAATGCCCGTGTCATGCCCGTCATCGAAATACAAGCGCACGGCATACGTGCCATAAGGCTCAATGCGCTCAATGTTGACTCCCTGCTTGTCGGTGACGAGGTCCCCGCGCGCTCGCGCAGTCTTGACTTCTGCGGAAGGTGAAAATATACGCAGGTACTCGCACGGCAGGGCAAACTCCTTACCGTCGCCAAAGCGCACCCGTAACTCCCGCGTCTGGCGATTGAGTCGCAATTCTTCAGGGGTGAGGGTCATTCAGTCGAGTACCTTCTATACTGGATAATCACATCGGAATTGTACTTGTCTATGTCGTCCCCTTATACCGCCGAGGAGTTGGAAGAACGGCTTGAAGAGCAGATCGATGCGGTGCTGTCATCGCGGCGCACGGCGCGTGCGCCTGCGGAACATTTGGCCGGGCGCAGCCGTACGGAGCAGGAATTTGTGCTGCATTGGGTGGCCGCGATTGCCAAGACCAATGCGGAAATGGGCTATCAGGTCGCCAATCTGGCGGCGGAGGCGTTGCAGCAACTGGATACAGACGCGGTGGAGAGCTGGATCCTTGAGGCCATAGACGAATTTGACCGTCAGGGGCTGACGGCTGGAGTCGCGCGGGTGCAGGCGCTGGAGGAATTTGTGGCGCAGCATCGTCGCCGCGTGAGCGCTCTGGAACTTGCGGAAGTGCGGCGGGTTCTGGAAGGGTTCGTGCATGGCCTGAGCGGGCGGATCCTGAGTGTGGAGGTGGCTGATCAGGGGTATACCGACACTGCTGTGGTGTACCTGCCGGAGTTGCTGGAAGTGTTTCCGACACCGGAGGAGAACTTTTCTCTGTACAAAGTGATGGCGGCGCATCTGTGGGCGCAATGCCGCTACGGCACTTGGCAGGAAGTAGAACGTCATACGTGGGAGGCGTTCGAGGATCAGGAGCGTGCGACCCGGCTGTTTCACCGGCTTGAGACTTGTCGTCTGGATGCGGTTCTGGCGCGCGAACTGCCAGGTATCGCGCGGCTTCAGGGGGTCTTGAGCGAAAGCCTGAAAGAAGTGTCGTTATCCGGGATATGGCAGGAGGCGCAAGAGGCGCTGAGCGTGGAGGGCGCAGGAGCCTCAGACAGTTGGAATTGGCTTGAACAGATGTATGCGCAGGAAGAGCCGCAGCCGCGATGTTATCAGGGTGTGTTGCGTCCGCAACAGGCGCAGGAAGTTCGCGAGGCGCGCATTGACAGGGAGCGTCAGGAATTTCGCGAGGCTCTGGCGGTGATGCGGGAGCAAGAGGAAGAAGTTGTGGAGCAAGGCCCGGGGCAGTTCCGGCTACTGGAGCGAGAGAGTGATGCACAAGATTTAGGATCTGTGGAATTGCTGCTGGATGATCGACCGATTGAGCCGCCGGATTCGATGGTGCGTCTGATGACCTCGATTCATCAGGATTTGGGAGAAATCCCGGAGGAATATCTGTCTCCTGCGGGGCCGGGTGAATATGACGCGCAGGCCCAGCCGGAAACCAGCGCCGAGGATGTCTGGAAGGGCACCTACCATGAGGAAGGGGCATGGCACTATCGGGAGTGGGATCATGTCCGCGGCAGTTATCGCAAGGACTGGTGCGTGTTGCGCGAACGCCCGGTGCACGCGCAGTATGACGCCTTCCCGCAAAGGACGCTGAAGAAGTATCACGGTCTCGCCCATTCCTTGCTGCGTACTTTCGAGATTATCCGCGCCTCACCGGCACTGCTGCGGCGTGAGCCTGATGGTGAAGATGTGGACCTGGACGCATTGGTGCAGGCGCTGTCTGATGCGCGGACCGGACGTGAGATGACGCAGCGGGTATTCACGCGCCAGGCACGCAATGAGCGCAGCATCGCGGTGATGTTTATGGTGGATATGAGCGGCTCCACCAAAGGCTGGGTCAATGAAGTGGAGCGTGAAGCGCTGATTCTGCTATGCGAGGCGCTGCAGCGCCTGCAGGATCAATACGCAATTTATGGCTTTTCCGGCATCACGCGCAAGCGCTGTGAAGTATTCAGCATCAAACGTTTTGATGAAGCGTATGATGATACAGTGGCTGCACGAATCAGTGGCATTCTGCCGCAGGATTACACGCGCATGGGTGCGGCGATTCGGCACTTGTCCGAACAACTCAATCAGGTGGATGCGCGCAGCAAGTTGCTGATCACATTGTCCGACGGGCGGCCTGAAGACTATACGGACTATCGTGGCGAGTACGGGATTGAAGATACGCGCCAGGCACTGCTGGAGGCGCGCCGAAGCGGCATTCACTCATTCTGCATTACGATTGATGAGGAAGGGCAGGAGTATCTGCCGCACATGTATGGTTTGGGCAACTACACTGTGGTCAGTGATATACGGCGGCTGCCGTATCAGGTATCAGATATTTATCGGAGGCTGACGACGTAGCATCAGGCACAAAAGATCAGGCGACCGAAGCCGCCTGAACAATCCCTTTCCAATTTTTATTGTTTTGGCACTTAATCCCAGGACAGTGCACCACCCGTTTGGTACTCGGTCACACGGGTCTCAAAGAAGTTCTTCTCTTTCTGCAGATCCAGAGTCTCTGACATCCATTGGAACGGATTCTGCGCACCGGCAAATTGGGCTTCGAGTCCGATCTGGTTCAGTCGCCGGTTGGCGATGAAGTGGACGTATTCCTCAAACAGGCTGGCGTTCATGCCGAGGATGCCGCGCGGCATTGTGTCGTAGGCATAAGCGACTTCCATGTCGACGCCTTCCAGAATCAGGTCAGTCATCTTCTGCTGAAACTCTCCGGTCCACAGGTCGGGGTTTTCCAGTTTGATCTGATTGATCACGTCGATACCAAAGTTCATGTGCATCGACTCATCGCGCAGGATGTATTGGAACTGCTCGGCCACACCAGTCAATTTGTTGCGCCGTCCCATAGATAAGATCTGGGAGAATCCCACATAGAAGAAGATCCCTTCAAAAACCACATAGAACGCGATCAGGTCTCGTAGTAGGCGCTGATTGTTTTCAAACGTTCCGGTGCGGAAGTTGGGATCTCCCAGACTTTGGGTAAACGGCAGCGCCCATTCCGCTTTGCGCGCAACGGATGGCAATTCGCGATACATGTTGAAGACTTCACCCTGATCCAGTCCCAGTGACTCGACACAGTACTGGTAGGCATGGGTATGGATGGCCTCCTCGAAGGCTTGTCGCAGCAGGTACTGGCGGCATTCCGGGTTGGTGATGTGCCGGTAGACGGCCAGCACCAGATTATTGGCGACCAGCGAGTCCGCAGTGGAGAAGAAGCCCAGATTGCGCATGACGATCATGCGCTCATCCTCGGTCAGACCTTCGGGGTTCTTCCACAGCTCAATGTCGGCCGTCATGTTCACTTCCTGCGGCATCCAGTGGTTGTTGCAGGCGGCCAGATATTTCTCCCAGGCCCAGGTGTACTTGAAGGGCACCAGCTGATTCAGATCAGCCCGGCAGTTAATGATCTGCTTGTCATCGACCTGGATTCGGGCCGCGCCCATTTCCAGAGATTCCAGTCCGGTGGATCCTGCGGATTCCTCCTCATGCGTGTCGACTTCAGGCAGGGGAGGCACCGATTCCGGTGCAATCTCTGCAGGGATATTCGGGACCGCCCCGTTGCCGTTTTGCAAAGCGGGCTGGAGCGGATCGTTCCACAGATCAGGGGGTGAAGTGTTCATAACAGACTCCTTAGTTTCCAGATGCGACTCAGGTGCAGGCTTCGCACTCATCCTCGCCGTTCAGATTCAGGGGGCAGGCTTGTGCCTGTGCGGCACCGTTGCCATTGCTTTGGTCCGTATGAGCGGACACGGTGTTTAGGACATTGCGCTGATCGCCGGTGCTTTTCTCCACGTGGGAGGCGGCCACCGAGCGCAAGTAATAGGTCGTCTTCAGCCCGCGCACCCACGCGAGTTTGTAGAGCGAATCAAGCTCCTTGCCGGACGGCTGCGCGATGTACAGGTTCAGGGATTGCGCCTGATCAATCCACTTCTGGCGTCGCGAGGCGGCTTCGACCAGCCAGCGCGCATCCATCTCAAAGGCCGTGGCGTACAGTTTCTTGATCTCATCCGGCACACGGGCAATGTCCAGCAGGCTGCCTGAGTAGTGCTTGAGGTCATTGACCATGACGTTGTCCCACAGGCCGAGTTCTTTCAGTTTCCGCGCCAAGTGCAGATTGACGACGGTGAATTCGCCCGACAGGTTCGACTTGACGAACAAGTTCTGGTACGTCGGCTCAATGCTTTGGGTGACTCCGGTGATATTGGAGATCGTCGCAGTTGGCGCGATCGCCATGGTGTTGGAGTTGCGCATGCCGCCTTTGACTTTCTCCCGCAAGCGGTCCCAGTCCAGTTTCATGCTGGTGTCGACCTGATACCACTGCTCGCCGCGCGCTTCGCGCACCTTGGTCATGGAGTCCACCGGCAGGATGCCTTGGGCCCACAGCGACTCGGTAAAAGAGGGATACGTGCCGCGTTCGCGGGCGAGGTCGGCCGAGGCGTCAATGGCGAAGTAACTGACCGCTTCCATGGACTGGTCAGCGAACTCCACAGCCTCCTGGCTTTGATAGGGCACACCCAACTTGTACAGGGCATCCTGAAAGCCCATCATGCCGAGCCCGACCGGGCGGTGGCGCAAATTGGACTGGCGCGCCTTGGCGACGCTGTAGTAGTTGTAGTCGATAACGTTGTCGAGCATGCGCATGGCAGTGCGCACGGTGTCCTCGAGTTTGTCCATCATCAGGCCGTTCTCATCAATGTGCGCGGCCAGATTAACGGAGCCGAGATTGCATACGGCAATCTCGTCATCCGAGGTGTTGAGGGTGATTTCAGTGCACAGGTTGGAGGAGTGCACTACGCCCGTATGCTGCTGCGGCGAGCGCAGGTTGCAGGGATCCTTGAAAGTGAGCCACGGGTGGCCGGTCTCAAACAGCATGCCGAGCATCTTGCGCCACAGGCTTTTTGCAGGCAGACGCTTGAAGTTCTTCATCTGTCCGCTGTCTGCGCGGCGCTCATATTCTTCGTAACGCTCACGGAAGGCGGTGCCGTAGAGATCATGCAGGTCCGGCGTCTCATTCGGGCTGAACAGGGTCCACTGGCCATCCTCAGCGACGCGCTCCATGAACAGGTCGGGCACCCAGTTGGCGGTATTCATGTCATGGGTGCGCCGTCGGTCATCGCCGGTGTTCTTGCGCAACTCCAGAAACTCCTCAATATCGAGATGCCAAGTCTCCAGATAGGCGCACATCGCGCCTTTGCGCTTGCCGCCCTGATTGACCGCCACCGCGGTGTCGTTGGCCACCTTGAGGAACGGCACAATGCCTTGGGACTTGCCGTTGGTGCCTTTGATGTAGGAACCCATGGCGCGCACGCGACTCCAGTCGTTGCCAAGGCCGCCGGCGTATTTCGACAGCATGGCATCGTCCTTGATCGAGTTGAAGATGCCGTCGAGGTTGTCGGGCACGGTGGTTAGGTAGCACGACGACAGCTGCGGGCGCAGGGTGCCGGAATTGAATAGCGTCGGCGTGGAGGACATAAAGTCAAAGCGCGACAGCAGGTTGTAGAAGCGGATGGTTTGCTCTTCGTGGTCGACTTCCTGTCCGGCCAGCCCCATGGAGACGCGCATGAAGAAGGCTTGCGGCAGCTCGAAGCGCGTGCTGTCTGAATGGATGAAATAGCGGTCGTAGAGCGTTTGCAGACCCAGATAGGTGAATTGCAGATCGCGTTCCGGCACGATAGCGGCGGCCAGACGTTCAAGATTGAATTCCTGAGCCAGATGCGGGCTTAGCAATTCCAGCTCCACGCCCCGGCGGATGTAGTTCGGGAAGTAATCGGTGTAGAGGGTGTCGGACGCTTCCTCAGTCAAGGCCGCGGTCGGTCCGTACAGAAAGCCCAGCGCGTCCTGGCGCAAGGTGTTGAGCAGCAGTCGCGCGGCGACGTAGGTGTAGTTCGGCTCTGTTTCGATCAGCGCGCGGGTGCTGATGGCCAGCTGCTTGTCGACATCGGCCTCAGCCACGCCGTCGTACAGGTTGCGCAGGGTTTCGTCCAGAATCGGTGTGGCGGTGACATCATCAATGCCGTCACACGCAGCATCAGTAATGCGGCGCAGGCGCGCGACGTCAAGCGGCTTGCTGTCGCCGTCAGCCGTGAGCACCGTGATCGGTCCGCTGGCGCTCTCTTCGCTGCCGCTGTCCTGCTTGGCCTCTTGGCGTTCTTGCGCGCGTCGTTCGCGGTACAGGACGTACTCGCGCGCGACCTTGTGGTGGCCGGCGCGCATCAGGGCCAGTTCGACATGATCCTGAATGTCCTCGATGTGGAAGATACCGCCGCCGGGATGGCTTCGGGTCAGGGCGTGCACGGTCTGACGAGTCAGATCCTCGACAATGTTGTGGATGCGGCTGGAGGCGGCCGCGGTGCCGCCTTCCACTTCAAGGAAGGCTTTGGTGATGGCGACCTGAATCTTGGTCTCATCAAACGGCGTCTGCTGGCGGTTGCGCCGAATGACCCGATACTTGCCGGGTGCCTCGGCTTGCAGGTTGGCGGTCGTGGCGGCCGACTCCGGGGTCGGTGGCGGTGCGGTAGGCTCAATCTGAGCGCCTGGGAGTTCGGTTTCCATTGAGCTGTTGTCCTCCAAATTATTTGGCTTTTCAGGTTCAGGTTTAGCGAGCCTGAACACTAGGGGGCAAAATCCCTGCTAACAATATATAGTGTTTTCACTCATTGTCAAGCGCTACTACTTGTGTATTAGGGGTAGCATTAGTTGTGCGCCTGCGGTGGGTAATCGGTGGATAACCTGTGAGTTGTCCGATAAGGCCTAGGGATGCGCACAGTCTGGGTGCGCAATATGATTTTTTGGTGAGTTGCAACAGGACGCAAAAATTTTCCTATAGAGGCACTCAGCTGTGTGGTTTCTCTGTTAAGGTGTACACATGAACTCGCATTCCTCTCTCCATGACCTCAGCGCGGCGGCCGGGCAGTGCGTCAAGTGTGGCCTGTGTCTGCCGCAGTGTCCGAGCTGGTCGCATTCACAGCGCGAAAGCGACTCGCCACGCGGGCGAGTGGAATTGATCGCGGCGCTAGCGGGCGGTGCGCTGCAGCCAGATACCACGGTGCGGGCGCGACTGGATGCCTGTCTGATGTGCCGGGCGTGTGAAGCGGTGTGTCCGGCGCAGGTGCCGTTTGCTCATTTAATGGACCAGGCGCGCAAACGTTGGCCGGTGCGCCGGCTGTGGCAGGACTTCCTGTTCCGCTCTCCCGTACGCAAGATGCTGCTGCGTACCACCTTGTGGCTGGCAAGCGTCAGCGGTGTACTGTCGCGCTGGCAGAAATGGAAACCGCATCACGTCGTGGCAGTGCTGCCTTCGCGCGTGCAGTGGCGGCGGCGCGCATTGTCGACGCAGGAGGGCGTGGACGAGATCGGCCTGTTCACCGGCTGCGTCACGGATGTGGTGGATCGCGCGACCTTAAACGATGCCGCCGCACTATTGGAGCACACGGGCGCGCGGGTGCGCTGGATTGATGGCGGCGGTTGTTGCGGTGCTTTGGCGCGGCATCAGGGAGACGACACGCGCTCTGACGTCCAGGTGCGTGCCAATCTGGGCTGTTCCCGTGCGCAGTCTTGCAATGTACTGACTTCCGTGGCGACCGGCTGTGCACTTGAGTTCCGCGACTATCCGCAGCATTGCGACGATCCGAAAGCCACCACCTGGGCGTCGCGGCATCGGGAGGTGTTGCAGTATCTGTCAGCGATGCAGGGGCGCTTGCAGTTTCGACCCAGTGCAAGCAAGGTGTGGTTGCATCAGCCGTGTACGGCGCGACAGATTCCGGGGCACAGTGAAGCGACGCGGGAGTTGCTCGCGCGCATCCCGCAATTGCGCCTGTTCGAGGCCGAGGGCAGTTTGTGTTGCGGGGCCGGCGGCATGACCACGTTTCAGGCACCGGATCAGGCACGGGATCTGGGTGAGCGCGTGGTGGCGGAGTTTCGCGACAGCGGCGCGGACACGTTGCTGACGGCCAATATCGGGTGCGCGATGCACCTGCGCCAGGTGCTGCGCGAGAGCAGTCACGAGGCGCGGGTCTGCCATCCTGTAAACTTGTTGCAGGAGCAATTGCAGAGAACCTATTAGGGGGTATGTGTTATGGATATTTTGGATCGAGTGATGATCGGGTTTCAGCGATTTGCGGAAATAGCGCGCACGCCAATATCGGCGTCTGACCACCCCAGTCCAGCGGCCAATGTGGAAGACGGCGAACTCAGCAAAAAAGAGCGCTCGCGCTCAGCTGCGTTTATGCGAGTCAACCATGCCGGCGAGATCGCCGCGCAGGGACTGTACTTGGGGCAGGCCATGGTGGCGCGATCATCCACGGTGCGCGAACATCTGCTGGATGCTGCGCGCTCTGAGACAGCGCATCTGAACTGGTGCTCCGAGCGCTTACGGGAGTTGGACTCGCGCATCAGTTATCTGACCCCGTTCTGGGCCTTGGGCTCATTTACGATCGGGTTTGCGGTAGGACTTGCGGGCGATCGCTACAGTCTGGGCTTTGTGGAGGAGACAGAGCGTCAGGTCGGCGCGCACCTGAAGTCGCATCTGGAGCAACTGCCTGAGGAGGACGCACGCAGCCGCGCCATTGTCACGCGCATGCGTGGGGATGAGGATGCGCATCGGCGAAAAGCCGAACAGGCTGGCGCGATTCCGCTGCCGGAAGAAGTCCGCCAAGGGATGGCGGTGGCGTCCCGGGTGATGACCGGCACGGCGTACTGGCTGTAGACGGGCTTAAAATAGAACTCTGCATGACTACGGAGGAAATCATGACTGTTCAGGAAATCACTGTGGAAGAGGCGCGCCAGCAACTGGATGCGGGCGCAGCGGAAATTATTGACATCCGCGAGTCCGGGGAGCGCAAGAGTATGAAGATTCCCGGTGCGCGCTGGGTCCCGCTGGAAGGGCTGGAGGCCGGCTTGTCAGTTGCACCGGGCGACAAGGCGGGGATTTTTCATTGTCGCAGCGGGCGGCGCACGCAAGTGCATGCTGAGCAACTCGCCGCGGTCGGCTACCCGCAGACCTTCGTGATGAAAGGCGGCATTCAGGAATGGAAAAAGGCCGGCTATCCGGTGGAGTCCGAAGGCGGCCCGCCGATTGAGATCATGCGCCAGGTGCAGATGATCGCCGGCGGTCTGGTAGTGCTTGGCGTGGCGCTCGGCACGTGGGTCAACCCCAGTTACTTCTGGTTGTCGGGACTGATTGGTGCCGGGCTGTTCTATGCCGGCGCGAGCGGTTCGTGTGGCATGGCCATGATGCTGACCAAGCTGCCGTTCAATCGTTAATTAAGAAGTCTCAGCCCGAATCAGTGCCGGAAGTGTCGCATTCCGGTCATCACCATCGCCATGCCGTGCTCGTTGGCTGCGGCGATTGCTTCCTCATCACGCAGACTGCCGCCGGGCTGAATGACGGCGGTAATGCCCGCCTCGTGGGCGGTGTCAATGCTGTCGCGAAACGGGAAGAACGCATCAGAGGCCATAACCGCGCCGTCTAGCGGCAACTGCTCATCAGCAGCCTTGATGGCGGCGATGCGCGCGGAGTAGACGCGGCTCATCTGACCGGCACCCACACCAATCGTGCGCGTGTCCCGCGCGTACACAATGGCATTGGACTTGACGTATTTGGCGACTTTCCAGGCGAACATTAGGCTGTCGTGCTCGGCTGCGCTCGGCGCGCGTTCGGTGACCACGCGCGGCTCCTCGGCGACAAGTTCATCATCCACGGTCTGCACCAGCAATCCGCCGCTGACGCTGTGCACGAGGGCGCAATGTTCACTGAGTTGCAGCACGCCGGCTTCAAGTACGCGCAGCTTGGGTTTGGCGGACAGCGCTTCCAGCGCCTCCGGGGCGAACTCTGGCGCAATCAGTACCTCGACGAACTGCTGATCAATGATTTTCTGCGCAAGCGCGCCATCGACGCTTCGGTTGAAGGCGATGATGCCGCCGAATGCGGAGGTCGGATCAGTCTGATAGGCCGCTTCATACGCGGCGTCCGAGTCTTCGGCTTGCGCGACGCCGCACGGATTGGCGTGCTTGACGATGACGCAGGCGGGTTCGGTGAACTCATGGACGCACTCCCAGGCCGCGTCAGTGTCGCCGAGATTGTTGTAGGACAACTCCTGTCCCTGATGCAAAGTTGCCGCGGCCAGTGTGCCGGTAGGTGCTTGCGGGAACTGGTAGAACGCCGCTTGCTGATGCGGATTCTCGCCGTAGCGCAGGGCGCTTTTGCGCTCCAGTGTCAGATTCAGCCGCCGCCCGAACCGCGCTTCCGGATCCAGTTGTTGGTACAGATATGAGGCAATATGCGCGTCATACGCCGCGGTGTGCGCGAATGCCTTGGCTGCGAGTTCAAACCGCCACTCGGCGTCAACGTCGTCACCTGCAGCCACGCACTCGATCATGCGCGGATAGTCTTCTGGGTCCACCAGCACGCAGCAATGCGCATGGTTCTTGGCCGCTGCGCGCAGCATCGCCGGGCCGCCGATGTCGATATTCTCAATGGCATCCTCGCGGGTGCAGTCCGGTTGCGCGATGGTCTGCGCGAACGGGTACAGGTTGACGATCAGAAGATCGATGGGGGTGATGCCGTGTTGTTCGCAGACCTCTTCATCTTCCGCGCCGCGTGCGAGCAGTCCGCCGTGGATTTTCGGATGCAGGGTCTTGACGCGCCCGCCCATGATTTCCGGGAAGCCCGTGATATCGGCGACCTCTTGCACGGTGAGGCCGGCGTCGCGCAAGGCGGCGGCGGTGCCGCCGGTCGAGAGTAATTCCACGCCCGCCTCAGCGAGCGTTTGCGCTAGCGGCACAATGCCGCTCTTGTCCGACACGCTCAATAATGCGCGGCGTAGGGGCAGGGTAGTAAAATGGGGCATCGTGGAGATGTGCTTGCGGTGCCATTTTAGGATATTCCGCAGCCCTTGAATTTACTTTCGGGTGTCCCCATATATTAGGCACCCGGATGGGCTGCAACCGCAAATTGCTTCTCCGTCCACTAGTAATTCATTGATCAATAAATAACTTTCAGGAGTTTTTCTATGAAGCTTCAGCCTTTACATGACCGCGTGGTTATCAAGCGTCTCGAAGAAGAGCGCACCAGTCCCGGAGGCATTGTGATCCCGGACAACGCAACGGAAAAACCGGTACGCGGCGAAGTGCTGGCCGTCGGACCAGGCAAGGTGACGGATGATGGCAAGACCCAGGCGCTTGGCGTCAAGGTCGGCGACCATGTTCTGTTCGGCAAATATTCCGGCACGGAATGCAAGCTGGATGGTGAGGAACTGGTGGTGATGCGTGAAGACGACATCATGGCCGTCATCACGGACTGAATCCGACTCAACTTACTTACACACAACCTGAAACCCCTACAAGAGGAATAAAACAATGGCAGCAAAAGAGGTTTATTTTGGCGAGGATGCCCGGCAGCGAATGCTCAAGGGCGTCAATCTTCTGGCCAATGCCGTGAAATCCACGCTCGGCCCGCGCGGTCGCAATGTGGTGCTGGACAAATCCTTCGGCGCACCGACTGTGACCAAGGATGGCGTGTCTGTCGCCAAGGAAATCGAGCTGAATGACAAGTTCGAAAACATGGGCGCGCAGATGGTCAAGGAAGTGGCCTCGCAGACGTCTGACGTCGCAGGCGACGGCACCACCACCGCAACGGTTCTGGCGCAAGCGATTGTGCGCGAAGGTGCCAAGGCAGTCGCCGCCGGCATGAATCCGATGGATCTGAAGCGCGGCGTTGACAAGGCCGTGACGGCCGTCGTGGCGTCCCTGTCCGAATTGTCACGTCCGTGCACGGGCGACAATGAAATCGCGCAGGTCGGCAGCATTTCGGCGAACTCCGACACCGCCGTCGGCGAGATCATCGCTGACGCCATGTCCAAAGTGGGCAAGGAAGGTGTCATCACGGTGGAGGAAGGCAATTCGCTGGAGAACGAACTGGAAGTCGTTGAAGGCATGCAGTTCGATCGCGGCTACCTGTCGCCTTACTTCGTCAACAACCAGGACAGCATGACTGCGGACCTGGAGAATCCTTACATCCTGTTGCACGACAAGAAGATCTCCAACATTCGGGATCTGCTCCCGCTGCTGGAGGCGGTGGCCAAGGCCGGTCGCTCGCTTCTGGTGATTGCGGAAGACGTGGAGGGCGAGGCGCTGGCGACACTGGTGGTCAACACCATTCGCGGCATCGTCAAGGTCGCGGCCGTCAAGGCTCCGGGCTTCGGCGATCGGCGCAAGGCCATGCTGCAGGATATTGGCATTCTGACTGGCGGCACGGTGATTTCCGAGGAAGTCGGGCTGTCGCTTGAGAAAGCGACGCTGGAAGATCTGGGTACCGCCAAGCGCATTACCCTGTCGAAGGAGAACACCACCATCATTGACGGAGCCGGCAACACCGCGGATATCAAGGCGCGGGTTGATCAGATTCGCCAGCAGGTGGAAGAGACCTCTTCCGATTACGACAAGGAGAAGTTGCAGGAACGGATGGCCAAGTTGTCCGGCGGTGTCGCCGTCATCAAGGTCGGCGCTGCGACGGAAGTCGAGATGAAAGAGAAGAAGGCGCGCGTGGAAGATGCCTTGCATGCGACTCGCGCGGCCGTGGAAGAAGGCATCGTGCCGGGCGGCGGCGTCGCCCTGTTGCGGACCGCTTCCGCACTCGACAGTCTGGAAGGCGACAACAACGACCAGCAGCGCGGCATTGAGATCCTGGGGCATTCGCTGCAGGAGCCGCTGCGCCAGATCGTGGCGAACGCCGGGGACCTGGAGCCCTCGGTGGTGGTGGCCGAAGTGATGAAGGCCGATGGCAACTACGGCTACAACGCGGCGACCGGTGAGTACGGCGATATGCTGGAGATGGGTATTCTGGATCCGGCCAAAGTGACCCGCTCGGCGCTGCAGAATGCCGCGTCGGTGGCCAGTTTGATGATTACCACTGAGGCGATGGTGGCCGAACTTCCGAAGGAAGAAGAGCCGCACGCACATGGCGGTGCGCCGGGTATGGACGGCGGCATGGGCATGATGTAATCATCGGACGCTCTCGTCCAAAGATGAGGGGCCTCCATTGCGGAGGCCCCTTTTTTATGCTCGGCGAATGCCGAAAGAGGAAATGGATTAGCGACCGCAGGCGCTGCAAGCCAGGCGTGGCCGGTGCCCTATCGCATATTTCAGTGCAAGTCCGAATCTCGGCCCATGCCCGTTATGGAGTCGGGGGTAAGGTCGAGAGAACAGCACTATTCAAGATCTTACGATTATGGGATAGGAGATGCTGGAGGTATGTGATGGTGTGCGAATCTCCAAAGGAACTATTCAGCCTCTGATTCGTGCAGGCCCGACTGACTAGGCAGTAAAATACGCCAGCGGCGACAGCCTAGGCATTCACTTTCTGACAGAATCCCGGTCCAAACCGGACAGGTACTTATTCATGGCGATCGAACAGACCCTTTCCATCATCAAGCCGGATGCAGTCGGTAAGAATCACCTCGGCGAGATTTATCAGCGTTTTGAAGCCGCGGGCCTGCGCATCATTGCGGCGCGTATGATGCACCTGACGCCTGAACAGGCGGGTGCGTTTTACGCCGTGCACAAAGAGCGTCCGTTTTATGCGGACCTAGTGGAGTTTATGACGTCCGGTCCGATTCTGGTGCAGGTGCTGGAAGGGGAAGACGCCATTGCGCGCAATCGCGAAGTGATGGGCGCGACCAACCCGGCGGATGCCGCACCGGGTACGATTCGCGCGGATTTCGCCACCGAGGTGGATGAGAACGCGGTGCATGGGTCAGATGGCCCGGATACCGCGCGTCAAGAGATCGATTTCTTCTTCAAGGCCGAGGAGATCTGTCCTCGGACCCGATGAATATGAGCCCCGGGCGCACGGGCGCAGTCATTAGCCGAGGTGTGACGTGAGCCAGTTGCGCTCAGTGCGAGGCATGCACGACGCGCTGCCGGAAGACGCGCGGCAGATGCGCGCTATTGAACAAACCTTCGAAGGTGTGGCGCGGGACTTCGGCTACGAAGAGATCCGCATGCCGACGTTGGAGTTCAGCGAGTTGTATCGGCGCTCGGTGGGCGAATCGACCGATATTGTCGGCAAGGAGATGTACAGCTTTGAGGATCGCGACGGCGAATCCCTGAGTCTGTGCCCGGAAGGCACCGCAGGTTGTGTTCGCGCTGCTATCCAGCATGGTCTGGTGCCGAACCAGCAACAACGTTTATGGTATCGCGGAGCATTCTTTCGGCGCGAGCGTCCGCAGCGCGGCCGCTTGCGGCAGTTCCACCAGTTCGGGGTTGAAGCCTTCGGCATGGAAGGCCCGGATGCGGATGCCGAGTTGCTTCTAATGGGCGCACTGGGCTGGAAACGTCTGGGACTGCAGCCGCGTCTGGCACTGAACACACTGGGAGATGAAGATGAGCGCGCACAATGGCGTGCGCGGCTGGTGGAGTATTTTTCCGGGGCCGCATCCCAGCTGGGTGATGATGATCAGCGCCGTATGCAGAGCAACCCATTGCGCCTGCTCGACAGCAAGTCCGAGTCGATGCAGGAATTGATTGCGGGCGCGCCACCTTTGTCAGACTTTCTGGGCGGTGCCTCGCGAGCGCACTTTGATGGTCTTCGAGAAATTCTGGATGCGCAGGGCATCACCTACGAACTCGCACCGAATCTGGTGCGCGGACTGGATTACTACGACCGCACAGTGTTCGAGTGGCTCAGCGATGATCTGGGCGCACAGTCGGCGCTCGGTGGTGGCGGGCGCTACAACCGTCTGGTGGAACAGTTAGGCGGAAAGGCGACGCCGGCGGCGGGTTTCGCGCTGGGTCTGGAGCGCATTCGCGAGTTGGTCGCTGAAGTGGAGGCGACTGTGGCCGATGTTTATCTGATCGCGCTGGGTGAAGAGGCGAGCGCACGGGCATGGAGTCTGGCACAAGACATCAGGCAGAACTTGCCGGGTGTGCGGGTGCGGATGAACATGGACGGCGGCAGCATGAAAGCGCAGATGCGTCGCGCCGACAAAAGTGGTGCGCGAGCGGCCTTGATTTTGGGCGCGGAAGAGGTGGCGCGCGGCGAGATCACGCTCAAGCCCTTGCGCGACGATCAGGAGCAGCAGACGGTGATATTGGATAATACCGCTGCAGAGTTAGCCGAATACTTCGCTGATCTGCGAGAACCATCATGGCGTTAAGTCCCGAAGAACAGCAGCAACTTGATGAAATCAAGGGCTGGTGGAAGAAAAACGGCCCCTCGATCACTTTGGGTGTGGTGCTGGCTGCGGTCGCGGTCGGTGGCTACAAAGGCTGGGGCCTCTGGCAGGGCCAGGTGTCACAGGAAGCGGCGGTGTTGTACCGCAACCACAGCGGATTTCTGCAGCAGGAGCAACTGCCGGAGGCGAATGACACCTTGCGCCGTCTGCAGCAGGATTACAGCTCGTCTCTGTACGCTGCGATGGCCAGTCTGATTGCCGCACGGGCGCAACTGGAGGCCGGTGAACGTGACGCGGCGATGGCCGCGCTGTCGTGGACCCGTGAGCATGCGTCAGATCCGGCGTTTGCGTCCATGGCCGCCTTGCGGCTTGCTTATTTGCATGCGTCAGCGCAGGAATGGGAGCAGGGTCTGGCGGTACTTGACGACACCGAGATTGAGAAATCCTTCGCGGCGACGGAGCATGAGATTCGCGGAGACCTGTACCGATTGGCGGGACGCTTTGAGGAAGCGCGTCAGGAATATGTGGTGGCGCTGGAGAAAGGGCAGGGCAATGTGTACCTTGAACTGAAACTCGCCGATGTGGGAAGTGGGGATTCTGTGCTTGATGAAGACACCGCACCCACCGAATCCGCGCCTGCGGAATAACCCTCAGGAGAAGATCATGCGTGTGCGCCGAGAACCGTTTCACGCTTTGGCGGTGAGTGTGACAGCCATACTCGGCTTGTCGGCCTGTGTTACTCCGCCGGATCTGGAGGAGTTGGCCTTCTGGCAGGATGATGGATTGCGCACCGCACCACTGCAGCCGGTGGTCAATCGGATCGCGCTAACTCCCATCTGGGACTATCGGGTTGGCAGCTACGATGATGTCACCAGTCAGCTCGCGCCGTGGATTGATGAGGAGCATGTATTCCTGGCCAGTCCTTCAGGCGATCTGGTGGCGCTGCTTCGCGGCACCGGCAAACAACTCTGGGAAGCGGACATCGACGGTCAGGTACTGGCGGGTGTCACAGGGGATGATCAACACGTGTACGTGGGCACTTGGGAGCGTCATGTGTATGCCTTTGATCGCGTGAGCGGCAAGCAGCGCTGGAAGCGCAAACTGCCGAGTGAAGTGTTGCTGCTGGCGGCGGTGGGTGGAGATTCTCTTGCAGTGCGCACCAACGATGGGCGCATCAGCATGCTGGCAAGTTCTGATGGCGAAACACTATGGAGTCATATACACAGCAGTCCGCCGCTGAGTTTGCGTGGCGCTGGCGAGCCGGCTGAGGACGGTGATCGCGTGATTGTGGGATTCGATGACGGACGGCTGATTTCCTTCAACATTGCTGACGGCATGCAGAACTGGGACGCGCGTGTGGCGATGGCCACCGGGCGCAACGAACTGGAGCGCATTGTTGATCTGGACGGCAAGGTCCATGTGGATCAGGGCGTGGCCTACGTGGCGGCGCAGTTGAGTCAGGTCGGCGCGGTGGATGTTACGGAAGGGCGAGTGCTGTGGACACACGAAATGCCGGTCGAAAACAGCGTGGCGATTGATGAGGTGGCGACGTATGCGGTCGATACCCAAGGCACAGTGTGGTCGCTGAACCGAAAGAATGGCACCGTTCACTGGAAGCAGGATGAATTGGCCTATCGCGGTCTGAGTGCGCCGGCAGTGGCAGGACTGTATACGATTGTGGTGGACTTCGAGGGCTACTTGCACTGGATACGCATCACGGACGGCGGCATTGTGGCGCGGCATCCGTTAGGTTCGCCGCTGCAGGCACCGCCGGAGGTGCATTTGGACCGGATTTACTTGCTGCATAAGGACGGCACCTTCGCCGTGTACCAGTACGTGCCGCTACAAAGCAGTGACGCGATCGATTCGGGCGTGTCCGATGACGCGGGCAGTTGATCGTGCTCGCGCGACACGCTGATGATTCCTGTTGTCGCCTTGATCGGTCGGCCCAACGTCGGTAAATCGACCCTATTCAATCGCCTGACGAACAGTCAGGACGCGCTGGTCGCCGATGTTCCCGGTGTTACTCGTGACCGCCGCTATCGGCTGGCGGAGCACGACGGGTGTGCCTACGTGGTGGTTGACACCGGCGGGGTGACGCAAGCGCATACCGAGCTGGAACAGGGCCTGATGCGGCAGACCGAACAGGCCATTGACGAGGCCGACGCACTGGTTCTGGTGCTGGACGCGCGGGAAGGCTGCCTGCCGGGTGATCAGGAGTTGTATGCCCGGCTGCGCCGTTGCGGCAAGCCGGTGGCGCTGGCGATCAATAAGGCAGAAGGGCGCGAAGTGTCGCTGGTGCTGTCGGAATTCGCGGAACTGGGCGCACCGACCCTGTTCGCGGTTAGCGCTAAGCGTGGCTCTGGCGTGGCCGCGCTAATGGATGCGGCACTGGAGCCTCTGGAGATAGTGGCGACACCGGAAGCGCCTGATTCTGGCACGCGGCTGGCGGTCATCGGCCGCCCAAATGCCGGCAAATCCACGCTGATCAATCGCCTGTTGCGTGATGATCGCCTGATTGTCTCATCCGAGCCAGGCACTACTCGCGACAGCATCGATGTGGCGCTCGAATGGCAAGGGCGCACACTGACTTTGGTCGACACCGCGGGAATTCGACGCAAGAGTCGGGTGAAATCAGGGTCCTTGGAAGCCTTTAGTGTGGCGCAGGCGTTGCGCTGCATTCACCGGGCGCAAGTTGCGATCGCGGTGATTGATGCGACGGAAGGGGCGGTAGAGCAAGACGCGGCCTTGATTGCGCTGGCGCTGGACGCCGGTCGCGCGGTGGTGGTCGCGTTCAATAAATGCGACGTGCTGGATTCGGCGAGTCAGCGCTATGTCGAGGCGCGATTGCGCCGACGCCTGCGGTTTGCATCCTATCTTCCGGTGGTGCGGACTTCGGGCGCGAAAGGAATCGGCACACGTCGTCTGTTGCAAGAGGCGATGGTGCTCTATGATGCCGCCTCACGGCATTTCAGCACGCCGCAGATCAATGAGTTTCTGATCCGCGCGATGGAGCAGAATCCGCCGCCGCGCAGCCGCAATCGGCGTGTTCATGTGCACTATGGACATCAAGGCGGTAACCACCCGTTGCGTCTGGTGCTGCACGGCTCGCGACTGAATCAGATCCCGGAGGCCTACCGTCGGTATTTGGCGAATAGTTTTCGGCAGAAATTGCGCTTGCCAGGTATTCCAATTGAACTGGTGTGTCGCGCGTCGCCGAGACGCAAGGCGTCAGAGTGAAGATCGGTGTCCATCCAGCACTGTTCAAGGTATAGTTTTGTAGAGGCTATGACACCGGTGGGGACGGCGACCAGACTAAGAGGCGGGGTTATTGTGAGTAGCACTTGCCCGGTGCCGAAGCCATACATCAGAGAACATTGGGCGCGAATGTTCTTGCGTACCTTACGCAGCGGCATGTCAAGTTTGCTCATGGGGTAGTCCATATACCCAAAAGTGGTCCTGCCGAATGTTCAGATATAGCTGCAACAGACCTCTCGGTGTGGGCTGGATGCCTAACGGTTCACTGGCTGCGGTCTGCACAAAAATGAAGTAACAGAAAAGCGCCAAGACAAGGAGTAGTATCCACAGTAACAGGTTCTCGAGAAAGGCTACTAGCGGAATCAGGGAACCTTTGACAATGTCCATAAACAGAGATCACAACCACTGCAAGGAACCCGCCAGAGGCTCCAGCCATTTGATACTGAGCCAGTGCTGAACAACCATTAGCACGAATATCAGTGCTACAGTCAGCGCTATCGTAGTGAGCAGAATCGGAGGCCAGACTAGATGCCGGTAGCGCTTGTCTGGCCACCACATCAGTCTAGTTGGCGCTGTTCGAGGTACAGTTGTGTGGCAGATGCAGCCCCGGTCGGTACGGCGACAAGGTTGAGCAGGGGGATCATGGTTAGCAGTGTCTGTCCGGCACCGAAGCCAAGCATCAAAGCACGCTGATTGCGGATCTTCTGACGCACATCGGGCAGCGGAAAACCGGCTTCTCCCATCGGGTAATCAAGATATTCAAATGCAGACCAATATACATAAAAATAAATTAATAGCGGCGTGAACAGCAAGCCAACAAACGGAAGCAGAAAAAGCATACCCAGACCTATGAGACAGATGATATAGGTGATGAATTTGAGCACTTCCCGGCCTACCGCGGAAACGGCGCTGCGCAACGGGCTTTTCGGGATAGTTTTCACGGCCAGTGGCTCGCCGGCTTCTTCCTGCATCAGGGTTTGACACAAGCGCGCGTTGAACGGGGAGGCGATCAGGTTGGAGATTTGTACGAAGGTGAAGTAATAGGCTATCAGTATGACCAGAACCAACAATGGCAGTAGCAGCCACTCCAGATAGGCCAGCCACCATGGCAGGATACCGGCTGTCCAGTTATGAAAATTCAGCGCGACGAACGTCAATGTCGAAGACAGCACCACCAAGGTGATCACAACAGGCACCCACATCAAATGCCGGTAGCGTTTGTCAAACAGCAGGCTTAGGGCGCGCCACGGATAGCTGAACCCGACCAGAAAATCGCCAAACAAACTCATGGATACGTTTAGGGCAGTTAGGTGCCCGGCGTCTGCCCACCAAGTGACTCATTGGGGTGGCAGCGTTCGAAATACAGCCGCGTGGCAGCTGCGGTGCCAATGGGGAGGACGATGATATGGGCGATTGGGATCATGGTCAGAAGTGTTTGTCCGCACCGAATCCAAACATCAAGGCGTGGTCAGCGCGGGTTCCTTCCCGGACTTTCGATAGTGGCAAGCTGATTTCTCCCATTGGATAATCGAGATATTGAAATGTAGCCTAGTAAGCATAGAAAAAGACCAACAGTGGTGCAAACAGAAAGCCAATAGCCGGCAGCAGAAAAAGAAAGCCCAGAGCGTTGATGAGTAATCAAATAGATTATAAGCTTGGCTATTGCGCGGCCGGCTTTCGTGGCTTTGGAAGCACTACGAACTTTTGATGCACTTTTGGCAATTCCGCGTTGGGTAGCTTCCTTCGTAGCATCAGAGGCACGACGAATTGCCGACGCGCTCTTGGCAAAAAAGATTGGGCTTCGTCTTTCACGGTTTCGGGAGCACGATGAACTGCTGACACCTAGGGCAGATCCGTACCCGGTTGCGGTGTCCAGCCGTCAGCGCGATGCTCGACCGTCACCGTTGTGGTGATCCCGCCACGCACTCGAAATGCGGCGCGCAAGCGTAGAAAGCGTGGCTTCAAGGCTTTCGCCAGATGCTCCACAATTTCATTGCTGACCGTCTCGTGAAAGGCGCGCTCATCGCGGAAGGACCAGACATAGAGTTTGAAAGACTTGAGTTCGACGCACAGCTGGTCGGGGATATAGTCCAGCACCAGCGAGGCGAAGTCCGGCTGGCCGGTGAGCGGACACAGGCAGGTGAACTCTGGAACTTCCAGCCGAATGCTATAATCCCGTTGTGGCGCGGGATTGTCAAATGTCTCCAGTGTTTTGGAGGGCTGCGTGGTCATAAAAGGAACCTTATGGGACGCTGAAAACGGGGCGCTGTTGCGCTCCATTTTATAGGTCGCCTTACTATAGCAACTGCGCCGTTATGCGTCTCTCCAGTATTCAAGTCGCCGGCTTCAAGTCTTTTGTCGGCCCTCTGCGTATTGAATTGCCGACGCGCCTGACCGGAGTGGTCGGCCCCAACGGCATGGGCAAGTCCAATATCATTGACGCGGTGCGCTGGGTGCTCGGCGAGAGTTCGCGCAAGATTCGCGGCGAAATTCTGGAAGACATCATTTTCGACGGTTCAGACGGCGCTCGCGCGTTGGATCAAGCCTCCGTCGAGTTGATCGTGGACAACGAGGAAGGGCGCATCGGAGGTGAGTATGCCGCCTACTCCGAGATCAAGATCCGCCGTGAAGTTTCGCGCGGTGCTGAGCAACAATCGCGTTATTACATCAATGGCACGCGCGCCCGGCGCAAGGACGTGTCGGACATGTTTCAGGGCACTGGTCTGGGGCGCGGCAATTACGCCATCATCGCGCAGGGCATGGTGCAGGGCCTGATCGAAGCGAAGCCGGAGGAGGTGCGCAAGTACATTGAAGAGGCGGCGGGCACATCGTTGTATCAGGAGCGACGCCGGGAGACAGAGAACAAGATTCGCTGCACCGAGGAGAACCTGGATCGCTCGAACGACATTCTGGGTGAGTACGAACTACGCCTGAAGCATCTGGAGCGGCAGAAGAAGCAGGCGGAACAATACAAAAAATTGCGCGACGAACAGCGTTTGCGCAGAGATGAGTGGATTAGCCTGCAACTGCGGGCGAGCAGCGCGGAACTGGAGGCGGTAGGACAGCAGCACGCGGCGATTGAGACGGAGCGCACCGAAAAAGCCAGCAAACTGAAAGAACTGGAGATAGAGTTTGAGGGCAAGCGCAAACTTCTGGATGAGAACATACGCGCGAACTCGGATGATCAGGCGAATTTTTATCAGTGGCAGGCGGATTGTCAGGAATGCGAGCGCCTGCAGCGCGAACTCGCGGAAGGAACACAGCGCCTGTCAGATGCGCGCACGGTGTTGCAGGATCTGGAGCGTGAACAGGCGGAACGCGCGGCTGAACTGGAAAAGGCCAGCGCAAAGCGCGAGCAGGCAGAGACGCAGGCCACAGCACTGGAGCAAAAACGCCAGGAAGCACAACAGCAAAGCGAGACACTGCGTGAACAACTCACATCAATGCGCCAGGAGCGTTCCAGTGAGTCTGCACGTCTGAGCCAGTTGGAAGACGAACTATCGCATTTGCAGGAAACCGAGGAAGGGAGTCGTACGAAGGCGGAGTCGCAGTCGCAAGCGGATGCGGAGTTGCAACAGGCGCAGGCACGTCGCGACCAGTGTCGGCAGCAGCTTGAGGACAATGCCGAACAAGTGCGCGGGGCGCAGCGCGAGCGCGATGCGCAGGCGCAGGCGTATCAGCAGTTGCAGGAGAGGAGAACACAAGCGCGCAGCCGTTTGACGTCGTTGGAAATCATGCAAAGATCCGTACTGGCGGCGGATGAGGAAGCGCATGCTCAGGCGTTGGGGGCGATGCAACTTGACGGCACCCGGCTGGCCGATCAAATGAAAGTGGATAGTGAGTGGGAGTTCGCGGTGGAACTCGCAATGTCTGAGAATCTGCGTGCGGTTTGTGTGGAAGCCTTGCCGGAACAGAGTGCGTCGGAGCCTGTGCCGGGAAGCACCGCGCTGCTATTGCTGGAACAGTCCGCCGCCCCCAAAGCGGACCCAGGTGCTCCGCTGCTATTGCACAAAATCCGCAGTTCGTATGCGCTAGATACGTTGCTCGGCGGAGTGCTGGGCGCGGACACTTTGGAAGAGGCCTATGAGCTGCGCAAGAAATTGCAGCCGCATCAGTCGGTGATCACGAAAAGCGGCATTTGGCTGGGGCCGAACTGGATGCGCGTGCCGGCGGCGGAAAGTCAGGCCGAAGGAGTGCTGGAGCGCCAGCGCGAAATTGAAGAATTGACCGCGCAGGTAGCAGAACTGGAGGAATCCCTCGCGCAAAGTGAGCGTCAGCGTGATGCTGCGGAGCAGCAATGGCGCGATGAGGAAGCGCGGCGTGCGGAATTGCAGCAGCAATACGATCAGGCTTTTGAGGCGTTCGCGCATGTCAGCGCACGAGTGCAAAGCGCCGAGAATCAGGCGCAGCGCAAGGAGAATTTGCAGCAGCAAACCCAAGAGGCGCGCGAAAAACTCACGCAACTGCAAGCCCAGCTGGAAACGCTGGAGTTGCAGTGGCAGCAGCAGGACGAGGCGACCCATGCGCTGGTGCAGGAATGTGCGCAGGCACAGCAGGAACATCGCCAGCACGTTGAGGTTGGCACCGAGGCTCAGGTGCGGCTCAGCGGTGTGGAGGCTCGCCTTGATGCCGCGCGCAAGGGCTGGGAGCAGGATGAGACGAAACAGCAGGCCGGTGTCGCGCGCATGGGGGCGTTGCTGGGAGGAGAAGAGCTGTCAGAGGATGAGCAGAAACAGCGGCTGACCGAGATGCGTCAGCAACTGGATGAGGTACGCGTCCGCATGGATCAGGCCAGCCAGGAATCCGATCGCTTGCGTGAGGAGTACCGCACGCTGGAAGTCGAATGCACGCAGATGCGCGAGCAGGTAGATGAGGTGCGCGGGCGTTTGCATGACAAAGATCTGCAGCGTCAGGCTGCGCGCAATGCTTGCGAGCAACTGGAAGGGCAGTTGCGTGAGCACGACAGCAATGTTGAGGAATTGCTGGCGGGACTCCCGGAAGATGCAACGGTCGAGGCGTGGGAGGAGAAAGTGACTCGGCTGAATACGCGGCTGGAGCGAATGCCACCGATTAATGCGGCGGCGATTAGCGAATACGACGAAGTCCAGAAGCAGGCGCAGGAACTGGAGAAGCGTCATGCCGACATTGAGGACGCGTTGCAGAAACTGCGCGACGCCATGGCGCGCATTGACCGCGAGACTCGCGAGCGTTTCAAGCGCACCTTTGATGAAGTCAACACGCATCTGCAGCAGGTGTTCCCGCGCATCATCGGCGAGGGCGGAGAGGCGAATCTGGCCCTCACCGAACAGAACTTGTTGAGCACCGGGGTGGAAGTGCGCGCCCGTCCGCCGGGCAAGCGCTATCGGCCGATGCATATGCTTTCGGGCGGCGAGCAGGCGATGGTGGCGGCGAGCCTGATTCTGTCGCTGTTTTTGCTCAATCCGGCACCGTTTTGCATTCTGGATGAGGTGGACGCGCCGCTGTCAGACGACAATCTGCGACGGTTTTGCGAGATCATCGTGGAGATGAGCGAAGACATCCAGTTCCTCATCATCACGCACAATAAGATTACGATGGAACATGTGAGTCAGTTAATCGGGGTAACCATGAATGAGCCGGGCATATCGCGGGTGGTAAGCGTGGACATCGCGCAGGCGATCGAACTGGCCGAACAGGATGCGGAGGCCGCATGAATTTGTACTGGGCGCTGATCCTCACCGGCGTTCTTCTGCTGGGGCTGATCTGGATTCACTACCGGCACACGCGCGGTCCGGACCGTTCACCGCCGGATTCGCGCTCGGCGGAGGTGCCCAACCAAACACTGGTGGCCTCTCGCGAAGGTCAGGAAGTGGAGTCTGATGAATTGCAACAGGTCAGCGGGATTCGTACTGATCAGGAGCGCACCGTAGACGCCTCCGCGAATGCGGAGAACGGACAGGAAGAAATCACGCTGCAATCGCCGAAAGATCAGGCCATGCTACAGTTGAATCTGGAACTGGATACGTCGTGTTCCGCAGAACAGGTGTGCGCGCTGCTTGAGGAGCGAGGTCTGGAGCAGGCTTCAGATGGCCTTTACTCCCGCATAGAGAGCGGCGGCGCGTTGTACTATGTTGCCAACGGTATGCGCAGTGATGGCAGCTTGGCTACGTCGCGCGAAGCGCAAGAAGAAGTGGGGCATCTGATGTTCTTCACGCAGCTGCCGTTGCATGTACCGGGGCGCGAGGCTTTTCAGGACATGCTGCAGGTGGCGGAAGAGGTCAGCGCGACGCTCGGCGGCACTCTGCGGGACGGTCGCGGTGATTTGCTGAGCCGGACTCGTGCGGATGAAGCGCTTCAGCGCGCTTCGGAATTTGACGCCGAGAAGGAGCCGGTGGATTGATGAGTGAGCAGGCGGTGGCGCGAATTGACGCGCTGCGCCACCAGTTGCGCCGGCACGCGCATCGCTATTACGTGCTGGACGATCCTGAAATTGAGGACGTCGAATACGACCGCCTGTTTCGTGAGCTCGAACAACTCGAAGAACAGCATCCCCAACTACGTCAAGGCGACTCACCGACCCAGAGGGTTGGTGCGCCGGTTGAAGGCGAACTGCCGCTGTCGCGCCATGAAGTGCCGATGCTGTCGCTCAGCAATATCATGCCGCCAGTAGAGGAGGAGGCGTTCACTCAGCCGCACCCGGAGTTGCAGAAATTCTTCACCTCCGTACAGGAGCGTCTGGACAAAACTGCAATAGCAGAATCCGACTCGGAGACGGATCTGGCACTGGTGGCGGAGCCTAAGTTCGATGGTCTGGCGATTAACTTGCGTTATGAGAACGGCGTGCTGGTACGTGCAGCGACGCGCGGCGATGGCGCCGTGGGCGAGGACGTGACGGCCAATGTGCGGACCATCTCCTCCGTGCCGTTGCGGCTTTGGGAGGCGGAACATGACGCGCCGAGCCTGTTGGAAGTGCGCGGTGAGGTGTATCTCTCACGCGACGGGTTTCGTCGCCTCAACGCACAGTCTGCTCGCACGTTTGCCAATCCGCGCAACGTCGCCGCCGGCAGTTTGCGTCAGAAAGATCCGAAGATCACCGCGTCGCGACCGCTGGAGTTGTATTGCTATGCCATCGGCGCAATGGAAAACGGCCCAAACTTGCAGCGCCACAGCGAGATACTGGAGTGTCTGAAGACTTGGGGGCTTCGGGTCTGTGACAAGGTGCAGTCAGTGGCTGGAATGGATGAGTGCTTCGCCTACTATCAGGCACGCCACGCCGAGCGAGAGCAGTTGCCTTATGAAGTGGACGGCGTGGTCTACAAAGTGGATGAACTGGCCTTGCAGGAACGTTTGGGGCAGGATGCGCGAGCACCACGCTGGGCGGTGGCGCACAAGTTCCCGGCGCAAAAGGCTCTGGCGCAGTTGCGCGATGTGACCTTTCAGGTGGGTCGCACCGGTGTGGTCACGCCAGTGGCTGAGTTGTCGGAGGTGGAGGTCTCAGGCGTCAAGGTGCGGCGCGCCACGCTGCACAACATGAGTTTCATTGAAGAGAAGGGGTTGGGTCGCGGCGACACGGTGGAAGTGCGCCGGGCGGGTGATGTCATTCCGGAGATTGTCGCGGTGCATGTCGCGGCCGAGGATGCGGAGCGCAATCGGATCGCTGCGCCGTCGCGATGCCCGGAGTGCGGCAGTGCGTTGCAATCGGAAACGGATCTTTTGTATTGCATCAGTCAGACATGTCCGGCGCAGACGGTGGGGCGGATGAAGCATTTCGCGTCGCGAGACGCGATGGATATTGAGGGTCTGGCGATTGAGAACATCACCTGGCTGGTGGATGAAGGATTGCTGCGGACGGTTGATGATTTCTACCGCTTGCACGAGGACCAGATCAGTGAAGTGTTTGACAAGAAAGCGGCGCATGAGCGTCGGTGGAGCTGTCAGCGAGAAATTCGCCACCTGCATCGGGTGAGTTTGAGTCTGAGCGGGCAAGAGCCTCCTCATCTTGAAGAGTTACTGCAAGTCGCGCAGGTGCAGAAAACACAACGTCCCTATGGCATCGCTGCGAACCTGGGCGTCGACGTGAGCGCTCTTGCCGCGCATTTCGGGGTGCTGGAGAATCTACGCGGGGCGAGCGTGCAGGAATTGCGTGCCTTGGGCGTGTCGGAACCGGAAGCGGCGGAATCAGTGTGTGACTTCTTTGCGTTGTATCAGACCTATGATCAGTTGCAGGGATTTCTGCTTGGAGAGGCGCTGCGCAAGGGGATTGAAGCGGTGGGGGCGAAAACGGCGCACCAGATCGCCGGCGCCTTCCCCAGTGTCGCGGAACTGATGGCGGCCAGTGTGGAAGAAATCCAGGCCATCCCGAAAGTCTCGAAGGCGGCCGCGGAGGCGGTGGTGGGCTTTTTCGCCGCCAATCCGACGCCGCACCGCCAGTTGATCGCATTGCGCCGAGGAATGGAGATGGAGCGTAACGCACAGCGCCAGAGTACCGAGCGCAGTTTGCCGTCGAAGATCATCGGCAACATTGAAAAGAGTCGCACGGTCAGTCTGGAACGCCTGATTCATGCGTTGGGCATTCGCGGAATTGGCCGCGAAGGCGCCCGCGTGCTGGCTCGGGAGTTCGATTCGCTACCGGCATTAATGGCAGCGGAGAAGCCGCGGCTGCTGGAGATCCCGGATATTGGCGAGATCACCGCCGATCATTTGGTTAATTTCTTCGCGGATGCGGACAGTCGCGCCGTGGTGGAGCATTTGCTGGAGGTGCTGCAGATTGATGCGCCGCAGCAGGCCGGAGCCGCACTGACGGGTCAGCGCTATGTTCTGACCGGAACCTTTGGCACGCGCAAGCGCTCGGAGTTGAATGCCGAGCTGGAATCCCGCGGCGCGCAGGTATCTTCTTCGGTCAGCGCAGAAGTCGATGCGGTGATTGCCGGTGACAAACCCGGATCTGCCAAAATTGACAAGGCGCGCGAACTCAATCTCCCGATCTGGGATGCGGACAAACTTGAGGAATTGTTGCGATGAGTGAGATACATCCAACCGCAATAGTGCACCCGGACGCGGAACTGGGTGACGGCGTGGAGGTCGGGCCGTACGCGGTTATTGAGGCCGGTGCGGTCGTGGGCGCGGAGTGTGTAATCGGCGCGTTTGGCATGATCCATACAGGCGTGGTGCTCGGTGCGCGCAATATGCTGTCCGAACACGTGGTGCTTGGCGGGCCGCCGCAGGATCTGGGTTTTGATCCAGCCTGTTCCAGTGGTGTGGAGATCGGCGAGGGAAATCGCTTTCGGGAGTACTTCACCGTGCATCGTTCAGCGCAAGAGGGCAGGCGCACGCACATTGGCTCTGATGGGTTCTTTATGTTCAGCTCCCACGTGGCGCACGACTGCGTGGTAGAAGACCAGGTGGTGATTGCCGGCTACACTGCGCTTGCAGGACACGTGCAGATGGGGTCACGCGCGTTTTTGAGCGGCCATGTGTTGGTGCATCAGCATGTGCGCATTGGTCGCCTTAGCATGGTGGCGGGATTGGTGCCGGTGGAGCGCGATGTGCCGCCGTTCACGTTGTTGGGGCGCAATCCGGCGGTGATTTACGGTTTGAATAGGGTCGGTTTGAAGCGCGCCGGCGTCGAAGGGGAGCGTTATCAGGCGCTGGAAGATGCGTTTCGCGCCCGCCGCGACAAAGTCGCTGTCGAGGAATTGCCAGGCGGGAGCGAGGAGGCGGAGTACTTCAGGCAGTGGCTGAGCGAGCCTAGTGAGCGTGGCTGCAGCGCGTTTTTGCGTCCGGGGCAGCGACAGCGGGAAGTATAATTTCAAGTCCAACTCGGAGCTATATTCATGTTGGTTGTTCTTTCGCCTTCCAAGACCCTGAATCCAGATGCGCCGGCGGATGCCCGCATCTGCACGCAGCCGGATTATCTGAAGCAGTCGCGGCAACTCATTCGTTGTTTGCGCAAGTTGTCACCGGATGGCATTGCCGAATTAATGCGCGTCAGCCCGAAGATCGCGAGCCTCAATCACGGTCGCTATCAGGACTGGAAGACGCCTTTCACGGTGGACAACGCGCGCCCGGCTGCCTTGACCTTCAAGGGCGATGTGTACACCGGCCTGGGAGCCGATGACTTCACTGCGCAAGAGTTGAAATTCGCACAGCAGCATGTGCGTATCCTGTCGGGTCTGTACGGCCTGCTGCGCCCGCTGGACCTGATTCAGCCATATCGGCTTGAAATGGGTACCCGACTGACCACGCCGAAGGGTAGCAACCTGTATCAATTCTGGGGGCAGCAGATCAGCGACGGGCTGCGCGAGGCGCTGGGGGAACAGAAGCAGTCGGTACTGGTGAATCTGGCCTCGCAGGAATATTTCCGCGCGGTACAGCCGGATGCGCTGGAGGCACCGGTGATCGAGCCTGTATTCAAAGAGCGCAAAGGGAACCAGTATCGGGTGATTGGTCTGTTTGCGAAGAAGGCGCGCGGCATGATGACGCGCTATATCGTCAAGAATCGCTTGCGCAAGGTAGATGATTTGCGTGATTTCGCGGAAGCGGGATATCGCTACGCGCCGGAGATGTCGACCGACACGCAATGGGTGTTTGCCCGCTAGGCGGGCGATCTGACCCGTGCACCTGCATATTCTGGGCGTGGCCGGCAGTTTCATGGCCGGCATTGCCCGCATCGCCACCGAGACCGGACACCGGGTGACTGGTTCGGACGAATCCTTGTTCCCGCCGATGATTACACAACTTGAGCAGGCCGGCGTGGACTGCCAGCAGGGCTACGACTGGGCGCATCTGCAACCGGAGCCGGACTGCGTGGTGGTCGGCAACGTGATGCGCCGCGGCGTCCCGATTATCGAACAGCTGCTCAACAGTTCACTGGCCTATACCTCCGGGCCGCAATGGCTGAAAGAGAATCTGTTGCAGCAGCGGCATGTACTGGCGGTGGCTGGCACGCACGGCAAGACCACCACCAGCGCGATGTTGGCGCATCTGTTGATTGAAGTGGGGCTGGAGCCGGGCTATCTGATCGGCGGGGTGGCGGCGCGGACTGGCAAAAGCGCGCAGGCCGGGAGTGCGCCTTATTTTGTGATCGAGGCGGATGAGTATGACACCGCTTTCTTCGACAAGCGTTCCAAGTTCGTGCATTACTGTCCACGCACGCTGATTCTGAACAATCTGGAATACGATCACGCGGATATTTTCGAGAATCTGGAGGCGATTCAGAAACAATTCCACCACCTGTTGCGCATCGTGCCGTCAGACGGGCGCATTTTGTGCCGCGACGATGATGTGGCTTTGCAGCAAGTGCTGGACATGGGGTGCTGGACGCCGGTGGAGACCTTTGGCTTTGAAGAACATTGCGACTGGCGCTGTGTGTGGGAGGCAGGCGAGGTGCTGCGCATACGGCATCAGGATCAGGACTACGAGGCCGCGGATTACCGGCCGATCGGTGCGCACAATGCCTTGAACGCCACAGCCGCGGTGGCTGCCGCGCATCATGCAGGAGTGGCGATTGAGGCGGCGCTTGCCAGTCTGGCCTCATTTGCTGGCGTGGCGCGACGCCTGACGCTCAAGCCGACGCCGCGTGACGATGTACGGCTGTATGATGATTTCGCCCATCACCCGACTGAGATCCGCGCCACCATCGAAGCGGTCAAGGGGCATCACTGCGAACAGCGGGTGCTGGCGGTGGTGGAGCTGGCCTCCAACAGCATGCGTGGCGGCGCGCACCGCGCGGGACTAGCGGAAGCGATGTCTGGTGCGGATGAAGCCTGGCTGTATGTGTCGCAGGAACTGGATTGGGACGCGCAGGCGCTAGTGCGGGAAGCGCTGGGTCTGCATGTCGTGAGCGAGCCGCAGGAGTTGCTGGAGCAGCTTCGCGCGCGACTAGACGACGGGGGTGTGATTCTGGCCATGAGCAATCGGCCGGGTTCGGATTTATGCCACCATTTGGAAATGCGCCTGTAGGCGCGACGAGGCACAGGAGGCCTTATGAGCACCATTGAACTGACCAAAGATAATTTCAACGAGACCATTGACAACAACGATCTGATCATCATCGACTTCTGGGCCGAGTGGTGCGGTCCGTGCAAGAGTTTTGCGCCGACCTTCGAGACGGTCTCCGAGCGTTATCCGAACGTCGTGTTCGGCAAGATCAACACCGAAGAGCAGATGGATCTGGCGCAAGCCTTTCAGATCCGCTCGATACCGACCCTGATGGTGTTTCGCGAGCAGGTCCAATTGCTGGCGCAGCCCGGAGCCTTGCCGGCGCAGCAGTTTGAGGATTTGGTGCAAAAAGCCCTTGATCTGGATATGGAGCCGATTCACGAGCAGATTCGCCAGCGTAACGCCGAATCTTCATGAACAACGCCCCGGCGCGAGTGTTCGCCGAAGAGGCACCGCCAGCGGAATATTCGCTGGCCTATCTCCTGCGCCTGATCCGCCCGCATCGCCGGCATCTGGGCTATGCGTATCTGGTCGCGGTGGCGGCGACCTTGGCCAGCATTCCAGTGCCGTTGATGATCCCGCTGCTGGTTGATGAAGTTTTGTTGGGTCAGCCGGGAGCGTTGACCTTCACCATTTCAGCCTTGACGCCGAAGTCCTGGCACGGCCCGATTCTGTTCGTCAGCGCGATCTTCGTCGCCGTGGTGATCCTGCGGGTCAGTTCAACCTTGCTGCATGCGGTGCAGGTGCGGGAATTGAGCCGGGTGGCCAAGGATCTGATTTGCCGTTTGCGCTGTCAGTTGCTGTGGCGTCTGGAGAGCACGGCGCTGTCGGAGTTCGAATCACTCGGCAGCGGGACGGTGTCGGCGTATCTGGTGACCGACCTGCAGACGATTGACGACTTTGTATCGATTACGGTCGGCAAGTTCGTGGTCGCGGTGCTGACCATTCTGGGGACTGCCGCAGTGTTGCTGTGGCTGCACTGGAGTTTGGCGCTGTTCATCCTTTGCATGAATCCGGTGGTGATTTATTTCACCATTGTGCTGGGGCGCAAAGTCAAGGATCTCAAAAGCCGTGAGAACTCCGCCATCAGCAGTTTTCAGCAGGCGCTGACTGAAACTTTAGACGGCATCCATGAAATTCGCGCACATAATCGCGAGCGTCATTATCTGCTGCGAGTAGTGGATCAGGCCAAGCACGTGCGCGATCGCTCGTCGGCCTTTTACTGGAAGAGCGAGTTCGCGAACAAGGCCTCGAACACGGTGTTCTTGCTGGGTTTTGACATGTTCCGCGCGATCGGAATGCTGATGGTGGTGTTTTCCGATCTGAGCATCGGCGAGATGATGGCTGTGTTCGGCTACTTGTGGTTCATGATCGCGCCGGTGCAGGAATTGCTGGGCGTGCAATATGCCTACTATGCGGCGATGGCCGCACTCGGACGGGTCAACCGCATTCTCGAACTGCGCGAAGAGCCGCGCTATGAGAGCAAGCAGGACCCGTTCCGCGATGCTCTGACTACTTCGGTGGAACTGGAGGGCATCAGTTTCGCGTTCCAGCCGGACCGTCAGACACTCAATCAGATCAATTTGAAAGTGGCGGCGGGTGAGCGTGTCGCATTCGTGGGCGCGAGTGGTGCCGGCAAGTCCACTTTGATGCAGGTGTTGCTGGGTCTGTATCCGGTCAGTCACGGAGACATTCATTTCGGCGGGGTGGCAGTGCGTGACATTGGCTTTGACGTGGTTCGCGAGCATGTCTCAATCGTGTTGCAGCATCCGACGCTGTTTCACGACAGTCTTCGCGCCAATTTGAGTCTGGGAGTGGATGTCCCCGACGAAGATTTGCTCGATGCACTGCATGTCGCGCAACTGGGAGACTTGCATCATGCACTGCCGGACGGTCTGGACACGCAGTTGGGGGTGGATGGTGTGCGCCTGTCCGGTGGACAGAAACAGCGCTTGTCCATTGCGCGCGCGGTGTTGCTGGACCCGCAGATTCTGATTCTCGATGAGGCGACCTCCATGCTGGACGCGCTGACCGAAGAGCGGCTACATATAGAACTGTTTCGGCGCTTCGAAGGACGCACTATTTTGATGGCTGCGCACCGGTTGAGCGCGGTACGACACGCCGATCAGGTCTATGTATTGGAAGACGGGCGCATCATGGAGCAGGGCGGCCCGCAGCAGTTAATGGATTCAGACGGGCTATTCGCCAAACTATATCGCCGTCCGCAAACTCACTGATCGCGAATCACCGCGAAGGCCGACCGCGCGGCGTCGAGCGTCTGCTCGATTTCTGTTTCGGTATGTGCCGCGGACAGAAAACCTGCTTCATAACTGGAAGGTGCCAGATAAATACCGCGCTTGAGCATCTCATGGAAAAACACCCGATAATCATTGATGCGACAGGTGCACGCATCGGTGTAGGAGCGAACCGGTCCGTTGTCCGTGAAGAAGATCCCGAACATACCGGTAGCTTCAACCGCCTCGAAACTGACCTCGCAGGAAGCGGCCGTATCGCGCAAGCCATTCACCAGTTGCCGGGCGTGTTGCTGCAAGTTTGCATGGAATCCATCCGCCATGACCAGATCCAAAGTGGCGAGTCCGGCGGCCATGGTGACAGGATTGCCGGACAAGGTACCGGCCTGATAGACAGGACCGGCGGGCAACAGTTGCTCCATTAATTCGGCGCGACCGCCAAAAGCGCCGACCGGCAGCCCGCCGCCAATGACTTTGCCGAGCACGGTCAGATCCGGGAGGATACCATAGCGCTCTTGCGCGCCACCGAGACCGACGCGAAAGCCGGTCATCACTTCATCAAAAATCAGCAGACTGCCATATTGATCGCAGCAGTCGCGCAAGGTTTGCAGGAATCCGTCTTGCGGCAGAATGCAGCCCATATTGCCGGCAATAGGTTCGACAATGACCGCCGCGATTTCCGCACCGCGCGCATCAAAGATTTTGCGCACTTCTTCCACATCGTTGTAGGCCGCGAGTTCGGTGTTTTCGACTGTGCCTTCAGGGATGCCGGGTGAGGAAGGCACGCCATGCGTCAGTGCGCCGGAACCGGCTTCCACCAGCAGGGCGTCGGCATGGCCGTGGTAGCAGCCGGCGAATTTGAGAATACGATCTCTGCCAGTCGCGCCGCGCGCGAGACGAATAGCGGTCATGGCGGCTTCGGTACCGGAATTGACCAGTCGAACTTTTTCCAGCGACGGCACCAAAGCGCACAGACGCTCGGCCATTTCCGTTTCCAGTTCGTGCGGAGTGCCGAAACACAGGCCGTGTTTTAGCGTCTGCTCAATACGCTCCAACACTTGAGGGTGCGCGTGGCCGACAATCATCGGCCCCCAGGAGCCGACATAATCAATGTAGCGGTTGCCTTGCGTATCGGCGAGGAAGGCACCGTCACCGCGCTGCATGAATACGGGTGTACCGCCGACTGCGCCGAATGCGCGCACTGGTGAATTGACGCCGCCGGGAAGATAGCGCTGCGCGGCCTTGTACGGGGAAGAATCACTCATGGCTGGGGAATTGCTGTGCAATAGCTTGTGCTTGCGCACAAGGGTCGGTTGCGGTGAACAGGGCAGAGCTTACGGCCAGAAAGTCGGCACCCGCGGCAATCAGGGGCGCGGCGCGGTCCGTATTGATGCCACCGATGGCGCATACGGGCGAGGACAGCGCGCGGCGCGCGCGGGTCAGCAGTTCTGGAGAAGCGGTCACGGCTTCAGGTTTGGTGGGACTGGCGTGGAAACTTCCGAACGCGACATAACTGGCACCGGCTGCTTCAGCCGACCGGGCGCGTTCGAAATCATTGTAACAAGAGGCTCCGATCAGTCCGGCAGGGAATCGCGTACGCGCTTCGGCAACCGGCAGATCATCAGCCCCGAGGTGAACACCCTCCGCACCGATCGCCAGCGCCAGGTCCAGATCGTTGTCGATGAGTAAAGGGGTGTGTTGGCTGCGGCACAACTCCAGCAGCGCTTCGGCGCGTGACTGGCGCTGTGATACGGATGCGTCAGTGTCACGGTATTGAATCAGGCATGCGCCGCCGGCAATGACGGCGGATACGGTTTCAAGGAGATCCGGGCAGTCGTTGGGCGTGATGGCGTACAGTCCGTATGGAGGGAGAGTCATGGCGTGTGGCTTTGGGCCTGGGAGCGCTTTTCTGCTTCCTGCAACGCGCGAATACGCTCCTCCAGCGGCGGGTGTGACAGAAACAGGCGCTTCAGCCCTGAGGTGGTGCGCGCCCCGGAGATGCCGAATGCCGCCATTGTGTCAGGCAGTTCCCGTGGTTGCGTGACTTCGCGCAGCCGTTGCAACGCGGAACACATCTGCTTGTGACTGGTGAGATAGGCACTCCCGGCATCTGCGCTGAACTCGCGCTTTCGAGAGAACCACATCACGATCATGGTAGCGAACACCGACAGCACGATCTGCGCGAGAATCGACACGATGTAGTAGCCCGGCCCGAACCCGCGCTGCACCCGGAAGACCAGACGATCAACCAGAAACCCGATCACGCGCGATAAAAACACCACGAAGGTGTTGACCACCCCTTGCAGCAAGGCCATGGTGACCATGTCGCCATTGGCGACGTGCGCCATTTCGTGTCCGATCACGGCCTCCACTTCATCACGGTTCATTTGCTGGAGCAGGCCGGTGCTGACGGCGACCAGCGCATTGTTCTTGGAGGAGCCGGTGGCGAATGCATTTGGCTGCGAACTGTCGAAGATTCCGATTTCAGGCGGCTTGATATAGCAGACTTCGGAGTGCGCGTGGATGGTGTCGCACAGCCACTGCTCGGTGCTGTTGGCCGGTTTCTCAATGATCTTCACGCGAAACATGCGTTTGGCCATCCACTTCGACAGAAACAGCGAGATGAATGAACCGCCGAACCCGATCACCAGTGACATGACGAGCAGGGCAAACAGATCAAGATGCACACCTTGGGCATCCAGAATGTTATTGATTCCGAGTAGCCAGAAGACTAGGCTCAGCAGCACCAGAATCGCCGCGTTCACGGCCAGAAACAGAAAAATTCGGTTCACAGGACAGTGGGTCAGTTGAGGACTTCGTAGCGGATGATTTTATGCCAGCGTTTGTCAAGCGCATTGCGGGTGCCGCGCGACGCCATGGTACCGTGGAAGTCCGCCAGTTCCGCAAACTTCAGTGTGCGGTGCGTCCCTTCGGTATAGATTTTCAGTTTCTGTCCTTCGGTGATGGCGACCAGCAGGTTCAGTCGCTCGCCGCCACTCTCGCGCGCTTTCGGTGGGATTTTCAGCACTGTCCGTCCCTTGCCGCTGCCTAAAATCGGCAGATCCAGTGCCGGCACCAGCAGCAGGTTCCCCGCGGTCGTGCCAGCCATAACGAAGGCGTGTTCGGGATTGTCGACTGGCTGCGGGCGCATGGCCTCTGCGCCTTCCGGCAGATTCAGTGTGGCGCGCCCGGCGCGCACTTTCACACCCAGTTTCTCCTGCGGCACCAGAAAGGCGAAGCCGAAGTCATTTCCCATCAGGTAGTGGCTACTTGAGTGTGAGGCCATCAGGCCGATGAATTGTGCGCCAGCGGGAGGGCTGAAATGTTTCGCTAGTGGCTCTCCCAAAGAGCGCGCGGATGGCATTTGCGCCGCCGGCATGGAGTACACCCGACCGTGGCTGTCGAGAAAATGCACGGTGCGGTCGCTTTTGCTGTAGGCAATTTCCTGCAGGCTGTCGCCGGTCTTGTAAGCCAGCGATTGCGGGTCAATGTCATGGCCCTTGGCGCAGCGCACCAGGCCATTGCGCGACAAGATGACGGTCACCGGCTCCGCCTGCGTGAGTTTGGACTGTTCCATGGCCTGCGCTTGCGTGGCATCGCGGATGATTTCTGTGCGCCGGTCATCGCCGTAGAGTTTGGCGTCCTCGGTCAGTTCTTTTTTCATTAAGGCCTTCAGGCGTTTCGGGGAGCCGAGGACGCCTTCAAGTTTGGTTTTCTCCGCGGTCAGATCCTCGTATTCCTGCTGCAGTTTCTGGTGTTCGAGTTTTGCCAGTTGCCGCAAGCGGATCTCCAGAATCGCATCCGTTTGTTTCTCGCTCAGGCTGAAGCGTTTCATCAACACCGGTTTGGGCTTGTCTTTCTCACGAATGATCTTGATGACCTCATCCAGATTGGCATGCGCGATCAGCAGACCATCGAGCAGGTGCAGACGCTTGTCGATGACTTCCAGTCGGCACTTCAAGCGGCGTGTGACGGTGTCTTTGCGGAAACTGAGCCATTGCTCGAGTATGTTTCGAAGCCCCATCACTTTGGGCCGGCGGTTTAGATCGATTACATTCAGATTGACACGCAGGGAGGATTCCAGATCCGTGGTCGCGAACAGGTGTGAAAGCAGGGCCTGACGATCCACGCGATTGCTGCGTGGCACAATCACCAGTCGGGTGGGGGTTTCGTGGTCGGACTCGTCGCGCAAGTCTTCGATCAGGGGCAATTTCTTTTCGCGCATCTGCTGCGCGATCTGTGCCATGATGCGGGCACCTGATACTTGCCACGGCAGGGCGGTGACGACCAGATTCTTGTTGTCTTCGACGATACTGGCGCGCACGCGCATGGTGCCGGTGCCGCCTTGATAGATTTCGCGCAACTCGCTGGCGGAGGAGATGATCTCACCGCCGGTCGGATAGTCGGGGCCGGGGATGTGTTCAAGCAACTCTTCCAGTTCGGCCTTGGGTTTGTCCAGCAGGTGAATGCAGGCTTGAGTGATTTCGCGCAGGTTATGCGGCGGGATGTCTGTGGCCATGCCGACGGCGATGCCGGTGGTGCCGTTTAGCAACACGTTGGGCAAGCGCGCCGGCAGAATTTTGGGTTCCTGCAGCGTGCCATCGAAATTCGGCTGCCAGTCGACCGTATCCTGATCCAATTCCTGCAACAGGCAGTGCGCGTAGGGGGCGAGGCTTGCTTCCGTGTAACGCATCGCCGCGAATGACTTGGGGTCGTCAGTCGAGCCCCAGTTGCCCTGACCCAGAATCAGCGGATAGCGATAACTGAAACTCTGCGCCATTAGCACCATGGCCCGATAGCAGGCGTCATCGCCGTGCGGGTGGTATTTGCCAAGCACGTCACCGACGGTACGCGCAGATTTCTTCGGTTTGCTGCCTGCCTTCAGGCCCAGCTCGGACATGGCGTAGACGATGCGCCGTTGTACCGGTTTCATGCCATCCGCCAGACTCGGCAAAGCCCGGTCCAGAATGACATACATGGAATAGTTCAGATAAGCCTGCTCGACGAACGTTGCAAGCGGCAGGCAGCCGTTGCCGGAGGCTGTGCCAGCACCCTTCGGTGCTTTCTTCTGATTGAACAGTTCGTCTTGCTTTGACATGGATCAGACCTCGGCCAGATGGCCTTCTTTCTCCAGCCAGTCGCGACGATCGGCGGCGCGTTTGCGGTTGAGCAGCCGATCCAGTGTCTTGTTCGCGGGTCCGGTCTGCGTCAGTTCCAACTGCACCAGACGTCGCGTATCCGGGTGCATGGTGGTCACGCGCAACTGCGCCGGGTCCATTTCTCCGAGTCCCTTGAAGCGCAGTACCACTGGTTTGGCTTTCGAGGGTTTGCTCACCAGTCGTTCCAATTCGGCATCATCCAGTGCGTAATGCACCTCCTTGCCGAGATCAATCCGATACAGAGGCGGCATGGCGACATAGACATGGCCTTCCTCAACCAGACTTGGGAAGTGCTTGAGGAACAACGCGCACAGCAGTGTGGCAATGTGCAGTCCGTCCGAGTCCGCATCCGCGAGGATGCAGATCTTGTCGTAGCGCAGGCCATCCAGATTGTCGGCTCCGGGCGCGACGCCGACCGCTTGCGCAATGTCGCTGACTTCCTGTGAGTCGAGCACTTTCACCGCATCCACCTCCCAGGTATTGAGAATCTTGCCGCGCAGCGGCAGAATGGCCTGAAAGTTCTTGTCGCGGGCTTGTTTGGCGGAGCCGCCGGCGGAATCTCCCTCGACTAGAAATAATTCTGAACCCGCCTCCATATCTTTCAGGCAGTCAGCCAGCTTGCCGGGCAAGGCCGGGCCGGAAGCGGCTTTCTTGCGCGCCACTTTGCGAGATTTTTGCAGCCGCGCTTGCGCCGCCTCAATCACCAGCGCGGCCAGCGCCTCACCGTTCTCTACATGACTGGTCAGCCAACTCTCGAAGATGTCGCGAAAGACCGTCGCGAGCGTGTTTTGGGTGTCGCGCGCGACGAACTTTTCTTTGGTTTGTCCGGCAAATTGCGGGTCCTGCGTCTTGTATGACAGGACGTAGCTGATACGCTCCCATACGTCTTCCGGGCTCAGTTTCAGATTGCGCGGCAGCAGGTTGCGCGCCTCACAGAACTCGCGAATGGCCTGCGTCAGACCTGTGCGCATGCCGGACACATGAGTGCCGCCGCTCGGAGTTGGGACCAGATTGACATAACTTTCGCGAAGGGGCGCATCGTCGCCGGGTTGCCAGCACAGCACCCAGTCGACCGCGTCCTTGCCGTTTTCATGCGTACCGGAAAAGGCCGGGTCGGGCAGGGTTTCTCCGGGCAGGGCTTCCTTGAGATATTGCGAGAGTCCTTCAGGATATTCCCAGGTTTGCGGGTCTTTCCCTGGCAGGTTCAGGGAGATGACTACTGTGGGACACAGTACGGCCTTGGCGCGTAGCAACTGCTCCAGACGTTTAGTGCTGAAGATGATGGTGTCAAAATATTGCTTGTCCGGCCAGAATCGAACTTGTGTTCCGGTATTGCGTTGCCCGACCTTGCCGATAACTTCCAATTCGCGGGTCACTTCGCCGCCCTCGAAACCGATCTCGTATTCCTTGCCACCGCGGCGAATGCGCAGGTGCAGCTGGATCGACAGGGCATTGACCACAGAGACGCCGACGCCATGCAGGCCACCGGCGTATTGATAATTGCGATTCGAGAATTTGGCACCGGCATGCAGAGTGGTCATGATGACTTCGGCACCGGGGCGTTCCAATTCCGGGTGCGGGTCTACTGGCATGCCGCGACCATCATCTTCGACTTCCAGTGAGCCGTCTTCGTACAGAGTGACACGCACCTGTTTGGCATGGCCGGCCAGCGCTTCATCAATGCTGTTGTCGATGACCTCCATCGCCAGATGATCCGGCGTAGCGGTGTCGGTGTACATGCCGGGGCGCTTGCGCACCGGATCCAGACCCGAGAGGACCTCAATATCTGCGGACTGGTACTGCGGCATGGGTTGAAATTCAACCGGTGGAACAGGGATACGATTGGCGAATGAGGCGTATTATGGCACTGCCGTTAAAATGAGCACTTGTCAGACGTTGAACCCACAAGAGAAACAGGAGATTTGAGGCAGGGCTGCTGATGTCAGTCGCGTCCATGCCCGAGAGTAAATCATGGCAGGTTACAGTTTAAGCGACCTCAAGCCGGGGTTGCGCATCATGCTCGATGGCGCACCACACGAAGTGGTGGAGGCCGAGTTTTGCAAGCCGGGCAAGGGTCAGGCGTTTACGCGCATGAAAGTTCGCAATCTGCTGAGTGGGCGCGTCAAGGACAAGACCGTCAAGTCAGGGGACTCTCTGGAGGCGGCCGAGGTGCGGGAGATCAATCTGCAGTACTTGTATGCAGACGGCGACGGGGCGGTATTTATGGCACCGGATACCTACGAGCAATATCAGATTCCTGGTGAAGTGATGGGAGATGCGGTTTCTTGGGTGCGCGCACAGGATATGTGCGCGGTGCTGTTTTATGAAGAGCAGCCCGTGCGGCTCAATCCGCCGCAGTTCGTAGAGTTGCGCGTAGCGCAAACGGATCCCGGAGTGCGTGGCGATACAGTCTCCGGGGCGACCAAACCAGCCACGCTTGAAACCGGCGCAGTTGTGCGTGTGCCGTTATTTGTTGAAGAAGATGAAATTATCCGGGTGGATACCCGGGAAGGCGAGTACGTCTCGCGCGTGCGCTAGTCTGTATCTGATTCCAGCGTCGGTTCCACAGTCGCGGCGGGAGGGCACAGCAAAGGCTGGCCATAGTGCAGCAGCGAATCAATCTCGACCCCAGGTGCCGGAGCCCGGTTGGCATGCGTGCTCAGAAGAATAACGGTGGAGCCAAAATGAAAGCGTCCGATCTCATCGCCGCGCGCTAGTCTGACTTCAGGAGCCTTGTTGCCTGAATAATCTTGCCGTGTGATCGCATGGCGTCGCGGTGAGACCACACCGCACCAGCTCATCTCCATGGACGCGACATTCTGCGCACCGACCATCACTACCGCGAACCGGGTGCCGTACTCATCTTCGAACAGATTGACAACACGCTCATTGCGCGCGAACAATCGCGCGATGCGTTCGGTCGCGTAGGGCGCGACACTGAATTGTCGTCCAGGAATATGGCGCATTTCCAGCAGACGCCCGGGTAGAGGCATATACACGCGGTGGCAAAAGCGCGGTGACAGATACAAGGTGGCGTAGTGGCCGTGCGCGAATTCCGGCGCTTCCGCCCCCAAAAGTTCATCGACACTGAAGCCCTGTCCTTTGGCCTGAATAATGCGGCCATCTTCAATGGTACCGATCTGACTGATGCGGCAGTCGCACGGCGAGGCCAGCACTTCGGGGTCTTCCGCCCAGGGGCGGCATTCGGGCTTCATCGCACGCACGAATAGGGCGTCCAGCGTTGGGTATTGCTTCGGATCTTCAATTTCCGCTTCGCTCATGTCGAGCGCGAGCGCCCGTGCGAAGCCGGTATTCAGGTAGTTCTTTACGACCGGGATTTCAATGCGCGCCAATCCGTATACCAGAGCGGACAGCCAGCGGTGCGGATAGCAGTGAAACAGCCATGCACGCAACGTCTGCAACCATGACGGCAGAGTTATTTGAGCGAGATTCATCAGGAGCGCCCGATCAGATACTGCAGGTCTGCGGCAATGGCTTCTGGTGTGAGCGGGGTGGTGAAGACTCCGGCAATGCGCGCTTGTGGGTCGATCAGCCAGACGCCGGCGCTGTGATCCATCAGATAGCCGCCTTCAACTTCGCGTTTCGCGGCGTAGGCACCGAAGTATTTGGAAAAAGCGCTGATGTCTTCCGTCGTACCTGTGACGCCCAGCGTGGAGGGATGGAAGTGGCGTACGTATTGCGTCAGCAGGTCGGGGCCATCACGTGGCGGATCAATGGAGACGAATATCAGTTGCCCGGATTCGTGTCCCAGAAGATTTAAGGCTTGCGTCAACTGCTGCAGCGTGGGGGAGCAGATATCCGGGCATTGGGAGTAGCCGAAGAACAGCAAGCTCCAGCGACCTTCGAAGTCTTCCGTGCGCAGAGGTTTTTCGTCATGGCGTACCAGTGAGAGTTCTGGCAGGGGGCGGGATTGCTCTCCAAACAGCGTGGCTGTGGTGCCGGGTGTGCTCGAACTCAAACTCCACCAGATTGCAACACCTGCGGAGGCGACAAACAGCAGTAGCAGCAAGATACGGGCAAGAGAAGTAGACACGTAATTCTCGGCAATAGTGGGAGCACCAATTTTAACCGCATAAGGTGCGGTGCAGGGTGTTTCTGATGAATGATTGGGCGCAGAGTACGGTAGTGGAAGGCTGCCTGTGCGCTACCACCATGCGACACCAAGGCGCGGGCTTGCGGCGAAGCCGTAGGCCAACTGCATTTCCAGCCGTGCCATTACTGCGGCGTTTTTGCTGCTTCCGGTGAATGGGAGTTTCTCTACGCCTCCGACGGTCAATAGCGGATTCACAAGCATTGGTTCCCCTTGTATGAGCGATTGGAATACGATTCTCTTGTGATTATGGCTGCCAGACCAGACCGATGCGAATATTGCGATCTGGGGCCTCATAGCCCAGCACTTCCTGCCACGATTCATCGAGCGCATTGGTGATGTGCAGTTCCGCGCGCAACTGAGGACTCAGAGTTCGACTCAGGCTCAAGCGGACCTGACGGTGATTGTCCAGAGTGCGCCCGAAATCCTTCAATCCGCGAACGGTGCTGGCATCAAGTCGGGCATCCCACAGTTCGCTGTGATATTCCAGCGCAAGTTGATATTGGTGCCGTGCTCGGCGGGCCTCAGCGCGATCGCGGCTGGCTCCTTCTTCGGTGGCGCGCAGCCAGGTATAGCCGCCGGACACCGTCCAGTTGTGGACCGAAGCGGTGCGCCATTCCAGCTCTACGCCGCGGCGATAGGAGTCATCCTGAAGGTTTTGCACGGTGGTGAAATCACTGGAAACGCCGATTTCATCTTCCAGACGTTGGTAGAAATAGCGCAGGTCCACGCTGCAACATAGCCGCCCGGAGTCATAACTCCCGCCAATTTCGTGCGTGCGCGCGCGCTCAGGCTTAACATCAGGGTTGCCGATAAAGAAGTCCGGGAAATATCCGAAGCGCTCGGTCAAGGTCGGATTGGTGTTGGCGCTGCCGCTCGCCAAGTACAGGCGCGTGGAGAGCTCAGGGAGACGCCATGCCACGGACGCGCGCCAGGTGCGGGCGTCCTGAAAGTCATGATTGTTGTCGCGGCGCAGCGACACGTCCGCATGCACATGCGCCAGAGGTTGCCACTTCAGAATCCCCAACAGACTGGAGGAAGTCAGTCGCAGCGGGGTGATGCCGCTTCTGCTGTAGCGCTCACGGCTCCATTCCGCGCCCGCGCCGAGCGTACAGGGGCCGCCGGGACAGCGGCTGATCTCCTTCCAGACCAAGCCGCGCGCGCGCACCCGTTGGGTTACGACGGTTTGCGGGAACCTATCCTCAAAGTTACTGTGCGACTGCAGATATTCCAGACTCCACTGCTGCTGCAAGCCGAAGGCGTCTGCATCGACAGCCGCGTTCATCACCGCCGTGCGCGTGTGAGACTGATACTCCTGATCCACCGCGGTCAGATTGGCGAAGTCGAAGCCATCGTATTCCGTGCGCGCTTGCGTGTGCCGAATTGAGACGCGGGTTTCCAGTGCCGCGCTTGGTGCCCAGCGCAGGCCGATTTGCGCGGTACGATTGCGATAGTCATCTTCCTCGTGTCCGCCCGGCGCGGTGACCTCGCCGGAACTTCGGTGATACTGTAGGGAGGTATTGACACGCAGGTTCCGCGCCTCATGCGCGAATTGCACTGAGACCTGTTGTTCTGCGTCTGATCCACCAGACACCCGTGCGCGCGAGAAGCCGCCGTCCCGGCTGCTGAGATGAATGACGCCAGAGATTGCGTGGCTCCCCCACAGTGCGCTTTGTGCGCCGCGCAAAATTTCAATGCGTGCAATGCCGGTGGTGTCGAGTTGCGCAAAACTCACCGCGCCGCTGGAAGGATCATTCAATTCCACGCCGTCGAGCAAGACCAGCACGTGATTGGATTCACCTCCGCGCATGCGCAACTCAGACAACTGGCCAATGCCGCCGGAGCTGTTGATGTGGATGCCTTCAAGACCATGCAGGACGTCGGTCAGCATCTGCTGCGGACCGCCCCAGTCATCCAGATCAATGACGGTGACAGAACTGCCAATAGCGTGTAGTTCCTGAGGGATGCGTGAGGCGGTGACATGGACGACTTCCGGTTTTTGCGCATGAACATGCGCCGACCATGCCAGCAATAGCGCGCCTAGCAGCAGGGGGGATTTTTGAGGGGACATGCCGGCCTCCGAATACGGTCTAAGGCAGGCATCCGCCTACAGCCATGCCGCGCATGGATGTGGAAGTACATCATGGGTCGCCCGCCGCAGTCCTGATGCGTCAAATCCAGGCCGGTCTCCGGGCTCGCAAGCCGAAACTTGCATACCGTTGCGGGGGCAGCGCCGGCCTTGCCCTGTCGGGCGCACCGGACTTCCCAGTTTCACCTGCCGAAGCAGACACCTGAATTTGTAGGGGAGAGATTATAGAGGACTATTTCAATCGGCGGCGTCTCGCGCCTGCAGAAAGGCCGCGAGCGCCGCAGCCGGGTCATCCGCCTGCGCGATGGGACGTCCGATGACCAGATGATCAGCGCCTGCCCGCGCCGCCATCGCCGGTGTGGTGACACGTTTTTGGTCATCGGCCTGCTCGATCAGGCGAATGCCGGGCGTGACAATCAGAAATTCCTCACCGCATTCCTGCCGCACCGTCTCCGCTTCTTGCGGCGAGCAGACGATGCCGGAGACACCGCAATGCTGCGCCAGTTGCGCCAGTCGCACCACTTGTTGCGGCAAGGCGTCCTGTCCCACACGTTGCAGATCGGCCGCATCCAGTGACGTCAGCACGGTGACGGCGACGACGTGCAGTCCGCCCGCGGCGGCCTCGCGGGCCGCTTCCAGCATATCGGTGCCGCCTGATGCGTGTACGGTGCACATCCACACGCCCAGTTCACGAGCGGCGCGAACCGCGGCCGCGACCGTGTTGGGAATGTCGTGGAATTTCAGATCCAGAAAGATCTCAAAGCCGTCTTGTTGCAACTCCTGCACCAGTTGCGGGCCGCCCTTGACGAACAACTCGGCACCGACTTTCAGCCGGCAGTCACTGTGCGGCAGACAGCCGGCGAGGGCGCGGGCCTCCAGTACCGTCAGTCCATCGAGCGCGACGATCAGGCCGGGAGCAGGGCGTGTGGGGGGCAAAGGGTTCAGACCAGATACGGTTGCTGCGAGACTTTCTCCGCGTACGGTTCAACCATCTCCAGAGTATCCCATTGATGGCAACTGGGGCATTGCCAGAACAGGCTGTGCACCTGCAACTGGCAGTTGGAGCATTCGTGCGTAGGCCGTCCTCCCAAATAGTGCTCCAGAACGCCGAGCACCTTGCGCAGGCTCTGTTGATCGCTGGCAATACGGTTCTCGGTTATCGCTTCAATGTATTCACGCAATAGCACCAGTGAGGAGGGGTTGGTCTTGAAGGCGGAGTCGAACACGTCTTCCAGTTCCGCGCCATTGCCTTGCGACTGAATGCTCTTCAGCAGGGACAGCGCCGGGAACAAGGCGTGCTGTTCGTGATGTACGCCAGACAGGAAGCGCTGGAATCCGTCGGTGTCGCCGAGTTTCTGATAGGCATCTTGCAGACGCTGAATAATGCGCGGCGCGAATGCCGGGCGTTGCTGGTAGGCTTCGCGATAGTGGCGAATGGCGGCGTGCGGATCGTCCTGACGGTTGGAGATATCGCCGAGCATCAGATGCGCGCGCGCGCAGCCGGAGTTGAAACTGAGCGCTTTGCGCGCATGAGCAATCGCTTCTTCCTGACCGGCTCGACCGCCGCCTGACAGGGCGAGTTCGCCAAGTTCACAGTAGTACTGCGCAATCAGATTATGCTGAGAGCCGCCGTTGTGGCGCTCAATCTGTCGTGCGTTCTGAATCGCGTCTTCCCATTCTTTCTCCTGCTCGTAGATCTCGCGCAGATGATGCAGTGCTTCGAGCTGGTGGCTGTCCGTATCCAGTACGCCGTGCAGCAGGTGGCGAGCGCGGTCAAACATGCCGGCCTTCAGATAATCCCGCCCCAGTTCAAGCAGGGCGTCGGCTTTGGACTGGTTGTCCAGATTGGGTCGGGCGATCAGGCTTTGATGCAGGCGAATCGCGCGCTCCACCTCGCCGCGCCGGCGCATCAGATTGCCTAGCACAATGTAAGTCTCCACCGTGTCGGCGTCCAGATCCACAATATTGACGAACAGGTCAATAGCCTTGTCCGGCTGCTCGTTCAGCAGGTAGTTGATGCCCTTGAGATAGTGGCGGGGGATCGGTTTGGGCTGCTTGTGCTGCTGATCATGACGCGCCGCCCACCAGCCGCTCAGCGCGGCGATCGGCAGCAACAGCCACAGCAGGGTGGTCATGGCATCAAGCCTCGTGAATGGGCATGCGCCGCAGGTTGCGGACTTCCTGATACACCAGATCGTACTGGCGCTGCAGTTGCGACAGGCGCAGCCGATAGCGCAACACCATCCAGCCGCCCATGAGAGTGGCCAGTCCCAGCCCCAGCGCGAGGGTGGCGACCAAAGCCAAGCCCAGCTGCATGCTGTGCTGGGTGAAGTACAGGTTGACGTTGACGAACTGCGGGTTGGTCATGGCCAGAATCAGGCTGGCGGCCAGCAGCAGCAGAAAGACGATCGGCATACTGAATTTCTTCATGTTCGGAAACCGGGTCGTGTGAACCCCAAGAATATAGCAGATAACCGCTGCGCGCGAAGGCGCACGGCATGAGAACAGGGGGTCTTATTCCCCTTGTTTCGCTAGTTTTTGGCGCAGGCGTTTGCCCGGCTTGAAGTGCGGCACGTAGCGCGTGCCGACCACCACAGACTGTCCGGTGCGCGGATTGCGCGCCATCCGCGGCTGGCGTTTGCGTAAGGAAAATGTGCCGAAACCACGCAGTTCCACCCGGTCGTGATCGACCAGCGCCTGCGCCATGCGCTCCAGAATCAGATTCACCGCGTCGTGTACGTCGCGGGAGGATAATTGCGGATGTCGGCGGCAGATGCGCTCGATAACCCGACTGCGGTTGATGCTGGAATCAGCAGAAGCAGGCATGATACGAACTCAGGTGTCTTTGTTTTTCTTACGCGAACCGCGCTCAAGCAGGGTTTCACGGATTATACCACCGAGCGAGCGGCTGATTTGCGGTGCTTCGGCCTTGTAATCTTCCACCGCCTTCTTTTCTTCCGCCTGATCCTTGGCGCGCACCGACAGACTGATCTGCTGTTTCTTGAGATCAATGTTGCGCACTACCGCCTCAATGGTCTCGCCGACGCGCGCGTGCTCGCGCGCATCCTCGACCTTCTCTTGCGACAGTTCAGAGGCGGCGATGGTCGCCGTGACATCTTCCTTAAGCATCACGATCACGCTGCGCGCGGTGACTTCCTGCACGGTGCCCGAGACTACCGTACCTTTCGGATTCTGGCGCGCCCATTCCTGCATCGGGTCATCAGTCAATTGCTTGATACCGAGTGAGACGCGCTCGCGCTCCACGTCCACCGACAGGACGCGCGCTTCGAGTTCATGGCCTTTTTGATAATTGCGGATGGCGGTTTCACCCGGCTCCGTCCAGGACAGGTCGGAGAGATGAATCAGGCCGTCAATGCCGCCGTCGAGGCCGACGAACACGCCAAAATCCGTGATCGACTTGACCGCGCCGGTGATTTTGGAGCCTTTGCTGTACATCGCGGCGAAGGCTTCCCACGGATTGTCCGTGCATTGCTTCATGCCGAGTGAAATGCGCCGGCGCTCCAGATCAATCTCCAGCACCTTGACCTCGACCGCATCGCCCATCGTCACCATGCGTGAGGGATTAGGATTGCGCGAGGTCCAGTCCATTTCGGAGGCATGCACCAGTCCTTCAATACCATCCTCGACTTCCACAAAGCAGCCGTAGTCGGTAATGCTGGTGACCGTACCGTTGACCTGAGTGCCGACCGAATAGCGATCGGTAATGTCTTCCCAAGGGTCTTGCGTCAGCTGCTTGATGCCGAGCGACACGCGCCCGCTTTCCTGATCGTAACTCAGGATTTTGACGTCAATTTCCTGCCCGATCTCGACCACGTCCGAAGGGTGGTGAATACGTCGCCACGCCATGTCGGTGATATGCAACAGGCCATCAGCGCCGCCCAGGTCCAGAAATGCGCCGTAGTCGGTCAGGTTCTTGACCGTGCCGCGCACCGTACTGCTTTCCGCCAGTTTCTGCAGGATGGCGTTGCGTTCGGCGCTGTGTTCGACTTCAATGACGGCGCGGCGTGAGACCACCACGTTGTCGCGTCGGCGGTCAATCTTGATGATCTTGAATTCCAGTTCCCGGTTTTCCAGATAGGCGGTTTCGCGTACCGGACGTACGTCCACCAGCGAGCCAGGCAAAAAGGCGCGCACCGCTGAGTTCAGGTTGATGGTGAAGCCGCCCTTGACCTTGCTGGCGATGGTGCCGGTGACCTTGGTGCCTTCCTCAAAGGCTTTCTCCAGATCGTTCCAGATGCGGATGCGTTTGGCGCGCTCGCGCGACATGCGGGTCTCGCCGCTGCCGTCTTCCAGCGCGTCCAGTGACACTTCCACGGTGTCGCCGATGGCGACTTCCAGTTGCCCGTCATTGTCACGGAACTGATCAGCGGGAATGAAGCATTCGGATTTGAGGCCGGCGCTGACGATGACGGCGTCGGCACGAATGTCGACGACCGTGCCTTCAATAATGGAGCCGGGACGAATTTGGAGCCGGGAGATATTCTCTTCCAGCAGATCTGCGAAGTTTTCGCTCATGGATGGGTGCCTTTGTCTGTGGGGTTTATGAACCGGGCAGGCGAGCCCGGACCTGATCGCATACCTCCTTGATCGAATACCCTGTGGTATCAAGCAAGAAAGCATCCGAAGTCTGCATCAGCGGTGCTGCATTGCGCTGCGTATCCTGTTGATCACGCAGTGCCAACTCCTGGATGAGGTCGGACATTGTAGCATTCACCCCCAACTCTTTCAACTGCATCTGGCGTCGTTGCGCCCGAATATCCAGCGAAGCGGTTAGAAACACCTTGAGAAGAGCGTCCGGGAACACCACGCTGCCCATATCGCGTCCGTCGGCGACCAGACCAGGCAACTGACGCGCGGCGCGTTGACGCGGCAACAAGGCCGCGCGAATTCCCGGATATCCGGCGATCACGGAGGCGGCCGCGCCGATCGCGCTTTCACGAATCGCCGTGCTGATGTCGCGCCCGGACAGAGACAGTGCCAAACCTTCGGGCAGACACTGTACCTCCAGTTCCATGGTTTGCGCCGCGGCCACGCACGCATCTGTGTCGTCAACAGCGATGTCCTGCTGCGCTATGGCGTAGGCGCAGGCGCGATACAAGGCACCAGAGTCCAGATAATGCCAGCCGAGTTCTTGCGCGAGTCCGCGTGCCAGCGTGCCTTTGCCGGAGCCGGCGGTGCCGTCAATGGCGACGACCGGAATGAATTCAGTCATCGCGCAGCAACACGCCGACGCTTCGCGCGAGATCGGCGAAGTCCGGGAAGGAGGTTGCCACCCACTGCGCGCCCTCGATGCGAATCGTGTCTTGCGCGGCCAGTGATGCGATCGCGAAGGCCATGGCGATGCGGTGATCTTGGTGGCTGTGTACGGTGCCGCCGCGCAAACTCCCGCCAGTGATGCGCATGAAGTCAGCGCCGGCTTCGACCGTGATGCCCAGTGCGCGCAAGCCTTCTTCCATGGCGGCAATGCGGTCGGATTCCTTCAGTCGCAACTCGCCAATGCCATGAAACTCAGTCACCCCTTCAGCACAGGCCGCCGCAATGCAGAGGATCGGAAACTCGTCAATGGCGTTGGACACCAGTTCCGGGCCCACCTCGACCCCGGCAAGCGCACTGTGGCGCACCCGAATCTCGCCCTGCGGCTCCGATGCAGTGGTGTCGTCAAGAGTGATCTCAATGTTCGCGCCCATCGCCTGCAAAATTCGCAGCATCCCGTCGCGGCGGGGGTTGAGTCCGACTCCGGGCAGGCGCACATCGGCATCCGACGTAATGCATGCTGCGACCACAAAAAACGCGGCCGCAGATAGATCGCGCGGAATCACTACTTCTGCGCCATGCAAGGACTGCCCACCCTCAATACAGATGGTGTTATCGGTGACGGCGCAGTGCGCACCGAAGGCCGGCAGCATGCGTTCGGTATGGTCGCGGGAGGGCGCGGTTTCCATCAGACAACTGCGACCGCTGGTTTGCAGTCCGGCGAGCAGAATGGCGGATTTGACTTGCGCGCTAGCGATCGGCTCCGGGTGCGTGATGCCTCGCAGTGTGGCGTTGGCGTGAATCCGCACCGGCGCATGCTCGTCCTCCGTGTCAATGTGCGCGCCCATCGCGCGCAAGGGAGCAGTCACGCGCTCCATCGGACGGCGCGACAGCGACGCATCGCCGATTAAAGTGGTTGAGAATTCCCGCCTAGCCAGCAGCCCGCAAAACAACCGCATTGAAGTGCCAGAGTTGCCGAGATCAAGCGGCTCACCGGGGTCGCGCAAGCCGTCGAGGCCGCGTCCTTCAATCTGCCACACTCCGGGTTCGGGTCGCGCCAGTTTCACGCTCAGTTGCCGCAGCGCCGTGGCTGTGGCGCGACAGTCTTCGCTATCGAGTACGCCGCGCAGGGTGCTGGGGCCATGCGCGATCGCGGCGAGCATCAAGGCGCGGTGGCTGATGGATTTGTCGCCGGGGAGGTCCACGGTGCCGCGCACCGCGCCACCTGGCCCAGCCAGCCAGCACGTGCTCATTCCTTGAGCCGAAGTTGTTCGCGAGTGCGGCGAGCGGTGCTGAAGGAGTCGTGCAGCGCTTGGGATTGTTCGGTGCGCAGCGCGTTGGTCAACTCGCTCAGTCGCGTCTGGAACCGTTCCAGCATTGGCACCAGTTGGGCGCGATTGCCGTGGCAGATATCAGCCCACAATTCAGGGTTGCTAGACGCAATGCGTGTGGAATCCAGCAGGCCGCCGGCGGCGTAGCGCTTCAGTTCCTCAATGCCGAACTCTTGCGCCAGCAGATCCATTAATGCAAACGCCAGCACATGTGGCAGGTGACTGACGCCGGCGACCATGGCGTCATGCGTGTCGGCCTCCATGATCTGGGTGGCCATGCCGAGTTGCTCCCACAGAAGGCGCACGCAGGCCACCGCATCGGGGTTGGTTTGCGGCAACGGCGTCAGCACCGCGCAGCGACCCTGGAACAGGGTGCCGCTGGCATGGCGTACGCCAGACTTCTCGGTGCCAGCAATCGGATGCCCCGGCACGAACCATGGCGGCACCACGCCGCAGCCTTGTGCGATGGCCTCCAGCATCGGCCCTTTGATGCTGCTGACATCGGTGACGACCTGGCCGGGTTCAATATGCGGTGCCAGTTCCAGACAAACCGGAGCAACGGCACCCGGCGGCACCGCCAGCACAATCATCTCGCACACTTTGGCTGCCGCGGCAGCCTGTGAGTGCGCGGTGTCAATCAATCCTTCGCCGTGCGCCCAGTCCAGCGCTGCGGCATCCGTATCAAATCCATGTATGGCGGCGCAACTGTCGCGCAGACCCAAAGCCATGGAGCCGCCGATGTTACCCATGCCGATGATGGCGATTGTGTCGTTCATGTGCCTTCCCAGTCGCTTAAGGCTTCGATCAGTGTGGAGATCTCATCGGTATTGCCAATGGTGAAACGCAGCCACTGCGGCAGTTCGTACTCCGGCAAGGCGCGCGCCAAAATGCCTCGCTCGCGAAGAGACGCGATCGCCTCGGGGGTTCGCTCGCCCAGATTCAGGGTCAGGAAATTGCCGTGCATGCCAAGATGCGGATATTCCAGTTCTCGGGCGGTAGCGAGCAGCCGCAACATGCCCTCAGTGCAGTTGCTGCGGCTTTTCGCAAGGTGCTCGGTGTCGGTGAGCGCCGCGCAGGCCGCCTGCTGCGCCAGCGTGTTGACATTGAACGGCTGGCGTACTCGGTTCAGCATACTGATTACGTCCGGGTGGCCCAAGGCATAGCCGATGCGCAGACCGGCGAGGCCGTAGATCTTCGAGAAGGTACGGGTGAGCAGCACTTGCGGACAGTCCAGAAAGCGCCCGGCGGGCGGGATCGGATCGCGGTACTCCGCGTAGGCTTCATCCAGCACCACCAGCACCTGCGGCGGAATGGCCTCCAGAAAGTCGCGCACGGCGTCATCGTTCAGCACTGTGCCGGTCGGATTGTTGGGATTGGCTAGAAACACCACCGCGGTGCGCTCAGTGACCTGCTCTTGCAGAGTCGCAAGATCATGGCCAAGCGGTTGTTCATGCGTCAGCGGATACGGCTCGGCGATGCGGGCGACAGCCCCGGCGGCCTGCACCACCAGCGGGTACACCACAAAAGCGTGGCGTGCGAATACCGCCTCGCGACCGTCTTCAAGCCAGGCTTGCGCAACCAAATCCAGCAGGTCAGAAGAGCCATTGCCCAGAATCAGGGAGTCTTCGCCACAGTTATGCTGCGCGGCGAGTGCTTGTTTGAGGGCATGGCCGTCGTTGTCCGGGTAGCGCGCCAGATTGCCAATGTCGCGCAAGGCGTCCACGGCCTTTGGCGAGGGGCCGAGCGGGTTTTCATTAGAGGCCAGCCGGCACAACTTCTCGCCGGCGACGCTGGGACGCGCGCCGGGGATATAAGGTGCCAGTTGCTGCACACTCGCGCGCGCGGCCGTGCAGACAGCGTCAGGGGAGGCGGCCATCAGGGCGCGGCGGCGCAGGGATAGGAGCCCAGAATTTTGCAGAATGCGGAAGCTTCCGTCAGCGCGTCCAGCGCCGCTGCGATTGGTGCTTCAGCCTGATGTCCCTGCAGGTCCAGAAAGAACACGTATTCCCAGTTGACCGTTTTCGCGGGCCGCGACTCGATGCGGCTCAGGTCAATGCCGGCCTCAGACAGCGGTCGCAGCAATTCCATCAGTGCGCCTGGTCGGTTGCGCGCGGACACCAGCACGCTGGTCTTGTCCGCACCGGAAGGCGGTGACTCGTTCTTGCCGATGACCAGAAAGCGGGTGCGGTTGTCCGGGTTGTCCTCAATGTTGGTCGCTAGAATGTTTAGCTCGTACTGTTCAGCGGCGGCGCGCGCTGCGATCGCCGCGACTTCCGGGTTCTGCTGCGCGTACAGGGCGGCGGCCGCATTGCTGGAGTCCGCGATGCGGTCGAGTTTGGGCAGTTTCCGGTCCAGCCACTGGCGGCATTGCGCCAACGCCTGCGGGTGCGCGCGCACGCAACGCAAGGCATCGAGATCCTCGTGGGTCGCGAGCAGATGGTGGTGAATGGACAACTCGACTTCGCCGGCAATTTTCAGCGCAGACTCAATGAACAGGTCGAGCGTATGCGCGACCACGCCGTCGGTCGAATTCTCTACCGGCACCACGCCGTATTCGGATTCATCGCTTTCCACCTCGCGAAACACCTCGCCGACATGGTCGTGCGGTGTGAATTGCGCGGAGTGCCCGAAATGCCGTTGCGCCGCTTGATGCGTGAAGGTGCCTTCTGGTCCCAGATAGACGACTTGTGTCGGGCGCTCCAGCGCCAGACAGGCCGACATGATCTCGCGGAACAGCCGCACCATTTCATCGTCTGTGAGCGGTCCCGGATTGGTCTCGCGAATGCGGCGTAGCACCTGCGCCTCACGTGCCGGATCATAGAAACTGCCGTCTGCCGATTTGGCGCGCGCAGTCTCCAGCGCCAGACGCGCCCGGTGACTGATGCGTTCTACAATCTCATCGTCCAGCGCGTCAATTTGACGCCGGGCAGAATTTAAATCTTGGTCACTCATGCGGTGCGCTCGAACTCGTGCATGAAAGAAGCCAGCGCTTCAGCTCCGGCTATTGGCATGGCATTGTACAGGCTGGCCCTAATTCCGCCGACCGCACTGTGTCCTCGCAGACCCGCCAGTCCCTGCGCTTCGGCCTGCTCCAGAAACGCCTCCAGCAGGGATTCATCGCTTAGTTGAAAGCAGACGTTCATGCGGGAGCGCGCCCGCGGCGCGATGGCGCAACTGTACAAAGAGGAGTCATCAATGTACGCATACAAGGGCTGCGCACGCGCCTCGGCCCGTTGCGCCATGACCTCCAGTCCGCCTTCTTCGCGAATCCAGCGCAGGTACAGTGAAGCCACGTACCAGGCGTAAGTGGCGGGCGTGTAGTAACGGCACTGGTGCTGCATCTGGGTGTGGTAATCAAGACCTTTGGGCAGTTCGATCTCCTCACGCAACAATTCCCGGCGTACGATCGCAAGCGTGAGTCCGGCGCAGCCGAAATTCTTCTGCGCGCCGGCGTAGCATAGAGCGTAAGGCTGCAGATCAATCGGCTCGCTCAGGAAGTCCGAAGTATGGTCGCAGACCAGCGGGCAGGGCACTTCAGGTTCGGGCATGGCAAGCCCGGTCAGCGTCTCGTTAGAGACGTAGTGCACATAATCAAGCGCAGTCGCCTCATAGGGATCCCATTCAGGATAGTCTGAGGGGTCGCTTTGCTCAAGGCGCACGATGCTGCGAAAGCGCCCGGCCTCATCGGCGGCCATGCGTGACCAATAGCCGCTTTGCGTCATGCCGATGCGCGCATCAGGCGCACTGATATTGAGAGTCCATAGACCGTAATGCGTGCGCGTGCCGCTGGAGAGAAACAGCACGGCGTAGTCGTCGCTGAGCGACAGCAGATCACGGAGATCAGATTCCGCGCGCTCGGCAACGGCATCGAAAGCGTCGCTGCGATGACTCAGTTCCAGAATGGAACGCTCGGAGGAATCGAAGTTGAGAACCGCTTGCGCGGCCTCTTCGAGCACCGGTTTGGGAAGTTGCGCGGGGCCCGGAGCGAAGTTGTAACGGACCGTGGCGATGTCAGTGGACAACCGGTTCGTCCTGCGTGTCGGCGTCTTCATCCAGCGCGTCGACGCAGACCAGACGACTGAGATGCTCGCCATCGCGCGGGGTGATTAGACGTACGCCTTGCGCGGAGCGGCCAGACAAGGCAATTTCCTCAATGCTGGTGCGCACCAATGTGCCGCCGCTGGTGATCATCATCACTTCGCGCTGTGGATCCGCTTCGACCGCGCCGATCACCGGGCCATTGCGTTCGCTGGTGCGAATGGCGATGATGCCCTGGATGCCGCGACCCTTGCGGGTGAAGTCGGCCAGCCGGGTGCGTTTGCCGAAGCCGTTGCGGGTGGCCAGAAGCAACTGACGCTCGCCGGAATCCGCGTCAATGACGGACAGGCTGATGACGTGCGCGTCCTCCGCCAGGCGAATGCCGCGTACACCGCGGGCGGTGCGGCCCAAGGAGCGTACCGCGGTCTCCGTAAAGCGTACGGCCTTGCCGTTGTCGGCAACCATCAGGATGTCACTGTTGCCGTCGGACAGTGCCGCGCCGATTAGCTGATCGCCATCGTCCAGATTCATGGCAATGATGCCGCGTTTCATTGGGCGGGAGAATGCTGACAGGCGGACTTTTTTGATGATGCCGCGTCGGGTGGCCATCACCACGTAACGGTCATCGTCAAACTCGTGCACCGGCATGATGACATTGATGGTTTCATCTTCCATCAAGGGCAGCAAGTTGACGATCGGACGCCCGCGCGCGACGCGCGAGCCGCTGGAGAACTGGTACACCTTGAGCCAGTAGACGCGGCCCAGACTGGTGAAGCACAGCACAGTGTCATGCGTGCTGGCGAGGAACATCTGCTCAATGTAGTCTTCTTCCTTGGTTGAGGCGGCGGTCTTGCCGACGCCACCGCGGCGTTGTGCCCGGTATACATCGGGCGATTGCGACTTGGCGTAGCCTTGCCCGGACAGTGTCACTACCCGATCTTCTACCGGGATCAGGTCTTCGTCTTCCTGCGCGTAGTCGCCTTCCTCGATTTCGGTGCGCCGCGCGTTGGTGTACTGCTCGTCAATGGCGCACAACTCATCACGGATCACCTGCATCATGTGCTCCGGCTCTGCCAGAATCTGATAAAGCTCCGCGATCGTGTCGAGCACGTCCTGGTAGTCGTTACGAATCTTGTCTTGTTCAAGACCAGTGAGGCGGTGCAGGCGCAACTCCAGAATCGCCTGCGCCTGAATTTCGGACAGGTGATAGCCGTCTTTCTGTGGCCCGAACTTGGCCGGCAGGTCTTCCGGGCGGGAAGCCGTCGCTCCAGCTTTCTCCAGCAATTCTTTGGTCGCCCCGGGCGGCCATGGGCGCGCCATCAGCGCATCGCGGGCAGTGGCGGCATCGGCGGATGCCTTGATTAAGGCAATCACCTCATCAATGTTGGCTAGTGCTACGGCAAAGCCTTCCAGTCGGTGTCCACGCGTACGGGCTTCGCGCAGTTCGAACTGGGTACGCCGGGTGACCACATCGCGGCGGTGCGTGAGGAACGCTTCGAGCATTTCGTGCAGATTCATCTGCCGTGGACGTCCGCCGTCGAGCGCCACCATGTTGATGCTGAAAGATTGCTGCATGCGTGTTTTCTGGAACAGGTTGTTGCAGACCACGTCGCTGTCGGTGCCTTGACGCAGTTCAATGACAATGCGCATGCCGTCCTTGTCTGATTCGTCGCGCAGATTGCGGATACCGTCGAGGCGTTTGTCGCGCACCAGCGTGGCGATCTGCTCGATCAGGCGCGCCTTGTTGACGTAGTAGGGAAGTTCCGTGACGATCAGTGTCTCTCGACCCTTGCTGTCGCTCTCCACATCCACGCGGGCGCGTTGCAGTACACGGCCACGGCCAGTCTCATAAGCTTCACGAATGCCATTGCGATTCATTAGCGCCGCGGTCGGGAAGTCCGGTCCAGGCAAATGCTCCATTAAGCCGTCCATGTCCAGATTCGGGTCGTCGATTAATGCTACGCAGGCGCGCACCACTTCACCAAGGTTGTGCGGCGGGATGCTGGTGGCCATCGCGACGGCAATGCCGGTGGCACCATTGACCAGCAGATTGGGGATGCGTGTCGGCAACACGCACGGCTCCTGTTCGTTGCCGTCATAGTTCGGCATGAAATCAACCGTCTCGCGCTCAAGATCGGCGAGCATTTCATGTGCGATGGGTGCGAGGCGCACCTCGGTATAGCGCATGGCCGCCGGCGCGTCGCCGTCCACCGAACCGAAGTTGCCTTGGCCGTCAATCAGCACGTGCCGCAGTGAGAACGGTTGCGCCATGCGCACCATGGTTTCGTATGCTGCAGAGTCGCCGTGCGGATGGTATTTGCCGATTACATCGCCGACGATGCGGGCGGACTTCTTGTATGGCTTGTCAGAATGATTGCCGAGTTCGTGCATGGCGTAAAGCACTCGCCGCTGCACAGGTTTGAGGCCGTCGCGGACGTCAGGTAACGCACGTCCGATGATCACGCTCATGGCATAGTCGAGATACGACTGACGCATCTCGTCTTCGATCGTTATAGGCAGAATTTCAGCAGTGGGCTTAGGGTTTTCTTGCATCAGTAGAAGGGGGGCGTACGGCGGGAATTTTGCGAGCGCGAATGCGTCAGACGAATTGTAGCAAATGTGGCATTTTCGGGAGTCTCTGATGCAGTCTGAAAAGAGGTGAAATTTGACAGTGCAGGGCGAGCTTTGAAGTCAGTTTTCAGATCATTCGTATAATGGAGAGTAACGAATAAATCTTGCGTTAAATGGAAATTCTGTTCCTTTGGATTCCCTTGTCCATTGCGGTGGGGATATTTGCCAACCGTTACAACCGAAGCGGTTGGGGTTGGTTCTTCTTCTCGTTCCTGCTGAGTCCGCTGCTGGGCTGGATTTTCGTGTTGGCGTTGGGGCGCAAAAGGTACTAGTTATGAGTCCGTACGGAGGTAGCGCGCCCGTCTCACAGGGGATTGCTGCAACTACCGAATAACAACCTAATCAAGCCGGTTAAGCGACCCAGCTCTTCCAGAGAGGATGCTCGGTACTTGTCCTTCTGTGCGTGAATCTTATTTAGAAAGTAAGTGCCAAACCAGTAGGGTAAAATCGACCAATCATAATAAAAACAATATGATCCTTATATTAGCCCATTTTAGGTTGCTGGGTTTTTGTGCGAAACGAGAAGATTACAAGGCTTTTATGGGGAGGCTTTCCGCAGCAAGAGAGGGATGGTGGCTATGGGTGGACTCGAACCACCGACCTTGGCATTATGAGTGCCACGCTCTAACCAGCTGAGCTACATAGCCGAAACGGGCTATTATCGCACAATGACAAGGCACCTCTGGTATAATTGCGCCCCTGTTCAAGCCCTTATCATTGATTCATGGCACGTATTACTGTTGAAGACTGTCTGGAGCAGATCGAAAACCGTTTCGACCTGGTGCTAGCGGCATCGCGTCGGGCGCACCAGCTCAAAAATGGCGCGGCCGAATTACTACCGTGGGATGATGACAAGCCGACGGTATTGGCCTTGCGCGAGATTGCCGCGGGCAAAATCACTGAAGACATCCTGAATCAGCCGCAGATTCCGGTGGATGCTGAAGACCAGGTTTCGGATCTTGACAAACTGCACCGCGAGGTTGCTGAGACCAAGCCGGAAACCCTGCCGGAGCAGAAAGGGGACGACTTGGAAGAAGTTTTGGACGAGGAAGCGGTGGCGTTAGAGGGCGAACCGGCCGCGGACGCGCCGGAGGATGAGACGCCGGCTGAGCCGGCCGAGGCTGCTGCAGAACCGGATGAGGGCAAGCCGGCTGCGGCGTGATCATCGAGGGCTGCCGGAGTTATGGCTGTCGCTCTTGAAGCGGCTGTAGAGTCCGCCCCGGAATTTTCCGGCCCGACAGGCTTTAGACGCCTGCACGAACAACTTGAACGCTATCTGGATCTGGAGCAGATCCAGCGCATCTACCGCGCCTTCCTGTTCAGTTCTGAACGCCACGGCGATCAGCGTCGCTACACTGGCGAACCTTACATCACGCACCCGCTTGCGGTCGCGGAGACTCTGGCGGAATTACATCTGGATGCCGACACCATCATCGCGGCTTTGCTGCATGATGTCATCGAGGATACGTTGACCGCGCAGGAGCAGATCGGCACACGGTTTGGCGAGGATGTAGCCCATCTGGTCGAGGGCGTCAGCAAATTAACACTCATCGGCGGGTTGTCGCGCGGCGAAGCGCAGGCCGCCAACTTCAGCAAGATGATGCTGGCGACGGTGCGCGATATTCGCGTGATTCTGGTGAAACTCGCGGATCGCTTGCACAACGTGCGCACCCTGTCCGTATTGCCACTACAAAAGCGCCAGCGAATCGCGACTGAAACGCTGGATGTCTATGTGCCTATCGCACGGCGTCTGGGCATGAATACGGTGTGTCAAGAGCTGGAAAGCCGTGCGTTTGAGGCCATGTACCCACTGCGCAGTCAGGTTTTGAGTCGAGCGATGGAAAGTCAACGCAAGCGGCAGCGCAACCAGATGGAGCAGGCGCGGAGCAACCTGCTCGACAACTTGCGTTTTCGCAATATTGAGGCGCAGGTGGAAAGCCGCGAGAAAAGCGCCTACAGCATTTACTGCAAGATGCGCGACAAGCGTTGTACCTTCAGCGAGGTGTATGACGTGTTCGGCTTTCGGGTCATCGTGGGGACGGTGGATGAGTGCTATCGCGCACTGGGTGTCGCGCACAGTCTGTACAAGCCGATACCGGGCAAGTTCAAGGATTACATCGCCATCCCCAAGGCGAATGGCTACCAGTCGCTGCATACCGCTTTGCACGGGCCGGGAGCAGTGCCGCTGGAGTTACAGGTACGCACCGATGACATGGAGCGGGTCGCCGAAAGTGGGGTCGCAGCGCATTGGAAGTACAAGGATGCCGCTGAACTGGCCTTGCCTGCGCATGCGGCGCGCTGGTTGCAGAATGTTGAGGATCTGCAGCGCACGGCACCGGACTCACTGGAGTTTCTGGAGCAGGTCAAGGTCGATTTGTTCCCGCATGAGGTGTATGTGTTCACACCGAAAGGGGATATTCTGCGCCTGCCGCATGGCGCTACGGCACTGGATTTTGCCTACGCCGTACACTCGGATGTCGGTGATACCTGCGTCGGCGTCAAGATTGATCGCGTGTCAATGCCATTGTCAAGCGAACTGTCCAGTGGACAAATGGTCGAAGCCATTACGGCCGCGCATGGCAAGCCAACTGCGGCGTGGCTGGATTTCGCAGTCACTGCGAAGGCGCGAACCGCAATTCGCCAGTATCTGAAGGGCCTGAAAGAAGAACAGGCGGCGGCATTGGGTCAGAGGTTGCTGGACCGAGCGCTGGCTCGCTTTGATCTGAACTTCACCGATGTGCCTGCTGAACAAATCACACAAGCGCTCAAGACCATGGGCCTCGCGGATGAGGAGCAGTTGTTCTGCGATATTGGGCTGGGGCGCATCATGGCACCGATTGCCGCGCATCATCTGGCTGGGGGAGCGACATTCCCTCAAGGTTCCCCCGCCTGGTGGAAACGTGTCCTGCGGCGTCAGGAGAAAGCACCCGTTGTCGCGCTGGTGGGTACCGAAGGCATGGCGGTGAGTTTCTCCAAATGCTGCCGCCCAATCCCAGGCGATGCCGTGGTGGGCATGACCTCAATTGGGCACGGGCTGGTGATTCATCGCGGGGACTGCCGCAATATCAGCGGGCGTCGCAACAAGACGTCCGGGCAGTGGATTCCATTCAAGTGGGCGGATACGGTGGAAGGCGAGTATTCAGTCGCGATTCGGGTGTCGACCAATAACCGGCGCGGACTGCTGGCACAGATCGCTGCCGCGATCGCAGCACAGGACAGCAATATTGATGGCGTGGAACTGGAAGAGGCGCAGGGCAGCACCACCAGTCTGGGTTTTATTTTGAATGTGCGTGACCGCGCACACCTTGCGAGCCTGATCAAGGCCATTCGTCGGCTGCCAGATGTCCGCAAGGTCGAGCGTTTGTCAGGCTAAAAGTTGCCCGTTGCGTAAGATAAGGCTGCCTTTTGCAATGCCCGCCTGATCATGTCGCGAATTCCCATCGAGACCTCGGAGGCACCTGCCGCCATCGGTGTCTACTCGCAAGCCATCAAAACTGATTCCCTGATTTTTTTGTCCGGCCAGATTCCGCTTGATCCAGCCACCATGGAGTTGGTCGGCCCGGACATGCGTGCGCAGATCACGCAGGTTTTCGATAACCTGGTAGCGGTGGCAAAAGCCGCAGGTACCGGACTCGATGACTGCCTCAAGTTAACAGTCTATCTTGTTGATCTGGAGCACTTTTCTTTGGTAAATGAAATCATGGAAACGTATTTCTCGCAACCTTATCCTGCACGCGCTGCCATCGGCGTGGCGGCCTTGCCCAAGGGGGCGATGGTGGAGATGGATGCGATTCTGAATCGCCAAGACTAATCGCCGCAATGGCGCGAGAAAATCCCGCGCAGCCCGATCCGGCTCAGGCCGCATTGCGGGCGCTTTCTGGCGTGGGGCCGCGCGTAGAAGAGAAACTGGCGCGGCTCGGTATTCACCGCATTGATCATCTGCTGCTGCATCTGCCGCGCAACTACGAGGACCGCACACGCATTGTTCCTCTGAATGAGTTACTGCCGGAGCAGAGATGCAGCGTCATGGGGTTTGTCAGCGCGGCGCGAGTCGAAACTTATCGCGGCCGCCGCCTGCGCGTGCTGCTGGAAGATGATTCAGGCGCGACGCTGGAATTGTTATTCATGCGCTTCAACCGGTTTCAGCAGGATCAACTGGTCGAAGGCGCGATGGTGCGCGCCTTTGGTGAAGTCAAGTTGTATGGCCGCAAGTTGCGCATGTTTCATCCTGACTACGACATTCTCGATAGCGACAGCGAGCCGCAGAAGGAAGAGCGTCTAACACCAGTGTATTCGGTGACTTCCGGTTTGGCGCAAGTCTCTCTGCGCAAACTGATTGAGCGGGGGCTTGACTGGGCGCAAGAAAATCGCGGCATACTGGAGCATTCGTTGTGGGAGGAGTTGTTCTCCCGTGAAGGGTTGCCGCACTTTATGGAAGCCTTACAGCACCTTCATGCGCCGCCGCGCGGCATCGATGTGGCGACGATCTTGTCAGATACGAACTTGTTCCGTCGGCGTCTGATCATGGAAGAGTTGGCCGCCTACAATCTGGCGTTCGCACGTGTTCGCGAGCGGGCGTTCAAGCGCCCGGCGACAGCGATTACAGGGGGCGAGGCACTGGTCCAGCAGTTTCAGGAGCGGTTGCCGTTTACGTTTACGGAGGCGCAGCAGCGTGTGGTGAGCGAGATTCGTCAGGACATGTCACTGGAGCAGCCGATGATGCGTCTGCTGCAAGGCGACGTCGGTTCCGGCAAGACAGTGGTGGCGGCGGCAGCGGCCTTGTGCGCGGTGGATTCTGGTATGCAGGTTGCTATTATGGCTCCGACTGAGTTGCTGGCGGAGCAGCACTATCGCTGTTTTCAGGAATGGTTGCGGCCCATGGAGATTGAGGTGGCGTTGCTGTCAAGCGCGCAGACGCGCGCACAGAAGACAGCGCTATACCAGCAGATTCAGGATCACAAAATTCCGGTGGTGGTCGGCACGCATGCGCTAATTCAAAAAGGTGTGGAGTTCGACCGGCTGGGCTTGCTGATCATCGATGAGCAGCATCGGTTTGGCGTACACCAGCGTATGGAACTCAAGCGCAAGGGTGTGCAGGACGGGGTGTGGCCGCACCAGCTCATCATGACGGCCACGCCGATCCCGCGCAGTCTTGCCATGGTTGTGTATGGAGAGTTGGAAGCTTCAATTCTGGATGAGCTGCCGCCGGGGCGCAAACCGGTCACCACGGTAGCGATGCCGGAAGACAAGCGAGAGGAATTGATGCAGCGCATCCGAAAAGCCTGTCTAGGCGGACAGCAAGCGTACTGGGTCTGCACGCTGGTTGAGGATTCTGAAGTGTTGCAGTGTGAGGCGGCGGAGAGTTCCTGGGCCAGATTGACCGAAGATCTGCCGGATCTGGAGATCGGTCTGGTGCATGGACGTATGAAGGCAGCGGACAAGGAGCGAGCCATTGAGCGCTTCAAGAGTGGCGGGGTGCAGTTGCTGGTAGCGACGACGGTTATTGAGGTTGGTGTGGACGTGCCGAGTGCTTCTTTAATGGTGATTGAAAATGCGGAGCGTTTGGGGCTGGCGCAACTGCATCAGTTGCGCGGGCGTATCGGGCGCAGCACCCGGCAGAGCAATTGCGTGATGCTGTACAAGCCGCCTTTGACCGAAAATGCGCGAAGGCGCATTCGAATCATGCGCGAGAGCAACGATGGGTTCGCCATTGCCCGCGAAGACCTGCGTCTGCGTGGTCCGGGTCAGTTGCTGGGAGCGCAGCAGGCAGGTGAGATGGTCTTTCGCGTTGCCGATCTGACGCGCGATGAGCAGCAACTGCGGCAGGTCGGGGCGCTGGCGCGGGAATTTTTACAGCAGGCACCAGAAGCGGTGGATGCGATCACTCAGCGCTGGCTAGGGGAGGCGCGCCATTTGGGGACAGTGTAGGTGGAAAAGTGGTGAAGGTGATTTGTTCTGGTAACGACTGGTAGCCCTAGTAATGTAGACAACATTACGATGCCAAGACATTTTGAGGGGGAGCACCCCCGTTGCACTTACTCTAGCCTTTCTGGCAGATTAACCCCTACGCGAACTTGCGGATTCCGCCGCTCGGTGGGATCTGTTGCTTCCTGTTCTTTGAGCGCTCCCCGACGCATAGTGCGCGTCTAGGTGGCGTTACTTTTGCTTGCAACCTCTGTATGCACTGCGCCGCCGGTTACGGCCGCGCTATTAGTCTCAAAATTGGAGTCAGGTTGCCAGACCCAATGTTACAGTCAACAATTTCCGCCAAATGAGTTTCACGACCGGTACGCAGGGTGCTACTCTAACCAACGTTACGGTTCGAGCAGTATCGAAAGCGGCGACAACAGGCACGGCGTTCACGTATCAATTCCCGGCCGACATCTTCACCGACACAGATATGGACACTCTGACCTACACCGCGACTCTGGATGATGATTCTGCGTTGCCGGATTGGCTGAACTTCAATGCAAGCACACGGACGTTTTCGGGGACCCCGAAGGCCTGTTTCTGAAATTGTTTGAAGTTCTCTACAGTGACGCGAATGATCATCGAACTGAGTTCAGTTTGAAAGTTCTGCCAGTTTAATCAAAACAGGCAGCGCGAGAGTTCGAACTCGACGTCATCGGTGGTTTGATACGGGCGCTGGTGCAGCGCCTCGCCGTTACGAAACACAATGGTGCATGACTGATTAGAGACACTGATTTCGGGATAGAGGTTGGTGTCCGTGCGCAGTTTCACCCGAATCATTTGGTGGCTGCGGCTGGCATCGAGTTCAGTCTCAAACCAGCCTCGGGTGGCGGAGGCGCTATGGAACGGAGCGCTGCTACGGATCCAGTCAAGCAGGGTGCGCCCGGTGTGGACGATGGTGGTGAAAGGCTCAAACCATTGCCGCAGCAAAATCGTGTGATTGACGCGCGGGTCGCTAAGCCACTTGTAATACAGCGGCAGATCGGTTTCGCTGGTGCAGCCGGGCATCTGGTTGCGTTGGCGCACCGTATTGATGAAGGCGTGTTTGGTGAGTGTTTCGCCGACCGGATAGGGCATCTCGCGAACTTCCTCCAGCAGGTTTTGATGCTCGGTGATGATCTCGTCTATGCGTTGTTGATCCACGCCGTTCACATCGCGCAGCATCTCCAGCCAATTGATGCGCTGCTCCAGTTCGCGCAGCACTTCCAGTTTGATGCTGTTGCGCTCCATCAGGGTATTGAGTTCCAGCAGGGTGTTGATGGCGGCGCGAAGGTCCCACGTTGAGGTTTGTTCGCAGTGGTGAGCGAATTGGCGCGCCAGATAATCCACGCGTGTCAGAATGCGCATGCGCTTGGTGATCGCATGCTCATAAATCAGATGGCGCGCGAACAGCGAGGGGTTGCTCATAAATGCAGATACATTTCATGCAATTCGGCGACCTTGGCGGTTAGCTCCTCTACTGTGCCGGTGGTGTCCAGCACATCATCGGCCAGGCTGAGCCGCTTGGCTTCCGAAGCCTGACAAGCCAGAATGGTATTCGCCATCGCATCAGTGATCCCTTCGCGTTGCAACAGTCGTTCGCGCTGCACTGAGGCCGGGCAATTCACCACCAGCACCCGGTCCATGACATGATGCCAGTCCGTCTCGAATAGCAACGGCACCACGGCGATCGCCAAGGGGCCGGACTGCTCATCGAACCAGTCGAGAATAATTCGTTTCGCCGGAGGATGCAGCACCCTTTCGATGACGCGGCGCATGGCGGCATCCCGGAACAGCAGATCGCGCAGCTGTGCCCGGTCCAGACTTCCGTCCGCGTGTCGTACCGAGGGACCGGCTTGCGAGATAACTTCCTGCAGCAGCGGCTCTCCGGGGCGTGTCAGCTGCCGAACCACATCATCGGCATCAATAATCGGCACGCCGAGTTCTGCGAACGCCTGCGCCGATGAAGACTTGCCGCAGGCCGCGCCGCCTGTCATGCCCAGACGCAACAGGCCGCTCATAACAGACTCAGCCCTTGGGCCAGCACATGCACGGATTCAGGCGCTACCAGCAACCAGGCCATTGCCGCGGACAGTGCAGGACCGAATGCGAGTTGTCGGGTGCGCTGCCCGCGCAACAACAATACCAGCCAGGACAACAGGCACAGTACAGAAGCCAGCAGTGCGATCCAGGGCAGATACATCCAGCCTAGCCAGGCACCGCCAACTGCAAACAGTTTGAAGTCTCCGCCGCCCATGCCTTCCTCGCGCGCCAGCAGACGGAACAGATGATGCAAGAACCACAGACTCAAATATCCGGCAGCGGCACCGATGACAGCATCGCCCAGTGGTGCAAACGTGCCATTGAGGTTCACCAACAAGCCCAGCCACAATAGCGGGTAGACGATCAGGTCTGGCAGCAGTTGGGTGCGCCAGTCAATGACTGACAGCGCAAGCAGACCCCAGCCCAGGATGGCGACCGCAATGGCATCTTGCAAATCGGCAAAATGCCACCAGGCACCCAGCGCGATCAATCCGGCGGTGAGTTCCAGCACAAAGTAGCGCCGCGGGATGGTAACGTTGCAGTGTGCGCAGCGCCCGCGCAAGGCCAGATAACTGAATAGCGGCACCAGATCGCGCACTCGCAAGGCGTGTTCGCAGACCGGGCAAAACGAGCGTGGCGCGTTCAGGCTCAGGCCGGAGGCCGGCTGCAGTAGCATGTTCGGCAGCCGTGCGACCAGCGTATTGAGGAAACTGCCGGCAATTGCACCCGACAGGAACACAGCGACGAACCAGAAAGGATCAGGGGGCATAGCGGCATAAGCAGGCAATTCCCGATACCCCAATTATGCCTGTTTTGCAGTTTGGAGAAATTGACTTCATAGAATAAGGCCTCCGATCCTGTGCAACCCTTATGAGTTTTTTGCGGATTGTCAACGGCACCAGCCGTGTCTTCGCCTGCAGTTTGTGGCTGTCATTGTCGCCCGTTGCCGCCGAAGAACTCCGGGTAGAGGTGCTGGCAGAAGACCTGAATTTCCCGTGGAGTCTCGCGCAACTGCCAGAGGGCGAGTTGCTGGTGACGACCAAGCCCGGTGAGTTGTTGCGACTCGACGTGCAAGGGCGCAATCGCCGCATGGTGAGCGGTACACCGGACGTCGCTTTTGTCGGGCAGGGCGGATTGCTGGATGTCGCGCTGCATCCGCAGTTCGCGACCGGCGAGAACTGGATCTATCTAAGCTACAGCGCCTCGTGCGCAAGCGGCTTCACCACCGTGGTCAGCCGCTACCGCCTGCAGGGGCAGACCCTGTCGGATGAGCAGTTGCTGTTTGAGGCGCAGCCGTGCAGCGGCCTGACTTGGCATTTCGCGGGGCGTCTCGTGCTGGATGCCGACGGCTATCTGTTCATCACCGTAGGCGATCGCGGTGAGCGTGCCGGCTCGCAGCAGCTCGATTCTCATCACGGCAAGGTTCTTCGTCTGCACGCCGACGGCAGCCTGCCGTCGGACAACCCGTTTCTGAATCAGAAGGACGCCCATTCTGAAATCTGGTCCTACGGACATCGCAATCCGCAAGGCATGTCGCTGCATCCGCTCACCGGCGAGTTATGGCTGCATGAACACGGCCCGAAAGGGGGAGATGAGCTCAATCAGGTGGTCGCCGGTGCCAATTATGGCTGGCCGATCGTCACTTACGGAGAGGAATACACTGGTGGGCGCGTGAGCGAATGGCAGGAAGCGCCCGGCATTGAGTCGCCGCGCTGGCAATGGACGCCGTCGATCGCGCCATCGGGGTTCGCGATCTATGACGGCGCGGTGTTCCCTGCATGGATTGGACACTTTCTGGTCGGCGCGCTGAAGTTTCGGCAACTGCATCGGCTGGCACCGGATGCAGAAGGCGTATTGTCCGAACACATTCTGCCCAAGCCTCATGGGCTGCGCATTCGCGATGTTCGCGTACTCGCGGACGGACATATTTATGTGCTGACGGATGCGGAGCAAGGACAGTTGCTACGGCTCTCCCCTTAAAATTAACCCGCATCACTCATTATTGGCATGTCTGTGTCTCTCCCGATCCGTCTGATTCAGTTCAACCCGCTGGTGGGGGACATTGAGGGCAATGCCACGCGCGTGCTGGCGTATCTGCAAGAGCGCCCGCAGCCGGCCATCTGGGTGTTCCCGGAACTGGCCTTGTGCGGCTACCCGCCGGAAGACTTGCTGCTTCGCGATGATTTTCTTGCGCAAACCGATCAGGCGATCGCCCGTCTAGCGGCCGAGAGCGGTGCGCACTGGCTGGTCGTCGGCGCGCCGCAGCGCGAAGGCGACGCCCTATACAACGCAGCCGTGGTCTGCCATGACGGTGCAGTGCAAGCGGTGGTGCGCAAGCAACTGCTGCCGCACTACGATGTGTTCGATGAGCAGCGTTATTTTACGCGGGGCACCGAGACTGCTGCGGTGCAGATCGCGGATCACCGCTTTGGTATTCTGATTTGCGAGGATCTCTGGCAATCGCGGGTGGCGAGCGAACTGGCGCGTGATGGTGCGCAGACCTTGCTATGCCTGAACGCCTCTCCATTTGACAGCAGCAAAGGCGATCGACGCCTTGAAGCGGCGCGCTCGCGTGTACAGGAGACCGGGTGTGCAGTGTGCTACGTCAATCAGGTCGGCGGTCAAGACGAATTGGTATTTGACGGCGCGAGTTTCGTGCTTGATGCGAGCGGCGAGTTGCTGGCGCAATCACCGAGTTTTGTGGAAGCGGAACTGGAGTGCCAGGATGCGGACAGTTCGTGGTGCGCCGCGCCGCAAGCCGAAGCACTGAGTGAGGATGCGATGCTGTATCAGGCGCTGGTTTTGGGAGTGCGCGATTATGTTGACAAGCACCACTCTCCCGGCGTGCTGGTTGGGTTGTCGGGCGGCATTGATTCGGCATTGACGCTGACGATTGCAGTGGATGCTCTGGGCGCGGATCGGGTCGAGGCGCTGGCGATGCCGTCGCGCTACACCTCGGAGATGAGTGTTGAGGATGCTGACCTGTTGGCTGAGCGTCTGGCTGTGGTACTGCATGACGTGTCGATTGAGTCGACCTTCGCTGCCTTGTGCAACAGTCTGGGTGAAGTCGCACAGAAAGATCTGGTGCAGCAGAACCTGCAGGCGCGCATTCGCGGCCTGCTGCTGATGGCGTGGTCGAATCACAGCGGCAAATTGCTGCTGACCACCGGCAACAAGAGCGAGATGGCGGTGGGCTACGCGACTTTGTACGGCGATATGGCGGGTGGGTTCGCGCCGCTGAAGGATGTGTTCAAGACACGGGTTTATGATCTGGCCCGCTGGCGCAACCGAGAGCAGGAAGTCATCCCGGAGCGCATTGTGACGCGCGCGCCGAGCGCGGAATTGCGCGCCGACCAAAAAGACTCAGATTCACTGCCGGAATATCCGGTGCTGGACGCCATTTTGCGTCGCTTTATTGAAGAAGATTGCGCGCCTGAGGCGATCATCGCGGAAGGTTTTGAGGCCGACACCGTGCACGAAGTGGTGGCGCGGGTGTTAGCCAGTGAATACAAGCGTCGGCAGGCACCGCCCGGAGTGAAGACCACGCAGCGTGCGTTTGGTCGCGATCGGCGCTATCCGATCACGTCGGCGTATCGTCCTTGAGGGCTATTTAAGGTGTGGGCAGTTCCGGTGGCGGCTGCGCCGACGGAATGCGTTCGTTTTGCTCCGGTTCTGCGACCGGATCCGAGTCGGGAGTGATTTCAAGCGGTTCCGCAGGGGACTCGACCAGCGTTTCCAGATCCGGGGCCTCGCCGGTGTCAGGAGCCGCTTCTTCGGCTTCAGCCTCAGCTTCTCCTTCCGCTTCTTCTCCTACCGGCACAATCGGAACCGGCTCCTCGTCGTCATCGGCCATTCCCAGCAGTGTCAGAAACTTTTGCCAGGCATCCCCGTCTGAGTCGGACGGGTCCGGGCGATGGCCACTTTCGACGCTTGAGACGACGATCTTCGCAGGCTCACGTGCAGAGCGGTATTCGTCTACCTCCGCGACATACAGATCAATCTCCTTGTAGCGATGGCTGAGATCTTCCGGCGGCAATTCGGCGATGTCGAAGCCGACGAAACTGGCGATGCTGTCCGTCATATCACCGATCCAGTTCCCGGCGGTGGTGAACATGCCGTCCTCCACCGTCTCCTCGGCCGCCCGTTTCGCATCATAGTGCGGGAAGTTCAACTGCCGCACCTGATCGGCGCTGTCCGCCAGGTCGTTTATTCCCATTTTGCGGTAGGCCTGTTCCATGAACCACAGCGCATCCGCCATCTGCGGCGCGCCATGATAGCGCTCCAGCAGATACTTGCTGCGGTTGATCACGGCGACGTAGGCTTTGCGGCGCAAGTAGAAATCCATCACGTGCACTTCATAGCGCGCCAGCAAGTTGCGCAGAAACACGGTGCGCTGTTGCGCGTCAGCCGCATACGGTGACTGAGGGTCGTTGGTGACGATCCAGCTGAAGTTGGTAAACGAAGCCTTCCACGGTGTCGGATCCTTGTTGTGCCGAATGTAGGGCAGGATGTGATGCAGCAGGGTCTGCCCGTAATCAAAGTAGGTGACGCCGCGCAGATAATGCGCGTAGGTGATGTTCTCATGAACCGGGTTTTGTTCAATGAAACGGTTGAGCGTCAGAATCCCCTCAACGTGCTGCTCTTGGCGGTGCTGAGAGTAGGCTTTCTCCAGCATGCCTTGCTGGGCGTAAGGGTCGAAGGGGAATGCGCCTTCCAGATAGTCAAATGCCTCAATCGCCTTGGTGTAGTTGCCGTTGCGCCGAAAGGTGACGCCCATGGTATAGAGTTGCGCGGCATTCTTGCCGACGAACTCGTTTTCTGCCGCTTCTGGCAACAGATTGCAACCTGACGCCAGCCAAAGCGGTGTCAGCAGCAGAATAGCGGTGAGTGTGCGGGACATCAGCGAGATAGATTATACAGAGGCGGGCCCACTTCACTTCGTCAACTGCGAGCAATATAGATAATAATAACGGCGACGGCACTTTCTACCGCCATGAGCAAATCCGAATCCAAATCTCAGGATCTTGACCCGCTGGAGACGCAAGAGTGGCTGGAGGCTCTGGATTCCGTATTTCGGGAGGAAGGGTCGATGCGGGCGCATTATCTGCTCGAGCGCCTGCTGGATCGTGCCCGCCGTTCCGGCCTGAGCATCCCCTATAGCGCGACCACTGCCTATCTCAACACCATCCCGCCGGCGCAGGAACAGAGTTGTCCGGGCGATACGACGCTGGAATGGCGCATCCGTTCGCTGATTCGCTGGAACGCCATGGCGATGGTGGTGCGCGCCAATCAGGAGCATCCTGGCCTCGGCGGTCACGTGGCGACCTTCGCCTCGGTGGCGACGCTGTACGACATCGGGTTCAATTATTTCTGGCGCGCTCCGAGCGAGAAGCACGGCGGCGATCTTGTGTTCTTTCAGGGACATTCCTCGCCGGGTGTGTACGCGCGCGCCTATCTGGAAGGTCGGCTGAACGCGGAGCATCTGCACCGGTTCCGCCGCGAAGTGGACGGCGAGGGCCTGTCCTCATATCCGCACCCGTACTTAATGCCTGGGTTTTGGCAGTTCCCGACGGTGTCGATGGGACTGGGCCCGTTGCAAGGCATTTATCAGGCGCGCTTCATGAAGTATCTGGAGCATCGCGGACTGCTGGACCCCAGCGACCGGAAAGTGTGGGTGTTCGCCGGCGACGGTGAAATGGATGAGCCGGAATCAATCGGCGCATTATCGGTGGCCGGTCGCGAACGGCTGGACAATCTGATTTTCGTGGTTAACTGCAATCTGCAGCGCTTGGATGGTCCGGTACGTGGCAACGGCAAGATCATCCAGGAACTCGAAGGGGTGTTTCGCGGTGCCGGTTGGAATGTCATTAAGCTGATCTGGGGGTCTTACTGGGACCCGCTTCTGGCGCGTGACACCCAAGGCATTCTACTGCGGCGCATGGAAGAGTGCGTGGACGGCGACTACCAGATTTACAGTGCGCGTGACGGAGCCTACATCCGGGAGCACTTCTTCGCCAAATACCCGGAACTCAAGGCCATGGTAGCCAACATGGCGGACAATGATTTGTGGCGACTGAATCGCGGCGGCCATGATCCGCACAAGGTGTACACCGCCTACAAGGCCGCGCTTGCACATAGCGGACAACCGACCGTGATTCTGGCCAAGACCATCAAGGGCTATGGCATGGGCGCGGCAGGCGAGGGTCGCAACATCACGCACCAGCAGAAGAAACTCGACCAAGAAGATCTGCGCACCTTCCGCGATCGCTTCAAGATTCCGATCAGTGATGAGGAAATCGCTGACAAAGTGCCGTTCTATCGCCCGCCAGACGACAGCCCGGAGATCCGCTATATGCAGGCGCGACGCAAGGCATTGGGCGGTTATCTGCCGCAACGTCGCATCAGTGCCGATCCACTGCCGATCCCCGAGGACGTGTTCGACAAGCTGCTGGAAGGCAGCGACAAACACGAGATGTCCACCACAATGGCGTTGGTGCGCGCACTGACGCAACTGCTGCGCGACAAGACGCTGGGCCCGCGCGTGGTGCCAATCGTGCCGGATGAATCACGCACCTTCGGCATGGAGGGGATGTTCCGGCAACTGGGTATCTATGCGCCGTTCGGTCAGTTGTACGAGCCGGAAGATGCTGGCAAACTCGCCTACTACCGCGAAGAGAAAACCGGTCAGGTGCTGGAAGAGGGCATCAACGAGGCCGGTGCCATGGGGTCTTTTCTGGCTGCGGGAACCGCCTACAGCACGCACGGTTTCAGCATGATTCCGTTTTACATCTTCTACTCGATGTTTGGCTTTCAGCGCGTCGGCGATCTGATGTGGCTGGCCGGTGACATGCAGGCGCGTGGCTTTTTGATTGGCGGCACCGCCGGACGTACCACACTGGCCGGTGAGGGGTTGCAGCATCAGGACGGCCATAGCCATCTAGCGGCGGCGACTATTCCAAACTGCTACGCCTACGATGTGGCTTATGCCTACGAGATTGCGGTGATTCTGGAAGACGGTCTGCGCCGTATGTACGAGCGCAATGAAAACTGCTTCTACTACTTGACGGTCGAGAACGAAAACTACATCCACCCGCCCATGCCGGAAGGTGCGCGCGAGGGTATTCTGGCTGGCATGTATCGTGTCGCTGAGATTCAGGACGACAAAGCGGTGCCGGTGCAATTACTGGGTTCAGGTGCGATTCTGCGCGAGGTGCTGGCGGCGGCCGAGTTGCTGCGCGCGCACGGTGTGGAGTCGGAAGTCTGGAGCGTGACCAGTTTTGCGCAGCTGGCACGTGAAGGCGCGGAAGTGGCGCGTCAGCGCCGACTGGATCCAAAGCACAAGGAGACGCAATCCTGGGTTGCGCAATGTCTGCAAGACGGATCAGGCCCAATCATTGCGGCAAGTGACTACATGCGTTTGAACGCCGAACAGATTCGCTCGTGCATCCCGCACGGGCGCGCCTACCATACTTTGGGAACGGACGGCTTCGGGCGCAGCGACACCCGTGAGAAACTGCGTGAGTTCTTTGAGGTCAATGCGGCGCATATCGCGCACACGGCGGCCCATGCGTTGGCGCAAAGCGGCGAACTCTCGACCAAAACGGCCAAGGCCATCATGCGTGAATGCGCAGTGGATTCTGAGCGTCCGGCACCGTTTGCATCATGAGTCGCGAAGTCCGGGTCCCGGACATGGGGGATGTGCCGGAAGCGGAAGTCATCGAAGTATTTGTAGATGCGGGGCAATCCGTGCGCGCGGACGAGGCGCTGGTCACACTGGAATCAGACAAGGCGGCAATGGACCTGCCCGCGCCGTTTTCAGGAACGGTGGAAGCGGTGCATGTGGCACTCGGCGATATCGTGACCATGGACACGCTGGTGGCCACGCTGACGGATGCTCCGGTGCCGGAGGAATCGGCCACCGAGCCAGAGTCAGAACAGGAACAGTCAGAGACCTCCGAGGCTGACGCGGCTCCTGAACCCGAAGCAGAACCACAGCCCGTCGTGGAGCCATCGGAGCCGCCGGCAAGCCTGCCGGAGGAGCCACCGCATTTGGGGAATCTGCCGCACGCGGGTCCGGCGATTCGCAAGTTCGCACGCGAGTTGGGCGTGGATCTGGCGCAAGTGCACGGTCATGGCCGTCGTGGGCGCATCACGCGCGAGGATGTGCAGCAGTACGTCAAGGCCATCCTGACGCAAAAACAGGAACCCGCGACCGCCGCGCGCCCCAAATCGCCGCCGGTGGATGCCGAGCGCTTCGGGCCGTGTCATCGCGAACCGTTGACGCGAATCCAACGGCGCAGTGGTGCGAATCTGCAGCGCAACTGGCAGCTAGCACCACATGTCACACAGCACCACGAGGCGGACATCACTGCGCTCGATGAACAGCGCCGCGACTGGGCGCAACGCCATCCCGATCTGTCTATCACGCTGACTGCTTGCGTGATTCGCGCCTGTGCGCAACTGATGAGCGAATGCCCGCGCATCAATGCGGCCTTAAGCGAAGATGGGAAAGAATTGATCGTGCGTGACTACATTCATATCGGGTTCGCTGCGAATACTGAAGCGGGACTGGTGGTGCCGGTCATTCGTGATGCCGATAGCAAGCCGATCTTGACTTTGGCGCAGGAAGTGGCTGAACTGGCCGAACGCGCCCGTGCCGGGGAACTGGTCGCGGCGGACATGCAAGGCGGTGGGTTCACACTGTCAAATCTCGGCGGGATTGGTGGCGGTTCCTTCACGCCAGTGATTAATCTGCCGCAAGTCGCGGTGCTTGGCATATCGCGCGCGGTGCACAAGCCGGGATATATCGAAGACGTACTGGAGCCACGCCTGATGATGCCGTTGTCCCTGTCTTACGATCACCGGGTGATCGATGGTGTGGAAGGCGCACGCTTTGTGGTCGCGCTGACAGCTTTGCTGGAGACGCCGCAGGAGCTGGAGTGGTCAGACGATGAGTGAGGAGAAATCATCCCGCCTCATAGTAATCGGCGGCGGGCCCGGAGGCTATAACGCGGCGTTTCGCGCCGCTGATCTAGGCCTGAACGTGACCATAATTGAACGGTTCCCGTGTCTTGGCGGAGTATGCCTGAATGTCGGTTGCATCCCTTCAAAAAGTTTGCTGCACGCGGCAGAACTGATCGAGGATGCGGAAGCCTGGCGTTCGCGCGGAGTGGTGTTCGACGCACCGCGTATCGAACTTGACGCTTTGCAGGCATGGAAAGATCAAAGCATCCAGCAGTTATCAGATGGACTAGGACAACTGGCGCAGCGTCGCGGTGTGGAGGTGTGCACTGGGCGGGCGCGATTCGTCTCCGCACGTGCCGTGGCTGTCGAAACCGAAGAAGGTACGCAGGAGCAGGAGTTCGCGCAGGCCATTATCGCGAGTGGCTCGCGGCCGATTGCACTGGACTTGTTCCCGGATGACGTTCGGGTGCTGGATTCAACCGACGTACTGGATCTGGGCGAAGTTCCTGAACGCTTGTTGGTGGTCGGTGGCGGCATTCTGGGGCTGGAGTTGGCGACCGTCTGGCGCGCATTTGGCTCCTCTGTAACCGTGGTCGAAGCGCTGGATCAGTTGATGGGCGGTGCCGATGTGGACGTGGTGCGCAGTTACATGAAACACAACGCCAAGCGCTTTGCGAATGTGCGGGTGTCGACACAAGTGACCGCTGCGCGTGCGAGCGAAGAAGGCATTCACGTGAGTTGGCGCGACAGCGAGGGGGCTGATGAAGAACAATGCTTCGACGCGGTGTTGGTCGCAGTGGGCCGTGCGGCGAATAGCGCCGACCTGGGACTGGAAGCCGCGGGAGTCGCCGTCGGTGAGCATGGTGTGATTCCAGTGAACCATCAGTTGCGAACTAATATTCCGCATATATTCGCTATTGGCGATGTCACCGGCGCGCCGATGCTGGCGCATCGCGCGAGTTATCAGGGACGCATAGCGGCTGAGGTGGCAGCCGGGCAGAAATCAGCCTACGAGGCGCGGGTGGTGCCGTCGGTGGCGTACACGGACCCGGAAGTGGCCTGGGTTGGAATGACAGAGCGCGAAGCAAAAGCCGAAGGCATTGCGTACGACCGCGGAGTATTTCCATGGGCGGCGAGCGGTCGCGCCGTCGGTGTGGGGCGCACGGAAGGCATGACTAAGGTGTTATTCGATGCGCAAACCCGCCGCATGATCGGTGCCGCAGTCGTGGGCGTGAATGCAGGGGAGTTGATCGCGGAGGCCGCGCTTGCCATTGAGGAAGGGTGTGAGGTGGAGGATATTGCCGGCACTATTCACCCGCATCCGACTTATTCGGAGACACTGGCGCAGGCGTGTGAGGTGATGCTCGGAAGTGCGACAGAAATTTATTTGCCGAAGTCGCGCGCGGCGAAGCAGGCTGTTGGTGAATGAGGAGCGATCAGGGCTGCAGCACTGATTTCAGGAACTGTCCGGTATAAGAGCGTTTGCGGCTCGCAACCTGTTCTGGGGTGCCTTGCGCGATCACGCGCCCGCCACCAGCACCGCCTTCCGGGCCCAGATCAATCACCCAGTCCGCCGTTTTGATCACATCAAGATTGTGCTCGATGACCACCACAGTGTTGCCGCGATCCCGCAGCCGGTGCAGCACCTGCAGCAGCATCTTAATGTCCTGAAAATGCAATCCGGTAGTAGGTTCGTCAAGAATGTATAGGGTCTGGCCGGTGCTGCGGCGAGAGAGTTCGCGCGATAACTTGACACGCTGCGCTTCACCGCCCGACAGGGTGGTCGCGTTCTGGCCCAGACGAATATAGGACAACCCAACCTGCATCAGGGTGTCAAGTTTGCGGCGAATCGGTGGGACCTGCTCAAAAAACGCATGCGCAGTCTCCACCGTCATGTCCAGCACGTCCGCGATATTCTTGCCCTTGTAGCGAATGTCAAGGGTCTCGCGGTTATAGCGCTGTCTGCTGCAGATGTCGCACGGAACATGAATATCCGGCAGGAAGTGCATCTCCACACGAATGACACCATCACCTTCGCACGCCTCGCAGCGCCCACCGCGCACATTGAAACTGAAGCGGCCTGGCTTGTAGCCGCGCGCTCGTGCTTCCTGAGTCTGCGCGAATAACTCGCGTACCGGACCGAACAAGCCTGTATAGGTGGCCGGGTTGGAGCGTGGAGTGCGTCCAATCGGACTCTGGTCAATGCGGATAACCTTGTCCACCAGATCCCTGCCTTCAATTTCATCGCAGGCGTCTTCCTGCCAGCCTTTCGGCTGCGCGATCTGGGCGAACAGGGTGTCGTTGACCAGTGTTGATTTGCCGGAGCCGGACACACCAGTTATACAGATCAGCAAGCCCAACGGGAACGCCACGTCCAGATTTTTCAGATTGTTGCTGCGCGCATTGCGCACAATCAGACGTTGCTCCTTGACCACTTTTTGGCGCTGTGTAGGTATCTCAATGCTACGCGCCCCGGAGAGATACTGTCCGGTCAATGATTCAGGGTTCTCAATGATGTTATCCAGAGTGCCGTGCGCGACTACGCGCCCACCGTGGACACCAGCCCCGGGACCCATATCAATCAGATGATCCGCATGGCGCATGGCCTGCTCGTCATGTTCCACCACAATGACCGTGTTGCCGATGTCGCGAAGATGCGCGAGGGTACTCAGCAGCCGGTTGTTGTCGCGCTGATGCAGTCCAATGGAAGGCTCATCCAGAATGTAGGTCACACCGACCAGTCCAGAACCGACCTGACTGGCCAGCCGGATGCGCTGCGCCTCGCCGCCGGAGAGGGTCTCCGCACGGCGCTCCAGACTCAGATAATCCAGCCCTACATTGACCAGAAAGTGCAGTCGCTGACGCGCTTCGGCAACGATTTTCTCGGCAACTTTGGCGCGATGCCCTTCCAATTTGAGGGTGTCAAAAAATTCCAGAGTGTCAGCAATCGATTGGCGCTGCAACTGCGGCAGGCTCTTGCCGGCGACGAACACATGGCGCGCGGCTTGATTCAACCGCTCGCCGTTGCAACTCGGACAGTCGCTGTGGCTGAGATAGCGTGACAATTCATCGCGCACCACGCTGGACTGGGTGTCGCGAAAGCGGCGCTTCATGCTGGAAAGGACGCCCTCGAAGGCGTGCCGTGAGCGAAAGCGGCGGCCATTGTGATTGCGGTAATGGAAGTTGAGTACATCGTCTCCCGAACCGTGCATCAGCACGTTTTTGGCACGTTCAGGAAGCGCCGTGTATGGGACATCTAGTGAAAACTTGTAATGCTCCGACAAGGTTTTCAGCATATCGAAGTAAGCGGTGTTGCGCATGTCCCAGCCGCGAATCGCGCCGGCCTTCAATGGCAGATCTGCCTGCACGACTTTGGATTCATCAAAAAACGTTTGAGTGCCCAGTCCGTCGCACTCAGGGCAGGCACCGACCGGGCTGTTGAAGGAGAACAGACGCGGCTCCAGCTCATCCAGACTGTAGCCGCATTCGGGGCAAGCGTACTGGCTCGAGAAGGTTGCGTCAATAGCACTGCCATCCGCTGCGGCGATGCAAGCGACGCCATGCCCAAGCCGCAGTGCGGTCTCGAAGGATTCCGCCAGACGGCTGCGAATGCCGGGGCGCACGGTGACGCGATCGATCACGACATCAATGTTGTGTTTGCGCCGCAGGTCCAGTTCGATCGGATCCCCCAGTTCCCGCACTTCGCCGTCAATGCGCGCGCGCAGGAAGCCCTGTGTCAGCAGCGAGCGCAGTAGATCCTGATGTTGACCTTTGCGGTCGCGCACGACTGGCGCGACGATCAGCAGTTTCTGTCCCTCAGGGAGGGCGCGGACGTGATCGACCATCTCGCTGACGGTTTGCGCCTGCAGATCGTGGCCGTGTGTGGGGCAGCGCGGGATGCCGGCGCGCGCATACATTAGCCGCAGATAATCATGGATCTCAGTGATAGTTCCAACGGTTGAGCGCGGGTTGTGAGAGGCGCTTTTCTGTTCAATGGATATGGCCGGAGACAAACCCTCGATGCTGTCTACATCGGGTTTCTCGACGCGCGTGAGGAACTGCCGGGCGTAGGCCGACAGGGATTCCACATAACGCCGCTGGCCTTCCGCGAAAATGGTGTCGAATGCCAGTGAGGACTTGCCGGAGCCGGAAAGGCCGGTGATCACGCTCAGGCGATTACGCGGCAAAACGAGATCAATGTTCGCAAGATTGTGCGTGCGAGCTCCTCGGATTCTGATTTCTTCCATGACGGCGTGCAAAAAGTCCAACCTCCCAGTTTAACGCAGGATAAAATGTGATGTACATTCAAGTCTTGTCTGGGGAGTTTTTGTGCATTTAGGGTGTGATAAGGTAGACGGCAAAGATGGGTTTCCACCACTTATTTACTTATGATCGTTCACAAAGAAATTTCTAACTGGGGAAAGTGTAGGGAAAACGAGAAAAGGTCTTGGCTAGAGGCCAAAATATTTCTGCTTGGCAATTGGGCAGAATCAATACGCAGAGTCCAGAAAAACCTTCGGAAAGGTATGCCCACCGAGTATCCACAGTTCTTTGAGTGAAGTCTTCATCTCACACAGCAATGAGCATGAAAATTGCACCTGCTACTGCGCATCGTGGTAAAATGACAGGTACAAAGTTGCCACAACACCGAAAACACCATGACTGATGTTGCAATTGCGCCGGACGCGATGGCCGATGCGGCCCCGCTGATTTTCACGGACGCGGCCGCGGGCAAGGTCAAAAGCCTGATCGAGGAAGAGCGCAACGACGCGCTCAAACTGAGAGTGTTCGTCAGCGGCGGAGGCTGCTCGGGCTTTCAGTACGGCTTTACGTTTGACGAGAACATTCAGGAAGGCGACACAGAGGTCGAAAACGGCGGCGTAACGCTGCTGATCGACCCCATGAGCTTCCAGTATCTGGTCGGTGCTGAAATCGACTATACCGAGGGCTTGGAAGGCGCGCAGTTCGTCATTCGCAACCCCAACGCCACGACCACCTGCGGTTGCGGCTCCTCGTTCTCTCCCTAAGCGCTCCTCACTGATGCGCGCTTTCGCGAGCATGACGCGAAAGCCGAAGGCTTTGAACAGACGCAGGCCTGTGCGATGCTGCACAATACGCATTCCAAGCACATCTGAGCCGCCTGATGTCCGCACCTGAATTGATCGCCGTTGCCTGCCTGCGGCCGTTACGCGGAGCGCGCCATGAGTGATGCGCGCTGTTATTGCGGCACAGTCCGCGAGTCGCATATAGGCACGCAACTGTTCCTGTCCGGCTGGGTCAACCGCCGCCGCGACCATGGTGGCATTATTTTTATTGATTTGCGGGATCACACTGGCGTGGTTCAGGTGGTGGTCAATCCGGAACAGACGCACTTGTTTGCACGCGCTGAAGAAGTGCGCAGTGAATTTGTGCTGAGAGTTTGCGGTCTTGTGCGCGAGCGCCCGGAAGGCACCGTCAACGAGACGCTGCCAACTGGCGCTGTGGAGGTGGTGTGTGAGCAACTGGAGATTCTGAACACGGCGGAAACCCCGCCGTATCAACTGGATGATCCCAACGTGCATGAGGATCATCGCTTGCGTTTTCGTTATATGGAGCTGCGTCGTACAGTGATGCAGGAGCGTTTGCGCCTGCGCGCGGAGGTGGCGGCGGCTACGCGCCAGTACCTGGACACGCATAACTTCCTTGAAGTTGAGACGCCGATGTTGACGCGCGCGACTCCAGAGGGCGCACGCGAATATTTGGTGCCCAGCCGCACACACGCCGGCTCGTTTTTCGCCTTGCCGCAGTCCCCGCAGTTGTTCAAGCAGATGCTGATGATGGGTGGTGTGGATCGCTATTATCAGATTGTGCGCTGCTTTCGAGACGAAGACCCGCGCCAGGATCGCCAGCCAGAATTCACGCAGATTGACATTGAGACGAGTTTCCTGCGCGAGGAGCAGATTCTGGAGTTAATGGAGGGGCTGGTACGAGCGCTTTTCGAGACAGCGGGGTTCAACCTGCCGGAGTTTCCCAAAATGAGTTACGCCGAGGCGGTGCGCCGTTTTGGTAGCGACCGGCCAGACTTGCGCATTCGCGGACTGGAACTGCTGGATGTGGCGGATCTGCTGACGGAAGTGGAGTTCAAGGTCTTTCGTGAGCCGGCCAATCGCGATGGCTGCCGAGTGGCCGCGATGCGCATTCCTGGTGCGGCCGACATGAGTCTGGGACAGATCAATGCCTACACCGAAGCGCTTAAGCCTTATGGCGCGAAGGGCATGGCTTATATCAAGTGTCATCAGGTCGGGCAGGGCCGCGAAGGGTTGCAGGCCGGGTTTCTGAAGTTCCTGCCGGATGATGCGATCGACGGCATATTGCAGCGCACCGAGGCGGCCGATGGCGACTTGCTGGTATTTGGCGCGGATCGTGCCGATATAGTCAATCAGTCTCTGGCCTTTTTGCGCACCCAACTGGCGCAGGATATGTCCTTGCTGGACGAAGGCTGGCAGCCGCTGTGGGTTGTGGATTTCCCGCTGTTTGAACAGGACCCCCGCACCAAGCGTTGGCAGGCCATGCACCATCCATTCACCGCACCTGCGGTTGAGGATGCCGCGCAGTTGCGCTCGGATCCGGGCGCGGTGCTGGCGCGCGCCTATGACATGGTGATCAATGGCGTGGAAGTCGGCGGTGGGTCCATCCGTATTCATCATTCGGAAATGCAGGAAGCAGTTTTTGAGCTGCTGGGTATTGACGCTGCACAAGCGCACGCCAAATTTGGCTTCTTTCTGGATGCCTTGCGCTACGGCTGCCCGCCGCATGGCGGCATTGCCTTCGGCTTTGATCGTCTGCTGATGCTGTTGAGTGGCGCGTCGGCGATTCGCGATGTGATCGCCTTCCCTAAAACACAGACCGCCAACTGCCTGTTGACGGGCGCGCCCGAACAGGTTGAAGGGGAGCAGTTGCGCGAATTGCACCTGAAGCGTGTGGAGCCGCTGCAATGACATCTTCGCACAAGCGCCCGGAGTCGGTGTTGGTGCTGATTTACAGTGAGGAAGATGCCCAGGTGCTGATGTTGCGCCGGCATCAGCCGCCGACCTTTTGGCAGTCAGTGACTGGCAGTCTGGAATGGGAGGAAGAGCCGATTGAGGCCGCGCGGCGCGAAGTGCAGGAAGAAACTGGAATGGACCCAAGCGCAATCGAGGATTGCCAAGACAGCTGTCTGTTCGAGATCTACGATATTTTTCGCGCGCGTTACGCCCCGGATGTCACGCATAACCGGGAGCATGTCTTTCGCCTGCCGGTGGCGGCGGTCTGTCCGGTAGTGCTGGATGCTGAGGAGCATGCGGAGTACACCTGGCTGCCGCGCGTGGATGCTGCGCGGCGAGCGTCATCTTATACCAATCGACAGGCGATTTTGGACTGGGTGCCGGTTCCGTCACGCGCGAATTGATAAGATTCATCGGCAGTCGCATTTTCCGGTTGCGCGATCATGGCAGGACACAGCAAATGGGCCAACATCCAGCATCGCAAGAAGCGGCAGGATGCCAAGCGCGGCAAATTGTTTTCGAAGCTGATTCGGGAAGTGATGGTGGCAGCGCGCACCGGCGGCCCGAACCCGGAAGATAATCCTCGGCTGCGTCTGGCGCTGGACAAGGCGCAGGCCGCCAACATGCCCAAAGACACCCTGACGCGCGCGATCAAGCGCGGCAGCGGTGATGCGGACGGTGCCGACTACGAAGAGATCCGCTATGAAGGCTATGGTCCGGGTGGAGTGGCGGTGCTGATTGATTGCTTGAGCGACAACCGCAACCGCACGGTTTCGGAGATTCGCCATGCGCTGACTAAATACGGCGGCAGTCTCGGCAACAGCGGCTCGGTGACCTACCTGTTTGAGGCGACCGGCGTGTTGGTGTACGCACCCGGCACTGATGCCGATGCGGTGATGGAGGCGGCCATTGAGGCAGGAGCCGAAGATGTGGAGATGCGCGAGGATGAGTCGCTGGAAGTACTGGTGCCGCCGCAGGATTTTCTATCTGTCAAGGAGTCTATGGGGGCGGCGTCGCTGCCGGCCGATCATGCCGAGGTCACCATGCGCGCGCAGACACTGGTGGAACTGGAGGCTGCGCAGGCCGAGAGTGTGCAACGCCTGCTTGAGCATCTGGAAGAACTTGATGATGTGCAGGAAGTCTACGTGAACGCGCAACTGCCGGATGATGCCGAGGAGTGAGTATGCTGCGCATTGTGGGCATTGATCCGGGCTTGCGCTGTACCGGCTACGGCGTGATCGAAACGGACGGTCATCGGCATCGCTATATTGTCAGTGGTCAGATTCGCCCGCCCAAGGGCACGATGGCGCAGCGTTTGGGATTTCTGCATCGGGAATTTACCGGTGTGATTTGCGCGCATCAGCCGAATTGCGCCTCCATTGAGACCTCTTTTGTGGCGCTCAACAGTGGCATTGCGCTCAAGTTGGGGCAGGCGCGCGGTGCTCTGATCAGTGCTTGCGCTCTGGAAGACTTGGAGGTGTTTGAGTATTCGCCGCGAACCATGAAACTCAATATCACCGGACAGGGGCAGGCCGAAAAGGAACAGGTCAATTTCATGGTGCAGCGTCTGTTAAATTTGACTTCCGAGCCGCAAGCGGATGAAGCCGATGCGCTGGGACTAGCGCTGTGTCACGCGCACAGTCGGCGCACGAATATGGAGGAGTTCGCCGCATGATCAGTTATTTGCGCGGGGTAGTGACGCGCCGGGCACCGCCGGAGCTGGACATCGAAGTGAATGGTGTTGGCTATCAGGTGCTGGCGACCATGTCGGCATTTGATAAACTGCCACAAAACACCGATCAGGTGATCCTGCACACCTTGCTGGTTGTTCGAGAGGATGCGCATACCCTGTACGGATTCGCGGGACCCGAAGAACGCCAGATATTTTGTCAGTTGATGCGCATTTCAGGAGTGGGAGCCAAGACCGCGCTGGCGATTCTGTCGGTGCTGCCGGAGGCGCGCCTACGCCATCATGTCGCGCATGGCGATGTCGCGGCGCTGACTCAGGTACCGGGCATTGGCAAGAAAAGCGCGCAACGGCTGTTGCTGGAATTGAGAGACAAACTTGACACGGGGACGGCAGCGGAGGCGGATGCCGCAGAACCCTCGCCGGTCACTGATGCGGTGCAGGCGCTCATCGGATTGGGCTGGAAGCCGGCGGAAGCGCAGCGGATGGTGGCGGCCGTGGAAGGTGATGCCGACAGCACTGAAGAACTTATTCGACACGCCTTGCAGGCGAGCATGCGATGAGTGAGCCTGGATTGCTGGCTCGCGAAGCGGCGGTGGGCGAGGCGGCGCAAGAGCGCAGCGTCCGCCCGAAGCGGCTGGACGAATTTGTCGGTCAGGCCGAATTGCGTGAGCAACTGGGGGTGTTTATCGAGGCGGCGCGCCGCCGTCGACGCGCACTTGATCATGTGTTGGTGTTCGGGCCACCTGGACTTGGCAAGACCACACTGTCGCATATCGTGGCGCATGAAATGGAAGGACAACTGCGGCAGTCTTCCGGGCCGGTGCTGGAGCGCGGCGGCGATCTGGCCGCGATTATGACCAGTTTGCAGCCCGGCGACGTGCTGTTTATTGATGAGATTCATCGTTTACAGCCGGCGGTTGAGGAAATTCTCTACCCGGCGCTGGAGGATCGCCAGATTGACCTGATGATCGGAGAGGGCGCGGCCGCACGCTCCATTCAGATTGACTTGCCAGACTTCACACTGGTCGGTGCTACCACGCGAGCCGGCTTGTTGACTGCACCGCTGCTGTCGCGCTTTGGCATTCTGGGGCGGTTGAATTTCTATGCGCCGGAAGATCTGGCGCAGATTGTGAAACGTTCGGCGGAGATCCTCGACATTGTGCTGGATGATGCGGGGGCTGAGGAGATTGGGCGGCGCGCACGCGGCACGCCACGAATTGCCAATCGTCTGCTGCGGCGGGTGCGGGATTACGCCGAAGTACGCGCGGATGGGCGCATCAACGCGGCGCTAGCGGAGCAGGCGCTGGAGTTTCTGCACGTCGATCGATGTGGCATTGACGAACTGGATCGGGCGTATTTGCGCGCCATCATCAGCAAGTTTCGCGGTGGGCCGGTCGGGATTGACAGCCTTTCGGTGGCGCTCAATGAAGAACGTGGCACGCTTGAGGACGTGGTGGAGCCGTACCTGATTCAGATGGGCTTTCTGATGCGGACGCCGCGCGGTCGGGTGATCACCGATGACGCGCGCGCGCACTTGAAGATTCCGGCCTCAGAGAGCGGACAGTTGCCGCTGTCAGCGAAGCAGGATTCATGAGCGACATCACCGTGCGGGTGTATTACGAAGACACCGACTCAGGTGGGGTGCTGTACCATGCGTCTCTGATCCGCTATCTGGATCGGGGCCGGACCGAATGGCTGCGTGCTTTGGGCTTTTCGCTGGCGCAACTTGAGCAGGAACAACAACTGGCATTCGCGGTGCGGGAGTTGCAGGTGCGCTACCTGAAACCCGGACATCTGGATGAGGCTTTGGCGGTGCGCACACAGTTGTGCGACAGTGGGCCGGCATCGCTGGATTTCGAGCAGTCCGTCTGGCGTGATGAGACGTGTCTGGCGACGGCCGAGGTGCGGCTCGCCTGCATGAATACAGAAACCGAGCGACCGGCGACGATGCCGGAAGCGATTCGCACAGGAGCAGTGAATAATGCATGAGTTTTCTTTCTGGGGCATGTTTGCGCAGGCCTCCATGGTGGTGCAGGCCGTCATGGTGGTGCTGGGTCTCGCGTCGCTGGTGTCCTGGGCCGTCATCTTCAACAAGTCGCGCGTCATGCGCACACAGGAAGATGAGCTGCGCGTCTTTGATGATAACTTCTGGCAGGGCGTCGAATTGACCTCGCTGTACGAAAGATTGCGCGCCAGCGAAGTGCGCACCATCCCGGAAGAGACCTTTATCACCGGATTTCGCGCGTACGTGCAGCTGGCGCGGAGCAACCAGTTGTCGCCCGAAGCGATTGGTCACACCTCGGTGCGCAAGATGAAAGTGCTGCTGGTGCAGCAGGCCGAATATCTGGAGCGGCACCTGCCAATGTTGGCGACAATCGGTTCGGTCAGTCCTTATATCGGTCTGTTCGGCACGGTGTGGGGCATCATCAATGCCTTCCATTCACTGGATCCGCTGCAGGGCTCCTCCATGCTGGCGACTATCGCGCCGGGTATTTCCGAGGCGCTGATCGCGACTGCGCTCGGCCTGTTCGCCGCCATCCCGGCGCTCGTTGGATACAACTATTATGTGGAGCGTGTCGACAAGCTGCTGACGCGGTACGACACCTTCGTTGAAGAGTTCACCGCGTTGTTACAGCGCGAAACGCTGACTCGCCCGACGTCAAACTGAGGCACCGCCATGCCGCGCCGCCGCCAGATCGCACAGATCAACATCGTGCCGTATATCGATGTCATGCTGGTGTTGCTGCTGATCTTCATGATCGCGACGCCATTGATGCAGCAAGGCGTGAATATCGAATTGCCGGCCGCGCCATCGGAACCGATCGAGACCTCGGAATATCGTGAGCCGCTGGTGCTGGAAATGGATCAGGACGGTACCTTTCGACTGATTCGCGAAGGCGCTTTCTCACGCGCGGTCGAGGAAATCGATCTGCCATCGCTGGTGGAAGCCATGATGCTGGAAGGAGGCGATAGCGTGCTGTATCTGCGCGCCGACGCACGCCTGCCTTACGGCGAGGTGGTGGGCGCAGTGGCCCGCTTGAACGAGGCGGGCGTCACCTCACTGAGTTTGCTGACGCGGCCGCCGCTGGAAGAGGAATAACTCATGCGGCAACGCGTAACGCCGCAACAGATTGAGATCAGCAAGGCTGCCTGGATTGGCGCCATCGTGCTGCATGCGCTGATTTTTATCGGCGTGCAATTCGCTCACACGCCAGTGCAATCAAGCATTCCGATACCGCCTGCGGCTGAAGCGGTGCGGGTGCAGGCCATGGATGCGCAGGAACTGGAACGACGGCGTGAAGCATACCAGCGTGCCTTGCGTGAAGCGGAAGAACGCCGCCGTCAGGAAGCTGCGGCAAAAGCGGAGGCGAAGCGCCAAGCCGAGGAACGCAAGAAGAAGCGCGAGGAAGAGAAGCGTCAGGCGGCGGAAAAGCGCAAGGCCGAAGAAGCCAAACGCAAGAAAAAAGAAGCCCAGCGTCAGGCGGCTGAGGCGGAACGAAAGCGCAAGGAAGCCGACGCGGCGGCCAAAGCGGCTCGCGAGGAGTTGCGTCGCGCCGAACAGGCGGCGCAAGCCCGCCGCAAGCAACAGCGTCTGACTGACCAGCGTGAAGCGGTGCGACTGGCACGCCAGATTGATGCTTGGAAGACCGCGATCAAGACGCGCATCAAACGGGTGTGGGTGCAGCCACCCACCGTCAGCCGCAAGCCGTGCGAAGTGGTGGTGAAACAAAATCGCAAAGGCGAAGTGCTGTCTGCCGTGATTCGGGACTGCGCCGCTTCGCAGGCGTGGCAGGAATCACTGCACAAAGCGGTACTGAAGGCAAGCCCGCTGCCGGAGCCGCCGAAGGCGGAGTTGCTTGACCATACTCTGGTTGTGATCTTCTATCCGGGGAGCGGCAGCTAGCATGCGCGTAGTTCTGGGAGTATTTTTGTTATTGGTTTTCGTGCCCGCGAGTGCCGAGGAAGAGATTCGCGTGGATGTGCGCCAAGGTGCGACTAGTGGAATTGCCGTGGCGGTCGCCGCGGCCGGGGATGCAGCGCGAGAGGTGGCAGGTGTGGTGAGTGCCGATCTGTCGCGCAGTGGTCTGTTTCAGGTGCACAACCAGCACCGAGGCACGCTGTCGAGTCTGAGTGCGCGTGATTTTGATGTGGCGCAATGGCGGAAGACCGATGCCGAATATGTGATCGGCACACACGTGCGGCAAGCAGGCGATCGCATCGAAGTCAGCTACCGTATCTGGGATTTGATGAACGGTGAGGCCTTGCCCGGCAAACGCTTCGTCGGACCGCAGCGCTTGTGGCGGCGGCTGGCGCATCAGTTGGCGGATTCGGTGCACGAGTATCTCACTGACGTACCGGGCGCGTTTGATACGCGGTTGGCCTATATTCGGCGCACCGGCAGCGGCCGAAAACTGACCTATACCCTGTACGTATGCGATGTGGACGGCCACAATCCGGTGTCGATTCTGTCCTCAGTGCAGCCCTTGCTGTCGCCGGTGTGGTCGCCGGACGGCAAGAGTCTCGCCTACGTGTCGCTGGAACGGGGACAGGCGCAAGTTCATCTGCAGGATCTCCGCAGCGGCAAGCGTCGGGCGCTGCCCTCGAATCGGGTCGCCTCCAACGCCCCGGCGTTCTCGCCGGACGGTCAATGGATGGCCATGACGCTGACGGTGGGTCGCAATCAGGAAATCTTCCTGTACAACCTGCAGACGGAAGAATTGCAGCGGCTGACCAATCATCCGGCGATCGACACCGAACCGGCCTGGGAGCCAAGCGGTCGCGCCATTGTGTTTACGTCCGATCGCAGCGGTCGCGCTCGACTGTACCGCCAGGCTCTGGATGAGGCGCAGGCGCGGGCTTTGCCGATCCCAAGCCAGTTCAGCGCGGCGGCGGCGGAGGTGTCTGAGGACGGGCGCTACGTCGCCTTCGTGCAATCCGCGGGATTGGGGCAATACAGCGTGGTGATGCTCGAGCCGGAAAGCGGCGCGATATATCCGTTGTCACGCGGTATCCTTGATGAAAGCCCGTCTTTCGCGCCGAACAGTCAGAGTCTGATTTACTCCAGCACGCTGCGCAACGGGGAGCAGGTGCTGATGGTATCCAGTTACAATGGTATAATCCAAAAGCGCCTGAACACGGCTCACACCAATCTCCGCGAACCTGCATGGTCTCCCTACCGACACTGATGGCCCTATCAGTATGACGCAACGGCCAGCAATCCCTTACGCCACAGTTGTTTTAAGTGGTCTGCTGGCGCTGACGCTGAGCGCCTGCAGCGGCAGTGCGCAGAAAGACGAGGTCGATGCAATTGATGATCTGGGCCTGCTTGCTGAATTTGATGGCGCGACCACCGGAGCTCTGGGGGACGATGGCGGTATCAGTTCAGAGGGGCTTCAAGGCGAGTTCATGGAAGTCGACGGTGGCGTGATGTTGGGAGATGACAGTGAAAGCGGTGCGATCGCACCGCCGGGCATGACCGTTTATTTTGACTATGACAGCGTATCCCTCGCGCCGGAATACATGGAGGTGGTCGACCGAGTGGCCGCACAACTCAGTAACAAGGGTTCCTTGCGTATCCGTCTGGAGGGCCACGCGGATGAGCGTGGCACGCGCACCTACAATCTGGCGCTGGGCGAGCGGCGCGCGCAAAGCGTGGTGGACATGTTGCTGGAGCGCGGCGTGCTGGCGGAACAAATGTACTGGGTCAGTTACGGTGAGGAGATCCCGGCTGTGGTCGGTCAGGGTGAATCGGTCTGGGCGAAAAACCGTCGCGTCGAAATCATCGTAGAAGAGTGACTCTCCGTCATCGGTCTGGTATGACGGTGCGATCGTTCGCAGCAGCCTGTGGACTCAGTCTCGCATTGGCTGTTTGGGCCGAAGAGCAAGAAACGCCCGAAGTCGACACGGCAGTTGGACCTGCGTCGCAAGAGGTTACCGAGCCGACTACGGAGGCAGTGCCGCCGGAGCCGGAATCCCAGCCTGTGTCAGCGCCGACCGAGCGGGTTGTCGAGCCTGCCGCAGAAGTGGACGTTACTCGCATTCTGACGCATCTGGACGAACTGGAAGGCGCACTGCAATCCTTGCGGCAGGAAGTGGAAGCCTTGCGCGGCAACACCGAAGTCGCGGCTTCCGATGAATTGTCAGCAGAATCCGCTAAAGACACCGCGGAACTTTCGCTGCCGCCGGAAGAGCCGATGACGCTGGGAGAAGAGATGCTGGAGGGGGTCTTGCAGGAAACCGAGTCGGGAGCGATACCCTCCCAACAGGTGTATGACCCGGCGACCTGGATGTTCAAGCGTGGCAAGACCGCGTTTCGGGACTTTGATTTCTATAATGCAGCGCGAATTTTCGAGAGATTCCTTGAGCAATACCCAAACCATGCGCAGGCCAACAATGCCCGTTACTGGCTTGGCGAAATCGCCTACGAACAGGGTGACTTCAGTACGGCGGTGGACTACCTGCAGCAGGTCGTCGCAGCCGGTGACAGCCCGCACCATCTGGTGGCTTATCTGAAGATCGGCTATGCCCGATTCGAGTTGGGCGAATACGAACAGGCGAAGCTGATTCTGCGCGAGGTGCAGGAGCAGGCACCGGGAAGCAATCTGGCACGGCTTGCACAACTGCGTCTGGAGCGCTTGGAGCGTCACACAGGCGATGAGTGATGGCGGAAGATCCGAGCTCTGCGCCGCGCTTGCGCGTTACTGAGATATTTTTCTCTCTGCAAGGGGAGGGGCACTTCAGCGGTTGGCCGTGCGTGTTCGTACGTCTGACTGGATGCCCACTGCGCTGTCAGTATTGCGACACCGAATATGCCTTCACCGAAGGGGAGTGGCTGGAGCAGGCGCAGGTGCTGGAGCGCGTTGCGAACTGGCCCGCCCAGCACGTGTGTGTGACCGGCGGTGAGCCGCTGGCGCAAGAGGGGTGTCTGTCATTACTGATGGCTTTGTGTGATCAGAACTATGAGGTGGCGCTGGAGACCAGTGGCGCGATGAGCTTATCCGGGGTGGATGCACGCGTGTGCAAGGTGATGGATCTCAAGACGCCAGACAGCGGCGAGGCATCTCGCAACGATTGGAACAATCTGGACTATTTGCAGGCCAGCGATCTGGTGAAGTTCGTGATCTGTTCGCGTGAAGATTATGAATGGGCCTGTGCGCAGGTGCGCGAGAGGCAATGGCCATGCGACATCTACTTCTCGCCTTCCTGGGAGCAACAGGATGCCGGGACTCTGGGCGACTGGATCGTCGCGGACGGCCTTCTGGTGCGCCTGCAGTTGCAGTTGCATAAAGTGCTGTGGGGTGATGTTCGTGGGCGCTAAACCCTGTGTGGTGCTGTTGTCCGGCGGTATGGATTCCGCAACGGCGCTGGCGTGGGTGTCAGCGCAGGGTATGACTCCGGTGGCCTTGAGTTTTCGTTATGGGCAGCGGCATCAGGCGGAGTTGCACGCGGCGCGTCAACTGGTGCAAGCAGCAGGCTGTGTGCATGTGGAAATGGATATTTCGCTTGATCAGTTCGGTGCCTCCGCATTGACGGATGCGGCCATTGATGTGCTGCAACAGCCACAGGAGGGGATCCCGTCTACCTATGTGCCAGCGCGCAACACGGTGTTTCTGTCTCTGGCCTTGGCCTTGGCTGAGTCGCGCGGCATTCACGATCTGTGCATCGGTGTTAATGCAGTGGACTACTCTGGCTACCCGGATTGCCGGGGCGAGTTCATTGAGGCTTTTGAAAATATGGCGAACCTGGCGACTCGCGAGGGCGTGGAAGGGAGGCCGTTTCGGGTTCATACGCCGCTGCTTGACTGGCCCAAAGAGGAAATCATTCGTGCTGGCACGGAGATGGGTGTGGATTACACCATGACTGTGTCGTGCTATCAGGCAGATGCCGAAGGCCGTGCGTGCGGATGCTGTGAGGCATGCCGCCTGCGGCGCGAAGGGTTTGTGAAGGCGGGACTGGAGGACGTGACACGCTACGTGTGAAGAAGTTGGCGAGTCTAAAATTCTGACAGCAACGGCATTCTCACCTTATTCGGTTTTGCTGAAATTATTAGTTCAGTAGTTGTTACGCCCTCGGACAAGACTGAATCTGGCACATTCATAACTTAAGAGTATCATAGCCTCAGTTATTCGTTAGTTGAGGTTTGATGATAGTGTTCGTGATGCGTACCATCATCGGCAATGCAGATGATCAACAATAGCGCAGATGGGCTAAAAAGAGCCGCTGGCCAGTCTCAAAGGCTGGGAAAACAGCATAAACTTGCTGGTGGTCCCTTTGGCATCTTTGGTGATGAGGCGAAGGCACATGACCGATCAATTCGGGCTATCATGGAAGACCTCACGGTGGTTTTGAAGCACCAATATGCGGGTCTGGTGTTTCGCCATCGTTACCGAATACCGAAGAAAGAGATTCACGACAGACTCACAATCATGTGATGCGAGATTGGGTAAGGTTTTGTTTGTCCAGAAAGCGGCCATCAAGCCAGATCAAAGTGCCGCACCTGTCAATAAAAGACAGGTTTTGTTTGTCCAGAAAGCGGCCATCAAGCCAGATGGAGGTGTGCTTGAAGTTCAGGACCGCTTTGGCAACTATCGGGTGATTCTTGTCAGTGAGTCGAAACACCAGGGGGAATGATGTTCAAAAGATTCGTGCAGGAATTAAGCAGGGGAGAGGGAGAGATCAAGACCTTATGGTTGCGGGCAATGCGGTCGAGCGCGTTCACAAGAACATTCAGGAAGTTAAAAACATGATGCTGGATGAGGCTCATTTCCCTTATGTCGTTTTTCTTCAAGGATCGAATTTCGCAACTGCAACGTTCCACGTTGCAGCGCCTGATGGGAGATGGGTCAAGGTCGCCCACAATGCGGGAGACTTAAACCGAATAGATCGAGTGACCGCCAGTAGTTTTGGCATGGACATCAACCGCAGTTATTGCCGGAACATATTTGTGGAATTAGACAAGCATATACAGATGCTTCAGGCCGCTTCGCTTTACTTCCAGAGCGAGCCGTGGGCAAGGAAAGACATGTCTGAAATTCTATGGGAAGTAGCACTGACGTCGTTGGATGTCTTGTCTGACTCATTGCCAGAAGAAGAGGTTTAAGAGCCATGTCAAACCGATCTCACCGTAACTCTGGCTTCAAGGCAATGAACGCCATGAACCGGGAAAACAAAATCCATTCCTCTGCGTTGGGACTGAATCTGGAGACTCCTGTTACAACGCACCATGTGGTTGAAGTGGGTGATTGTTGCGATCTTTTGAGGCGGTTGCCTGATGACTCGGTTCAATTGATTGTGTGTGACCCGCCGTACAACATCATGCTGGCTGACTGGGACCAGCACGATGATTACATAAAGTGGGCGGCTGTCTGGCTACGGGAGGCGGAGCGTGTGTTGCGCCCCACTGGGAGTCTGGCAATCTTCGGAGGGCTGCAATATCAAGGTGAGGTAAGTAGCGGAGATCTCTTGTCAATCATTCATCACATGAGGCACACCAGCGAGATGTTGCTCGCCAACCTGATCGTTTGGAACTATCCGAACGGGATGAGTGCGCGTCGCTTTTTTGCCAGCAGGCATGAGGAAATAGCGTGGTTTGCCAAGACGAAGAAATATTACTTTGATCTGGATGCGGTTAGGGAGCAGTATGACGATGAGACGAAGGCAACCTATCGAAAAGACAAGCGGCTAAATCTGGAGACAATTGAAAAAGGGAAAAATCCAACAAATGTATGGAGAATATGTCGATTGAACGGAAACTCTAATGAGCGTGTGGGACACCCGACACAGAAGCCCAAAGAGGTTATGCAAAGGTTGGTTAGGTCACTATCCTATCCCGGCTCGACGGTTGTTGATTTTTTCGGCGGTAGCGGAGTTACGACCAGAGTGGCTATAGAGGAAGGGCGGCACAGCGTGTGTTGTGATTTAGATGATGCGTTTCGTCATTATGTGTCAGAGCAGGTGAAGAAAATCAATGACAACGACATCATTTCTCTGATTCCTCAATTTGAGATTAATGAAAATCTGGACATGAGTCATCCAGTATTTGAAACAGTGCCAGCTGACATCAATGATCTTGGAGAGGTAAAAGCCTCTGCCTGATACCAGACACATACTGGGGCCATTCTGTTTTGTAACTGTTTTGCGCTCCCTGTAATAAAATTAGCACGAGAGGGAACGGAATACCTGCGCGCCAAGTTGCAGTTATCTCTTGTTCTCTTACTAAGGTGCTATCTCAATCCCAATGCCCGTAATTACTCTTCCTGATGGTGCGACGCGCGAGTTTAATGCGCCGCCGACCGTCATGCAAATCGCTGAATCCATTGGTTCGGGTCTGGCGCAGGCGACGCTTGCGGGGCGCGTCAATGGACGACTGGTGGATGCCTGTGTCGAAGTTCCGGAGGATGCCGAGGTCGCCATCATTACGCCACGTGACCCGGAAGGCGTTGAGATTCTGCGCCATTCTCTGGCGCATATGGTTGGGCAGGCGGTGAAGCAGTTATACCCGGATGCGCAAATGGCGGTCGGGCCGGTAATTCGCGATGGTTTTTATTATGACATTGCCCGCGATGAATCATTCTCGGAAGAAGACCTGGAGCAGATCGAGAAGAAAATCGAAGAGCTGGTCGTGCAAGATTACGAGGTCATTCGCGAGGTGGTCACCCGCGAGCGTGCACGTTCAGTATTCGCCGAACGTGGTGAGACCTACAAGGTGCAGATCGTCGACGATATCCCGGAAGGCGAGGAAATCGCCCTGTACCACCATCAGGAATACATTGACATGTGTCGCGGCCCGCACGTGCCGAACACCCGGCATTTGCGTGCGTTCAAGTTGACCAAGTTGGCCGGTGCCTATTGGCGCGGCGATTCGCGCAACGAAATGCTGCAGCGCGTCTACGGCACGGCGTGGCCGGACCGAAAGCAGTTGCGCACCTATCTGAAGCGTCTGGAAGAAGCGCAGAAGCGCGACCATCGCAAGATCGGACGCACCATGGACTTGTTTCATTTTCAGGAAGAGGCACCGGGGCAGGTGTTCTGGCATGCCGGCGGCTGGACGCTGTATCGGCAACTGGAAGGCTACATCCGCGAGCGGTTGGACCGAGCTGGCTATATTGAAGTGCACACGCCGCAGATTCTGGACCGCAGTTTGTGGGAGCGATCCGGACACTGGGACAAGTTCGGTGAGATGATTTTCAGCACCGCGTCCGAGAACCGGGACTATGCGATCAAGCCAATGAACTGCCCAGGTCATGTGCAGTTATTCAATCAGGGGCTGAAGAGTTATCGCGACCTGCCGCACAAGATTGCCGAATTTGGTCTGGTGCATCGCAACGAGCCGTCAGGAACCCTGCACGGATTGATGCGGGCGCGGCGCTTCGTGCAGGATGACGCGCATATCTTTTGCTCACCGGAGCAGTTGCATGACGAAATCGCGGCGCTCATCGAACTGACGCTGTCCACCTATCGGGACTTCGGCTTTGAGGAAGTGGTGATGGGCTTGTCCACCCGGCCAGAACGCCGCGTGGGCGAGGATGCGTTGTGGGATCGCTCGGAGGCGGTTTTGCAAGAGGCATTGAAGTCGGCGGGACTGGAGTTCATGGTGCATCCAGGAGAGGGTGCGTTTTACGGGCCGAAGATTGAGTTCACGCTGATGGATTGCATTGGTCGCGAATGGCAGTGCGGCACCATTCAGTTGGACTTTTCCATGCCGGATCGTTTGGGCGCGCGCTATGTGGACGAGCACAGCGAGAAGGTCGTGCCGGTGATGATCCACCGCGCGGTATTCGGATCACTGGAGCGCTTCATTGGTATCCTGATCGAGCACTACGCGGGAGACCTGCCGCTGTGGCTGGCACCGCAGCAAGCGATGGTGCTGAACATCACGGATGCGCAAGCTGAATACGCGCGTGACGTGCAGCGGCAATTTGTGGAGGCCGGTGTGCGGGCGCACACAGATTTGAGAAATGAAAAAATATCCCTTAAAATACGCGAGCACACTTTGGCGCATGTCCCGTATCTGTTGATTATTGGGGCGCGGGAGCAGGAAGCAGGGACGATCAGCGTACGTGCGCGGGATGGCTCTGATTTGAGTTCCCGGTCCGTGTCGCAGTGGATTCAGCGCTTTGTTGGTACAATTCGCGCCCGCCAGTTACATTTAATGGAGGATTGAGCATCAGCGCAGAGAGAGAGATTCGTCTCAACGAAGAGATTACGGTGCCGCAGGTGCGGCTCATCGATCAAGGCGGTGCCAACCGTGGCGTCGTGGGAGTGGATGAAGCCCGACAACTTGCAACGAAAGCCCAGTTGGATCTGGTAGAAATCTCTCCAAATACATCACCGCCCGTGTGCAAAGTGATGGATTACGGAAAGTTTTGTTTCGAGCGGAAGAAGAAAGCCCAACAGGCCCGCAAAAAACAAAAACAGATTCAGATCAAGGAAATCAAGTTTCGTCCGGGAACGGAAGAAGGAGATTACCAGGTTAAGTTACGCAATCTGATCCGGTTTTTGGAAGATGGCGATAAAACCAAGGTGACGGTGCGTTTCCGCGGACGTGAAATGCATCATCGTGAATTGGGGGAGCGCCAGTTGAGCCGAATTGAGAAGGATCTTCAGGACCATGCCGAAGTCGAACAGCACCCGAAAATGGAAGGGCGGCAAATGGTGATGGTACTGGTGCCCAAGCGGCGCGGATGACTGACAATCATGCCAAAACTGAAAACCAATCGTGGCGCAGCGAAGCGCTTTCGCAAGACTGGCAGTGGCAAGTTTAAATGCCGGCAGTCGCATCGCAACCACATTCTGACCAAGAAGAGCACCAAGCGCAAGCGCGCTTTGCGTGCTACGGACCGCATTGACGCGGCGGACGCCGCCGCGACGCGCCGTCTGTTGCCGTACGCCTGAGTCGCATCATGTCTCGAGTCAAACGCGGAGTCGTTGCGCGGGCGCGCCATCGCAAAGTATTGCGCGCGGCGCGTGGATACTATGGCGCGCGCAGTCGCACCTATCGTTCGGCCAAGCAGGCGGTGATTCGCGCCGGCCAATACGCCTATCGGGATAGGCGCACGCGCAAGCAGGATTTCCGCCGTTTGTGGATCGTTCGCATCAACGCGGCGGCTCGGCAGTGCGGTCTGTCCTACAGCCGGCTAATGTACGGTTTGGAACAGGCAGATGTCGTCATTGATCGCAAGATGCTGGCTGATCTTGCAATGAACGACTTCGAAGCATTCGCACGTTTGGTGGAGCAGGCAAAGTCGCAGTTGTCCCCGTCCTGAGGACGACATCGCGGATCGCCGCGCGTCATGTTGTCATACGACACTTTCCAGTCTGATGCCGAAGCGGCGATCGCTGCTGCAACTGATCTTGCGCAGCTTGAATCTGTGCGTGTCGATTGGCTGGGACGCAAAGGCACGCTGACGACCGCTTTGCGCGGCATCCACGAGTTGCCGGAAGAGGAGCGCCCGCAGGCGGGCGCGGAGTTGCAGAATATTCGCGCGGCCATTGAAGCGGCACTTGAAGCGCGCCAAGCGCATCTGCAACAAAAAGCGATTGAGGAAAAGGTCGCGCAGGAGCAATCCGACATCACGCTGCCGGGGCGTTATCTGCCGCCGGGCGCACGCCACCCCACGTTAATCACCATGCGGCGCATCTGTCGCTGGTTTGCGCAGCAGGGCTTTCGGGAGGTGCAAGGCCCGGAGATTGAAGATGATCATCACAACTTCAATGCGCTGAACATTCCGCCAGCGCATCCGGCGCGGGCGATGCACGACACGTTTTATATGCAGGACGAGTACCTGTTGCGGACGCATACCTCACCGGTGCAGATTCGGGCCATGGCCGAGTACGGCGCACCGATTCGGGCCATTGCGCCCGGTCGTGTGTACCGCTGCGACTCGGACCCGACACACAGCCCCATGTTCCACCAGGTCGAAGGCTTGTGCGTGGGCACAGACATCACCATGAGCCAGCTCAAATATGTGGTGGTGGAATTCCTGCAGGACTTCTTCGCCGGGCGAGACATTGAGGTGCGGTTTCGCGCATCGTACTTCCCGTTTACCGAACCGTCGGCGGAAGTCGATGTGCGTCACGAACACAGCGATTGGCTGGAAGTGCTTGGCTGCGGCATGGTGCATCCGAACGTGCTGCGCAGTTGCGACATTGACCCTGAGGAACACGGCGGGTTCGCGTTCGGGATGGGCGTGGAGCGACTGGCCATGCTGTATTACAACATCCCGGATCTGCGTGTGATGTTCGCCAACGATCTCCGATTTCTTCGCCAGTTCGGCGGGTTGTCGCAATGAAATGCGATCTGGACTGGCTGTTGCAGTGGATTCCGAAGGCACCGGATGCCGAGGCTATTGCGCAGTCGCTGACGCTTGCCGGAGTGGAGGCGGTTCTGCATGAAGACCGCACGCTGGAACTGGATCTGACTCCCAATCGTGGTGATTGCTTGAGCATGCTGGGATTGGCGCGCGAGTTGTCGGTGTTGAGCGATGTGAAATTCGATGACCGCCCGAATGTCGGTTCGGTCGTGGTTTCAGGGCAGGTGCCGCCGTCGCTTGGCAGCGTCGAGCCGGAAGGCTGCTCGTATTACAGCCTGCGCCTGATCGAAGGCTTTGACACACAGGCTCTGACCCCGCAATGGATGCAAGAGCGTCTGCAGCGCTGCGGCGTGAAGCCGCATGGATTTCTGGTGGATGTCACCAACTATGTGATGTTGGAACTGGGGCAGCCACTGCATGCTTTTGATGCAGACACATTGAGCGGGCCGATTTCCGTGCGTTGGGCGCGGCGCGGAGAAAGCATGCGCGCATTAGATGACGCCATGCTGGCGCTGGAGCCGGACATGCTGGTGATTGCGTCAGGTACCAGTCCGGTGGCGGTGGCCGGCATTATTGGCGGTGCCCATTCCGCAGTCACCGAGAACACGCGCCAGGTGCTGCTGGAGTCCGCGCACTTTCTGCCGGAGGCGATCGCCGGGCGTGCGCGCCGTCTGAAACTGCACACGGAATCGTCGCGCCGTTTTGAGCGTGGCGTGGACCCTCACATCGCGCATCGGGCGCTGCAGCGCGCGACCCAGTTGATTGTGGAACATGCAGGTGGTCAGGTGTCGGAAGTCTCCATTCATGGTTCTCTGGCACCGGAGTATCGAGCCGAGCCGGTTTTCCTGCGCGCGCAGCAACTGGAACGTAGTCTGGGAGTGAGGATAGAGGGCAGTGCGGTGATCCGCATTCTGCGCGCTTTGGGCTGTGTGGTGGCGGCGCGTGCCGAGAACTGGGAAGTCCGCCCGCCCAGTTGGCGCTTTGATCTGGAGATTGAGCAGGATCTGGTGGAGGAAGTGGCGCGCGTTCATGGTTACGATCAGCTGCCGATGCAAAGACTGCCGATATCTGCGGGCATGCCGGAGGCACCGGCCTTGTCTGTACGTATTGAGGAATGCGCCACGCGATTGGTCGAGCGCGGTTATTGTGAGGCGCTCAGTTACAGCTTTACGGACCAGAAACTGGAGAAGATATTCGCGCCGAGCGCGACGCCATTGCTGCTGCGCAATCCGATTTCCGAGGAACATGCGGTGATGCGCACTACCTTGAGCGGCAGTTTGCTGCGCGCCGCGCAGCACAACCACAACCGCCAGCAAGGCAGTGTGCGCCTGTTCGAGGTGGCGCGGGTGTTTTCCTCCAAAGATGACGCCTACGCCGAGACCTGGGTGCTCGGTGGTGTGGCGCATGGAGCCGCATATCCGTTGCAATGGTCAGCAGCGGGCCGCGCGATCGACTTCTATGATGTCAAGGGGGATATTGAGTGCCTGTTTCAAGGCAACGGTGACGCGCTTCGTTTTGAGTCTGCCACGCACCCGGCATTGCATCCGGGACAGACCGCGCAGATACTTTTGGGAGACAAGTCCGTGGGGTTGGTGGGCGCGCTGCATCCGAAGTGGCTGTCCGAATTTGACCTGCCCGTCTCGGCTTTTGTGTTTGAAGTAGCCCTGCAGGAATGGGAGAAATCACCACAGGCCGTCTTTGAGCCGTGGTCGGAATATCCGGCGGTGGCGCGGGATTTGAGTCTGGTGCTAGGGAACGAAGTTTCAGCCGCGCACATCAAGCAGTGCATCGGGAAATTATCCATTGAGGAACTGGTAGAATGTACAGTGTTTGATGTTTATCGTGGCAGGGAATTGGGAAACCATCGTAAAAGCATCGGGTTGCATTTGAAATTTCAAAGTTTTTCAGGCACATTAACCGACACGGAAGTGGATCGGCTGTTGAGCCGTGTCACAGACAGCCTGACGCAACAACTGGGAGCGACACTGCGATAATGGACCGGACACTGACACGGACAGATCTGGCAAACTATCTGTCCGGTGAAATGGGATTGAACCGAGTGGAGTCTCGCCGGGTTCTGGAAGACTTTCTGGATCAACTCAGCGAGGCCCTGTGCAAGGGTGAGGACGTGAAGTTATGGGGCTTCGGCAATTTCGTTTTGCGCGACAAGCCACCGCGACCAGGGCGCAATCCTCGCAATAACGAAGCAGTCACGATTTTGGCACGGCGCGTGGTGACGTTCCGGCCCGGGCAGACGTTGCGCCAGCGCGTACTGGAGAGCGACTGACCATGGATGAGGCGGACCTGGATAATCTAGGCAGGCGCTATTACACCATCGGCGAAGTCAGCAAGATGTGCGACGTTAAGGTGCACGTGCTGCGTTACTGGGAAAGTGAGAAGATCCCCAAACTGAAACCTATCCGGCGTCAGGGACGCCGCTATTACCGACCGGAAGACGTGGCGCTGGTACGGCGCATCCGTGAAATGATCGAGGTGCAAGGCTATTCATTGGATGGGGTACGACAAAAGTTGCGTGGTGATGAGCAGCAGCTGCAACCGCCTGCATCAACCTCGGACTCTTCCTGCACACGGGCGGTGGATAAGGCGCTTTCCGATCTGGAAGCGGTGGCCGCCATACTGCGGGAATAACCGCGAGGTCGGAACAAAACATTCGTGTCGGGGTGTGGCGCAGTCTGGTAGCGCACCGCAATGGGGTTGCGGTGGTCGGAGGTTCAAATCCTCTCACCCCGACCAGATGCTCGCCCCGTAAAATCGCCAATCACAATGATGAACTTTGACCTGGAACTGATCTTGGTGGTGGCGGCCGTGGTAACGGGCGTACTGCGTTACGGCCATGTGTTGTTGCGCCGCTCCATGCCGCATGCGTCGCGCCCGTGGTTCATCGAATGGTCGTATGCGCTGTTTCCGGTGCTGGTGCTGGTGTTGGTGCTGCGTAGTTTTGTGGTGGAGCCGTTTCGCATTCCTTCAGGCTCGATGATCCCGACGCTACTGATCGGCGATCTGATTCTGGTCAACAAGTTTCACTACGGGTTGCGCCTGCCAGTAAGTCACAACAAGATTCTGGACGGGGCGGACCCGGCGCGCGGCGATGTGGTGGTGTTTCGTTATCCGCAAAATTCCGAGGTGGACTATATCAAGCGTGTGGTAGGCGTGCCCGGCGATCAGGTGCGCTACTTTGACAAGCAGTTGGAAGTCAACGGCGAGCGCTACCCGAAAACTCAGCCTCAACCGTATATTGACCCGTTGCTGCAGGTGCCGGACCCGGATCTGACTCGTTATACGGAAGTCATTGAGGGCCGTGCGCACAGCATCCTGACGGATCAGGGAGCACCGGAGCGGCAATACGAATTCGTGGTGCCGGAGAACCAGTATCTGGTCATGGGCGACAATCGCGATCGCAGCAGCGACAGCCGGCGCTGGGGGTTCGTGCCGGAAGATCATCTGGTGGGGCGAGCTTTCTACGTATGGATGAATTACGACTTCCTGTTGGCGTCACTGAGCCGTGATGAGGTCTCGTTCATGGATCGCTTGGGCAGCATTGAGTGAGGGCTGATGTGCGCGCGTGAGGTTACATTGAGCCCGCAGGTGCTCAAAAGCCCGGAATTCCGAAGAGCCTGCACCCATCCCAGTGCCGGGAGTGAACATTACGAATGCCAGGAGTTTCTTGGTGATGCGCTGCTGGGGTGGATCATCACAGAATATTTGTATGCGCACTTTTCCGAACTGCCGGAAGGCGATCTGACGCGTATGCGCTCACATCTGGTTTGCCGGCCCATGCTCAGTCAGCTGGCGTGTGAAACAGGGCTGGGCGATCATGTGGTGGTCGATCCGCGTCAGAAGTTTTCCGAACATGCCAGAAATATACTGAAAGGGAATGCGCTGGAAGCGATAATTGCGGCGGTGTATCAGGTGGAAGGCATGGGGCGAGTCCGGGAGTTTGTGCTGGAGTTGTATGGCGCGCATCTGCAGCAGCTATCAGGAGCGCAGGCGCTGGTGAACGCGAAGACGCGATTGCAGGAATGTCTGGCAGCGCAGGGCCATCAGCCTCCGTACTACGAGAAAATAGCGGAGATGCGGGAGCAGTCGCCACGCTTTGAGGTGCGATGCGTGGTAAGCAAGTTGGATCTGAGCGCCTGCGGAAGAGGGGAGCGCATTCGTGACGCGGAGAAAGATGCCGCCGCGCATATGCTTGAAGAAATTCAGAAACGGTGGCCGGAATGGCTGAATTGAGTCGTTGCGGATTCGTCGCTTTGTGCGGCAAGCCGAATGTTGGAAAATCAACATTATTCAATAAGTTGCTGAAAACTCCTTTGGTCGCGACCACAGGCAAGCCGCAGACCACCCGGCACAATATCAAAGGCATTCTGACGGAAGGCGAGACTCAGTTTGTTTTCGTCGACACACCGGGCATTCATAGCGGGCGTACGCGCCGCTTGTCGCGGTTGCTGAATGCGAATGCGCGCGCGGCGTTGGAGCGCGTTGATGTGGCGGCCTTTTTGGTAGAGGCACCGGTCTGGAATGAGCGCGATGAGCGGGTGCTGCAAGATCTGCGCGAAGCGCGGGTGCCGACTTTGCTGTGCGCGAACAAAATTGATCGGATGGGAGATCAGGCGGAGTTGCTACCGTATTTTGAGAAACTGGCGACGCATGAATTTCTGGAATACGTCCCGATCAGTGCGCGCACTGGCGAGGGTTGTACGTTACTGAAGAAATTATTGGCGACGCGTTTGCCGCAGCGGGGTAACCTGTTCGATTCCGAAGATTTAAGTGACCGGCATGAGCGGTTCTTTGTCGAAGAGTTGATTCGGGAGCAGTTGCTGGTGCAGCTGGACAAGGAACTGCCTTACGCGACGCATGTGATGGTGAAGGATTTCCGCGAGCGCGGCGCGCACGTGCATATTGACGCGCAGATTCTGGTGGAGCGGGTGTCGCAGCGTAAGATTGTGCTCGGTCGCGGCGGCTCGCGCATTCGAGACATTGGAACCGCGGCGCGTGCTCGCATTGAGCAGTTGTTGGAGCGTCCGGTCATGCTGCGCCTGCACGTGCTGGTGCGGCTGAAGTGGCAGCAGAATCCCGACCTGATGCGCAGTTATCACGGCGGGTTGTAATGCGCCAGATTGAGTTGATGGATGCGTATGTGGTGCGCGTGCAGCCATGGGGGGAGACAAGTCTGCGCTACCGGCTGGTGGTGCGAAAGCACGGCTGGGTCAATATGATTCATCGCGGGGCGCGCAGCGGCAAGAATGCGTGCACCTTGCCGAGTCTAACGCCGGTGCGGGTGTCTTGGAGCGGGCGAGGGAATCTGCCGACATTGCAGCAATGTGAGGTTGCCGGAGCCGCGGTGATTACGGGGGGGGCGCGTCAGATTTATGCGCTGTACGTCAACGAAATTCTCAGTTATTTGCTGCCGCAGGACCGCGCCTCGGATGAGATGTACCCGATCTACCAGCGGGCGCTGGAGAGTCTACGCACGGCACCGGACCCGGAAAGCGTACTACGCGGCATTGAACTGGACTTGCTGAGTCTGGCTGGCCATGCGGTGGCGCTTGAGCATACGGATGACGGCCCGGTTGAAGCGGAGGTATATTACCGCTACCGTCCTGGCGCAATGCCACAGCCTGTACCGGATTCAGAAGTGGAATTGGCGCAAGCGCAGGATCTGGTTGTTCGCGGCGCAGTTTTGCTGGCGCTGCAGCGGCGTGATACTTTGGCAGGACGCGTGCGCCAGGAAGCGCGCCAGTTGATGCGGCACGTGATGGATCATCACGTCGCGCCGCATGTGATCCGCACGCGGCATATAATGCAGGTATTGAAATAGTTTCTGCATGCAAGGGAGTGTAGTAGACGTTCTTCCTGACAATGAGGGTCATGGTCAGGTGTGATAGATGCGCATGAGGCGATGATGGAGAGGAATGATGAAAACGGATGCGACCGTACGGTTGGGTGTGAATGTGGATCATGTCGCGACACTGCGTGAGCAGCGCCACACCTTGTACCCGGATCTTGCTGATGCGATTCGCACGGTGGAGGATGCTGGAGCTGATGGTATCACCATGCACTTGCGCGAGGATCGACGGCACATTCAACTGGCCGATGTGGAGATGGCGCGCGAGCGTGTGCGGGGAACATTGAATCTGGAAATGGCGGCGACCGAGGAAATGCTGGAGATCGCCTGCCGCATCGGGCCGGACTTCTGCTGTCTGGTGCCGGAGAAGCGCGAAGAATTGACGACCGAAGGCGGTCTGGATGTGCGTGGCAGCGGCAGTCGCATTAATGAGGCTTGTGCGCAACTGCGTGAAGCGGGGATTGAAGTATCGTTATTCATTGAAGCCGAGGAAGAGGCGGTGGAGGCTGCGGTGGAGGCGCAAGCTCCTTATGTGGAACTGCACACCGGGACTTATGCGAATGCACAAGGAGTGGCGCAGCAGCAGGAACTGGAGCGCTTGCGGCGCGTCGCGGACTATGGGCAAGGCCGTGTCACAATCAACGCCGGGCATGGGCTGCACCGGGACAATGTGTCGGCAGTGGCGACAATAGAAGGCATGAACGAACTGAATATCGGTCATGCGATTGTGTGTCGGGCGCTTATGGTGGGGCTGGGAGAAGCCGTCCGCGAAGTGCGCGAGGCAATGGAGAAGACATGAACTATCCGACCATTGAATCCTGCATTGGCGGTACACCGCTGATTCGGTTGCAGCGCATGGGGCCTGCGGACAAGACGGTGCTGCTGAAACTCGAAGGCGACAATCCAGCCGGTTCAGTCAAGGATCGTCCGGCTCTGGAAATGATTCAAGCGGCGGAAGAACGCGGTGATGTCAAACCTGGCGATACTCTGGTTGAGCCGACCAGCGGCAACACGGGCATTGCGCTGGCGATGTCGGCCGCCATTCGAGGCTACCGCCTAGTGCTGATCATGCCGGAGCATTTGAGTCTGGAGAAACGTCAGATACTGAAAGCATATGGCGCCGAGTTGATTCTGGTGACGGAGCAAGAGGGCATGGAGCGCGCCCGTGACATCGCCGTGGAGATACACGAAAAAGGCGAGGCCTACCAGTTGAACCAGTTCGACAACCCCGGCAATTCGAGGGCGCATTACAAGACCACCGGGTCGGAGATATGGGAAGCGACCGGCGGTGAGATGACACACTTCGTGGCACCTATGGCGACAACTGGGACGGTCAGCGGCACCGGACGTTATCTGAAAGATCAAAATGAGGCGATTGAAGTTACCGGCGTGTATCCGGCGGACGGGGAGCAGGTGCAAGGTATGCGACGAGACTGGCCGGAGCGTTATATTCCCAAGATCAAGGACATGTCCGCAATAGATCAGGAAATTCCCGTCACCTACAAGGAGTCCGAAAGCGTCATGCGCGAGATGGCGAGCCGCGAGGGTATTTTCGCCGGCATTTCTTCCGGCGGCTGTCTGTACGTCGCACTGCAGATCGCACGTGAAGCCGCACCGGGTGCTGTGGTTGTCAGTATCGTGTGTGATCGGGGAGACCGCTACTTGGCCGCAGGGATGTATGGCTAGGAGAGAACATGGATTATCCAACCATTGAATCGTGCATCGGAGGCACCCCGCTGGTGAGGTTGCAGCGCATGGGGCCTGAGGGCGTGACTGTGTTAGCCAAACTCGAAGGCGACAACCCAGCCGGTTCGGTCAAGGATCGTCCGGCTTTGCAGATGATTCGCGCGGCGGAAGACCGCGGCGAGATCAAGCCAGGTGATGTACTAGTAGAGGCGACCAGCGGCAATACGGGCATCGCACTGGCAATGTCGGCTGCCATTCGCGGTTATCGCATGATTCTGATCATGCCGGAGAACATGAGTCTGGAGCGGCGTCAGACAATGGCGGCGTATGGTGCGGAACTCATTCTGGTGAGTAAGGAAGAGGGCATGGAGGGTGCCCGCGATCGCGCTTTGGAGATGCACGAAAAAGGCGAGGCACACGTCTTCAATCAATTCGACAACCCGGATAACTCCGACGCGCATTACAAGAGTACCGGACCGGAGTTGTGGGAAGCGACCGATGGCGAGATCACGCATTTCGTGTCATCTATGGGCACCACGGGGACAATCAGTGGAGTCGGCCGCTATCTGAAAGAGCAAAGTTCGGCGGTTGAGGTCATCGGCGTGCAGCCGGTGAAAGGGGATGCGATTCCGGGCATACGCAACTGGGCGGAAGAGTATGTGCCTAAGATCAAGGACACCTCTGTTATTGACCGGGAAATTGAAATAACGCAACAGGAGGCGAAGGAAGTCATGCGTGAGATGGCGCATCGGGAAGGCATTTTTTCTGGCATCTCTTCAGGAGGCTGCATGTCCGCGGCGCTGCAGGTTGCGCGCGAGGCCGCGCCGGGTTCGGTCGTGGTGAGCATCGTGTGCGATCGAGGAGACCGATACTTGTCCTCAGGAGTGTACGGCTGATGATTGGCGACGTGCTGGCGTTTGATGTTGAGACGATCCCGGACGTGTCTTTGGGACGGCGTCAGTTTGGTATGGATGAAGATATAGCAGATGCGGATGTGGTGCGCGCCATGGAACAGGTGCGGATGCAGAAAACCGGTGGACATCAGTTCCAGCCCTTGCATGCGCAGCGAGTGGTGTGCATCTCGGTGGTGTACCGCAGTAGCCGGCAGCAAGGCGTGCTGGTGAAGTCGCTCGGTGATCTGGAGTCGAGTGAGGCAGAACTGATCAGCAGTTTCTATGAGGGGGTGGAGCGTGCGTCCGCGCCACGGCTGGTGTCTTGGAATGGCAACGGGTTTGATTTGCCGGTGCTGAACTATCGCGCCATGATTCACGGTATCTGCGCGCCCAAGTTCTGGGAGACAGGTGCGAATGATCGGGACTTTCGCTTTGATAATTACATCAGCCGCTATCACGAGCGGCATCTGGACCTGATGGACGTATTGTCCCGCTACAACATTCGCGCGGCGGTTGGTCTGGATGATTGTGTGACGGCCATGGGCTTCCCCGGCAAATACGGGCTTTCAGGGGCGGAAGTGTGGCCGGCCTATCAGGAGGGACGGCTGGAGGAGATTCGCCAGTACTGCGAAGTGGATGCGCTGATGACCTATCTGGTGATGCTGCGCTTCGAGTTTATGCGCGGCAATCTGATGCGTGAGGAATATGTGTCACTGTGCGACGACCTGCAGATCCATCTGGAAGAAGAAGGCCACGAGCATTTTCAGGACTTTGTGGAGCGCTGGGATCGGTCGAGGGATCCGGTTAGCAGGTTGGGCTGATCCGACTTGTCGGTATCCAGTTATTCGAGCAATTTGGAAATGATGGCGTAGTAGGTGTCGGCCATAGCATCCAGATCTTCGACCAACACATGCTCGTTAATTTTGTGAATACTGCGATTGACGGTGCCGACTTCTACAACTTCGGCACCTGTTGGGCGAAGAAAGCGCCCATCGGAAATGCCGCCCTCGGTAGATAACTCTGTCTCAATCCCGACGACATCACGGATTGCCTCCTGACACACCTCGGTGAGTTTGCCTGGAGGTGTGAGGTAGGGCTGACTCGCGGGTAGCCAATCGATTTCATAGTACAGTTCAGCATTGTTGAGAATGTCTGATATGCGTTCGCGCAACTGCGCCGCATTCACTGCCGGAGAATAGCGCAGGTTGAAGTGCGCGGACAGGTTCGGCGGGACGACATTGTCGACACCGATGCCGCTGTTGAGGTTGGAGAACTGAAAGGAGGTCGGCGGGAAGTTTTGATTGCCTTCGTCCCAGACCTCTTGCGTCAGTTCCAGTAATGCGGGTGCAGTGTGATGAATCGGGTTCTCACACAGGTCGGGATAGGCCACGTGGCCTTGTACGCCACGGACACTCAGATGTCCGCTCAGAGAGCCGCGGCGTCCGTTCTTGATAACGTCGCCGAAGCGCTCGCGGCTAACGGGTTCGCCAACAATGCACCAGGTGGCAGTCTCATCGCGGGATTGCAGGCGATCCACCGCAACGCAAGTGCCATCAGTGGCAGGCCCTTCCTCATCACTGGTCAGAAGTAGTCCGATGGAGCCTTTGTGTTCGGGGTTTTTTTCGACATAGCGAGCCGCGGCTATCGCCATGGCCGCCACGCCGCTTTTCATGTCTGCGGCACCGCGTCCGAAGAGCACATTGTTACGAACAGTGGGAGTGAACGGGTCACTTTGCCACTGGTCCAGCGGGCCGGGAGGCACGACGTCAGTGTGTCCGAGGAAGATGAGCAGGGGCTCTTCCGTACCGTGGCGCAGCCACAGATTTTGCACATCGCCAGAGGGTATTGGCACATCCGTAAAACCGTGCGGAGTGAGATGGTCGGCGATCAACTGCTGGCAGCCAGCATCATTCGGGGTCACTGACGGGCACGCGATCAGCGCGCTACACAATTCGAGAACGTCAGACATACTCAGTCTCCAACATACGGTTGTACATGGCTTCGTCAAATCCAATGATTAAAGTGTCGTCAATCTCCAGTACAGGACGCTTCAGCAAGGTCGGTTGCGCCAGCAGCAATTCCGTCGCGGAGTCTGGTGTCAGGTGTTCGCGCATCGCGGGCGACAGTTGTCGCCAAGTCGTGCTGCGGCGATTGACCAGCGCGTCCATGCCGTGTTGATCAAGCCAACCCTGAACAAGGGAGCGATCCAATCCGTCCATACGAACATCGTGAAAACGATAGGGGAGGTCGCGTTGCTCCAGCCACTTCCGGGCGGCACGCACCCGGTCGCAGTTTGGGATGCCGTACAGGGTAGTCATGTCGTCTCTTCCCCCGCCTCACGCAGCAGGTTATTGATGCCGACTTTGCTCCGGGTTTTCTCGTCGACTTGCTTGACGATGACCGCGCACGCCAGACTGTAACGGCCATCCCTTGAGGGCAGGGAGCCTGGTACGACAACTGCGCCTGCCGGCACACGACCATAGGTGATCTCACTGCTTTCGCGATGATAAATGCGAGTGCTCTGGCCGATGAAGACGCCCATCGAGATGACCGCCCCGCGCTCGACAACGACACCCTCGACGACTTCAGAGCGCGCGCCGATGAAGCAGTTGTCTTCAATGATAGTAGGCGCGGCTTGCAGCGGTTCGAGCACGCCGCCAATGCCGACACCGCCAGATAAATGTACGTTTTTGCCGATCTGGGCGCAGGATCCGACCGTGGCCCAGGTATCCACCATGGTGCCAGTGTCCACGTAGGCACCGATGTTGACAAAACTCGGCATCAGGACGACGCCCGGCGCGACATAACTGCCATAGCGCGCGGTGGCCGGCGGCACGACTCGCACGCCGCCGCGTTTCAGGTCTTCTTCAGAGTCTCCCGCAAAACGGTTGGCTATCTTGTCGTGATAGCGTGCGTGGCCACCGTCAATCAGGACGTTATCCTCGGTGCAGAAGGACAGCAGCACAGCCTTTTTGGCCCATTCGTTGACAACCCAGCCGTCGGCGGTGGGTTCCGCGACGCGCCACTCGCCTGCATTGAGGCCGGCCAAGGCTTCATTCACAGCATCGCGGATTTCCTGCGGCGCTGATTGAGGCGTTATTTGGTCACGCTGCTCAAAAGCGTCTTCAATGATGTTCTGGAGCGACATGAGGCAATGTTTTTGCGGGGACAATGATTGTACCCGCAGGGTATTTTACTGCTCAAATGTCCAGATTTCTCTGATCAAGTCCCCCATGTTGTCGTGTCTTTCCAAAATCGCATTCTTACCCCACTCAGATAATTTTGCTCCAGCAAGATTACCTCGACCGCTCTCTGTTTGGCTAGTTAGAAAACCGTGCGATTAAGTTTTGTGCGCACTTTAAAACGCATCTAGGTAGCGTACTATAAGTCTAAGTATATGTATAATAAATATTTAATTATGAGCTGGAGACATGATTCGGCACGGATACAGGAGAGATCTCTTTTGTATGGAAAGAGGAGCGACAGAAGGGGTGAAAGAAGTTACCAATTGCCTTGGCCTTGTCAGGTCGGGGACAGGGTGTCTATTTTCAGATTGCAAGTGCCGACAATCTAGACACGCACAACATCCTGAAGCCGGAACATGGACTGAGGCCAGAGGTCGACCTTGCGAGAACATTTCCGGGAAACTCGCCCTACTTGCCGGCCGAACTCAAGGCTGTCGTTCCGAAGTTCACATGGATTCCCGTGCAGAAGGATCGGAGACAAGGGAGAACTGTACTCCAGTACCGTTGGGTTTCATGGGAAAGGAGAACAGAACCTGTGGCGCGGCAAGCGCATTTGTAGCGGAGGTGTTTCTGGTGGGAAGGAATGTGTCCGGACTGGAACTATGCTGGGCGTGGTACGACATTTCATGCCCGTGGTTTCGTGGCCGGTTGCATATTGCTAATCAAGATCTGCATCTGCCGGCGATTTTTGATGCCCCCCCCCCCTGTTCAAGTTCGTTGACTAAACGGCGAATACCATGAGCAGCATTGCAACAGGGCCGTCGTACCGCTGCGCCGGATCGATATTCACGTCACCATCGGCACCCGTTCGCGTTCGCCGCAAAGCAGGTGTGTCATCTGCAGTTGCCGCATTCTTCTGTATCCTGTTGTTGCCAGAGATCGCAGTGGGGCAGGCGACTCTAAGGCTTGTGGCAGTTGATGAACCCAAACGTGTGTCCGTGTCTGTACCCGAAGGAGACAGTGGGAGGACTAACGTGAGGTTTTTAGTGAAACTTGCTGATGCAGGGGCCAATCAGCAGGTGACCGTGAACTACGCGACCTCACCTGGCACGGGCACAAATGTGGCCACTGAAGGTACAGACTACAGGGGGGCTACAGGCAAGTTGACAATTAGGACGGATTCATCAGGAAATGGCAGCACCCGCTTCACTGTGCAGATCAACGGGGATACGGCTCCCGAAACTGATGAAACCTTTGTGGTAGGGCTACGCGAAATAGCCGGTATCGGTTTTATCACACGAAGCATCAAGGTCATTATTGGGAATGATGACTTTTCGCAAAGTCTAACTTATTCTGCGGTCCCTGAGAGGCTGATTATCGGAGAGACGATCACGGCGATGACAGCAACGGCCGATGGTTTAACGGGGGAGGTGAGTTATGCGGTGAGCGTGGGGAATCTGCCTCCAGGACTGGTACTAAACGAAAGCACGGGAGCGATCTCAGGGACACCGACCACAGTAAATGCAAACTCTGTGACGGTGGTAGTGACCGCGACTGCAGGCACCCAAAGTGCCGGTACCTCGCTCACGTTCCCGAGTGTGCAGTTGCCCGCACCAAAGAATATTAGGGTAACAGAAAAGGATGGGGAACTGAGTGTACGCTGGGATGCGGTGAGTGGTGCGGCGGGTTATCAGCTGGCATATCGGACTGCCTCACAAGATACCTTCTCGAGCCACTTTACGACGTTTACCCGAACGTATGAGTTCACAGGTTTGACCAATGGGGAGCGCCACATCATCCGGGTGTGGGCGCGCAAATCGGGCGTTAACGGTGTTTCCGGGCGTATAGAAGGGACCCCGAGAGCTCCGCCCCCGCCGGAAAACCAGCCTCCGACTCTTGCAGAAATCTCGGAGCAGAAGACAGTGGTCGGAAAATCCTTGGAGGTTACCATTTCGGCTTCGGATGGAAATGGTGATAGCTTGAGCTATCGGGCCATGTCAAGCAATGAGGCAATTGTGACGGTGAGTCCAAAAACGAGGGCGAGCTACGATAGTTCGCCCGGTGCCCGCAATCATGTGAGGATAACGCCTGTGGCTGCAGGAAGCACCACTGTGAAAGTAAGCGTAACGGATGGAACGGCAGAGGTTAGCAGGGACTTTTCGGTGGTCGTGTTGGGTGTATTGCCGGCACCAGCGGATCTGGAAGTGAGCTCGGAGACGTTAACTGGGTTCACGGTGCAATGGACGGCGGTGCCGAGTGCGACGGGCTATGTAGCGACGGCGGCAACTGCTGGTGAGTCGGCGGTGTCAGGCACAGTGTCGGGTACGATGGCAGAGTTCACGAATCTGTCTGCCGGTACTGCCTACACGATTTCGGTGCATGCCACAGGTGATAGCACAAGTTACACAAACCGAGGTGCCGCGGCGACGAAAAGTGCGATGACGGAGAGGCGGCTTCTGAATATTGGCGATGCCTCGCTAACAGAAGGCAACAGTGGTACGGCCAACATGCAATTCACGGTAACGATGAATTGGGCGAGCAGCAAGCCGGTGACCGTGGCTTATCGCACTTTGTTGACTGGCAACGCTGGGGTGGGTACGGACTACACGGCTACCAGCGGCACCTTGACGATTGCGGCGGACAGCACCAGTGGAACCTTCAATGTGCCGATTGTAGGGGATACGATCTACGAAGGTAATGAGATCTTCGGCGTGGTCCTGAGCAAGCCGACCGGTGATGCGACCCTGGGAGATGCGACGGCGACCGGCACCATCACCGACGATGAGGCGAAGCCGAGTTTGAGTATCGCAGATGCCTCGGTGGGAGAAGGCAGTGGCAGTGGCTTCGTCCGCATGGCCTTCACGGTGGCGATGAATCCGGTGAGCAGCCGGCCGGTGACCGTGGCTTACGACACTTCGCCTGGTACCGCAACTGCGGGCACGGACTACACGACCGCCAGCGGCACCTTGACGATTGCGGCGGGTAGCACCAGTACAACCTTTTTTGTAAAGGTGCTAGAGGATCTTGTCTACGAAGTCGATGAGACCTTCACCGTGACCCTCAGCAGTCCGACCGGTGATGCGACCCTGGGAGATGCGACGGCGACCGGCACCATCATCAACGATGAGAAGGAGCCGGCCCTGATCCTCGCAGATTCTTCGGTGTCGGAAGGCAACAGCGGTACGACCAATATGCGCTTCACGGTGACGATGGCTCCGGTGAGCAGCCGGCCGGTGACCGTGAATTATGCCACTCTGGCTGATACGGATGTGTCCGCGGCTACGGCAGATACGGACTACACGACTACCAGCGGTTCTTTGACGATTGCGGCAGGCAGCACCAGCGCGACCCTCGACGTGCCGATCCGAGGGGATACGGTGTACGAAGAGCACGAGACTTTCCATGTGGTCCTGAGCAATCCGATCGGTGCGGATCTAAGGGACGGGGCGGCAACGGGCCGCATCATCAATGACGATGCGAGGCCGAAGTTGAGTATCGCAGATACCTCGGTGATCGAAGGCAGCAGCGGTGGCGCCACTACGATGACCTTCACGGTGACGATGGATCGGGAGAGCATTCAACAGGTGACCGTAGACTACAGCACCGCTGATGGTACAGCCAAATTAAGGGAGGACTACAGGACTACCCGCGGCACTTTGACGATTGCGGCAGGCAGCACCAGCGCGACCTTCGATGTTCCGGTGCGGGGGGATACGGTCAACGAAGGGGACGAGACTTTCCGCGTGGTCCTGCGCAATCCATCTCCCAGTGCGACCCTAGGGGACGCACTGGCAACGGGCACTATCATCGACGATGAGGATGCGCCAAGTTTGAGCATTGCAGATTCCTCAGTGTCGGAAGGCAACAGCGGTACGACCAATATGCGCTTCACGGTGACGATGGATAAGAAGAGCAACCGGCAGGTAACCGTAGCTTACGCCACCTCGGCCGGCACTGCCACTGAGGGTACGGATTACGAGGCAACTAGTGGCACCGTGACGATTGCGGCAGGCAGCACCAGTGGCACCTTCAACGTGCCGGTCTTGGGAGATACGATCGACGAACCTAATGAGGCCTTCACCGTGACCTTGAGCAATCCGACCGGCATTGCGACTCTAGGGGACGCACTGGCAACGGGCACTATCATCGACGATGAGGATGCGCCAAGTTTGAGCATTGCAGATTCCTCAGTGTCGGAAGGCAATAGCGGTATGACCAATATGCGCTTCACGGTGACGATGAATCGGGAGAGCAGTCGGCAGGTAACCGTGAATTATGAGACTTCGTCAGGTACGGGTACCAACGCGGCCATCGCGGGCACGGACTACACGACTACCAGCAGCACCTTGACGATTGCTGCAGGCAGCACCAGTGGCACCTTCAACGTTCCGGTCTTGGGAGATACGATCGACGAGTCTGATGAGACCTTTACCGTGACTCTTAAAAATCCATCCTCTAGTGCGGTTTTGGGGAATGATAAGACGGCAACGGGCACTATCATCGACGATGAGGATGCGCCAAGTTTGAACATTGCAGATTCCTCAGTGTCGGAAGGCAATAGCGGTACGACCAATATGCGCTTCACGGTGACGATGAATCGGGAGAGCAGTCGGCAGGTAACCGTGAATTATGAGACTTCGTCAGGTACGGGTACCAACGCGGCCACCGCGGGCACGGACTACACGGCTACCAGTGACACCTTGACGATTGCGGCGGGCAGCACCAGTGGCACCTTCAACGTGCCAGTCTTGGGAGATACGATCGACGAGTCTGATGAGACCTTTACCGTGACTCTTAAAAATCCATCCTCTAGTGCGGTTTTGGGGAGTGATAAGACGGCAACTGGCACCATCAACGACGATGATGGGCTATCTCTGACTTATTCTTCGCCTCCGATGAGTCTGACAGTCGACAAAGCGATCACGGTGATCACGGCAACAGCTAAAGGTTTCGAGGGGACGGTGAGTTATGCGGTAACTTTAGGGACTCTACCTGCGGGGCTGACTCTGGACATAAGCACGGGGACAATATCAGGGACTCCAAGCACAGCGAATGCAAACTCGGTGACGGTTACGGTGACTGCGACCGCGGGCGATCAGAGTGCTAGTGCCAAGCTCACGTTCCCAAGTGTACAGTCAAAGGAACGCGTACATAATTCATTGCCGGCGCCTGGGAATCTGCAGATTACAGAGAAGGACGCGAAGCTGGCCGTGAGTTGGGATTCGGTGACCGGCGCGAAGGATTACCAGCTGAATTATCGGCTTGTCGGACCGGACCAGGAGTTTCTGGAGAATCCGAAAGTTGTGTCTGGCACAAATTACGAGATAGCGGATTTGACCAACGGGATGCGCTACATCATTCGGGTATGGGCGAGGACAGCGCAAGACGCGAACGGCCTTCCCAGCATCGGGGAAGGCACCCCAAGGAACCCGCCCCCGACTATCGCAGCCATCGAGGATCAGACAGCGGCAGTCGGGAGACCCTTGGAGGTAGCCATTGACGCAATGGATGCAGATGATGAATCCTTGCGTTACCGGGCAGTATCACGGGATACGGAGATTGCCACGGTGAGTCCACTGGAACTGACCGCCTATGACAAGACTCCCGGAGCCAGCAATGTGCTGACAATTACGCCCCTCAAGGTAGGAAGCGTCACCATCCGTGCAGGCGTGACAGATGGGACGACGTATGTGATTCAGGAGTTCACGGTAAGCGTACATAATTCATTGCCGGCGCCTGGGAATCTGCAGATTACAGAGAAGGACGCGAAGCTGGCCGTGAGTTGGGATTCGGTGACCGGCGCGAAGGATTACCAGCTGAATTATCGGCTTGTCGGACCGGACCAGGAGTTTCTGGAGAATCCGAAAGTTGTGTCTGGCACAAATTACGAGATAGCGGATTTGACCAACGGGATGCGCTACATCATTCGGGTATGGGCGAGGACAGCGCAAGACGCGAACGGCCTTCCCAGCATCGGGGAAGGCACCCCAAGGAACCCGCCCCCGACTATCGCAGCCATCGAGGATCAGACAGCGGCAGTCGGGAGACCCTTGGAGGTAGCCATTGACGCAATGGATGCAGATGATGTGCCCGGTAACGCAAGGATTCATCATCTGCATCCATTGCGTCAATGGCTACCTCCAAGGGTCTCCCGACTGCCGCTGTCTGATCCTCGATGGCTGCGATAGTCGGGGGCGGGTTCCTTGGGGTGCCTTCCCCGATGCTGGGAAGGCCGTTCGCGTCTTGCGCTGTCATCGCCCATACCCGAATGATGTAGCGCATCCCGTTGGTCAAATCCGCTATCTCGTAATTTGTGCCAGACACAACTTTCGGATTCTCCAGAAACTCCTGGTCCGGTCCGACAAGCCGATAATTCAGCTGGTAATCCTTCGCGCCGGTCACCGAATCCCAACTCACGGCCAGCTTCGCGTCCTTCTCTGTAATCTGCAGATTCCCAGGCGCCGGCAATGAATTATGTACGCTTACCGTGAACTCCTGAATCACATACGTCGTCCCATCTGTCACGCCTGCACGGATGGTGACGCTTCCTACCTTGAGGGGCGTAATTGTCAGCACATTGCTGGCTCCGGGAGTCTTGTCATAGGCGGTCAGTTCCAGTGGACTCACCGTGGCAATCTCCGTATCCCGTGATACTGCCCGGTAACGCAAGGATTCATCATCTGCATCCATTGCGTCAATGGCTACCTCCAAGGGTCTCCCGACTGCCGCTGTCTGATCCTCGATGGCTGCGATAGTCGGGGGCGGGTTCCTTGGGGTGCCTTCCCCGATGCTGGGAAGGCCGTTCGCGTCTTGCGCTGTCCTCGCCCATACCCGAATGATGTAGCGCATCCCGTTGGTCAAATCCGCTATCTCGTAATTTGTGCCAGACACAACTTTCGGATTCTCCAGAAACTCCTGGTCCGGTCCGACAAGCCGATAATTCAGCTGGTAATCCTTCGCGCCGGTCACCGAATCCCAACTCACGGCCAGCTTCGCGTCCTTCTCTGTAATCTGCAGATTCCCAGGCGCCGGCAATGAATTATGTACGCTTACCGTGAACTCCTGAATCACATACGTCGTCCCATCTGTCACGCCTGCACGGATGGTGACGCTTCCTACCTTGAGGGGCGTAATTGTCAGCACATTGCTGGCTCCGGGAGTCTTGTCATAGGCGGTCAGTTCCAGTGGACTCACCGTGGCAATCTCCGTATCCCGTGATACTGCCCGGTAACGCAAGGATTCATCATCTGCATCCATTGCGTCAATGGCTACCTCCAAGGGTCTCCCGACTGCCGCTGTCTGATCCTCGATGGCTGCGATAGTCGGGGGCGGGTTCCTTGGGGTGCCTTCCCCGATGCTGGGAAGGCCGTTCGCGTCTTGCGCTGTCCTCGCCCATACCCGAATGATGTAGCGCATCCCGTTGGTCAAATCCGCTATCTCGTAATTTGTGCCAGACACAACTTTCGGATTCTCCAGAAACTCCTGGTCCGGTCCGACAAGCCGATAATTCAGCTGGTAATCCTTCGCGCCGGTCACCGAATCCCAACTCACGGCCAGCTTCGCGTCCTTCTCTGTAATCTGCAGATTCCCAGGCGCCGGCAATGAATTATGTACGCTTACCGTGAACTCCTGAATCACATACGTCGTCCCATCTGTCACGCCTGCACGGATGGTGACGCTTCCTACCTTGAGGGGCGTAATTGTCAGCACATTGCTGGCTCCGGGAGTCTTGTCATAGGCGGTCAGTTCCAGTGGACTCACCGTGGCAATCTCCGTATCCCGTGATACTGCCCGGTAACGCAAGGATTCATCATCTGCATCCATTGCGTCAATGGCTACCTCCAAGGGTCTCCCGACTGCCGCTGTCTGATCCTCGATGGCTGCGATAGTCGGGGGCGGGTTCCTTGGGGTGCCTTCCCCGATGCTGGGAAGGCCGTTCGCGTCTTGCGCTGTCCTCGCCCATACCCGAATGATGTAGCGCATCCCGTTGGTCAAATCCGCTATCTCGTAATTTGTGCCAGACACAACTTTCGGATTCTCCAGAAACTCCTGGTCCGGTCCGACAAGCCGATAATTCAGCTGGTAATCCTTCGCGCCGGTCACCGAATCCCAACTCACGGCCAGCTTCGCGTCCTTCTCTGTAATCTGCAGATTCCCAGGCGCCGGCAATGAATTATGTACGCTTACCGTGAACTCCTGAATCACATACGTCGTCCCATCTGTCACGCCTGCACGGATGGTGACGCTTCCTACCTTGAGGGGCGTAATTGTCAGCACATTGCTGGCTCCGGGAGTCTTGTCATAGGCGGTCAGTTCCAGTGGACTCACCGTGGCAATCTCCGTATCCCGTGATACTGCCCGGTAACGCAAGGATTCATCATCTGCATCCATTGCGTCAATGGCTACCTCCAAGGGTCTCCCGACTGCCGCTGTCTGATCCTCGATGGCTGCGATAGTCGGGGGCGGGTTCCTTGGGGTGCCTTCCCCGATGCTGGGAAGGCCGTTCGCGTCTTGCGCTGTCCTCGCCCATACCCGAATGATGTAGCGCATCCCGTTGGTCAAATCCGCTATCTCGTAATTTGTGCCAGACACAACTTTCGGATTCTCCAGAAACTCCTGGTCCGGTCCGACAAGCCGATAATTCAGCTGGTAATCCTTCGCGCCGGTCACCGAATCCCAACTCACGGCCAGCTTCGCGTCCTTCTCTGTAATCTGCAGATTCCCAGGCGCCGGCAATGAATTATGTACGCTTACCGTGAACTCCTGAATCACATACGTCGTCCCATCTGTCACGCCTGCACGGATGGTGACGCTTCCTACCTTGAGGGGCGTAATTGTCAGCACATTGCTGGCTCCGGGAGTCTTGTCATAGGCGGTCAGTTCCAGTGGACTCACCGTGGCAATCTCCGTATCCCGTGATACTGCCCGGTAACGCAAGGATTCATCATCTGCATCCATTGCGTCAATGGCTACCTCCAAGGGTCTCCCGACTGCCGCTGTCTGATCCTCGATGGCTGCGATAGTCGGGGGCGGGTTCCTTGGGGTGCCTTCCCCGATGCTGGGAAGGCCGTTCGCGTCTTGCGCTGTCCTCGCCCATACCCGAATGATGTAGCGCATCCCGTTGGTCAAATCCGCTATCTCGTAATTTGTGCCAGACACAACTTTCGGATTCTCCAGAAACTCCTGGTCCGGTCCGACAAGCCGATAATTCAGCTGGTAATCCTTCGCGCCGGTCACCGAATCCCAACTCACGGCCAGCTTCGCGTCCTTCTCTGTAATCTGCAGATTCCCAGGCGCCGGCAATGAATTATGTACGCTTACCGTGAACTCCTGAATCACATACGTCGTCCCATCTGTCACGCCTGCACGGATGGTGACGCTTCCTACCTTGAGGGGCGTAATTGTCAGCACATTGCTGGCTCCGGGAGTCTTGTCATAGGCGGTCAGTTCCAGTGGACTCACCGTGGCAATCTCCGTATCCCGTGATACTGCCCGGTAACGCAAGGATTCATCATCTGCATCCATTGCGTCAATGGCTACCTCCAAGGGTCTCCCGACTGCCGCTGTCTGATCCTCGATGGCTGCGATAGTCGGGGGCGGGTTCCTTGGGGTGCCTTCCCCGATGCTGGGAAGGCCGTTCGCGTCTTGCGCTGTCCTCGCCCATACCCGAATGATGTAGCGCATCCCGTTGGTCAAATCCGCTATCTCGTAATTTGTGCCAGACACAACTTTCGGATTCTCCAGAAACTCCTGGTCCGGTCCGACAAGCCGATAATTCAGCTGGTAATCCTTCGCGCCGGTCACCGAATCCCAACTCACGGCCAGCTTCGCGTCCTTCTCTGTAATCTGCAGATTCCCAGGCGCCGGCAATGAATTATGTACGCTTACCGTGAACTCCTGAATCACATACGTCGTCCCATCTGTCACGCCTGCACGGATGGTGACGCTTCCTACCTTGAGGGGCGTAATTGTCAGCACATTGCTGGCTCCGGGAGTCTTGTCATAGGCGGTCAGTTCCAGTGGACTCACCGTGGCAATCTCCGTATCCCGTGATACTGCCCGGTAACGCAAGGATTCATCATCTGCATCCATTGCGTCAATGGCTACCTCCAAGGGTCTCCCGACTGCCGCTGTCTGATCCTCGATGGCTGCGATAGTCGGGGGCGGGTTCCTTGGGGTGCCTTCCCCGATGCTGGGAAGGCCGTTCGCGTCTTGCGCTGTCCTCGCCCATACCCGAATGATGTAGCGCATCCCGTTGGTCAAATCCGCTATCTCGTAATTTGTGCCAGACACAACTTTCGGATTCTCCAGAAACTCCTGGTCCGGTCCGACAAGCCGATAATTCAGCTGGTAATCCTTCGCGCCGGTCACCGAATCCCAACTCACGGCCAGCTTCGCGTCCTTCTCTGTAATCTGCAGATTCCCAGGCGCCGGCAATGAATTATGTACGCTTACCGTGAACTCCTGAATCACATACGTCGTCCCATCTGTCACGCCTGCACGGATGGTGACGCTTCCTACCTTGAGGGGCGTAATTGTCAGCACATTGCTGGCTCCGGGAGTCTTGTCATAGGCGGTCAGTTCCAGTGGACTCACCGTGGCAATCTCCGTATCCCGTGATACTGCCCGGTAACGCAAGGATT
>CBDASZ010000001.1:0-955396 GCA_965199755.1 uncultured candidatus Poriferisulfidus sp. | reverse complement strand
CCCGGTAACGCAAGGATTCATCATCTGCATCCATTGCGTCAATGGCTACCTCCAAGGGTCTCCCGACTGCCGCTGTCTGATCCTCGATGGCTGCGATAGTCGGGGGCGGGTTCCTTGGGGTGCCTTCCCCGATGCTGGGAAGGCCGTTCGCGTCTTGCGCTGTCCTCGCCCATACCCGAATGATGTAGCGCATCCCGTTGGTCAAATCCGCTATCTCGTAATTTGTGCCAGACACAACTTTCGGATTCTCCAGAAACTCCTGGTCCGGTCCGACAAGCCGATAATTCAGCTGGTAATCCTTCGCGCCGGTCACCGAATCCCAACTCACGGCCAGCTTCGCGTCCTTCTCTGTAATCTGCAGATTCCCAGGCGCCGGCAATGAATTATGTACGCTTACCGTGAACTCCTGAATCACATACGTCGTCCCATCTGTCACGCCTGCACGGATGGTGACGCTTCCTACCTTGAGGGGCGTAATTGTCAGCACATTGCTGGCTCCGGGAGTCTTGTCATAGGCGGTCAGTTCCAGTGGACTCACCGTGGCAATCTCCGTATCCCGTGATACTGCCCGGTAACGCAAGGATTCATCATCTGCATCCATTGCGTCAATGGCTACCTCCAAGGGTCTCCCGACTGCCGCTGTCTGATCCTCGATGGCTGCGATAGTCGGGGGCGGGTTCCTTGGGGTGCCTTCCCCGATGCTGGGAAGGCCGTTCGCGTCTTGCGCTGTCCTCGCCCATACCCGAATGATGTAGCGCATCCCGTTGGTCAAATCCGCTATCTCGTAATTTGTGCCAGACACAACTTTCGGATTCTCCAGAAACTCCTGGTCCGGTCCGACAAGCCGATAATTCAGCTGGTAATCCTTCGCGCCGGTCACCGAATCCCAACTCACGGCCAGCTTCGCGTCCTTCTCTGTAATCTGCAGATTCCCAGGCGCCGGCAATGAATTATGTACGCTTACCGTGAACTCCTGAATCACATACGTCGTCCCATCTGTCACGCCTGCACGGATGGTGACGCTTCCTACCTTGAGGGGCGTAATTGTCAGCACATTGCTGGCTCCGGGAGTCTTGTCATAGGCGGTCAGTTCCAGTGGACTCACCGTGGCAATCTCCGTATCCCGTGATACTGCCCGGTAACGCAAGGATTCATCATCTGCATCCATTGCGTCAATGGCTACCTCCAAGGGTCTCCCGACTGCCGCTGTCTGATCCTCGATGGCTGCGATAGTCGGGGGCGGGTTCCTTGGGGTGCCTTCCCCGATGCTGGGAAGGCCGTTCGCGTCTTGCGCTGTCCTCGCCCATACCCGAATGATGTAGCGCATCCCGTTGGTCAAATCCGCTATCTCGTAATTTGTGCCAGACACAACTTTCGGATTCTCCAGAAACTCCTGGTCCGGTCCGACAAGCCGATAATTCAGCTGGTAATCCTTCGCGCCGGTCACCGAATCCCAACTCACGGCCAGCTTCGCGTCCTTCTCTGTAATCTGCAGATTCCCAGGCGCCGGCAATGAATTATGTACGCTTACCGTGAACTCCTGAATCACATACGTCGTCCCATCTGTCACGCCTGCACGGATGGTGACGCTTCCTACCTTGAGGGGCGTAATTGTCAGCACATTGCTGGCTCCGGGAGTCTTGTCATAGGCGGTCAGTTCCAGTGGACTCACCGTGGCAATCTCCGTATCCCGTGATACTGCCCGGTAACGCAAGGATTCATCATCTGCATCCATTGCGTCAATGGCTACCTCCAAGGGTCTCCCGACTGCCGCTGTCTGATCCTCGATGGCTGCGATAGTCGGGGGCGGGTTCCTTGGGGTGCCTTCCCCGATGCTGGGAAGGCCGTTCGCGTCTTGCGCTGTCCTCGCCCATACCCGAATGATGTAGCGCATCCCGTTGGTCAAATCCGCTATCTCGTAATTTGTGCCAGACACAACTTTCGGATTCTCCAGAAACTCCTGGTCCGGTCCGACAAGCCGATAATTCAGCTGGTAATCCTTCGCGCCGGTCACCGAATCCCAACTCACGGCCAGCTTCGCGTCCTTCTCTGTAATCTGCAGATTCCCAGGCGCCGGCAATGAATTATGTACGCTTACCGTGAACTCCTGAATCACATACGTCGTCCCATCTGTCACGCCTGCACGGATGGTGACGCTTCCTACCTTGAGGGGCGTAATTGTCAGCACATTGCTGGCTCCGGGAGTCTTGTCATAGGCGGTCAGTTCCAGTGGACTCACCGTGGCAATCTCCGTATCCCGTGATACTGCCCGGTAACGCAAGGATTCATCATCTGCATCCATTGCGTCAATGGCTACCTCCAAGGGTCTCCCGACTGCCGCTGTCTGATCCTCGATGGCTGCGATAGTCGGGGGCGGGTTCCTTGGGGTGCCTTCCCCGATGCTGGGAAGGCCGTTCGCGTCTTGCGCTGTCCTCGCCCATACCCGAATGATGTAGCGCATCCCGTTGGTCAAATCCGCTATCTCGTAATTTGTGCCAGACACAACTTTCGGATTCTCCAGAAACTCCTGGTCCGGTCCGACAAGCCGATAATTCAGCTGGTAATCCTTCGCGCCGGTCACCGAATCCCAACTCACGGCCAGCTTCGCGTCCTTCTCTGTAATCTGCAGATTCCCAGGCGCCGGCAATGAATTATGTACGCTTACCGTGAACTCCTGAATCACATACGTCGTCCCATCTGTCACGCCTGCACGGATGGTGACGCTTCCTACCTTGAGGGGCGTAATTGTCAGCACATTGCTGGCTCCGGGAGTCTTGTCATAGGCGGTCAGTTCCAGTGGACTCACCGTGGCAATCTCCGTATCCCGTGATACTGCCCGGTAACGCAAGGATTCATCATCTGCATCCATTGCGTCAATGGCTACCTCCAAGGGTCTCCCGACTGCCGCTGTCTGATCCTCGATGGCTGCGATAGTCGGGGGCGGGTTCCTTGGGGTGCCTTCCCCGATGCTGGGAAGGCCGTTCGCGTCTTGCGCTGTCCTCGCCCATACCCGAATGATGTAGCGCATCCCGTTGGTCAAATCCGCTATCTCGTAATTTGTGCCAGACACAACTTTCGGATTCTCCAGAAACTCCTGGTCCGGTCCGACAAGCCGATAATTCAGCTGGTAATCCTTCGCGCCGGTCACCGAATCCCAACTCACGGCCAGCTTCGCGTCCTTCTCTGTAATCTGCAGATTCCCAGGCGCCGGCAATGAATTATGTACGCTTACCGTGAACTCCTGAATCACATACGTCGTCCCATCTGTCACGCCTGCACGGATGGTGACGCTTCCTACCTTGAGGGGCGTAATTGTCAGCACATTGCTGGCTCCGGGAGTCTTGTCATAGGCGGTCAGTTCCAGTGGACTCACCGTGGCAATCTCCGTATCCCGTGATACTGCCCGGTAACGCAAGGATTCATCATCTGCATCCATTGCGTCAATGGCTACCTCCAAGGGTCTCCCGACTGCCGCTGTCTGATCCTCGATGGCTGCGATAGTCGGGGGCGGGTTCCTTGGGGTGCCTTCCCCGATGCTGGGAAGGCCGTTCGCGTCTTGCGCTGTCCTCGCCCATACCCGAATGATGTAGCGCATCCCGTTGGTCAAATCCGCTATCTCGTAATTTGTGCCAGACACAACTTTCGGATTCTCCAGAAACTCCTGGTCCGGTCCGACAAGCCGATAATTCAGCTGGTAATCCTTCGCGCCGGTCACCGAATCCCAACTCACGGCCAGCTTCGCGTCCTTCTCTGTAATCTGCAGATTCCCAGGCGCCGGCAATGAATTATGTACGCTTACCGTGAACTCCTGAATCACATACGTCGTCCCATCTGTCACGCCTGCACGGATGGTGACGCTTCCTACCTTGAGGGGCGTAATTGTCAGCACATTGCTGGCTCCGGGAGTCTTGTCATAGGCGGTCAGTTCCAGTGGACTCACCGTGGCAATCTCCGTATCCCGTGATACTGCCCGGTAACGCAAGGATTCATCATCTGCATCCATTGCGTCAATGGCTACCTCCAAGGGTCTCCCGACTGCCGCTGTCTGATCCTCGATGGCTGCGATAGTCGGGGGCGGGTTCCTTGGGGTGCCTTCCCCGATGCTGGGAAGGCCGTTCGCGTCTTGCGCTGTCCTCGCCCATACCCGAATGATGTAGCGCATCCCGTTGGTCAAATCCGCTATCTCGTAATTTGTGCCAGACACAACTTTCGGATTCTCCAGAAACTCCTGGTCCGGTCCGACAAGCCGATAATTCAGCTGGTAATCCTTCGCGCCGGTCACCGAATCCCAACTCACGGCCAGCTTCGCGTCCTTCTCTGTAATCTGCAGATTCCCAGGCGCCGGCAATGAATTATGTACGCTTACCGTGAACTCCTGAATCACATACGTCGTCCCATCTGTCACGCCTGCACGGATGGTGACGCTTCCTACCTTGAGGGGCGTAATTGTCAGCACATTGCTGGCTCCGGGAGTCTTGTCATAGGCGGTCAGTTCCAGTGGACTCACCGTGGCAATCTCCGTATCCCGTGATACTGCCCGGTAACGCAAGGATTCATCATCTGCATCCATTGCGTCAATGGCTACCTCCAAGGGTCTCCCGACTGCCGCTGTCTGATCCTCGATGGCTGCGATAGTCGGGGGCGGGTTCCTTGGGGTGCCTTCCCCGATGCTGGGAAGGCCGTTCGCGTCTTGCGCTGTCCTCGCCCATACCCGAATGATGTAGCGCATCCCGTTGGTCAAATCCGCTATCTCGTAATTTGTGCCAGACACAACTTTCGGATTCTCCAGAAACTCCTGGTCCGGTCCGACAAGCCGATAATTCAGCTGGTAATCCTTCGCGCCGGTCACCGAATCCCAACTCACGGCCAGCTTCGCGTCCTTCTCTGTAATCTGCAGATTCCCAGGCGCCGGCAATGAATTATGTACGCTTACCGTGAACTCCTGAATCACATACGTCGTCCCATCTGTCACGCCTGCACGGATGGTGACGCTTCCTACCTTGAGGGGCGTAATTGTCAGCACATTGCTGGCTCCGGGAGTCTTGTCATAGGCGGTCAGTTCCAGTGGACTCACCGTGGCAATCTCCGTATCCCGTGATACAATCCTTGCGTTACCGGGCAGTATCACGGGATACGGAGATTGCCACGGTGAGTCCACTGGAACTGACCGCCTATGACAAGACTCCCGGAGCCAGCAATGTGCTGACAATTACGCCCCTCAAGGTAGGAAGCGTCACCATCCGTGCAGGCGTGACAGATGGGACGACGTATGTGATTCAGGAGTTCACGGTAAGCGTACATAATTCATTGCCGGCGCCTGGGAATCTGCAGATTACAGAGAAGGACGCGAAGCTGGCCGTGAGTTGGGATTCGGTGACCGGCGCGAAGGATTACCAGCTGAATTATCGGCTTGTCGGACCGGACCAGGAGTTTCTGGAGAATCCGAAAGTTGTGTCTGGCACAAATTACGAGATAGCGGATTTGACCAACGGGATGCGCTACATCATTCGGGTATGGGCGAGGACAGCGCAAGACGCGAACGGCCTTCCCAGCATCGGGGAAGGCACCCCAAGGAACCCGCCCCCGACTATCGCAGCCATCGAGGATCAGACAGCGGCAGTCGGGAGACCCTTGGAGGTAGCCATTGACGCAATGGATGCAGATGATGAATCCTTGCGTTACCGGGCAGTATCACGGGATACGGAGATTGCCACGGTGAGTCCACTGGAACTGACCGCCTATGACAAGACTCCCGGAGCCAGCAATGTGCTGACAATTACGCCCCTCAAGGTAGGAAGCGTCACCATCCGTGCAGGCGTGACAGATGGGACGACGTATGTGATTCAGGAGTTCACGGTAAGCGTACATAATTCATTGCCGGCGCCTGGGAATCTGCAGATTACAGAGAAGGACGCGAAGCTGGCCGTGAGTTGGGATTCGGTGACCGGCGCGAAGGATTACCAGCTGAATTATCGGCTTGTCGGACCGGACCAGGAGTTTCTGGAGAATCCGAAAGTTGTGTCTGGCACAAATTACGAGATAGCGGATTTGACCAACGGGATGCGCTACATCATTCGGGTATGGGCGAGGACAGCGCAAGACGCGAACGGCCTTCCCAGCATCGGGGAAGGCACCCCAAGGAACCCGCCCCCGACTATCGCAGCCATCGAGGATCAGACAGCGGCAGTCGGGAGACCCTTGGAGGTAGCCATTGACGCAATGGATGCAGATGATGAATCCTTGCGCTACTGGGCAGTATCACGGGATACGGAGGTCGCCACAGTGAGTCCACTGCTGCAGACCGCCTATGACGGGACTCCCGGAGCCAGCAATGTGCTGACAATTACGCCCCTCAAGGTAGGAAGCGTCACCATCCGGGTAGGCGTGACAGATGGGACGACGTATGTGGTTCAGGAGTTCACGGTAAGCGTACATAATTCATTGCCGGCGCCTGGGAATCTGCAGATTACAGAGAAAGACACGAAGCTGGCCGTGAGTTGGGATTCGGTGACCGGTGCGACAGGTTACCAGGTGCAATATCGGCTTGTCGGACCGGACCAGGAGTTTCTAACGGAACCGATAGATGTGTCCGGCACAAATCATGAGATAGCGGATTTGACCAACGGGATGCGCTACATCATTCGGGTATGGGCGAGGACAGCGCAAGACGCGAACGGCCTTCCCAGCATCGGGGAAGGCACCCCAAGGAACCCGCCCCCGACTATCGCAGCCATCGAGGATCAGACAGCGGCAGTCGGGAGACCCTTGGAGGTAGCCATTGACGCAATGGATGCAGATGATGAATCCTTGCGTTACCGGGCAGTATCACGGGATACGGAGATTGCCACGGTGAGTCCACTGGAACTGACCGCCTATGACAAGACTCCCGGAGCCAGCAATGTGCTGACAATTACGCCCCTCAAGGTAGGAAGCGTCACCATCCGGGTAGGCGTGACAGATGGGACGACGTATGTGATTCAGGAGTTCACGGTAAGCGTGCGGATCGATGACAGCATGGTACCGGACTTCGGAGCTGCACCAATGTTCCGGGATCTTATAGAGGAAATAGAATCACGCAGTGCTCTGGCGATCGTCGATGACGTTACTCATACGATTACGCAGCGCATTCGGAATGTCGGCACTTCCAGACAAGGCAGATTCCGCATCGCAGGCCAGGCAGTGAGTTCTGAGACGCCACCACCGGCAGAGATGTACGAGATACGTGATCCGAGCAGTCTGGGCATAGATGGGACCTACGCGGGTATTTTGGAGCCAACGACGAGTCAGTGGTTCGACGGCACCTCCTTTGTCATCCCCTTGCAACTGAATACGGGTTCCAGAAGAACCACGCAGATGGAGATCTGGGGTCAAGGTTCATGGCAGAGCATGGAGGGTGATGGCGATCTCCTCAATTGGGAAGGTTCGCGGCGCGGAGCGCAACTGGGCCTTGATGCCCGGCTCCGTGAGCAACTGCTGGCAGGTCTGGTGGTGTCTTGGTCTGATGGCAGTTTCGATTACAAGGATGATGATCTTGCGGGGGCCTACGACAACCAGATGCTGAGTGTCCATCCTTGGGTTGCATGGACGCCAAGCAACAATTTTGGTCTGTGGGCGAGTCTGGGCTATGGAGAAGGTGAGTTCACTATAGAAGACGTGGATTTTGATTCTCATGTGCACGATACCACCCTGAAGACGGCCTCGGCAGGAGCGAGCGGGACATTGCTGAAGCGAGACGCGATGAATCTTGTGTTGAAAGGCGAAGGTCACTTCGCCAGAGTGGATGTTAGAGACAACGACAACATTAACGTGGATGCGAGCCGAGTGCGTATCGCGGTGGAAGGAAACTGGTTGTATGAGACAGCCTCTGGCTCGCGCGTGACGCCGTCACTAGAAGTTGGCATGCGTGCGGACGGTGGCGACGGTTCCTCGGGCACGGGCGCGGAGATTGGTGCCGGACTTGAATTTAAGGATAGTTCGGGCCGTTTGTCTCTGGATCTGGGCGGGCGTGTACTGGTGACAGATGGCGACGTACTGGAGCGCGGTCTGAGCGGAGTTTTGAACTACGCACCGGATAGTGCAGGGCATGGGCTTTCATTGAATGTGCGCTCTGAATGGGGTACTGCGTCGAGCGGCATAGATCGATTGTGGGAGACGAGTACATGGAACATGACGGAGATCGGGTCCCAGAGGTCAGGAAGTCGGATGCAGGCAGAACTCGGCTATGGGATCGGGTATGCTTCCGGTTTGCTGACGTCGTATACCGGGGTTGAGTTGGGAGGCGGCGGAGCCGTTCGCTATCGGATCGGTTCGCGCCACACCAGACCTTCGTCATTTGAACTGAGCCTTGAGGGCACCCATGATGAGACCTCCGACGGCTCTGAGAGCGGCATCATACTGAAGGGGACGCTACGCTGGTAGGAGCCTCTCTGGCAAACTCCGAATCCGGTGTGCCGGTCTCGCACCACACCAGATCGGCATAAGGTGCATACCGAAGCCGACCAAACCCGACTTGGAGCGGAAGTTTGTGATGCGGGTTGACCGATACGGAAAGCCAACCATCAAGGAAATCTAAAATACGGTCTTGTCAACTCTCCCCTATAAGTTCCATTATTTGCTTGCGCGATGGTTTCGTCATAATCAGTGCCTTGCAACCTCCGGGTTGTGGAGTCATTTTCTGGGAAGGAATGGCTTTTTAGGCGACCGCTTAAGCACTCGAAATGTACCTATGGTGGCATCATCAGGAGCAATAGGGCACCGGCTTATGTTCATGGGTCTCTTCACCAACATGCGCGGAAGCAGATGCTGCCATGGCTGTGGGAAGAAGTGTGGGTATTTAGCAATGCAAAACCCAAGTTAGGTCAACAATTGATCTCAAATCCAAAAATCACTTCCGGCAAGACAAGATTCGACAATGGCATTTACGACAGAGGCTTCTCTATAGTTACTGGATTGATAAGGGACGCTTATGGTCCCGCACTCCTAAACTTCTGACGTGAACACTGCCTGAAAGAAAGGCCACCAAGACAACACCAGCACCGCCGCGACAATCAAATCAGCCGCCAAGGCAAAGCGCCAGTGCGTCCGATGCGCAGCGTCAGTCGCGGCGTTCAGCTGCACGCCTGACATCATCACATCGAACAGGATCACGAACAGCACCAGAGGTGCCGCGGCCGGCAGCACCAGCGTGGTCAGCGCATCCCAGCCGTACGGGTTTAGCTCGATGCCTGGAGGAGCCGCGAACAGGCTGGCGATGACTGCAATCGCAAGCAGGCCCAGACGCAGGACGCCGAGTTCAGCAATGCGCTGTAGCATGTGTTAAAGACTCTGGTAGTAGTCCATCAGAATCTGCGCGATCTCTGGGCGCGCGAATTCTGATGGCAGTGGCTGGCCCTGACTCAGCATTTCACGCACTCGCGTACCGGAGAGCAGTACGAAATCTTCCATTTCATGGTCGGTGACATCACGCATCATGACGACCTGATTGAGTTTCTTCGAGTAGGCGGTGTGATCGGCGCGGAAGATCTCAATGTCCAGCGTGCCTTCGGGGACATTTGTATCGAAGACGGTTTGCGCGTCAAAGGCACCGTAGTAGTCGCCGACACCCGCATGGTCACGCCCGACAATCATGTGACTGCAGCCGCAGTTTTGCCGGAAGATCGCATGCAGCACGGCCTCACGTGGTCCCGCGTACAGCATGTCAAAGCCGTAGCCGGTGATCATCACGGTGTTCTTGGGGAAATACAACTCCACCATTTTGCGAATTGCGGCATCGCGTACCGGTGCCGGAATATCTCCGGGTTTCAGGCGACCGAGCAGCATGTGCACCAGTACGCCGTCGGCATCGACACGCTCCAGCGCCATCTTGCACAACTCTTCATGCGCTCGGTGCATCGGATTGCGGGTTTGAAAGGCGACCACGCGGTTCCAGCCTCGTTCCGCAATGCCGTCGCGAATCTGCATGGCGGTGCGGAAGGTGTCCGCGAACTCGTGCGGGAAATAGCTGTAATCCAGTACTTCGATCGGACCGCCGATTATGGTGCGGCCATTTTCAATAAATGTCGCCACTCCCGGATGTTCGGTATCAGTCGTGCCATAAACCTGTTCGACCAGTTGCATGAAATCGTCCTCCGCGAGAGTATCCACGGAAGTCACTTGCTGCACAGCGAAGATCGGATCGCCGTCGCGATTGGTGTCACGCAACGCAATGCGCACGGCATCGCCAATGGCTGCTGCATCGGAAGTCTGGTTGAGAACCGGCGTCGGCCAGAACAAGCCGGATTCGGTGTGCATCTCACGGCCCACGCGCAGTGCGTCGGCGGCGCTCATGTAGCTGGGTAGCGGCGTGAAATAACCGGCTGCCAGCATTACCGCGTTGGAAATAGCGGCCGAGTTCAAAGACAGTTGCGGCAGGGTTTCTGCTTCGGCGCGCAGGGCGACCTGTTGTTCGGAGTCGTCGACAATAAGCGGCGTCAGACGCTCGCTGGCGTATGTACTAATCATGCGTGAGCAGGGAGTGAAATTTGAAGCGCCTATTGTAATGGGTGCCCTGATACCTGTGCTATACTACACCCGCATCTGGCACCGGCATTCGCCCGCCAGCCATAATCATCCGATAATCTGATACCCCGCCTCACGCGGGCGACACCTCAATACTTTTGCGTCCGATCGACGCAATATCACCTCACTAGATCATCTTCACATTATTTCTGGAATATCACTTATGAATCTAACCGAACTCAAGCAAACTCCCATCACGCAACTGCTCGAGATTGCGGACGAGATGGGCATCGAAAACACCTCCCGAGCTCGCAAACAAGACCTTATCTTCCAGCTGCTAAAAGCGCACGCACGGCGTGGCGAAGATATTTTTGGCGAAGGCGTGCTCGAAATCCTGCAGGAGGGATTTGGCTTTCTGCGCTCCCCGGACGTGTCCTACCAGTCCGGCGTGGATGACATTTATGTCTCACCGAACCAGATTCGCCGCTTTGGCTTGCGTTCTGGCGACACGGTGTCTGGCAAGATTCGCCCGCCAAAAGAGAGTGAGCGCTATTTCGCGCTGCTTAAAGTCTCCGAGATCAATTATGAGAAACCGGAGCGCGCGCGTCACAAGACGCTGTTTGAAAATCTCACGCCGCTGCACCCGGACCAGTGCCTGAAACTTGAGCGCGGCAACGGCAGTACTGAAGACATTACGTCACGTATCATCGACTTGACCGCGCCGATTGGCAAGGGGCAACGTGGCCTGATTGTGTCACCGCCGAAAGCGGGCAAGACCATTCTGCTGCAGAACATCGCCCAGAGCATCGCGCAGAACCACCCGGAATGCTATCTAATCGTGTTGCTGATCGATGAGCGCCCGGAGGAAGTCACCGAAATGGAACGGATGGTGCAAGGCGATGTCGTCTCTAGCACTTTTGATGAGGCGGCTGCCCGCCATGTGCAGGTCTCGGAGATTGCCATTGAGAAAGCGCGCCGTCTGGTTGAGCATCGCCGCGATGTGGTGATTCTGCTGGACTCCATCACACGCCTGGCACGCGCCTACAACACGGTGGCTCCGTCCTCCGGCAAGGTGTTGACGGGCGGTGTGGATGCGAACGCCCTGCAAAGACCGAAGCGCTTCTTCGGTGCCGCGCGGAATATTGAAGAGGGTGGCAGCCTGACTATTATCGCCACCGCGTTGGTCGACACCGGCTCCAAGATGGATGAGGTGATCTACGAGGAATTCAAGGGCACTGGTAATCTGGAGATTCATCTGGACCGGCGTATTGCCGAGAAGCGGGTGTATCCGTCTATCAACATCAATCGCTCCGGTACGCGACGCGAGGAATTGCTGATTGACGCGCCAGAATTGCAGAAGATTTGGGTACTGCGCAAATTCGTCCATTCCATGGACGAGATCGCCGCCATGGAATTCCTGCTTGGCAAGATGCAGGCGACCAAGACCAATGTGGAGTTTTTCGAGGCGATGACGCGCTAAGCGTCAGTCCAGCGCTGCCGCACCAATATCGCGGCGACAAAACACTCCGTCAAAACGAATGGCATCCGATGCCTGATAGGCGCGCTGTTGCGCCTGCGCCAGTGTTGCGTCACGCGCCACCACGCACAATACACGCCCGCCATTCGTCACGATGCGCCCCTCGGTTTCTTTTGTACCGGCGTGGAATACCTTGACGTCCGAGTCTTGCGCGGCTTGCGCAAGCCCATCAATAGGGACGCCTTTGGGGTAGGTATCGGGATAGTCGCGAATCGCCAGCACTACGCCGAGCGCCGGGCACGGATCCCACTGCGCTGTAACAGTGCCAAGTTGTCCTTCGGTGGCAGCCAGACACAGCTCCAGAAAATCCGACTCCAGCCGCATCAGAATTGGCTGGGTCTCCGGGTCGCCAAAGCGGCAGTTGTATTCCAGCACCGACGGATTGCCGTTGGCATCCACCATCAGTCCGGCATACAAGAATCCGCGATAGTGCATGCCTTCCTCGGTCAGTCCGGCGACCGTAGGCTGAATGATCTCATTCATGATGCGCGTATGCAGTTCGGGCGTGACCAAAGGTGCGGGTGAGTAGGCTCCCATGCCGCCGGTATTTGGCCCCAGGCCACCATCGTCGCGCGCCTTGTGATCCTGAGAGGAAGCCAAAGGCAGGACATCAGTGCCGTCTACCAGACAGATGAAACTCGCCTCTTCTCCGTGTAGAAACTCCTCGATCACCACCGCCTTGCCGGCGTCCTTGAAGCGCGCGTCGCGCAACATGTTCTGCAATGTCTGTTCGGCTTGCGCGTGTGCGGTCGCGACGATGACGCCTTTGCCAGCGGCCAGTCCGTCAGCCTTGATAACGACCGGAAGAGAGTAGTCAGATAAAGCGTCGAGTGCTGGCTCCAGCGCATCGAAGCGCTGATAGCGAGCCGTCGGGATATGGTGTCGCTGCATGAAGTCCTTGCAGAACCCTTTGGAGCTTTCCAGTTGCGCTGGCGCTTGCTTCGGTCCCAGAATGCGGCAGCCGGCATCCTCGAAGCGATCGACCAGCCCGGCGGCCAGAGGATCTTCAGGGCCCACGACCGTGAGATCAATGTCTTGCGTTCGAGCGAACTCGAACAATCCGTCGGTGTCATTCGCCGCAAGCGATAGGTTGCGTAGTTTGGGTTCTTGCGCGGTGCCGGCATTGCCGGGCGCGACGAACACTTCATCGGTGCGAGAGGATTGCGCCAGTTTCCACGCCAGAGCGTGTTCCCGGCCACCGCCGCCGATGACCAGTATCTTCATGTCTCTGCCTTCATGCTGAGGAAGCCCCTTGTCTGTTGGCTTCAAACAATAGCACGCCGGCGGCGGTGGCGATGTTCAGGCTTTCAATCTTGCCTTGCATGGGGATGCGCACCGTGAAATCACACAGCGCCCGTGTGCGGGCGCGAATGCCGTCGCCTTCGCTGCCGAGCACGATCGCCCAAGGAGCCTGAAAAGATGTCTCCCACAGGCTGGTGCCTCCCTCACCGCAGGCTGCGTACAGCCAGATGCCCGCAGCCTTGAGTGCTTCCAGTGACCGCGCCAGGTTGGCGGTGTGTATCAGCGGCACACGCTCGGCCGAGCCGGAAGCACTTTTGTAGACGCTGGCGGACAGGGAGGCTTGCCGGCGCGTCGGTGCGATGACGGCGGTGACGCCAGCTGACTCGGCAATCCGTAGACAACTGCCAAGATTATGCGGGTCTGTGATGCCGTCTAGCACCAGGAATCGACCATGCTCGGCGCTGTCTTGCACCAGAGTGGCAAGATCGCGCTCACCCAAAGGAGGCTGAGGGCGGACGCGCACCGCGATGCCCTGATGGGCACCGTCCTCGGTGTGTTTGCGCAGGGCTTCAGCACTGACGTGCTGGATCGGAATCCCGGCCTCGGTGGCAAGGATGCGCAGGGTGGCATGCTCGCGGTCCGAGCGCAGCAGCCAGAGTTCGGTGACAGCTTGCGGGCGGGTTTCCAGCACCGCCTGCACGGCGTGCTGACCGTAAATCAACTCCATGGCCCTTATGTTAAGGGAATTTTGTGCGTTTAGGCGGGATGCAAGTCAATTTTGCGTTCGCGCACGTCGACCGAGACAATGGTGACATCGAGTTGCTGTCCGCAATGCCAGATGTTGCCGGAGCGATTGCCGGTCAGGCTTTGGGTGTCCGGGTCGTGTCGGTAGTAGTCCGACAGATTGCGCACATGGATCAGACCTTCGGTGTAGAAGTCTTCCAGTTCCACGAACATCCCGAACGAGGTGATGGTGCTGATGGTGCCGCGGCAGATTTGCCCGATATACGGCTCGATCAGGCGGCATTTCAATGCGGCCTCGACATCCCAGACCGCTTTTGTGGCGCGACGTTCCATATCTGAGCAGTGCTGTCCCAGATCTTTCACGCGCGGGTGGGATGGCGGAGACCCGTTTGCCTTTTCCGGGCTGATAATGCGACGGATCATGCGGTGGACGCACAGGTCCGGGTAGCGGCGAATTGGCGAGGTGAAGTGCGTGTAGTGATTCAGCGCGAGTCCGAAGTGACCGATGTTGTCGGGCGAGTAAACGGACAGGCTCTGCGTGCGCAGCAATGCGCGTTCCATCAGAATCTGATGATGGCTGCCGCGGATCTCTTCCAGAAAGTTCGCGCAATCGCGTGGCTGTACTAAATTGCTTTCGGAAAACGGGAAGCCCAGCCGGGCCACTAGAGTACGCAGCGTGTTGAGTTTTTCTTCCTGAGGGGCGTCATGCACTCGGTACAGGCCGCAACTGGCATGCTTTTCAATAAAGCGCGCGGCCGAGATATTGGCCGCGATCATAAACTCTTCAATCATCCGATGCGAGTCGAGGCGCTGCAAGGGCTGCAGTCCGGTAACTTTCCCTTGTGCGTCGAACTTGAAGCGGCATTCAATGTCACTGAAATCCAGCGCGCCGCGCTGCTGGCGTTGGGTCGCGAGCTTGAGGTACAGAGCGCACATCGGGTCAAGCGCTTGCGAAAGCCTAGCGTGGGATGTTCTGACGCTTACATTCTTTTCAAAAAGTATCTGGTTCACCAGCGAATACGTCATGCGGGATTGGGACTGGATTCGGGCCAGATAGAACTTGGCCGAGCGAGTCTTGCCCTCGGTGTCGAGTTGCAACTCGCAGACCACCACCTTGCGCTCGGTGTCCGGGCGCAGGGAACATAGATCCTCGGAAAGTTCCGGTGGCAGCATGGGAATGACGCGGTTGGGGAAGTACACCGAGGTGCCGCGTCGGCGAGCTTCCTGGTCCAAAGCGCTGCCGGGGCGGACGTAATGCGCGACATCGGCGATGGCCACCCACAAGGTCCAGCCTTTTGTCAGCGCGCGAACACAGACGGCATCATCGAAGTCGCGGGCGTCCTTGCCGTCAATCGTGACGAACGGCAAGTCGGTTAGGTCTTTGCGCTGAGGGTGGTCGGGCAGGGCCTCGAGGCCTTCCAGTTCCTGCGTGACTTTCGCCGACCACGTGCAGGGGAGGCCGAACGAGGAGATCGCAAAATCCGTGTCCAAATCATCGCGGGTTTCATCCAGCATGCGGGTGATTGTAACCGTACCGTACTGCCAGTTATGAGGAAAGCGGATGATTGTAGCCAGCACCAGACTCCCGATAGACGCACCAGACTTTCAAACAGATGCTGGATGCGCTGGTCTACTGAAACGACGACGTGCGTATCTACGTCCAGTTCCATCCGCCCGATGACGGTGAGCTGGTTGCGTTTGATGATTTTTTTGATACGCCCGAGGGGTCTGATTAAATCATATCGGCTATTAGACGATCTCATCACTCGACTCGATCGCCGTGCATCGCGCCGTGCATCTGGGTCTAAGGTAGAAAGACAGGAGTGGTGTCGCCGTGCTCCGAGGTGACCGTGCCGTGGCCGTCAGAGTGGACGTTGAGGTGTCCTTGAACTGTTTTTTCAGGAAGGCGCGAAGCGGCAGAGTTGCATGACATGATATGAGCGATAGAGAGTCGATAAAACTCACCATCTCTTATTGTGTAGGATAAATATGAACGCCCATGAAGGCGGTGTGTTGCTAAAATGCGCTTCGCATTGAGCCTGACTGCTTCTGGCACTCCCGAATAACGGACCTAAGCAGACGCGCGTGCTACGTGCCAGCAAGGCTTTCCGATCCGTATCTCCCGCAGACCTTGTCGTTGCATTCAACACAGTGATTTCCGATTTCAATTTGTTGGAACGCCGGGCGCTGACCACCTTGGGCAGTATCTATGCCCTGCGTATGCTTGGGCTGTTCATCGTGCTGCCGGTGTTCGCCATTTATGCCGAAACCCTGCAAGGATCAACGGTCTTTCTGGCCGGCATTGCGGTGGGTAGCTACGGGCTGACCCAAGCACTGCTACAAATTCCGACGGGCTGGCTGTCGGATCGCTACGGACGTCGCGGCGTGGTGTGGCTCGGCCTGCTGGTGTTTGTGATCGGCAGTCTGATTGCCGGCTGGGCGGAGGATATTTACTGGATGATCATCGGACGTGCGGTGCAGGGCGCGGGGGCGATTTCTGCGGCACTGACCGCTTGGGTTGCAGACCTGAGTCGCGTGGAGGTCCGCGATCGGGTGATGGCGCTGATCGGAATACTAATCGGGCTGAGTTTCATTCTGTCGTTAATCGCCGGTCCGGTGTTGGCCGCACGTATAGGCGTGGACGGTATTTTCTATCTGGTGGCCGCTTTGTCGGCCTTGGCTATGGTGGTGGTTTGGTTTTGGGTGCCGGAGGAAGGCGCATCGGGACATCGGTACGCCCCCTCTTGGCGAGATGCTATGGAGGCCTTGCACGATCGGAAGGTGCTGCGCCTGAGTCTGGGAGCTGCGTCGATTCATATGTTACTGGTCGCGAACTTCATGTCATTGCCGCTGGCCTTGCGCGACATCGCTGGTTTCCCGATTGATCAGCATGGTTGGTTCTATCTGCTTGTGCTGTTGGCGGCCGCGTTGTTTCTGTTTCCAATACTGCGCCTGGCCCGCACACAGGTCTTCGCATGGATGCGGAGAAGTGCCTTGTTGCTGGCGGCTGTGGAGTTAATGCTGGTTTTCGTGCGCCACGATGTGATGCTGGTAGGGGCCGTTCTGGTACTGTTTTTTATTGCGTTCAATCTTCTTGAGGCGCAACTGCCGACGCAGGTGTCCCAGCGGTGTTCCGGTCATCTGAAAGGAATTTCGCTGGGTGTGTTTGTCACCTTCCAGTTGCTGGGCGCATTCTTCGGAGGCCTGCTGTCCGGCGTGTTTCTACAGTATTTCAATGCCGAGGCGTTATACATATTCTTGACGATAATAATGCTTTTTTGGTACTATAGTATGCTGTGGTTCAATGGTAAATAATTCCTATGCTGTCTTACTTTAAAAATTGGCACCTTCCTTATGTGTTGTTGCTTTGTTGCTTTGTTGCTTTGCCGCAAAGTTTCGTGTTCGCTCAAGACGAAGCTGAGGAGCTGGTTGTCATTGGCACGCGCGCGCAACCGCGATCAGTGCTTGACTCAACCGTTCCGATTGATGTCATTACGGGCGAGAATCTGCGAACGCAGGGTTCCGGCGACATGAATTTCATGTTGCGTTCGGTGGTTCCGTCGTTCCACGTGAACATGCAACCTGGACGCGACACTGCGGCGCTGCAAAACCCGATCAACTTGCGCGGCTTGGCACCAGACCATACGCTGGTGCTGCTAAACGGCAAGCGCCGTCACCGCGGTGCCACCATTACATGGATTTCGGATGGCCGTTCGGATGGCGCACAGGGACCGGATATTTCCGTGATCCCGGCCATTGCGCTCAGGCGCGTGGAAGTGCTGCGCGATGGCGCGGCGGCGCAATACGGTTCCGACGCGATCGCCGGTGTTATCAACTTTGAACTGCGAGACGATAACGAAGGAGCGACGCTGGAATACCGGCACGGCTGGTTCACCGAAGATGGCAGTGAGGAGAAGTCCCGCGTATCCGGCAATGCCGGAGTGCCACTCGGCGACACTGGATTCGGCAACTTCAGTTTTGAGTACAGCTCCGATGACCCGACCTCGCGTAGCGATACACGCAATGACGTGGCTGCCATGATAGAAGGCGGCAACACCTATATCGCCAACCCGGCGCATGTCTGGGGTAGCCCGGATATTGACGGCAATTTCAAGAGCGTGTTTAACATGGGCTTTGACATGGATGGGGATCAGCGCATGTATGCGTTCGGGAATTTCTCCAAGCGCGAAGTTGATACCGGTTTCTTCTACCGCGAGCCTGAAGATGAGGCCGAAGTTTTTGCAACGTTGATTGACGACCCGGACTCTGCTAACCCGGAGGACCAAATACGTGTACCGCTGGTATATATGGTGGGCGATGCGGATTGCTCCCAATATAGAGTACCTATGGCTCCTTCGGGACTGCCGACCAACCTAGATGATTTGCGCGCAGATGCCAACTGCTTCACTTATCACGAATGGTTTCCCGGCGGCTTCCAGCCGCGCTTCAGTGGCGAGGTGACCGACTACTCCGCTGTTGGCGGCACCGAAGGCACGATGATCAATGGCATTGGTTACGATTTCAGTGTTAGCTACGGCAAAAACGAAGCGGAGTATTACATTGCGAACACAATCAATCCGTCCTGGGGCCCGAACAGCCCGACTTCGTTTTATTTGGGTGCGTACATTCAGACCGAGACCAACGTCAATCTGGACCTGAGTTATGAGGCGGATGTTGGTCTGGCAGCCTTGATGAGCATCGCCGGCGGCTTTGAATGGCGCAAGGAAGAGTTTGAAATCGAACAAGGTGATAGAGCATCTTGGGAACCCGGCATCTACAAGGATCAAAGCGGCAAAAATGGTTCCAATGGCTTTGGTGGCTTCGGACCGACCGCGTCCGGCAAATGGAGTCGCGACAACATTGCCGTGTATTTGGACCTGGAAGCCGACGTGACGCCGGACTGGACCGTCAGCAGCGCAATCCGTTGGGAAGACTTCGATGAGTTCGGCACGACCACCGAGGCGAAAGTAACCACCCGCTATCAGATGACGGATGCGCTCGCCATGCGCGCCGGTATCGGCTCAGGATTCAGAGCACCGACGCCCGGCCAGCAGAACGCCTACAACATATCAACGGTATTTGATCCGATGACAGTCGAGCCGGTTGAGTCGGGCACGGTTCCTTCCGACAGTGCGTTGGCAACGTTATTCGGTGGCAGGGTGCTGGAGCCGGAGGAATCGGACAACTATACGCTAGGCGCTATCTTCACGCAGGGCGATCTGAGCATCACAGTGGATTATTTCCGCATCGAAGTGGATGATCGCATTTTCCTGTCAGAAGGGATTGACTTGGAGCAGGCAGTCAGAGAAGATACTACTGGTACTCTTGCGGCAAGGATTGCTGCAGCGGAAGAAGCGGACGGCCTGAGCGCTAACTTTTCGGAAATCAGGTTCTTTGAAAACGACTTTGACTCCGAGACCGACGGCATTGACGTGGTGGTCACCTACGATCACTCCTGGAACTATGGCGACACCGAGTTCATGCTCTCTTACAACCGCACCGAGACGGAAATCAAAAGTTACAGCAACTTGAGCGAACGCAGGAAGCTGTGGATTGAACAAGGCGTGCCGGAAACACGCGTCGTGGCCACGGTCAACCACACCTTCGGCAATTGCGACTACATGGTGCGTTACAACCACTACGGTGACTGGTACTCCGACTATGACAGCCGCGACAATGACAGCCGCTACTACGGCGATCAGGGACTGGTTGACGTCAGCATGAGCAAGCGCTTCGGTGGATTCAGCGTTATCGTGGGCTCCGACAATGTGTTCGATTCGCACCCCGACCGCTCTTCCGGCGCGGCCTCGCGTGGCAATCGCTATCCGCGTTTTGCCCCGGCCGGCATCAACGGGCGCTTTGTTTATGCGCGGTTCATGTACGAGTTCTGATTGGATTGGCACGATCGCAACGGACAAACCACAGGCGGGGCAGCTCTGATTGCCCCGCACTACCGCCTCTTTTCAGGGGCTCTTCCAATAGGCTAGAATGAACGTGCGAATGGCACGGAAAGTAACCGCGAATTATCGAGCTGAGTTTTCGCTCATGCCCTGCTTATTAATTACTGTGGTGGTGCATTAAGTCCAATTATTGAATTCGCTTCAAGCGTTAGGCGCATGGATGCGTGGCAGGAAGCGAGGAGGAAAAAATCATGTCTCGAGGCGTCAATAAAGTAATCCTGGTAGGAACATTGGGAGCGGACCCCGAATTGCGCCAAACCAAAAGCGGGTCAAGCGTCTGCAATATGCGGATCGCAACCAACGAAGTGCGTCCGAACCCGGACAATCCAGGTGACCGCATCGAAACCACAGAGTGGCACAACATAGTGCTGTTTAAGCGTCTTGCCGAACTGGCAGACCGCTACCTACGCAAAGGCTCGCAAGTCTATATTGAAGGCAAATTGCGTACCCGCAAGTGGCAGGACCGTGAGGGCAACAACCGCTTCAGTACCGAAATCATCGCTAACGAAATGCAGTTCCTGAACACACGCGGCGGCGGTGGTGGCGGCAACTACGGCAGTCAAAGTGGCGCCAACTACGATGATTCTTCTTCCGTAGGCAACACACGCGATCGCACTTCAAGCAATGCGGCAGCGGGTGCGGCTGCCGGTGGCGATGAGTTTGATGACGACATCCCGTTCTAAATACGCATGGGCGCTGCGGCGCACTGAGTATCGATGACAGGCAAGGTCTACATCGAGACCCACGGGTGTCAGATGAATGAATACGATTCCGCACGTATGCGGGACATATTGCAAGACCGCCTGGGGATGACCCTGACTTCGGAGGAATCCGAAGCGGATCTGCTACTGCTCAACACCTGCTCGATTCGAGAGAAGGCGCAGGAGAAAGTGTTCAGCCGGCTGGGAGTTCTCGCCCAGCACAAGCGGCGCAATCCTGAGGTATTGATTGGTGTCGGCGGATGCGTGGCGAGTCAGGAAGGGGATGCCCTACGGCATCGCGCGCCGCAAGTGGACCTAGTGTTCGGGCCGCAGACCTTGCATCGCTTGCCGGAATTGATCGAACAGGCGCACATGGGCAGCGCCGCGGTGGACATAAGCTTCCCGGAAATTGAGAAGTTCGACCAGTTGCCGGAGCCTTCGGTTACTGGTGCGCAAGCCTTTGTCTCGATCATGGAAGGCTGCAGCAAATACTGCTCGTTTTGTGTCGTCCCATACACCCGCGGTGAGGAAGTCAGCCGTCCCTTTGACGACATCATTCGTGAGGTCGCGTCACTGGCGCAGCGCGGGGTGCGGGAAATCACACTGCTCGGACAGAATGTCAATGCCTGGTGCGCACCGTTACACGACGGCACGCCTGCGGACTTTGCGTTATTGCTGCGCTTTGTCGCAGCGATCGACGGCATTGAGCGAGTCCGTTACACCACCTCGCATCCACGTGAGTTCACTGATTCACTAATTCGGGTGCATGCGGAGGTCGAGGAGTTGGCGGCCCATGTGCACCTGCCGGTGCAAAGCGGCTCTGATCGCGTGCTGGCGGCTATGAAGCGCGGCTATACTGCGCTGGAATACAAGTCTATTTTGCGCAAGTTGCGCAAAGCCTGCCCGGAAATCGCCGTGTCGTCAGACTTCATTGTGGGCTTCCCGGGCGAGACCGAGGAAGATTTCGAGCAGACCTGTCGGCTCGCCGAGGATATGGAACTGGACCAGAGTTTCAGTTTCATCTACAGCGCCCGTCCGGGCACACCGGCGGCAGAACTGGACGATGCGGCCCCTGTGTCGGACAAGAAAGCGCGGCTGGTGCGTCTGCAGGCGCAGCTGGAATCGCAAGCACAGGCGATTGCGCAAAGCAGGCAGGACACCGTACAACGGGTTCTGGTGGAGGGGCCTTCGCGTCGCGATCCGCAAGAATTGGCGGGCCGGGCCTCAGATAATCGTGTGATCAATTTTTGTGCGCCGGCCGAGATGATCGGAAGTTTCCAGTTTGTTCGCATCACCGAAGTGCGCGCGCATTCCCTGCGCGGTGCGTGGGTAGAAACCGCACAGCCTTGAGCGCTTCGTCCCGCACCCTGAGACTGCATCTGCAGCCGGCGGACAATGTTCGATTGGCCAGCCTGTGCGGCCCTTTGAGCGCGCATCTGGAGCAGATGGAGGCGTGCTTTAATATTGAGATACGCAATCACGGCCATGAATTTCAATTGACTGGAGACACCGCCTCGGTGTCGAGCGCAGCGGACGTGTTGCAGGACTTGTATCGCTCCACCGAGAGCGGGGAATTATCCGCAGACAGCGTCAACCGTGTTCTGATGACTTCCGGCGACGAACAATCAGCAGAAGCGCAAGAGTTGCCGGAGCAACTCAAGTTGCGTCATACGCGCCTGCGTGCCCATGGCGAGAGTCAGCGGCGCTATCTGGCGGCTTTGCGAGATCACGATCTGGTCTTCGGTGTGGGACATGCCGGCACCGGCAAAACCTATCTGGCCATCGCGCAGGCCATCTATGCTCTGGAGCAGGGGCTGGTGCAACGTGTTGTGCTGGTGCGCCCGGTGGTGGAAGCAGGAGAGCGGCTGGGCTTTCTGCCAGGTGACCTGATGCAGAAAATCGATCCCTACCTGCGGCCTATGTACGATGCTCTGGATGCGTTGATGGGTTCCGAGCGCATGCACAAACTAATGGAAGCGAACACCATCGAAATCTGCCCGCTCGCTTACATGCGCGGGCGCACCTTGAATGATGCCTTTGTCGTACTGGACGAGGCACAGAATGCTTCCTGTCGGCAAATGCAGATGTTCCTCACACGATTGGGCTTTGGCTCGCGCACGGTGGTGACGGGAGATTTGAGCCAGAATGACTTGCCGCGCGGAGAACGCTCCGGGCTGGACGAGGCACTGGAACTCTTGCAAGACACTCCAGGCATTGCCTTCGTTCATTTCGGAGTGCGTGATGTGCTGCGACATCCGCTGGTTCGCAAAGTAATCGAAGCCTATGGGCGGCGCAGTTGATCATGGGCATACAGTCGGAGTTGCAGTGCGCTTCGGAACTTGCGGAAGTTCCGCAACCGGAACGTTTCCAGACGTGGGTCAGCGCGGTTGAACATCCGAGGCAAGTCCGGGTGTGCATTCGTATCGTGGACGCGCCTGAAATGGAGCAATTAAACAGTCAGTTTCGCAACAAGCGCGGCGCTACCAATGTGTTGGCCTTTGAATATCCGTCGGACGATGCAGCAGATAGTGAACTGGGAGACCTGGTAATCTGCGCGCCGGAAGTCATGCGCGAAGCGCACACATACGATTGTGAGCCGGAAGCGCGATTCGCCCACATGACCATTCACGGGCTGTTGCATTTGCTGGGCTACACGCATGAGGCACCGCAAGAGGCCGAGCGCATGGAAGCCATGGAATGCCAGTTGATGGCGCAGTTGGGCTATGCCAACCCTTATGAGGTGCGCGCATGAATCTGACTCGATTCCATAGTGATGCAGTCAAACGATTGCGTCAATGGCTGTGGCAACTGTCGTGGATGCGGCCGAAGGACAGGGATGAGTCGCGAGCGCTGTTGCGCGGTCTGCACAAGGCGGGTGCTTTGGAAGACGAGGTGCATGTCGTGACCGACAGGATGTTCAACATCTCGCGCCTGTGCGCCGCGGACATTATGATCCCGCGCGCCGAAATGCAGGTGCTCGAAGAGAGCGCCACGCGCCATGAAGTGGTGGAGAAGATCGCTGACTGCGGCCATTCACGCTATCCGGTGATTAACAAGAGTCTGGACTCGGTGGAGGGGATTCTGCTGGCCAAAGACGTACTCACGCAGCGCGGAGAGACAACCCGCGAATTTGCCGTCAAGGATCTGATGCTTCCGGTGCGCACGTTCCCGGAAAGCCGCAAACTCAATTTGCTACTTTCAGACTTTCAGAAGCATCGGATACATATGGGGATCGTAATCAACGAATATGGTGAAGCGGCGGGTCTGGTGACCATCGAGGATGTGCTTGAGGAAATTGTCGGCGAGATTGCGGATGAGCATGACCCGGAGGAGCGGATTCCTGAGATTCGGGCGAGCGGTGAAGGTCATCACGTGCTGGAAGCGACCGTGCCGATCGCAGACTTCAATAAGCACTTTCGTGCGACGCTGGATACTTCGTGCCATAACACTATTGGCGGGCTGATCTTCAAGGAAGTGGGCTACCTGCCCGATGAGGGAGAAATTGTTTCTATCGAGCGCTTTCGCTTCAAGATCGTGCAGGTCAGTCATCGACGTATTCGGTGGCTGGAAGTGTTTCAGGACTCTCCCGCCACGTGACCATCGCGCCTCTTTCTTCGACTTGGCGAAGGCTGGAGGCTTCCTCTTTTTCGGCGATGACGCTCGCGCTCACCGCCGGCGCACTCGCCTCGCACGGCTTTGCTCCAGTGGCATGGCGGCCTGTCTTGTGGCTGGGATTGACACTGTTGTTCTGTTTGGTGTACGCAGCGACGCCGGGGCGTGCACTGCGCCTCGGTGCAGCTTTTGGTCTGGGATATTTCGGCTTTGGCGCGTATTGGCTCTATCACAGTTTGTATGTGTACGGCGGGACGCCGCTGTGGTTGGCCTCACTGGTTGTGGCGGTGCTGGTGTGCTACCTGTCGCTGTATTGTGCGCTTGCCGCGATGCTGTCGGCCAGACTGACTTCGCCCGGTGCGCGGCGCATGCTGATTTTAGCCGTCTTGTTTGCACTGGGAGAATGGGTGCGCGGCATTCTGATGACCGGATTCCCGTGGGTGCTGGTGGGGCAGGGGAGTCTGGATTCTCCCTGGGCCGGCTACTTGCCGTTTTCGGGCATTCACGGCGCAAGCCTGATGCTGCTGTTATCAGTCGCCTGCGTGGTGATCGTGTTGCGCCAATCGCATGGGCGCAGTATGGCTTTGGGCGCAGTGTTTGTAATCGTTGGGGCTGGAGAGTTCGCCCGGCACGTCCCATGGAGTACGCCACTTGGTGAGGCGGTGCCGGTGGTGGCTGTGCAGGCCAATTTGGATCCTTCGGAGCGCTGGAGGCCGGACGGGATCGACAGGATTCAGAATCGTTACAGGGATCTGACGGCGCAGGCGACGGGGGCATCGCTCGTGATCTGGCCGGAAGCAGCGATCCCGCTCTACTATCAGCGCACCAAGCCGTTTTACGAGGAGCTCCACGAAGAAGTGCTGGCACCAGACGCGACTCTGGTATCGGGAGTGTTCTACAGCGGGATTGCCGGGACACACACAGGCGTGATGAATGTGACGACCGAACAGGTGGTGGGCAAGCGCCATCTCGTGCCAGTGGGTGAGTTCATGCCGTTTTCTGATTGGCTGCAGCCACTGTACCGCATGACGAACATCAGAATGCGCACACTCAAACCGTCACATCAGAGGCCGCTACTCAATATTCGAGGGCATGCGGTGGGGGTGAGTACTTGCTATGAGTCCGCTTATCCGTCCCGCACTGGGGACGCCATGCCGGAAGCCGCCTATCTGCTGAATCTCAGCAACGATGGCTGGTTTGGTGATACGCGCGGGCCTTGGCAGCATCTGGAGGTGGCGCGGGTACGCACGGTGGAACACGCCCGCGACATGATCCGGGCGACCAATACCGGTATCAGCGCGATCATCACCGCGGATGGGGTGCTCGCCTATGAAGCGCCTCAGTTCGAGATGGCTTTTCTCAAGGGATCAGTACAGCCGCGTACCGGACTGACGCCGTACTCGCGCTTTGGGGAATGGCCGTTCGCACTCCTGACGGCAGTGCTTTTGTGTGCGGGCGTGTTGGGGAGACGTCAGCCTGCGCTGTAGGTGTCAGCCGCTACGGACATCAGAGAGGGGACTTCCGCTGGCTGTGTATCCGACTGCCCAAGTGTGTCGAGTAGCGACCGGATCGCGTGTGGACTCAATGACGCGCATCGCAAAGATAACTGGCACAAGGCCGAACGAAAGCCCATATAGTCCGGGTTCGCAGCCAGATAAGTTCGGGCAGTCTGTGCATTGAGTCGTCCGGCCAAGCCACACATCAATCCAGCGTCACGCCCGCGGCGCACCCAGCGTTGCGCTTGCTCCAGACTCAAGTGCTGCGGCAGAGGTCCGGATTGCTTGTTCGCGGTATCCAGCATCAGACCATTGAATCCGGCGGTGCGCACAGGAGCTACCCATTCATCGATCTTCATGTCAGGCATGTCCACAAAAAGCACGGCAACCGCTCGTGCATGAGGGACAATGGCGGCACCGAGTTCCGTCAGCAGGGTTTGTTCGGTGGCGCTAGAGAAGCCCACCTTGACGAAGTCCACGCCGTCGCGCGCCCATTGCGCGGCGCAAGCACGAACCGTTGTGTCTGAGGCGCAACCGGCGGCGGCGCTGATTAAGCGGGCTCCGTTTGTATGAGCGACGACCGCGCGAAGTGTGTCGCGCTCTACCGCGCCCAGCGCTCCCTGATCCGGGTCTTTCAAATCAATGATGTCAATCGGGGTGCGTAACAGCAGTTGCGCTTCCGAGAGATTTTTGACGCTGCCGAGGATATGCACGGGTTTAGTTTTCCAATGTCGGGTGATGAGCGATGACTTTTTGCATCAACCAGTCCCAGGCTTGTTGCTCCCTGTCGCCCGCAGTTTTGCCAATGGCAATGTTCAGGTAGTCGATTTCGCGACGTAGTTTATCTTCAGGGAGCCGGTCCAGACGACTGGTCAGGATGGCCAGTTCAATGACGGCCGCTTGTGCGCGATTATAGCCCTGAAAGGGCGCGTGCGCGACTTCGTGCACGATTTTGCAGCGGAACGTCGGGCGCAAATCATCGTCTTCAAACCCCACCACCTCCACTTCAGCATGTGACAGGCAAGAGGTCAGACGCGGACATTCAATGACATCGGCGCTGGTTACAGGCCAATCCTTGCGATCGGTCAGACAGCCGGCGAACACGCGCACATCATCCGGGCGGTTGACCACCGCGACACCGTGGTGCTGCAGGTTCTCCAGCGTGCGTGACGGGCGAAAGGGCTTCAGTAGTAGATGACGTTCCTCGCGGTGCACGCCCATCGGTGCGATATGCGGCGTGTCATCCTCACCGCGTGTGGTGACGATGCTTTCAAGTATTTGAGGCATCTCTTTGTTTCCTATGGCGTATTCTGTCTTTAGATTTCTTTCTCGTGGTGCCTTTTCCGCTGAATTTCGACAAGTCTTCAGGCTCTGGAGTATAGGCGCAGCCCCACGGCATATCTTCGTCTTGCTGGTAGCGTTTGCCCAGCCGCCAAGCGATCTGCGCCCGCGCGAGTTCTGCACCAAGATAGAACAGGTGTCCGGGGTCGTCGTCGAGATTCAAGTCGGGGTAGAAGTCAAAGGGATCGGTATGGATCCATTCGCCGTCCCGATTGTACAGGTGGATGCCGTCATCAGTAACTTGAATACGGAAGTTCGGATCGCGAATGGCAGCGGCAAATTCGGCGATTTCCTCAGCGGTGTATGGGTAGGGGTGCCGCTCGTGGAGCATCATCAAATCATTGTCAATGCCTTTGGGCGGAAGCCCTTGCTCGGCGGCTGCGCGCATGATGCGCCGCGCGTGGTCAGCTTCCCGAATGGAGGTGCGGCAATGTTCACTGACTTGGGTGGTCAAGACATACTGGATGTCGAGTTCCGAGACCATGCCGAACATCAAGGCGTTTTGCCCGGCGGTATCGGCATGCGTCAATTCAGTCAGATTGCCAATACCCATCATGATTTGAATGTCGGGATAGCGCCGGCGTAGCTCCACGTAGCGCGTGACGGAATCAGTGAAGCCGAAATGAATTGGATCCAGAATCGGGTCCGCGATAAAAGCTTGCTCGTTCGCAAGGCACTGGTCTACCGCCGCATACAGTGAATCGAGATCGGTGTTGCTGTCGCCGATCAGTACAGGGACGGAATCCACTTCATCAGCAATCCAGAGCGTATCCCGTCGCAGGCTGAGCAGAAAGTCCGCGCCGGCTTGTCCGCCGGCGAGTAAGTCTTCATCCACCAGAGAGTCGATGCTCACCACAAAGTCTTCCTGTTTCAGCAGGCGTACCACATCCGCCAGATGCGGGAACGTGACGCCGGGCAGGCAGCCAACGTCGATGATGTCTGCGCCTTCCTTTCGGTATTGCTGTGCCTGGATCAGGATTTCCTCAGGCGTCATGTTGGGCGCTTCGGTGATCTCGGCGATGATGCGGACGTCATAGCGGCTGAGATCCGAAGCGAGCGCCTCCTGCCCAAACCAGACAGGCAGATCTTTCAATTCTTCCGGGCCGCGCACGAACGGGATGCCAAAATGCTGATTCAATTCCTCCAGATCCCCACGGATCCGACCTGGTAGCAGAACGCGGTCAATGCCTTCAGGAGGCTGCAGGCGTTTGCGGATCAGGGCGGGCGTCATCAGTGCCGCCACGCTGGCACCGACCTGTTGAATGTGATAGTCGAATTCAGTCGGTTGCATCGTCTCTAGCACGCGCTGGAGACTGCGTTCGGCAAGTTTGCCCGTGACAAACAGAATGGTTTCGCTCATCCGCGGAGATCAGGGGTGTGTCGGGTCTCACAAGGAGGCATGAAACTTCAGTGCGCTGGTATGCGCCAATGGTGTCGCATTGTAGCAATGTAGGTGTGTTAAGGGTGATTTTGGGTATTGGGTTGATATTTTCGGAGTATCACCTGGTGATACTCCGATATGTGCAAATAAGCGATGCGAATTAAACTTGCACGGAGGAAATGATGCAAAACAAGTTCCTGATAACTATATTTTTAGCGATGCTGGCTGGGGGTTGTGCCAAAAAAGAACCGGCTGCACCACTCATTACGGATATAAGTGATGCGAAGGTAGAAGTGACGGCTGTTCACAGTGGAAGAGGAAGTGATCTTTTTGGAGATTGGCCTTCCGAGGAATCTCTTCTCGAACAAGCACAAAAAGGATGTGCGATGCACGGGAAGGAGCCTGTCCCACTAAGTTGGAGATGTACATTGGCTGACAGTGGGGAATTCATCACTGTTTGTCTGCAGCGTGCCTATTTGTTTGCTTGTCAATAACTATGGGTGCGGTCATGAAGAAAAAGCCAGAGGCTTAACGGTTTTGTACTGAAAACGTGGTGCAAACTTAATTAATGATAGCGTGCCATGTCATCCAATATCTCTCTGGTCAGCGATACGAAAACGGCACCGAGTGCAACGGTTGCTCGGAGCCAGTCCCTGATCAGAGATGAGAACAAGCATAGGCAAGTTCTTTATCAGCGTTTTTCGTAGCGGCTTTCCATGCAGCCACTCTTTATTTGCCAAGTGGTGTCCTATCAAGGCAATCGAGATACGCAGGGATTGGGACAGTAGATGGCTGCGGTGATTATTGAATTGGCGCAGACTATTCGTTCGGGCGGAGCGGTGATTATGGTTAGCGACAATGTGCAGTATCGCGGTGAAGAAGTACCCGTAGATTTGATTCTCTCTGGTTTCGTCGAGCAAGCCGGATTCACCTGTACGAATATATGGATGCTGCCACGGGGGAAGGGGAACTCTAGTCGGCAAATGGGACGTTTTGGCCGCCGCGAGATCAGGAAGTGTGCCTATAAATGGGTGCGCAAGTGACAGTAGAATTGAATGTATGCATCATGCAACTGACCTCAGTTACAGGGAATTTTTTGCCAGCATGTTGTACCCTGCGACAGGCCACGGTGTACAATGCGAGTGACGCCTCCCGAATGCTTAATTTTTCGTTCCATTGGGCACCCGAATCCAGCCTCGTATTGTTCGCCGTGAAGCCGCCCCGGGCGCGCTGGATTTATTGAAGGACTTGCCCCCACTGCAACAGCGGGTGTTTGCGCATCGCGGGGTATCAGACCTAGACCATCTCGAACTGTCTCTGGCCCAACTTCTGCCGGTCGACGAGTTCCCTGCGTGCCGTGAAGCTGCGGCGTTGCTGGGCGATGTTGTGCAGGAGTCCGGCAAGATCCTTTTGGTTGGCGACTACGATGCCGATGGTGCCACCGGCGTGGTCGTCGCAACCCGTTGTTTGCGCGCCATGGGGCATGAAGCAGTCGACTATCTGGTGCCTGACCGTGTTCGTCATGGCTATGGGATGTGCGTCTCGTTAATGGAAGAAATCCTGGAGCGTGCTCCCGCATTGATCGTCACAGTGGACAATGGCATGTCCAGTCAGGCCGCCATCGCTCAGGCACGCGAACGCGGCGTCCGAGTGCTGGTGACCGATCATCATTTGCCGGGGGAGGAATTGCCGCCCGCGGATTGCATTGTCAACCCGAATAGTCCTGATGGTTGCTTTCCGAGTTCGGCGCTTGCCGGAGTGGGCACCGTGTTTTATGTCATGGTGGCCTTACGTCGGCATCTTCAGGAAAGCGGCTGGTTCAGCGAGACGCGGTCGGCACCGAATATGGCGCAGTTTCTGGACCTAGTGGCTTTGGGTACTATTGCGGATGTAGTGCCGCTGGATCGAAACAATCGAATTCTGGTGGAGAACGGTTTGCGCTGCATCCGCAGCGGCAAGGGAGTGCCGGGCATTATTTCTTTATTGCGTTTCGGCAAGCGAGACCCGCGTCGCGCGAGTAGCACCGACTTGGCGTTCGCTGTGGCACCCCGGATCAATGCCGCTGGACGTATCGAAGACATTTCAATCGGAATTCGTTGCCTGTTGGCAGAAGGCCGCGTCGAGGCGCACAGTTTGGCTCAGGAGCTGGATCAGATCAACAAGCGCCGTCGGATCCAGCAAGAGGATATGCAAACGGAAGCCATGCAGGTGCTCAAAGAGATGGAACTGGACCCGGAAGGAGTAGCCACGCTGTGTCTGTATCGCCCCAAGTGGCATGAGGGTCTGGTTGGTATCCTCGCCGCGCGAATCAAAGAAGAGTACGGGTTACCAACGGTTGTGTTTGCGGATGCGCAAGGTGGTGTCTTGAAGGGTTCAGGGCGTTCTATCGAGGGACTTCATATGCGTGATGCGCTGGTGCGAGTCGAACGCGAGGCACCGGATCTGATGGTGCGCTACGGCGGGCATGCAGCAGCGGTCGGGTTGACGCTGCACAAGGAGAAACTTGCCGAATTTGAGTCTTTGTTCGAAGCGGTGGTCGCGGAAGAGTTTGCCGACGGTCGCCCCCGCGTTGTGCTGGAGACGGACGGGGAGTTGCCCGGCAAAGAATTGACGCTGGAGAATGCGGAGTTCGCGTCCACAGGTCATCCGTGGGGCAAGGATTTTGCTTCGCCGATCTTTGAGGGTGAGTTTGAGGTGAAGAAAATCGATGTCTTCAAGAACATACACACGCGCTTCCAGTTAGCCCCAGTGGATTGTCCGGACATGGAGTTCAAGGCCATGGCTTTCTCACATGAGCGTCTGGGCTGGGATGCGAAGGAAAAACCCATCGGCAGTCGGCTGCGGCTGGTCTACGAGTTGCAACTGGACGAATTTCAGGGACATCGATCGGTGATGCTCAATATTCAGAATATCGAGAGGCTCTAGCCGGTATGCGCGGCATTGTCGGAGGGATGTTCGATCCCATTCATTTCGGCCATTACAAGCCGGCACTGGAATTAATGTCGGAGTTGAGCTTGTCTGAAATCCGCCTGATTCCCTGCGGGCAGCCGCCGCATCGGGACGCGCCGGAGGCTTCGGCACAGCATCGATGGGATATGGTCAATATCGTCGCGGACGGCCGTCGTCTGCTTGCGGACTCTCGTGAACTGGATCGCACAGGGCCGTCGTATATGGTGGATACTCTGGCCTCTCTGAAAGCGGAATCCGACAGTCCCGTGTGTCTGTTTCTGGGAGATGACGCACTGCTCGGACTGCCGCGATGGCATCGGGCGCAGGAGATTTTGGATCTGTGTCACATCGTGGTGATGGCGCGCGTGGAAGCCTTTGACTCGGCTGACGTGCCGGATCCCTGGCGCGAGCACTGCACGCAAGAAGCGGCCGATTTGCAGTGCACATCAGAAGGCGCGATCTATCTGGCGCACAGCACCCGTTACAATTGCGCGTCGCGTGATATTCGGGCGCAGGTTCAGGCGGGTGAAGCGCCGCGCTATTGCTTGCCAGGTTCGGTGTGGTCTTATATTCGCCGACACCATTTGTACGGAGCCTGAAGCCAATGGCCGGTACTTTACGCCCGGACGTTGACGCATTGCGACAACTGGTCACTGAGGCGATGGAGGATATGAAGGCGGAGGAAATTGTGGTGCTGGACGTGCGCGAGCGCACATTGGTTACCGACTATATGATTGTTGCCAGCGGCCGTTCCGACCGACATGTGAGCAGTATCGCGGATCGTGTGATTGCCAAGTTGCGGGATCATCGGGCGGGCAGGATTGCGGAAGAGCGTAGCCGCGACTGGGTTTTGCTGGATGCCGGCGACGTGATCGCCCATGTCATGCTGCCTGAAGCGAGGCAATTGTATGATCTGGAGAAGTTCTGGTCAGCCCCTCCGGGTGAATCCCTGTCGGAATCATGAGTCCTCTGGTGCTGGCTTCTGCATCGCTGCGTCGAGCGGAGTTGTTGCGTGAGGCGGGATTTGATTTCGAGATCGCAGCGGCAGATGTGGATGAAACGCCGCACGCTGAAGAAACAGGCGCGGAGTTGGTGTTACGCTTGGCGCAAAGCAAGGCGCGGACTTGCCAAAAGAGCCACGCACAGGCGGTTATTGTGGCGGCGGATACGGTGGTGGTGTGTGACGGAGTGGTGCATGGCAAGCCACGCGGCCGAGACGACTACATGGCGACGATGCACAAATTGAGTGGCCGGGCGCATGAAGTGATGAGTGGTGTGTGTGTGTTGTCTGATGATCAGGAGCAGGTGTTCCACTGTGTGACGCAAGTGACGTTCAAAATCCTGCCGGAAGTTTGGTTGGCCGCCTACTGGGAGAGTGGCGAGCCGGCGGCTTGCGCGGGAGGCTATGCCATCCAGGGACTGGCGGGTCATCAAGTACAGAATATTCAGGGCAGTTACGACAATGTGGTCGGCTTGCCAGTGCATGAAACCTGTGCGGTTTTAAGTGATTTTGGGGTTCGTTCCGTAACGGGTGGTGCGTCAGCGGACGCAATGCCGGGCAATTCCCCTTAAAATGCCCGTCAATACTCTCGGCCTATGGTTCGGGAACCAGCACAAATATCTCAACCAGGCAGGATGACGCAATGAAGAGGAAGAGGGTGGGAACTTTTCTATGGTTGGCCGTAGCCGCCCTGATCATTGCGATTGCACTGTTCTCGACGGCCTTTCGCGTTCTGCTCTACAGTCTGGATGACGCCCGACAGTTTTTGGCGGATCAGATTGCAGAGACACTTGAAGCGCAGGTGGAGATTGACCGTGCGGTCAGTGAATGGGCGGGGGTGGCACCACGCATGATCGTTGAAGGTTTGAGCGTTCGTTTCCCGGATGCGGAGGCGGCGCATCAGTTTGATCGCGTGTCTTTCACGCTAGATTTGCTGGAAAGTCTCAGAACCCTGTCGCCGGTGCTCAATGGCATTACGGTTGAAGGAGGGGCTGTAGAAGTGCAGCGTCTTACGGATGGTCGTTGGGCTTTGGAAGGGATGGTGTTGTCGGAGCCAGGCAGCGCAGGCGGAGCCCTGTCGGAAGTTAGGCTGCGCAACGTCAACGTGGTCTTGACTGACGCGGTGAGAGGTGCGCGGTTGAATGTGGGGGCACTCGATGCTGATTTGGCGCAAGGCTTGTTCGGCATGAGCCTGAAGGCCCGTCATACAACGCCGGGTCCGGATATGGGCACGATTGATTTGTCGCTGCAGGGTACGCCATGGGGCGGTGGTGGCGGACAGTTGATATTGGAAGAGATCGCAGTTGACGTGATTCGCCCATGGTTGCCAGAAGGGGCGGGAGAGATTGCGGATCAGATACCTTCGAGGACGCGCTTGAGTGTGCAGGCCTCGGTGGATTGGGAATCCGCGCAGACGCATTCTGTTGCGGCACGCTTGAATCTGGCTGCTCCCGAAGATGCTACGCCTTGGAACAGTTTGGGTGCAGAGTTTCTCTGGAAGCGTGACGCAGCGCAGCATCGCGTGGCACTGGAGTCGCTTAGCATGAACGAGCGAGTGGTGCTGGGGCCAAGTTACGCCGAGTTCGCCGATGGCTTGTTATCGGTGCACACAGACACTTTGGATTTGAAACCTGGGCTGGCGCTGGCGGAACAGGCGGGATTTGACTTGAAGGAGCATTTGCCCATCAAGAATGTCAGCGGCATGGCGCATCAGTTGCAAGGCCGTTATGACTGGACGGGGTCCACATGGCAGACTTGGAGCGCGCGTTTTGGGAATATTGCTTTCGTGGAAACGGAAGGTACGCTGAAGGTAGGCCACCTCAATGGTGCGGTGACCGGAAATGCAGATTCCTTACAGATTGATCTGGAATCCGAAGGATTAACATTTTCTTATACCCCTATGAATTTCAAGAATAAAAATCTTGGAAAAGTGCAGGCAAATATGCACCTGCAGCAGTCCTCGCATTGCTGTCGATTGTACGTGAAGGACTTTGAACTGAACAATTCGGCATTCCATGTGCAAGGTGCCGCCTGGATTGATCCTGACAAGCAAGGAGCGGTCGATATGCGCATCAAGCGGATCCACTTGCCGTCGATTTCACAGTGGCTGCCGTCCGGGCTGTTGCTGCCAGCGGACGAACGCTGGCTTTATCAGGCATTTTTAGCCGGGGAGTTTCGTGACGGGCATGTTCGCATGCAGGTTCCTCTAAGCGAACAGAGCAAAACTCCGTTTGCACTGCAGGCGGTCGGTGAGCTGGATGCGGTGGATATTGATTATGACCCCAGCATGCCGCCGCTGCGCGAGCTTTCCGGTCGGCTGTATCTGGACGATCTGTCGCTGCATGTGACGGGCGACACCGCACGCATTATGAAAGCAGATATGTCACACCTGTCCATTTTCTTACAAGACCTCAGTTTGATGCACATGCACAGCAGCGCGTATCTGAATGGCCCATTGACGGATATACCGGAGTTTCTGACGCATATTGAATACCTGAAGAATGACCTAAGCAACTCCGTTGGCTTTAAAGGATCCGGGGAGTTGGATCTGGCGGTGAGCATATCACTGGATAATCGATTGAAAGTTCCGACAGTCGTACAAGGGGATTTACGGATGCTGGGGAATGAGATTGTGGTGCAAGCCAGCGATACCCGTCTCGAAAATGTGCGCGGTACGGTGCGTTATGAAGACGCCAAACTGTCTGGCCTCCTGAAGGCTGATTTTCTGGATGCGCCAATCAATATTGACGTTACCACGAATCGCCTTGGTGAATTGAATCTGCAAATGGACGTGCGCGCAGCACCGCAGGTGTTCATGCCGCCAGAGATGCGATCCGAGCTTTCTTGGATCGAAGGCAACACGGAATGGGACATTGAATTGACGCTGCCGGGGCCGGAGCAGCCTTCTCGCCGCCGGCATGTGTCGGCGTTCGTGAAAAGCAACCTGCAAGGGCTCAAGATTGATCTGCCGGAACCTTTGGGCCTGCCCGGCGAGGCAGGGTCATTGCTGGCAACTCTTCGCGCGGATTGGGATCTGGCTCAAGGCATGCAGCTAACGCTGGATTACGGGGCGAAGGCACGAGCGAGATTGAAGGTAGAAGAGTCCGGTGTTCGTGGCGTCATTGCGTTAGGCCGGCAGGAGCCTGAGGAATTGCCATCGCATGATCTGATCGTGACTGGAAGCTTGCCGAAGGTGAATCTTCAGGACTGGGCCGATTGGCAGAAACGGCATCCTTTCGATGGCGAAAGCAGCTTGTCGAAAATTTATCAACTGAATATCGGAGAGCTGGACGCCATGGGCCTTCATCTGAAGCAAGCTCAGGTGTCAGCTGATTTCCAAAAAGCAGGAGGCACGCTTGAGATTGACGCACCGACGGTGCGCGGCAGCCTGACGCTGCCAGAAAAATCAGGAGATCCTGTGATCGGATCCTTCGAGCATTTGGAGTTTCATACAGAGCAAATCGGAGAACTTCGTGAGATGCAGGAAGGCGCAACCGATCCGAAATCTATTCCATCACTACACCTTGACATGGCCTCGTTGAAATGGGGCAGTTATCCATTTCAGAATGTGAGTTTGCGCACACGGCCGAATGAAACAGGCATGCGCATCGAGCAATTGCATCTGGAATCGCAGCAATTCCATGCGGACTTGTCGGGCCAGTGGGAAGGGCCGGGTGAGAATGAAAAAACCACCTTGGGCGGAACGATGCACTCGGATGATATCCACGAGACGCTCAAGAATTGGGAGATTGACAGTTCCCTGCGCAACGGTGTGGGCGATGTGAGTTTTAATATGGCCTGGGATGGCGGCCCTTCGGACTATAGTTTCAAGGCCGTACAGGGCGAGGCCATGCTAAACGCAAAAGATGGACAGATCCGGCAGATGGCACCGGAGTTTGCGCGCGTGCTGGCACTGCTGAATATGGAGATGATTTTCGATCGCTTGCGGCTGGATTTTGATGATGTGTTGCGTGGTGGCTTTACTTATGAGACGGCGGAAGGTGAGTTCACAATCCGGGAGGGCAGTTTGTATACGGAAGGCTTGCGCATCGTCGGTTCATCTGCGCAGTTTCTGATCGCCGGGCGCATTGGCGTGACCGGCGAGGACTATGAATTGCGAGTGGTGGCGACCCCGGAGGTCAGCGTATTGCTGCCGGTGGCAGCGGGTGCCGTGGCCGGGCCGATTGGAGTGGCCGGTGCCTATTTGGGCAACAAGTTACTGGAGCTGTTCGGTGCCGGCATTGATGATGCTTCGGTCGTAACCTATGATGTCACCGGCTCCTGGGAGAATCCGGTGATCAAGGAAGTTCCTCTCGAAGAGTTGTCGCAGGTCCCGGAAGAAGACTAGCGCCAGAACTAACTGTCGCGTCCCGAGCCGTCAGAGCCACTGGCGCGCGCGCGCCCATCACCAGCAGAGGTATTGCCATACGGACCTTGTGCGCGCCGACGGTTGCGTCCACCGCGCCGCCCACGCCGCCGCCGTTGTGGCTGATCGCGTGTGGCGGAATCAGAGCGGGCGTCTCGCTCGTTGCGTTGACCGCTGCCGCCGCGGCGCCGCCGATTGTTATTGCGTGAGCGTGGCTGAGCCGACGTATCAGACGATGTTTTCTCATCGGTCGCTTCGGCTTCCTTTGGCGTTCTCTGCAGCGGGCGTAGCAGCCATTCAAGCAGTGAGCGCCGGCGCGGTGAGGAAACCAGATGATCGGTAACATCCACCTCCGGGGTTTGTCGTGGCGCGGCTTCTTTTTCGTGTACGCTGCGTTCCTGCGTGGTGGATACCCGCAAATTGGAATCGGGCAGTTTCGGCGCTTCATAGTCGAAGCGTTGCGACAGTTCAGGCGCGTCATCCCGGTAGCGATGCAGCCGGTAATGCGGCACCTCAAGTTCGACGACAGGCAGCAGGCGGATGCGCACACTGTGGCGGTGCGTCAATTCCTCAATGGCCTCACGTTTCTCATTCAGCAGATAGGAAGTTACCGCGACCGGCAATTCCATCACGACCATTCCCGTGTTTTGCTTCATCGCCTCTTCTTCAATCAATCGCAGGGTTGCCAGTGCCAAAGACGGGACGGTGCGGATTGAGCCGTGACCGTCGCAGCGTGGGCAGATGATCTGCGTGAACTCTCCGAGCGTCGGGCGGATTCGCTGGCGTGACAACTCCAGCAGCCCGAAGCGAGACAGGCGCCCGATCTGGACCCGTGCCCGATCCACGCGCGAGGCCTCGCGAAACTCGTTCTCGACTTTTTTCTGATTACTCGCGCTGACCATGTCGATGAAGTCAATCACGACCAGGCCGCCGAGGTTACGCAGCCGCAACTGACGCGCAATTTCACGCGCCGCTTCCAGGTTGGTTTTCAGAGCGGTGGTTTCAATGTCACCGCTTTTGGTGGCGCGTGCTGAATTGATGTCGATGGAGACCAGTGCTTCGGTATGGTCGATCGCGATGGTGCCGCCGGATGGCAGGTGCACCGTGCGGTTATGCGCGGATTCGATATGGCTTTCAATCTGATAATGACTAAACAGCGGCGTATCGCTGTCATGGCGAATCAGTTGCTTGCGAAACTGCGGTGCCATGCGCTCGACAAACTTGCAGGCTTTCTGGTAGGTCTCGTCGTCGTCGATCAGCACTTCGCCAATGTCGCTGCGAAGGTTGTCCCGCAATGCGCGGATGACAGCATCGTTGTCGCTGTAGAGCATCAGCGGTGCCGGTTTTGCAGCGGCTTTCTGAATCGCTTCCCACAGGCGCGCCTGGTTGTCTAGATCCCACTGCAGTTCCTTGACGCTGTGGCCGATGCCGGCGGTGCGGATGATGAAGCCGGAGCCTTCTGGCGGAGTCAGTTGCGCGGCGACGCGCTGCAATTCCTCGCGTTCTTCGCCTTCAATTTGCCGTGAGATGCCACCGGTGCGGGCATTGTTCGGCATCAGCACCAGATAGCGCCCGGGCAGGGACGGGTTGGTGGTGAGTGCTGCGCCTTTGTTGCCGCGTTCATCCTGCGTCACCTGAACAATCAGTTCCTGACCTTCAGAGACCGCGTCACTGATGACCTTGGCCCCTTTGTTTCGGTAGCAAGAGGATGAGATTTCGCGAAACGGCAAAAAGCCGTGGCGCGGCATTCCATAATCTACAAACGCCGCTTCGAGACTGGGCTCTATGCGGACGATACGTGCCTTGTAGATATTGGATTTACGTAATTCTTTACCGGGCAGCTCGATGTCGAGGTCGATCAGTTCCTGACCGTCGACCATAGCTACGCGCAGTTCTTCCTGCTGCGTCGCATTGATGAGGATGCGTTTCATAGTGATCCTGTAACGGTTGCAAGGCTCCCGTAAAGCGGGTTGCTACGCTCAGCTGAGCCGCAGGCAGCGCATCGCGCAAGTCAGACATTCGCGGATTCATATCAGTGTTCGCGGGGTGCATCATTGGCGTATTTGGGGAGCGGATTGTTTCAATAAATCAAGTATTGAGGGCCGAGACTAGCGTTGAATAATCAGCCCGGAGAAACTCTTGATGATGACAAATTTTGTCGATCGGATAACCTGCAGATCTGAAATCCACAGCGTCGCAAATTCTGACCTTAGTATAACAGGTCTTGTGATCGAGGCATTAAATGTCTGAAACCCGCTGAAATGAACTACGGCTTATGAACTCGAAATCTCCGCAGCCACAACCTGTGCAATACGTCTCGGTACAGGAGCCTGAAGCCGGCCGCCGGCTGGATAATTTCCTGCTGTCGCGTCTGGATGCCCCGCGCAGCGCGGTGTATCGCTGGATTCGAACGGGACAGGTACGGGTCAATCGCGGCCGCGCGACACCTGCGCGCCGCCTGAGTGCTGGCGATCAGGTGCGTTTGCCGCCGCATCGAAGCGAAGCGCAAATGGAGCCGATTGAAGCGCCGGAAATATCCGTACCTGTGCTGTATGAGGATGCGGATCTTCTGATTGTCAACAAACCGTCGGGACTCGCAGTGCACGGCGGCAGCCGCCTGCGTTTTGGTTTGCTGCAGGTACTGCGGCAGAGCAGAGAGGGGGAAGAGTTTCTGGAATTGGCACATCGGCTGGATCGTGGCAGCAGTGGTTGCCTGATTCTGGCGCGCAGCCGTCCCGCATTGTTGGGAGTGCAGCGTCAGTTGCGCACACGCGCCGTGCGCAAGCGCTATCGCGTGTTGGTGCATGGAGAGTGGTCTGAAGATGTGCAGGAGGTGCGTTCCGCCTTACAGGTTCGTCGGCGTCAGGCGAAAGGGCGCAAGGTGGTCGTAGATGCAGCGGGCAGAGAGGCGCGGACACAGTTCCGGGTGCTCGAGCAACTGGGATGCGCCACATTACTTGATGTCGCTATCGAGACCGGTCGGACGCATCAGATTCGGGTGCATACGAGCGAGCAGGGGCATCCGGTTATCGGCGATGCGCGTTATGGCCAACGCGAGGCCAATCAACAAGCGAAAGCGGTAGGGTTTAGACGCTTGTTTTTGCATGCGCATTCACTGGAATTGCGCCACCCGGTGCGCGGTACACGAGTGCGTGTTACGGCACCGCTGGATGACGCATGCAAGTCCTACCTGAGCGCGTTGCGCGATGCCGCGCAAGAGAGCGCGGACGTATAATTGTCGCTACGCTGGCGTAGCTCAACGGCAGAGCAGCTGTTTTGTAAACAGCAGGTTGGGGGTTCGATTCCTCTCGCCAGCTCCAGTTTTCAAAGAGTAGAGATGACTTGCGAGGGAGGCGATGCAGGTCAGTCCCCTTATAATGCGCACGCACACCCCAGCAGGAGAGAAAAATCATGGCGCTTAGCCAGGAACAGGTCGAAAATGCGCTGAAAGAAATCCAGGACCCGGTAGCGGAGGTGGATCTTGGGAAGGCGCGTGCGATTCAGGATGTGTCGGTATCCGGCGATGCGGTGTCGGTCACGATTCGTTTGGGCTATCCGGCCAAGGGTATTCGTGATGAGTTGAAGCAGGAGATCGAGGAGAAGCTGAACGCTTTGGATGGTGCGGGCAGTGTAGAGGTGGATGTGGGCTGGGACATTCAGGCGCATTCGGTGCAAAAGAACCTCAAACCGATGGAGAACATCAAGAATGTGATCGCCGTCGCTTCCGGCAAGGGCGGTGTCGGCAAATCCACTACCGCAATCAATCTGGCGCTGGCGCTGTCAACCGAAGGTGCCATCGTTGGCATGCTGGACGCTGATATTTATGGGCCCAGCCAGCCGATCATGCTGGGCATTTCCGGGCAGCCTGATTCACAAGATGGCAAAAGTCTGGAGCCGATGATGAGTCATGGGCTGCAGGCCATGTCGATTGGCTTCCTGATTGACGAAGAGACACCGATGATCTGGCGCGGTCCGATGGTGACGCAGGCGCTTGAGCAGTTGCTCAACGATACCCGCTGGCGCAACCTGGACTACCTGGTGGTGGACCTGCCGCCGGGCACGGGTGATGTGCAGTTGACGCTGGCGCAAAAGATTCCGGTCAGTGGCGCGGTGATTGTCACCACGCCGCAGAACATCGCCTTGCTGGATGCGCGCAAGGGTTTGAAGATGTTTCGCAAGGTCGAGGTGCCGGTGCTTGGTGTCGTCGAAAACATGAGCCTGCACATTTGCAGCAACTGCGGATATGAAGAGCCGATTTTTGGCACTGGCGGCGGCGAGAATCTGGCGCAAGAGAATGACGTGGAACTGCTTGGGCAACTGCCGCTGGACCGCCGTATTCGGGAAGAGACCGACAGTGGCAAACCGACCGTGATTGCTGAGCCGGAGGGTCGCATTGCCCAGATCTACCGCGACATTGCGCGGCGCACAGCGGCCAAACTGGCCATGCAGGCAAAAGATTACAGTGCGAAATTCCCGCACATCGTCATCCAGAACGACTAAATAATGGGGGTCAAGTCCGACCGTTGGATTCGGCGCATGGCTGAACAGGAAGATCTGATCACACCGTTTGAGCCCAGCCAGATCCGCAGTGTGGATGGCCAGCCGGTGATTTCCTACGGCGTGTCGAGTTACGGTTACGACATTCGCTGCTCAACGCATTTCAAGATTTTCACCAATATCCACTCGGCCGTGGTGGACCCCAAACAGTTTGAACCGGACAGTTTTGTGGACTACGAAGGCGACGTGTGCATCATTCCGCCGAACTCTTTTGTGTTGGCGAGCACGGTGGAGCGATTGCGGATTCCGCGTGACGTTCTGGTAATCTGTCTGGGCAAGTCCACTTATGCGCGCTGCGGCATCATCGTGAATGTAACACCGCTTGAGCCGGAATGGGAAGGGCACGTGACGCTGGAATTTTCCAATACCACACCGTTGCCGGCGAAAATTCATGCCAACGAAGGCGTAGCGCAGTTGATTTTCTTTGGTGCGGATGAAGCCTGTGAAACCTCGTACGCCGACCGCGGCGGCAAGTATCAAAACCAGAAAGGCGTAACCCTGCCGAGAGCCTGATGGCTTCGTCTTCCGCACGAAGTTTGATGCAGCGCATCCGTGATACTCTGTTGTGGCGTGTTGGCACGGTGGTGGTTGGCGCGGTGGTGGTACTGATCGGCGTGGTGATGATTTTCACGCCGGGCCCGGCGATAGTGGTGATTCCAGCGGGACTGCTGATTCTGACAGAATCGGGGTATGCCTGGACGACAAGATTAAAGGAACACTTTCCCAAGAATTTCGACGACGCCAATACGCAAGCGAAAGGCTACTGGGGCAAGCTCAAAGGAAAATTCACCAAGCGGTAAGGCTCATTTTGTACAATGAGCTAACGGTCTTTCATCACGACCGGCGCACACTGCATGTCCGAAATTATTTCTATTCACGGCCGCGAGATCATTGACTCGCGGGGCAATCCGACAGTGGAGGCAGAACTGCAGCTCTCCACTGGTGTGTCCGGGCGTGCGGCCGTTCCCTCTGGTGCCTCGACCGGCGCGCGTGAAGCGCTGGAATTGCGCGATGGCGAGGCCGAGCGTTTTGGCGGCAAGGGAGTCCGTGAAGCGGTCGCACATATTGATGGAGAGTTACGTGAAGCGCTGCATGGCATGGATGCGGACGATCAGCAAATTATTGACCGTCGCATGATCGAACTCGATGGTACAGAGAACAAGGGTCGCTTGGGTGCCAATGCGATGCTGGCGGTCTCACTGGCTTGCGCGCACGCGGCGGCGAAAGATCGCGATGAACCACTCTACCGTTATCTCGGCGACGCCGAATCTTGGCTCCTCCCAGTGCCAATGATCAACGTACTCAATGGTGGCTCTCATGCTGCCAACAGCGTGGACATGCAGGAGTTCATGCTGATGCCGGTCGCCGCCACAGATATGGCGGAGGCAGTACGCTGGGGGGCGGAGGTATTCCACCGTCTGGCCAGCGATTTGCGCGAGCGCGGCCTCAGCACTGCAGTGGGCGATGAGGGCGGCTTCGCGCCGGATCTGGAGAGCAATGTGCAGGCGGTGGAAGTGCTGCTCGCGTCGATTGAGGGTGCTGGTTTTCGTCCAGGCGCGGATATTTGGGTTGGTCTGGACCTGGCCAGTTCGGAGTTCTATCGAGATGGGCGCTACCACCTGGATTCGGAAGGGCGCAGTTTCACATCAGAGGAATTCGCAGCACTGTTGTGCGAATGGGCTGATCAGTATCCGATTCTGTCGATTGAGGACGGCATGGCAGAGGATGACTGGGACGGCTGGCGGATCCTGACCGAGGCACTGTCCGAACGGGTGCAGTTGGTCGGGGACGATATCTTTGTCACCAACACGGAGATTTTCCGCCGTGGCATTGAGCAGAACATCGGCAATGCCATTTTGATCAAACTCAATCAGATCGGCACCGTGACGGAGACGCTGGAGGCGATCCGCATGGGGCATGAGGCGGGTTACCGCGCGGTGATTTCGCATCGTTCCGGTGAAACCGAAGACACGTCGATTGCGGATCTGGCGGTGGCGACCAGCGCAGGCCAGATCAAGACCGGTTCATTGTCGCGCTCTGACCGGGTTGCAAAATACAACCAACTGATGCGCATCGCGGAAGAATTGGGGTCGCAAGGGCGCTATGCCGGAGCTGAGGCGTTCGGGACCTTGATCTCGACCGGCTGATAGGAGGCGCAGGCGCATGCGCTGGCTGACCTGGGGTTTGGCAGGCTTGCTGCTGATATCGCTGTTCTTTTTAGTCTCGGGCCAAGGTGGGTTGCTGGACATCTGGTATCAGGCCGGGGAATATCAGCGCCTCAAGCAAGAGAATGCTCAACTACTGGAGCGTAATCAGATTCTTGCTTCAGATTTGGAAGACTTGCGCGAGGGGTTGGCTGGAATCGAAGGTTTGGCGCGAGAGAAACTCGGCATGATTCGCGAGGATGAGGAGTTCTATCAACTGATCGATCCGGGTCCTGCAGAAGAAGAACTGCCACCGGAAGAATAGAGTACGAATCATGTCGGACGAGTTTCATGCAGTGATTGTGGGTGCGGGCTCAGGCTCGCGCTTCGGGGGGGCCAAGTGGCGCGTCCCTCTCGCAGGACGTCGCGTGGTGGACTACGCGGTGCGGCCGTTCGCTTTGTGTTATCCCAGAATTCAAAGCATCACGTTGATGTTGCCGGCCGGCGAGAGCATCGCCTCAGAATTGCCCCAAGTACCTTCCGGCATGATGTTTCGTGAAGTGGAGGGTGGTGCGACGCGCGCCGACTCCGTACTGCGCGGATTAGACGCCGTGGCGATGCACGGTGCGGATGACTGCTGGGTGCTGGTGCATGATGTGGCGCGTCCATGCGTGTGGCAATCAGATATTGACGGTATGTTGCAAGAACCGGATGAGCAAGGAATGCTATTGGCGATTCCAGTGATTGACAGTTTGAAGCGCGCTTCCAAAGACCAGCGCATTCAGCAACCTGTGGATCGCGAGGACTTGTGGCGCGCGCAAACTCCGCAGATGTTTCGCCTGCAGGCTTTGCGTGAAGCCCTACGCCGCGCGCAGGCGGAAGACATCACGGTTACGGATGAGTCGAGCGCCATGGAGCACTGCGGCTACGCGCCGCGGCTGCTACGTTGCGGTGAGCACAATATTAAACTGACCTGGCCTGATGATATAACACGGGCCGAGCAGATACTTCAGGAGGACCCCGATGATGCGTATTGGACACGGCTATGACATTCATGCTTTCGATGATGCGTCGCAGGGACTGGCCCTGGGCGGAATCGAAATCCCCCATACCCGCGGCGTAAAGGCACATTCCGATGGCGATGTCATCCTGCATGCCTTGATTGACGCTTTGCTCGGCGCGGCCGGGCTCGGCGACATTGGACTGCTGTTCCCGGACACGGATCAGCGCTGGCTTGACGCACCCAGTTCGGAGATGCTGCACCGGGTTCTGGAGGATGTGCAAGCGGCAGGCTGGGTGGTCGTCAATACCGACATTACGGTGATTGCGCAGGAACCCAAACTGAGCCCGCATCGCGAGGCGATTTGCACGTCCGTCGCCGCGCTGCTGTCACTGCAGGTATCATGCGTCAATATCAAAGCAACCACACATGAAGGGCTTGGGACACTGGGACGCGCCGAAGGAATTGCGGCGCATGCCGTGGTGTTGCTTGAGGGTGCGCCCTCGCCGTGAAGTCGATTGACTTCAACGCGCGTCAGGCTTTTGCCGAAGACGGCGAGGTGGCCGCTCGACTTTCAGAGTATGTGCCGCGCAAAGAACAGATCAGAATGTCGGAGGCGATCTGGGGAGCCTTGTCGGATGATCATGCGCTGGTGGTCGAGGCCGGAACCGGTGTAGGCAAGACCTTGTCCTATCTGCTACCGGTATTGGCATACGGCAAGAGAACCCTGATTTCGACCGGTACCCGGCACCTTCAGGATCAGCTGTACGATGACGATCTACCGCTGGCGTTGAAGGCGACCGGCCAGAATGCGCGCGTCTGCGTGCTGAAGGGGCGGGCCAATTATCTGTGCCTGTATCGCTACGATGAATATGTGCGCACAACGCGCAGCAAGCAACTACCGAACTTGCAGCAATGGCGGGATGAGACGCGCTTCGGCGATCTAGCCGAAATGGGCTTGGGGGAGAACGATCGAGTCATTCCTCTGATTACTTCAAGCGAGGAAAACTGTCTGGGCAAGAAGTGCAAGCAATACCGGGATTGCTATGTCACGCTGGCGCGGGATCGGGCGCGTACAGCCGATGTGGTGGTCACCAACCACCATCTGCTCGCAACGGACATGGCGATGGGCGGCGAGTTATTGCCGAAACTTGAGGTGCTGGTTCTAGATGAAGCACATCGCCTAAATGCGGCGCTTGAGAGTGTCTGGGGGACGCGGCTCACTACCGGCGGCTTCCAGATGTTGTGTCGGGATGCAGACAAACTCTCGCGTCGACCATGGGCCAAAAGTCAAGCGATGGGGGCTTCGGCCAGAGCGCTGCAGCAGGTGGTGGCGGAAATGCAGAAGAAATGGCAGGCCCTGTATCAGGATCCTGTGCCCAACGAGCGATTGTTGCCGCCTGAGAACTTCGCTGGGCATGCGCGCCCTTTACGGGAGCAATTGGAGCAGTTCGTGGAGATCCTGGGCGATCAGGTTACGGACAAGGAAGATGCGGAACTGGAGAAGTTGATCTTGCGCAGCAGAAACATGGTGGAGGAATTGTCTGCCTGGCCTCGCAAGTTGTCCGTGTATTGTGATTATCTGTGCTTCACGCGCACCGGCTTTGAATTGCACAGTGTGCCGATTGACGTCAGCAAACAGTTTGTGGCGGCTCGCGAGAATTATCCGTCACGCTGGGTGTACACATCAGCCACCATGTCCGTGGCGGGCAATTTTGACTACTTCATGCAGCAGCTAGGGTTGGATCCCGGACAGACCAAAGCACTGCAACTGCACAGTCCGTTTGATTTCACGCAGCAAGCGCTGTTGTACTTGCCGCCGGATTTGCCGGAACCGAATGAGAAGAATTACACCGAGACCATGCTTGAGGCGATACTGCCGCTGCTACAGCAACTGCATGGTCGGACCTTCATGCTGTTCACCAGCTTTCGCGCCATGGAGCAGGCGACGAAATGGCTGGAGCCTCGGCTGGACTGCATGCTTCTGATGCAAGGCACGAATTCGCGTCAGGAGTTGCTGAAGAAATTTGCTGCTACCGACAATGCCGTACTGTTGGGATCCGCGAGTTTTTGGGAAGGCGTGGATGTTCCGGGCCCGGCTTTGAGTTGCGTGATCATTGACAAGATTCCTTTTGAGTCGCATCACGATTTGTTGTTTAAGGCGCGGGCGGCGTTGGTAGAAGAACAGGGTGGAAAACCTTTTTTGCAGCTGCAACTGCCGCGTGCGGCATTGATGCTGAAGCAAGGTTGCGGGCGATTGATCCGACGGATAACTGATCGCGGATTGCTCGTGATTGCTGATCCGCGTTTGGAAACAAAGCGCTACGGCAAGACGCTTCTGGACAGTTTGCCGAATGCGCCGGCCAGTCGGGATCTAGCGCAGGCGCTGCAGTTTCTTGAGGGACTGGAGTCATGAGTTCGTCGCCACTGGTGCTAGCGCTTGAGACTTCGACCGAATGGTGCTCGACAGCCCTGTACGACGCCAGGGAACTTCACACACGCAGTGCGCTGGCACCGCGCGAACACACACAAGTTATCATGGAGCAGATTGACGCCTTGCTCGAGGAGTCTGGGAGAATGCCTGAGGAACTTACGGCACTTGCCTTCGGACGCGGGCCGGGTACATTCACCGGAGTGCGCGTCGCGGCTTCAATCGCGCATGGCATGGCCATTGCAAACGGAGCACTGCTATGGCCGATTTCCTCGTTGTCGGCGCTAGCCTGGGATCTGGGAAGCCGACATGAAGGACAAGTACTGGTGGCTATGGATGCGCGATTGCAACAAGTCTATTGGGGAGCCTACACAGTGGAAGACGATACCTTGCAAGTATTACGCCCTGAATCGATAACCGATGCGGAAGAATTGCCGGTGCTGCTGGAAGAACTATCGGGAGGCTGGACTGGAGGGGGCAGTGCCTGGGAGATACCTGAATTGGCAGCAGCGCTAGATGCACGGGTGCAGGCTTCTGATGCTGCTGCGCGCCCGCAGGCGCAAGCGGTACTGGAATTGGCACTGCGCACGTATTCGGAAGGAGAGGGGGTTTCTATAGAGGAGGCGGAGCCGACGTATTTGCGGCATCCGGTGCGATCATAATGGACGCACGGCCCCGGTTTCACCTGGCTATTCCGGTGGATGATCTGACTGCGGCGACGGCGTTTTATTCGGGAATTCTGCAATGCCGCGTTGGCCGCAGCAGTGAGCGCTGGGTTGATTTTGACTTCATGGAGCACCAACTCACGGTGCATTTGTCAGATGCGGAGCGTGCCGAGAGTAGCAACCCGGTGGATGGTGAGGACATTTCTGTGCCGCATTTCGGTTTGGTTCTTGAGTGGCCATGCTGGCAGCGGCTAATTCTGCGCCTGAAAGAATATCAGATGAGTTTCGTGTTGGAGCCGTGCATTCGTTTTGAGGGGCAGGCGGGTGAGCAGGGCACAGCCTTTATCCGGGATCCAGCAGGCAACTTGCTGGAACTGAAGGCGTTTCGTGATGATGATCAGGTATTTGTGAGGAATAACACGTAATTCATTGATTTTATATTTTCTGTGGATCTTAGTCCTCCTTTTCGGAAATTCTGTAAAAAGCGCCAGCAGAAATAATGTCAGGCTAACAAGCACTTGTTTTAATTTGACTTATCGACTAAAAATGAAAATCTGGCATTATGATGTTATTATAGTAAAGATGATTGAGCGAAAAAACTTCGGGAAGTTCAGAAACGGCTGGGTGCGTCTCCGGCGGTCGCCTTGTTTGGTCCGAGACAAGTAGGCAAAACGACTCTCGCAAAACAGATTAAAGAGCAGGAGAAAAACAGACGGGATCCTATTTATCTTGATCTTGAACGTACCGAGGATCGTGCGTTGCTATCGGATCCTGCGAGCTATCTGGCGGAACACGAAGACCGGTTGGTCATTTTAGATGAGGTACCGCAAATGCCAGGATTGTTTCGGGAACTTCGCGGATTGATTGATGATGGGCGTGAGCGCGGCATTCGTTCAGGCCGTTTCTGCTTCTGGGCTCTGCCACCGGTGAGTTTCTGCGACAGTCTGAATCTCTTCTAGGGCGTATTTCATATGTAGACCTCAATCCTATTGATGTGACAGAAATTGATGCCACTGACATTGAGAGGCTTTGGGTTCGCGGTGGATTCCCCGATAGTTTCCTTGCTGAAGATGATGCTGAAAGTAGATAACATGGAGATTTTGCGGACTCACCCGATCGTCGGTGCCAGTTGGGAGAGTTTTGTGATCGAGAACCTTTTGAACTGTATGAGCAACCGAGTTAGGGCAAGTTACTATCGCTCAAATGGTGGTTTGGAGATAGACCTGACCTTGGAAATGCCAAATGGAGAACTCTGGGCGATTGAAATCAAGCGTAGTTCAATACCGAAAGTAGACAAAGGCTTTTACCGTGCGCGTGAAGATATCAAAGCGCATCGGTCTTTTTTGGTCTACCCCGGCTCCAAACGTTACTCAAAGGGCGATGGGATCGAAGTCATTGGGGTGCGGGAAATGGCAGCTTTAGTTGCATCCTGCTAAAAATACTAATCCCCAAATGCCAAGGGAGGTTTGTTGGCATTCAGTTGTGATTTCTAATGTCTGGAGTGCGAGGAGGCTGGCCTTACGCACCTCATATTATTATGTGCAATAATTGAATCAGAAGTGGGGTTCATTCCGATGACACAAAAAATTCAAGCAACCTCACAGCTGGCCGTGATTGTTCCGTATAGTACGCTTGCGAGACATTCAAATATTCTGTGATGATTCTTTTGTTAAGGAAGCGTTGGAGGAATTAAAGCAAGTTCGGGATTCGCAGAAATAACTAACTTAATCAGAATCTGCACAGAGGGGAAATAGTCAAGGCAATGCTCCAGCCACGTTACTAGCGGTACAGTTCAAGTATGCCCATCCGAAAACTTGAAGCCAGCCTCGTCAATCAAATCACCGCAGGCGAGGTCATTGAACGCCCGGCCGCGGTAGTCAAGGAACTTGTAGAAAACAGTCTGGATGCCGGCGCTCGCAACATTCGAATTCAGGTAGAAGAGGGCGGTATTCGCCGGTTGCTAGTCGCGGATGACGGCTGCGGTATTCCAAAGAATGAATTGGTGCTGGCGCTGTCACGTCACGCAACCTCAAAACTGAGCGCCGCGGATGATCTGTGGAAACTCGATACTCTGGGTTTTAGAGGAGAGGCGTTGCCGAGTATCGCATCGGTCTCGCGCCTGAAATTAATCTCCACCACAGCCGGCGAAGAGCATGGCTGGTGGTTGGTGCCAGAAGAGCCTGATGCTCCGGTAGCGCAGGCACATCCGCCGGGCACAACGGTGGAGATACATGATCTGTTTTACAACACGCCGGCGCGGCGCAAGTTCCTGCGTGCGCCAAGTACGGAATGGAAGCATATCGCAACCGCAGTGCGACGTCTCGCACTCGGCAATCTCGCCGTGGGTTTCGAGGTGAGTCATGGCGGGAAGATGCAGTTGTCATACCCCGCGGTGCGCGACGGCGTGACGGAAGCAGCGCGGCTGGAAGCAGTGCTGGGCGCGGATTTTGCAGAGCAGTCGGTTTTCGTTGAGGAAGTTGACGGGGATATGCGCCTGTATGGCTGGCTGGGGTTGCCGACCTATTCGCGCAGTCAGCCGGATCAGCAATACTTGTACGTGAATGGGCGCTTTGTGCGTGACAAAATGATCTCGCATGCCATTCGTCAGGCGTATTCGGACGTACTGTTCGGCCAGCGCCATCCTTGCTATGTGTTGTATCTGGAATTGCCGGGCGGCGTGGTGGATGTCAACGTGCATCCGACCAAAATGGAGGTGCGATTCCGCGAATCTGGTCGCATTCACCCGTTACTCACTCGAGGTATTGCCAGCGCGATTGGTGCGGTGCGCCCGCAAGATGCTGGCCACGATGTGGATCATTTCCGCACACTGATTAACGAGAACCCGTCAGCTGAGCAGGAGCCGTTGTCGCTGCGGGCGAGACAGGAAGCCGCATCATCATTGTTGCGTGCGGAGATCCAGCCCAGACCTGAATCGCGAAAGGATGGGCAGTGTCCACCTTTGGGATTTGCGCGCGCGCAGTTGCACAGCATTTACATTCTGGCGGAGAACGAGCAAGGATTGATTCTGGTGGATATGCACGCAGCGCATGAGCGCATCACTTACGAGCGTCTCAAGACTGCCCGTGAGGGACAAGAGGTTCAACGCCAGCCTTTGCTAGTGCCGCAGACTCTGAATTTGAGTGAAGCGGAAATGACGTGCGTCACCGAGCATCAGGAAACTTTGCTTGGGCTTGGCATTGAACTGGACCCTTCCGGGCCCACGCAGGCGTTGATTCGGGCAATTCCGTCCATGCTGTCGCGCGCGGATCCGGTGGCGCTGGTGCGGGATGTGATGGCGGACCTGGTTGAGCATGGACGCAGCGAGCGGGTGCAGGAAATGGAGAATGAACTGCTGTCATCAATGGCCTGTCATGGCGCGGTGCGCGCTGGGCGGCAATTGTCGCTGGAAGAAATGGACGCTTTGTTGCGAGATATGGAAGAGACCGAGCGCTCAGGGCAATGCAATCACGGGCGTCCCACCTGGGTGCAACTCAGCATCGATCAACTGGACAAACTGTTCCTGCGCGGCCAGTGACCAAGCCGCGCATTCATGCTTTGGCATTAATGGGGCCGACAGCGATCGGCAAGACCGACTGCGCGCTGGAGCTGGTGCGGCGCTGGCCGTTTGAGATCATCAGCGTTGATTCAGCCATGATCTATCGGAGCATGGACATCGGGAGCGCCAAACCGTCTGCCGAGATTCTGGCGCAAGCTCCGCATCGGATGATTGATATTCTGGATCCTGCGCGATCTTATTCCGCGTATGAGTTCGCGCGCGACGCCACTGCGCATATCGAGCAGATTCATGTGGCAGGACGCATCCCGCTGCTGGTGGGCGGCGCACGGCTGTATTTTCTGTCATTGCTACAAGGGCTATCCAAACTTCCAGAGATTCGCACAGAGATCCGGGAACGTTTGCGCCGGGAATTGCGTGAGTCCGGTCCGCAGGCACTGCATGAGCGCTTGCGCCATTGCGATCCGCAAACCGCACGGCGGCTTGCGCCGAGGGATCGTCAGCGCATACTGCGCGCGCTGGAAGTCTACGAGTCGAGCGGGCGCAGTCTGAGTTCTTGGATTCGCGCGCACCCGATACGTGCGTCAGACACTGTGCACTACCGCCAACTAGCGTTGTGGCCAGAGAATCGTGCGCATTTGTATGAGCGCATCGCGCAGCGTTTCGATCAGATGCTGGACGACGGGTTGATGAATGAAGTGCACGAGTTGCGGTCCCGAGGCGACTTGACGCTGGAGCATACGTCGATGCGTTGTGTGGGTTATCGCCAGGTCTGGCAGCACCTGGATGGGGATTGCGATCATATGCAGATGCGTGAGGCCGCCGTGGCGGCGACGCGCCAGTTAGCCAAGCGGCAACTGAGCTGGCTGCGGCATGCGCCGGACGTGTTACACTGCCCGACAGACGGAATGCAAACGGAGGCTGCGATTGCAGCGGTGGCCCAATGGTGGCCGGAGTGAAGACTTTGATGTGCGTATTTTCTGATTCATCTTCAGAGGCTGGCTGAACCCAAGAATGGCGGATACCCCCATTGTTTGAACGCACCGCATTCGATGCGCGCTGCGTCTTGGTGTATGTGGACACCGCGCCGTTTTCCCGTGATCTGCGGGCCGACCTTGAAGAATTTACGGAACTGGCGCACAGCGCCAGGCTGCAGCCGCAGGCGCAATTCCAACTGCGACGTCGTGTTCCACATCCGCGCTTTTACTTCGGGCGCGGGCAAGCCGAGAAATTGCGCGACAGTTGCGCGGAGCATGGTGTGCAGTTACTGGTGCTCAATGTTGATTTGAGTCCTTCTCAGGAACGCAACCTTGAAGAACGGCTGCACTGTCGGGTGCTGGGGCGCACCGGACTGATACTGGACATCTTCGCGCAGCGCGCCCGTTCGCATGAAGGCAAGCTGCAGGTAGAACTTGCGCAGTTGACGTATCTCTCGACTCGGCTGGTACGCGGCTGGAGCCATCTGGAACGCCAGAAGGGCGGTATTGGATTGCGTGGTCCGGGTGAGACGCAGCTGGAATTGGATCGGCGACTTCTGACACGGCGGCTGCAAAATCTACGCCGCAGGTTGACTCAGGTGGACAGTCAGCGCCGTCAGTCCCGCGTGCGCCGCCGGCGCGAAGAGTGGTTTCATGTGACACTGGTCGGCTACACCAATGCCGGCAAATCAACTCTGTTCAATCGTCTGACTGACAGTGAGGTGGCGGCGCAAGACAAGTTGTTCGCGACGCTGGACCCGACGCATCGACATCTGCCGCTTGCACGCGGCCCGGACACGATTCTTTCGGACACGGTCGGGTTTATCCAAGGCTTGCCAGTGGAACTGGTGCGCGCCTTTCACTCCACCCTGGAAGAAATCCGCGACTGCGACTTGTTGCTGCATGTGATTGATCGCAGCGACCCGGAGTACGAGCAGCGCATGGCAAGGGTGCATGAGACTCTGGAGCAGATTGGCGCGGCACACGTCCCGGTGCTTGAGGTGTACAACAAAAAAGATCGGCTCCCCGAAGATGCTGAACCGTGTGGGGATAAAGCGGCAGGCCGAGTGTGGATTTCAGCGCAGACCGGGGCTGGCGTGGATGCCTTGTGTGCGCGTATTGCGCAATGCGCGCAGGCGCAATCTTCGCGCCTGTATTTGCGCTTGCCGCTGCAAGCGTATCCGTTGCGCGCCGAGCTGCATCGAGTAGGGCAAGTAGAGGCCGAATGGTTCACTGAAAGCGGCGAATGCGAGATGCGTTTGTGGTTGCCGCAGTCGCGTTGGGGGAAGTACGCGCAATTCAGGATTTTGCGCCCGTCTCAAGGGCAGAAATTCGTGCCGGAGAAAACGGCTGCATCGGCGGCATTTGCTAGAATGGGCGCGGATTTCTGAATTCATCATGGCTTGGAAAGAAAACGGCGGCAATCCCTGGCAGGATAATCGCCAAGGCCCCCCTGATCTGGATGCGCTACTTCGGCGGCTGATGCAGTGGCTGGGCGGTTCTGGCGGCAAAGGCAAGGGCAAAGGCGGCGGCAGCAAGTTTTCACTTGGCAGCGGCGTGATCGTCGTCACCCTGATCATTCTGTGGTTGCTGTCGGGTTTCTACATTGTGGAAGCCAGTGAGCGCGGCGTCGTCATGCGCTTCGGCAAGCATGAGCGCACCACCATGCCGGGACCCGGCTGGCACATTCCTTATCCGATCGAGTCGGTAAAGGTCGTCAACGTGACGGGCAACCGCAGTGTTGAGAAGCGCACCACCATGCTGACTCAGGACGAGAACATTGTGGAGTTGAAGTTCTCGGTGCAGTACCGCCTCAAGAATGTTGAGGATTATCTGTTCAACGTGGAAGACCCGGACATTGATTTTGATCGCAACTGTCGTTTCAAAAGCACTATTTGCGGTGTACTGGACTCGGCCATCCGTACTTCAGTCGGGCGCAACAACATGGACTTCATTTTGCGCGAAGGCCGCGCGGAAATCGCCAGCCAGACCATGATCCTGATGCAGGAGATTCTGGATGGCTACGGCACCGGCATTGAGATTTTGACCATCAACCTGGAAGATTCGCAGCCGCCGAATGCGGTACAGGATGCCTTCCAGGACGCTACCAAGGCACGTGAGGACATGGAGCGTTTCAAGAACGAAGCGCAGGCGTACGCTAATGAAATTCTGCCGCGTGCACGCGGTGAAGCAGCGCGCATGCTGGAAGACGCCAAGGCGTATCGCGAACAGGTGATCGCAAATGCCGAGGGTGAAGCGTCGCGCTTCAGTCAGCTGCTGACTGAATACAGCAAGGCACCGGAAGTTACGCGCAAGCGTATGTATCTGCAGGCGGTCGAGTCGGTGCTGTCGAACAGTTCCAAAGTGGTGGTGGATGTATCGGAAGGCAGCAATATGCTGTTCCTGCCGCTTGATCGCATTCTGGATCGCAATTTTTCTGGTGGTTCACCCTCCATGTCTGGGCGCAGCGATGAGCCGTCATCGTCACAGCGTGGCGGTGGCACTGGTCTGCGGGAGGGTCGCTGAGATGGGTATGCCATTGCGCTGGATCGTATTGGCTTTGGCGGCCATTCTGATTTGGGCCTCAACCTTCTACGTGCAGCAGACAGAAACGGCCATTGTGTTCCAGTTGGGTGAGATCAAGCGTACTGACTTGCAGCCGGGGCTGCATTTCCAGATGCCTTTTGTCAACAATGTACAGAAGTTTGATGTGCGCGTACTGTCATTGGATTCCAAGCCAGAGTTGTTCCTCACCAGCGAGAAGAAAAACGTATCGGTGGACTTCTTTGTGAAGTGGCGGATTGAAAATGTCAATCAGTATTTCCGCGCCACACAAGGAGATCGTACCCGCGCTGAAGGGCGCTTGACGCAGATCGTCAAGGACGGTCTGAAGAACCAGTTTGGTGTGCGCACCATCCAGCAGGCCATCTCCGGCGAACGTCGCGAGATCATGGATGTGCTGCAGGTGCAGTCGAACAAGAATGCTCAGGAGTTGGGTATTCGGGTGGTGGATGTACGGATCAGTCGAATTGAGTTGCCGGATGAAGTCAGTGAATCGGTGTATCGTCGGATGCGCGCAGAGCGCAGCCGCACAGCCAAGGACTTCCGCGCACGCGGACAGGAGATAGCCGAGAAGATTCGCGCAGATGCGGATCGCCAACGCACGGTGATTCAGGCAGAGGCCTATCGTGACGCCGAGAAGATTCGTGGTGAGGGAGACGCGCAGGCGACGGAAATTTACGCCAACGCCTACAATGCCGATCCGGAATTTTTTGCGTTCACGCGCAGTCTGAATGCCTACGTCCAGACCTTCCGCGACAAGGGCGACGTTCTGGTGGTTGAGCCGGATTCGGACTTCTTCAAGTACTTCAATCAACTGGACATCGGTCAATAGGCACCGTCTCCCGCCATGCAGTGGGAATTCCTTCTGGCCGTCGTGGCCCTGATTCTGATGTTGGAAGGGCTGATCGCTCTGGTCGCGCCCACCCAAGCCCGACGCTGGATGCAACGCATGATGGAACTACCGGACCTTCAATTTCGAGTGATGGGATTGATCGCGGTTACTATTGGAGTGATACTGCTGTATGTGAGCCGGTGGCTGGCATGAACGCAGCATTGCCGGAAGGGGTGGCGGAAGCCGCCCCGGAGCAAGCGCGACGACTGGAGACTTACCGTCGTTGTGTGCTCGACTGTTTTGCGACTCACGGGTATCAACTGGTCGTTCCGCCTCTGGTCGAGGATCGCGAGATGCTGGTGAAGAATGATTTCCTGGCACAGCAGACATTGTCGATCACGGATCCGATGAGTGGCGCGGCGCTGGGGTTGCGCGCCGATATGACGCCGCAAGTCGCGCGTATGGACGCGCGTTATATGAAGCAAGACGAAGTGGCGCGGCTGTGCTATGCCGGCGCGGTGATGCGCGCGCGCCCTGAAATTCTGGGCGGCAACCGAAACCCGATTCAGGCAGGTGCCGAATTGTATGGTTGCGACAGCGCAAGCGCGGATGCTGAAATTATCCAGTTGCTGTGCGCGGCGTTGCAAGCGTGCGGGTGCGCAGACGTATGTCTGGACCTGGGCCACGCCGGTATGTTTCGTGCGCTGGCTGAGCAAGCGCAGTGGAATGATGCGCAGCGTGATGAGGTGTTTGACATCTTGCAGCGCAAGGCAGTGGTGGATTTGGAAGACTGGCTGGAGGTGACGCCGACACCCGCTGAAGTGGCGGCGGCCTTGCGGGCGCTGCCAGAGGAATTGTCTGGCGCGGATGAAGGCGCGGTGCTGGCGCGGGCTGAAGAATTGCTAGCCTGCGTCTCCGATTCTCTAACGGACACGCTGGAGCGCTTGCGGGTGGTCGCGGCGCGTGTGCGGCAACTGTACCCGGAGGTTCGGCTACACTTTGATTTAGGTGAAGCCAGCGGGTTTCATTACGAAAGCGGCATCGTGTTTGCGGTCTACCGTGAAGGGCAGGGGCAGGAAATTGCGCGTGGCGGGCGCTACGGCGGCCGCGAGCGCCGCCCGGCCACAGGCTTTAGTCTGGATTTGCGCAGACTAATGGAATGCGGCGCACTCGAAGCTGCGTCGCTGCGTTGTATCTATGCACCGGTCAGTGAAGATCCGGCGCAACAGCAGGTGATTGCTGAATTACGTGCGCAAGGCTGCGCGGTGCTCGGTGCGCTTGGCGCGGAAGACACACCTCAGGCGAGCGGCTGCGCGGAACAGCTGGTATGTGAAGAAGGCACTTGGGTGGTGCGCTCGGTTGACGCATGAATCAAAGTATTGTTGTAATCGGTGCCCAGTGGGGTGACGAAGGGAAAGGCAAGATTGTGGATCGACTGGCGTCCCAGGCGGATGCCGTAATTCGCTTTCAGGGCGGACATAACGCCGGACATACATTGGTCGTGGACGACCAGAAAACGATATTGCATCTGATTCCTTCAGGAATCCTGCATGAAGGCGTGGAATGCCTGATCGGCAACGGTGTGGTGGTGTCGCTGGACGCGCTGTTCGAGGAACTGAAGATTCTGGAGAAACAAGGCATCTCGGCGCTGGAGCGCTTGCGGGTATCAGATGCCTGTCCGCTGCTGCTGCCAATTCACGGGGCACTGGATGCCGCGCGAGAAGTGGCGCGCGGGAACGCGAAGATTGGCACCACACTGCGGGGCATTGGCCCGGCATATGAGGACAAGGTGGCACGGCGCGGCTTGCGGGTCGCGGATCTTTTCGAGCCAGAAAGTTTCGCAGAGAAAATGGAGAATCTGTTTATCTATCATAATTTTATGCTGGAAAACTATTACAAGGTGAAGCCTCTTGACCCGGCTCCGGTGATTGCGCAAATGCGCGACCATGCTGAGCGCTTGCAGCCATACGTGACAGATGTCTCCGCGCATTGTTTTGCCTTGCGGCAAGAGGGGCGTAAATTACTGTTTGAGGGGGCGCAAGGCGTATTGCTTGATATTGATCATGGCACCTATCCGTATGTTACGTCCAGCAATACGGTTGCGGGCTCGGCCTGCGTGGGCGCAGGTGTTGGACCTAAGGATGTGGATGCGGTGCTGGGAATCGTCAAAGCGTACACCACGCGAGTCGGTTTCGGGCCTTTTCCAACCGAGCTGCACGATGAGACTGGGAAGCAGCTTGCGGAAGCAGGCGCTGAAGTAGGGGCGACCACGGGCCGTGACAGGCGTTGCGGCTGGCTGGACATCGTGGGGTTGAAGCGGGCGATCGCCGCGTGTGGGGTTACGCATGTGTGTCTGACCAAACTAGACGTGCTTGATGCGTTCCCGGCCATTCAGGTGTGCACGATGTACGATGATGCAGGCGATGCGAGAGACTATGCGGAATATGAAGGCTGGCAGTGCGCGACTTCCGGAGCGCAGGACTATGACGCATTGCCGAAGCGCGCTCAGGAGTATGTGGCCGCGATTGAACAGTATCTGGGCGTGCCTATTGCCATGATTTCAACGGGTTGCGGGCGTGACGACATCATTGAGCGACAGGCGCTGTTCGGCTGACGCGCAGCCGCGTTTCGATGCGGCGGACTACGATTACAGACTGCCCCCGGAGTACATTGCGCAGCAGCCGCTGCCGGATCGGGCGGCAAGCCGATTGCTGTTTCTGGATCGAGTTACGGGAGAGATTCAGGATCGGGGGATTCGGGATTTGCCGGAGTTGCTGGCACCTGGTGATCTTTTGGTTTTCAATGATACGCGGGTGATTCCGGCGCGTGTGCATGGGCGCAAGGAGACGGGCGGGCGTGTGGAGATGTTGTTGGAAAGGGTCCTGTCGCCGCATCGAGTGCTGGCTCAGTTGCGCGCCAATCACCCACCGGCTATTGACAGCACGTTGCGTTTTGGCACACTAAGTGCCGAGGTGGAAGGACGCGAAGGACGCTTTTGGGTGCTGCGCTTCCCGGATGATCAGAAGATTCTGGAATGGTTTGGGCAGCACGGGCAAACCCCGTTACCTCCGTACATCCGCCGCGCGGCGGAAGGAGAAGATCGCGAGCGCTACCAGACGGTTTACGCGCGGGAAGCCGGCGCGGTGGCGGCACCGACCGCCGGGTTGCATTTTGATGATGCGCTTTTGACGCAACTTGACGAGCGTGGTGTGGCACAAGCGTTTGTTACCTTGCATGTCGGCGCGGGAACATTCCAGCCGATTGAAGCGGATGATATTCGCGAACATCAAATTCATGCGGAATACATGACGGTGGATGCGGCTGTCTGTGAGAAAGTCCGACAGACCCAAGCATCCGGCGGACGCGTGATCGCGGTGGGCACCACATCGGTCAGGGCGCTTGAAGCAGCCGCTGCAGGCGGAGAGATTGAGCCGTATGCGGCCGACACGCAACTCTACCTGTATCCTGGACAGCCGTTCCGTGTGGTGGACGCAATGGTGACGAACTTTCATCTGCCCAAATCATCTTTGCTGGTTCTGGTGTGCGCATTCGCCGGGCGTGATTCAGTATTAGCGGCTTATTCGTATGCGATCGCTGAGCGCTACCGTTTTTACAGTTACGGCGATGCCATGCTAATTCTCTAGGCAGTGAAATTCACACAATCACACCGTTCAGGGTACGCACGTCGCGGCGTACTGGAGTTCGCGCGTGGCGCGGTGCAAACGCCCGCCTTCATGCCCGTGGGCACGCACGGCGCGGTGCGGGCAATGACCTGCGAGGAATTGCGCACCTGCGGTGTCGAGATGATTCTGGGCAATACCCTTCATTTGATGCTGCGGCCCGGAGTGGAGGTCATTCGCGCCCATGAGGGCCTGCATGGATTCATGCACTGGCCGGGACCAATTCTGACGGATTCAGGCGGCTATCAAATCTTCAGTCTGGCCTCCATGCGGGAGATCAGTGAGGCGGGTGTGCGGTTTCGCTCGCCAATCAATGGAGATGAAGTGGAACTGGACCCGGAACGCGCGATCGCGGTGCAGCATGATCTGGGCTCGGACGTGGTGATGGTGCTAGACGAATGTACCGCCCATCCGGCGACCAAGGCGCAAGCGCAAACCTCCATGGAATTGTCACTGCGCTGGGCAAAGCGCAGCCGCGAGGCACACGGAGATCACGAAAGTGCGTTATTCGGTATTGGCCAAGGCGGCATGCATCTGCAGTTGCGACTGGAATGTCAGGAGCGATTGGAAGAGATCGGGTTTGACGGTTATGCAATCGGCGGGCTTTCAGTTGGTGAGAGTTTTGAGGAGCGAATGCAGGTGCTAGAGGTGCTCGCGCCGCGACTGCCTGAGGTGAAGCCGCACTATCTCATGGGAGTGGGACGACCGATCGATATTGTCGCGGCAGTGATGCAAGGGGTGGACATGTTCGACTGCGTGATGCCGACGCGCCATGCCAGAAACGGGCACCTGTTCACCGCAGATGGAGTCTTGCGAATCCGCAATCAGCGTTATGCGACAGACACGCAACCAATTGATCCTGAGTGCAACTGTTACACCTGCAAGAACTACTCACGCGCCTATTTGCGGCATTTGGATCAATCGAAAGAAATTCTGTTCTCACGGCTCGCCAGCATTCATAACGTGCATTACTACCAGTCGCTCATGGCGCAGATTCGCACGGCCATCGAGGAGGATCAACTGGACGCCTTGTTGCGGCAGGTCAGTGAGGCGTATCAGGGAGATGACGGCGAGTAGCCCGGCTGGGGCAGATTCTCGACGCGATCTTGCGGGCGGATATTGAGCTTCCGTGTCACGCCGCCGCGCAGTTCTAGCACATACAAACTATCTGGCGGGCCAAGAATCTGCTGAGTGGAGCGCGGAGTGGTATTGCGCACGATGCGCTGAATGACGCCTTCGGCATCAAGAAACAGCATATCAAGCGACAGCAAGGTGTTCTTCATCCACATGCTTTGGACCTGCGGGCGGTCGTATACGAACAGCATGCCGGAGTCCTTATCCAGATGTTCCCGCAGCATGAGGCCGGCTCTTCGCGCTTCCTGACTCAGCGCCAGTTCGACAGAGAAATGATGCGTCTCATTCGATGAGATGATGCGCAGCGGCCAATGGGTCGCGGATTGCTCGGAGTCGGTGGGCGGCCACAGCAGCCCAGCGGTGCCGGCGATACTCGCAAGTATCAGGGCGAACCAAAGAATTGAGTGGTGTCGGCGCATTGTGCGAGTGAGCTTTGAGGACACGGCAGGCATATTAGCGCACCTGCCGTATTGCCGTCTATGGCATAATGCGCCCGTCCGATTTCCCGTAATTTCTAGTTGTGATTTTTATCAGTGACGCTCTGGCTCAAGACGCTGCGGGTGGGGCCATGAGCGGGACATCCATGTTCATTATGATCGGGATTTTCTTCCTGATCATGTATTTCATGATTATTCGCCCGCAAAACAAGAGAACCAAGGAGCACCAGTCGCTGATCAATTCGCTGGAGAAAGGCGATGAGATCGCCACCAATGGCGGGATGCTGGGCAAGGTGACACACGTGGGGGAGAGTTCGGTGCGTCTGACAATAGCGGAGGGCGTGGAGATACGCATTCGCAAAGCGGCGATCAGTGACATTTTGCCAAAAGGGTCTCTTGCAAAGAGTGACTAGGTGTGCGGGCCTCGCAAGTAGCCGCCGAGTGTAAGAAATGAAAGCGAATCACTATCCGTGGTGGAAGAACCTGCTGATTGTCAGTGTGCTGGGAATCGCGGTGCTGTATGCGCTCCCCAATCTGTATCCTTCGGATCCGTCCGTACAGATTTCCTCGACCCGTCTGGAGTTGGGTGAGAAAGAACAAAAGCAAATTCAGCAAATTCTGGAGCTGAAAAAACAGTCGTACCAGCAACTGGAGTTGCAGGAAGACTCATTACTGATTCGCTTTGCCAACCCGGAAGATCAGATCCGCGGTGCGGATATTTTGCGCGAGGCTTTGGCCGATCGCTATTCGGTCGCCTTGCATCTGGCGCCGGCCACACCAGAGTGGCTGACTGCGTTCGGCGCACACCCGATGAATCTGGGGCTGGATTTGCGCGGCGGGGTGCATTTTCTGCTCGAAGTTAATCTGGATGATTCCATCAGCAAAGCGTACACGCGGCACGCCTCGGATATTCGCCGGCTGTTGCGCGAGGAGCGCATTCGCTATCGTAAGGTAGAAGAGTTGGGTGAGGAGTTGCGTATTTACGGACGCACAGCAGCAATGGCCGAGAGCATTGAAGAACTGCTGGATGAGGAATATTTCGACAGTTTTGATTTCGCTACAAGCGGGGGTGCCACGCCGTTTGTGAGCATGAAACTAAAACCAGCAGCGCGCTCGGAGATTCGACGCAACGCCATCAGCCAGAACCTGATCACCTTGCGCAAGCGCGTCAATGAACTGGGAGTGGCCGAACCGGTCATTCAGCAGCAGGGCCGCACACGCATCGCCGTGCAACTGCCCGGCGTTCAGGACACCGCACGCGCGAAAGAGATTCTGGGGGCGACTGCGACGCTGGAGTTCCGACTGGTGGATGAACAGGCTGATCCGTTTCTGGCGGCGGAAAGCGGGGAAGTGCCGCTTGCGGATGAGTTGTACTACGAGCGCGACAACACGCCGGTATTGCTGAAACGACAGGTCATGCTTACTGGCGAACACATCATTGATGCGTCTTCGGGTTTTGATGAACGCGGCCAGCCGGCGGTGCACATCACGCTCGACGGTGAGGGCGCGCGGCAGTTCGCCAAAGTGACTGGAGAAAATATCAAGCGTCTGATGGGTGTGGTGTTTATTGAGCAGCGCAGTGATACGGTGGTGACGGACGGTGAGGCAAAAACGGTGATGCGGGAATCGCGCGAAGTCATCAATGTAGCCCGCATTCAGGATCAGTTGTCGAAACGCTTTCAGATCACCGGCCTTGACACCACGCGGGAATCCCGCAATCTGGCGCTGCTGTTGCGGGCCGGTTCGCTGGCGACGCCGATGCACATCGTTGAGGAGCGCACCGTCGGGCCCAGTCTGGGACAGCAGAACATCGAACTTGGCGCGCTGTCTGTGATGATCGGTTTTTTGCTGGTTATTGTATTTATGATGATTTACTATCGCCTGTTCGGGCTGATTGCCAATGTCGCGCTGATGGTCAACCTGGTGTTGATCGTTGCGGTCATGTCGATGATCCCAGGCGCGACGCTGACGCTGCCGGGGATTGCCGGAATTGTACTGACAGTGGGTATGGCGGTGGACGCGAATGTCCTGATTTTCGAGCGCATTCGCGAGGAAATGGATAGTGGCAATTCGCCTCAGGCCAGTATTCAGGCCGGTTACAGCAAGGCGCTGTCGACCATCGCGGATGCCAACATCACCACCCTGATTGCCGCCATTGTGCTGTTCGCGTTTGGGACCGGGCCGATAAAGGGATTTGCGGTCACGCTGTCGATTGGCATTGTGGCCTCCATGTTCACCGCGGTGATGGGAACGCGCGCGGTGGTGAATCTGATTTATGGCCGCCGTCGCGTGACGGCGTTGCAGGTCTGAACCATGCGCTTGCTCCCCCGCCAGATTCAGATTGACTTCATGGGCAAGGCGCGCATGGCGGCGCTCCTGTCAGGTGTGCTGTTGCTTGCTTCTATCGGTTCACTGGCGATACAGGGACTGAATCTGGGCGTGGACTTTGAGGGGGGCACTCTGATTGAGGTTGGTTATCCTGAAGCGGTGGAACTCGAACCCATCCGGGCGCGTCTGGAGGCGCACGGATTTGAGCGGGCTATGGTGCAGCATTTCGGTGCCGCGCAAGACGTGCTGGTACGTCTGAAGCCAGATGATCGCCCACGCAGTGAATTGAGCAACGAGGTGCTGGACGCGCTACGCGGAGAACAGCCGCTGGAGCTGCGGCGCGTGGAATTTGTCGGGCCTCAGGTGGGTGAGGAGTTGCGCGACGATGGCGGGCTGGCCATGCTGTACGCGCTGGTGCTGATTTTGATCTATGTGGCGTTGCGTTTTGAGTACCGGTTTTCTTTTGGTGCCATCATTGCACTGGTGCATGACGTGATTCTGACCATCGGGTTTTTCTCAATCATGCAAATTGAGTTTGACCTGACCGTATTGGCCGCGATCCTGGCGGTGATCGGTTATTCCCTGAACGACACCATCGTGGTGTTCGACCGGATTCGGGAGAATTTCCGCCAGCTGCGACGTCACAGTAGCGAGGAAGTGCTGAACATTTCTATCAGCCAGACGCTGTCGCGGACCTTAATGACCTCGCTGACCACACTGCTGGTGCTGGTCGCACTGTTCTTCTTTGGCGGGGAGGTGATCCACGCCTTTTCAATCGCTTTGATTGTGGGCGTGATAGTAGGCACGTATTCGTCTATTTATGTGGCTGGCAGTTCATTGCTGAAACTGGGTGTCAGCGGACATGATCTGATGCCTGCCTCCGAGGAGACGGACGAGCGTCCATAGGCAGGATTCCTCGCGCTTGCGTGAGTGCAGTGTCAGAGTGCCGCCTTGCTTGAGGCGCGTCAAGTAATATCCCGAATAGCGGTCGGGAGATCCTTGTGGGTCTTAATGATTTTGTCGAAACCGGTGCACTCAATGATGTTTTGAACCTCTGGCAACGGAGCGCAGAGCGCAAAATACAGATTTTTCTTCTTCATGTCCTGGGCGATTTGCAGCAGAATTCGCAGGGCTGCGCTGCTGGCGTACGTGAGACCAGAAAGGTTCAGGATCAGGGGAGGGGGCGGACTGATCTCATCCATAATCTCCTTGACGCGCGTGTGAAACTCTTCCGAGTTCACGCCATCGACACGGCCATTGACGCGAACAATAAGAATGTGACCTTCCTGTTCTGAGCTCAGATCAAAAAAGTGATCGCTCAGCCTATCCGTGGTGGTATAGGAGTCGTCTCTGTTCATGACTGGATATCGAAATCTGGTGTCGTCATTGTACTTCATGGCACGGCGAGTTTGCAATTCTGATGCGGCCAATGCCGTAACTTGCGAGTGATAGCACATAAATCCCCTATAATTCGCTTTTTATTACTGTTTTGGATGAGATGTTTTCACAGGACATGAACATTGCCGGGTTCGACCCGGAAGTGTCGGCGGCGATTGACGCCGAACGCCAGCGACAGGAAGATCACATCGAACTGATCGCCTCAGAGAACTACACCAGCCCGCGAGTGCTGGAGGCCCAGGGATCAGTACTGACCAATAAATACGCGGAAGGCTACCCGGCGCGCCGTTACTATGGCGGTTGTGAGCATGTGGACGTGGTCGAGCAACTGGCGATCGAGCGCGCTTGCGCCTTGTATGGTGCGGATTACGCCAATGTGCAGCCGCACTCCGGCTCGCAGGCTAACGCCGCGGTTTATACCGCCTTGCTGCAGCCGGGCGACACCATCATGGGCATGAGTCTGGCGCATGGCGGGCATTTGACGCACGGCTCGCCGGTGAATTTCTCCGGCAAGAACTACAACGCGGTGCAGTACGGACTGGAGCCGGAATCCGGTGAAGTGGATTACGAGCAGGTCGCGCAACTGGCTGAAGAGCATCGACCCAAACTGATTGTGGCCGGATTTTCCGCCTATTCACGAGTCATGGATTGGCAGCGTTTTCGCGATATTTGTGATTCAGTCGGTGCCTTGCTGATGGTGGATATGGCGCACGTCTCCGGGCTGATTGCGGCCGGTCTGTATCCGAACCCGGTGCCCGTCGCCGATATTGTGACCTCGACCACGCACAAGACTCTGCGCGGCCCGCGCAGCGGCTTTATCATCGCGCGGGAGAACGAGGAGGTCACCAAAAAGATCAATTCCATGGTCTTCCCCGGCATGCAGGGCGGGCCTTTGATGCATGTCATTGCGGCCAAGGCGGTCGCCTTCAAGGAAGCTGCGGAGCCAGACTTCGCCGAATATCAGCGCCAGGTACTCGGTAACGCGCAGGCAATGGTGCGCACCTTCATGGAGCGGCAGTACAAGATTGTCTCCGGCGGTACTGACGATCATCTGTTTCTGGTTGACTTCATCGCACAGGGTTACACTGGCAAGGAAGTGGACGCGGCGCTGGGTCAGGCGCATATTACGGTCAACAAGAACACCGTGCCGAATGATCCCAACAGTCCTTTCGTCACCAGCGGCATCCGCGTGGGTACGCCGGCGGTGACCACCCGCGGTCTGGCTGAAGCGGAGTGCGTTGATCTGGCTGGCTGGATGTGTGATGTCATCGACAACATGGAAGATGTGTCTGTGATTGACGCCACGCGAGCCAAAGTCAGCGATCTGTGTGTGCGCTATCCGGTCTACGGAGATGCCTGAGCGGATTTCCGCGTAGTGCGCCTAGAGGTGCTTCGTGCGATGCCCGAAATGCAATCATTTCGATACCCGGGTTATTGATTCTCGCAGTAAAGAGTCAGAAAACCGGGTTCGGCGACGCCGTGAGTGCGCTCGCTGCAAGTGGCGGTTCACGACTTACGAGAGCGTCTTTCCGCGATTGCCTAAAGAAGTCATCAAACGGGATGAGCGCTGTGAGCCATTTGATCGTGAAAAATTGCTGCGAAGTATGCGATTGGCTTGGCGCAACCGTAGCGACAACAGTGAGGAGAGGCTCAAGCAGGATAGTCTGACCGAGCAGGTGTTGAGTCGGATATCCTTGCATCCGGGCAATACTATAGAGACCGAGGCCATCGCACAGTGGGTGAAAGACGCCTTGCGTCAGCATGACCCGACTGCTTGCATCCTGTACGCTTCCGTGAATGAGAAAGTGCGTAGTTTCGCGCAGTGGCAGGAATTGATTAACCGAGAGCGGAATGCGCTTCCGGTCGCGGCCCGCAAACGGCAGATGAATCTGCTCGACAATGAGGAGTTGGATTTCACTCTGGAGACGGCTGAGGAAGAGACACCATGATGCAAGACGATGCCGCATATATGCGCGAAGCGCTGGACCTGGCGCGTCGGGGGAGGTATACCACGCCGCCGAATCCTTGCGTCGGTTGCGTGATTGTGTCGCAAGACAAAGTGGTGGGGCGCGGGTTTCACCAGTATGCCGGAGAGGCGCATGCAGAAGTTATGGCCCTGCAGGAAGCGGGTCTGGCGGCGCGCGACGCGACGCTGTACGTCACGCTGGAGCCGTGTGCGCATCAGGGGCGCACACCACCGTGCGTTTCAAATATTATTGTAGCTGGCATCAGCCGGGTCGTGATGGCTGTGCAGGACCCGAACCCGCAAGTCAGCGGGCGCGGACGCAAGGAATTGGAAGCTGCCGGGATCGATTGTGATGTGGGCGTGCAGAAAGAAGAGGCATGGGAGCTTAATTTCACGTTCTTTCACCGGATGCTGACCGGGACGCCCTGGGTACGCCTGAAGCAGGCGGTCAGTCTAGATGGGGGAAGCGCGCTGGCGGATGGCCGCAGTCAATGGATCACCGGCCGTGATGCGCGTGACGATGTGCAGTACCTGCGCGCCCGTGCCGGAGCGGTGTTGTCTACCGCGAAAACCATTGCGCGTGATGAGGCGCGGCTGAATGTGCGTTTGAGATCGCTGGAATTGGGAGTGGATACCGTGCGCCAGCCTTTGCGGGTAGTGGTGGATCGGGGAGCGGACCTGAGCCCGGACTTGAAGTTTTGGGACGAGGATGCGCCGGTGCTGGTGTATACCTCATCCGCGAAGGAAGAATCTCTGCGCAAGAAATTCCCGAAACTGTCCATCGAAGTGGTGGAGGAAGAAGAGCGGGGCTTGCATTTGGGGCAGATACTGGAGAGTTTGGCAGCAAACCATGGGGTCAATGAGGTGCTGGTCGAAGCAGGCGCTCGTTTTGCCGGCGCGCTGCTGCGTCAAGGCAGAGTCAATGAGTTGATCGTCTATATCGCGCCGCGCCTGCTGGGGCGGGATGCTATGCCGCTGGCGGATCTGCCGCCGGCAATGGAATTGCCAGAAGTTTCCGAGTGGGCCTTGTGCGAGACGGAAGTCCTGGATTCTGATATTCGCGCCACATACCGACGAAGACAGTAATGTTCACGGGGATTGTTGAAGCCCGCGGCACGGTGGCAGCAGTGCATGCGACCGATGAATCGTGTCGGCTTGAGTTGAGTTACGCGCCGAAGGGCCGTATGCAGAAAGTACGCACCGGTGAAAGTGTGGCCGTGGACGGAGTGTGTCTGACGGTGCTGCAGCCGACGGCAGACTCATTTGCGGTGGATGTGAGCGAGACGACTCAAGCGCATACCACCTTGCGCGATGTACGTGTGGGCGCACAGGTCAATCTGGAGCCGGCGCTGTGCATGGGGGATGCTCTGGGCGGGCATTGGGTCAGCGGTCATGTTGACGGGGTTGGTCGAATTGCCGAGCTGGAAGCGACCGAAGGACAGACGCAATTGCGCATTGTGAGCCCGGAGGAATTGATGCCGTATTTCGCGCCGCGCGGTTCGGTTTGCGTCGATGGTGTGAGTCTGACGGTGACCGGAGTGCAGGGCACGGAGTTTGGGGTGACGCTCATCCCACACACGCTTGCACATACGATTGCAGTGGACTATCAGATCGGCGATGCGGTCAACCTGGAAGTGGATATGCTGGCGCGTTATCTGGAGCGCTTACTGGAAGCACGGGGGAACGAATGAAATTCAACAGCACCGAAGAATTGATTCAGGATCTGCGCGGCGGTCGGATGATTATTCTGGCCGATGATGAGGCGCGCGAGAATGAAGGCGATCTGGTGGTGGCTGCCTCACTGGTGACCGCGGATCACATTAATTTTATGATGCGCCATGGTCGCGGTCTGCTGTGTCTGGCGCTGACCCGGGAGCGCTGTCAGCAACTGGACTTGCCGCTGATGGATCCGGCGACGGATGAGGCGCAACAGACCAATTTCACATTCACGATTGATGCGCGTGAAGGCATTACAACCGGGGTGTCCGCACAGGACCGAGCGGTGACGATTGAGGCGGCAGTTGCGAGTAATGCCCGTGCGGCGGATATTCTGCAACCGGGACACCTGCAGTGTTTAATGCAGCAGCCCGGTGGTGTTCTGGCGCGCGCCGGCCATACTGAAGGCGGCTGTGATCTGGCGCGATTGGCCGGGCTGGAGCCGGCCGCAGTCATTATTGAAATTCTGAATGAGGACGGCACGATGGCGCGGCGTCCGCAACTGGAGGCGCTGGCACAAGAGCATGGGCTGAAAATAGGCACGATTGAAAGCCTGATTCGCTACCGAGTGGAGCGCGAGCCGACGGTGAATCGCACCGCACGCTGCACCTTGCCGACTGATTACGGTGAGTTTGAGTTGATTGCGTTTGAGGATCAGACCATGGACACGCTGCATTTGGCGCTGGTCAAGGGAGAATGGCGACCAGAGGAGCCAGTACTGGTGCGGGTGCATGTGCAAAATATCCTGAATGATGTTGCGCAATCCACATTGACGGAGATGAACTGGCCGCTGCGAGATGCGATGGCACGTATTGAGGCGGAAGGCAGTGGCGTGGTGGTGATTTTGCGCTGGCCGGAGTCCGCCGCACGGCTGGCGGAACGAATTCGCATGGTGCGCAGCGGCACACTGACGCGCCCGCGCGACATACCTACTGATCGTCGTATGCTCGGTTCAGGCGCGCAGATTCTGCGCGACTTGCGGGTTCGGCGCATGCGGCTGATGAGCGCGCCGCAAATCTTCCATGGTCTGGGCGGGTTTGGCTTGGAAGTCACGGAGTACATAGAGCCATGAATGACAGCGCATTCGCAATCATTGCCTCACGATTCAATGCCGGGGTGGTGGAGCGTCTGATCGATGGCGCAGTCAAGACACTGATGGCGCGCAGCGTTTCGGAGGATCACATTGACATCTATCGGGTGCCGGGTGCCTGGGAGTTGCCAGCGGCAGTTCAGACATGCCAGGACCTGGAGCGCTACGATGCGTTGATTGCGCTAGGCTGCGTCATTCGTGGTGAGACGCCGCATTTTGAATACATCAGCGCCGAATGCACACGAGGTCTCGGCAAATTGGCGCGCAACGGCAAGGCTCCGGTACTGTTTGGGCTAATCACTGCGGACACTCAGGAGCAGGCTGACCAACGCTCGGCAATGCTGTCAGACTGGGGCAACCCGGAACTAAGTCATGGTGAGGAATCCAACAAAGGCTCCGAGGCGGCGCTTGCCGCACTGCAGATGGCAGCCTTTAGAAAGTTTGGTGAGCCGTCGCATCCGAATGATGATGGTGAATGGCGATGAACTCGCCGCAGCATCGCGAGAATCGTGAACACCACTGGGCACGTCGACTGACATTGCAAGCCTTGTATCAATGGGATCTGTCGGGGACGGATGCGGAGACACTGCTTGAACAGTTCTCCGGAACGGAAGGTATCGAGCGAGCGGATGCCGCTTATTTCGAACTCCTGTTGCGCGGAGTGCTGGAACGTGATGCCGAATTGACCCAGCAGTTGACGCCACTGCTGGATCGATCGCTGGACCGGCTGGACCCGGTGGAGCGCAGTATTTTGCGATTCGCTTGCTTTGAGTTATTGCATTGTCCGCAGATTCCGATTGCAGTAGTATTGTCTGAAGCCGTGCGGTTGGCGGCGAAGTTTGGCACCGAGAAAGGCAGCAAATATGTGAATGCGGTGCTGGATCGGGGAGCGCATGAATGGCGTGTGGGTCAGACCCATCAGGAGAGCGGCGCTGATGAATGAAGATACGCTGATCGAGAAGTATTTTCAATTTGACATTGATTCCCCGCATCTCCTCCATGGTATCGGCGATGATGCCGCCATCCTGAAATTCCCCTCAAAGCCTTGCGTTATCAGCACGGACCTGTTCTTGCAGGGAGCGCATTTTGACCCGGATACAGCACCTGAAGACGCTGGATACAAGGCACTGGCGGTCAATTTGAGCGATCTCGCCGCGATGGGTGCGACTCCGTTCTGTTTCAGCATGGCGCTGGTCATGCCACAGATTGATGAAGAATGGATTGCTGGATTCAGTGCAGGAATGAGAACATTGGCACAAGAATATGATATTCCACTGATAGGGGGCGACTTATCACGTGGAGAACTGGCAGTGTGCATCAGTATTATTGGCAGTTTGGATGGGGAAGCTCCCGCTTTGCGGCGCGATGCGGCATGCGCGGGTGATGTTATTGCGGTGACGGGCACGGTGGGAGATGCAACGCTGGCGAGGAAATATCCCGAAAAAGCAGGTCTGGAGTCCTGTCAGAGGCGGTTACATCGACCGCAGCCTCGCGTGGAATTTGGTCAAGCGCTACGAGGTCATGCGCATGCGGCGATTGATATTTCTGACGGTGTATTGCTGGATTTGAGCCGATTGTTGCGGCAAAGCGATCTGGGCGGAACTATCGATCTGTCGAAGGTGCCGTTGTCACCGGCTATGGCGGATGAATTCAAGCATACGAAGAACGGGTTTGAGATACTCGGTGGCGGGGAGGACTACGAGTTGATCTTCACCGCGCCGGAGTCGGCTATGGCGCACATTCAGGCCGAGGCGGCAAAACAGGATTTAGCTGTGACAACTGTGGGTGAGATAGAAGCACAAGAAGGCTTGCGTTTGCATTGCGCCGGGCATCCTGTCGATCTCCCGGAACAGTTGGGATTTGACCATTTTCGTCATGATGGATGAATTGCGCCCGCGCACACGTACACTGATTCTGGCCTTGGCGACAGGATTCGGAGTCGGGAAGTGCCCGCGCATTCCAGGCACGGCAGGGACTGTGCTGGGTGTGTTGTTGTATCTGGCTTTGGCGGAACTGTCGTGGGCGAGTTATGTACTGATGGTGGGGATTTTGTTTCTCAGTGGAATCTGGTTGTGCGAGTTGGGCGCGAAGATTCTGGATGATCCCGACCCAGGTTCTATCGTCTGGGATGAGATCGTGGGTTTTCTGATTGCGATGACTGTCGCGCCTGAAGGTTGGGGCTGGTTAGTGGCGGGGTTTGTGCTGTTTCGCCTGTTCGATATTCTCAAGCCGGGGCCTGTTGGCTGGGCCGAGCGGCATTTCCGTGGTGGCGTCGGGATTATGATGGATGATGCGTTTGCTGGTTTTATGGCGTTCGTTGTGTTACAGGCGACTTGGGGATTGATGCAATTCTGGGGATAGTTGCGACGAGAGATCTGTGATATGGATCCGAGTACAAGCCCGGTACACTGGCAACCACGCCGAGGTCGCGGTGCAATCAGCAATCCGCCCGCGCGTTATGAATCAGAAGAGATTGAATGTCAGCATGATGGTCGGGACAGTGAAGACTGGGAGGAGCAGGATCTGCGGACGCGCTACTTCAACCAGCCTGCCAAAAGTTTAATCAGTTACAACACGTCCCCAGACATTGCTCTGGATCGTTCAATCAATCCATATCGCGGCTGCGAACATGGCTGCGTGTATTGCTTCGCGCGTCCGAATCATGCCTACCTGGGATTATCGCCGGGTCTCGACTTTGAAAGCCAGATATTTTGCAAGACCAATGCCGCGGAGGTCTTGAGTCGGGAGCTTCAGGATCCGGGTTATCGCTGTCGAACGATTGGGCTCGGATACAACACGGACGCTTATCAGCCAATTGAGCGGCAGTTGAAGATTACGCGCTCGATTCTGGAGGTGTTGCGGGATTTTCAGCACCCGGTGTCGGTCATCACCAAGTCCGGTTTGGCTCAGCGCGATCTGGACATTCTGCGGCCGATGGCGCAGGACGGTCTGGCTGAAGTGGTGGTTTCGGTGACCACTTTGGATGCGAGCTTGAGTCGAGTGCTGGAGCCACGCGCCAGCGCACCACAGAGTCGTTTGGATTTGGTCGCATGTATGGCGGACGCGGGCGTCCCCGTTAGTGTGCTAGTCGCTCCGGTCATTCCGTTTCTAAACGATGGGGAACTAGAGCGCATTGTGGAGCGAGCCGCGGCAGCGGGTGCTTATTGCGCCGGCTATGTGGTGTTGCGATTGCCGCATGAATTGAAGCAGCTGTTTCGCGAATGGCTGGCGCATCACTATCCGGAGCGTGCTGAACGGGTGATGCAGGGAGTGCGTGAGTTGCATGGTGGGGCGGATTACGACCCCGAATTCGGACAGCGCTTGCGTGGGCAAGGAAACTTTGGAGAACTTCTCGCCCAGCGTTTTCGCTTGATGGCGCGACGTCTGCAACTGGATCGCTCCCGGGGAGAATTGCATTGTGATCGCTTTCATCCACGGCGCGAGCAACATGAATTGTTTTCTCAAGAGGTATGAACTGTGGAGGCAACTCTGCCCGACTATATGGCTGCTGATTTGCGCGTGCTGTCAATTGGCCTAAACCCGTCACTGCCTTCAGTGCGTGCGGGGTTTTATTTTGCGAATCCGCGCAATCGGTTTTGGCCGGCCTTTCAGACAAGTGGGTTGGTGCAACTGTGCGAGGAGCCATCAACGCACTTTCACCGCAGTCTGCTGGAACACGAAGGGATTGGCTTCACCGATGTTGTCAAACGTCCCAGTCGTCAGGGGCATGAGTTGCGCGGCGCGGATTATGCGGAGGGGGCACCACAGCTGTTGCAGAAACTGGAGAACTATCAACCGCAATGGGCATGGGTTCATGGCAAAGTGGCTTATCGAAACTTTCTGAAGTACGCTTTACGCGAGACACCTCGACAGATTACTTGGGGCGAACAGCCGATACGTATCTCGAACACTCGCGTGTTCGTCACACCGAATCCCAGCCCAGCCAACGCAGCGTGGTCGCTGGCAGATATTCAGCACCAGTATCAGGAGTTTGCACGATATGCGGTGGATTAGCTTTTCGGGCTGGTTGTGTGCGGCGACCGCCTCGACTGGTGTGGCTGCAGGCTTGCCGGAAGGTGAGGACATTCGCTTTGATGCACCGGTCTATCAGACGGACCAGTGCATTGAAATTCCCGCGATTCTGTACCGGCCTGAAGGAGACGGGCCGCATCCGGTGATTGTCGACCTGCATGGTTGTAACGGGATCTGGATGGATCGCTCCCGACCCTGGATTCGCCAACATCTTGATGACGGTGTTGCAGTGCTGTTGGTGGACAGTTTCGGGTCGCGTGGGTTCGACAATATTTGCGGCAGTGTGTTTGCTGTACCTACTTGGCAACGGGCACTTGATGCGCATGCGGCCAAGCAGTGGTTGCAGCAACAGTTATGGGTGGATCGTGGGCGTATTTTTGTGAGCGGATATTCTCATGGCGCGACGACCGTGTTGCTGGCGCTGAATGATGAACTTAATGCCACGCAGCCATTTGCGGGCGCTGTGGCGGTCGGCCCGTGGTGTCTGGATTCACTGCACAACGCGCACACAGATCTGCTGATTTTGATTGGTGAGCAGGATCAATGGACTCCGGCGCAACGATGCGAGATCATGTCAGTGACGCAGCCTGAGCGTATGGAGTTGATCGTATATGAAGAGGCACATCATGGATTCGATGAGCCCGGCGCGGACCTTCTGGTCCAAGGGTATCGGGTTCGCTATGACGCGCGTGCGGCGGAAGATGCGATGCGTCGAGTGCAGGAATTTATTCGGCAGCGCTAGGGTTTCGAGAGCGTTCGCTGCAGCGGGAAGTACATGCCGAAGTAATCGCCGATCAGATTCAGATGAAAAGTCTCGCTGGTGCCTTCAGCTGCAGGGGCGATGTACGCCATGCCTTCGTAATGTCCGTCAGCGGTGGAGCAGGAAGCGAGTTCGATTTGCACATCCAGCGCATTGATGCCAGAGCGGATTTCACGCAGTTTGCCGTAGTAGTTGCAGTCAAGGTTGTCAGTGCCCTGAATATTTCCACTGTCATCGATATTGATGCTGACGCTGACTTTTTTGCCGAAAAATTCCCACAGTCCTTCCAGAGTTTGCAACGCGGTAGGTTGCTCAAACAGGGGATCGTAAGCGAGTCGAAGCGTGCCGGTATCTTCGCCGCTGGTCGCATAGCTCGCGAGAATGGAGGTCGCATTATCCGTAACCGTGCCGTTGAGTTCTACAGTACTGATTTTAGAGCCGTCGCGGAGGTAGATGTCCATCTGTGAATGATAGGTTGTTTCATCTCCACTGACGCTACCGCGATATACCACATTGGTGTCGACGCTCCAGGCCGCGACACGACCGCCTACGTACAGGGACTGGAAGCCATAATCGCCTTGGCCGTTGATGTCGAAGCGTCCGTTCCACAGACCGTCTAGCGGATGTGATTCGGCGGCGGCGATGGGTAGAGGGGTGCCCAGCAGGACGCAGCAGCAGATAAATGTGCGTAAAAACATCAGAGCCTCAGAACGTTGGGGTGGATGGACTGGCATGACGCTGGAGGTATTTCCAGCACGCTAGCAGTCCGAGCCCGAACAGCAAGGTAGCAACCAGCGTATTATGAAAGAATGGGATCGCCGCGAGATAGCAGGCCAGCAGGCCGGCCCCGGTGAGAGGGTACAGGCCTCCAGCCAGCCATACCGCGAAGTTGCTTAATACGAAGAACAGCACCGAAGCACAAACGCCGCTTGCGAGCGTGGTAGTCAATTTTGGCGGTGTCAGTATCCAGCGACCCAGTCCTGCGCACAGAAAGATAGCCAGATAGACAGCCCAGGCACTGGCATGCCATCCTAGCACCCAATCGCCCAGCACCATCGCTGTTAGGGGAATCAGCATCGCTACAGAGAAGTGCGGCGCGAGCGCGCCGCAAAATAGCGCGACCGCTAGCACCGGTGTGAAGTTCGGGGGATGTGGAATCAGCCGCGCGATCAGAATCAGGGCGATCAGGCCAAAGGCGATCCCTGCGGCCTGGGGAAATTGCAATGGCCTCATGCGACTCATTCTAGCCGATGAATCGGGTTGTCTGGGGAGGGTGCGTGTTCGGGTATCTATTGACACATCTGTGTGAATTCGCACAATAGGTCTTTCAGTTTGTGGGGCTATAGCTCAGCTGGGAGAGCGCTTGCATGGCATGCAAGAGGTCGGCGGTTCGATCCCGCCTAGCTCCACCAATCTGGTATTGCTGAATGCCAGATGTGCAATGGAATTTTCCCACTATAAACTTCCATCCAAGGCAGTCGCGTTTTTTCGCTCAACCGACTTGAAGGAACTGATGCTTTTCAGGCGGATTAGCCTGTGCGCAAGCCAAGCCATTCATGATTTTGGCATAATGACTTGCCCGGTCAGGCACGTGCTTGTGTGATGCCTGCGAGTTTATGTCTTCGGAACATCCTGTCTCCCCGCATTTGCAAATCTACCGCCTGCCGATGGCAGCGGTGTTGTCGATCAGCCACCGCATCACTGGCACGGCGCTGTCAGGTGCCGCGGTAGGCTTTGCCTTTCTATTCGCTACAGCCGCCTATGTCCCCGATGTCTGGAATTGCGCGATGGCGCTGTTGCAGCATCCGCTCGGCACTGTGTTTCTGATCCTGTTGAGTTTCGCTCTGGCCTTTCACCTGTGCACCGGCATCCGACATCTGGTGTGGGATACGGCGACTGGTCTGGAGATGGCGGCAGTGCGCGCCAGTAACTGGCTGGTGTTGGCAGGCGCGACCGGATTGACAGCCGCCCTGTGGCTTTGGATCGCTCTATGAGCACCGCCATGAACGCGCGTCGCCACTGGTGGCTGGAGCGGATGAGTTCTGCGGCGTTGGTGCCTCTGTCCGTATGGTGGGTGCATGCAATGGCGACCGCCGGCCTGAGCGACATCGCTGTGCTGGCCCAGTGGCTGCAGGAGATAGGTAATGCTCTGTTGCTGGTTCTGTTTATCACCGTGGCGCTGTACCACTCCAAACTCGGTCTCGAAGTGATCGTGGACGATTATCTCAATGAGAGGCGCTGGAATGCGCTCGCTCACACTTTATGCAAGCTTATGTTGCTGCTGGCCTGGTTGGCCGCGCTCGCGGGCTTCGCTCATTTCCTGATGTAAGAGATGAACAGCAAAGCCTACGACATACAAAAGCACCAGTACGATGTGGTGATCATCGGCGCGGGCGGCGCAGGGTTGCGTGCCACACTGGGAATGGCGGCGAGTGGCCTGTCTACGGCCTGCATCACCAAGGTCTTTCCGACACGCAGTCACACGGTTGCCGCGCAAGGCGGCGTGTCAGCCGCGCTTGCCAACATGGGCGATGACGACTGGCGCTGGCACATGTACGACACGGTCAAGGGCTCGGACTGGCTCGGCGATCAGGATGCGATTCAGTACATGTGCCGGGAAGCGGCACCGGCCATCATCGAACTGGAACATTACGGCGTGCCGTTTTCGCGCACCGAGGAAGGCAAGATCTACCAGCGGCCCTTCGGCGGGATGACCACCCACTTTGGGGAAGGTATCGCGCAACGTACCTGTGCCGCGGCCGACCGCACCGGCCATGCCATTTTGCACACGCTTTACCAGCAGTCGCTCAAACACAACGCGCAGTTCTTTATTGAATACTTTGCGATTGACCTGATCATGAATGACGAGGGGCGCTGTTGCGGCGTTCTGACGTGGGATCTGGCGACCGGTCAATTGCATCACTTTGAAGCGCACATGGTTTTGATGGCGACCGGCGGTTACGGTCGCGCTTACTTCTCCTGCACATCAGCGCACACCTGCACGGGTGATGGCAACGCCATGGTGCAACGGGCGGGACTGCCATTGCAGGATATGGAGTTCGTGCAATTTCATCCCACCGGGATCTACGGGTCGGGCTGCTTGATTACAGAAGGGTCACGCGGTGAAGGGGGCTATCTCACCAATTCCGAAGGCGAGCGTTTCATGCAGCGCTACGCGCCGAACGCCAAAGATCTGGCGTCGCGTGATGTGGTCAGCCGCTCGATGACGATCGAAATCAACGAAGGGCGCGGCTGCGGCAGCGAGCAGGATCACATATTCCTGCATTTGGAACACTTGGGAGCGGACGTGATTCAGGAGCGTCTGCCCGGCATTGCCGAATCAGCGCGTATCTTCGCCGGGGTGGATGTGACACGCGAGCCGATCCCGGTGCTGCCCACGGTGCATTACACCATGGGAGGCATTCCCACCAACCATCACGGAGAGGTGGTCACCGTTCGCGGCGATGATCATGACTCGGTGGTGCCGGGCTTGATGGCGATCGGTGAGGCGGCGTGCGTATCAGTACATGGTGCCAACCGTCTCGGCTCGAACTCGTTGCTGGACCTGGTGGTGTTCGGACGCGCCGCAGCTATTCGCGCGGCGGAACTGGTGCAGTCTGGCGCGACGCACGCGACGGCACCCGACAGTGCGCTGGAGCGCATTGTGGATCAGTTCGATGGCATGCGTCATGCCAGCGGATCAACACCGACCGCTGATTTGCGCTTGCAGATGCAACGCATCATGCAAAAGCACGCGGCCGTGTTCCGTACGGGCGAGACTCTGGAGGAGGGGCTGCAGCAAATTCGCGACGCGCATCAGGCGTTTCGCGACATTCAGGTGTCGGATCGCTCTCTGGTGTGGAATACTGACCTGGTGGAGACGCTGGAGTTGCGCAATCTTCTGTCGCAGAGCGTGGTCACTTTGGAAGGCGCGCTGAATCGTCTGGAGAGTCGCGGCGCTCATGCGCGCGAGGACTACCCCGAACGGGATGACGCGGATTGGATGAAGCATACGGTATGCTGGATTGACAAACAGGGCCAATGCCGCATCGACTATCGCAGTGTTCACATGTACACACTGGATGATGAAGTGGAAGTGGTTCCACCACAAGCGCGCGTGTACTGATGATTCGGAATTGATCTAATGGCAGAATTTACTCTTCCCGCAAATTCAGTAGTCCGCAAGCGGGGCCGACAATACGCTGCGCCTGATGGCGCTTCTCGGACACGCACCTTTGTCGTTTATCGCTACGATCCGAGCGATGGTGAGAACCCGCGAATGGATCACTATGAAGTGGATATGGATCAGTGCGGCCCGATGGTGCTCGATGCCCTCATCAAGATCAAGAACGAACTGGACCCGACGCTGTCATTTCGCCGCTCTTGCCGCGAGGGGATCTGCGGCTCCTGCTCAATGAACATCAATGGCTGCAATACTCTGGCCTGCACCAACGCGATCGACGAATACTCAGGAGAGATTCGGGTGTATCCACTGCCGCACATGGATGTGGTGCGCGATCTGGTGACGGACTTGTCGAACTTCTACAAGCAGTATGCCGCGGTTGAGCCGTGGCTGAAATCCGATTCCGAAGCGCCCCAGCGCGAACGTGCTCAGGCGAAGGAAGAGCGCGCCAAACTGGAAGGACTGGAAGAGTGCATCCTGTGTGCATGCTGCTCCACCAGTTGCCCCAGTTACTGGTGGAACCCGGAGAAGTATCTGGGACCTGCGGCTCTGCTGAATGCCTGGCGCTGGCTTGCGGACAGTCGAGATGACGCCGATGAAGAGCGTCTGCGTGATTTGAGCGATGCCTTCAAGTTGTACCGCTGCCACACCATCATGAATTGCACGCAAACCTGCCCCAAGGGTTTGAACCCAGCCAAGGCCATCGCTGAAATTAAGAAGAAAATAGCGACCGCCAACTTCTAAGATGCCACAACAGGAGCAACTGTACTGGCGTTGCCGACGTGGAACACGGGAACTGGACCTGATGCTGATGCGCTATCTCGAAGAAAGTTATCCGCATTCGGATGTTGAGCAGCAGGCGAGCTTTGAGCGGCTGCTGGAACTGCCTGACCCTGAATTGCAGCATCTGCTTTTGGGTGAGGGTGAGGCGAGCGACGCGGAGACCCGGCAGTTGATTCGTCGCATGCGTCAAGTGCGGCCCGACACAAGCTAAACGCTTAGACATGCTCGACTCTCCACCCCAGACACGCACGCCGCCAGCGACGCAGATCCTGACGCTGCCGGGGGACTATGGGCAGGCCGATTTCGTGATGCGGCGAGGCGAACGCCTGCCGCAAGTGCAGGTTGGCTATGAAACCTGGGGGACGCTGTCGCTCAATCAGGACAACGCTATTTTGATTCTCACCGGGCTATCGGCCTCAGCGCATGCCGCCTCGAGTGAGCAAGACGACACTCCCGGCTGGTGGGAATACATGATCGGTCCGGGCAAGCCGATTGACACCGATCGCTTTTATGTGGTGTGCGTCAATTCGCTCGGCAGTTGCTTCGGCTCAACAGGCCCCTCATCGATCAACTCTGAAACTGGCAAAGCCTACGGCATCAGTTTTCCGGAGCTCTCCATTGAAGACATTGCCAAGGCGGGGCATCACGCCATGCAGGAGTTAGGTATTGATCGCGTCCATGCAGTCATTGGACCTTCCATGGGCGGCATGTCGGCGCTGGCCTATGCGCTGCAATACCCGAATGAACTGGACTATCTGATTGTGATTTCCGCGGCCTGCCGCGCGCTACCATTTACGACCGGGATGCGCTCCCTGCAGCGCGAGATTGTGCGCTGTGATCCGGGCTGGCAGGATGGCAATTATCAGGACAGTTCCGATTTATCTGGGGTGCGCCTTGCCCGCAAACTGGGGCTGCTGTCTTATCGCGCCGCGCGAGAATGGCGTCAGCGTTTCAACCGCGCGCGGGTTCCGCCGGAACGCGCCGGCAAAGAACCTTTTGGCATGGAGTTTGAGATCGAATCCTATCTGGAGCACAACGCATCAAAGTTTGCCAAAAACTTCGATGCCAACAGTTATCTGTATCTGACTCGCGCCATGGATTTGTTTGATGTGGCCGATCATGGCGGCACGGTGAATGCTGGTCTGGCGCGCATCCAGGCCAAGAAAACGCTGGTGATCGGAGTGACCTCCGATATTCTGTTTCCGTTCGATCAACAGGAGGAGATTGTTGATGGTCTGCGCAAGGCAGGCCGCGACGTGGCACTGGTGGAACTTGACTGCCTGCAAGGGCACGACTCCTTTTTGGTCGACGCGGGGAGTTTCTCCCCGGTTGTGCAGGATTTTTTGAGCCAGCTCTGAGCGGTACTGGTCTCACAAGGGTCAGCTGCGCTGATCCAAAGTAACGTAGTCGCGTTTCGTCTCACCAAGATAGAGTTGGCGAGGGCGGCCAATGCGGAACTGATCGTCCTCCAGCATTTCCAGCCAGTGCGCGACCCAGCCGACCGTTCGGGCAATGGCGAAGATCACGGTGAACATATCCAAAGGAATGCCCATGGTCTTCAGAATAATGCCGGAGTAGAAGTCCACATTGGGATACAGTTTCCGCTTTACGAAGTACTCATCTTCCAAAGCCGCCTGTTCCAGCGCCATGGCGGTTTCCAGTAACGGGCGATTGGGGTTGCTGCTGCTGTGTTCTTCCAGCACCTTGTGACAGATCTCGCGAATCAGTTTCGCGCGCGGGTCGTAGTGCTTGTAGATTCGGTGTCCAAAGCCCATCAGTCGGGCATGCGATTTCTTGTCTTTCGCTTTCTCAATATAGTCTTCGACCGAAAGGTCCGAATCATGGATATTCTCCAGCATTCGGATCACGGCTTCATTGGCACCGCCGTGTGAGGGGCCCCAGAGGGTGGCGACACCGGCGGCAATCGCTGCGACCGGACTGGTCTCGGAACTGCCAGAAAGACGCACGGTTGAGGTAGAAGCGTTCTGTTCGTGGTCGGCGTGCAGCAGGAAGATCAGGTCGAGCGCGCGTGTGAGCGTATCAGACGGCTCCTCGCCGAACATCATGTAGATGAAATTGGCGGTGTAATCAAGGTCCGGGCGGGGAGCCAGTATCTCCTGGTTCATGCGGCAGCGGTAGCCCATTGCGGCCATGGCCGGGACTTGCGCAATCAGGCGTCGCGCCATGCGCTGGCGATACGCCGCATCGGCAATGTTGATCTCCGGCTGATAAATAGCCGCTAGGTAAGCCAGGCCGCCCATCAGCATGGCCATTGGGTGGGCATCGTCACCAAACGCTTGAAAGACCTTTGCTATGTTATCAGGAAGATTCTTTTCCTTGTTGATTTTACTTGAGAAATCTTCGAGTTCCCTGGCTGTTGGAAGTTCACCGTGGAGGAGCAGATAGGCGCTTTCAATATGGTGGCTGGATTCGGCCAGCTGCTCAATCGGATAGCCGCGATAGCGCAGCAGTCCCTTGGTCCCATCAATATAGGTGATTTTGCTGTTGCAGCTGGCGGTGGAGACAAACCCCGGATCCAGTGAGAAATGCCCGAATTTCTTGTATAGCGTGCTGATACTGACTGCGGAAGGGCCTTCGGTGGCATCCGCCACATCCAGTTCCACTTCTTTGTCGCCCGCGACCAGTCGGATAGTGTGTTCAGTCATGCCGAGGTTGTGCGGAACGCTTGAAAGTTCCGCCGTTGAGGGCTTTCCGCCAGTAATATTGAGTAAAACCCTTATTTTACACGATGATGGAGCTTCACCACCTGAAACGGGTTCAATTTGCCGCGCTTGAAGGCAGTAACTCTCGGATATAGGCAGCAATCGCCGCAGGATCGTTCAAGTCCAGGTGCGGCAAGGCCAGCCCTTCGGGCGGTGCGGCATCGGAAGCCAGTGCCAGAATATTGTCATCGTCAGGATACAGATAAGGATGTCCCAGAGCAGGGCGGCTCAATTCAATTTTGGCAAAGGATTCGCGCTTGAAACCTTCGACCAAAATGAGGTCGAGATGTTGTTGGTCAATGCGTGCGACCAGTTGCGCCAGTGTAGGTTCTGGCTCGTCTTGCGCCAGTTCGTGCATCAGGGCAAAGCGTCGGCTTGAGGAGATCAGGGTCTCGCTTGCACCCGCGTGCCGCAGGCGATAACTGTCCTTGCCCGGTTGATCGACATCAAATTCATGGTGTGCGTGCTTGATGATGCCGACGCATAGGCCGCCGTCGACCAGAATCGGGATCAGTTGCGTCAGCAGTTCAGTCTTGCCAGTGCCGCTGAACGCGGCGAAACCGAGCAGCGGAGCTGAGTCGGTATCACTCAGCACTGCAACTCTTCCGGTGTGTTGATATTGACAAACTCCCGCTCGTCTAGGAACGGGATTTCCGCGAAGCCCTGATCCCAGTAGAACTGGTCAATCTTGCGCCCGCCATCATCGAGAAAGGTCTCAAGTTCCTCGACCAGGTCGGTATGCAGCAGCGCGAACACCGGCTGCAGACGTCTGTCGCAGGAGGCAACTGTGATTTTAATTTTGGTTCTGGGATCGCGCGTCCAGGGGACAGTTAACCGCTCGATCAGATCGGATGGGAGTTGCGGGCTGTCGCACGGAACGAACACCACGCGCGATGTTTTCGCGGCTTTCAATCCAGCCAGCATGCCAGCCAGAGGCCCCGAATAATCCTTGTGTTCATCAGCAATCACGTCATAGCCGAACTGCCCGTACTGATCTTTATTGCGGTTGGCATTGATCATGAGCTCATCCGCCTGTTTCACCAGACTGTCGAGCACATGCCGGATAAGTGGCTTGCCATCATGGACAAGCAGGCCCTTGTCTTCTCCGCCCATGCGGCGTGCACGACCGCCAGCCAGAACCACGGCGGTAATCGCAGATTTGAGAATACGTGAAGACATCGAGAAATCCGGGAGTAGTCAGTTGGGCGGCATCTCTGCCTGCTGCGCATAATATTTTATAATCCCTACTGCCTAAAAAACAGGGGTAGCAAGATGACTCAGTTTGACGAGTTGTCTGAACAGCAGCGCGACGCGATTCAGGCAGCGACATTTCGACATCTGGTGCAACACTTGCGCGACAAGCCAGGAATACAAAACATCGAGTTGATGAATCTGGCCGACTTCTGTCGCAACTGCTTATCCAAGTGGCTGATGGCTGAAGCGTCACAGCGTGATGTGGAACTGGACTACGAGCAGGCGCGAAGAGCAGTCTACGGCATGCCTTACGGGGAATGGAAAGAACGCTACCAGACCGAGGCGACCTCGGAGCAGAAGGCCGCTTTCGATGCAGGCAAGAAGTCAGACTCAACCGGGGAGGCCGCTGGCGATGCGTCAGGTACTGATTTTGGAGATCCGCAGTTGTTGCGCTACAGCCGTCAAATCATGCTGCCGTCTTTGGGTCTTGAAGGACAGGCACGTTTGCTTGACGCGCATGTACTACTGATTGGCCTCGGAGGACTGGGCTCACCAGTTGCCATGTATCTGGCCGCCTGCGGGGTTGGCAATCTCACGGTTGTAGATGGCGATAAGGTGGAGTTGCTGAACTTGCAGCGGCAGATTCTCTACCGCAGTGAGGACCTGGGACGGGAAAAGGCCGAGGCCGCCAAGCAAGTTGCTTCGGATCTGAACCCGGATATTAAAGTGACCGCGATCCCTGAGCGTCTCGACAATTCACGATTGCATGAGATGGTGGGGCAGGCCGACGTGGTGCTGGATGCGACGGATAATTTCGAGAGCCGCTTGCACATCAACAAAGCCTGCGTGGAGGAATCCACGCCATTGGTCTCCGCGGCCGTCATTCGCATGGAAGGGCAAGTGACGGTGTTTCGCAATCAGCAGCCTGATGACGTGTGCTACCAGTGTCTGTTTGGCGATGACCCGGTCGTGGAAGAACGCTGCTCGGAGTTGGGTGTACTTGGTCCGGTCGCGGGAACGGTCGGCTGCGTGCAAGCCACCGAGGCGATCAAGTGCCTGCTGGATATTGGCTCACCCTTGTACAACCGGTTGTTACTGTTCGATGCCCCGGCCGCGCAATGGCAGACCATTGAACTTACGCCGGATCCTGAATGTCCTATATGCAGGCCCATTCGCACATAGAGAAATACCATCATGCTGATTCGCAGTGCGCGGCGCTCGGATGAAAAGGAATCCGCGGTCACGCCTCAACAGCTGTATCGTCAGCGGCGGCAATTTCTGCAGCAGTGCGCTGCAGCCGGTGCGACGCTGGCAGCCGGTGGATGGTTGTTGCCGGATACCGCATCCGCAAGTTTGATCCCCGAATCTCCCAGACGCAGTTCCTACTCGACAGATGAGGAGTGGACTGATAAGCGCGCCGCGACGCACTACAACAATTTCTATGAACTAGGCTATGGCAAGACCGATCCGTCGCGCAATGCCGAACTTCTGATCACCGAACCCTGGAGCGTTGAGGTGGAAGGACACTGTGAAGCGCCCGGCACTTATGCCTTTGAGGATCTGATTCGCAGTGACGAGGCCGAGGAGCGCATTTATCGACTGCGCTGTGTGGAGGCTTGGTCGATGGTTATCCCGTGGCTGGGCGTGCCATTGGCCTCAGTGCTGCGGCGTTTCAAGCCCACGTCACAAGCGCGCTACGTGGCCTTCCAGACCATCATGGATCCTGACAACCTGCCGGGGCAACGCCGCGATGTGATTGAGTGGCCATATGTCGAAGGCTTGCGCATTGATGAGGCGATGCACCCGTTGGCCTTGCTGACAGTTGGCATGTATGGCGAGGAGTTGCCGAATCAGAATGGTGCGCCGATCCGACTGGTGGTGCCATGGAAGTACGGCTTCAAGAGCATCAAGTCGATTGTCCGCATCCGCTTTGTGGAACAGCAGCCGCCGACCGCATGGAACAAGGCCACCCCTCACGAATACGGGTTTTACTCCAACGTCAATCCGACCGTGCGGCATCCGCGCTGGAGCCAGCGCCGCGAACGGCGCATCGGCGAATTTGGCAAACGTGCGACGCTGATGTTCAACGGCTATGAGGAAGAGGTCGCTTCCCTGTACGCGGGAATGGATCTGAGCAAACATTTCTAAGATGCCAGCGCATCGCCCGCTGTCCTGGATCGGGCCTGCGCTGTTCCTGCTGTGTCTGGCACCGGCACTAGAATTGGCCGTAGGCTTTTACATCGAGGCTCTGGGCCCCAACCCACTGGAGACACTCACGCGCGCAACCGGACTCTGGACTCTGCGGCTGCTGCTGATTACGCTGGCCATCTCACCGATGGTGCGCTTCTTTCAATGGCAAATTCTGTTGCGCTATCGACGTCTGTTCGGGCTGACGGCGTTTACCTACGGCAGTGCGCATCTGCTGACCTACCTGTGGTTCGATCAATTCTTTGACTGGACAGAGATCGGGTTCGACATTTTGGAGCGTCCGTTCATCACCGCGGGAATGACCGCGTTTGCCTTGCTGGTACCGCTGGCACTCACCTCAAGTCGCCGCGCACAGCGCGCCATGGGACGTGCTTGGCAACGGTTGCATCGATTGGTTTATGTTGCCACGGTGGCCGGACTGCTGCATTATTTCTGGCTGACGCGCGCAGACTTTCTGGAGCCGACCATTTACGCGGGGGTATTTGTGCTGCTGATGCTGGCGCGGTGGCGCCGCGCTCATACGGTCAGTGCAACAGGGTATCGCGGGCCTGATTGATTTTCTGCGTGAGGTAGTCGTTGCCGCCGCGATCTGGGTGCAGTTTTTGCATCAGCCGGCGATGCGCGTCGCGAATGTCATCATTGCTTGCATGAGGAGGGATGCCGAGAATGCGCGCCGCGGTGTCAACCGACATTGTGCCTGACGCGAAGCCGTCGTCATCGCTTGCGCGGCTTCCGGTGCTGGAGGATTCCTGCCAGTCGGATCGGCAACGTTGCAGATAGGCGCGGAGCAGAGAGACCGATTGTGGGTCCGAACTGCATGCTTGCAGCAGTTGTTGTAATTCCGGGATGCTGAGTTGTCCGAGCTGGCGACCTTTGAACTCACCTTGAAGTACAGCACCGTCAAGTGCGCCGGTGGCCCGATCCATGGTGACCTTAAGCCATGCGGTTTTCAGTCGCATGGTGTTGCCGCCTAGAACGCGCCGAAGCAGAGGAAGGAACGGCAGCCAGCGCAGCACCAGCATCGCCTTGCCAAGAAACGGCAGGATCGCGCCTGCCACTGCGGCCAGCCAATGGGCGCGCCCGGTGATCACCAATGCGATCAGACCGGCACCGGCGATGATGCCAAGCCAGCGGTACATCAGTTGCGGAGATTGTCGGTACAGGCTGCGCAGAATGAAGTATGCTCCGGCTAGAAGCAGCGCGATGATCAGGAAACGCATGGAGCAGGCAAGGGCAGAGAGCAGGACTTAGGCTGCAAGCGTGTATGATAATGGCATAGCGTTTTTAACCTTCATCATTGATAAACAGGAGGAAGCAATGAAACAGAATATTAATGTCTCAGGTCTCGACCTTGAGATTAACATCGAACAACAGGGCTCCGAAGGGCCAGCACTATTGATGGTGCACGGAATTCCGACCAATGCTCGCCTATGGCGACACGTTCAGGGCATGCTGTCCGACCGCTATCAAACCTACGCCATGGACATGGTCGGCTACGGACAATCCTCAATGCCGTTGGATGACTTCGAGCATACGCTGACGAATCAGGCCGAGGCTATTCGGGAAGTCATCGAAGGGCTTGGGCTCAAGGGCAATGTGATTCTGGTCGCGCACGATCATGGTGGCGGTGCGGCGCAAATCTTCGCCTCCAAATATGCTGATCACATCACCCGACTGGTACTGATCAACCCGGTAGCCTGGGATTACTGGCCGGTGCTGGAAGTCGAAGCCTTCAACGCTTTGGTCGGCGCATCGGATGAGGTGCTGCAAATGGCGATGGGGCAGGCCGCCGCAGGGTTCCATGCGCTGCTACTGATGGGCAGCCATGAGAAGACCGCCTTCAGCGACAAGAATGTCAAAGAGAACTATCTGTCCTTCTGGGCGCGCGGACCGGGCCTGACCGGCTTCAAGTCACTGGTCAAGGTTTGCTCGCAGCCGAGCAATGAGGAGACCATGGGCGTGGATCACAGTCAGATTACTTGTCCGACCATGGTGTGCTGGGCAGTGCATGATGCCTGGATGCCAGTGGAGTCCGGCGAGCGGCTGAAAGCCGCCATTGCCGGCCCGTGCCGTTTCGAGAAAATAGAACGCGCCGGCCATTATGTGCTGGAAGATCGCCCGGATGCAGTCGCGGAACTGATTCACGATTTCGTCACCGAGTGGGAAGGCGTCAATCTGTAAGCACAGCACTGGAACCTGATATTGCGTATATTGCTGCAGGCTCCGGGCTTTCATTCTGCCTCCCCCTGAGATGATGTGGCATCAAAGGAGGTGCAATGTGTGCTTGACAGAGCCATCTGGTGCTATACTAAAAAGAACAAGGCAGCAGGCTTTCGGGCCTCTTGACGGGTAACCAACACGTTGAGGGAAGAATGATACATACCGTTGGTACGCACAGGCAGAACCCTTCCTGCAGCGCGGGTGAAGCGCCTTGTGTAACTCCGTGCGTGTGCTACTTGAAGCCCTGTGTTCTGAAGGGACTTTCGGCAAACTGTTGACCGCCTGAAGTAAAAATGAGCATCGTTATTCCGACCATCTATCGCCCGCAAGCAGAAGCGGGCAAGGCGCATGCCATTGACAAGGAATGCGCGGATAATTATCTGCGGCACACAACCTTCGGTGATCCCCAACTGGACCCTGTCATGGAGCAGATGCACCAGGAGCTGGCTCCTGATGATGTCGATCGCTTCATTCGAGCTGGGATTGAAGGGGAGGAACAGGTAATGAGGGAAGCACCGCAATACATCCGCGATTTCTTTGAAGTCGCCAACGAACCACCGGAGTGGCTGGATTACAAGGCCTTCGAGCCAGGTGCCCGCGTGTTCAGCATGTATGTTGAAACCATGCTGGTGGCGTTTGTGACCGGCGTGCTGGTTGAAGGCTTTGCCACGACTATTGCCAAGTCTTTCAACATGACTGGCCGCGTGGGAGCCACTTCCCGACGCCTGATGCAGAACAACCGTCAGGTGATGGAAATCTTTTACCCGGGTGGATTGCAGCGCAAGAATGATGGCTGGAAGCTGTCCGTTCGCGTTCGCTTTGTGCATGCGCGTGTTCGCAACCTTCTGTCGCACTTTCCTGACTGGGACCAAGAGGCGTGGGGAACCCCGCTGAGCGCGGCGAATATGGGTTTATCCATTTCGGTCTTTTCAAAGCGTCTGGTTGACAACGCCAAGATGGTAGGAGCGCGCATGACCGAAGAGCAAGAAGACAGCGTCATTGCGACTTGGCGCTACGCCGGCCATTTGATGGGGATTCCAGATTCGATCCTATACGAAACCCGTGCTGATGCGGAACAAATTTATCAGGTGGGGCATACACTGGAGCCACCACCGGATGAGAACTCCGTCGTCATGGCGAATCTGCTGATCAATTCGATTCCTAAGGTGGCTGGTTTTGAGAGTCCCAAGATGCACAAGAAAATCATCACTTTGGCCTACCGCCTATCGCGCGCTTTGATTGGGGATGAGCTCGCGGATGCCCTCGAGTACCCTAAAACAAGCCGAAGAACCATCAAGAACACCATTCTACTGTTCAGGCTCAAGCAGTATATTGGCTTCCTGCTCAAAAACCAGCAGGTTGTTCGCGCAGGCAATTTTCTGCAGATGTTTCAGATTTCCCTGTACGACGAGGGTGGCATCAGTTATCGGATGCCGGACAAGGTGCGCGCTTCCGAATCACGTGACTGGTGAGTGATCCGTCAGAGCATTAGTGTGCCGCACTCCCTGACACTGAAACATCGGAATCAGGCGATAACGGCGACGTGATATATTGCGAACTGACGCATTTTTAACCGCAGCCGAGTAAAAACAGCAGGCGACCCCCTAATGCTTGAACGCTATATCAATACCATTCTTCAATACCGATGGCCAGTCATCGCGCTAGTTGCCATCACCACGTTTGCGGCGGGGGGCGGCGCTCAATACCTGACGGTGGCCAATGACTACCGCATTCTGTTCGGCCCGAACAATCAGCAGTATCTGGCATACCAGGCATTGAAGGAGACCTATGCCTCCTCTGACACCGTGGTGATCGCGATGACTCCGAATGAGGGATCCGCATTCACACCAGAGGTGCTCAGTGCTCTTGATGAGATGACCGAGGCCGGCTGGCAAGTGCCGTATTCCACCCGCGTGAGTTCTCTCACTAATCACATGCACAGCGAGGCCTTTGGGGATGAACTCAATGTGGCTCCGCTGGTTGGCGATGTGGATTCGCTGACACCAGAGGATCTGTCGCGCATCCAGAACATCGCGCTCAATGAAGAGGAGTTGGTCGGGCATCTGGTGGCCAAAGACGGGCGTACGCTCGGCATGATCATCAGTTTCATCTTGCCGGAAGTCCAGGACACCGCTGTCATCGAGGTGGGCGGCTACGCCGATGACATGCTGGCGCAGGCCCGCGAGAAATATCCGAACATCAATTTCTACATGACAGGCTCGATCATCCTCAACCGCGCGTTTGGTTCAGCTACGGAAGAGAACTTCAGCGTGCTGGTGCCAATGACCCTGTTACTCATTATTGTCATGGCCATGGTGATTTTGCGTTCTTTCTTCGGCGCGTTTTCACTGGTGGCGGTGCTCTTGTTCGTATTGATGACAGCGATGGGAAGCGGCGGCTGGTACGGCACCGTGTTCAGTCCCACCAATGCGGCGATTCCGATCATCATTATGGTAATTGCCATCGCGGATTCCATCCATATTATTTCCGGGGCGCTTCGCGGTATGAGACGAGGGCGGAGCCGTCAGGAAGCGATCATGGACTCCGTGTGCCTGAATGCACAGCCCGTGTTCTACACGTCGGTGACAACCGCGATAGGGTTCCTCGCATTGAACGCTTCAGAGTCTCCGCCGTTTCAGGTGTTGGGAAACTTTGTCGCATTTGGTATTCTCTGCGCCTTCGTCTACAGCATGACATTGCTGCCGGCGCTGTTGTCGATCCTGCCATTGCGACCGCCTCGTGTGCGTGAAGGCAAAACCGAGTTCTTCGTATGGTTTTCTGATTTCGTGATCGCGCGACGCTCTTTGTTGCTGCTTTCGACCGGAGTATTGACATTGGTTCTGGTATCGGGAATCTGGCACATTGATCTGGGCAACAAACTGGTAGAGTCTTTTGATGAGAGCTACGAAGTCAGGCGAGACTCGGATTACATTCTGGCCAACCTGACCGGGCTCGACACTCTGGAGTATTCTTTGCATTCCGGGGAAGAGAGCGGCGTGGTCGAGCCGGAATATCTGCGCAAAGCAGACATATTCGCGAACTGGTTCCGCGAGCAGCCTGAAGTACTTCACGTGAAGGGCTTGCCGGACACCATGAAGCGGCTGAACAAAAACATGCACGGAGATGATCCCGATTACCACCGCTTGCCGGAGGACCGGGAACTGGCCGCGCAATACCTGTTACTTTATGAATTGTCCCTCCCGCTGGGAGCGGATCTCAATGACCGCATTGATATTGGCAAGACCTCAAGTCGAATGACAGTGACGGTCAAGAATATCTCGTCCCGGGAGCTTCAGGAGTTGGAACAGCGGGCACAGGATTGGCTGCAGGTGAATATGCCTGATTTGGCCGGAGACGCCACTGGGGTGAGTGTGATAATGGCGCATATCGCAGAGCGCAATATGAGTAGCATGCTCGGTTCTGCGGCGTTGGGCATGGTGCTAATTTCTCTCATTCTGGTCGGCATTTTCCGCAGCCTGCTGTTAGGAGCCATCAGTCTGATCCCTAACTTGCTCCCGGCGCTCATGGCGTTTGGCCTGTGGGGCTACGCATTCGGAAATATCGGGCTGACCGCGTCGGTGGTGGTGGCCGTTGTGTTTGGCCTCATCGTGGATGACACGATTCATTTTCTCAGCAAGTACGACAGGGGCCGACGCAAGGGGGAGACGCCATCCGAATCCGTACGCTACGCTTTCACCACCGTGGGTCAGGCACTATGGACCACCACAGCGGTTTTGACCGCGGGCTTTCTGGTACTCACCTTGTCCGGGTTTGCCGCGAGTTGGGTGCTCGGCTCGATGGTGGCGATGACAGTGGTCTTCGCCCTGTTTACTGATTTTCTGCTCCTTCCAGGCTTGTTGTCCTTCCTCGACCGAAGAAAAGCCTCATCGGCCAGCCCGCAGCCGAGCAGCACCTAAAAGTGCCGCCCCGAGACGGGGCGGCGAATTGTTTTTGATTGCGATGGGTCGCGGTTCAGCCGCGATCGCTTACCACTCGACGGTGGCGGACTCCTTCACGGCATCCGGCATGCGATAACTGATTCCAGTATCGTCATAGACCGACTGCTGCAGCAGGGCAAAGAAATTCTTGAACGCGAATGACTGCTCGTCACCCAGGTAGTTCGCATATTTCTTCCGCATTTTCCGCTGCATTTTGACAAGTGGCAAGGTTCCCACGGTCATCATCTTCGGGAAGTTCAGCGCATCAGCATCCTTGTCGCCGACCAGCGCGCGAGCCACGCGAAAGAGGGTGCGCATCAGTTTCTCACGCTCTTCGTCCTCGACTTGCAGGATGTCGGGCACCGCGCCAATGTATCCTTTCGCGACAGCCGTTGCCATCGGTCCCGGAGGGCATTCGCAAGTGAGGGCGATATTTCTGAAATACCTGGCGGAGGCTTCGGATTCCATATACTGGAGCAATCTGTCCGGAACTCCAAATAGCCAGGCCACGTAGTGCCAGATGTGCATGAATCCTTCGCTTTCCTCTTCAGTTAGTTTGACGCCCAACTTTCGCGCGGACTGCAGATTCAGCATTGAGAATCCGGTGGACGCCATGCCCATGTGCGCCATGTGCAGCGGGATTCCCTCAGCCGGAATGTCCCAATGTTCGGAGTTGTACAGCAGGCGTCTCACGCGGGAGTGCACCAACCGAATGCGAACGGACAGTTTCCAGCCATCGCCGAAGCGGTCCATGCCGCCGGGCAAGGTGATCTCAATAATGTGGCGCGTGTTCTGCTTGAAGCGGCGCAGGTTGTTGAGCGCGCGCTCCGTTACATAGAACGCCTTGGCCAGTCCTTCTGACAGGCCGGTCAGCGACTCCAGCGCCAGGCCGACCAGAAACATGTCGGAATCGCGATAGAAGGCGAGGGTGCCAGGCAGCGCCTTGTCGGGGTCGAAAACGATATGCGGCGGCGGGTTGGAGACGACTTCCAGAAATTCTTTCAAGGCGTCTGGCGCATCCCGAAACTTATCTTCGTCGTTTTCAAGTCCGGCTTGGATGAGTTCGTGTTGCTCTTCGGTTTCATATTCTTCGAGAGCTTCCATTGCCGCATCGGCAACAGGGTCGCCGATCATCGTATGGGCAACGAACGCATCCGCCAAATCTTTATCTAGCAGTTTGGCTTTTTCATAACCGGGAAGGTAGTCGGTTGGAATTTGCATGTGGATAACCTCATTGAGCGATATCAGCATTATGCTAAATTTGATAGTGCCAGTTTTATTCTACACCATGTTTTTAGCAAAACGGCGGGTTTGGTGAGGTTCAATCATCAAACTCGAGCCGGAGAAACTACTGGAGCAGATCGCGCACGGCGTCGCGCTCTGCGAGCAGTTCTTCTTCGTTAGCTTTGAGCCGCTCACGCCCGAAGTCGTCCAGTTCCAGGTCACGGATGATGGTATAACCGGATTCTTCACAGCGGCAGGGGAATGAGAAGATCAGGCCTTCGGCAATACCGTACGCGCCATCCGACAAAACGCTCATGCTGGTCCAGTTGTTTTTGGGAGTGCCGCTCACCCAGTCGCGCATATGCAGGATTGCGGCATTGGCTGCAGAGGCTGCGGAGGATGCGCCGCGTGCCTCAATCACACGAGCCCCGCGCTGCTGGATGGCAGAAATGAAGGTGTCGCTGTACCACTCGTTGTCGACTAGATCTCGTGCCGGCGTGCCGGCGATCGTGCAGTAACCGATGTCCGGGTGCATTTGTGGTGAGTGATTGCCCCAGATAGTCATGCGGGCGACTTCCGCCACGGTCTCTCCTGTCTTGATGGCCAGCTGCGAGCGTGCGCGCTCGTGGTCAAGCCGTGTCATGGCGGAGAACTGGCTTGGGTTCAGATCGGGCGCATGGTGGGCGGCGATCAAGGCATTGGTGTTGGCTGGGTTGCCGATGACCAGTACATGCACATCGGGATTGGCGACATCATTCAGGGCGCGGCCTTGTGGGCCGAAAATCTTGCCGTTTTCCTGCAGCAGGTCACTGCGCTCCATGCCTTTGCCACGCGGGCGCGCACCGAACATGAACACATAGTCGGCATTAGCGAAACCCTCTTCGGGATTGTCCGCCAGCACCACGTCGCGCAACAGCGGGAAGGCGCAGTCTTCCAGCTCCATAGCAGTGCCGCCTAAAGAGGGCATGGCGGGAGGAATATCGACCAGATTGAGGGCCACGGTTTGCTGTGCGCCCAGAAGTTCTCCGGCAGCGATGCGAAACATGGCCTGATAGGCGATGTTGCCGGCAGCGCCAGTGATGGCTATGCGTTTGGGTTGTGTCTGCATCAGAGTGTCCGGTGGTAATAAGTCCTATTTTAGTGAAGCTGGTGTTGGAGTTGGAGGTACTCAGAGGTGCGCATCTCATAGAGCCGACTGCTGGTACGCTCGAACTCGCGCTGCAGACGCTTGCCCTGATACAGCGCGTCCGGTTCAGCGGCGGCGGAAACAATCAGCTTGACGCCGTGATCATAGAACTCATCGATCATTTCGATAAAGCGCCGGGCGCTGTCTTCCTGTTCCTGACCAAAGACAGGAATGTTGGAGAGCAGCACAGTATGAAAGCAGCGCGAGATAGCAATGTAGTCGTTGGCACAGCGTGGGGATTCGCACAAGGCGTCGAAATCAAACCAGATAGCATCGTGCGACAGGCGTCGCACCGGAATCTGGCGGCCTTCCACTTCAACGGTAGTATCCTCCTCAACGACGCTGGACGCCAGATGATCGAAGTACTGCGCCAGATTTTGTTCAGCATCAGGCTGGTCGCTCAGGCAGTAGGTCTGTGTGCGCTCCAAATGATGCAGTCGATAGTCGCAGGCGGCACTCAACTCAAACGGAGTCATGTGCTCCTTAATCAGATCAATCGCCGGCAGGAATCGCTGTCGCTGCAAACCGTCTTTGTACAGGTCGTCCGGGTGTGAGTTGGAGGTGGCGACCACGATGATCCCATGCTTGAACAGACCCTCCAGAAGTCCGGCGAGCAGCATTGCGTCCGCTACGTCCAATACAAAAAACTCATCCAGGCACAGCACGCGATAGCGCTTTGCAAAGTGCGCAGTGATCAGGTCGAGAGGGTTTTGTTTGTCAGAGATGGCTTTGAGTTTGTGGTGTATGTGGCGCATGAAACGATGAAAGTGCATACGGCGCTTTTGCTTCATCGGCAGAGAATTGAAGAACAAGTCCATCATGTAGGTCTTGCCACTGCCGACCGAACCCCACAGCCAGAGGCCCATGGTGTCGCTGGAATTTTTGGAGCGTGTGAGTTTGTTGAGGCGCTTTCGGATAAGTGCTCGCCCGCGGGAGGATTGGGTCAGCCCATCGTAGATGCGCTGGAGTTCTTGCGCCGCATCCTGCTGTGCGGGATCGAAAGAAAACTGTCGCTGATCAAGTTGCGTTTGATAAGTCTCAAGAAACATGAGCGAAGGGAAGAGCAGACTTAAAGAATGGTCATTATTCGATTGGCAAGGTATTGTAATTTTACAGATGACGGCCTACCGCAGGGCACAGAGTAAGATGACGCTACCGAAGAAAGACCACCTTCGGGCTGCATAATTTCACACCATGACTGTCTGTACCCGCTTTGCACCCAGCCCGACCGGAGCATTGCACCTGGGAGGTGCGCGTACGGCCTTGTTCAACTGGTTATTTGCGCGGCACCACGAAGGTCGTTTCGTGCTGCGCCTCGAAGATACGGACCGCAAGCGCTCACAAGAGCAATATGCCGCGCAGATCATGTCCGCACTGTATTGGCTGGGACTGGACTGGGACGGCGAGATTGTCCTCCAGTCGCAGCGGGAGGCACGGCACCGGGAAGTGATACAGCAACTGGTCGACTCAGGCCATGCGTATTACTGTGATTGCTCACCAGAACGACTGGAACAGATGCGCGCGCAACAGCAGGCAGCCGGCGAGAAACCGCGCTACGACCGCCATTGCCGGGACCGAGGACTAGATCCTTCCGCAGATACGGTAGTGCGCTTTCGAACACCTGTAGAAGGTGAGGTAGTGATCTCCGACACCTTAAAAGGCGAGGTGCGTTTCGGCAACAGCGAACTGGACGATCTGGTTATCGCGCGTCGCGGTGATGTCGCGACCTATCATTTGGCTGTGGTCGTGGATGATCTGGATGCCGGAGTGACTCATGTTATTCGTGGCGATGACCACCTCAATAACACACCGCGTCAGGTTCACATTTTGGAAGCGCTGGGAGCCGAAGCACCGACCTACACACACCTGCCGATGATCCTCGACGAGCAGGGACGCAAGATGTCAAAGCGTGCGCAAGCTGCGGATGTTCTGAATTATCGCGAGGAAGGCTTTTTACCGACGGCAGTACTCAATGTGCTAGCGCGATTAGGCTGGGCGCATGGCGATGAGGAATTGTTCTCGGTTGATGATTTGGTGAGATTGTTTGATTTGGAGGGACTCAACCCAGCAGCCAGCCGGATTGATCCGAAAAAGATGCTGTGGGTCAATCAGCAACAGATGAGTCGAGTGTCGCAAGAAGAACTGGATACAGAATTTGACTGGCATTGCGAGCGTCTGGAATTGCCATACGAACCCATGGAAGCAGGGAGTCGTACAGGCTTGCTGGAAGTGCAGCGTGCGCGATGTCGCACCATGCGTGATGTTGCGACGCAAAGTCAGTGGCTCATGCAGGAACAGCCTGAGCGAGATTCGAAAGCATGGGACAAGTTTATGACTGATGAGGCGCGCAGCATGCTCGGTGAGTTCATTCCGCAACTGGAGTCAATCGACTGGACGCACGAAGCGATTCATTCGTGGCTTCAGGGGATTATTGAGACACGCGGGGTTAAGGCGGGTGTTGTTGCGCAACCTATCCGTGTGGCTGTGACTGGAGGCTCAATCTCACCGTCGATTGAAGACACATTGCTGCTGTTGGGGCGCGAGCAGACACTGGGGCGTATCCGGCAGGCGATCGGCGCTTAATCAGTATCGTCAAGGGGGTCTGATTTCCAGGCGGCCGCGGCCGCGAAGCGTTCATTGCCAATGCTTTCAAGTCTCCAGATGCTTTCAGGGTCTTGTGGAGGAGAGATGATCCCGGAGTCATTGCCATACGCGAGCATTGAGTCTGGGATCTGGAAGCTGGCGGGCGCTAAAGAGAGGCCCGTTCCCCAAGCCTTGAGCAGTGCTTCCTTTAGAGTCCAAAGTCGATAAAACAGACGTACTCGCTGTTCTTCAGATGCCGCTGTCAGCACGGCTTGCTCTTCTGGGCTGAACACGGCCTTGGTGATGCCGGAAATATCTCGACTGCTGGAATAGATCTCCAGATCCACGCCTATATCTCGATCGGGTGCTATGGCAATCAGGCCATGCGTGTCGCTGTGCGTGATATTGAAGCTGATGGTGGCAGAGGCACCTTCGATGCATGCGTAGGGCTTTCCGTGTGAGAGCTTCTCAAAGTCCAGTTGTGCGTTATCACAGTCGAGTCTGTCGCATAACAGTGTGCGCAGGGTTGCGCGCATCAGCACGAAGCGACGCCGCACCTCAGTGACTCGATATTCCTGCATACGCGCCTGCTCTGTGGCATTGAGCAAGTGGATTGCATATTGTTCGCGAGCAGTATCTTCTGTCAGGTCCACATAGTAAATTTGGACACTGTCTATCGTTCTGTACGGGTCGTATTCAAGCATTAGAGAGTATCGAGCAAAGCAGGTGAGAGCAGGGGGATTACGCTTATTGTGTAAAATAGGGCTTTAGACGGAAAAATCCTGTAGCGGCTACATTATTGCGGCAGATCAATGCCGCGAATCGTCGCGTCCCCATCGTCTAGAGGCCTAGGACACTGCCCTTTCACGGCGGCAACAGGGGTTCGAATCCCCTTGGGGACGCCATTTTCAACTGCGAATGCCTGTGCCACGGCGCAACAGAAGCAGACAAATGTAGGCTAGCACGATGGTCATACCTACAATCAGCGCGATAGAGTTCACCAGACTGACCTCCTGAATACCCATCCAGCCGTAGCGGAACAGACCGATCATGTGCAGGATCGGGTTAATCAGAGAGACTTGCTGCCAAAACGATGGAAGCATATCCAGCGAGTAGAAAATCCCGCCCAGATAAGTCAATGGTGTGAGGACAAAGGTTGGGATGATGGAAATATCATCGAAACTTTTCGCGTAGATCGCATTGATGAAGCCGGCCAGCGAGAATAGGATGCAGGTCAGCAGGGAGACGCCCAGGATCAATCCCAGGTTATAGAGAGGGATTTTTGCGAACAGGGCGGTCACCAGCGTCACCACCAGTCCAACCACCATGCCGCGCATTACGCCGCCGGCCACATATCCAGCCAGAATCACGCCATTTGAAACAGGTGAGATCATCAACTCCTCAATGTGGCGCTGGAACTTGGAACTGTAGAAGGAAGAGACAACATTGGCATACGCATTCGTGATCACGGACATAAGAATCAGGCCGGGCGCGATGTAGTCCATATAGCGATAGCCGGAAATATCGGACAATTGCGAGCCGATCAATTCACCGAAAATGATGAAATACAACCCGGTGGTGATGGCGGGAGGCAGTAAAGTCTGAATCCAGATACGCATGAAACGCAAGTATTCGCGAATCAAAATCGTTTGAAAAGCAATTAGTTGTACGCGAAAATTCATAGTTATTCAAATTTATGGCCAACGATCTGCAAAAACAGGCGCTCCAGCCGGTTGGTCTTGCTTTTCATGCTCAATACTTCGATTCCACGAGTGTTGAGTTCTGCAAAGAGATGATTCAGGTCGGTTTGCTTGCTAACAGTCACTTCCAAAGTGCGATCATCCGTGCATAGCAGGGAATAGCCGTCAATAGCAGGACACGTGGAGACGGGAGATTTCAAGTACAGCACAAAGTGTTCGGAATCCAGTTGATCGAGCAATTCGCGGATTGAGGTGTTGGCGCGAATACGCCCGTGCGAGATGATCCCCACATTCCGACACATCTGCTCTGCTTCCTCAAGGTAGTGCGTGGTCAGAATGATAGTGGTTCCTTGCTCGTTGATTTGCCGCAGATAGCGCCACAGGTTATGGCGGATCTGCAGGTCCACACCGGCCGTCGGTTCGTCCAGAATCAGCAATTTCGGATGATGCACCATGGCGCGAGCAATCATCAATCGGCGCTTCATCCCACCGGACAATTCACGCGCCATTACAGAGCGCTTGTCCCATAGCTCCAGTTGCTCCAGTAGTTGCTGGGTGCGCCGTATGGCTTCTTTGCGCCTAACACCGTAGAAGCCGGCCTGACAAATCACGATCTCGGCGGCAGGCTCAAATTGATTGAAATTGAATTCCTGCGGTACCAGGCCGAGACAGGATCGAGCAGCTGAATATTCCTTCTGGATGTCATGTCCGAAAATCGAAACCGAGCCTTCGGAATAGGTCACCAGTGACGTGATGATGCCGATCGCCGTGGATTTTCCGGCACCGTTGGGGCCGAGCAGAGCGTAGAAATCGCCTTGCTCTACCTCCAGGTCGATCCCTTGCAGGGCTTCCGTGCCGTTGGCATAGGTTTTCTTGAGGTTCTGAACCTGAAGCGCGAGGGGGTGAGAGGCGGTCATAGCGGTTTGGATTTTAAGCGATAATCACGACACTATGCGCTTTCTGATACTGGAGCATGTGCCTGCAGAAGGCCCTGGACGCATAGCAGATTTCATTCAGGCGCACGCCGGTGAAATGAAGCGGCACCGGATGTACGAAGCGCACCCCCTTCCCGAGGCGGACAGTTTTGATGCTCTGGTCATCATGGGCGGGCCGATGGGCGTTTCAGACCATGCCGAATATCACTGGCTGTCTCCCGAGACGATCTTTATCCAACAAGCGATCGACGCAGGTAAACATGTTCTGGGTGTCTGTCTGGGAGCGCAGTTGATCGCACATGCCCTAGGTGCAGAAGTTCGAGCAAATCCGGTTGCAGAAATCGGCTGGTATCCGATACAACTTGCTGATGAGTTCTTATGCACCCCGATAGGGCAGGGCTTGCCCGCGGAATTTCCGGTCCTGCACTGGCACGGAGATACGTTTAACATCCCGGAAATGGCCTTGCCAATGGCGGCGAGTGAAGGTTGTCGCAATCAGGGATTCTTGTTTGATGCGCGAGTACTCGCCCTGCAATTCCATTTGGAGATGGGACCGGCAGAGGTCGAGACGATGGTGCGCGTATTTACCCATCAGCTTGAAGAAGATCACTTTGTGCAGTCACCGACAATCCTGCGAACGGAAACTCTGGCTTATCAGGCAAGAACACGCGATATACTGGAGTCGCTGCTCTTCAATTGGTTGCAGAATGGATAGATATAATTGCCTTCCGTACCAACGAACTTCAAAGTAAAGTGAATGGCTATATGGAACTTGAGAAACGGTGTGCGGCACCCGTGCCGTTAGGTAGCATAAAGCCGCCACGCCAATTTGCCCGATTCACAATCAACAGTGCCGATTTTGATAACGATGGAGGTGCCCGATGACTATCCCCAACATCAAGGCGCTGGTAGCCGCATTTGACGATGATGACGACGACAAATGGTATGAGATGACGTCGGCAATGACGGATGACGATATGCGCGAGGCGATGGCGCAATTGGCATCAGGCGTGCCCGATGACATCGACGATTTGACGCCCCACTAACTCGATAAGATTACTGTGCACGCCACCCTGTGTGAGATGCTTGAAGATAGGCTCGCCGATCGCGAGTTGAGAAAGGGGCATGGCCTTGACGCTAAAACCGAGGGCATCGTATATGACATACGTAACCACGATTGGTATTGCGTGTGGCCAGTTATCAACACTATGGCGATTGATGAGTTGCGCCGGTGCATCAAAGAAATTGATGGTGCCACGTTTATGAATGGCGATGACGCCATCCTGTACGGCAAGGCACGGCATCACATGGCAAGAGAGATGAAGAAGCGTGGCGAGGAGCCGCCCGAGTTGGCGATTCGATTTAGCACGCGTGTATTTCGCTTGTTGACGGGTGGGATGGGGGCAAAGCACCATGAATAAGGAACTAACCATCCGATTGATGACGCTCATCAAATTGATCCAATTACAGAATTTTGAGGCCGCCTACGCGCTGGTTACTAGCGGGTTGGATGACGACAGCTTGGTATTTGGTATAGCCGCCCTACACGACATTGATCGGATCGAGGCGGGCGTGGCCTATGACATGCTGATGTTAGAATAAAGGAGAACTAGGCATGAACTGGCATAAGCCGCACCAACAGTGCGATGGTGATTACGAAAAATGCGCTTAGTTTCTTGATACTTGCCGGAATTAAAGGCGCTATTGGGGCATGGTGATTGCCGCCATTGGATTTTCCCCGCTTCTGAGTCGGGAGCGTTTTGCTAGAATAATCTCCAATTGAGCATGAACATCTGGTAGGAATTCGCTTCGCATTGTCAGCAAGAGAAATGTCGAAAAAGATCACAAAATTCTAGAAATAGAATGATAATTCGGAAGGAGCACTATGGGAAACCCTCATATACAGAATCTGAAAAGAGCATTGCAGATCATTGCTGACCACAAGGATGACGCAGGAGATGGTCAATGGCTTGAGGATCTAACGGAGAATTTTGGGGCATGTATTCTCGAATGGGATATCAGCCAAATATGGAAGTGGAAAGACTGGCCAGGTTTAGAGGATAACTTTGGCTCTGCCGCACGTCGCAAAGATGATGGTATTGACCTTGTTGCAGAGAGAAAGGACGGGCGATTGATTGCAATCCAGTGCAAAGCACGCAGGTTTAGCAAAAAAGGAAAGCCATTATCATTGAGAAAGGAGGATATTACTGAGTTTTCGTCTGCGACGCAGAACAAAAATTGGGGCGAGCGATGGCTTGTAACGGTTGCTCAACCAGGTGAGCATTTGTATCAGAAAGCGCAAATTCTCCCAGATGAGGAGTCTAAAATCAAGGTGATTAACATCAGCGCTGCAATACGGAGAGAAGTAACCCGGTGTGAGGAAGCCACAAGTCATCGGGAAGATCCAAGGTCATCCATGCAACAGCAAGCAGTTAAGAAAGCATTAGAAAAACTGGAGCATATCCGTGAAGCAAAAACAAAGCATGCAGAGTGGGCAAATGATGAATCACGAGGCCAAATCATCATGCCCTGTGGTACAGGGAAAACCCGGGTTGGATATGATGCCGCCCGAGGACTAATTGAAAATCTACCAGGGGGCAAGCGAGGCAATAACTTGGTCGTAGTGCTGGCGCCGAGTATTGGGCTAGTGAGGCAATTGCGCCTAGCATGGCTTGACTGTGCTGAACGGCATGGTGAACAGATCGAGACACTCTCTGTATGCTCTGACAGACACGTAGCCAGTCCTAAAGACCTAAAAAATCAGGAGGAACGCCATGCAGAAAACGCTATAGACGATCCGACTGCAGACCGCAGCTTGATGCAAGCAGGTGAGCTGGCAGGGGAGGTTCGTGGGGAAGCTACCGGCATAGCTCAGTGGCTAGAGGGATCAAAGCGCAAGGGCACACGAAGCGTCATTTTCTCTACTTATCAATCCAGCCACCAGACAGCGCGGGCACTTCGCGATACGAAGACACGTGCCGCAGTGTTGATCTGCGATGAAGCGCATCGAACTGCTGGCATACGTCCAATGAAATCTGCGAAAAAGAAGGAAGGAGTTAGATCCTTTACTACCTGCCATCGTAGCAAAGACATGCCTGCACGTACGCGGATATACATGACTGCTACTCCACGAAATTTCGCGATGGGAGAAGCGAAAAAAGGTGATTATGCTGCCAAGAACTGGGAAGTTAGCACGATGGATGATGAAGCGCTATTTGGGCCCGTTTGTTACAGATTATCTTATCGAGAAGCGGTCGAAAAGAAATATTTGACGGACTACCGTATTGTTGCTGTGGGCGTTCCCGGCGATGCTTATGACTTGGGGAATGAAATTGCATCCGAAAATATCCGAGCTGCAGAGGCAGCCGGACACAAAGCTGACCCACGAGGACACAACACGAGTCTGGCAGTGCGTAAACTGGCATACAGTTTGGCATTGGGAGGCGGGGTGCCAGCTTTAAATGCGAATGGTCATCTCTCCATACGCTCTAGCATTGCTTTTTGTAATCGAATAAGCCGCTCGAAAGAATTAGTCACTGATCTCAGCAAAGAAAATGTTCGTGTATGGGTGAAAGAGAAGGCAAGTGTAGGGCACGCTGAGAAGATCGAATACAGTCTTGAGCATCGCGATTCCAGTGATGGTGCAGTCAATCGCGAGTTGGCACTGGAGAAATTGCGCACTGCCACAAACGAAAAGCCATATGCAGTATGCAACGTCGGAATATTCGGAGAAGGGATCGATACGCCAGATCTGAGTGCAGTCGCCTTCATTGAGCCAAGAAAAAGTCCAGTAGATGTAATCCAAGCCGTGGGGCGTGTAATGCGCCGGAGTAGCAAAAAAGAGATTGGACTGATAATTGTGCCACTGGTAATTCCGGCCGGACAGTGTGCAGAAAGCTGGCTCGAGTCACAGACAAATGATGAAGGATGGAAGGAACTCGGGCAAGTGCTAAATGCGCTGCGTGCACATGATGATCGAATCGAAAGTGCATTAACAGATCAACTCACGTTGGTAGTGCCGAAGCCTTCCAAAGAGCACGTGCCGCATCTCATCACAGTGAAGTCAGATGATGGTCGCATCAAAAGTTTGCTCTGGGTTGGTCTCGCTGATAGCATTCAACCTCTCATTGCAGATGTAGGAGATCAGTCGAGTGTTATTGAGCGGCTTCAGAATAATGGAGAAGTCAAGGATGTCGATGGCGACACGATCATTCAGCAGAGACCATACGATACTATCATCGTAGACGACACGCACCGCGAGAAGCCAAAAGTTGCAGGAGTTTGTGCAGAAGTCAATTACCCAAGGGAGAATAAAGGTTATCCGGTAGGTCCGGCAGCGGCACAGGCACGAGAATTACTAACAGTCGCTTGTGCCAGACGAGACAAAGAGGCCATCAAACTACGTGACCCGCAAAAAGGAATCAATAATGCAAACAAAGAGAAAGCGTTCCAAGGTGAACTATCTCTACTCGACAAACTTGGTCCACAGGCAGATGCCATACGTGTTAACTTGCTAAAACGATCAGGGCTATTAAGTGGGGCTGAGCGAGATTTCAATATTTTACGTGAGACAGTTGAACGTTCCTCACATCAATTACGCGAAGATGGTCTTGAGCGTGAACTCCGAGGCCAGCTTGGAATGGACAGAATCCAACAGACAGAGAAGAGTGCTGATGCATGTACTGTCACAGCACTGATGATGATGATGGCTTGCATTGTGCAAGCGCGGTTGGAGCAAGGCAAAGTCATGGAAGGTCGCAAGATTCAAAGACTAATCGATGTACAAACTTCTGGGGCGCCAGCGGAAGACCTCATATCGATCTGGAATCAGATTCTTGAAATCGATTATCAGCCAGTATTTACTTTAAGCCGGAATCTGCTTTTCCATCTGACACGCGAAGTTCGCAAAACGGTAGCACTTGATGCAGCACTTAGAGGCATTGCAAAGGATGCGGCAAACATTGCTGAAACCTACGCAGCGATGGGTATGGATTTCGCCGGAGAACTATTTAACAAGGTTATGGGTAATCAAGCTTCGGATGGCGCCTATTTCACTAAGCCAATGGCGGCCATGCTACTTGCGGAACTGGTGACGGAAAGTATTGGAGAGGTCGACTGGAAAAAGAAGGAGACTTGGAGAGATGCCCGCGCGTTTGATCCAACCTGCGGTAGCGGAACGTTGTTGATCGCATATATAACCGCGATGAAACGGCGTGCACGTGAGCAAGGTGCTGACGAGAAAACCTTGAAAAAACTCCACAAATATGCTGTAGAACACGGTGTGGTTGGGTTAGACATAAATCCTGTGTCCCTTCAGCTTGCAGGAGCACAACTCATCATTGGAGACATTGATGCTCGTTATAAGAGCATGAACCTTTGGAAGATGCCTTATGGGCAGCAAGGAGACAACCATAACGAGCCAGCAAAAGCGGGGTCTTTGGAGTTGCTTGTAGACGAGCGTGTAGTTGGTGAAACAGATGAAGATGACTTGTTCCCGGAGACTCTACTGCCGTACAAAACGGCTGCTAAGGGTCAGCAGATTGGCTTGAAAGATGACGAGCCAACAGAGCAGAAAGGAAAAGTCGAGGATGTGGTGGACACAGTTGTTGGAAGACGGGTGGTTTTGACCAATCCTCCATTCGTGACACGTAAAAAACTTGGCATGAAGTTTAAACCTGAAGAGCAAAAAGCAATACGGCGCCGAATCGATGCCGGACAAGCGGTCATGGATACACGATGTGCAGACCTTAAAGACATAACTGACAAAAACACAACCCAACCGCTATATGTTGGATTAGGTCTCAGGTGTATTGATCAGGATAGCGGAGTATTAGGCATGGTACTTCCGACTATCGGATTACTAGCGCCAACCGGATTGCAACAACGCAAAATCCTCGCGAGAGAATTGCACATTCAATATGTGGTAACGGCCCACGATCCTAAACAGCCTAATATGAGTCAAAACACGGCCGCAAACGAAAGCTTAGTCATTGGGACACGTGATGAACGGGGAACAAATCGATCAACTACATTTGTGAGCATTGGACGTATGCCTGAAACTACAGACGAGGTGCTTGAGATTGTTGAAGCGATTCGAGGCGGTGCACACGTCCTTGGGGTGAAGACATGGCAAGTCAGTAATATGCGTCTCCAGCAAGGTGACTGGAGTGCAGCAGGATGGTCTGACCCAACTCTGGATGAAGCTGTTGAGATGATGGAGTCGTGGGACGAACTTATTGCCATCGGCGAAGTTGAAATTAAGGGGGGGGGGGGGTACGGATGCGTGCCTCAGGTGATGGCGCACTAGTGCAATTTGACGGAACCGGAATACGACGTATGATCATGAATAGCAAAGCTGAATCTGGACAGACACGGCTAGCCGGAAAAACTGATTCAGTGATGCAGTTGAAGCGCAAAAAAGGAGAAAGCGACGCAAGTTATGCTGAGCGCGAAAAACGGCTATGGAAAAAGTGGACTAGCGAGTATGCAGCACATCTTATGCTGTGCACGGGGCAAAATCTGGAATCTGCACGGGTGGGGGCAGTTGTCTGTACGAAGCGAACCATTGGAATGGTATGGAAGCCGGTCCAAGGCGTAGACATGGAACTAGCAAAGGCATGGGCCGTGTGGCTCAACAGTACTCTCGGAAGAATAGAACTGTTCAAACACAGAGGTGGAAAAGGGCTAGGATGGCCGAACTGGAATCCCAAAGGACTATCTCAAGTAATTGTGCCCTGTCCGAAAAAGACCAAGGTGATTAATCGTTTGGTAGAGGCTTGGGAGAACACAAAAGACATTGATGTGCCTCAATATCGGGAGGGATACACCGAAGTGAGACAAGAATGGGATCGGGCAGTATGTGAAGCCATCGCAAGTGCGGATGAGAGACAGGTTAGAGCGTGGGCGACTAAATTGAATCGCGAGGCGGTGATTGCGCCAGAGAAATTCCTTGAATCCGTCAGTTGAAGATATTGGCGTTTTTAGTATGCTGCAAAATACAGGTGTGCAGAAACGATTGAGCAAGTTGCGAATTTTTTCTGGCACATTATTCTTGCAGGCAATATAAATAAGTCCCATCTCTCCCTCCAGTTCCTATTATGTGCTCTCACTGTGATTGACCGTCTTTTTTGCATTGCGCCGATGATGGACTATACGGACCGTCATTTCCGCTATCTCATGCGGTTACTGGCGCCTCATGCCCGGTTGTTTACAGAAATGATAACCTCAGGCGCGGTCTTGCATGGCGACCCTCAACTGCTGGAATTCGATCCCAGCGAACACCCGCTGGTGCTGCAACTTGGCGGCAGCGATCCGGAAGAATTGGCGCATGCCGCAGTTATTGCAGAAGCCCGTGGCTATGATGAGATCAACTTGAATGTGGGCTGCCCTAGCGGCAAGGTACAGCAAGGGCGGTTTGGCGCGTGTCTGATGCGCGAGCCGACACAGGTTGCACAGTGTGTTGCAGCCATGCAGGCGAAGGTTACTGTCCCGGTTACGGTCAAGTGCCGAATCGGGGTGGATGATCAGGATGCAGAGGAATCTTTGCTTGAGTTTGTTCAGACCGTTTCGGCGGCGGGTTGTTGGGTTTTTTACGTGCATGCACGCAAGGCGCTTCTGTCGCGCGGGCTCAGTCCCAGGCAGAATCGCACCATTCCGCCACTGAATTACGCACGCGTTTATCGATTGAAGCAACAGTTTCCCTCTTGCGAAATCATTTTGAATGGCGGGATACGGGATGTGAGGGAAGTTCAGGAGCATCTGGGGTGCGTCGACGGAGTAATGGTCGGACGTTTGGCGTATGAGAACCCTGCACAGGTCCGGCATATTGAGCGCCATCTGTTTCCTGAAGGCAGCGTCTTGCCGATGCCGCTTGCCGTACTGGATGCTTATTTCTCTTACTTGCTAGAGCAGGAGAGTCGGGGTGTTCCGCTGGTTCGAATAACGCGACACCTGTCTGGCCTGTTTCGCAACCGGCCGGGTGCGCGAGACTGGCGCAAAGCGACCAATGCTGCATCATTAAATAACAGCAGAATCAATTATTTGAAAAATCTTTCTAAGGAATTGGCAACATGACACACTGGGTACGATTTACACAGGGCAATCGCATGGGTTTTGGGCGGTTAAATGGGAACACTATCGAGGTTTGCGAGGGCGACATGTTTGATTCGCCGCAATCCGCAGGAGAAACCGTGGATTCATCAGAGGTGCGCCTGTTGACACCGACGCAGCCAAGCAAGATGCCGGCTCTGTGGAACAACTACAAGGCACTGGCGCAAGAGAAGGGCCTGAACTTTCCGCAAACCCCGCTGTATCTGTTCAAGGCGACGTCCTCATTTCTGGCGACGGAAGAAGTCATTGAGCATCCCGCCTCAATTGAAGAAGACGTGTTTTATGAGGGGGAACTGGGGATCGTTATTGGCCGGCGCGTAAAGGAAGTGGACGTGGAAAAGGCTGCGGACGCGATCTTCGGCTACACCTGCATCAATGACGTGACTGCATTCAGTATTCTTAAGGACTATGAGGGTTTTGATCAGTGGACGCGCTCGAAGGGATTTGACACGTTCGGCGTATTCGGTCCTGTGGTGGCGACGGATCTGGACTATCGGGATCTGGAGATTGTGACGCGCGTTGATGGTGAGGAGCGCCAGCGCTATCCGGCCAGCGACATGATGATGGGCCCGCCGGAGATTGTGTCGTATTTGTCGCGCAACATGAGTCTGTTACCGGGTGATGTGATTTGCTGCGGCACGTCTTGCGGACTAGGGCCGATGCCGCGCGGCTGCACGGTGGAAGTCGAGATCGAAGGGATCGGCGTGCTACGCAATCGGTACCGTTAGTTCCGAGCCAATCTCCAAAGTCATTTCAGGCGCAAAGCCTGTTACTTGGCCGGATCCGGGATAACCGTGGGCGTTATTGACAAAGCGCGTGCCGTGATGGGTGAAGTCAGCGGCGTAGTGCACGTGACCGTACAGCCATAAGTCAGGCTGGTATTGTTCGACCAGATCATCGCAGTCCGCGACATAGTACGCGCGCATTAGGCCTTGCTTGTCGGGTGTGTTTTCAACGCAGCGAAAACACGGCGCAAAATGAGTGATCACGACGTTGTGCGATGCTTCTGACTCAGACAGAGCCTGTGTCAACCACGCGCGTTCTTCGCCATGCAGTGCGGCGCAGCGCTCAGGTGTCAGTGTCCCGTCTCCGTGGCGAATGTGGTAGAAATCGTTAAGTCGAATGCCGGAGTTGCTCATCGCGCCTTCCCACAGTTCGCGGTTTCTGTCGAGATCCAGATCTGGGTCCGCGTATGGCGCGTGCAGTCGGAAATCCGACCATAACGTGCAACCGTGGAATGCGACATCGCCGTAGCGGATGCCGCGGCGGTGTAGGAAATCAATATCAAGTTCCGCACAAAGTTCATCGAGACGTTCGATGACCTGATGGTATTCCTGGTGGTAGAACTCATGGTTGCCGGGTAAGTACAGGATCGGCGCTTGCGTACGGCTGCGGAAATGCTCCAGCACGCAATTGAGGTCACTGGTGTTGCCGTGGAACTCGGAGATGTCGCCAGCCAAAATGAGGACGTCATGTTCAGGCAGCGAGTACGGCCAGCCACTGGTGTGGCCGAAGTTGTGATGCGTGTCTGAATGCAGGGCGAGTCTCATGGTTGAAGGCTAGGCACGTGGTGTGGTTACAGATTAGTGTACGGTACGGCGTTTTAATAACTTTACATAATATTCATTATGCGAAGTATTATGGATATTTAGCCAGTAGCAAAATACAGCCCCAGTAGGGCTACCCTGAATCTCGATTAGGTTTCAACGAGTCTTGGAGAAGATTTCACCCTCATCGTTCAATCAACATGACGCGAACTGCGGCTGTCAGAAAGTCTCCAACATACGCCATCGCGACGTATCGGCACCTTAATAATTTGCAGTGACAGTTCAACGCAGTTGAATTATGATGAGAAAACTATTACAATTCAGCCCTGCGGTGCTCAACTCTAGTAATTGTTGCTAGCGGGTGCGCCGTAAAAAGTGCACTTAAAACTAAACTAAAACAACTTCTGGAGTTGATATGAAGAATACCAAAGCAAAGGCCTTGGCCTTGAGCGCCGTACTAGGTGCAGCTGTTCTGACCGGTTGCGGTGTTCCGCAAGAAGTCATGGACCATCTCGCTGCGCTTGATTCGCAAGTTGCTGCAGCACAGTCGACGGCGGATGAAGCACTGCGCATGGCGAAAGCAGCGGATCATATTGCCTATCAAGGCAGCCAAGCGGCTTCTACGGCTGACGAGCTGGCGCGTATGGCAATTTCTTGCTGCGATGCGAATTCCCATCGCCTCAACACGATGTTCCACGACATGCAGAAGAAGTAATTCTTCTCGTACCGAACGGTACATCTGGAAAGAGCCCGCAGGTCGGGCTCTTTTCTTTTAAGCTTCAGGCTCCGGCTCAGGTGCAGGCGGTGCCTCTACACGCCACAGCAACTCCGGTTGATCCGGTGGGGCTGGAGAAACAGTCTGACTCCAACCAATGGCCTCTGGCACTCCATGCTTGCGGCGCGCAACTTCCATCACACGGTCCCAATAAATCACATAGTCCCCTGCCGGCAACTGCTCTTCCAATGCCGCTAGTGGTGCCGAGATGTCGGCCTCGCTCATCACCGGTTCCGCGACTGCTACGGGAAATTCTTCCAGCGGTTTTGTATGCACCTCCAAGTACACCACGCCGTCCAAGATTCCGACCTTAATCGGCATGGACAGGATCTGCACCGGTGTGCCTACATTGACTTTATAAATCAACTCCAAAATATCCTGACTGCGCATGCGAATGCACCCGTGCGTCACCCGCATCCCTATTCCCTCTTCCCGGTTCGTGCCATGAATGAAGTAACCCGGTGTCTCCAGCATCAGCGCATACTGACCGAGCGGGTTATCCGGGCCGGGCCCGACTATGCGCGGCAGTTCATCGCCGCGCTGCTGATGTTCCAGCCGCACCGAAGCGGGCGGATACCAGTTCGGGTTCTCCAGACGATCCACGATTTTTGTCTGGCCTAGCGGCGTGACCCAGTCGATGCGACCAATGCTGACCGGATAACTTCGCACTTGGGCGGGGCCGTCTTCAGGCTGATCGTAAAAGTAAAGTCGCAATTCAGCGATGTTCAAAACAATCCCTTCCCGGGCATCGCCGGGCAGGATGTACTGGCGTGGAATGCGCAACTGCGCGCCCTCTCCGGGCATCCATGAGTGGACGTTGGGGTTGGCCCAGAGCAGCTCGTGGTACCCTACTTCGTGCGCTTGCGCCAGTACGGGCGTCGTCTCACCGTATGCCGTGGTAATCTGGTACATGGCTCCGACGACGGAATTCCCCTCTTTGGGAAGTTCCAGAATTTCTCCGCGCACGGGGAGTGCGGAGATGCCAAGGAGCACCGCCATGAAGACCTGCGGGGGCAATGCGCGATAGTTGAACATGAGCATCATTCGTTTGAAGCGAGTAGTATAGTCCCATGTCCTTTTTCAGCGACCATTTTGATCTTGATTCCCGGCTGATTCACCTGAACCACGCGGGAGTGGCACCATGGCCGCGCGACACAGTGCAGGCAATCACACGCTTTGCATGCGAGAACGCGCGATGGGGCACCCAGCACTACGCCATGTGGCTACAGCATGAGGACGAACTGCGCGAACTTGCGCGATGGTTGATTGATGCGGAGTCGAAGGATGAGATCGCCCTGCTGAAAAACACCTCCGAGGCCCTGTCGATGGTCGCCTTCGGTCTAGATTGGCAGGCGGGAGACAACATGGTGCTGGTGCGCGAGGAATTCCCTTCCAATCGCATCCCATGGGAGGCGGCAGCCGCGCGATTTGATGTTGCGATTCGCTGGGTCAGCGTAACCGACACATCGACACCGGAACATGCGCTCTTGGAGCATGTGGATGCAAAGACCCGTGTACTTTCAGTGAGCTCTGTGCAGTACGCGCGCGGTCTGAAACTGGACATGAAAGTTTTGGGAGAGGCCTTGCGCGACACCCCTACTCTGCTGTGTGTGGATGCGATTCAGAGCCTTGGCGCGCATGCGCTTTCTGTGCGCGAATGCCACATTGACTTTCTGGCTGCCGACGGCCACAAATGGATGCTGGGTCCGGAAGGCATCGCCCTGTTCTGGGTTCGCCCGGAACTCTATGAGCGCCTTCAATTGTCGCAGTACGGCTGGCACATGACGGAACGTCTTGGGCAGTATGACGATATCGAGTGGACTGAGGCTTCCTCGGCACGACGCTTTGAGTGCGGTAGCCCAAATACGACTGGCATCTATGCGCTGCACGCCAGCCTGAGTATGCTGCGTAAGATAGGTATGATTGAAATCGAAGACCGGATCGCGGATCGTGTGCAGCAACTGGATCAGGCGTTGCAGACTTTGGGATGCACGATCCTCACACCGCCGGAGGCATCACGACGCGCCGGCATACTGACCTTTACGCCACCAGCGAAGGACAGCACTGCTGTCTTTGAGGCATTAACGCGTCGTAATGTCTTGTGTGCGCTGCGCGGGGGAGGCATTCGCTTCTCGCCGCATTTCTACACGCCCGCAGACGTGCTGCAGCGTGCGCTGGAGGAGCTCCAGCAGATTATTGACTAGCCGCCTCTTCGCGAATCCCGGGGATTTTCATCAAGGCAAGGCAGGCGGCCTCAAGATTCAACTGCGGCGCAGGCGTGGCCGCTTCATACTCGCGTACCATCAGAAGCTCCCGATACGCCTTCATGGCGCGCTGGAGTTCTGGGGCCGGAATCTGTTTCGCGATCAACCGCTGAATAATCTGAATGCCGAACTGGATCATCCAGTTCAGACGCAAGTCCATAGGAATCTCTTCCGCCATGTCGGTGCCGGTATCTTTCTTGCTGCGTTTCTTTGCGGCGGTGGTATTCCAGTTTTGCGCGAAATGAGTCTCCAGTTGCTTGCCGCTCAGCACCTGAAGCAGATCGCGATCGAAGTCTTGCCGAAACTGCATCTGCCCGCTTTCTCTCATGTGCAGCGCCTGCACAGGCATGCCGTCAGCCGCATCCAAAGCTTGTCGGGCCTCTTCCTCTCTTAAAGACTGCTCACACAACCACGCGAGCGCTTGCTCGGATGACGCTTTAGGCAGCACATAGCACTGACAGCGACTGCGGATGGTCGGCAACAAGCGATGCGTTTGCGGCGTGATGAGGAAGAAATGCGTCTTCGGCGGCGGCTCTTCGAGATTCTTCAATAGCGCATTCATGGCTGCCGGAGTCATGCGCTCAGCCGCCTCAATCACCAGCATTTTGTTGCCGTCGTAGTTCGCTTTTTTCAAAAGCCGCCCGATGATGTGCTCCCGAATATCATCAATGCCAATGGAATAGCGGGCTACACGGAGCCAAGCAATATCCGGGTGCGCACTTTCTTCAATCCGGTGACAGGATGGGAACTGTATGCAGGAGGGACAGTGCTCGCACGGCAAACCCTGTTTATCAGGATTGCGGCACTGAGCACCACGCACAAATGCTTCGACTATCTCCCGCTTGCCGTTCCCAGCAGGCCCGGTTAGCACAATCGCGTGCGGCAGACGATCTTCGCGGTAGGCGCTCTGCCACTGCTGCCACAGTGGCTCAACCCATGGCGGGATGTGCGCCCAGCTCACTTGAGCAGTTCCAGCACCGCGTCCTGTACGTCTTGACGAACGACAGCCACGCTGCGTGTTGCATCAATGACGCGATAGTGCTGCGGCTGCGCGGCCGCGCGATCAAGATAGCACTGTCGTGCTCGTGAAAAGAACGCGGCTGGGAGTTTCTCATACCAGTCAAGATGACCGCGATCCTGAACACGGTCAAAGCCGGTCTGCTCATCCACGTCCAGCACGATCACGCGATCCGGCGTGAAGTCTCCCAAAGTCCATTGCACGAGCGCTTCAATTCGCGCCTCCCCCAATTCCATGCCGGCACCCTGATACGCGAAACTGCTGTCTACAAACCGATCGGAGATGACCCAGGTGCCCTGCTCCAGAGTGGGACGGATTAATTCGGAGACATGCTCGGCGCGTGCGGCGAAGTGCAGCAGCAATTCAGCATCAATGTGCATGGGCCGGAGGGATTCATCGAGCAAGGTCTGCAGGATTTTCTCACCGACTGCCGTGCCGCCGGTTTCGCGAGTGCAGATGCAAGAGATGCCGTGCGACTCAAGCATATCCGCCAAGGCTGACACATGCGTGGACTTGCCGGCACCTTCAATGCCTTCAAGCGTGATGAATTTGCCAAGTGCGCTCATGCTTATTTCCCCAGTTGGTATTTTCGGACCGACGCGCGGTGTTCCTTGTAGGTTTTCGAGAAGTGATGCCGCCCGTCTCCCTTCGACACATAATACAGGGCGCCGGTAGAAAAGTCCGGGTTGAAGGCTGCCTCAAGCGATTTTCGTCCCGGGTTGCCAATCGGTCCTGGCGGCAAGCCGTAGATGCGGTAGGTGTTGTACGGATTGATTTCAGCCGACTGGCGCAAATGCTTGCGTGTCAGGTTATTGTCAAAATCCGGACCGAGTCCATAAATCACAGACGGGTCGACTTGCAGGCGCATGCCCTGCTCCAGACGCGATAACAGCACGCCGGCAATGATGGAGCGTTCGTCATCCTGACTGGTCTCGGCTTCAATGATGGAGGCCAGTGTCACCGCTTCCTGAGGGGTCTTGTAAGGAAGATCTTCACTGCGATTCGCCCACAACTCATCGAGTAGCTCCTGCATGGCCCGAATGCACAGTGCCAGAATCTGCACGTCCGTATCCCCCCGATAATGCTTGTAGGTATTCGGGAGACAGTGTCCCTCTGCGTCTCTGGGCGAATTGAAGCCAAAGAACTGCAACGGATCCTCACTTGATTGCAGCGTGGGGTTTTTGCGCATGGCGTCAAGCATCTCTTCAATCGTCCAGCCTTCGAACAAAGTCGTACGATGAAAGACGCTGCGACCCTCGATCAGGAGCATCATAATATCCAGCATGCCCAGCGGGCCGGACAGATGATATTCACCGGCCTTGATTCGCCCTTCCGCGCGCAGCAGTTTTGCGGCGAGCCAGTTGTAAGTGTGGCTGTGGGTGACACCGAGCACTACCAGTTTGTCGGAAACCTCCTGGAAGCTGGCTCCTTTCTCAATCAGGATCTGCTGCACCGTGCCGGGCTCAATGATGGGTTCTGTTAACGCCCGCGCCAGATAAGTGGTGCTCGCGGTCACGGCCACGAACAGCACCAGCACCCCCAGACGCATCCTCTTCTTCATCTCAATCCACCGCTTCAATGCGCTGTTGCAGTTGCAGAAGGATTGCGGGCAGCGCATATTCCTGATCTTCTATCTGCCGCACTCCCCACACGCCGATGATGGCATTGCACAAAAACACGCTCTCCGCCGTGTTGAAATCTTCTCGCGTGATGTTTCGGATATCAACATCCAGTCCCAGTTCCGGTGCCTCGGCGATGATGCGCTGGCGCGTGACCCCGTCCACGCCACAATCGTCCAGACTTGGCGTGCTGAGGCGTGTCTCCTGTAGCAGAAATACGTTGCTCATGGTTCCCTCAATGACGTGACCTGCCTCATCCTGCATTAAGCCCTCTTCGTATTCGTCATCCCATTCCTGTCGCGCCAGCACTTGCTCCAGACGATTGCAGTGTTTGATGCCAGCCAGTGCGCGATTATGGCTCATACGGGTGGCGCACCAGCGCACTCGCACACCATCCTGCTGCCAGTGCGGCAGATGTTCAGGCCAGTCTTCACGGAAGATCAGGCGGTGGATAGGCGCTTGCGCATCGCAGCGATAGCCGCGCTTCTCGCCGCCGTCGCGCACGATCATGATTTTGACCACCGCGCGTGCCTGTTTCGCGCACAGCTGGTGAACTTCCTGCTCGAGCACAGTCATATCGGGGGCCTGTAGTCCCAGCCGCGCGCAGCCTTCGGTCAAGCGCGCCCAGTGGCGCGTCTGATTGCGGATGCGATTGTCGATGACGGCCAGCGTCTCGAAGACGCCGTCACCGTAGTGCAGGCCACGATTTTTGGCGCTGATGACGGATTGCGCGGTGCCATCGATCAGAATCATGGCCGCCTCCTCGTGAGATGCTTTTAGAGGCGCTTGAAGATAAGTGTGCCGTTGGTGCCACCGAAACCGAATGAGTTGGACATGGCCACTTCCACAGAAGCATCGCGCGCAGTGTTCGGCACGTAATCCAGATCACACTCAGGATCCGGGTTTTCGTAGTTGATGGTCGGCGGCAGTGTCTGATGCTCCAGACTCAACACGGTGAAGACGGCTTCCACGCCGCCCGCGGCTCCGAGCAGATGTCCAATCATCGACTTGTTAGAGCTGACGGGCACTTGCATCGCGCGATCGCCGAACACACTTTTAATGGCCTCGGTCTCGGCCTTGTCGCCGGCAGGCGTTGAGGTGCCGTGCGCATTGATGTACTGAATCGTGTCCGAATCCAGTTGAGCATCATTCAGCGCCATGTGCATGCAGCGCGCCGCGCCTTCTCCGCCCTCGCCAGGCTTGGTCATGTGAAAGGCATCGCTGTTCATGGCGAAGCCAGCGAGTTCGCAGTAGATGCGCGCCCCGCGCGCCCGCGCGCGGTCATATTCCTCCAGCACCACGACGCCAGCACCCTCACCCAGTACGAAACCGTCCCGTTCTGCATCCCAAGGCCGGGAGGCGCTTTCGGGGTCGTCATTGTGCGAGGCTGACAGTGCGCGTGCAGCGGCAAAACCGCCGACGCCCAAAATGCTGGTGGCCATTTCCGCACCGCCGGCGATCATCACATCGGCATCGCCGTATGAAATGGCGCGCGCTGCCAGTCCAATGCTGTGCGTGCCGGTGGCGCAAGCGGAGACAATCGAAATGTTGGGCCCCTTGAAGTTGCACTGTATCGACAGGTCGCCCGCGACCATGTTGATGATGCTGGCAGGCACGAAGAACGGAGAGATGCGCCGTGGTCCCTTCTCCATGTAGACCTGATAACTGTTTTCAATGTAAGGCAGCCCGCCGATGCCGGAACCGATCGAGACACCGACACGCGGGGCCTCTTCTTCGCTGACTTCCAGACTGGCGTCCTGGATGGCTTCCAGCGCGGCACCGATGCCGAACTGGATGAACACATCCATCTTTCTTTGCTCTCTGGAGTCTATGTAGTCATCTGCGTTGAAGTCGGTGACCGCACCGCAGATACGCACCGTGAAGTCGGTGGTGTCAAATCGGTCGATGGGGCGGATGCCACTTTTGCCAGCAACCAGATTGTCCCATGCGGGTGTGAGTTTAGATCCGACTGGCGAGACCACGCCAAGCCCTGTGACTACCACCCTGCGTCGGGACATGGGTCCGCTTCCTGAATCAATTTGCTGGGTGTAATGTGTGGCTTGCTTGCGCGCAAGTGTGTGCGTGCTCCTAGCTGCCCTGATTCTCGGTAATGAAATCAACGACGTGTTGAACGGTCTGCATGTTTTCGTAGACTTCATCGGATATTGTTACGCCGAGTTCTGTTTCCAGCTCCATATTTAATTCGACGATATCCAGTGAGTCCATACCCAAATCTTCCACGAACCGTGACTCCATGGTGACGTCTTCCGGCTTGAGGTCTCTCCCGTTTTCAACGATGATTTCTACAACTTTATCTGCTATGTTGTCCATTGTGATCCCGCATCCTCGGGTGGTGGTGAAAATTTACCGATTCTGAAAACCGGACACGATGTAGACGTGCGTCCAGTCCTGTTAATCTCGGCGGCATGATTATACCAAGCTACGCCATCTGCCCAATGTGAACCCATCAGGTTCTGCGCCACGCCAATGCGTTCATGCCGCCACTTTTGAATGCACCATCGCTGCGCACTCACAAGGATGCTTTCAGGCGGTGACGGGCAATAAAATAATGGCATGATAAGTTATGGGCTAGTGCCGTGCATCAGTCTGCCTAGGCAAGCCCAGAACCTGCTGGGGCTGAACTCCGCTCAGTCGCACGAGTCGCGTCCGTAAATATCTTCGTGGCGTGTGATGTCATCCTCACCGAGATAGTCACCCGTTTGCACCTCGACGAGTTCCAACGATTCCGCTTCGGAATTTTCCAGCCGGTGTTTCGTCTCGGGAGGAATGTAGGTGGATTCATTTTGGCTGACTCTGAAAGTCTCCTCCCCGCGGGTCACCAATGCGACACCGCGCACCACCACCCAATGCTCCGCGCGATGTTGATGGGATTGCAGTGACAGACTTTGGCTGGGTTTGACGACAATACGCTTGATCTTGAATCCGTTCCCGTCCAGCAAGACTTCGAACAGTCCCCAGGGACGATGCACCACCCGGTGTGTATGGTGCTCTGCACGCCCGGAAGCTTCCAGACTCGCGACGACAGTCTTGACATCTTCCACCGTGTCTTTGTGAGCGACAAGCAACGCATCAGAGGTGTCCGCAATCACCAGATCTTCGGCTCCAACAACGGCAATCAATCGATCACCGCCATAAACGTAGGTGTTTTGCGTGTGCTCCAAAATCACGTCGCCCTTGGCGATATTGCCGTCTTCATCCGCGTCACTGATTTGTGCCAGCGCCGCCCAGGAGCCAATATCGCACCAGCCGGCATCCAGCGGAATCATAACCGCATCAGAGGTCCGTTCCATGACCGCATGGTCTACGGAAATGGCCGGTGACTCAGAAAAGGCCGCTCCCTCAAGGCGCAGAAAATCAAGATCCTTCGCGGCCTTTTGATGCGCGCGAGTGACCGCATCGAATATTTCAGGGACGTATCGCTGGACCTCGCCGAGATACTGGCGGGCGCTAAACACAAACATACCGCTGTTCCAGTAGTAATTCCCATCCTCCAGATATGCGCTGGCCGTCTCCTCGTCCGGCTTTTCGACAAAACGTTCAACCTGACGCGCTCCGGTATCGCTCTTCGCCGCAGCACCAGCATTGATATAACCATAGCCGGTCTTCGGCTCTGTCGGCTGTATGCCGAAGGTCACCAAATGCGCATGATGGGCCTCATCAATCGCCGCCTCCACCGCCTCAGCGAAGCGGTCCGTGTCCTGAATGACATGATCGATTGGAAAGATCAGCAGAACAGGAGAATCTCCATCAGCGCAGTGCGCCAGTGCTTCCAGAGCCGCGGCGGTGATTGCCGGGGCGGAGTTTCGGCCAATTGGCTCCAGCAGAATGGCAGTCGGCTCCACGCCAATCTCCTTGAGTTGCTCTCCCACCACAAACCGGTGCGCCTCATTACACACCACCATGGGTGCGACGACACCGTCAATGTGCGCCAGCCGCTTCGCCGTGGATTGCAGCAAAGTCATCTCTCCAACCAGAGGAAAGAACTGCTTGGGGTGAATGGCGCGGGATAGCGGCCACAGGCGACTGCCGGTCCCGCCAGAGAGGATGACGGGAATGATGGTGCTGTGCGTGGGATCAGGCATTGTGCAGACACCCCTCAGGCTGCGACGCAAACAGATTAGCCCATGTACATGCCGCCATTGACATGCAGTGTCTCACCGGTGATGTAGCTACCGCCCTCCCCGGCCAGATACAACACGGCCGCGGCGATGTCTTCCGGGGATCCAATGCGTTGCAGCGGGATAGCACGCAGCAATTCGTCGCGCCGATCACCGAGCGCTTCGGTCATATCCGTTTCAATGAATCCTGGAGCCACGCAATTGACGGTGATTCCTCGCGAGCCGACTTCTTGTGCGAGCGAGCGTGTGAACCCCACCAATCCTGCTTTGGTCGACGCATAGTTGGCCTGTCCGGGATTGCCGGTGAAGCCGACTACTGAGGACAAATTGATAATGCATCCACTGCGGGCACGCAGCATGGAACGCAGACAGCCTCGGGTTAACTGGAATGCGCCGGTTAGGTTCGCGGCAAATACCGCATCCCACTCCTCATCTTTCATGCGCATCATCAGATTGTCGCGTGCGATGCCGGCATTGTTGACCAGGATCGCAGGCAGCCGCTCGGCTGACTCCAGACGTTCCAGTAGCGCCGCTACGGATTCTGGGTCTTGCAGTTGCAGCACTTCGCCAGTGCCGGGCGACTCTTTTTGCTGGAGCATATCAGTGATGCCCTGCGCCCCTTCTTCGGTAGTCGCGGTGCCGGTCACAATGGCACCTTCGTCCGCCAATGCCATGGCGATGGCGCGGCCAATGCCGCGACTGGCACCTGTCACCAGCGCATGTTCGTTACGCATCTGACTGTTCCTCCAGTGCTTGTTGCAGTGTTTGCGGGTTTTCAATGCACAGGCTGACCGCCTCGCGATCAATTCTTCGATTGAGACCGCTCAGGACTTTGCCGGGACCCATTTCCAGGAACCGATCAACGCCGTGCTTGATCATCGTCAGTATACCCTCCTCCCAGCGCACGGCGGAATGCAATTGCCGCCGCAATGCTTCGCGCAACTGTTGCGGCCCCGTCTCAACGCGCACGTCCACATTATTGACCAGCGGGATTTGGGGAGAGTGAAATTCAATCTCTTGCAAAGCTTGTGTGAACACCTCGTCCACCGCGCGCATCACTTTCGAGTGTGCCGGCACTGTCACCTCCAGCATGATGCTTCGCCCGCCTTCTTCCTGGCAGAGTTCGCAGGCTTTCGCCACGCCATCCTTGAGGCCGGAGATCACCACTTGTCCGGGCGCATTGAAATTGACGGCTTCAACCAGCGTATCGGAAGCCACCTGGGCGCAAATCTCAATGACGCGCGAGGCTTCAAGTTTGAGGATGGCGGCCATGCCGCCGTCACACTCCGCGGCCGCCTGCTGCATCAATTCACCGCGCTGGCGCACCAGATGCACGGCATCCGAGAAAGTCAGTGCTTCGGCCGCCACCAATGCGGCATATTCCCCGAAACTGTGCCCGGCGACATAATCCGGTCGCGCCCCGCCTTGCGCGCAGTAAAGCCGCCATACTGAAATTTCTGTCGCCAGCAAAGTCAACTGCGCATTGCGGGTTTGATTCAGGACTTCCGGGGGTCCTTCCTGCGCCAGTTGCCACAGATCCTCACCGAGCAATTCACTGGCTTCTGCAAAGGTGTTACCCACGCTTGAGTGGGCCTCCGCCATCTCGCACAGCATGCCCACGCGCTGCGAACCTTGTCCAGGGAACAGGCATGCGATGCTCATGGTTCCGCGTTCCGTCCTTGATATTTGGGGAAATTTAGAGAATAATGGCGCGCGTCAAAACTTGGCACTGCCTATGGCAAAGGAAGAGCACATTGAGATGGAAGGGGTTGTCACCGAAACCCTGCCCAATACTATGTTTCGCGTAGAGTTGGATAACGGACATCTGGTCACAGCACATATCTCCGGACGGATGCGGCGGCATTATATTCGGATTCTGACCGGTGACAGAGTGACGGTGGAATTGACACCTTACGATATCAGTAAAGGCCGCATCACCTACCGCAGCCGCTAGTGCAACACTGCAGCCGGCTCGCCCTGCACCTCAAAGTGCAGGCCAAAGCGGTTAGCAGACACCCGCACCACACCTCCTGAACCCAGCGTTTCCGCGAGGATCGCCTCGGCCAGCGGTGTACGAATGTATTCACGCAAGACCCGCTCCATGGGCCGTGCGCCCATCGCCGGATCAAAGCCCTGCTTCGCCAGCCAATGGCGTGCCCGCTTGTTGACTTTCAACTGGATGCCACGCGCATCCAGTGATTGCTGCAATTCGCTGATCAGACGCTCAATCACGGCCAACACGCTGTCATTGTCCAGCGGCTGAAACGCCACAATCGCATCCAACCGGTTGCGGAACTCAGGTGCGAATGCCGTCTCAACGGCGCGCAACACATCCGCATCAGATGGCTGTTGCGTGAAACCAATCTGCTCGCGCGCAAATTCGGCGGCACCGACATTGCAGGTCAGCACCAGAATCAGATTGCGGAAGTCCACTTCCCTGCCGTTGCTGTCAGTCAACTTGCCGTAGTCCATGACTTGCAGCAATACATCCATGACATCAGGATGTGCCTTCTCCGCCTCATCCAGCAGCAGCACGGCGTGCGGGTGTTTGACCACCGATTCGGTCAGCAGGCCTCCTTCGTCGTGGCCGACGTAACCGGGTGGTGAACCGACCAGACGTGCCACCGAGTGGCGCTCCATATATTCGGACATGTCAAAGCGCAACAACTTGACGCCCATGGCCTCAGCCAGTTGTCTGCATACTTCAGTCTTGCCCACACCGGTCGGGCCACTGAACAGGAAACTGCCCATCGGACGACGCTCAGGCTTCAGATCGGCATAAGCCATCTTGAGTGCCCGTGTCAGCTGTTCAATGGCTTCGTCCTGCCCGAAGATAGCGGACTTGAGTCGCTGGTCCAGATTAAGCAGCGCGCGGGCATGGTTTGAGCTCACTTCGCGCTTAGGCACACGCGCCATTATGGAGACCACCTGCTCCACATCCTCCACCGTCACCTCGGTGGCAGCAGTGTCCATCCGCTGCAGGCGGCAGAACGAACCGCTTTCGTCCATCAGATCCAGCGCCTTGTCCGGCTGACGGCGATCATGCAGGTACTTGCCGGAGAGGCGCACCATGGCGCGTACTGTGTCATCCGGGTAGTGAACCTGATGATGCTGTTCGTATTTGCATTTGAGCTCGTCCAGAATCTGATAAGTCACCTCAGTCGAAGGCTCCAGCACGTCGATTTTCTGAAAGCGGCGCGCCAAGGCGGAGTCCCGCTCAAAAGACTGGCGAAACTCCCGGTAGGTGGTCGCACCGATACAGCGCAACTCGCCACTGGCCAGCAAGGGCTTGAGCAGATCCGCCGCGTCCATAACCATGCCAGACGCGGAGCCTGCACCGATCAGGGTATGAATCTCGTCAATAAAGAGCACCACGTTCTGGCGCTTGCGCAGATATTGCAGCAGGTTCTTCATGCGTTCTTCAAAGTCTCCGCGAAATCGCGTACCAGCAACCAGCCCGCCCATGTTCAGCGACAGCACCTTGGTGCCAATCAAAGGAGCTGGCACCTCCTCGCGCACGACCCTCCAGGCCAGTCCCTGCGCCAACGCCGTCTTGCCGACTCCTGCCTCCCCGACCAGCACGACATTGTTTTTACGCCGCCGTCCCAGCGTCTGCATGATCCGGTTCATCTCACCGCCTCGTCCGATCAGAGCGTCAATCTCGCCCTTGTTCGCCAAATCGTTCAGGTTCGTCACATAGCGCTGTATTGAAGCTTCCTTGCGTGAAAAGTTCGGGGCCTCTCGTTCGTGGCGGTGTGTTGGAGGGGCTTCCTTTTCCGCGGTGTCACCGAAACGGCTGCGATCAAGTTGTTCGCGAAAGTGTGACACCTGGGCGCGTCGGATGCCGTACTTCTGCAGCAGTTTGACGATATGCGCCTGACGCTCTTCCAGCAGCATTTCCAGTACGTGAATGCCGGTGGGAATATCAAAGATCATTTGCGCGCGCGTTTGCACGCGGCTGACGCTGCGCGTCTCTTCCACTTTTTGTGAAGCGCCTTCGGTCTGCGGTTTGTAGCGTTCGATGTGCTCCAGCAATTCGTCCTGCAGCAGTGCCGGTGAGATTTCGTGCTTGCGGAATAACTCCTGCGCTGTGGGCTCTTCCAGCACCGCCAGCATGACATGCTCCAGGGTGACGTAACCATGCCCGCGCGTCTGTGCCATCTGCCGCACTTTCTGCAGGGCGCGTTCAAAAGAATCGCTGAACGAACTGCTCATAGACGGATTCTCTTTTGGTCGTGCATGCCCATAGGTGCGTCAGTGACTTGCTGGTCTCTATTAGAATTTATCATAAACCTTTTGCTCTGCTTTTGTCTATGAACTTTCAGCCTCATGTCACAGTCGCCGCTGTGGCGCAACGTGATGACCAGTTTCTGCTGGTCGAAGAACGAGTCGACGGTCTGGTGGTATTCAACCAGCCCGCCGGCCACCTTGAAGACGGCGAGTCGTTAATCGAAGCCTGCGCTCGCGAGACGCGCGAGGAAGCCGGTTGGGAGTTCGCCCCTGAAGCCTTGATCGGAATCTATCGCTACGTTCCGCCAGACAGTGGCGAGACCTACCTGCGCTTTGCTTTCTGCGGCCAACTGGTGCGGGAATATCCTGATGCCGCGCTAGATGACGACATCATTCGTGCGGTGTGGATGCGCCGAGATGAAGTTGCGGCACTCAGCGCGCAGCAGCAACGCAGTCCGCTGGTGCGGCAGTGCATCGATGACTACTTGGCGGGCCTTCGACATCCCTTGTCGCTGTTACATTGGAACTGGTGATGGCAAGCGGCCCGGTTCTGGTTGGCCTCTCCGGCGGCGTGGATTCCGCCATCGCGGCATGGCAGTTGTTGGAAGACGGCCATGCGGTCGAAGCACTGTTCATGAAAAATTGGGAGGAAGACGACACCGAGTCCTACTGCGCGGCGGCGACAGATCTGGAAGACGCGCAGGCGGTATGCGCCCGTCTCGACATACCCCTGCACACGGTGAATTTCGCGGCGGAATATTGGGATCGGGTCTTTCAGATCTTCTTGCAGGAATATCAGGCTGGGCGCACCCCCAATCCTGATGTGCTGTGCAATCGCGAAATCAAGTTCCAGCTGTTCATCGCACATGCGATCAGGCTTGGTGCCGACGGGATTGCCACCGGCCACTATGCGGACGTCCGTCACAACGGCCGCAGCGAATTGCTCATGGCCGCGGACCAAGACAAGGATCAGACTTATTTCCTGCACCTGCTTGAGCAGGCGCAACTCAATCAGGTGCATTTCCCTCTGGCCGCATGGCGTAAGACGGATGTGCGCGCTCAGGCGCGCCGTCTGAGCCTGCCGGTGCACGACAAGAAAGACAGCACCGGGATTTGCTTTATTGGTGAGCGTCGATTCCGGGATTTTCTGGAAGGCTACATTGCCAAGGATCCTGGCGAAATCGTGAACGAACAGGGGCAGAATATCGGTGAGCACACGGGGCTTGCCTTCTACACATTGGGCCAGCGCAAAGGTCTGGGAATCGGTGGCGTCGCCGATGCCTGGGAGTCCCCCTGGTATGTGCTTGAGAAAGACTTCGATCGTAATCAGCTAATTGTTACGCAGGATCGCGAGCATCCCGACCTGAATTGCACGGACATTCCCGTCGCCGCGCCGCACTGGATCGCTGGTACGCCGCCTGACACGAATCGACTGCAGGCCCGGATTCGCCACCGCCAGACCTTGCAACCTTGTACACTAGATTCCAACAATAAGAACTTTTCAGTTCGATTCGAGACCCCGCAGTGGAGTCCTGCTCCGGGGCAATCGGTGGTTTTTTATGACGACACGGTCTGCCTCGGCGGTGCCGTAATTACTGAAGGAGCAACACATACATGAAAGGCGCTATTATTGGCGACATTGTCGGTTCTGTGTTTGAATTTATGCCCAGCAATGGCAAAGACTTTGAATTACTGACGCTGCCTGACCCGCAGGCCGGCGTGTTAGGCAGCTCTTATACGGATGACAGCATCTGCACCGTGGCGGTGGCTGATATTCTGTTGAATGACCTAGATCCGGCGCGAACCTTGCAGGCATGGTGTCGTCACCATCCTTGTCCGATGGGAAGTTATGGGGCCGGCTTCAGCGAATGGATTGATCTGGATCAACCCGAGCCCTACGACAGCTACGGCAACGGCGCGGCCATGCGCGTCTCCCCGGTCGCGTGGCTGAACCGCAATCGCACACTGAATGAGGCGCTGGCGGATGCGGATCGTGTGACAGCCATTACGCACAATCACCCGGAAGGCATCAAGGGCGCGCGCGCCACCACTCATGCCATCTGGCTCGCCTTGAATCAGGCGGCTCCGCAGCACATTCGCGACACAATCGCCGATATCTACGCTTACAACTTGTCGCGGTCTTATGAAGAGGTTCGCCGGGATTACTCTTATAGCGAGGCGTGCCAGAAAACTGTGCCGGAAGCTCTGATCAGTGCGCTGGAGGCTGAAGACTTTGAGGATGCTCTGCGCAATGCCGTGGCTCTAGAAGGCGACGCGGACACACTGGCCGCCATTGCCGGATCCATTGCCGAAGCGCTGTATGGCATTCCCGAAATATTATGGGAACGAGTATGTGCGGATTATCTTGATGAAGCGGAAGAAATGCGAGAAATCATCGATGCGTTGTATCTGAGCTAGAACACCGTGCCAGAGACTGCCCTCACGCACAACCCACTGAAATCCGCCTCTGCTGTATAATTTGCCTGCAAATCGGGCCTTTTCACACCCTGCATTTTCCCGGACACTCAAGAAAACGGCGCGACACCCGTGGAAATAGGGTTCGCCGCTTTGAATAGTGCCTTAACAAGCACAAAAAACCTGAACAATAACAATATTATGGCTAATAGTTTTAACTCTCGAAGAACACTTAAGGTTGGAGACGCTTCCTATCAGATTTATCGTCTGTCTCACCTCGAAGGCGTGGAGCGCCTGCCCTTCTCTCTAAAAATCCTTCTGGAAAACCTGCTGCGCTTTGAGGATGGGCGCACAGTAGCCGCTGAGGATATTGACGCGCTACTGAACTGGGACGCGACGGCCGAGGCGCACAAAGAAATTGCTTTTCGCCCGGCGCGCGTACTGATGCAGGATTTCACCGGCGTACCAGCCGTGGTCGATCTCGCCGCGATGCGCGATGCCATCAGCGTTCTGGGCGGAGACCCGGAGCGTATCAACCCACTACAGCCAGCGGAACTGGTCATCGATCATTCGGTTCAGGTAGACCGCTCCGCCAGCGATCAGGCGTTTGATCTGAATGCCAAACTCGAATTCAGCCGCAACCAAGAGCGCTACAGCTTCCTCAAATGGGGTCAAGGCGCATTCAGCAACTTCAAAGTAGTGCCACCGGACACCGGCATCGTGCACCAGGTCAATCTCGAATATCTGGCTCGGGTCGTGTTCGCCGCAGAACAAGACGGCGTGATGTACGCCTACCCGGACACACTGGTCGGCACCGATTCCCACACCACCATGATCAACGGCATTGGCGTGTTGGGCTGGGGCGTGGGCGGCATTGAAGCCGAAGCCTCAATGCTGGGGCAACCCATTTCCATGCTGATCCCGCGTGTTGTCGGTTTCCGGCTGCACGGCACGTTGCCGGAAGGCGCGACTGGAACGGACCTGGTGCTGACGATCGTACAGATGCTTCGCACGCATGGCGTGGTAGGCAAGTTCGTCGAGTTCTACGGCGACGGGTTGTCACAGTTGTCGATTGGGGACCGCGCGACCATCGCAAATATGGCTCCTGAATACGGTGCCACCTGTGGCTTGTTCCCGATTGACACAGAAACTCTGGAGTATCTTCGCCTGACCGGACGCGATGCTGCACAGATTGCTTGTGTGGAAGCCTACGCCAAGGAGCAAGGGATGTGGCGCAGTGATACTGTGGCGACGTACAGTGAAATACTGGAGCTGGGTCTCAGTACCGTCGAGCCTTGCCTCGCCGGCCCGAAACGTCCACAAGATCGCGTTGTGCTCAATCAGGCCGCCAGCGAGTTTCGTTCAGAACTGCAGCAGATCAATGAAGGTCGCGGCAAGACTGAAACCGCATCAGTCGAGGCCGTGATTGACGGCGAATCTTGCACTTTGCGCGACGGCATGATCGCCATTGCGGCCATCACCTCCTGCACCAACACCTCCAACCCTAGTGTTATGGTGGGTGCCGGTCTGGTGGCGCAGAAAGCCGCCGCGCTCGGACTCAAGACTCGCCCATGGGTGAAGACGTCACTGGCACCTGGCTCGCGGGTGGTCACCGATTATCTGGAGCGCGCCGAATTGATGGAGCCACTCAAAGCATTGGGCTTTCATCTGGTCGGCTACGGCTGCACCACGTGCATTGGCAACTCCGGCCCGCTGTCTGATCAACTCTCTCAGTTGATCGCCGAAAACAATCTGACCACGGCCTCAATTCTGTCGGGCAACCGCAACTTCGAAGGACGCATTCACGCTCAGGTGCTAATGAACTATCTGGCTTCGCCGCCGCTGGTCGTCGCCTATGCACTGGCCGGTCACATGGATATTGATATCACCACCGAGCCGATTGCGACAACTCCCGATGGGCGCGAGGTGTTCCTGAAGGACATCTGGCCAGCCCAGCAAGAAGTCGCCTCAGTGTTGGGACAGGCGCTGGATGCCGATCAATTCAAGCAGAGCTACGAGGCTGTGTTTGATGGCGACGCCAACTGGGCACAACTGGACTCGGTTAGCAGCCGCATTTACGAGTGGCCGGATTCGACCTATGTGTCGCACCCGCCCTACTTCGAGGACATGTCCATGGAGATCGGCAACTTCTCTGATATTGCAGGCGCACGGGCGCTGGCCTGGCTGGGCGATTCGGTCACCACCGATCATATCTCCCCCGCTGGCGCGATCGCGGAAGACAGCCCCGCTGGACGCTACCTGAAAGAACGCGGCGTATCGGTCGGAGACTTCAACTCATACGGATCCCGACGCGGCAATCACGAAGTGATGATGCGCGGCACTTTTGCCAATATCCGCCTACGCAACCGACTGGCAGGCGGGACCGAAGGCGGTGTCACCCGCCATCTGCCGAGTGGTGAACTAATGTCTATCTATGATGCGGCCATGCAGTATCGCAACGAAAGCGTGCCTTTGATTGTGCTGGCCGGAAAAGAATACGGCTGCGGCTCGTCTCGCGACTGGGCTGCCAAAGGACCGCGCCTGCAGGGAGTGCGGGCGGTAATCGCCGAGAGTTATGAGCGGATTCATCGCTCTAACCTGATTGGCATGGGCATCCTGCCGCTGCAGTTCCAGCAAGGCGAGAATGCTGAATCACTGGGCTTGAGCGGTGAGGAGCATTTCGACATCGTAGGTCTGGATGGAGTCAGTGATATGCCCGAATCACTTGAGGTTACGGCTCGCTCCAGTAATGGTGGGGATACCAAAAACTTCACTGTGACGGTGCGTATCGATACCCCTCAGGAAGTGGAGTACTACCGCCACGGCGGCATTCTGCACTACGTTCTTCGGCAGCTCGCAGCTTGATTCAGGACTGGATACCGCCGCGCGTCAATACGGCGGCATCGAGCAAACGACGCAATTCTTCTTCGGGGATATCGGTCTGTTCGCAGGCCACTTCCAGCACTGGCCGCCCTTCGGCGTATGCCTGCTTGGCAATGGCCGCACCCGCTTCGTAGCCGATCACCGTATTCAGCGCAGTCACCAGAATGGGGTTGCGGGCAAGCCCGCCACGCAGCGTTTCTTCATTGACCTGAAAGCCTGAAACGGCGCGATCGGCCAGCAGACAAGAAACATTTGCAAGAATGTCAATACTTTGCAATAAATTATAGGCAATCACTGGAAGCATGACATTAAGCTGGAAATTGCCGGATTGACCGGCCACGGCGATAGTCGCGTCATTTCCCATCACCTGCGCGGCCGCCATGGTGGTCGCCTCCGGGATAACCGGATTGACCTTGCCCGGCATGATGCTGCTGCCCGGCTGCAATGCAGGCAAAGCAATTTCACCGAGTCCAGACAACGGCCCGGAGTTCATCCAGCGCAGATCATTGGCAATTTTCATCAGGCTGACTGCGAGCGTACGCAACTGTCCACTCAGTTCAACCGCAGTGTCTTGGGCCGCCAGCGCCTCGAACTTGTCGGGTTTGGATTGAAACTCAATACCGGTAAGTTGTTGCAGCGAGACCACAAAGGCCTCAGCGAAGCCTTCTGGCGCATTAATGCCGCTACCAACGGCGGTTCCACCTTGCGCCACCTCATGCAGGCGTGGCAGGACGCTGCGAATGCGCGCCCGCCCGTAATCAATCTGGCTTGCCCATGCACTAACTTCCTGTGACAGACGTACTGGCATGGCATCCATCAGATGGGTGCGTCCGGTTTTAACCTCGGCATCCAGATTGGCGGCCTTGTCTGACAGCACTTGATGCAAATGATCCAGAGCCTGCAACAATTGCTGATGCACAGCCAATGCGGCGCTGACATGAATGGTGGTCGGAATCACATCATTGGAGCTTTGACTCATGTTGACGTGATCGTTCGGATGGATGGTGTCTCCAGCGAGACGCGCAATCACCTCATTGGCATTCATGTTGGAACTAGTGCCGGAGCCGGTCTGAAACACGTCCACCGGAAATTGCGCGTCATGCGCTCCATCGGCGACTTGCTGTGCGGCGGCAGCAATCGCTTCCGCCTTCTCCGCATCCAGCAGTTGCAAGGAAGCGTTGGCTTCGGCGCAGGCTCGCTTGACTAAGCCAAGGCCGCGCAGGAACTCGCGCGGCATGCGCAAGCCACTGACTGGAAAGTTCTCTACCGCACGCTGGGTTTGTGCACCATACATGGCATCGCTAGGCACCTGTACCTCGCCCATGCTGTCTTTTTCGGTGCGAAACTCCGCCATGGCGTGTGTTGCTGTTGCTGATATGCGCGCTTGAAAAGCCGTCGGCTAGTATAATGAATTATGCCCTTTCCTGCCCGCCTGACTTGAAGCCCTCTCCCCTCACCTCGCTGTCTCCGGTAGATGGTCGCTATCACGCGAATACGGGAGATCGCCTGCGCCAGTTGTTTTCCGAATACGGATTGATTCGGCATCGTCTGGAGTTGCAGATCCACTGGCTGCTTGCGTTATCCGAGCATCCTGAAATCACAGAAGTCCCATCGCTCCCCAAAGAAGCCGCAGACCGACTGCGCGCCTTGCCTGATAGCTTCAGCCCTGAATCGGCGCAGGAAGTCAAGGACATCGAGCAACAAACCAACCACGACGTCAAGGCTCTGGAATACTACCTGCGCAAGCAGCTGGAGGCTGATGAACAGTGGGCACCGCTTGAGGGATTCATTCATTTCGCCTGCACCTCTTGGGACGTCAACCATCCTGCCTACGCCTTGATGCTGGAGCGCGCGCGCACGGAAGTGATTCTGCCTGCGCTGGATGAGATCGAGACGCGCCTCGAAAACATGGCGCGCGACTATGCCGCACTGCCCATGCTGGCGCGCACGCACGGCCAACCCGCTTCTCCGACCACACTCGGCAAGGAAATGGCAGTCTTCCTGAATCGATTGCGCCGACAGACAAAGCAATTGCGCGAGACCCGCTTTCTGGCGAAGATGAACGGCGCGGTCGGGAATTACAACGCGCATCTGGCAGCCTATCCCGATGTCGATTGGGAAACATTTTCTCGTTCTGTGCTGGAATCTCTGGGGCTGGAATCAAATGCCTACACAACCCAGATTGAGCCGTATGACCAGTTTGCCGAGTTCTTCCATGTGCTGATCCGCATCAACAATCTGCTGCTCGATTTCGCGCGCGATGTCTGGCAATACATTTCGAGTACTTATTTCCGCCAGCGCACCAAGGACTCCGAAGTCGGCTCCTCAACCATGCCGCATAAAGTCAACCCGATTGACTTTGAAAACGCTGAAGGCAATCTGGGTCTGGCTTCATCCGAATTGGCCTATTACGCAAACAAGTTGCCAATCTCGCGTCTGCAGCGCGATTTGAGCGACTCAACGGTGCTGCGCAATATGGGTGCGACGCTTGGGGGCTGCGTCAATGCGTACATGGCGCTGGCGCGCGGAATGGACAAGTTGCAACCGGATGCAGCGCGTATGGAAGCGGATCTAGCGGCCTGCCCGGAAGTGCTGGCTGAAGCGATTCAGACAGTCATGAAACGCTATGGACTGCCGACGCCCTACGAACAACTGAAGGCGTTCACACGCGGGCAGCAAATCACGCTGGAGAGTTTGAGGGAATTTATCGCGGGGCTTGAGGAGATGCCACAAGAGGTTCGAGAGCGTCTGCTTGCCATGGAGCCTCGCGACTACATCGGTTGTGCGGAGAAACTGGCGCGCGAGATTTAGGCGCGCAACCGTCACACGCCGAGTTTGCGGCTAACCGCCTCCCGAATACTTTCCAACTGCGCCGGCACACTTTCCAGTTTCAGATCGCCGACGCTACTCGGGTCCTTGAGTCCGTGCCCTGTCAATGTGCAGACCACGGTTGCTCCGTCTTCAATCTTGCCGGAGAGAATGTCGTGTTTCAATCCTGCCACTGAGGCGGCTGAGGCCGGCTCACAAAAAACGCCTTCCCGACTAGCCAGTTGTCGTTGCATGTCCAGAATCTCCTCATCTGTACACGCACCGAACCAGCCATCAGATTCATGCTGCGTGGCCCAAGCGGCATCCCAACTTTGCGGGTTGCCAATGCGAATGGCAGTGGCGCAAGTTTGCGGGTTCGAGACCGGTCCGTCGTGTTGGAACGGTGCCGCGCCCGCAGCCTGGTACCCAACCATACGGGGTCGTGAACTAATGGTCGCGGGTGGTGAAAAAGCGCAACTCCCTTCGCAAAAAGCACAGGCACCGCTAGCCGGCTTGTGGCACCCGGCCAATTCACTGTAACCAATCCAGTAGGCGGAAATATTGCCCGCATTGCCAACCGGCAAATAATGATAATCCGGCGCGCATCCCAGCGCCTCAACCACCTCAAACGCGCCAGTCTTCTGCCCTTGCAGCCGATACGGGTTGACGGAGTTGACCAGCGTGACTGGCATTTCTTCGGATATCGCACACACTAGGTGCATGCCGTCATCAAAGTTCCCCTGAATCTGCAGGATGGTCGCGTCATAAATGATCGCCTGAGCGATCTTGCCCATGGCGACATTGCCCTCCGGGATCAAGACAAAGCAGGTCATGCCCGCGCGTTTCGCATACGCGGCGGCTGAAGCGGAGGTGTTTCCGGTCGAGGCGCAAATGACCGCTTGACTGCCCTCTTCGCAGGCGCGCGTCACCGCGACCGTCATACCCCGGTCCTTGAAAGAGCCAGTCGGATTCAGACCTTCGAATTTGACCAGTACCCGGCATCGGCTGTCCCAATCCTCCGGCAGGTGTCGCAATTCGATCAGCGGGGTGTCCCCCTCGCACAAACTGACGGCGCGTGTCCCTGGCGCGATGGGCAGAAACTCCCGATAACGATCAATCAGTCCTGTGTAATGCGCCATCATCACCCCAACGTTTCAATACGGATGCGCTGTACTTGTGTCAACACATCATCCAATGCTTCTATGTTAGCAATCGCCTGATTGATTCGTGACTCCGGCACGGCATGCGTCAGCAGGATGACAGGCACGCCTTGCTCCACATCGCCATTGACAGGCTGGCGTTGCTGAATGGCCTCAATGCTGATCTCAAGATCTCCCAGAATGCGCGTGACCGCGGACAGGACACCTGGACGGTCGCGGGCTTGCAGCTTCAGATAACAAGCCGTCTCCACTGCTTCCATGGAAAGAATCGGCAAGTCTGACAAGGCGTGCGGCTGATAAGCCAGATGCGGCACGCGGTTCTCAGCATCGGTAGTGAGTGTGCGCACCACGTCAACCAGATCTGCGATCACAGCCGAGGCAGTCGGATCACCGCCCGCGCCGGCCCCATAGTACAAGTGCGCCCCTGCCGCATCCGCTTTCACCACCACCGCATTCATGACGCCGGCGACATTGGCAATCAAACGACGATGCGGAATCAGCGCCGGGTGCACGCGCAGCTCAATCCCCTGCTCGGTGCGCTTGGCAATGCCGAGATGCTTGATCCGGTATCCCAACTCTTGCGCCTCAGCGATGTTGTCGGCGCTGATGCTGTCGATGCCTTCCCGATAGACCTGCTCGAATGACAGTGGGATACCAAAAGCAATGGAGGCGAGGATCGTCAATTTGTGCGCGGCGTCCGTACCGTCCACGTCGAAGGTCGGATCCGCTTCCGCGTAGCCCAGACGCTGAGCATCCGCCAGCACCTCATCAAAAGGCCGCCCTTCTTTTTCCATGGCGCTCAAAATGTAGTTGCCAGTGCCATTGATAATGCCGGCGACCCAGGCGATGCGGTTGCCGCTGAGGCTTTCGCGAAGGTTCTTGATGATCGGAATGCTGCCAGCGACCGCGGCCTCAAAAGCAACATTAACACCCTTCTCTTCGGCGGCGGCGAAAATCTCACTGCCGTGCAACGCGATCAGATGTTTGTTCGCGGTGATGATCGGCTTGCCTTGCGCGATAGCGCGCAGAATCAAAGAGCGTGCCGGCTCAATGCCACCCATCAATTCGATCAGTACATCCACATCCGGGTCGTCCACCACGTCGTACGGGTCCTGCGTCATGCGGATCCCTTCAGCGGCGCAGTCGCGCGCTTTGCTGAGGTCCCGCGCACAGGCAGCGATAATCTGTAGCTGACAGCCCGCGCGGCGTTCGATCTCTTCCTGATTGCGCAACAAGGCGCGAATCACGCCGCTGCCGACGCAACCCAGGCCCAGTAACCCTACCCGTATGACGCTGTTTCCCATCAGGCCTCCCGCATCATCGCTTTAATACTGCGCAGTGCCTGTCGGATGCGATGCGGATTCTCGATCAGGCTGATGCGCACGTGCCGATCCCCATTTTGCCCGAATCCAATGCCGGGAGAAACCGCGACCTTGGCTTGCTTGAGCAGCAACTTGCTGAACTCCAGCGAGCCCACGTCCTGATAAGCAGGCGGAATCGGCGCCCAGACGAACATGGTGGCGGAAGGTTTCTCCACCTCCCAGCCCATCGCATTGAGACCGTCACACAGCACATCCCGACGTTGTTCGTACAACTGGCGGATCCCCTCAACACAGTCCTGTGGCCCGTCCAGTGCGGCGATGGCCGCGACCTGAATCGGCGTAAATAATCCGTAATCGACATACGACTTGACTCGCGCCAGAGCACTGACCAGACGCGCATTGCCGCACATGAAGCCCACTCGCCAGCCGGGCATGTTGTAGGACTTCGAGAGCGTGTAGAACTCGACTGCCACATCCTTGGCTCCTTTCGCCTGCAAAATCGATGGCACCCTATAACCATCAAAAGTTAGTTCAGCATAGGCAATATCCTGCACAACCCATATCTTGTATTCCTTGGCAATCTCAACTACTTGGTTGTAAAAGTTCAACTCGACACAATGTCCAGTCGGATTGCAGGGGAAATTCAGCAGCAGCATCTTCGGACGCGGCCAGCAATTTTCGATGGTTTTCTTCAGTGACAGTAGAAATTCCTCTTCCGAGTCCATTGCCACATAATTCAGTTCAGCACCGGCAATCACGCAACTGTACGGATGGATGGGATACGCCGGATTCGGCACCACAGCGGTATCGCCCGGAGCCAGTACAGCAAGTGCCAGATGCGCCAGACCCTCTTTCGATCCCATGGTCACAATCGCTTCGGTCTCCGGGTCAATCTCCACGTCGAACTTGCGCTGGTACCAGTTGGCGATCGCTTGACGCAGGCGAGGAATGCCGCGGGATGCCGAGTAGCGATGGGTGTCTCCGCGAGTCACGGTCTCACACAACTTGTCAACGATGTGTTGCGGAGTCGGCTGGTCCGGGTTGCCCATGCCGAAGTCAATAACGTCCTCGCCTCGCCGACGCGCCTGCGTGCGCAGATCGCTAACGATGCTGAATACGTAAGGGGGAAGGCGCGAGACGCGCTGAAATTCCTCAGTCACGAGCGGAGATCAGAAGCGGAAATGAAGTGACGGGAATGACGAGATGGCTGGCTATAATGTTGCGACATGGCAGAAATCGCGCCGTCACTGCCATTATACGCCCATGCAGTTTGCGGAAGACCGAAGCCCGGCCGAATTTATGATCCGCTCTTGCGGCAGCGACGGCGTTGTCGTCAATGGGGAACACTGGACGGAAAGTTTCCTGCTGTTGCCGGGAGAGCGCATCCAGCCATGGGCAGAATCCGCAGACGTCATCGCCATGTCTCACTTCCAGCGCATTCTCACCAAGCGCCCGGAACTGGTGCTACTCGGAACCGGTCAGGACTTGCATCGCCCGAAAGTTGAAATCTATGGCGCGATACTGGGCCGCGGCATTGGCTTTGAGGTCATGACCACTCAGGCAGCCTGCCGTACCTACAATCTTTTGTCTCAGGACGGCCGCGCGGTCGCCGCGTGCATGATCCTGCCTGCCTAACGCTTGGGCAGATATTTGAACGGATCGACAGGATTGCCGCGATAGCGCACCTCGAAATGCAACTGCGGGGACTTCGCTGCGGTCTTGCCCATGTGCGCAATCACCTGTCCGCCCGCCACCCGATCGCCCTCGTGCACCAGCAACACGTCATTGTGCGCATAGGCGGTCAGAAAATCCTTGGGATGCTGCACGATTAGCAAGCGCCCATAGCCCGTAAGCCCCTCCCCTGCGTAGACCACCTCTCCGGTGGCGGCAGCCAGAACTTCCTGCCCGGATTTTCCAGCGATGGTGATACCTTTCTTGCCAGAGCCTTTGGCGCTGAATTTGCGCGTCACCTTGCCTTGCGTCGGCCATGACCACTCCAGTCCGCTTTGCGTGCGTGTGGGCGGTTTCACATAAGGCTTCCGTGTCACTGGCTTTGATTTGGAGGCGGTCTGCTTCGCGGTCTTCTTGGAACTTGCAATCCATGCCCGATCAGGAATAACCAGCTTTTGTCCGACTTTGACCCTTTTCGGGTCGGAGATATTGTTTCGCTGCGCAATGTAATACCACTGAACCCGGTAGCACTGACCAATTTCGCTAAGCGTCTCACCACGACGAATCTTGTGGGTCACCTCGCGAGTGGTGACCGCCTGACAGCGTTGGGACACTTTCGGTGGCTCGTCTTCGAATAGCTTAAACATTTCTTCGTACGCATCAATGACAGGCGCACAGCCACTGGTGAATGTCGCGGTTACAGCAAGCAGCAGTACCCTAAGGAAGCGCGCACTCACTGTTGTCGTATCCATATCAGTGTCACCAGTGCGACGACCAGCACCCAGCCAATCAGTTCGATGTGTTTGCGAATCCATTGCTCGTATTGCGTGCCTAGCCAATAGGCGACTCCCGCGACCAGTAAGAAACGCGCCCCTCGCCCAACGATCGAGCCGATCACAAACAAGATGAACGGCATTGCCAGAAATCCCGCAGCCAAGGTGAATACTTTGTACGGAATCGGCATGAATGCTGCCGCCAGAATCACCCAGAATCCATATTTGTACAGCAGACCTTTCGCTTCCTCAAGGGCCGTGCTGTCGCTAACTATTAAAAACGAGGTGCTGACGTCATAGGCCATAGCACCCAGCATATAGCCGAAAATACCGCCTGCGACGGAAGTGACTGCGGCAATGACAGCGTAGCGCACCCAGCGATGTGGACGGCTGATGACCATGGGTGCAAGCATCACGTCAACCGGAATCGGGAAAATAATCGCTTCCGCGAAACTCACCACCCCCAGAACCTGCGGCGCACGCGGGCGCGCGGCGGCGGCCAGTGTCCAATCGTACAGCGGGCCAAACAAGCGCATCACGTTCAGTCGCCAACCAGCGGCACGAAGCAGACCGGGAGCATTTCTTCGCGCGCCAGCCCGGAATCGGTCTGGATGTAGCGCACCAGTATTTGCGTCTGTTCGTTGTATCCTTCCGGGATGACCATGCGGCCCCCGACGCGCAGTTGCTGGGCGAGTGTTTCAGGAAAGACGGCCGCGGCTGCCGTCACCATGATCGCATCAAAAGGAGCCTGGGAGTTCCAGCCTCGCGTCCCATCGCCCTTGCGTGTCAGGACATTGCGGTAACCCAGATCATGCAGCAGCCGTGCGGACTTGCGATGCAATTGCGGAATCCGCTCAACACTGTAGACGCGCTCCGCCACGTGTGACAGCACGGCGCTTTGATAACCGGAGCCGGTGCCGATTTCCAACACTTTGTGCAGAGGCTCTTCGCCGAGCAGCGCCTGCGTCATTAAGGCCACGATGTAGGGCTGCGAAATGGTCTGCTCAAAACCAATCGGCAGCGCATTGTCTTCATAAGCACGACGCGCCACAGCACCGCTGACGAAATCATGCCGAGGCGTTTGCAACATGGCCTGCAGCACCTGCTCATTCTGGATGCCTTGCTCACGCAACTGCGCCACCAGCTGTTCCCGGCGTCGCTCACGGGCAGGTGTCGCGCCGGATTCTTGCGATGTCACAACTGCACCTGCTGCAGCCATTCACGCATGAAGGCCAGAGAGTGATGCCGCGTCAGATCAATTTGTAATGGCGTGACCGAGACATAGCCGGCACGGACTGCGTAGAAGTCCGTTCCCTCACCGCTGTCCCGATCGGCACCGGGAGGGCCGACCTGCCAGGTCTCTTCACCATTCTCTCCCTCCAGTCGAATCGCCGGACAGGCTCGGTGGCGATCTCCCAGTCGCGTGACCTGCATGCCACGCAGCTCTTCCATGGGGCAATCCGGAACATTGACGTTCAGGATGATCTCCGGGTCCAGCATGTGCTGCGTTAACTGCCGTACCAGTTGGCAGGCAATTTGTGCACCGGTCTCGTAGTGTCTGGGAGCCGGCGAGGTCATTGAGACCGCCACTGCCGGATGTCCGAGTGTGCGCCCTTCCATCGCTGCCGCGACAGTGCCGGAGTACAGTACTGCATCGCCCAGATTGGCACCACAGTTGATGCCCGAGACCACCATGTCCGGCTCTGAGTCCAGAAATCCGGTGATGCCCAGGTGCACACAATCCGTCGGCGTTCCTTCATCCACATAGTAGAAATTCTCTGCCACTTGATGCACGTGGAGATGGCGATCTAGCGTCAGCGAATTGCTCGCGCCGCTGCGGTCGCGGGAAGGCGCGATCACGGAAATATCCGCCAGGGCAGCTATATGCTCCGCAAGGCATTTCAGACCGGGTGCCTGATAGCCATCATCATTACTCAAAAGCAAATGCATGTGTGTTCTGCTGACTGTCAATAGCGGGCTTTCCCTTAAAATGCCGATGACATCCGCACCTGCCGCCGGCTGCGGCATTTTACAAGCCGAAGGCAGGAGCGAGTTCTCAACAACACACGGTACGGGATGATGACGGGTTCCACTGACGACGATCTGGAATTTATGCACGAGCAGATGCGTGACGTCGCACCGCTTGGAAAGCGCTCCAAATCCGCACGTGCCGGCACTGCCCCATCTGCTCCAGCGCAGCGCAAGGATGACACTTCCGTGGACATCGCCCCTATTCCTTCCCTGCGCTACGAGCCGATCCCCGGTTCTGCCATTCTGGATTGGCGACGTCCGGGCCTGCTGGATCGCCAATATCAGGCGCTACGCACCGGGCGGCTGAAACCCGCGCCGCAAGAATACGACCTGCATGGTCTTAAGCCCGAGCAGGCCGCCGAATACATTCATCAGGCCATCGCCCAGACCCAAAGCCGCCAGCAAACCGCGCTGTGCGTGATTCATGGCAAGGGCTTGCGTTCCGGGCCAGAGGGATCTCTCGCCAAGGGCGTGACTGACAGCGTCTTGAGGCTGCACCCAGAAGTTCTGGGATTTCATAGTGCCCCGGGAAATACCGGAGCCGTCAATGTGCTGCTGCGCAAGGGCCGGTTATGACACGCGCCATGGATCCCAGTTGCATGGATGACTTCGATGTGCAGTCGATCTTGCCGGATGATGCGCTGGCGCGAATACGCCCAGCTGTACAACCAGTCACAGAAGTGGAGACGGTGCCCTTGCTGGAAGCATTGGATCGCGTACTGGCAGTTGACATTCGCTCCACACTGGATGTGCCCGGTCATGCCAATTCCGCAATGGACGGATATGCAGTGCGCGGCGGGGACTTGCCGCAAGAGGACACCGCTGCATTTCGCCTGATCGGTACCGTCTTCGCCGGACAACCGTATGACGGCACCGTCGGAGAGCGTGAATGCGTCCGCATTATGACTGGCGGATTAATCCCGCGGGGAACCGACACCGTGGTAATTCAGGAGCGAGTCCGTGTGGTTAATGACGATACGGTGGAGGTTTCGTCAGATGAGAAACCTGGCCAAAATGTTCGCGCGGCGGGAGAAGACATTGCCGCCGGCAGCGTGGTGCTATCGCCGGGACGCCGATTGCTTCCTGCGGATATAGGTCTGCTCGCCTCCATTGGAATTGGCGAGATCCCGGTATTGCGGCGCATTCGAGTGGCGTTTTTCTCCACCGGAGATGAGTTGCGCGATGTCGGTGAGGAACTGGACGAAGGCTGTATCTACAACAGCAACCGTTACACGCTTGATGCGATGCTGCGCCGGTTGCATGTCGTGCCGGTGGATATGGGAGTGATTCGCGATAACCGGGATGCCGTGGTTCGTGCGTTTGAGGAGGCCGCCAAACAGGCGGACATGGTGATTACTTCAGGCGGCGTGTCGGTGGGCGAAGCCGATTACGTCAAGGAAGTGCTCACAGAAACAGGTGAGGTGGATTTCTGGAAGGTGGCGATCAAACCCGGACGTCCGTTGGCCTTTGGCCGCCTTGGCGAGACTCTGTTCTTCGGCCTGCCTGGCAATCCGGTCTCGGTGATGGTGACCTTTTATCAGTTCGTGCGCCCTGCTCTGTTGCGTCTTTCCGGTGCGGAAGATGCCCCGCCCTTGTGCCTCAAGGTTCCGACAGCGACTCCCTTGCGCAAGCGCGCCGGGCGCGTTGAGTGCCAGCGAGGCATACTCAGCCGAGACGAACAAGGCGACTACACGGTCGCACGCACTGGCATGCAGGGTTCGGGTATTCTGACCTCCATGAGTCAGGCGAATTGCTTTATCGTGCTACCTTTGGAACAAGGCCAGGTCGATAGCGGGGAGCTCGTGGACGTCATCCCCTTCGACAGTATCCTCTGATCTCAGGCTTCAGTATTACGTTCGACCCAGCGTGTGTTGCCGTCGAGAAGTTCTTCCTGCTTCCAAAACGGCGCTGTAGACTTCAGCGCCTCCATGATCTCGCGATTGCCAGCATAGACCGCTTTGCGGTGTCCCGCCCACACTGCGACTAAAACAATGTCATCCCCCGGATGCAAATCTCCGACACGGTGGAGTAGCAGTACTTCCTTGAGACCATGCGCTGAGCGAGCCTGCTCGGCAATCTCCTGCAAACAAGGCTCGGTCATTTCCGGGTAGTGCTGCAGGTTCATCGCGCGCACGGCATCACCCTCGTTATGATCACGCATGGTGCCGACGAACACATTCATGGCACCGCACCCTTTGCTCAAATCAGGATGACGTGCCTGAAACTGGCGAAGCTCTTCCCAGGGATTAAAAGCGTCGGTGACGACACGCACGTCCATGTGAGACTCTCTAGTCTGACACGCTGACCACGCGCAAGGCGGGACGGCCTCCTGAGTTCTGGCGTTCCCGGCCAAGCGCCGGATCCTGAAAATGCCGCACCACCGCGTGCGGCCCGTTCTGCAAATATTCTTCCAGTGTCGGGCCTTGATATTGGCAATAGGAACTTTTCGTTTCGTGAATTTCCAGTTCGCGCAAGGATGGCAGATAGTCAATCAGTTGCTCCCACATCCAGATGGCCAGAAATTCCGTGCTGGAGCGCCATGTCAATTCCGATGCGGCGTAGTTCAGGGTGTGGTGATCCAGCACGTCGATGATGCGCTGCCCGACGAGTTGCTTGAGGTCCGCGTAGTCCATGACAAACCCGGTGGTCGGATCAATGCGGTCGTGAATCTTGAAGCGCACCGCGTAATGCCCGCCGTGCAGATTCGCGCACGCTCCCGGATGATCGGTGATGAAATGCGCCGCGTCAATCCCCTGCTCCTTGACAATGGTGGCCTTCACGCCTTCGGCGTACAGACGCGCTTCTTGATGCGGGATCTGACGCAACTGCGGCAGCAAGCCTTCAATCAGACGGCGCGTGTCATTCGCAGCATGGGTGCGCACAAAGCATTGCTGCTTTTCGCCCTCCAGTGTCTTGAATTCAATCTGCATCGCCTCTTTGAGCCAAGCGATCAGCATCTCCTGATCCGCACTGGTCGGTGCGCGCAGAAACACATAGTCATCGCGGCGCAGCGCGGCGCCCGTCAGAAAGATTGCGGCATACTCGCGACGCTCAGCTTCAGAAAGCTCCGCAAAGGGAAGTACCGGCGTATTCGTGCGAGGACGCTTGAGATGATTGCGCGCGGCCATACGGTGGCTGCCGCCTGTGGCTGTGTACTCCTGACGGTATGCAAACCCCAGTGACTGCAGGCGGTCACGCAGCCACAGCAGCGTATCCAAAGTGCGAATCTGTCCTGGAATCAATTCCCACTGCTCGATAGTCTCAACCAGCCCTGCGCAATGAAGCGCGGCATAGGTGAGCTGGCCTTGCCGATCAGATGTGGCAGCATTCGCCGACCACTCCTCAATGCTCTCTTCGCGGTCGCAAAGCTCTGCAGGCACCACCGACTCCAGCGGCGCGCCATGCCGCAAGGCATATTCCTGCAGTGTCAGCCCGCAGCAGCGCAGCATATGCGTTGCATCCAGTTGCGTCGCGGCCAGCGCATTAGGCTCCATGCCACATTCAGGGCATTTCATCAGTGAGAATACCGTTGATTAGATAGGTTCATTGTACAGAGCATAAAAAAAGCGCCGCATGGTGCGGCGCTTTCTTTTCCGTGTGTGGGATTTTTAGAAGCCCTGGAACGGATGGTCGGTGCTGTCCTTGGCGGCCAGTACGTCATCAACATTCGGCGTGCCGTTGACGGCGTTAGCGATTGCCATCTTGGTTGCCTTGTAGTTGTTTTCGTAGATTGCCGCATCGCTGTCAGCATCCCAGTGAATGAACACGCCTACACAGATGTAGAGGTTGTTGCACTCATCTTTGGGAATCACGCCAGCTTCAACGGAATCCGCGACAGCCATAGCGACGGCTTTCTGCGCCGGACCGAACATTTGTACAGCTTGTTTGGCACCTTTGATGGTGACCTTGTTGTACATCATGGTGTCCGGTTTGCAGGGCAGGTTTGGCCCAACCACTGCGAGCAGGGTTGTAAAACCGTCTTTGTTGTTGACCAAACCATTGCAGAACGCTGTTTCAGCAGCGGAACCACGCGGGCCGATCAGCAGGTCAATGTGGGCGATTTCAGCCATCGTTCCCGAAGGATCGTTGTCGTTGACTAAAGCCTCGCCGACCATTACTTTATCGATTGCCATTATTGAAAAACTCCAATTCAGATTGTGTTTGCAAACAGCGGGGCCATCAAACCGATGCCCCCGATTCAGTGGGAATCATCTCCCATTGGCAGAACTTCCGTATCACTGCCGTCACTCCACCCGTCGAGTCGCGCGGCCAATACCCCGGCTAGGGTTAAGTCAGCCGTGCTCCCCGGGCTGATCCCGGTGCTTTTCCATGAAGCATCCAGTTCCAGGAGCCGCTGCCGGAAAATCTGTGGCGCTTGCGCATCACAAAATTCTTCGGACAGCCTCTTTATTTTATCACTAACTAAGCGCGCCATGTCTGCACCGTGCACACGGGCGATATGCGAGTCCGGGAGTTGCCCCAGCACGTGCATAAAAGTCCCGCTCATTGCCCAGCGCGCATCGTGCCAGCGCTGCGACAAAGTCTCCCAAATCGGACGGGCCTGCTCGAACACCGTGGCGAAGCCGTCCCGGTACTGCGCCGCGATCGAATCCCGCGATGCGGCCAGCGTCATCGCTTCGCGCAACCCGATATCAGGAGACTGCTCAATATCGGCATTGTCCACTTGCCCCAGCCCCGCTGGGCGCATCAGGCGAATGGCCTTGTAGACATCACGAGCATCATCCACATTCAATTCCGACAGTTCTTGCTCCACGCATGCGTGCAGGGATCCTGGCGACTCTCGATAATAGGCTCCGATCAATGGCGCACTCAACAACAGTACGCCCAGATTGGTATTGCAGCCGACCACAGCATGCGTGGCACGCGCGGCACGCCAAATGCGCCGCCCTACTCGCCAGCTCGGTCGGCTGATTAACTCTGCGGCGGCGCTGGCGCTTTGCCGGTAGTCTCGGCAAGTTTTGCCGTGCCCTTCCCCATGCAGCCCGACATTGCCGGGCTTGATTGATTGCACATCCAGCAGGCAGGCGTATAGGAACTGGCGGGAGCTGAAGCGCCAGCTCTCGTCATAGTACGCTCGCAAATAGCGCAACACTAGTCCTAACTCAGTTGCTCACAGTGCTGCAGAAAACCATCAACCAGCAAACTCGCGATATGCGCGTCACTGACTTCCTGCAGACCGCGCCAGGCGGGAATGCTGTTGACCTCGGTCACCCACAACTGGCCTTGCCGATCTCGAATCAGATCGACTCCGGCATAGGGCATGTCCGTGGCGCGTGTGGCGCGTACGGCCAGATCAGTCAGTTCAGGATTCAGTTCATCTCGATAACCTTGCCCGCCATTGGCAATATTGCTGATCCAGCCGACGCCTTCACGACGCATGACTGCCACAGCCGCATCATTGATGACCAGAACGCGCCAGTCCTGACTATGTTCCTTGGCGGATTCGATGTACTCCTGAATGTAATAAACACCGTGACACAAATCATAATCCGGGTGCGTCTGCTCACGCGACAGGCGCATCAGCCCCTTCCCTTGTGAGCCAAAGACAGGCTTAATGACAGCGTAGTGATGCTCCTCGAACCATTGCTCCAGTGTGGCGCGCATATACGCGAGGCTGCGAGCCACCACCGTGTGCGGCGTGGGAATGCCATGATGCGCGAACAGGAAACTTGCCCGCGCCTTGTCCACGCTGCGCTCAATCGCGCCAGCATCGTTATAGACCCTGACGCCCAGCGCCTCCAGCGCATGCAGGATATCGAGATAGAAGGTCACCTCTTCCAGACTGCCGCCGGGGACACCGCGCACGAACACGCCGCGCGGCAAGGCATCTTCAAAACCTGGAAGAATGACGCGCCCGTGATTCGGGCCAATCTGCAGGTGGCACTCCTGAAGTTTGACAAAATCGGCACGAAGGCCGCGCTGGGTAAGCGTATCACGCAGCTGCCGTCCATGCCACCCCGCCTGATCAGTGGCGATGGCATAACGCCCCTGAATGTTCATCCGGTGAAGGACTTGAGCATCAGTTCGTGGTTGATGTGCCCGGAAGCGTAGGAGTGGCCGGTGGTCAGGTTATTCACCAGTACCCTCGCCGGACTAAACAGCATGGGGTCCACTTTGAAGAAATCGCAATCGTATGACTTGAATAACTCTGCGAATGGTGTGCCGTAGTCATCCGAGGTGCTGCTCGGCAACTGCACGGCCAGCTGTTCCGCCTCATCGTCGGTGGCTTCGACAAACAACTTGATCTGCCCGCCAAACAAAATGGCGTCATTGGTGCGGCCCATCATCTGCACCATATCCGAATTGATGATCGGCGGCACCGGTGCGCTGCCGACTCCGTCCAGCACCTTGTTCAAGTCAAAACCCAGCTCATGCGCTTTGTGTAGCGCCACTTCCAGCACACGCCCAACCACTTGCACCGTTCCGGCGAGACTGGTCGTGGGCGTCATAATCAGGGTGAGGTTGTGCGGTTCGACCTGGCAGTCCTTGCAGATTTTTTCGCGGATGGCGGCAGGAGGAATTCTGTCGACTTCCATCACCAGTGTGGTGACCGCGTATTCGTCCACATAGTCAATCTGTTGGAACAATTCCTCTTTGCGTGCCATGCTGCGTGCCGGTCCTGAGCCCAGAGCAGAAAAGCCGCTTTCCTTATCGTTCAGATTCCAGCCCGCATACTGGCTGGCCAGACACGCATACACCGGATGCTGGGTATGCACGTGAATTGTGAGCGGCCAAGCTTCCATGCCGATCAGTGAGGACGTGGAAGATTGATAAATTAAGGCGGACTGCCCCAGTCCGCCCATACAAATTTCCGAGATCAGGCGGCCGGCTTCAATGCCGCCTACAACGTTGATGCCAGCGTCAACGATGCACACCCCATCTTCGGCCCAACTAACGTCAATACGCAGATTATCGGCTCGTGCAATCAGATTGCGTACCAACGGGGCGGCCTGCTGATTAATACTGATGGAATGGCGCATGACGGTTTCACTACGCAGTGGCTTGCCATTTTACTGTAAATCAAAGGCAGTGATGAGTCTCTCCAGTGCCTCTTCGTGTTTTTGTTCCAGGTCAGCGACCACGGCGGCCTTGTCATCTGCCCTACTGTGTACTGTGCAGACCGGTTCTCCGGGTTCAAGAATGCTGCCTTCATCAGGCAGATCCGTACAGAAATATGGCCACACCATTGCGGGCGTGATAAAAACGGGGTCTGGTGTATAGACCACACGCAAGCCATATACTGCACCGTCCGTTGTATTTTTCTCAAGTTCCAGGTCTTCAATCGAGCCATTGCGGCACACTTCAGCGTGTTTTTCCAGCAAATTGCTGACGAAACGCCCCTGATGCAACAGGCATGTTGCAGTTAATCTTGGGTTTATATCAATAAGGTGAACTGAATTATTCTCATCAATAATGAAATCAAGGCCGCACATGCCAATCAATCCCAGTTCGCGCGCCAGCGCCTGCACCATCGCTTGCAACTCCTCCTCTACAGAAGCATCCAGAGATACTGGTGCTACAGCACCCGTCCAGACATACGTGCCGGTGGCCTTGTCTGGCGGCAGCAGATGGGCGGTGCCAAGCATTTTCACCGCGCCTTCAGCGGCATAAAACAGTACGGAATACGTGTTGCCCGATATATGGCGCTGCCAGTATTGCCCGGGCTCGTCCGATTCCTGTCCGGCCACGCGCACGTGCGCGCCACCGCTGCATCCGCTACGCTTGCACAGCCATCCTTCCGGGGAATCTGGCGGTGTGCACTGTATTTCAGGGCATCGCACACCGATCTTATCGAGTGTGTTTTTCAGGCGCGGTGGGGCTGCACACAAGGCGACCGTTTCGGCTGAATTGCCCAGCACCTGCACGTGCTGCGTCAATTCATCTAGCAATTCCGGGTGCTTCTCGAACCCTGAACCGTAGATCAGCCAGTCTTCCGGTGTGGCACGTGACGCAACCGCGACGACGGCCTCACTATCGAACTGTCCGCCCTTTACTGGCACCTGTACTATCTCATCAGCCTGCAGATCCACATCTGCATAGCCGTCAATCACGACCAGTTGCCAGACAGGCTTGGCCAAACGCGCGTAGGCGCGCGCTGAAATGGACAGCACAAAGAGCTTGCGCGCTATTCCGCTACGCACTGGCGCGCAACCGCAAATGCATGCTCGAAGTGATAATAGACAGGCTCTTCCGTCTCGCGCATTTGACGCAGCAGTCGTTGCTGTGTCTGGTATTTCACATTGCCTATTGCGAGAGCGCCAATGCCAACCACCCCGGAGTTGGAGCCTTCAATGGGCTTGGCGTCATCCATTACGTCCAGTCCGTGAATGCCAGACGGAGGGACCGCGTTAACATCCGCCGCGGCCTTTAGGCGCGGGGCGCGAGCGATTTGTTCTTGCGACATCAACTGAATGCCAGCCGCCGCCGAAGCGAAGATCACATCGGTCTCATCCAGCAAAGCATCCAGATCATCATTCGCGGCACCTTCGACCGGAGTGCTGGCGGCATATTTGTCATTGCATAACGCCGCGGCATCGTCGCATTTCTCTTTCTTTCGGCCGAGAATCGTCACACGCGCGCCGGCGGCTGATGCGATCACGGCAGCAGCGGAACCCACCGGGCCGGTGCCTCCCAGTGCCAGTATGCGCTGCCCGTCCAGTTCGGTGCTGTGATGATCTTGCAGGGCCTTCTCGACTTTGGCCACCATCGCTGCTGCTGTAGTGAACGCGCCACTGGGATCAGCAAAGGCAGAAATCACAAACGGCGGCACCATGGACTTGCTGCAGGTGTCGAGCATCTCCATAGCCTCGTGCATGTCACGCCCGCCGATGAACACCCCGGTGCGCTTGACGCCGGTCGGGCCACGCGAAAAGATGGCGTCTTCCACCAGTCCCTTGACCTCACCGGAATCCACCTGAATATAAGGAATGCAGGCATCCCAGCCTGCGTCATACGCCATATTGGCATCAAACGGACTGAGATTCTTGGCCGAAGTCAGCATGTGCAATAGGTATTTTCGTTCCATCGATTATTTCCTGATTGAGTTAAAGTGATAGCCAGAAGTTTTTAAGAAGCCTGACGCTGTGAGTCGTCCTGCGCGGCCTCTTTCGCCATGAGCGTGTAAGTATAGCCGCAGTCGGAGGCACTCACGATGCGAACCTCAATATCCGCGTCGATCTGCAGTTTGCGAACTAGCGTATGCGCCTGAGTTTCGCTGTCCGTCAAAATAAAGCCGGTCGGCCCCCAAGAACTTTGCCCGACCCCTTCGAAGCCTTGCAACTGGGCTTGTTTTAGCAGGCCCGCGATGTGCGGGTTGAGAATAGCACTGCCTTGCGCCGGAGCGAAGTATTCGCCCATGATCTCTTGCAACTCACCGATGCCGCGCGCGAACTGATTGATATCCTCTTCTATCAGCGCGGGCAGAATTTGCATCACGGTCAAGTGACACAGATGCGCGGCAGACTGTTGCGGGAATGGCGGCAGTTTACTAAATGCGATGCGCTCGGTTTCACCCGCAAGCCCCAAAGAGCCATCGCGAGAGAGCAGCAGTACGATGCGCCAGTGCTCCGGGAAAGAGTGGCGAGCAATGATCCGTGGCAGTTGGGCTCCCTCGCCACGCCCGCCATCCAGCAGAAACCCGCCATGTTCAAATGACCCGATACCGATACCTGAGCGCATCCCGCGACCCAGTTTGGCGGCAATCTCGCGAATGCCTAGGTTGAGTCCGAATAGATGATTGATAGCGGAACCCACGGTGAGCGCGAGTTGCGTGCCGGAACCCAGACCGGCATGGTTGGGAATTGCCTCGTGCATCTCAATGCGCACCGCCTCAGTGCACCCGAACAGGTGCAGCAATTGTTTGGCGTATTCCAGGGCCCGCTCCGCGTTGGGTCCACTCCCTTCGAAACTGGCACTTCGGCTGCAACTCAGTTGCGTACTGATTTCGCTCAAGGTCACGCCCAATCCGCCGAATCGACGGCCGAGGCCTCCGTGCAGATCAAGGAAGCCCAGATGCAGGCGCGCAGGTGCCATAACTTTGATCACAATTGCTCCTTTAGATATTCAGTTGACCAGGGCTGGGTTTCCACATACGTAGTTTAAGCATTCAGCAACACGGTGCGCTTTTATGTGGCGGTCCGCGCCAGAAATTCAGGCATCGCTTCATTCAAGCCCAGATAGTCCTGCAGGTGAATGGCCACACTTGAATGCTTCCGCCTCGCCTCTTCCACAATGCCCGGAATGTCATCGCGCACATGCCGCCCGGCCGCCAGAAAATAGGGCAACACCTGTATCGTGATCGCGCCTTGCGCAACGCAAGCGTCAATCCCGGTTGGGATGTCAGGCTCGGCAATCTCCAGAAACGCATGACGCACGATGCCATATTCTTCGCCTAGCTGTTCGCGCAACCGCTCCGCCATGCGCTCGATTTCCTGATTGGCGTCTTCCAGCCGCGAGCCATGCGCGACCAGCAGCAATGCGCGCCTTTGACTCGTCATGGAGATCTGTCTCCCATCAGACGTCGAACACGCTCAAGATCTTCCGGCGTGTCCACGCCAATGCCTGCGTGTTTTTGATTCTCCGGCGCAATACGTCCAACGTAGACCGGTAGCTGGTGGTACATCATCCGCAACTGCTCCAACGACTCCGACACCTCCCCCGGCGCCGGTTCGAGCGCGGCATAATCCAACAGGCCTCGCGCCCGATAAGCATAAATTCCCAGGTGTCGATTGCAGGACATCTCATCCACCTCGCGCGGTTGCCGTGCGAAACCCAGCGCCATCTCATGTTCGTCGCACCAGACTTTAACCACATTCACAGCCCTAAATTCCCCTTCCAGCAATGGCGTACACAATGTCGCAGCAAACGCCTCAGGTCGCTTATACAGATTGCGGGCAACCTGCGCGATGGCTTCAGGGGCGATCATCGGTTCATCGCCCTGTACATTGACAATGATGCTGTCCGCATCGCAAGACAAACCCGCCGCCACTTCGGCAATGCGCGCCGTTCCATTCGAATGATCGGGTTGAGTCGCTTGCACTTCGGCTCCAAAATTCTTCGCACAGTCTTTCACCGCGTCATCTCCCGCCGCGACAAGCACCCGCTGTGCCCCACTGGCTTGCGCCTGACGATAGACCCACTCCAGCATTGATTTGCCTGCAATGTCGAGTAATGGCTTATCGGGCAGCCGGGTAGACGCACACCGCGCCGGGATGATCACAGTGAACGGGTACGGAGCGTATGCGGGCCATGCCGTCATGGACGTTGGACGCGCCAGCGCGCACACTCCTCCTCACTCAACACACGGGCTTCCGCTTCCAGCAGTACTGGGATGCCGTCACGGATTGGATACGACAATCCGCCGGCAATGGAAATAAGTTCTTGCGACTCCCGGTCATAGTACAGCGGCCCCTTGGTGACCGGGCAGACCAGAATCTCCAGCAGTTCATTATTCATTTGCGTTCTCCATAAGCCGCAACCGCGTCTTGCGCCAAAGCGACCAGTTTATGTTGTGCGGCAGCATCCAACTGTACGTCCACCTCTAAAGAATACCACTTTTCACGCGCAAATCGCGCGCACTTGACGGCGTCTTTCGGTGTCATCACCACCGCTACTTCCCCAGCAAAATCAAAATCCTGTGAAACAAAGCAGTAGTGATCCTCAAATAAATGCGGGATGGCGTCAACACCCGCGTCCGCCAAAGACTCCAAAAATCGCGCTGGATTGCCAATGCCGCAGACCGCATGCACGGTCTCTCCGGCAAAGTCTGACAGCGGCCGCGTGGTGCCGTTGACCAAATGTCGCAGATGCTGCACCTGCAGATCAAACCGATGCTCCCCTTCTTGCGGCTCGCCGCCATGCACCAGAACCATGTCGGCTTGCGCGCTGCGACTTTTCGGCTCGCGCAAAGGCCCCGCGGGCAGACAGTAGTCATTGCCGTAGCGGCGCGCACCATCAATCACAAGAATTTCACACTGACGCGATAACGCCAGATGCTGCAAGCCATCATCGGACAAAACTATATCGGCCGGATGCGCTTCGCATAGCGCGCGTACGGTGGCACCGCGATCAGGACCCGCATAAACCGGACAACCTGTCTGCGCGGCCAGCAATACAGCTTCCTCACTCACTTCATCTGGATCTGAAACCAGGGTTGCTTCTTGCGGCCAATCCTTGCTGCGTCCTCCGTACCCGCTGCACACAATGCCCACACTGAGTCCGCGCTCTCGCAACTGCTTCGCCAGCCAACTCACCACCGGCGTCTTGCCGGTGCCGCCGACACTCAGATTACCGATCACCACCACCGGCGCGGGCAGCGCCTCGGCCGTGTTCAGCCACCCCCAGTAGATGCGCCGCATCAGCACTGCGGTTCGATATACCCAACTCAGCGCGAGGAGCGGCCACACCCAGCGGCTGCCCTGATACCACACCGATTCGACAAAACGTGTGGGCCAGGTCTTGTGTACGGTTCGGCCTTCCTGAATGACGTGACCGCGGCGTGGTAGTTTGGCTGCGGGCTGCGCGGTGCCTTCGATGAGCTGGAATTCATGCTGGTACAAGTTCGCATACGTGCCGTTTGCAGCAAGCAATTCCTGATGCGCGCCCTGCTCGACCACACGCCCCTGATCCAGCACCACAATGCGATCCGCCCGCTCGACGGTAGAGAGCCGATGTGCAATGATCAAAGTGGTGGAATTGCTCATCATCTCATCCAAGGCTTCCTGAACATAGCGCTCTGATTTGCTGTCGAGTGATGAGGTCGCCTCGTCCAGAATCAAAATAGGTGCCCGCTTGTACAAGGCGCGCGCCAGTGCCAGTCGCTGGCGCTGTCCACCAGACAACTGCACCCCACCCTCGCCGATGATGGTCTCCATTCCTTGCGGCAGACGATCGACAAACTCATCCACATGTGCGGAGCGCAAAGCGTGCTCCAAATCATGCTGCTGATTCGGCGGGACTCCGTAGGTGATGTTGTTGCGCAGGGTATCGTTGAACAGCACGATGTTCTGCCCGACATAACTGATCAAGCCGCGCAGATCCCGCAGGTGCAACTGTGAGAGCGGGACTCCGTCCATACGAATCTCGCCGCGGCTCGGCGTGTAGAAGCGCGGCAGCAAATTCGCCAGTGTTGATTTCCCCGAACCAGAGCGCCCGACCAGCGCGACGGTCTCGCCGCAACGAATGTTCAGTGACACTTCCTCTACTGCCAAACCTTCCGAGTTGCGGTACTGCATGCTGACGCCGTCATACTCAATGCCTTCATCCAGCGAGGTTTTGCGGATGCTCCCGGAGTCATCCTCAATCGGAGAGTCCAGTAGTTGAAAGACTTGCTGTCCGGCAGCAATGCTGGTCTGCAAGCGAGCATTGACCTGAATCAGGTTACGTGCCGGCCCCAGCAACATCAGCATGGCGAACATAAACGAGACAAAGCCGCCGACTGTGATGCTCTCCAGCACCCCTTCCAAAGTGACCAGATAAACGATCGCGGCCCAAGCGAGCCCGACCAGCAGCATGATGATCGCCGACATCAGTGCGCTAACTTGCGCGGTGCGCACCTGACGATGGCGGAAATGGTCGGTCGTTTCATCAAAGCGTTCCCGCTCCATCGCCTCGGCATGAAACACCTTGACCACGCGATAGCCCTGAATCATCTCCTGCACGTTGCTCACCGTGCGGCTGAAGGCATCCATGCTGCGATGACTGAGCTTGCGCACGCGCCGGTTGGTCGTCGGAATCAGCCACGCGAAGATCGGAGTGGCGGCGAGAAAGGCCACGGTCAGCACCCAGCTCACATAGAACATCCAGCCAATCAACCCGATCACCATCAGGCTGTCGCGCACCAGAATGGTGAGGCTTTGCGACGCGGCGCTGGAGACGCCTTCCACGTGTGTGGTCACCCGCGCCAGCAGTTCACTGGAGGCGGTGTGATCGTAGGCCTCGGCCGGGAAGTCCAGCAGACGGGCGAACATTTGGCGGCGAAGATCGCGTACCAGCCGTGCGCCCAACTGCGCCATGCAGGAGGCAGTGATGTAAGAGCCTATCGCGCGCATGGCGAAAATGCCGACCAAAGCCAGCGGCACCCACTGAATGACGTCAGGGTTCTTCGCGACTATGGCACCGTCGAGTATCGGCTGCATCAAGGCCGACAGCGCCGGCCCGCTGGCGGCGACCAGCACCATGCCGGCAATGGCTTTGCTGAAGGTGTTCTTCTGGTCCTGCAGTCCCAGTGACAGCAGACGGCGAAAGATGTCGCGCCCAGTGCGGTGTGCGACCTCGTCCATTATTCGTACGATGCCAATGTGGCCAGTCGCAGACGGCGTACGCCCAGTGCGCGAACCTGCGCCATAGCGCTGACCACGGCCTGATGCGAGGCCTGTGCGTGCGCATGCAGGTAAACCACGATCTCCGCATCCTCCTGTAGTGCGGCGGACAATCCTTGTCGCAAGGCTTCAGATGTCACTGCGGCACCATTCAAGTAATACTGCCCTGCGGCGTCGACGCCCACATCCATGCGCGCCTCAATGATGGCGGTATCCGCCTGCGCCGTGGGCAGCTGAATATCCAGCGTATGCAGTTCGCTGAAGGTGGCGGTCAGCATAAAGAACAGCAACAGCAAAAAGACGACGTCAATCAGCGGCGTCAGCGGAATGTTCAGGTTGTCCTCGCGGCGGATATGAAATTTCACAACTGACCCTGCTCTCGCTGATGCAGGATGTCCAACAATCGATGTGCCTGGGCTTCCATGCGTGCGGTCAGCACCGAGATGCGCCGCTGAAAATGCCGATGGAAAATCACCGCAGGAATGGCTACCGCCAGCCCTGCCGCGGTGGTGATCAGGGCTTGCGCGATGCCGCCGGCCAGATCGCCGGGCTGTCCGATGCCGGAGGTTGTGATCTGATCAAACACCACAATCAGCCCCCACACCGTCCCCAACAATCCCAACAGCGGTGTAATCATCGCGATGGTGCCGAGGGTGGCTAGAAAATGCTCCAACTCCACTGCGGCCTGCCGTCCGGCATCTTCAATCGCGGTCTTGCGCTCATCCAAAGTGCCGAAGTGAGGACTCAAGCCTGCCGCCAGTACCCGGCCCAGTTCACAACTGTCACCAAGCACGTCAAGGCGCTCGGAACTCAAGGCTTCGCCACCAATCCAGCGCTGGATTTGGGTCAGTAATGACTCCGGCATGACTTGCGCTTCGCGCAAGGACCAGGAACGCTCCAGAATGATAGCCAGAGCAGCCACGGAACACGCCAGAATGGGCACCATGACCCAGCCTCCGGCGACAAGAATTTCCAGCATAGAGGAACGGGCGTCTGCTGCGGCATGCGGATTTTGCAAAAATCTATTGTAAAGTAAATGGTTTGTAGGTTTTTATAAGACTATGCCTCGCAAGTTTTTGCGAAAGTGGCTGCCGAGTCAGCAACATGTTCGGGAACACCGCGGTTTGCGCGCGGTGTTCGGCGAGATCCTGCACCAGCCAAACCTGTGGCACTTGAATCGCCGCTCGGTGCCGCGCGCTTTTGCTATTGGCCTGTTTTGTGCATTCCTGCCCATCCCGGGGCAGATGCTGGTCGCGGCCCCCTTCGCAGTTCTATGGAGCGCCAACCTGCCTCTCTCTATCGCTCTAGTCTGGTTGACCAATCCACTCACCATCGCGCCTATCTTCTGGTTCAGTTATGAGGTGGGACGCTGGGTACTCGACAGTCCGCCGGTTCCCTTCAACTTTCAGTGGCAATGGGGATGGTTCGTTGAGGAACTCTATCTCATCGGCGGGCCGTTGCTGCTGGGGTCTCTGATTTGCGGCATTATCGCCGCGATTCTGGGCTATGTCGGTGTCACCGTGTATTGGCGTCGCTATGTAATGCGCGCCTGGCGCACACGCCACCGCCCGAAAGTCGAAAAAGCACTGCACGACATTATCGATCCGCATGAGTGAGCCGGTCCACCTCGGTGGGGTACTGGCGTCCATTTCTTCGGCCCATCCGACTCTCGCCGCATTGGCGAGTGAATTATCACGCTGCCGCGTGTGCACGGATGATTTCCGTGACCTTGGACATGAACCCAATCCGGTCGCACGACTGTCCGACACCGCGAAAATCTGTGTCTGCGGACAGGCTCCGGGTACTCGGGTGCATGCCAGCGGCTTGCCCTTTGATGACCGTTCCGGCGATCGTCTGCGCGACTGGATGGGCGTGACCCTCACACAGTTCTATGATGCGCGGCATATCGCAACCGTGCCGATGGCATTCTGCTTTCCGGGTCAGGATGCGCGCGGCGGTGATTTGCCGCCACCGGCTATTTGTGCCACACAGTGGCGCGCACGGATCTTCGAGGCCATGCCGCAGCTGAAATTGTTTCTGCTCATAGGACTACATGCGCAACGCTGGCATCTGGAGACCAGGAGTCGGCGCTCCCTGACTGAAAATGTCACCGCCTGGCAAGAGCATGCAGAACGCGGGCTGTTGCCGCTGCCGCATCCTTCCTGGCGCAATAACGGCTGGCTGCGCCGCAACCCGTGGTTTGAGAACGAAGTGCTGCCGGTTCTACGCGAGCGAGTGCGCGCCTGCCTGCAGGTTTGAGGTTTGAGGATTGCGCAGAAAGCGCTCAGTCTCCGCGCTCGGCTTTCCCGTCAATCAATTGATAGCGCACCGCCATGGCTGAAGCCAGTGTGCGGTCATGTGTCACCAGCACCAGAGCGCCGCCGCGCTCTTCGTTCATCTCCCGCAGCAGACGAAACACGCCTTGCGCCGTTTGCGGGTCCAGATTCCCGGTTGGCTCATCGGCCAAAATCACCTCCGGCTCCATGACCAAGGCGCGGCACACCGCGACGCGCTGACGCTCTCCTCCCGATAACTCTCCCGGACGATGTTCGGCGCGTGGAGCGAGATCGACACGTTCCAACAAAGTCATCGCCGCCTGCCGGGCTTCTGAATGCGTCACCCCAGAGAGCATTTTTGGCAGCGCCACATTTTCAAGCGCACTAAACTCCGGCAGCAAATGGTGCATCTGATAGACAAAGCCCAGATGCTCATTGCGCAGACGCGCCAGAGCCTTATCGTCCAGTGCTCCAATTTCCTGACCCAGAAATTCAATTTTTCCCGCATCCGGCTGATCCAGACCGGCCAACAAATGCAGCAATGTGCTCTTGCCAGAGCCGGAAGCGCCAACAATGGCGACGCTTTCGCCGCTCTGAATATCCATATCCAGCTCACGCAGCACATGCACAGCCCCTGTGCCATCGCCAAAACTGCGATGCAACTGGCGACAGCGGATCACCGGATCACTCATATCTCAGCACCTCCGCTGGCATTACGTCAAGCGCCTTGCGCGCGGGATAAATCGCCGCCAGCACCGCCAAAACCAGTGATGCGACAGCCGCGATCGCCACATCGCCCCATAACAGCAATGAAGGAATCTCACTAATGTAATACACTTCTGGCGAGAAGATCTTGAATTGGAACAAGGTTTCGATGAATCCAACGACCAGTTGCAGGTTCAGGGACAGCGCGACGCCACCGGCAATCCCAAGCACTGCGCCAAACATCCCGATCAGCGAGCCTTGCAGTACAAACACGCGCAGAATTCCTGTGCGCGTCATCCCCAATGTGCGCAGAACCGCAATATCTGCGCGTTTCTCCAACACCGTCATCAGTAGTGCCGACACAATGTTGAATGCCGCGACCAGCACAATCAGCATCAGCAGCAGAAACAGCATGGTCTTCTCCATCTGCACGGCCTGAAAGAAGCTTTGGTGAATCTGACTCCAGTCCCGAACCCAATAGCTCGATCCCAGGTCCTCACGCATGCGATCCGCCAGCCACGGTGCCAGGAACAGATCCTGAGTGCGCACTTTCAGACCGGTCACCGCCTCCCCCACCCCCATAATGCGCGCGGCATCCTGCAGGTGAATCAAGGCCAGATTGCGATCGAAGCGGTGCATGTCCAGGCGAAAAATGCCGGCCACCTGAAAGCGGCGCGTCTTCGGCACCATGCCAGCGATGGTACTGGTGGCTTTGGGCACCACCAGCGTGACGCGATCTCCGACACGCACGCCCAGGTGCTGCGCCAGTTCCTGCCCCAGCACGATACGCCAAGCCCTCGGCTCCAGTTGCGTCAATTCTCCTTCCAGCATATGCCCGCCGACTTGCGAAGCCCGAATCTCCTGCGCAGGCTCAATACCTCGCAGTCCGATGCCGCTGACGCGATTGCGGTACATCAGCATGCCTTGTGCTTCAATGAATGGCGCACTGGCTACGACTTCTTCGTATGCTTCGATGCGTTCCGCCATGCTCGGCCAATCGTGTAGTTTCACACTCAACTCGGTGACATTGATATGTGAGACCATGCTGAGGATGCGGTCGCGGATCTCCGTATGGAACCCGTTCATCACCGACATCACGGTGATAACCGCGGTCAGGCCCAGCGCAATGCCGGCCGTCGACACCACCGAAATAAATGAAATGAAGCGATGGCGATGCTGTGCGCGCAGGTAGCGCAGTGCAATCCAGACGGGAACTGACCCACTCATGGAACGCGCGTGTCAATTACAATGTCGATGGCGTCTGTCTCGGCAAGCACCAGCGGCTTTGATTCACCCAACAAGTCGCCGCTGCGCCGAAGCGCTTCGCCACTTTCACTAAGTCGCGCCAGCACCACGACCTGTTCGGCTTGTGACAACTTCGGCATGCCTGGCGCCATCCCCATGGAATCATCCAACACGACTTCCACAGGCAAGTCCTGCGCGATGCCGCGCCAGATCGCAAGCGGCATAGGTGCGCCATTGGCCTGTCGGGCATACACAAACAGGGTCGCACCCGGCGAAAGATCTGCCTCCAATTCTGCCGCCAAAGTCACGCCCACACGCAGCTGCAATTCGCTTCGCGATGGCATCGCTCGGACTTCTCCGCGCACTTCGGCAAGCCAGCCCTCAATCAGGCTGCGCACACCCTCTTCCTCTTGTGGCAGCGCCTCAAGCAGTCGCTCCCAATACTGCACCGCTGCTTCGGTCTGGTCGCGCTGACGCGCCGCCCAGCCAGCCAGCCACAACGCCTTTTGATGCTGCGGGTCAATCCTCAGGGCCTGCAGCAAATAATCAATCGCTTCATCTGTGAACTGATCGTTGTTGGCAACGACTAGCACATCGGCCAATGCCACCAGTGCGGAAGGGTCGGAATATTCCAGCAGCGCGTTGGCCCGAACCCAGGCGGCGATCGCTTCATCAATGCGGTCATGCACCCGATGCAGTTCCGCCAAATGCGCCCAGCCCTGCGCGTCTTCCGGCTGCACAGCCAACTGTTCTTCCAGACGCTGTTGCAACTGCTCGGCGCTTTCCTCCTGATCCGTCTGCCCCCACGGCAGTGCGAAGCGCACGAGTTCGCTGGAGCCCAAATATAAGCTCAAGCCCGCCAGCACCACGACAGTGCCTAACACCGGCGCAATGCGCCGAGGGGTGTCGGCGGACACGTCAAAATCTCCGATGTCCTGAGTGTCTTTCAGCAGCCCACGATCCAGTTCCGATTCGGCCTCACTGAATAGCTCCGGCGACAGCCAGCCGATTTCCACGTCTTCCTGCAATTCGTCTCGGCGCAGTCGATAGGCGTGCGCGAGCACTTCGTTCATCGATTCCGATTGTGCTGAAGGTTTGGTCAACCATGGCCACAAAGCAAACACAACCGCCAGTGCCAGCAGTACCAGAATGCCGATTGCAAAGCCCCACATCAGTCTTCATCCTCCCGGCGCTTCAGGATGGTATTGACGCGGCGGCGATCCCATTCCGATAACGGCACCACACTGTCCTTGTGATGTCTTCGAATCCGCCGGATCAGCACCAGCGCAAACAATGCCAGTGCCGCGAATGGCCCGACCCATAGCACCACCGTGTGGGCTTCCAGGGGCGGCCTGTACAGGATGAAGTCACCATAGCGGTCACGCAGATGCGCGATCACTTCGGCATCATTCTTGCCGCTTTCCACCAGCTCGCGTACACGCTGACGCAAGTCACCGGCCAACTCCGCATTCGAGTCCGCCAGCGACTGGTTCTGGCAGACCAGACAGCGCAATTCGTACAGCAGTTTCTGGATGCGCACTTCATCAGGAGAAAGCACCTCCGCTTGCGCCGCACCCAACACAAGGATCGCCATCAGGCCAAAGCGCAAGATACTCACGAGCGCTCTCCACGAATTCGCGGCAGCATTTCCTGTCGCCATGCCTGTTCAGTCAGAGCACCGATGTGCTTGTAGCGAATCACTCCTTTCGGATCCATCAGAAATGTCTCCGGCACTTTGTAGACGCCAAGTTCAATGCCAACATGACCGTCCGCGTCAACGATGTTGTGCCGATAAGGGTTGCCGCGCTCGCGCAGCCACTGCAATGCGTCAACGTGCGTATCCTTGTGATTGATGCCATAAATGGCGATCTGCGCTGACAGGCGCATGAGCAGATCATGTTCCTCCAGACAGGTGACACACCAACTCGCCCAGACGTTCAGCATGCTCCACTCACCGCGTAGCGTGGTCGATTCAAATTGCACGCCCGGTTCCCACGGCTCCAGTATCGGCGCAGTGAAGGCCGGCACAGTTCGACCGACCAGCGGAGAACTGACCATGGTCGGATCGCCGCGCAGGCCAAATGCCAGTAGCGCCACCATCATCAGGAAGGCCAGCAGCGGAAGTATCCAACGGAGCGGAAACATCAGGCGGTTCCCTTGTCCCGGCGACGGTAGCGGTAGCGCTTGTCGGACATGGCCAGAAGGCCACCCAAAGCCATCAGAATGGCACCGCCCCACAGCCATTGAATCATGGGCTTGACGTACAGGCGCACGCCCCAACTGCCATCGGGTGCCGCCTCGCCCAGCGCGGCGTAGATATCCACCCAGATCGTTGAATGAATGGCGGCCTCGGTCATTGGGGAGCGCTGCACACGATAGGTACGCTTCTCCGGGTACAGGCGCGTCACCGCCTCACCATCGCGATGCACGCTGATGTCGCCGCGAATGGCATCGTAGTTGGGGCCGTCGACCGAACTGACGCCATGGAACTGAAACTCCCGTGAGGCGAATGTGATCGTGTCTCCGGCGTGCATGACGATTTCACGCTCTTGTGAAAAGGTGGAGGTGAACGCGATACCCAGAGCCAGAACGCCAAGACCTGTGTGGGCGCTGGCCATGCCTAACAGGTGTCGCGGGATATGTCGAAAACTGTACCAGGCACCCGTGCCCCGGCGCATGCGTCCAAACTGCCGCCATATCACCACGATCGCGCCGCCAATGCACCAGATCCCCAGCATGATTGACAGAATCGTGATGCCCGGCGTGGTGCCGTAGGCCGACAAGGGAATCGTCACGCCCAGAATCAGCGCGACAGCAAGCGGTACCTGCAGACGGCGCAGTACCTCCCGCACACGGGTTTTCTTCCAGCGCGCCACCGGCCCGATTGCGCACAAAAACAGCAATGGCAAGGCAAGCGGCACGAAAATGGCATTGAAGTACGGTGCGCCGACTGACATGGTTGGCAGGTCCAGCACCGAAATGATTAGCGGATACAGCGTGCCGAGCAAAATAGAGAATGTCGCAATAATCAATAGCAAATTATTGAATAACAAGAAGGTTTCTCGCGATAGAAGTTCAAAATGTCCGGGATTTTCAAGGCGATGGGCACGCCATGCGAACAGACCTAGTCCGGCACCGATCACAATGGCGAGGAAGGCTAGAATAAATACGCCGCGTTCTGGGTCGTTGGCAAACGCATGCACCGACACCAGCACGCCGGAGCGCACCAGAAATGTACCGACCAGACTGAGTGAGAACGCCAGCAGCGCTAACAATACCGTCCAGCGCTTGAATGTATTGCGCTTTTCGGTGACAGCCAACGAGTGAATCAGCGCAGTACCGGCAAGCCACGGCATAAATGAGGCATTTTCCACCGGATCCCAGAACCACCACCCGCCCCAGCCGAGTTCGTGATAGGCCCACCAACTGCCGAGAGCAATGCCAAGCGTCAGAAACATCCACGCGGCGGTCACCCACGGCCGGGTCCAGCGCGCCCAAGCGGCGTGCAACTGTCCGCCCCACAAGGCAGCGACCGCAAATGCGAACGCCACGGCAAAGCCGACATAACCCATGTATAGCAAAGGTGGATGAATCACCAGGCCGGGGTCCTGCAGCAAGGGATTCAGATCGCGGCCTTCCAATGTCGGCGGGATCAGACGATCGAAGGGATTTGAGGTAGCCAACATGAAAGCCAGAAAGCCCAGACTGATAAAGCCCAGCGCAATCAGTACACGGGCGCGGAACAGTGTCGGCAGGCGGCGGCTCAAAGCCATCACCGCAACAGTCCAGCCATTCAGCACCAGCGCCCACAACAGCAAGGAGCCTTCATGCGCGCCCCAGACACCAGAGATCCTATACGCCAAAGGCAATTCGGTATTGGAGTTGTTGGCGACGTAAGCGACCGAGAAGTCGTGCATGATGAATGACGCGGTCAGCGCCAGATAGGACAACAGCACCATAACTGCCTGCCCCAGCGCCAACGAATCCGCACTGCGCACCAACGCGACATCCCCGCGCCAGGTGCCAAAGGTTGGCAGAATCACTTGCAGCGTGGCGAGTACAAACGCCAGCACCAGTGCGAAATGTCCGAGTTCGGGGATCACCAGCTCATCTCATAAGGTTGCTGGGCGCCGGCCTCTTCCAGGGACTTGGCGACTTCCGGCGGCATATAGTACTCATCATGTTTCGCCAGCACCTCGGTGGCGACAAAAACTCCGGCCTCATTCAAAGCACCCAAGGCAACGATCCCCTGCCCTTCGCGAAACAGATCCGGCAGCAATCCGCGGTATTGCACAGGCAGAGAATCCACTCGGTCGGTCAGCACAAAGCGAACAGTCAGTGCATCATCCGCATCGTGCGCGACGCTGTCCTCAACCACCAGTCCGCCCAGCCGAAAGGTCGCACCTTCAGTCACTGCGCCCGCGGTCACCTGCGAGGGACTGTAGAAATACAGCAGGTTCTGCTGGAAGGCCATCAGCATCAGGGCGACGCCGGCGGCGACGCCGATTGAGACGGCGAGCACCAGACCAAGGCGACGTTTTTGCAGAGCATTCATGGGGCTGCGATTTTAGCGGTCACGGCGCAGTCGCCGATGTTTTTGCCACGGCAGAAAAGCCGCGCCGACAAGTGCGATGACCACAATGCCATACGAGGTCCAGACATAAAAGGCATAACCGCCCATGGCGATAAATTCAGCCATTGCGCATCTCCTCAACCCAGCGTCGATCGGCTTCGCGTTCCAGAATGCGCATGCGGATACGCGCCAGCAACACTGTCGCAAAATAAAGCGTGAACATCACGGCCATCAACAATAACGGCCACAGCATGCTCTCATGTGCGGACGGCGCGGAGAACTTGCTCACCGTCGGACCCTGGTGCAAGGTGTTCCACCACTCTACGGAGTAATGCACGATAGGCACATTGACCACACCGGCCAAGGCCAGAATGGAGGCGACACGCGCCGCCTTACGCGGGTTGGCGATAGCATTGTGCAAGGCCAGTACTCCCAGATACAGAAACAGCAAGATCAGTTCAGACACCAGCCTGGCATCACCCCACTGCCAGAAAGTGCCCCACGTAGGCTTGCCCCACAGCATGCCGGTCAGCAGCGCCAGTGCGGTGAACATCGCGCCCAGCACAGCGCATTCGTAGACAGCGATTTCCGCCAGTTTGAGGTGCCAGATTAAAGCGCAAGCTGCGGCACTTGCCATCACCCCATAAACCATCAATGACAGCCACGCCGAAGGCACGTGCACGTAGATAATGCGATACACCTCGCCTTGCTGATAGTCGGGCGGTGCGACCATCAGTCCCCAATAGAAACCGATCAGCATCCCAATCGCCGTAAGCACGGACAGCCATGGCAGCCACACGCCGGTGCGGGTATAGAACTGCGCAGGTGAGCCCAGAAAGGCGAATTGTTTGAGCATAAGTTTGCTATTATTCCAAACTAGCCTTGAGCGCCGCCGCCGCCGCCAGCGGAATCAGGCTCAATGTCAGCAGCAACATGCCACCAAGCAAGGTCAGCGCCGCGATGACGGAATGCCCTTGAGAAGCAGCCGTAACCGCACCAGCACCAAACATCAGCACTGGAATATACAGCGGCAGCACAATCAATGCGAGCAGAATGCCGCCACGCGGCAGACTCAGAGTCAAGGCCGCGCCCAAAGAGCCGATCAGACACAAGGCTGGCACGCCAAGCGCCATGGAGAGAAACAGCACCCGCAGACTGGCATCGGACAGTCCGAACCATCCACCCAGCAAAGGACTCGCCACAATCAGGGGAAGCGATACGATCACAGTGTAGGCGAGCAATTTGGCCAGTATCAGCCAGGCCAGCGGCATACCGCCGGTGATCCACAGTTCTATGCAGCCTTCTTCATAGTCCGAAGAGAACAGCATCGCCGGTGCCAGCAAGGCGGCCAGCAAAGCGGTGACCCACAATAGCGCGGGAGCCAGAGTCTCCAGTCGCACCGGGTCCGGGTCCATGGCCAGCGGAAACAGCAGCATGACCAGCATATAAAACAACAACGGCTGCAGAAAGCGTCCGCGCCGCCGCCATGCCAGTGCCATTTCGCGACGCCATTGCGCGAGGAACAAGGTGCACATCATGATCCGAGCTCCAGAACACGCGCCGGAATATTTTCTGGCGCGTCCCGATGCGTGGCCATCACGATTGCGCCACCGGCATTTATGTGGTGCGACATTTGCGCTTCCAGCCACTGCATGGAGGCGGCATCCAGCGCGGTCATCGGCTCGTCCAAAAGCCACAGCGGCCGCGCACTAATCGCAATGCGCGCCAGTGCGATGCGCCGCATCTGCCCTTCCGACAGACGAGAGGCAAGGGTATGCGCAAACCGTGCCAATCCGACTTCTTCCAACACGCCGATATCCAGTCGAGAGAGATCCCCTTCCAGCGTTGCCAGATAACGGAGGTTTTCCCATGCGGTCATATCCGCACTGATGCCGGTGCGATGGCCGATCCAGAGTACCGGCGCTGGGCCTTGCATCCACTCAAGGTGCCCCTCTTCCACCGGCAGCAAGCCGGCCAGCATGCGCAGCAGCGAAGTCTTGCCGCAGCCGTTCGGGCCACGTACTAGCAGCAGTTCGCCCGCGCGCAGTGAGAATGACAACTCGGCGAACAAAGGACGCCCGCCGCGTGTACAACCAAGGGCTTGCGCTTCAAGCATCAGGGAACTTGTAGCATACAGTCAAGACTAATCCTTTCGGTACAATGATGCCCATGTGGAAATCAGTTTCGGTCGCGGCAGTTGGAGTACTGGTAGCCGTAGGCTTCGTCGGCGCGCTCGGCACGTCTATGGTACTGGATGCAACCAATACCACGGAATTTTGCACCTCGTGTCACTCCATGCAGTGGAATACTGCGGAGTGGAAGGAATCCGCTCATTACAAGAATGAATATGGCATACGTGCTGGCTGCGCTGATTGCCATGTGCCGCATCCGCTTGGCCCGAAAGTGTTCGCGAAGTTTATGGCGGCGCGGGACGTCTGGGGTGAAATCAGCGGCAAGATCGACAACGAAGAGAAATTCGAAGCGCATCGCTGGGAGATGGCGAACCGCGTGTGGGATCGCATGAAAGCCACCGACTCACGCGAATGCCAGAGTTGCCACACCTATGAGGCAATGGATCTGAAAAAGCAAGATCGAAGCGCACGCAAGAAGCACCACAGCGCACCGATGCGCGGCAAGACCTGCATCGACTGCCACAAGGGCGTGGCGCACAAGGTTCCGCGACGACCGAAACCAGCTCCAGACGCGAGCACCTTCAGTTCCCTCGACTAGCGTATCTGATAAAATTGCCCTGAAACTTGCGCCGCACTCTGTGCGGCGTTGTTATCCTAATACGCGACATTTCAAGAGGATTGTTACGTGAATCGACAACAACAGATCGAAGCGCTGCAGCAAGATTGGGACACCAACCCGCGCTGGAGCGATGTACGCCGAGACTATACCGCAGAGGATGTGGTGCGGTTGCGCGGGTCCCGTGTACCCGCCAACACCACCGCCACCGAAGGCGCTGAAAAACTTTGGCGGCTGGTCAACGGCGATGCCCGCAAGGGTTACGTCAACTGCCTAGGGGCCCTCACCGCCGGGCAAGCCGTCCAGCAGGTGAAGGCCGGCATTGAAGCCATTTACCTGTCTGGCTGGCAAGTCGCGGCTGATGCCAACACCTCCGAGACCATGTACCCGGACCAGTCACTCTACGCTTATGATTCGGTACCCGCCGTGGTGCGCCGCATCAATAATGCGTTCAAACGTGTGGATGAAATTCAGTGGTGCCGCGGTGTCGGCCCGGAAGACGAAGGGTTCGTTGATTATTTCGCGCCGATCGTCGCTGATGCGGAAGCCGGCTTCGGCGGCGTGCTGAACGCTTTCGAGTTGATGAAGAACATGATCGTCAATGGTGCTGCGGGCGTGCACTTTGAAGATCAGCTGGCCGCTGTCAAGAAATGCGGACACATGGGCGGCAAGGTGCTGGTGCCCACGCAGGAAGCCGTACAGAAATTGATCGCGGCGCGACTGGCTTCGGATGTTCTGGGCGTACCGACTATCGTACTGGCGCGCACGGATGCAGAAGCGGCCAACCTGATAACTTCGGACTTCGATGAAAACGACAAGCCGTTTCTCACCGGAGAACGCACAACTGAGGGTTTCTATCGAGTCTGCAATGGTCTGGATCAGGCGATTTCACGGGGTATCGCTTACGCGCCCTACGCCGACCTGGTGTGGTGCGAAACCGGCACGCCGGATCTGGAGTTCGCACGCGCCTTCGCTGAGGCGGTGCGCAATGAGCACCCGAACCAGCTGCTCGCCTACAACTGCTCGCCGTCATTCAACTGGAAGAAGAATCTTGACGATGCCACCATCGCAAAATTCCAGCGCGAACTGTCCGCGATGGGCTACAAATACCAATTCATCACGCTCGCCGGCATTCATAGCATGTGGTACCACATGTTTGATCTGGCCTACGATTACGCGGGCGATGAAGGCATGAAGCATTACGTGGAGAAAGTGCAGGAGCCTGAGTTCGCCTCTGGCGATCGCGGCTACACATTTGTTAGCCATCAACAAGAAGTCGGTGCCGGTTATTTTGATGACGTCACCACCGTCATTCAGGGCGGCGCATCTTCCGTCACCGCGATGAAGGATTCGACCGAAGAAGAACAGTTCTGACGCACGGCGCAACCGAACTGCGTTATGCCCCCGACCAAGTATGAGCATATTCTCCCTCCCAGCGAGGGAGAAGTCATTAATGTTAGCTCGGACGGAGAAGTTAAGGTCCCGGACCATCCCATTATCCCGTTTATTGAAGGCGACGGCATTGGCATTGACGTCACCCCGGTCATGCGCCAGGTGGTCAATGAAGCGGTACGCTCGGCGTACGACGGCAAACGAAAGATCTGCTGGATGGAGGTCTACGCCGGAGAGAAAGCGAACAAGCTGTACCGCGATGGCTCCTGGCTGCCGGATGAGACCTTGCAGGTCATGCAGGATCATGTTATCTCTATCAAAGGGCCCCTCACCACCCCTGTCGGTGAAGGCATTCGCTCACTGAATGTTTCCATTCGGCAGAAGATGGATCTGTACGCCTGTGTGCGTCCGATTCGTTATTTTCGCGGCACCCCGACACCGCTGAAATCTTCCGACACCACGGACATGGTGGTGTTTCGTGAAAACACCGAGGACATATACGCCGGCATCGAATGGGCGAGCGACAGCGCGGAGGCGAAGGAAGTCATTGCGTTTCTGCAAAAGCAGATGCAGGTCACCCAGATCCGCTTTCCCGGCTCTTCCGGCATCGGCATCAAGCCTGTCTCGCGTGAAGGATCGTGCCGCTTGATTCGCAAGGCCATTCGTTATGCGCTTGAGAACCATCGCCGCTCCGTGTCGCTGGTGCACAAAGGCAACATTATGAAGCACACTGAGGGCGCGTTTTGTCATTGGGGTTACGAGATGGCGGCCGAGGAGTTTGGTGCCGAAATAATTGGCGACGGCCCTTGGCATCAAATTCGCAATCCGAACGATGGCAGCACTATTGTCATCAAGGACGTCATCGCTGATAACTTTCTGCAGCAGATCCTGCTGAAGCCGGCGGATTACGATGTGATTGCCACACTGAATCTGAATGGCGACTATATTTCGGATGCGCTGGCCGCACAGGTCGGCGGCATCGGCATCGCGCCGGGTGCCAACATGGCCGATGCGGTCGCCGTGTTCGAGGCCACCCACGGATCCGCGCCCAAATACGCCGGCAAGAACCGCGTCAATCCGGGCTCCATTATTCTGTCGGCCGAGATGATGCTACGCTACATGGGCTGGGTGGAAGCGGCCGATCTGGTGATCAAGGGCATATCCGGGGCGATCTCCAACAAGTTCCTGACCTATGACTTGGCGCGCGTACGCGCGGGCTTGTCGACCGCTGCGAGCGGTGCGGCGACTCGCCAAGAAGTCGAACGACACATGCAGGAGTTGATCCCAGGGGCGACTCTGGTGACAACTTCCGGCTTTGGCAAAGCCGTCGTGGATCACATGGAAGATCCTCCTATGTTGCTATAATCGGACGCAATCCCCTACTCCAGTTTGTCATGACAGAACCTGAGCCGATTTACAAGATCATCTTCCACTCCAACGGTGAGATCTACGAAATCTACGCGCAACACGTCTACTCTTCCGATTTGTTCGGTTTTGTAGTGGTGGAAGACATCATCTTTGGTGAACGCACGCAAGTGGTGGTCGATCCCAGCGAGGAGCGACTGAAGACGGAATTTGAGTCCGTCGCGCGAACCTATGTTCCGATGCAGGCCGTGGTCCGCATTGATGAGGTGGAGAAAGCCGGTACGCCTGAAATACGCAAGGCAGAAGGCAATATCACTTATATGCCAGCCATGGGCGGCGGCGATTTGCAAAAAGCGTGACCCGTCCCCACGAGTCTGCGGGAGAGGTGCCGGAGCGGTCGAACGGGCTCGCCTGGAAAGCGGGTGTGCGGTAACCCCGTACCGAGGGTTCGAATCCCTCCCTCTCCGCCATTATTGACGGCTCTCAGATACCATTAAGAATCTCTTCGGTCTTGCCGCTTGCCGACAAGACCGCTGTGACTGTCGCGGGTGACCTGCTCGACTAGAAAGCGTAGCCGAAACTCAGCATCAAACCGGTGCGTTCGGTGATCTCCCCTTCTTCGTCCACGTACTGGTAGCCCCAGTCAATGCCGACGCCATTGTCGAATCGGTAGCCGACTGAGACCTGAAAGATATGACCGTCCAAGCCCTCGCCGCCGTGGTCGTGTTCATCTTCATGCCCATGCCCATGATCTTCCTCGTCATCGTGAGGCTCCTCTTCCATGGCGGACACCATTTCGACATGTCCATCTTCCTCGCCCTCTTCATGGCCATGTTCGTCTTCGTGTCCATGAGCTACGCACCCACTTTCTTCATCATGCCCATGCTCGTCCTCATCCGCGTGATCATCCTCTGCATGACCTTCATCGTGCTCTTCATTTTCTTCTTCCTCGCCATGATGTTCGTGCATCGCTTCGATCAGGTCCATTTGCCGCAACTTGTTGTTGACGTGCATGTACGACATGGAGAGATTCCACTGCTTGTAATCCCAACCCAGAGCCACCATGCCGTGTGAGCGGTCATGCGCGTCCACGCCGCCAAAGTGATCAATATCCATATATTCGGTGACCAGACGGGCACTCAGGTCGCGAGAAAACACATGCTTGTATTCCAGAGAGGCGGACATGCGTCTTTCATCGGTCTCCTCACACATTCCCGCTTTCTGTTTCGCGTATCCGACTCGATACGACAGTCCCTCGACAAAGTCATTGGTCAGCGAGTAGAAATCCGTCCCACCGAGCGAGATAGCAAAGGAAGACAGGTCTTCGGTATTGCTGACGCCGCCATCTTCTTCGTCGGTCTGTCCACGCCGCGTGATTATGGAATCGCTCAAAAACGTGGTGTCGGCAAAGAAGCCTGATATATCCAGTTTGTGTGTGCCACGCTCCGCGGCATTGAACTTCATCGCGCCACCCACACCGATGCGCTCCCGAATCGCGTATTCCTCAACGGTCTGGTAACTGTACACGCCGGGGAAGCGCTCATAGTCGAAGCCGACAATCGGATTGAATTTACCCGCATAAAGCGAAAACGGGCCGTTGCTGAAGCTCAACCTCAATTGCTCGATCAACAGCGGGTGGTCATCAAAGAACCGATGACTGCCATCTGGCACGGCAAGCGCGGGTCCAGATCCATGGGCATGTCCGGCAGGTTCACCTTCAAGTTTGAAGCCCGCATGAATGGAAAAGTACTCGCCCAATGAGCCGCCGACGTCAAAATGCGAGTGCGTATAGATTTCAACGAACTCCCCGTCGCTTTCCTCGGAGGAAACGATATTATCCGCATGCACCTTGGTATGAATGTCCGCGTAAAAACCCTCACCTGCGTGCGCTGAATGGTCATGCCCTTTCGCCGCGAAGGTCGGACTCACGGTCGTTGCCGCAGCCGCCAGTACAAAGAAAATAAGAGAACGCATTATTAATACCTCATGCGATGGGAGAAGAGAGAAAGCAATAGCATAAACAGAAAAGTTGCTGCCATGATGATGGACGGCCCAGAGGGCGTATCAAAATATAATGAGCTATATACCCCGATGAGCACGGAGAGGACGCCGACCAGTGCGGAGGTTATCGCCATGGTTTGCGGAGTGCGCGCCAAAAAACGCGCAGCGGCAGCCGGAATAATCAACAGCGAAGTGATCAGCAGAATACCTACGATGCGAATCGAGACCGCGACCACCAAAGTCATCAAAAACAACAGCAGCATTTGCGTGAAGATGGTGTTGATATTTTCCGCCCGCGCCAGATCTTCGTGGATGGTCATCAGCACCAGCGCCGACCAGTTCCAGGCCAGCAGCGGCAGAATCAGTGCGCCACCAATATAAATCCACCACAACTCCTGCGTCGTCACCGTCAGAATATCGCCAAACAGATACGTCTGCAATCCCCTCTCCTGCTCCAGAAAACTCAGGGTGATCATGCCTGCGGCCAGTGCGGCGTGCGCCAGTATGCCCAGCAGCGTGTCGGTCGCCAGAATCTTTCTTTGCTGCAGCCACAACAATGCCACTGCAAAGACGGAGCACGTCAGCAGCGTGCTGAGATTCAGATTGATGCCAACGGCCAATCCTAGTGCAATACCGAGCAAGGCGCTGTACGCCAGCGAATCACCGAAATAGGCCATGCGACGCCAGACCACTAAGCAGCCAATAGCGCCGGCAATAATCGCAACCCCGACCCCGCCGATGACCGCGCGCACAAGAAACGGTTCGAACAATATGTCAAGTGTGCTCATGATGCTGATGCTTGTCGTGACTGTGTTGGTAGATCGCCATCATTTCAGCCATATCATCGCCGAACAGTGAGATGAATTGGGGATCCTTGGTGACGGCTTGCGGCTCCCCGGAGCAGCACACGTGGTGAAACAAACAGATGACTCTCTGGGTCGACGCCAGCACCATGTGCAGATCGTGCGACACCATCAGGATGCTGAGTTCATGCTCTTCATAGATCTGCTCCAGCAATCGATAGAAACTCACTTGCCGGGTGATGTCCAGATTCTGGGATATTTCATCCAGTATTAGCAGTTGTGGATCGACCAGCAGGCTGCGCGCCAGCAGCACACGCTGCAATTCTCCGCCCGACAAGGTCGACAGCGGCGATTCCAGAAACTTTTCGATATGCGTCTCTTGCACGATGCGCTGCAAATGAGTCTCAGTGGTGCGCTTGCGCAAAGACAGGAAGCGATGCACCGTAATCGGCATAGAGGGATGCGGCGTCAGGCGCTGCGGAACATAGCCAATCCGTAATCCTGGTTGGCGTTGAATACTGCCTCTGTTGGGTTCGTAGAAGCCGATCAGACATTTCAGCAACATTGATTTCCCGGCTCCGTTCGGACCGATGATGGTGATGAAATCGCGCTCTCCGATGTGCACCGAAACATCGTCGAGAATATGTTTTTTATGGCGGAAGACGTGAATGTTTTTCGCCTCAATCAAAGTGCCCATAATTAATTCCTCACTACAGACACGCCGCACATTCACCAGAAAGCTCTACTTCTGTTTTCTGGAGATGAAACTTGCTCGCATTAGCTGTACTGCTGACGGCCTGAGTGACTTCCGGATTGCGGCATTCTTCAACCACGCCACATTTTCTGCAGATCAAAAACTGACACTCTTCATGCGCGTCAGGATGCGCGCAACCCATGTAGGCGTTCAGACTATTGATCTTGTGTACCAGCCCGTGCTCCATCAGAAAGTTCAGCGTCCGGTAGACGGTCGGTGGTTTCGCGGAAGCGTCTTCCCGCATCAGTACAGCCAGAATGTCATAGGCTTTCGACGGAGTGTGATTGGCCCAGATGATTTCCAGCACACGCCGGCGCAAATGGGTAAAGCGAGCCCCATGATCCTGACAGATTTGCTCTGCACGCTGCAAGGCGCGATCTACAAAACGATCATGCTCCATGCGATGTTTCATAATAAGATCCCAACATGCAATGTGCATGCCCGAAGAATGTTATAGTATAATATAACATCTTTTCAAGATCCCCTATTCTACCAACTACAGGTACTCCTTAATATGCCTATTCGCACCTCGATCTTGCTTCTTCTGCTTCTGCATTTCCCAGGATTGGCCTTCGCCGAATCTGAATTCGGGAAAACCGGCGGCATTGTGACCACGGTCAAGCCACTTCACTCGCTTGTCTCCGGCGTCGCGGGCGATATTACAGAACCCATTCTTATCCTCAAAGGTGCGACCACACCGCATAACTTTCAGCTCAAGCCCTCGCAAGTAAGTGCAGTGCAAAACTCCAAACTTATCCTATATATGGGAGATAGTTTTGAGGTTTTTATGGAGTCCACGCTCCAGACCCTGCCCGACGGAATTAAGGTATCAACAGCGGCTAATGACGCGAATCTTTCGCTGCACCCATTTCGGATAGGCGGTCCCTGGGAGGACGGGCATGCCGATCATGATCACGGACATGATCATGGACACGATGTTCCCGACTTACACGTCTGGCTGGATCCGGATAACGCCCGGCGCATGGTGATGTGGATCGTAAAAGAGTTGAGCGCCATTGATTTTGACAACCGCAAAACCTATAAAGCCAACGCCCTGAAGGTCATTGCGCGCATTGACGCTCTGGAGAAAGAGTTGGAAACCATCCTCGCTGACGTGCGCGGCAAACCATTCATTGTCTTTCACGACGCCTATCAGTACCTGGAGAAGGCATATCAGCTGAATAACGTCGGCAGCATCACGCACCCCTCCGGCGAAACTCCGCCGCCAGCACGTCTTCAGGAAATGCGTGATAAATTAAAGGCAACCGGTGCACGATGTGTATTTCGCGAACCTCAATTCTCGGACCGTCTGATACAAACTGTAATTGAAGGCAGTGAAGCTTCCAGTGGGATGCTGGACCCGCTTGGGGCCGATCTTGCTGATGGCCCCGATCTGTACTTCGAGATGATGCGCAATCTGGCAAAAAATCTTAAGCAGTGCCTGGCTTGAGACATCACGCACTGTAATTGCCGCAATAAGCCCCTGCAGGACCACACTTTATCCTGCAGTACCGCACTTTATAATGAGTGCGCCTGACGCACCCTGTTCCCCATGAGAGTGTCAACCGCAGATCTTTCCGATCAACACAGCGCTATCCACATCGCGACACCGGGGTTTCGTGATTTCGGCGGTATCCTTGCCTTTTCGGGATATATTTCCACTGTGCGTTGTCCTGATGACAACTCAAAAGTTCGTGAAGCCTTGAGTGAAGACGGGCAAGGCCGTGTGCTGGTCATTGACGGCAATGCGTCAGGAAATTGCGCCCTGCTCGGTGATATTCTTGCCGGCAAGGCTCAGGACAACAACTGGTCCGGCATCATTGTCAACGGCCTTATTCGGGATTCCGCAGTGATCGCCACCCTGTCCGTCGGCGTCAAGGCGCTGGGGACGTATCCCCTGAAAAGCGTCAAGCGTGATCTGGGTGAGCGGGATGTGACGGTACAGTTCGCGGGCGTCGACTTCGTGCCTGGGCATTGGCTCGCGGCCGACACCGACGGCATTTTAGTCAGCGAAATCGCCCTGCTGTAAGCCGCAACCGTTCAGGAAGGCGCTTTGCTGTGGCGACGCCAGAGAAAACGCATGTAAAGCGCGGGGCCTGTGAGCGCATACAGACCAAAAGCCACCAGCAACACCTTCGGCGGGTCCAGAGCGAACAATAGTACGCCTCCGAGAATAGCCAGCCACGTCAGCATCCGTACATGAAAGCCCGGCGTGGTTTCCTTGAAGCTGTAGTAAGCAAAACGACTCACTAGCAACACGCTCACCAACAGAGTCGCTATCAGCACCCAAGCCTTGAGATCCGCACCACTATAGCCGGCGCGATGTGCAACCCATAGAGCCGAAATCAGAAGCCCCGCCCCTGCCGGGCTTGGAAGCCCGTGGAAGAATTTACGGTCTGCGCTGTGAGCGTGCACATTAAAACGCGCGAGGCGCAGTGCGACTGCAGCCATATAAAAGAAGGCACCCAGCCATCCCAGCGTGGCCCACTCGCCGCCTATCGGGTGCATGTATTGCAGCGACCACTCATACAGGATGAGCGCCGGCGCGACTCCAAACGCCAGCATGTCGCTGATGCTGTCGTAATGCAAGCCAAATTCACTGGCCGTATGTGTCAGGCGGGCTACGCGACCGTCCAGCGCATCCAGCACCATGGCCACAAAAATAGCAATGGCAGCGGTACCGAACTGCCCTTTCATCGCCAGCGTGATCGCGGCAAAGCCCGCGAGCATGGCAAAGGTGGTCAGTAGGCTTGGCAGTAAATAAATACTGCGCCGATGGCGAGGTTGTCCCTTCACAGAACTGCGTGAGAGAGGAGGAAATACCGCCGCGGCGCAATAGCCGCGGCGCAAGTCATCGATTCAGACTTATCAAAGGTTCGTAATGCACCAAACGAGCAGCGCATAGACGGCCCAGAAAATCCCCATAGAAACGATGTTTCCAAGCATGATCCCTTACTCCAAGTTTTGTATCAATATTGCTTTTGCAACGCAACCGGAGTTGCGTGGTTGCATTTTAGCACGGCAGATAGCCACAACGCACGCTTATGCAGATGCCAACAGCCCCATGATTAATCCATATCCACCAGACGCTTCTCGCGAATCCACGGCATCATCTCGCGCAACTTTGAGCCGACCTGCTCAATGCTGTGCGCATTGCTGCGCGCGCGCTGGCGCTCCAGTTCCTTCGCGCCACTGCGGTTCTCTTCAATCCATTCCCGCGCGAAAGCCCCGCTTTGCACGTCGGCGAGAATCTGCTTCATGGCTTCACGTGCGCTATCTCCGACCACTCTCGGACCACGCGTGAACCCGCCGTATTCAGCCGTATTGGAGATCGAATAATTCATACTCGCAATGCCGCCCTCATAGATCAAATCCACGATCAGCTTCAGTTCATGCAAGCATTCAAAGTACGCCATCTCCGGCTCGTAGCCTGCTTCCACCAGAGTTTCGTAACCCGTCTCGATCAAAGAGGTAACGCCGCCGCACAACACAGCCTGCTCACCAAACAGATCCGTCTCTGTTTCATCCTTGAAGGTCGTCTCGATAATTCCGGCACGCCCGCCGCCATTCGCGCTGGCGTATGACAAGGCGCTCTCACGCGCGCTACCGCTGGCATCCTGGAACACAGCGATCAGCGTCGGCACACCACCGCCATTCAGATAGGTTGAACGCACCAAGTGCCCTGGACCCTTCGGCGCGATCATGATCACATCAAGATCCTCACGCGGGAGAATCTGCTCGAAATGAATGTTGAAGCCGTGCGCAAACGCAAGCGTCGCGCCTTGGCGCAGTTGCGGTTCAATCTGCTCGGCGTACAGCGTCGCCTGATGCTCATCGGGTGCCAGCACCATCACCACATCCGCGCTCGCGGTCGCAGATTCAATATCGGCGACTTCCAGTTCTGCCTGCTGCGCCTTCTGCACGGAACTTGAGCCGGCGCGCAAGCCCACCACCACGTCAACGCCTGACTCCTTGAGGTTATTGGCGTGCGCATGTCCTTGCGAGCCATAACCGATGATTGCGACCTTGCGGTCCTTAATGATGGAAAGATCCGCATCCGTGTCGTAAAAAACTTTCATAGTGTGTGATTCCCAGCCGGGTTTCGGCCTGTGTTGATGAATTCAAAGATGGTGTCCGATGGCGAGAGCTTTCTCGCCGCGCGCAATGCCAAGCGGCCCAGAGCGGACCACTTCCACAAGGTCATGCCCGGACAGTGCCGTGATGTAGGCGTCAATTTCCTCGCGGGTGCCTGCAACCGCACTGGTATAGCACAGGGAATCAACATCCACGATGCGTCCGTGATACACCTTGTTGATCTGTTGCAGTTCGTCGACCCCCTTGGTGTCGCGCAACAGCACTTTAACCAGTGCCATTTCGCGCTCTACGTGCTCTTGGGCGGTCAGGTCCATGACCGTGACCACGTCCACCAGCTTGTGCAGTTGCTTGGTGACCTGCTCCAGCACATGATCGTCACCGAAGGTCACCAGCGTCATGCGTGACAGCGTGGCATCGGAAGCCGAGGTCACCGCCAACGAGTCGATGTTGATACCGCGTGCAGAGAACAGGTTGGAGACCCGCGACAAAGCACCGGCCTCATTCTCCAGAAGAACCGCCAGAATCCGGCGCATGTCAGCTCAGGATCATGTCATTGTGCGCCGCGCCCGGAGCAATCATCGGGAATACATTTTCCGTCGGGTCCGTCACGAAGTCGGCAAACACCAGTTGGTCTTCCATGCTCAGGAGTTCTTTCAACGCCGGCTCCACGTCCGCCGCCTTCTCAATCTTCATGCCGGCATGGCCATAGCTCTCGGCCAGTTTCACGAAGTCCGGCAATGCCTCCATGTAAGACATCGCGTAACGGGAATCATAGAAGAAGTCCTGCCATTGGCGCACCATGCCCATGTAGCGATTGTTCAGATTGATGATCTTGATCGGCAAGCCGTACTGGCGACAGGTGGACAACTCCTGAATGCACATCTGAATGCTGGCCTCGCCCGTCACACAGCACACCTGAGCCTCCGGGTGCGCCAGTTGCACGCCCATCGCGGCCGGCAGGCCGAAGCCCATGGTACCGAGACCGCCTGAGTTGATCCAGCGGCGCGGCTTGTCGAACTTGTACAACTGCGCCACCCACATCTGATGCTGCCCAACGTCTGATGTGACATAGGCATCGCCATTCGTCAGCCGATACAGATGATCCAGCACATACTGCGGCTTGATGGGCGCGTCCATATCCTGCTTAAAGCCAAACGAATCCTTCTCCGCCCACTCGCGAATGTGCGTCCACCACGGCGAAATATCCGGCAGTGCGCGATTGCTATCGCGCAATTCATCGCACAGCGCTTTCAGCACGTGCTTGGCGTCGCCCACAATCGGCACGTGCGCCGGGAAATTCTTGGAAATGGACGACGGATCAATATCAATGTGAATGACTTTCGCGTACGGACAGAACTTCGCCAAGTCCCCGGTGATGCGATCATCAAAGCGCGCACCGACCGCGATCAGCGTGTCGCTGTGGTGCATGGCCATGTTGGCTTCGTAGGAACCGTGCATGCCAAGCATCTGGATGAATTGCGGGTCCGTGCCCGGCACTGCGCCGAGGCCCATCAGCGTGTTGGTGACTGGAAAGCCGGTCAGATGCACAAACTCGGTGAGTTCTTCATGCGCCTCTGAGGAGATCACGCCACCGCCGCTGTAGATGATGGGTCGTTGCGCCTTCAGAATCAATTTGACCGCACGCTTGATTTGCCCGGTGTGGCCCGACATCGTCGGCTGGTACGAGCGCAGTTGCGGATCATCCGGGTAGGAGAACGGCATTCTTTGCTCGGTCACGTCTTTCGGCAGATCCACCACCACCGGTCCCGGACGTCCCGTATTCGCCAAGTGGAAAGCGCGCCGGATCGCCAGCGGCATATCCGCGACGTTCTTCACCAGAATGTTGTGCTTCACGCACGGGCGTGTAATGCCGACCGTGTCGACTTCCTGAAAGGCATCGTTGCCAATAACCGCCGTGCGCACCTGTCCGGTGAACACCACCAGCGGCACCGAGTCCAGATAAGCGTCGGCGATACCCGTGACGGCATTGGTCGCACCAGGGCCGGACGTAACCAGCGCGACACCGACTCTGCCTGTGGATTTGGCATAGCCTTCCGCCGCATGCACCGCACCTTGCTCATGGCGCACCAGAATATGATCGACATCCTGCTGGGCGTGCAAGGCGTCATAGATATGCAGCACCGCGCCGCCCGGATAGCCAAACACTTTCTCTACCTGCTCTTCCAGCAGGCAGCGGACGAAAATTTCAGCGCCCGGTAACGGCTCCAGAGCCAGATCAGGCGGCGGTCGCAAAGGTTCCGTACTCATGAGGCTGCCCCCTCAATACAGAGGCAACGTGTTCTAACGACTATTGTGCGTCAAAAATAGCGGATTTTCAAATGATTGGCAGTGAATCCGGCGCACCGCGTCGCGCCTCAGCACCCTGTTTAGGCTTTTTGCAGGCGGAAATAAAACTTTCCTTCCCGCTCGTCGGATTCCAGCAGCGGATTGCCGGTCTGACGGGCAAAGGACTCGAAATCCTTGACCGCACCCGGATCGGTCGCAATGATGTGCAAGACCTGGCCGCTATCCATTTTGGCTAGAGTCTTTTTCGCGCGTAGAATGGGGAGCGGACAGTTCAAGCCGCAGGCATCCAGTTCCTGGTCAAAATCGGACATGAGGGATTCCTCTCCGTACAAATAGTCGGGGAACCAATTTTACTCTATAAAATACTAAATACTGATTATTTCTGCTGCCGCTATGTACTCAGTGCCTCAGTCGCCCGTCCATACGCGAAATCGCCGCCCTCTCACGTGGAGCGCGGGACTCCTGCTCGGCATCCTTGCCACTGATGTGAGCGCCGATGAACACCACAACATTATTGATGACACCGCCCTGCCCGGCGTCGGCGAGCTCGCTGACCGCACCATAACCCCTGCGGAGGAGGCCAATCTCAAGAAACTGCTGCGTGCTCGCCTTTACGGAGAACTGCCTATAGAAGACGACCCGGAATCCAACACCTATATGCAAACCTTGCTCGCGCAACTTCGCGCCAGCAATGACATTGAACTGGAATTTGACATTTTGATTGTGCGCTCGCGTGACATTAACGCCTTCGCCATGCCCGGCGGGCTACTGGCCTTCAATACCGGCTTGATTGGTCAGGCCAACACCGAATCGGAGTTGCTTGGCGTGCTGGCTCACGAAATGGCCCATGTGACCCAGCGCCACATCGCCCGAATGTACGACGAAATGGAGCATTCCAATCTGAGCATTCTGGCGTCCGCCGCCGTCTTGCTCGCCGGGGCTTACAGTTTGTCCACCATATTGCCCACCCTGATGGTGGGACAAGCCGCGCAGATTCAGGAGTTCCTCAATCACAGCCGCGCCAGCGAGCAGGAAGCCGATCGCTTCGCCACGCGCTACCTGGCCAAGGCCGGCATTGATCCAAATGGCGTCGCCAATTTCTTCCATGTGCTGATGAAGAAATCCTCACAGCCTCAGGGCAAAGACTTCGAGTATCTCAGCACGCATCCAACAAGCCAGTCGCGTATTGTGGAAGCGCAGAACCGCGCCCTTCAATATAAAGGTCGCTTCATCAAGGACCGTCCTAAATTTTCTTATATCCGCGAACGCCTGAATGCGTTGCTGGTTGCTCCGCACGTGCGCCTCCAACACTACCAAAACCTGGCTCTGGGGAATGAGTTGACTGACGTGCAACGCTATGGTTTTGCCGTAGTCTTGCAGCGACGGAATGAAGATGAGCGCGCGCTCGCGGAACTGCAAAAGATCCAACCCGCCACACCCGGCGTGGCCTTGCTGCTCGAACTGGCTGCGATCCGTTCCGTAAAACATCTGGGCCAGATCGAACAAGCGCTGGAGCGCTTGCTCGCCCTGTATGAGCAGTTTCCGCAACACAATGACATCGAGTGGTATCTGATTCAGGCCCATCTGGATATGGGGAATGCCCAAGAGGCTCTGCGCCTTGCGCGGGTCCGTATCCGCCGAGGCGTTCAGGACCCGCAAAGTTATCGGCTGCTTGCGGAAGCCGCCGATGCCACAAATCAGCCCGCCGTTGTTCATCTGGCGCTGGCCGATCATTACATCAGTCAGTACAAGTTGCGTCTCGCCGTGCAGCAAGTGGAACTGGCGGAAAAGCACATCAAAATTAATTCGGCCAATCAGGCCCGGGTGCAGCAACGCCGCAAGCAAATTCTGGAAATGGCGGAAGCACTATAACCGACCCAGTAAAATACGCCCCATGACCTCTCCACGATTGATTCATACCCGCCGCCGCCTGTTGCAAGGGCTCGCCGCTCTGCCCGGCATCGCACTGGCCGCCCCGCTGTTCGCGCGCTCAGAATCCTTTGACGCCACAGAAATGGATGAGGCGATAGCTCTGCTGACTGATGGGCAGACTCCTCAGGAACATGCCGACATTGAACTGGATGTGCCGGATCTCGCTGAAGACAGCAGCAAAGTGCCGGTTCAGGTCTACGCGCCACTGCCCGGCATCCAGAAAATCAGCATTCTGGTCGAGGCCAATCCGGTGCCGCTAATTACCGTCGCACACATCGGAGAAGCCACCGAACCATTTGTATCACTGCGTGTGAAGATGCGCGCCACTACGCGCGTGGTCGCCCTCGCGCATACCTCGGAGGGCCTGTTTCAAGCGTCCAGAGAAGTGACGGTCACCGCCGGAGGCTGCGGCTGATCGATGTTGTGCCTACCGGCACGCCGGCACCATCTCATTCAGTCCGTCACGAACCAGTAGAATCTGCCATAACTGGCTTTGTCGAGCGCGGAAGGAAGCGGCGCTGCAACTCAAGTAATAACGCCACATGCGGAAGAAGCGGTCGTCATAGTTATCCTGCAGGTCCTCTTCCCAAGCAAGTTCGAAGTTCCCACGCCACTCCATCAGCGTGCGCTCATAATCCAGTCCGAAGTTGTGCCAGTCTTCCATCACGAAGTAAGGCTCAATTGATTCGCTGATCTGCGTCGGGGATGGCGTCATCCCGTTCGGGAAGATATAACGATTGATCCAGGGGTCGCTGTGCGTCAAGGTGGTGGAGTTGCCAATCGTGTGCAGCAGAAAGCGCCCGCCTTCCGGCAGCATGGAATGCACCTTGCTCATGTAAGTGTCGTAGTTTTTGTAGCCGACGTGCTCGAACATGCCAATGGAATAGACCGCCTCAAATTCCGCATCGTCCGCAAGGTCGCGATAGTCCGTTTTCAGGATCGTCACCGGCAAACCCTCGCAACGTTGCTGTGCCAGTTCATACTGTCCTTGCGACACGGTCACTCCCACCACATGAGCACCATATTCTTTCGCAAAAAACTCGCAGGCCCCGCCCCAGCCGCAGCCAATGTCCAAGACCCGATCACCTGGCCTCAACTCCAGTTTGCAGGCAATCAATTCCAGCTTCGCTTCCTGCGCGGCATCCAGATCATCAGCCTCGCGCCAATAGCCGCAGGAATACATCATGCGCTTGTCCAGCATGGTCTTGTACAGATCGTTGCCAATGTCATAGTGCTGGCGCGCCACGATGCCTGAGCGCATCCGGCTTTGCATGTTGCGCAAGCGCGCCATCATTGCATTGGTGGCATTACTGAAACTGTGCACCTGCGTATCCAGTCGCGCGAGAATCACTCGAAAGAAAAACTCCTCCAACGCCAGACAATCCCACCAGCCATCCATATATGCCTCGCCCAGCCCCAGACTTCCCTGCAGCAGAACGCGCCGATACAGACGAGGGTCGCGGACCTGGATATCGCAGACGTCGGGGCCGTTCTCTACAATCCCGGCCGACTCCAGCAGCTTCAAAATATGGCGGCGACCGAGGGACATGATTCGTCCTGTTCTGATAGTGAAAATTGGTAGAGATCCAGTTCCCAGCGCTGCACGTGCGCGGTCAGCATCATGCACGACGGCCCGCCGCGCAACCGGGTGCGCCCTGCAGCACCCGGATTCAGCACCCAGGGTTCGGCTTCCTGATCCTGAGCCACACGGTGCGTGTGGCCGTAGACAATCGCGCGAGACTGCGGCCACTGCTGGCGCATCCGACCATGCTGCGGAGGGCTGCCAAAGCGATCCCCATGCACCACCGTCAAGCAGCCTCCCGGTAAAGGCAGTTCTTGTTCATCTGGCAGATCGCTGCCGTGGAAGCGGTCATTATTTCCCGCCACCGCGATCACCTGGCCGTCTCGGCTCAAGGTGTGCAACTGCTCCAGTATGTGTGCGCCCAGAACATCTCCCGCGTGCACAATGCAGTCAGCCTCGGACAAGACTGAACTGATGCGTGGATCCAGCCAGCCATGCGTATCGGAAAGCAACCCGATTCTCATGTCTTATCCCTCATACTGCTGACGCTGCAGTTCTTCCTGATGCTCCCTGACGCTTTGATCGCGACGTTCCTGCCAGACTCCCCGGCGCGCTTCAATGCGCTTTTCCCGAGCGTCCGGCTGCAGTTTGACGGCATCGCCGCCAAACAACACTTGTTCCAGAAAACGTAAGGAGAAGTCCAGTAGTTTCTCCTCATCGCATAGCAACTCCTGCAATTCCTCCTCAGGCAAATCAACATATTGCTGGAAGGAAGGACTTTGCAGAAATTCCCGAAAACTGTCCACATCATAACTGCACATATCAAAAAGTTGCAGACTGCGCGGCGATGGCGCACCGACGGTGGGCCCTGCGGAACGCTTGCGCAGAATCAATTCCCGCCAGCGTCGATTGTGTTCATCGTATGCGACCAGGCCCTGATCTTCGCGATACTCCGCCACCGTCTGTGTGTGCGGCTCTTCATGTCCCAGACAGTGCGGCTCGCGCACAACGAAGTAGACATCCTCAACCGCGCTGGTGTCTTTCTTTCGCATGCCCACATTGCCGAGCGCATAGTAGCGACACGCCGCCGGGCGATCTTCATACACCCCGCAGCCCTCCTCGGTCAAATGCACGCACTCACCACCGCCTGTCTTGGTCGCCATCTTGAGTCCTGGCATGCCATGCGCGTCCATCTCAAACGGGACAGTATACCGGGCGACAAATTCACTGGAACTGAGGTTGAAGTAGTTTTTCAGGCGCACAATATCGTACGGCGTGAGTTGCAAATCAATGCTTTTGCAACACGCATTGAAACAAGCAATATCCTTGTGACAACGGAACTGAAACGTGCTGTCATGGGTCAATTCAACCGGATCAATCGGCGATGCCGGCGGGGGCTGAGACGGTGACGCCATTGCTGTCTTCTTTATAATTAAAAATGCGTTGAACGCTATTTCATTTTATCAACAATAGATTAATCACTACTTCCAACTCTCGCTCAAATGGAAACACTACTGGATACGGAACAACTCGAAGAACTTAAACGTCGCGTCGAAGTCCGACTCAAATCGGTTGAGCCGGAACCTTTGAAAATGGCGCGTGGTGAGCTGACGAACACCCTCCAGCTGGTACTGGACAATGCCTTGCAATATCTGGACATTATCACGCGCGAAGAGTTCGCGGTGCAGGCGGAACTGCTGAAACGCACACGCATCACGCTGGCGACTCTACAGGCCCGTCTCGACGAAATTGAACGCGAGACTTACGAGAAGCAATCCGACTAGTTGAGGCTGTCGAGCATATAGTCCACAGCCATTCGGATCTGCTCGCCCGACAGATCGGGACGTCCGCCGCGCGGCGGCATCAGATTGAGACCGTTCAACACGCTCTGATAGAGGGTCTCCTTGTCTTTAGCCAGCCGGTCACCCCAGGACGCCGGATCTCCCAGTTTGGGGGAGTTCAGCACACCGGTGCTATGGCACGCCTGACACACTGCGGCATACACGGCCTCGCCGGAAGCATAGTCCGGAGCCGCCTGGGCTTCAGACATAAAATTCACGGGACTCGTCACAATCGGCTCACCTGAGGTGTTCAGCTTGCCGACCGGAGTGAGACGCTCCTGAATGGTCTGCGCGACTCGCGCATCGTCCCATTTCGGGTCCGAGTCGACCACGTTCTGCGCGACGATGAACAGCACCACCGTGATGGCAATCAAGACTCCCAAAATCGCTGTGAACAAAGTTGGCGTTCCCATAATGCTCTCTCCAAAAGCCGTGCGTGTTTGTAACTGACGCGCTCAATCCAGAGCGTCAAAAATCTGATCCCGAATATTATCAATGGAGCCTACGCCATTGACGACATGATAAGCCGGCGCGTCTTCGCCGCCGGATTCCGACAACTGCGAATAGTGTTCAATCAGTGGCTCGGTCTGCTCGTGATACACATCCAGACGCTGGCGCACCACTTCTTCACGATCGTCATCGCGCTGAATCAGCTCCTCGCCGGTGACGTCGTCTATGCCTTCGGTTTTCGGCGGATTGAACTCGATGTGATAGGCGCGCCCGGAGCCCGGATGCACCCGGCGTCCGCTCATGCGGCGAATGATCTCTTCATCATCGACTCGGATCTCCATCACGTGGTCGATAGTGACCTCATCATCCTGCAGCGCCTCAGCCTGGGCTATGGTGCGCGGGAATCCGTCAAGCAGAAACCCTTCCACGCAATCTTCCTCGGCGATACGTTGCTCGATCATGTCCAGAATTAATTCGTCCGGCACCAGTCCGCCTGCATCCATGATTTCTCCGGCCTGCTTGCCTAAAGTCGAGCCTTTGGCTTTCTCGGTGCGCAGCATGTCACCAGTCGAGATCTGCGGAATGCCGTAGCGCGCCGCAATGAAATTTGACTGCGTGCCTTTGCCGGCACCCGGCCCACCTAAAAGAATAATGCGCATGGCTATGAACGGTACGATGCTGTTGAGTGATCCGCCGCGAACGAGGCCACGCGAACTGAATGCGCGGCGAATTTTATCACAGGGGCTGTCTGATACTCACTCATGCTCGTCAATCCAAGCCATCTGAATGGCTTCAAGGATGCGCTCTCCGCAACGCTCCGGGTCATCGTCAAACTCCTCCAGCGCCATAACCCAGTCGCGCAAGTCCGTGAATCGCACATACTGCGGATCCACGTCCGGGTGCTCATCTTCCAGTTGTATCGCGATTTCCAGCGTGTCCGTCCAGCATAATGACATAACAGCCTCCTAGTGATTTTCTGAAACCTGGTTCAGGGTGTAGCGCGGCAATTCAATGGTCAGATCTTCCTCGCCGACAATCGTCTGACAGCTCAACCGTGAGTCCGGATCCAGCCCCCAAGCCCGATCCAGCAAGTCTTCTTCATCTTCAGTCGTCTCATTCAGCGACGCGCCTCCAGCGCGAACATACACATGACACGTGGTGCACGCGCAGGATTTCTCGCAGGCATGCTCAATATCAATGCCATGCGACAACGCCGCATCGCAAATGCTCACACCCGGTTCCACTTCGATCGTGCGCTCTTCGGGACAGATTTCCACGTGCGCCATAAAATGTAATACCGGCATCATTCGCCCTCCTGAAACTCGGCCACATGATGGCCCTGCATGACGCGCTGAATATTCTGGTTCATGCGCCGCTCCACATAGATTTCGCAGCCCACCTCCAGCGCCTTGATTGCGGCGCGAATGGTCTCCGCATCGTCTCCCTCACGCTGTTCGCGCAAACTCTGCGCAAGCGCGTCAATGGCCTGATGTTCTTCAACATCCAGCAGCACCTCGCCGTCCACCGCCAGCGCATCTTCCAGTGCCTGCAAGACACGATCCGCTTCGACTTGCTGCTCGACCAATGCCCGTGCCGCCACGTCTTCTTCCGCATGACTGACGGATTCTCGCAGCATGCGCTCGATCTCCGCCTCTTCCAGTCCGTAGGAAGGCTGTACTGATACTCCGGCCCGCGCGTCACTGGTCTGCTCTCGCGCTTCCACTTCCAACAAGCCGTCGGCATCCACTTGGAAGCCCACCTGAATGCGCGCCGCGCCCGCCGTCATCGGCGGGATGCCACGCAGCTCAAAGCGCGCCAGCGAGCGACAATCGGATACCCGGTCCCGCTCTCCTTGCACCACATGGATTGACATGGCGGTCTGGCCGTCCTTGAAGGTAGTGAACTCCTGCGTATGATGCGCCGGTATGGTGGTATTGCGCTCCATGACTCGCTCCACCAGTCCGCCCATAATTTCAATGCCCAGCGACAGTGGAATGACATCCAGCAGCAGCAAATCGGACTGCGCGCCCAGAGTCAGGGCTTCGGCCTGAATGGCGGCCCCCAAAGCCACCACCCGATCAGGGTTGAGATCCGTGTGCGGCTGACGTCCGAAAAACTCTTCCACCTCGCGTCGTACATAAGGCATGCGCGTCATGCCGCCGACCAGCACCACCTCACCGACTTCTTGCACCGTCACACCCGCATCCGCCAATGCCTGGCGACAACGCTGCAGCATACGATCAAGCAGCGGCGCGCTCCATCCCTCAAGTTGTTCACGTGTGACTGCGAGCGATGCCATATTAGCGCACTGCATCTGCACCTCTGAAGTTTCCGATAGATGCTCCCGTGCTTCCCGCGCCGCGACCAGGATCTCGCGATGCCGCGATGAATCGACAGAATCATCCTGCGCCGCCACATAGCGCTCCAGCAACAGCTGATCAAAGTCATCCCCGCCCAGAACCGTATCACCGCCCGTCGCAAGCACTTCGAAGACACCCTGATTGAGCCGCAAAACCGAAATATCAAAAGTCCCACCGCCTAGATCAAAGACCGCGATCACTTCCTCGTCATGCTGCTGCCCCAGTCCGTAGGCGATGGCCGCGGCGGTCGGCTCATTGATCAGTCGCAGTACGTGCAATCCGGCAAGCCGTGCGGCATCTTTGGTCGCCTGACGCTGCGCCTCATCGAAATACGCTGGCACCGTGATTACAGCACCGTCAAGTTCTCCGTTCAGTTCGGCACACGCACGCCGGGCCAGTGGACGCAGAATTTCAGCCGAAATCTCGACCGCTGTTTTGGGCCCTGCCGGAGTGGTGAAGCGCGGCACGGTCGCTTGCGCGTCTTCCACAACAAACGTATCGGCGACTTCTTCTCCAGAGCGTCCCATCAATCGCTTGATCGAAAAGAACGCACCTGAGTCCCGCATCGCGGTCGCACCAACCTCAACCGTGCCCTCATCCGTATAGCGCACCACGGAAGGCAAGCGATGGCTTCCGTCATTATCCGCCAGCGTATGCGCCTCGCCGTCGCGCGCCAGCGCGACCAGTGAATGCGTGGTGCCCAGATCAATGCCGCAGACGCGCTGGGCGGCTGCGGTCTGGCCTGGTTCAGAAATTTGCAGCAGCGCCATAACTTATGCCGCGGGCATCCGCACCTGAAGTTCGCCGGTTTGCCGTTTCAGCCGACGATAGAATCGAAGTTTGAGCAAGGTGTCGCGTGCGCCTTCCCATTGCTGCTGTTGATAATTTGCCTGAAACGCCTCCCACAGAGTCTCTTCCTCGCGCTCCAGCAACGCCTCAAACTCCGCCACCTCCGCAGCAGTGCCCAGTTCCTCTATTTGCTCATGCAATTCCATCTGGTGCATCAGAAATTCCGCGTCCTGCGAAGTGTCGCGCTCATCATCAATGGTGATTTCTTGCAGTTCGAGGAGATAGATCGCCCGCGCGTGCCGGTCTCCCAGTATCTGATACGCCTGATTGACATGGGCGGCAGCCGCCGCGGCCAGTCGGCGTTCTGAATCCGGCGCGGTCGCGTAGCGGTCCGGGTGCAGCTCGTGCTGCAACGCGCGATAGCGCTCTGTCAACTGCTGCGTATCCACCACAGGGGCGCACGGCAGTTGAAACAGTTCAAAGTAATTTTGCGGAAGTGTCAGCGCCACGGCTGCCCCCCTCATCTGTGAGCTAGATGCTGAAGCTTTCTCCGCAACCGCAACGCGCTTTCTCGTTGGGATTGGTGAAACGGAAGCCTTCGTTTAATCCTTCCCGACCGTAATCCAGCTCAGTACCTTCCAGATAGACCAAGCTTTTAGGTGCCACTACCAGTTTCACGCCCTTGTCCTCAAACAGATGATCGTTTTCTTCAAGTTCATCGGCAAACTCAAGCACATACGCCATGCCGGAGCAACCCGTAGTCTTCACCCCAATGCGCAGGCCCAGGCCGTAGCCGCGCTCGCCCAGATGCGAGCGGATGCGCTCGGCCGCCGCTTCGGTTACTGTGACAGACATGGGGGAGTCAGGCGTGTTTTCAGGCTGGCTGCGCCGCGGACTCTTCTTCCCCGACGGTCTCTGATTCAGCGCCCTGCTTTTCCTGATAATCAGAAATCGCCGCCTGAATGGCGTCTTCCGCCAGCACCGAGCAATGAATCTTTACCGGCGGCAACGCCAGTTCCTCAGCGATGTCGCTGTTGCGAATCTGGCCGGCTTCCTCCAGCGTCTTGCCGCGGACCCATTCGGTCAGCAGGCTGGATGACGCGATCGCCGAACCGCAGCCGTAAGTCTTGAACTTGGCGTCTTCAATGACACCGTTGTCGTTGACTCGGATCTGCAACTTCATCACATCACCGCAGGCAGGTGCGCCGACCATGCCGGTGCCGACCTGACTGTCGCCCTTGTCCATTGATCCGACATTGCGCGGATTCTCGTAATGATCCAGAACTTTTTTACCGTAAGCCATGATTTATCTCCTGTTATTGAGTTAGTTAGTGAACCGCCCACTGCACCGAGTCCAGGTCAATCCCTTCCTGGTGCATTTCCCACAGCGGTGACAATTCGCGCAGACGTTCAACCGCCTGCTTAATCAGCGAAATGGTGTGATCAACTTCCTGCTCGCTCGTGAAGCGTCCAATGCTAAAGCGCAAGGAACTATGCGCCAGCTCGTCGTTGCGCCCTAGCGCGCGCAGTACATAACTGGGCTCCAGCGACGCCGAGGTACAGGCTGAACCGCTGGAGACGGCAATATCCTTGAGCGCCATAATCAACGACTCGCCTTCCACGAAGTTGAAACTGACATTCAGGTTACCGGCGACACGCTGCTCCAGGTCGCCGTTGATATAGACCTCTTCCATTTCGTTGAGGCCTTCCCACAGACGTTGACGCAAAGCCAGAATGCGCGCGGATTCTTCCACCATTTCCTCCTTGGCAATGCGGAATGCCTCGCCCATACCGACAATCTGATGCGTCGGCAAAGTCCCGGAACGCAAACCGCGTTCGTGGCCGCCGCCATGAATCTGCGCTTCCAGCCGCACTCGCGGCTTGCGCCTGATATACAGCGCGCCAATCCCTTTGGGTCCATAAATCTTGTGCGCCGACAGGGTCATCAGATCCACTTTCATTTCGTTCATGTCAATCTGCACTTTGCCTGCGCTCTGCGCCGCGTCCACGTGCAGAATGATGTTGCGCTCGCGCGTCATCTCGCCGATCGCCGCAATGTCCTGAATGACGCCGATCTCATTGTTGACATGCATCACCGACACCAGCACGGTGTCGTCACGCAACTCTGCGCGCAAGGCGTCCAGATCCAGCAGGCCGTTCGGCTGCGGCTCCAGGTAGGAGACTTCAAAACCTTCGCGCTCCAACTGGCGACACGCATCCAGCACAGCCTTGTGTTCGGTCTTCACCGTAATCACGTGCTTGCCTTTCTTCTGATAGAAGTGCGCCGCTCCCTTGATCGCGAGGTTGTCTGACTCGGTGCCGCCGCTGGTCCAGATGATCTCGCGCGGGTCCGCGCCGATCAAAGCCGCTACCTGCTTGCGCGCCTGATCTACCGCCTCTTCCGCCTGCCAGCCAAAGCTGTGTGAACGTGACGCTGGATTGCCGAAGGCCCCTTCCATGGTCATGTACTGGTGCATGGCGTCGGCCACTCGCGGATCCACCGGCGTGGTCGCGGAATAGTCCAGATAAATGGGAAGTTTCAAGTCGCTCATAGCCGGGCCTCCTGTTCCGCTGCGGCTTCCTGCGGAAGCATTTCAAAAAGTTGCGCCGCATGTTCGTTCTGGCGGTGCGCGGCCTTGCGCACGTCGCGCCAGCCCAATACGTCTTCAAGACTGATGTCGTTGAGGAAGCGCTCGACTTCCTGACTCAGTTTCGCCCACAACCCATGCGTCAGGCACGGTTCGTTGTTCTGGCAGTTCTCACGCCCGCCGCAGCGTGTCGCGTCAAATCGTTCATCCACCGCGCTGATTACTTCCGCCACCGAAATGTCAGCCAGTTCCTGCGCGATCAGATAGCCGCCGCCGGGGCCGCGCACACTGCGCACCAGTCCGGCGCGACGCAGATGCGAAAACAACTGCTCCAGATAAGGGCGCGAAATACCTTGGCGCTGCGCGATATAAGACAGCGGAACCGGCCCGTCGCCATTGTGTAGCGCCACGTCAAGCATCGCGGTGACCGCATAGCGTCCTTTAGCATTCAGCTTCATGTTGACTCATGCACCCTGTAGATGATGAGCACATTATACAATCCTGACTAAATTAGTCAAGTATCTCCAAAGAGATAGGTGGTGCGGGCGGAGGGACTTGAACCCCCACGGGCTATTCGCCCTACGGATTTTCACACCAACTACGGCTTGCGCCGCCCGGATCAGGATCCGGTTTGTGGTCCGGACTATCCCTTCACCTTAGCCTTGACCTTAGGTGCCGCCCGTCTAGTCTCTACACCTTCTCCACTCAAATAGAGCGGAGCTTGGCTCGGGATTGCCATATTTCAGGGTTCCCCGAATTTGAGCGGTTCTGCATCCGCGGTTTCCCACGGAGCACTCAAATTTTCAAGTCCGTTGCGTCTACCAATTTCGCCACGCCCGCACTGCGGCGTATTGTATGACACTGCCGTATCTCACACTTGTTTCAGTAAGCATACGACGGAGAAATGGAGGAAACTTATATAGGGAAATTGACAGACTCTTTCCTGCAAATTTCACCCGAAAGTTTCTTCTCATTCCCGATTGATAAGGATCTTACAGACCATCCGATAGCAGATTCTGAGTGTCGCTTGGTGATACTTCGGGGTGTTATGCTAGGGCCATGAATGGCTCATGGAGATTAATCATGAAAGAGGTCTATAAAATTTCCGACGACATAAAGGTATTCGTCTCACCTGTCGGCAATCAGTTCAAGTATCAGGCAAAGGTATTCGTCCGAAAGGCACCTTAGATAGCCGAAGCCTGACCACTCTGACTCACGCGCGCGCCTGCAGCCGGTGCCGCCCAGGCTCGCCTGATGACTGAGCTGGAACTACGTTATCCGGAGTGACGCAGCCGCCAACACGGGCGCAAGCCCAGGAGAAGAAAATGACTGAACTAGCACCACGCATGACAGAACTGGATGCAACCCTGACTGGGCTTTTAAGGGACATTGAACCCAGAGATTGGGACGGCTGCTGGACGATCATCGGGGCGTTGGCTGATGACGACCTAGCTAACTGCGTCACCCTGCTATAAGTCCCAAATGGAGGCTGAGGTCGGAATCGAACCGGCGTCCACGGCTTTGCAGGCCGCTGCATAACCACTCTGCCACTCAGCCAGGGAGTCGCTCGCGTTTGGAGCGGGAAACCGGGTTCGAACCGGCGACCTTAACCTTGGCAAGGTTACGCTCTACCAACTGAGCTATTCCCGCTTCACGCGGCCTGAACGCACACGGTCAGACCCTCTGCAAACGCTGTTCTATTGTGCCACATCGTCGAGTTGCGCACGTGTCCCTCAGCCCTTAGGCACGTGTTAGAATACGGGCAAAGACGTTAAGCAGACTGGATAATGGACGGTCTGCCCGATGTACCCCAATCAGGAGGGACTGATGCAACTGCAATTTTTCGCCCGTCTTACGTTGGCCGCCGCACTTGTATGTTCACCCATGCTGCATGCGGAAGACACCGCACCTATGGCATCGGTGTCCATGCTGACCGGAGCCTGTGTCGCCTGTCATGGCCCAAGCGGCAACAGCATCGGCCCGGCTACCCCCTCGCTAGCAGGCCTGCCAGCCACTTACTTCATCGGAGCCATGCTTTCCTACAAGCACGCCGCAGATCTGGATGCAGCCGAAGCGATTGTCGACGGCGACGCCACACTGGAAGACGTCAGTATCTTTCAACGCCAGGGCACCATCATGGGACGCATCGCCGGCGGCTACACGCTCGATGAGATCAAAGCCATGGCCGATTACTTCGCTGGTATGAGCATGGTGGCGGCAACCCAGGAGTTCGATGCCGACCGCGTCAGTTCCGGTGAAGCCTTGCACGCCGATAATTGCGAAAAGTGCCATGAAGACGGCGGCCGCTCCACACTGGATGACATGGTGCCACTGGCCGGACAGTGGGTGCCTTATTTGCAATATTCGCTGGCCGACTTCCATAGCGGCACGCGCGGCATGCCCAAGAAAATGAGGTCCCGACTCAAGGACGTCCACGAAACCACGGGTGAGGACGGTCTGACCGACCTCATCCACTATTACGCCAGCCAACAGTAAGCGCGGAGGAACCCTCATCATGACTACATTGACCCGACGCGGATTCCTCAAAGCCACCAGCGGCGCAGCCGCCATCGGCGCACTGGGGGCCGGTTTCCCACACATCGCTTTGGGCGGCAACAAGAATGTCGTCGTCATCGGCGGTGGTGCCGGCGGCGCGGTAGCCGCCAAATCCGTGAAGATGGCTGACAGCAGCATCAACGTCACGCTGATCGAAGCCAACACGCACCACTACACCTGCTTCATGAGCAATGAAGTCATTGGTGGCGGGCGCAACATCGAGACCATTCGCCATGGTTACGAGGGCTTGGCCGCACACGGCATCAAGGTGGTGCACGCGACGGCCACCGGCGTCGACACCGACGCACGCACGGTGAGCACCGACGACGGCGGCAGCCATGCCTACGATCGTCTGATCGTCAGCCCCGGCATTGACCTGAAATATGATGCCATTGAAGGCTATGACGAAGCCGCGGCCGAAGTCATGCCGCATGCCTGGAAGGCCGGACCGCAAACCGCCCTGCTACGCTCGCAACTCGAAGCGATGGACGAAGGCGGCACCTTTATCATCTGCCCGCCGGGCAATCCGTTCCGCTGTCCCCCCGGACCTTATGAGCGGATCTGTCAGGTTGCGCATTACTTCAGCGAACACAAGCCCAAATCCAAGATTCTGGTGCTCGACGCCAAGGACAAGTTCTCCAAGATGGGACTGTTCACGCAAGGCTGGGAGCGACGCTATGACGGCATGATCCAGTGGGTGCCAGGCGCTGAAACCGCCGGCGGCATTGCCGAGGTTGATACCGGAGCCATGACCGTGACCACGCAGTTTGATGATACTCACGAAGGTGCGGTGATCAACATCATCCCGCCGCAAAGCGCCGGCAAAATCGCGCAAGCGGCCGGCCTGACCGATGAGTCCGGCTGGTGTCCCATTCACTTGGACACCTTCGAGTCGACACTGGTGCCGGGCGTACATGTGGTCGGTGATGCCAGCATCGCCACCGGCTTGCCGAAATCCGGCTACGCCGCGAACTCGGAGGCCAAAGTCTGCGCCGCAGCAGTGGTCGCCCTGCTGGCCGAGGCCGAACCAGGCACGCCATCCTACGTCAACACGTGCTACAGCCTGATCGCGCCGGACTACGGTATCTCGGTCGCCGCGGTCTACCGCCTCAATGCGGACAAGAGCAAAATCGACAAGGTGGCCGGCGGCCTAACGCCGACGGATGCCTCTGACGAGATGCTCAAGCGCGAAGTACAGTATGCATACAGCTGGTACAACAACATCGTCGCCGATATGTTCGCGTAACCCCTCGGCGGGCACCCGCCAACCTAAACTAGAGCGGGGGCCCCGACCCCCGCTTTTTCAGTCCCATGAGTTTGCTTTCTGCGCCGTCAATCCCGCAATCGGGACTGCCTCACAAGTGCGGCCAGTTGTACGGCTCCTCACTTGCTCTGGCAATATCAGAAATGGTCGCGCAGAGCGGCCGGCCGCTGCTGTTGCTGACCCCCGACATCGCGAGCCAGCAGCGCCTCGCCTCGGAGTATGAGTTTTTCTGTGGCTCCGCGCACCCACCGCTGCTGTTCCCGGATTGGGAGACCCTCCCCTACGATCTGAGTTCTCCGCACAGCGAGATTATTTCACAGCGGCTGGATATTCTCAACCGGCTACAGACGGATTTTGGCAATGAGTTGCTGATCGCCGCCGCACCCACAGCCTTCCAGCGCCTGTGTCCTGAATCTTACGTGCGCGAGCATGCGCTGCACTTCTCCGTCGGGAGGCGTCTGGAGATTGAGCAACTGCGCCAGAATCTCACCCACGCCGGATACCAAGCCTGCTCACCCGTCATGGCACCTGGTGAGTATGCGGTACGCGGCGCGGTCGTTGATCTCTTTCCGATGGGCGCAACACAGCCGTGCCGGATGGATTTCTTCGACAACGAACTCGAATCCATTCGTCCGTTCGACGTCGAACGGCAGATCTCCGAGGGACGCCTGTCGCAGGTGACGGTTCTGCCGGGGCGCGAGTTTCCGCTCACGCAAGAAGCCATTGATCGGTTCCGCCACAACTTCCGCCAAGCCTTCGAGCAAGACCCGACGCATAGCCTGATCTACTGCAACATCAGTGACGGGATAGTCCCCTCCGGCATCGAATACTACCTGCCGTTATTCTTCGACAGCACTGCGTGCCTGTTTGACTACCTTCCCGAAGATACTCTGATTCTGTCTTTGGATGGTATTGACGGAGCACTTAAGCGCGTGCGCGAAGACGCACACCTACGTTATCAGTCCCGGTGCACGGATCTGGAGCGCCCGCCCTTGCCTTGCACGTCGCTGTATCTGGACGAACAGGAATGGGATGACGCGATCTCACATTTCTCCTGTCTGGAGTTGGGGCGACTGGAGTTGGAGCAGCACCCGTCCCGACAAAGCTTCAACTACCCGACACGCGCCTTGCCGGAACTTCGTGTGCGCCCGGAAAACAAGCAACCTGCTCAAGCCTTGCGGCGCTTCCTGAAGAACACCCCTGACCGGATTCTGTTCACGGCACAATCCCCCGGCCGTCGCGAACAGCTGCAGGAACGTCTGGCGGGGCTTGGCCTGCAGCCGCGTGAAGTCAAAAGCTGGGATGCCTTTTGCGACGCATCAGAGTCGATGGCACTGACCGTGGCGGATCTGGAGGAAGGCTTTGAGTTGCCGGAGGCGCAACTTGCCATCATCCCTGAGAGGCACCTGTTCCCACATCAGCGCCCGCCGCAACAAAGCCGCAACCGCAGCGCCAAAAGTTTCAAGGCGCTTCTGGCCGAACTGTCCAACCTGCAGATTGATGCCCCCATCGTGCATGAGGATTACGGTGTGGGACGCTATCAGGGATTGAAGAAACTTGACGTCGATGGGGTTCCGCATGAGTTTTTATTCATCCAGTATGCCGGCACCGATTGTCTTTACGTTCCTGTCACGGAGCTGCACCGAATATCCCGCTACAGCGGCGTGGACCCGGAGAACGCTCCGCTGCATTCACTCGGCGGCGAACAATGGAAACGTATCCGTCGCAAAGCAGCCGAACGCGCTCACGACATTGCGGCGGAAATGCTGGAAGTACAAGCACGGCGAGCGGCGCAGTCCGATTGCGCTCTAACCCTGCCCGCAGATTACTCACGCTTTGCCGCGGACTTTGCCTTCGAGGAGACCCCCGATCAAACCCAAGCCATCACGGAAGTACTGGAAGGCTTGCTTGCTGATACACCCATGGATCGCATCGTGTGCGGCGATGTTGGTTTTGGCAAAACCGAGGTGGGCATGCGTGCTACGTTTGTCGCCGCGTTCGCAGGTTTTCAGGTCGCGGTGCTGACTCCCACCACGCTGCTCGCCCAGCAGCATCACAAAACCTTCCAGGACCGCTTCGCCGGCTGGCCGGTCAAGATTGATTCCCTCTCCCGATTCAAGAACCGCAGTGAGCAACGCGCCGTATTGGAAAAGCTGGCATCAGGACAACTCGACATCATCATCGGCACACACAGTCTGCTTCAGGACACCGTGCGCTTTCACAATCTGGGTCTGATCATCATCGATGAGGAGCAGCGCTTCGGCGTGCGGCATAAGGAAAAACTCAAGGCGCTGCGCGCGCAAACCAACCTGCTGACCCTGACCGCGACGCCTATTCCGAGAACCCTGAACATGTCGCTATCGGGACTGCGTGATTTATCCATCATCGCGACCGCACCGGCCCATCGCCACGCCATCAAAACCTACGTGACGCAATGGAATGACCAGCAGGTAGTCGATGCGTGCATGCGCGAACTCAAGCGCGGCGGACAGATTTATGTGCTGCATAACCACGTCGATTCCATTGAACAAATGGCGGCGACTATTCGGCGCTTGATTCCCGCAGCCGAAGTCCGCATTGCGCACGGGCAGATGCGCGAACGCGAACTGGAAGTTGTGATGCGCGATTTTTATCGCCAGCGATTCAGCATTCTGGTTTGCACCACCATCATTGAAAGCGGACTGGACATTCCCACCGCCAACACCATCATTATCGATCAGGCCCAGCACTTGGGCTTGCAGCAACTGCATCAGTTGCGCGGCCGAGTCGGGCGCTCCCATCATCTGGCCTACGCCTACCTGATCACTCCGCCGATCAGCACACTGAAGGCGAATGCCCGCCGCCGTATTGAAGCAATCGAATCCATGGAAGAATTGGGCTCCGGATTCATGCTGGCGACTCAGGATCTTGAGATTCGCGGGGCGGGCGAATTGCTTGGCGAAGAACAAAGCGGACAGATCCACCAGGTCGGTTTCGCGCTGTACCACCGACTGCTGAAACGCGCAGTGGAGACCCTCAAGCAAGGCGCGTTGCCACAACTGGATCAGCCTCTAGAACATGGCCCGCAAATTTCATTGGGACTGCCCGCTCTGATCCCGGATGACTACCTGCCGGACATTCATCTGCGCCTCACCTTATACAAGCGCATTGCCAGCGCCAACTCCGGGGAACAACTTGATGAGTTGTGCGTCGAGATGGTCGATCGTTTTGGCGTATTGCCTGATGCCACCCAAAACCTGTTCCGCATTACGCGGGTCAAGCAGGAAATCACTGCCACCGGCCTGTTGCGCAAAGTTGAATTCACCGAGCATGGAGGGCGCATCAGTTTCAACGATCCCGGACCTGACCCGGATCGTATTCTGGAACTGGTCGGCAAGGCACCGGAAATGTATCGGCTGGACCCACAAATGCGGCTGCACCTTACCTGGGAAATGCCACAGCCGGAGGACCGCCTCACCGCGCTTCGTGAAACCATGGCGGAATTAGCGGATTGAACGGACGGCTACAATGCGCACGCCTGATACTCACCCTGTTGAAGACTGCCCATGAACGCACGCCTCCTGCTTCTGATTGCGGCTTTCACCCTGCCGGCTCCCGTCTGGGCCAGCGAGTTATATCGCGTCGAAATCATTGTCTTTGTGCAACCTGACGCGCAAGCGCAGGCGGCCGATCTGTACGCCCCGATCGTTCCCATCGACACTTCCGATTCTGTCGACTTCGGGCGCTATTCCTGTCAACCCCTCGGCTTCACCAAAAACCAGCACATCATCTTCAGCACTGAAGAAGACGTGGCAGCTTGTCTCAGCGGGTATCTGCGCCTGAACGAACTGAGCGAGCCGATGATCGCCGAGCGCCTGAATCTGGAGGAGGACGCCGGCTATCAGGTGCTACATCACATTGCATGGCAGCAGCCAGCTCAGGATCCAAAAAACTCTCGTGCCGTACGACTCAGTAATGCCACCCTCACCGCCGACAATCAGTCGGGCCTTCTCGATGGTCTGATCACGCTGTCGCATGAACAGTTCTTGCAACTGGATATCGAGATGAATTATCTGCCGGAAGCTCCTTCCATTGAAGAAGCCGGTGCTGAAGAGGCAGGCTTCCCGCAAGGCATGGCGTTACGCACGCTGCGCAAATTGCGCTCCGGTCAACTCAATTACATGGATCACCCTTATCTGGGCATCCTCGCCAGAGTGACTGAAATTGAAGAGCCGCCCGAAGAAGAAGACAACGGAGAAGCCGAAGGCCGCTAACTGTTATTCGGGAGTATCCGACTCCAGGTGAACGGTCCGGGTAGGGAACGCTATATCCGCGCCATGGCTGGCGACGATATCAGCGATGGCATACAGCAGGTTCTGTTTGATGATGGTGTACTGTGGGCGGTGAACCTCGCGGGTATAGCACTGCACGAAAAAGTCAATCGATGAATCATTGAAGGCATTGAAGCGCACCAGGCATGGCATTTGTTTATCGAAATCCCCTGAACTCTCCAGATGCTTCTGCACATCATCCACTACAGCACGCATCCGGCCCATATCTTCATAGCGCAAGCCGATCACCACTTTAATCATGCGGTGCGACATGCGTCCGGGGTTTTCAATGACGATGGTCAGAAACATCCCGTTGGGGATATACATGGCGTTTTTTGAATGGGTGCGAATCAGGGTCTGACGCCAGCCGATGCGCTCTACTGTCCCTTCAATGTTTCGGTCCGGTGAGCGGATCCAGTCGCCAGTCTTGAATGGTCGGTCCATGTGCAGCATCAGCCCACCGAAAAAGTTCTCCAGCATATCCTTGGCCGCGAAGCCGACAATCAGGCCGCCGACACCACCAAAGGTCAAAATCCCAGTGACGCTGACATCAAAAGTCTGCAGCAAAAAGATGCCCAGCAGCACAATGATCGCGGCCTGCAGCACACGCGAAGCGGCCTGATACAGATCGACATCAATGTCCGAATCTTGATGGCGCGCGGCATCACAGCGCATACGAATGTAATGGCGGATCAGCCCTATCAGGAACCAGCCGGCCAGCAAAATAATGCCGGACTGCACAAAGCGCCTATCCACCAGTGGCTGAAGATACTCCAGCGCAAAAATTCTGGCTACCAGGTACAGGCCGACAAACCAGATCAGCACCCGCACCGGGCGATTAATCGCCTGCAGCAACGCATCGTCGACGACCCCCGAAGTCCATTTGGCGCTGCGCTGCAGAAGTACCAGCACACGGTGCCATACATAAAAAGCCACCAGCATGCCAAGCCCGACCAGAATCAGTTTCAGCAGAGTTTCGGCACCCAACGTGACCGAGGCCGTGTTGACCCAGTCGATCATTTCAGCAAGAATGATGGAAAAGTCCATAAGTCGTGTTACTCCCAGTGATAATCAACCCGGCCTACAGGTCGAGTTCCGGCTCTCGAATGGCTTCATCGACATAGCGAAGTACAGTGTCATGCGCTTTTTGCCACGCTTCCGAAGCGCGGAGTTCCTCAAGGGTCTGGTTCACTGGAGAGCCTCGCATTCGTGACAGTCGGGCACTCCCCACCGGGTTGCGATAGCCACCCATCTGATCCAGCACCTCAATAACTTCCGGACGATTATTACACAACAACGCCACATCGCAGCCGGCCTGAAAAGCCATTTGCGCCCGCTCCGCCGCGGAACCATAACTTCGGGCTGCCTCCATATTGAGATCGTCACTGAACACCACTCCCTCAAAAGCCAGTTGATCCCGCAATACATGCTGCAGCCAGCGATGCGAAAACGTAACCGGGCTGTCATCCACTTGCGAGAACACAATGTGCGCCGTCATCAAGCCCTCTTTATACATTTGACCGAGGTGCTCAAACGGAATCATATCCTCACCGTAGATTTCCGTGAAACTGCGCGTATCTTCCGGCAGACTGAGGTGGGAGTCCGCACGCACATATCCGTGACCGGGAAAATGCTTGAGTACTGACTTCATGCCAGCCTGGTGCATGCCGGCGATATATTGCGAGGCCAGATCATTGACAGCGTAAGGGCTGCGATGAAATGAGCGCGTGCCGATGACCTCGCTTGCGCCCCAGTCCAGATCCACTACCGGAGCGTATGACAAATCCACACCGACCGCGCGTAATTCCGCCGCCATCAGCCAACCTGAGGTCTTGCACGCATCATAGGCTTGCTGCCGTTGCGCATCCTCAACCTGGCGATAACTCTTGCCAAAACTCGCAGCCGCCGGCAGTGGCGTGAAACCGTCCTTGAAACGCTGCACTCGCCCGCCTTCCTGATCAACGCTGATGGCGAGGTGCGGACTGCGCAAGGCGCGAATCTGCTCATTCAATTCCACGACCTGCGCCACGGCCTCAAAGTTTCGTGTGAACAGAATGACACCGCCGACTAGCGGATGGCACAAAACCTCGCAGTCTTCCGGCTGCAAAGCCGTCCCTTCAAAATCAACAATCAGCGAACCCAGAGGCAGGGTTTGAGGCGCACCGGGCATGAGCGGTTAAGGAGGCTGTGTTCAGAGGTCTTGTTACGATCCCTTCTCGGGTTCGACCTGATCGGCCCACAGGTGCAAGTTGTGAAGCGTCCAGGCACCGATAAATAAACCGACCAGTACGCCCAAACCCGAACGCCAGCTAGCAGAGGGGATATAGAAAATGATAATGTTATGCACCAGAACAAGTACAACTATCGTCCACATAGAACCAATCCAGCTTGGCCAGATTTTGGGATTTAACGGGTTCATACGCTCGTCACCTCCGACAGATAGATGCCCCTGCCACTAGTTGAAGTCATTGTACCAGCCGTTAACAGCGTAGAGATGCCCGATGCTATGCGATATACTTGGCTCTACTATGGCTGTTTCTATCAAACGCGGGTTCCGCGATATTCTGGGCGATGCAATCGATCAGGTTGAGGAATGTTCGCTCAACGAGGTCACTCAGGCTCTGGGCAATCCTGAAATCGCGGTGATTGACGTCCGCGACCAGCATGAACTGATGCAAAGCGGCACGATTCCCGGTGCGCACCATGCCTCGCGCGGCATGCTGGAGTTTTATGCGGACCCCTCATCTCCCATGCACCGTCAGATCTTCTCACAAGCCACTAAATTGATTCTGTATTGCGGCACTAGCGGTCGCTCGGCATTGGCCGCGCAAACTCTGACGGATATGGGATTTGAAAATGTGCGGCACATGGCCGGCGGCATCAAAGCTTGGATTGAAGCCGGAAACCCGGTAGAACCGTTCACTCCTGAATAAAATAAAGGGCTCAAGCCTCTTTTTTCTGGCTGGCCGCCTCACGAATGCGCTGCAGCCATTCTGCAACAGTTTTTTCTTGCCCGCGATCGGTCGGGAAATAAAACTGGCTGCCTACAAGAGAGTCTGGGAAATACACTTCTCCGGGAACATGAGCATCTTCAAAATCATGGGCATACTGATAATTCTTCCCATAGCCCAAATCCTTCATTAGCCGCGTCGGCGCATTACGCAGGTGCATTGGCACTTCCAGCGTTCCTGAGATCTTTGCCTGCTCCATCGCAAGTTTGTAGGCTTTATACGCCGCATTGCTTTTCGGAGCGCAAGTGAGATAGAGCACGGCTGACGCGATTGCCAGCTCCCCTTCAGGCGAACCCAGCCGTTCATAAGCCTGCCACGCCGACAGGCAGAAGTTCAACGCCTGCGGTGCCGCATTGCCAATATCCTCACTCGCCATGCGCGTGACACGACGTGCAATGTAGCGCGGATCGCAGCCACCGTCGATCATGCGACATAGCCAGTACAGCGCGGCATCCGGGTCAGAACCGCGCACGGCTTTATGCAGCGCGGAGATCTGATCGTAGAAATATTCCCCTCCCTTGTCGAAACGGCGCGCTCCCTGACTAGCCACTTGTTGCGCCACATCCCCGTCAATACGCAAATGATCGCCTTCCGCCACAGCCAGATCCAGCGCGATTTCGAGCAGGTTCAGCAACACCCGCGCATCTCCGTCCGCCGCGCGTATCAACACAGTGCGCGCCTCATCCGCCAGCGTCACTGCAGAAGATCCCACACCTCTCTCCTCATCTTGTAATGCGGCATCAAGCACCGACTCCAGGTCCGCGACTTCCAGTATCTTCAGCACGTATACCCGCGCACGAGACAACAGCGCGTTGTTGATCTCAAATGAGGGATTCTCAGTGGTCGCTCCCAGAAGATGAATCGTGCCATCTTCCATGTGCGGCAGGAACACATCCTGCTGCGCCTTGTTCAGGCGATGAATCTCATCGACAAATAAGACCGTGGCCTGATCGTCCTGATCGCGCGTCTGCCGCGCCGCGGCAATCGCCTCACGTATTTCCTTGACGCCGGCCAATACTGCGGAGATGCTGATGAAACGCGCGCTCGCGTAATGACTCACCAGACGCGCCAGCGTGGTCTTGCCAGAGCCCGGTGGCCCCCAAAACACCATGGAATGCAGATGCCCTGCGCGAATCGCCTGATTCAGCGGCAGGCCGTCACCGAGCAAGTGACCCTGTCCAACAAATTCTTCCAGTGTTCGCGGCCGCATCCGATCCGCCAGAGGCCGGTATCGATTGGGCTTCTCGAACAGGTCGCTCATGGATTGGCTTGACCAAGAATATCAGTCCCGGCGGGAGGCGTGTAGTGAAAATCCTCCGGCTGCATCGACTGGTTGCTGGTGACATTCTGAAACATGATCTCAACGCGCTGGCCCAGTGCGTCCGTGAAATGAATCCGATGCAGTTGCCCGGCGCGAAATCCGATCTCAATGGCGCTCGTAGTATCATTTCCCTCGCGCGGGCGCAATGCGACCCACTCGGTGTCACTTTCAAACCACGCGCGCTGCACGGCGAACAGATCTTCCCAGCCTCGCCCACGAACCAGCATCGCCAGCGGTGAACGTCCCAGCGCCTCATCCAGCGGTGTGACGGTCGCCTGCATTAGCAGCGGATCATAAGTCCAGAAGTTTTTGCCGTCTGAGACCAGCGTCAAAGGCTCTTCACCTTGATAATCCCAGTACAGAAAATCAGGTCGCAGCAAACGTATTTTCCCGTTGCCCGTGGCATACACTTCGCCACTGGGGTAGGTCACCACCTGGGTGAATTCACCTTGTATGGTTTGGGTTTGCGCGAAGAACTGATGTAGTACTTCCTCAGCGTACGCACCGGTCGCAGCGACTCCCAGAATCAGGCTCGCCAGCACGCAAGCGCGGCCACGACGCATCAAGATCCGTCGTCCCCCGAACTCCCCAAAATCTCGCGTCCCCCATTAGGCTGCACCGGGCTGACGATCCCCTCCTCTTCCATTCTCTCGATCATGCTGGCCGCACGGTTGTAGCCGATTTTCAAACGACGCTGCAGATAAGAAATCGATGCTTTCTCATCGCGTAGCACCACCTCAACACCTTCCTGGTAAAGATCATCGGCATCATCATCCTGCCCACCACCGCTATAAGCCGGACCGGTTTCCTGCTCTTCAGTAACCGCCTCCAGGTAGTGCGGTTCGCCGCCGTGCTGGTGCAGATGCTGCACAACCTCCCTGACTTCGTCTTCGGAAATGAACGCGCCATGTATCCGGGATGGCACAGCGGAACCGCTGTCCATGAACAGCATATCCCCTTGTCCCAATAAACTTTCCGCACCGTTCTGATCCAGAATGACCCGCGAATCCATGCTGGACGCCACACTGAACGCAATGCGCGACGGAATGTTGGACTTGATCAATCCCGTGATGACATCACGGGTCGGGCGCTGGGTAGCCAGAATTAGGTGAATGCCCGCCGCCCGCGCTTTCTGCGCAAGGCGGATGATGTACTCTTCCACGGCCTTGCCCACCACCATGATCATGTCGGCAAACTCATCAATCACCACCGCAACGTACGGCAGCAACTCCAGCGTCGGTACTTCGGCCTGATCTTCTTCTGTCGTGGCTTCGTCATACGTGGGATCGCGCAGACTGCCGCCCGCCTCTTCGATTTTTTTGTTGTAGCCACTTAAGTTGCGCACGCCCAACTCCGACATCAGCCGGTAGCGGCGCTCCATTTCAATCACGCACCATTGCAAGGCGCGCGCGGCGCGCTTCATGTCCGTAATCACCGGCGTCAGCAAATGCGGAATGCCATCGTAGATGTTCAACTCCAGCATTTTCGGATCGACCAGAATCAGGCGCAGTTGCGTCGGCGTCGCTTTGTACAGCAGGCTGGTCAGAATCGTATTGATGGCCACCGACTTGCCGGAGCCGGTGGTGCCCGCGACCAGCAAGTGCGGCATTTTGGCGAGATCCCCGACCATCGCTTCACCATCAATCGCCTTGCCGAGCACCATAGTCAGCAGGGAACTCGAACGGTTGAACGCCTCGGATCCCAGAATTTCGCTGATTCTGACAATTTCGCGGTCCTCGTTGGGCACTTCCACGCCGATCACAGATTTCCCTTCCACCACTTCCACCACGCGCACACTCACCACCGACAAGGCACGTGCCAGATCTTTGGCGGAACTGCTGATCTTGCCGCCGCGTACCCCGGCATCCGGTTCCAGCTCAAAGCGTGTCACCACGGGGCCGCGAATTACATTGACCACCTCAGCGCCGATGCCAAACTCTTCAAGTTTGACCTCGATCTGCGTTTTCATGTGTTCAATTTCATCATCCGAATAACCATGACCCTCTGTGGAAGGAGAATCCAATAAGTGCACTGGCGGCAACCCGCCAGCTTCAACCTTGAACAACTCCGGCTGCTTCTCTTTGACCTCGCGCACCTTGTCCGGTTTGACTTCCACTTTGGGCTCGACCCGAACTTTCGTCTGTCTGCTTTTCTTTTTCTGCCGCTCAACCAGACGCTCCTGACGTTGCTGCCGACTGCGCCGGCCTTTCCAATAATCGTGAATCCACTCGCCTATCCTGTACAGCCACTCGCCCAGTCCCATCGTCCAGCGGCCCACCGTATCGGTCGCCGCCAGCCAAGAAAATCCTGTCCACACCGTGATTCCGCTAAACAGCCCCGCCAGCAGCAACACTGTCCCTCCGATGCGGCTGAAGGCAGCCTCAAAACCGTACGCGATCTCCCGTCCCAGAACGCCACCGCTGCCCGTTGGCATGGGATCGTTGAGCACCACGTGCATGCTCGCCAAAGCGCAGATGGACGACAGGGTCATCAGAAAACCGCCCCAGTGCAGCGTGGCCAGATGCCAGCTCGGACGATTGCGGGTTCCTGTGAAGATTTTTCTCTGCCGATAAATCAGCCAGCCGTGGTACGCCAGCATCAAGGGTAGCAGATAGGCCAGATGGCCGATCAAAAAGAACAAGGCCACGGCGACATTGGCACCAACATGCCCGGCCGCGTTCATCACCGTCGCGTTGTCGCCCGTATCCCACCAACTCGGATCATTGCCATCGAAACTCACCAGCGCGACCAGCAAAAAGACTGATATGGCCGCCATCAGCAGCAACACTCCTTCTCGCAATATGGGAGAAAGGACGGCTTCTTCCGGGGCTTTTTTGGCGCGCGGGGCAGAGGATTTCTTCTTCACGATATCGAAGGCGGCAGCCGTGTCAGGAGGAGTCGCTCTGCGCCCTTTCTATCCAGGCTTTGCGACAGGTCAGGTCGTTCCCCGCACCCGCTTTGACTTATCATATCTCTCATTATAAAGATAGTGGCACGTGGCATAATGCGCCCGCCACCACTCGACCTGCTCAATGACTACCGCATCACATCACGCGCTTATCATTCTGGGCTCTGGCCCGGCCGGCTACACAGCTGCCATCTATGCCGCCCGCGCCAATCTTGACACCTTGCTGGTTGCTGGCATGGAGCAAGGCGGCCAACTTATGCTCACTACCGACGTCGACAACTGGCCGGGCGATCCTGAAGGATTGCAAGGCCCTGACCTGATGGCCCGCATGCAACAGCATATTGAGCGTTACGATGTCCCGATGGCAGCCGACCATATCTCCCAGGCAGATCTCTCCGCACGCCCGTTTCGCCTCACCGGAGATGCCGGCGAATACACCTGCGACGCGCTTATCATCGCCACCGGCGCGACGGCGCGCTATCTGGGTCTGCCGTCCGAAGATGCCTACAAAGGGCGTGGCGTCTCAGCCTGCGCGACCTGCGACGGATTCTTCTTTCGCGATCAGCCCGTAGTGGTGATCGGCGGCGGCAATACCGCGGTGGAAGAAGCCCTGTATCTCAGCAAAATCGCCTCTTCCGTCACTCTGATTCATCGGCGCGATGAATTGCGCGCGGAGAAAATTCTCCAAAACCAGTTGTTCGCCGCTGTGGATGCTGGGAAGGCGCATATCATCTGGGATCATGTGCTGGATGAAGTTCTAGGAGACGAGCAATCCGTCACCGGTGTGCGTCTTCGCAACGTTCAGGATGACAGCACGCAAGAAGTCGAAGCGCAAGGCGTATTCATTGCCATCGGGCATGACCCGAATACTGGCATCTTTCGCGACCAGCTCGACATGTACCCCAACGGCTACCTGCACATTTCCGGCGGCAGCAAAGAAGGCGCTACTGCCACCAGTTGTCCGGGCGTATTCGCCGCAGGGGATGTGATGGATAGTGTCTACCGGCAGGCAATCACTTCCGCAGGCACTGGCTGCATGGCCGCACTGGATGCCGAGAAATTTCTCGCCCAGCACGGCGGCTCAGACTAACTCAGTCTTCAGTCAGATCAGCCCAACGCAGGGCCATACTGTCGTAAGCAAAAGACGGAATCCGAAACGCCCAGCCCTCAAGCCTCGCGGCCAACGCGGCCGCAGCATCGCGATATTCCTGCCTCGCCCCATCCTTGACCTGCACGGTGAAGTAGGCATAGCGCTGTTCCTCGATAGCGAATAACTGCGCCTTCAAAATATAGCCCTCGTACAAGTCGTACTCAATGCGCGTCTTCGCGTCGCGCACATGCGCACCCGCCTCAGTCGCAGACATCACGTCTTCCAGTGACAGACTGGTGATCGCGCTGGCGATGCGATTCAGCGCCATTTCATTCTTCAGCACCTTCCCACTCGGTAAATTGAGCGGAGCGAAACGCACTTCTTCTGCGTCGCGCTCACCACGCACCTTTTCGCCGTCTGCGTGCGTGATGGTAATGCGGTGCATCTGCTCAAGGCGAATATCGAGCAGTTCCGGCTCCAGCCAGCGCCGCGGCTCCATCGGAATCGTGAATGTGCGATCCACCAGCCATGCCTGCTCTTCATTGCTGTGGCGTACATATGTGGCATTACGTCCGCTCGGTTGCGTGCCAATACGAATCACGCGCACGCCTCCGCCTATCAGTTTGATCTGCTGCCCTTGCGCTTGCGGCTGTCCAATCTTGCCTAGCCCCAACTGTGCGTGCTGCTCGGCATCATCCGTCTTGCGCTCAAATAACCTGGCTTCCGACACATCCAGCAGTAATGTGCGAATCATGCTGATTCGGGCCGGATAATGCTCCCGCTGAACCACTGTCCAGCCCTGCGCGCGACGCTCCAGCGCCACTTCCTGATTGTTCGGTCCAGTGATTTCGATACGGTGCACCGCGTTGACATCTAGCCCGTCCAGCCACAACTGCCCCAGCCGTTCATCATGCTGCGCGGACATTTTCAGACTGAGCGTCAACAATGCCAGCAGCAAGGTCGTGACCGTGACCGCTGCGAGAATCTTCAATTCGCGCAAACTCATGCCTGCTGCCTCCGGGCGCGGCGGCGACGCTGCATCAGCCACAGACCCAATGCACCGAGGGTGACCAGCAATGGCATCAGCCAAATGTTGATCAGCCGCAAGCGCGAACCCAAAGATTCAATGTCCTGATCCAGTTCATGGCGCACCGAGCGCAAGGCGCGGCGGACCCGGGAGCGTTCCTGATAGTACGCATCAATTTCCGCGCGCTGCTCGGAGCTCAGCAAATCCTGCTCGCCTTCCTGTTTGTGCTGCTGCAACTGCTGTATCTTGTCTTCGGTCTCCTGAAGTTTTTGCCTCAGTGCCTTCTCCTGCTCATGCAGTCGCGCCTCGGCCTCTTGGCGCAACTCATCGACCACGTGAAATGGCCGCGAGAACTGGGAACGTCCGCGCAGTCCGATCAAATCACCGCTGCCGCCCAGACTGTCGAGCGCATTGACAACGAAATCACCGTTATGCGCCCACGGACGAATCACGCGCTGGCCAAAGAAGTTCTGCACCTGCGCCCACAGCGTGTCCGATAGCATGTCGCTGTCCGTGACAATAATCATGTCGCGCGGCTCCAGGGCACCTGCCAGATGCCCTCCTTCCGGTGGATTCTCCACCGCTTCCGGCGGGCCTTCCGGGAACATGCTGCGCGGTTGCGCACGCACCCAGGCCGCCATGATGTAGCGCTCCTCGGTCGGCACAAAGTCTTGCATCAGTACCGCCGGATTCGGCAAATAGCGATAGTGCTGCTTGTGAATCAGCCGAGAATCCACGGTGGTTTGCAACAGCGGTGTGAACTCGCCCTCGAAACTCTCCGCAGTACGCACCGCGCCGGGGAAGCCCACCACTACGCGAGATAATTGCGCTGTGATCAAATTCTCCAGATTCAGACTGTCTACCGAGATATTCAGAAACGACGCATGTCGTACTGTTCGCGCCTGATCTTGCGCCTGCACAGGCAGCGCTTGGCGTCGATCCGCCACAATCTGCTCCATGTCTATTTCCAGACCCCAGGCATCCAGCAGCCCTTTGATGTCGGAAGCCTGAATGCCACCTGATTCCGGTGGGTTGCTGGCCTGATAGAACAGAGGATCCTTGTCTGCGTAGGGATCCGCGAACAGCATCAGCCGACCTCCGCGCAACACAAACTGATCAATGGCGTACAGCATCGCCTCATCCAGTCCTTTCGGATGCACCAGCATGAGGATCCGTATATCCGGGTCAATTGCGCCAGCTTTAACATCAATCTGCCGCACATCAAAAGTCTGTTTGAGATGCGAGATCATCGCCCATTCAGGGATAGATGCCTGCTCCGCGGAGTCGAAACTACCAAACATCTGCAATCCGGTCACCACTCCCACAACAGGCTTGACCGGATTGGCCAGTGTGTAGATCAACTGGCTGATGTCGTATTCCAGAAAAGTCTCGCGGTCCGGTTGGAAGAACTCAATAATGGCGACATCATCCACCGCATTGGTGCCGACCAAACCAAAGTAAAGATTGTGACCGTCTGCCACCGGCAGTGCCTTCAAGCGAAACTCGGCCGCGCGATCCTCGTCTTCCGAGAACGGCTCCGGGTCGATGATCTGCAACGTCAGGCGTCCGTCCGCGTAATAGGTGTACTCCTCCAGCAATTCACGAACCCGCTGCGCGTAGTTGCGCAACGCAGCATGATCAGCGCTGGCCCGATTGGAGAAAAACAGATACAGGTTGATGGGTTGAGGAATCTTCTCCAGCACCTGCAAGGTGCCATCACTGACGGTATAAAGTTTTTGCTCGGTCAAATCCAGGCGGAAATTGTCCAGCACCAGATTACTGAGCAGTACTGCCGATACCAGCAACACGCCCAGCAGGCCGATGCCAGCCGCGGCGTAAGATTGCGCGTCGTCGAGTTTGATCTTCATACCGCTTTGCGGGCGCGTACGATGATGATGTTGGCGTACAGCCAGATCGAAATCAGAATCAGGAAGTACACCAGATCGCGCAGATCAATCACACCCTTGTTAATGGAGGTGAAGTGAGTCAGGAAGCTCAGCGAAGCGATGGTGTCGACCACCGTCTGCGGCAACCATAACTGGAAGAAATCCAGCACCAGCGGAAAGCCACTGAGCAGATACAGAAAACAAATCACGACGCTCAGAATGAAGGCGATGACCTGATTGCGCGTGGTCGCGGAAATACACGCGCCAATCGCCATGAATCCGCCTGCCATCAGAAAACTGCCAATGTAGGCGGCGAAAATAATGCCGTTGTCCGGGTCGCCGAGGTAATTCACGGTGATCCAGATCGGGAAGGTCAGCAACAAGGCGATTCCGGTGAAGCCCCACGCGGCCAGGAATTTGCCCAGCACGGTTTCAGTCACTGTCACGGGCAGTGTCATCAGCAATTCAATGCTGCCGGTCTTGCGCTCTTCCGCCCACAGACGCATGGAAATGGCCGGTACCAAAAACAGGTACAGCCACGGATGAAACATAAAGAACGCGCTCAGGTCTGCCTGTTCGCGCTCATAGAAATTGCCCATGTAAAAGGTCATCGCCCCAGACAACAGCAGGAAAATCGTGATGAACACGTAGGCGACCGGCGTCTGGAAGTACCCCAACAATTCGCGCCGCAGAATCGGCAGCAGATTAGGCAGTAGATTCATAAGCGTGCTGGGTCAAATCGTGAAACACATCATCCAGTCGGCCCGTCTGGATGTGCAGCGGCGCATCCCCAAGATCATGGCGCGCCAGAACCTGACGCACAGGCTCCTCCAGTGCCGCATCGGCGCGAGGCACCAGCGTGAGGCTGCCCTCACGTTCCTCAATGCACTCGGCGACTCCGTTCAATTCCTGTAACTCTGCGCGTACCGACGCCTCCACTGATGTCTGCACGGTTATTGCATTGTGATAACGGGAACGCGCCCGCAATATTTCCGGTGAGTCGTCCACCAGAATCTTGCCCTCGGCAATGATGGTGGCGCGGGTGCAGACCGCTTCTACTTCTTCGAGAATATGTGTGGAGATCACAATGATCTTGTCTTTCGCCATTTCGTTAATGAACTGGCGCACCTGGCGTTTCTGGTTCGGGTCCAGACCATCCGTCGGCTCATCCATAATCAGCACGTCCGGGTCATGCAAGATCGCTTGCGCCAAACCTACTCGACGACGATAGCCTTTCGACAGCGTCTCTACCGGACGGTGCAGCACCGGCTCCAGTCCCAACTGATCCACCACCCAGTCCAAACGTTCAGCGCGTTCTTGGGGACGGCGAATGTCAGCAATAAAGTTCAGAAACTGCCATGGCGTCATCTCACTGTAGGCTGGCGCGCCTTCAGGCAAATAGCCCATACGTCGCTTGGCTTGCAGTGGTTGCGTTTCTACCGGATAGCCACAGACATGCACACGGCCAGAGGTCGGAGCCAAAAAGCCGGTGATCATTTTCATGGTGGTGGACTTGCCCGCCCCATTCGGACCAAGAAAACCGAGAACTTCCCCCGGCCCTACTTCAAAACTCAGGTCATTGACGGCGCACAAATCGCCGTACATCTTGACCAGATTCTCCACCACAATGGAAGCAGACATAGGGATTGATGATCGCGTTATTTCGTCAGAATGCAGAGGCTTGGTGCTTTTGCTCTATTTTGGACAACGAGGAGCGCCTAAAATTCCAGCCTGTTCGGTCAGGCATTTTAACAAACTGCGGCTTCCATATCGTAAGTTTTTAAACTACGAATGCGCTTCTTCTCTCCTTGAATGTCTTGCGTGTTACTTGAACCAGGAGGCTCATTACGGCAGCAGATACTGGTTGCGAATGGGGAACATATCTTTTAAACATCCGATACTCCCTTATGCAATGGCGCAAATCTTAATAAAAGTATTTATCTTAATGAAAATAAATGGGATTTATAGCAGAAGCAGTGGCGGAATGATATCAATACCATTCAAGGATGCCCACTCAGAGGCCGCCTCCAGGCAGATTATTGACCTTCCGTCGCGGAAGACCGCTCAGACAGCCTCGGCACCAGCTGCCGCACACTCATCTCATCAATACGCTGACAAACGTATTCTCGACTCCTCGTCACGCGGGAATCCAACAGCAACAACACCAGATAGCCGGCCAAAGCAATCGCCGCGAATGAGACCACCATTTGTATGTCGTGAACCAGCAAGGTGCCCCACAACCTCCAGTCCAGCGCGCTCATCAACTCTCCCGTGTTGAACCCATACATCAATACAGCGAACTCTGCCACCGCACCGATCAAACCCGCCCCCAGCATCACTCTGCGCGCCAGCAACAACAGCTCCGCGCGTGTCTTCTCTTGGCGCCATAACAAGGAAGACAGTACGGCCAGACAATCAGAACTTCCCCGGCTTTGCTGTACTGCCCGATAGCGCGACACGATCAGGCTTTTGCGAATGCTGGCAAGCCCCGCCGCAGTCAACGTGAAGTCCAACTGCTCTGTGAAAGCATCAATCGCCGCGTCCTCCCGAATATAGGAGTACAACAGAAACAGCCCATGCACCAAGGCAATCACTAATACGATTGCGAGCACTCCAACAACGATCCAGGTCCACGGCATCATCAGGGCGCTGAAATATACTTCTTGCAACACATCCCATTGCCAATAGCACAGTTCCGCCACAACACACAGTCCCAGCAGGCTTTGTGTCATCATGTGACCGGGCCGTGTCATCGTCGATCTTCCTCACTCAAACCTGCCTATTGTAGGCAAGCATCGCGTAGCCATCAGGCCGCCTGTTACAATCGCCTCCGAATTACCGTCTGAAATCAGCACGCCACAACACCGGCCACCTTGCCATGGAAGCGCTGCTGAACATCGCCGTGAGTGCCGCACAGGATGCCGGCAAGGTCATTATTCGCCATCACAAGTTCACCGACCGCATTGAGGTCGCGCGCAAAGGCGCGCATGACTTCGTCACCAGTGTCGATCGTGAGGCGGAGCAAGTCATCGTCACCTGCCTGCAGCGCGCTTATCCGGACTACGGCATTCGCACCGAGGAGACTTCCCCGGATGCGCTGCGAGATTCAGAGTATCAATGGCTGGTGGATCCTCTCGACGGCACCACCAATTTTCTGTTTGGCATTCCGCACTATGCCGTATCTATTGCCTTGCAGCACCATGACACACTGATGCTGGGCGTGGTCTACGACCCGTTCAAGCAGGAACTGTTCACCGCCATGCGCGGCCGCGGCGCGAAGTTGAATGGCCATCGCATCCGCGCCCGGCAAGCCAACAGTCTGCACGACGCGCTACTGGCAACTGGCTTCCCTTTTCGTGAAGGCTCCGATCTCGCCCAATATCTGGAAACCTTGAAGGTTCTGGTCCCCGATACCGCCGGCATTCGCCGGGCCGGCTCTGCAGCGCTGGACCTGGCTTACGTCGCAGCGGGACGTTTTGATGGTTTCTGGGAGTTCGACCTGAACCCTTGGGACATTGCCGCCGGCATGGTGCTGGCGCAAGAATCCGGTGCCCTCGTGCGTCAGATCGAAAGCGATGACTCGCCGTTGGAGAGCGGCAACATCATTGCCGCCTCACCTAAAATTATGGAAGCGATGCTAAAGCGTCTGGAGTCGCTGGCTTAGCTTTATTTGATGACTTTGGCCAGGGTCGTCGGCGTCGACTTGAAGTCTGGTGATATCGCCTCGGCCGGGCAGATTTCCACGCACGCATAACACCGGATGCACTCACGCTCATTGATATACAGCGTGTTGTAGTACAGCCCCGAAGTCGCAGACGGCTCAACGCGCTCGAACTCCATCGTGCCCGCCGCATCGCCATTGCCGCGCAGTTGCGACACTTCCACAATGCAGTTGCTCACAGGCTTGACCATCAAGCACTCATCGCACAACACGCACTTGGTGTTGTCGATCACCGGCAAGGGTGAGCGAGCGTCCTCGAACTTGTCGTAATAGATGTTGGCCTTGCTGAGTCCGGCATCCTGCAGCACCGCAATGCCCGCATCAATCATCGGCGGCGGGCCGCAGAAATAAGCCTTGATCTCATTGATGTCCAGCTTCCCGGAGTCCAGGTAGTTCTGCTTGACGTAATCGGTCACCATGCCGCGACCACCATCCCAGTCGGAATCTTCCGGCTCCTCACTGAGCACTTGCACAAATTCCAGCGTGTAATCCGGGTGCCAGCGCTGCTTCAGCGCCTCGATTTCCTCTTCCAGATACAGATCCTGTCGGGCGCGGGCACCGTAGAAGAAATAACAATTCCGCGGCACCTGAAGATTGGCCGCATGTTCGATCACCGAGAACACCGCGCTCATGCCAGAGCCGCCCGCGATGCACACCATGTCGTCCATTGACGGGTCCAGCCCAAACTTGCCAAGCGGACCGGACAAGGTGACTTTCTCTCCGACGCGACTGCCGCCTTCGAGCCATTCGGACAACTCACCCCCCGGCACCAGCCGGATAAAAAAGGTATGTTCCCCCGGAGCCTCTGATTCCGGCGCTCGCGCGAACGAGTACGGGCGTGGCTTGCGAATACCCGGCACGCGCAAGGTCCAGAATTGACCGGCGTTGCCAGCGAGCCGCGGCTCCTCTACCGTGACGACCACCTCATAGGTGTCATGCGTCAGGTTTCGGATACGGGTGATCTCTCCTTCACTGAAGCCAACCCGCAGGGTCTGGATGAGGCGATCAGGAACCGGCAGGCTCAGCGGATCGCGGTATTGCTCAAGATTGTCCTGCATCATCAGTTAAACACTCCTGGATGTTCTTGTTTGGCATATTCAAGAATTTGTTCGTCTGTGGCGTCCGCATCTCGGTTTTTGTTGCGCCATGCGGCAATGTAGCCCTCGGCACCGCCCAACTCATCAAGACGCGCCTTGCGCACTGCCTCATCATCGGCTTTCTCGATCTCTGCGAGACACGAATAAAACGTCGGGCTTTCACCGAAGTCCGTCAGTATCTCCGTATTCAAGACATTGACATTGATGCCGCCTGGGGTGTTGCTGCCCTTGAATTGCTTCTGGGTCGCGCACACGCCATCCAGCAGCCCCTCAATAACCACGGCGTAGCAGAAAGTCTCGCCCTGATCATTGAACAGCCGTACCAGATCGCCATCTTCAATGCCGCGTTCGCGAGCATCGCCGACGCTGAGTTCCACGGTCGGCCGTGACATCATCGCCTGCAGTCTCGGTACCGACTGGAAGGAATCCCCAATGAAGTAATGCGCAGCCGAACTCAATACCTGAATCGGATACTTCTCACGTTTCGGATCTTCCTGTCCGTTGATTTCCGGGTTGTAGGTCGGCAGCGGATCCTGTCCCAGATCTTTCAGCGCCTCGCTGTAGATCTCGATCTTCTTACTGGTCGTGGGCCAACCAATCTTCATGAAGTCCCGGCGTTCGGAGGTGTCGTTCGCACGCGCCCAGCCGTTCTCGACCAGATCCTCGTACTCCACGCCTTCCATCAGCGGGTTGAAGCCATCATCATTGACCATGATGTCGCGGATGATTTCCTCATCGGTCTGGGTGAAGGCATCTCCGGTATCTTCAACGTAGCCCATCTTCTGCGCCAGACGCCGGAACAATTCCGTGTTCGGGCAACTCTCGCCCAGTGGGTCAATCACCGGCTTGTTGAAATTGAAGTGCCAGTGCCCGTACGCCGCATGCAGATCCATACGCTCCAGCTGCGTGTCAGCCGGCAGCACCACATCGGCATAGTTGCAGGTGTCGGTCCAGAAAGTCTCATGCACCGCCACGAACAGATCATCGCGCATCAGCCCTCGGCGTACATTGCCGGAGTTGGGCGCGCAGTTTGCGGGGTCCGAGTTGTAGACAAACAGCGATTTGATCGGCGGGTCCATTTGCTCGCCGTCGGTGTCGCCGATGTTGTCCGCCAGCGCTCGTCCCACCTGCACCATATTGATGCGGCGGCTGTTCGCACGATCGCCGAGTTCGGCCTGCCGCTGCAGTTTCTCCATATTGAAACTCAGCCACATCTCCTCCAGCGTGCCGAAGGCAGCACCGCCTAAAGGCTCACGCCACGCGCCAGTAATGCAAGGCATCACCAGAACCGCACGACAAGTCTGCCCGGAGTTCTGATGCCGGTTCAGGCCGTAGTTGGCGCGGATGAATGATTTCTTGGTGCTGGCGTACAGCAACGCGAACTTCTCGATATCTTCCTCGGACAAGCCCGTAATTTCAGCCACGCGCTCCACCGGATATTCAGGGAGTTTCTTCTCAAGGAACTCTTCCCAGCCATGGGTTTGCTCTTTCAGAAATTCAACGTCATGCAACCCGCGATCAACAATGATTTTCATCGCACCCAGCGCCAGCGCGGCATCCGTGCCCGGCTTCGGCTGAATGTGCCAGTCGGCCATCATGGTGGTGCGCGTCATGCGCGGATCGATGACCACCAGTTTGGCTCCACGTTCCTGCGCCTCACGGATAAACGGAATCGCATGCACGCCGGTGCTGACCAGATTGGCCCCCCACAGCACAATCAGTTCCGCAGCGGTCGCGGCATCCTGAATGGCCGGCCCGTTCGCTACGCCATACGTGTGGATGCCCGCCCACATGGCGGCATATATGCAAATCGACTGTTCCAGCCGCGCCGCGCCCATCTTGTTCCAGAAACGCTGATCCATGGTCCAATAACCCAGCATGCCAAGCGTGCCGGAATAGGAATACGGTTGTACGGCTTCCGCGCCGTACTCTTCGACGACTTCCTTGAAATTGTCGGTGACCATATCCAGCGCCTCGTCCCAGCTGATGCGCTCGAACTTGGCACCGGGGCCTTTCGGGCCTACTCGTTTGTGGGGATACAGAACCCGATTGTCGTTGTAGACCAGGTCCAGATAGTGGTTGACCTTGTTGCACAGATACCCGCGTGTAACCGGATGCGTGGGATCGCCCTGAACCCGCACGGCACGACCGGTACTGTCGTCGCGCATCACCAGCATGGAGCAGGTGTCGGGGCAGTCATGTGGGCAACACACATGATGCAGGGAATGTCCTTCAGGGACTTTTATTTTTGATACTTGCGTCATGGCAATCTCCTGAATTGCTTTGTCTCTCCAACGGCCTATACGCCATAGGTTATGCCGTTCTCGGATTATACACAATGCGCGGGCAAAACCGCCCTTCGCGGCAACCGGCAATGCCTCTCATTTCATACGGCATGATGGTGGGTCGTGCAGGGATCGAACCTGCGACCAGCGGATTAAAAGTCCGATGCTCTACCTGACTGAGCTAACGACCCGTATCTCTTTCAAATCGCTTCGTAGCGGCGCCATTTCTGGGGCAACAGGCGCAGATCGGCCATGCCGGTTAGCAACGCGCCCAAAACGGTGGCCTCATCTTCGTAGACCATTTTGTAGTACTGCACCTTCATCGTCAATGCACTGCCGATATAAATCGAGAAAAACGTGATGAACGAACCCAATGCCAGCGTCGAGACGCCGGAGACCGCCTGCCCAATCGTGCAGCCGATCGACAGCACACCGCCCAAGCCCATCAGCATCCCTCCGATCACATGGCGCACCACATCACTGAACGACTGGAACCATTCCCAGCGAAACTTGCGCGCCAGCACCGCGTACAAAAACGCGCCAAGAATCACGCCACCACCTGCGACCAACGAGAAACTGATAAAGCGCGACGCCAGCCCGGTCTCAAGGTAGCGAATCAACACTGCCGCCGGCTGCACAAAGGTCAATGCCTGCGCGCCGACACCGTACGGCTGCTCTTCCCCTTCCAGAAAACTGACTTCATCAATCAATTCCTGTCCCATCATGCCGGCGGTAACATACCAAGCCGCGGCCACACACAGCCCCAGCACTACGCCGGCTAGCACGTTGTCACGATTCTGAAAGAAACTCTGATCGCGCAAGATCCACACCAGCATGATTACCGTCACCAACAGACCCACGCCCAAGGACGCCGATGCGGCAGGCAGTCCCAGCACTCCGCTCGCCACCGCGCCGAGTGACTGGTCAGCGATGCCCAGCGTCTGCAGATTCACATACACCGGTTCCATCCACTGCAGGAATGCGTAATAGCCAAAGTTGGTGAAGATCATCAGATAACCCGCGACGCCCATGGCCAGAAGTACCAGAATGGACTTCAGGTTGCCTCCGCCAATGCGCACCATGGTGCGATTGCCGCATCCTGACCCCAGCGTCATGCCGATGCCGAACAGCAACCCGCCGAGGACAAAGCGCGGCCACGGGAACACCGCGGCGCGATAAGGCGGCCTACCCGTCTCCGGGCTCGCCGTCAACGCCATGTCCGCCAGACTCAGATATTCCAACATCGTGACGCCCAGCACGGCGACCGCCATGCCGAGCACCCAGGCGCGCAGACGCCCGGTGTCGCCCATATTGACGACATCCGACACCGCACCCATAGTGCAGAAATTGGTCTTGAAAGTGACAGCACCCAGAATCACTGTGATGATGAATCCGGCCAGCAACACTTGACGGTAGATTTCCAGTTCCATAGTCCCACGCCTAGCAGTAATTCCTGAATTTTAACAGAGGCAGGACTCCAGTACCGTGCGCATGGCGGCCGCCTTGTCGAGACACTCCTGATACTCGGCATCCATTTGCGAGCCGTGTGTCAAGCCGCCGCCGGCATGCAGGCTGCTTTCCTGATTCGCTTGCACAATCGTGCGAATGGCGATGCTGCTGTCCATATTGCCGTCGAGACCGATGTACGCAAGGCTGCCACAATAAATGCCACGCGGCGTTCTCTCCAGACGCTCGATGATCTCCATGACGCAACGCTTGGGCGCACCGGTGATCGAGCCCCCGGGGAAGCAGCCCTCCAATACTTCCAGAGCGTGCCGTCCCGGACGCACCTCTCCGGTGATCGTGCTGACCAGATGATGCACCGTGGCGAAACTCTCGACCGTGAACAATTCCGGCACCGTCACACTGCCCTGCATGCAATTTTTGCCCAGATCGTTGCGCAGCAGGTCGACGATCATCAGATTCTCCGCACGATCCTTGACGCTATCGCGCAACTGCGCGCAGTGCTCCGACTCTTGTCCGGGGATGCGGCGCATCGTGCCTTTGATCGGTCGGGTCTCGACACGGCCGTCGCGTACCTGCAGGAAGCGTTCCGGCGAGGCGCTGGCGATTTCCACTTGCGGGTGGTGGAAGTAAGCAGAAAACGGCGCGGGATTGTGCTGACGCACTTCAGGGTACACCGACCACAGTCGGCCTTCGCTCGGCGCGGCAAAGCGCTGCGCCAGATTCACCTGATAGCAGTCGCCGGCCTCAATATGCCGTCGCACCTGAGTAAAAGCTTCGCCGTACTCATCCTGATCGAGGTTGCTGCGTAGCGGTTCACGCAGATGATAAGAAGTGGGCGGCGCAGGACGCTCATCCGACAACTTCTCGACCAGCTCATCCCAGATCAGTTGTGTTTCATGCGCGCGGCCTTGTGACACCAGAAAGCACTGCTGGCGCTGATGATCCCCGATGACAGCCCAGTCATACAGCCCGACTGCCAGTTCCGGGTACGGCAGTGTCCCCGGTGGTGCTGGCGACAATTCCACGCACGTGCGTCCCAGTTCGTAGCTGAAGTAGCCAATCGCGCCACCACAAAATGGCAGATCCGGTGCTGGTTCACCCATCGGGGCCAGTTGCTGCTTCAGAAGCGCGAACGGATTGCCGCGCAGTATCTGTCGCTCCTGACCGCGACCCAGAATCGCTTGTGAGCCGGTCGCCTCGAAGGTCGCATAAGGGGCCGCCGCGAAAATATCAAAACGGCCCTGCCCACTTTGATCGTGGCAACTGTCGAGCAGCACCGACCAGGGCTGATCGGCAAACTGTTGAAACCGGCGCGTCGGGTCGGCGTGCCAGGGAAGTTCAGTGATCCGCATGGCCTCGCCGAAACAACTCGGCGACGGCATAGGCCGGAAGGCAATCCGCCAACGTGAACGACCCCGACACCATGCCGCGCGTGTCGAGCAGTGTGTTGATGTCGTAGTAGGTCATCTGGCTCTCGCGGGCGACACGCTCCAGAACAAAACGCCCGGTCCCGGTTCCGACCAGCACCGGACTCTCGGCGGTGTTAACGTGACTCAAGGTCTCGACAATGCGCGCACATTGCATGTCAGCGAAAGTTCGCGCCAGCGCGACCCATTCGTCCAGCGCGTCATCTTCCTCGCAGTCGCGTCCGATCATGCGCGCCATGCGACGCGCGGACTCGAAGCGGGAGCAGCCGTCACCGTCCGGCGTGTCATAAGGAATCAAGGCTTCCGGCAGCATGCCGAGCAAGTTGTAGGCATCGGCCATGATGGCGAAATGCTCCGCCATCAGATTGCAAGGCTGTCCGTCGATCTCGACTTGCGGTGCCAGACTCATAAGCGGAGTGCGCACCACGCCGGTATACAGCAACTCGCCACTCTTGAGACGCTCCGCATCGGTATAGCTACTGATGTGCACCTGATGATCCCTGATCTGAATCAGATCTGTGGTCGTGCTGCCTACATCAATGAAGATGCCATGCTTGACCAGACGCGCAGCCAGATGCGCGGAGGCGTACCAGTTCATGGAGCCAACCGTCTCGGCCTGACGCTCCGGGTAGTCGACAAACTCCAGATCGGATGAGAAAAACAGCACCTGCTCCTTGCCCAAAGTGCCTTGCAGCGCCCTGCTGATCTGCCGCACGCCCTCGCTTCGCGTCGGGAAGATGTCGGCGAGTTCCCCCGACATGGTCACAGCATGCGCGATCTCCTGCTCTTGCACCGAGGCCCGGATCGCCGTGATCGAGTCGGTCAGTCGATGCATACCACGCCACAACGGCGCAACCCGATACCAGATGCGTACGGCCTGACCTTTCTCATTGATCTGCACCGCCTTGATGTGCGCACCGCCAATGTCCCAGCCGATGATCTGGCTCATGTGAGTACCCCACTCAACCCATGCGCGTCCAGTAAACCTTCGCCGAGCGATCTGTCATTCTCATCACGCTTCAGTCCGGCGTATGCCAACGTGATACGCGGATTGATCTCAAGCAGGGCCAGGTTCGTCCCATCCCAGATCGCGTCCACGCCCACATAGCCGCGCAAGTCCTCCACAAAAGACTCAAGATCCACCGCCAGATCCACCGCTTTCTTGTGTAGCGCTTTATCGTCGCCCAACACTCCCACTTCCACTCCGGGGTTTGACAAGACGCCATCGCGCTCCTCCCACAGCAACCGATTGAGCGATAGCACCTCGACCCCCAGGCCCGTAAATCGCAAACTCAGACTGACCGGCGTCCCCTCACACCACGGCTGCCAAATCCATTCCATATCGGGTTCCTTGGGTGCCGGACAGCATTGCTCGGTTGTAACGCGCCACGTGTGCTCGCAGCCGGCACCGTCACGCGGCTTGATGACGCCACCGACGTCGCAGTCCTGTCCGGGCTTGATACTGCGGGTCTCGACCGCGGCGACGCCACACTCTCGCAAAAAGCGATTCAGCGCCAACTTGTCTGCGCACAGATGAATGGCCTCGGGGCCGCAATTCAGACTCACCTTCTCCTCCTCCCACACATCCATGCAGAAAGTCTCCAGTTGCTGATCACCTTCCGGCGCGATCACCAGCGCCGCGTCGCACTGGCGCAACTGCTCCTGCCATACGTCCAGCCAGTTGTCATCCGCGGCGACAATACGACAGTCTCCGGGAGTCTCAAAAGCCCAGCGGTGATCCAGTACAGTATAAACTGACACCTTCGGGGACAACGCCGCAACATCTTTCAGCACCGCCTCCAGCATGTCTCGCCCCTGAGACAGCATGTCCTCCGGCGGCGATTGGTAATACCCGCCCGCGCAGATCATCTCATACACCAGAATCTTCATCATGCGTCGTGTCATTCCCGTACTGGATATCAGGCAAGGCCAAGTCGTTCAGGCCGTCCGTGGCGAGCGTGCTGACTATCAGCCGATTCGCTCCGTGCTGACACCCGATACAAAGCCGGGTGCGGTAGTGGAGGCTGTGCTGGCGCTGTTTGCATTTCCGGTCTTCTATCTTGCCGATCTGGATGCCTTGATGGGCGAAGCCCCGCAAAGCGGACTTATTGTAGAACTTTGCACACAGCATCCGAACGTTGAGTTCTGGATTGACGCAGGCCCCATTGATCCGACAGAGACTCCTTGGCCTGAAAATGCCCGTGCCGTGTACGGCACCGAATACACCCAGGACTGGCCACAACATGATATCCCGGTGTTGTCGCTTGACTTCGATCAGACCGGCCTGATCGGGGGGCAACAGATCTGGGCGCAGCCGCAGCGCTGGCCCGAACAAGTCATCGCCATGGCCCTGCATCGGGTCGGCTCTCTGCACGGGCCGGACTGGCCCTTGCTGCAACGGCTACGGAACCACGCCCCCAAGCGCCGCTGGATCGCGGCCGGCGGCCTGCGTGATGCCATGGATGTGCGCTCACTGCTTGAGGCCGACTACGATGTACTGGTCGCCTCCGCCTTGCATCGCGGCACGGTGACGCGCGAGGACCTGCAAGCGCTGCTGTGAGTCGTATACTACGAAGAGAGGAACAGTGTGATGAGCACGCGCGAATTTAGGGCTTTGGGGATTGCGGTGCTGACCGTATCCGACAGCCGCGAGCGCGCCGAGGACAAATCCGGCGATCTGCTGGTCGAGCGCCTCGAAGCCGCTGGACACCAACTGGCGGCCCGCGTGCTGGTGCCGGACGACATATATGCCATTCGCGCGCAAGTCAGCACCTGGCTGCTCACCCCCGACGTGCAGGTCATCCTCAGTACCGGCGGCACTGGCGTCACCGGTCGCGACGGCACACCTGAAGCCATCACCCCTCTGCTCGACAAGAAAATCGACGGATTCGGCGAGATGTTTCGCATGCTCTCTTATGAGGTCATCGGCACCTCAACCTTACAATCCCGCGCCTTGGCCGGCGTCGCCAACGGGCGCTATATCTTCGTGTTGCCGGGCTCGCCCGGAGCCTGCCGCGACGCTTGGGAGAAGCTGATCGAGAAGCAACTCGATTACCGCACCCGCCCGTGCAATCTGGTGGAGTTGATGCCCCGACTTGGGGAGTAGAATAGCACGCGGAGTGTGATGGCCTCCAACAATCTGCCATGACGTCTTCTTCTGCCGCTGGTCTGCGACGCGCCGTCGCACTCATTGTTGCGCTCTCACTCCCTGCCGCATGGGCGCAATGGCCGTGGAGTACGGACAGTGACGCGCCGCCCTCTTTGGCCCCGATGCTTGAGAGCGTGGTGCCGGCGGTGGTCAATATCTCCACCGCGCACGAGGAAGTGGTGCGCGCCAGTCCGCTGTTTCAGGATCCGTTCTTCCGGCATTTCTTCCGCGACTTCCCCAGTCAGCGCAACCGCAAGCGCGTGCGCCGCGGTCTGGGCACCGGCGTCATCATTGATGCCGAGCGCGGCTATGTCGTTACCAACCATCACCTGATCGAGCAGGCCAGCGACATCAGCGTCACCTTGCATGACGGGCGTGAACTGAAGGCGGAGTTGATCGGCTCGGACGACGAAACTGACGTCGCCATGCTGCGCATTGACAGCGACAACCTCAGCAGCTTGCCGATCGCCGCTTCCGAGACCTTGCGCGTCGGTGACTTCGTGGTGGCCATCGGCAATCCGTTCGGACTCGGACAAACCGTCACCTCCGGCATTATCAGCGCACTGGGCCGCAGTGGCGTGTTTCGCACGCACGGCTATGAAAATTTCATTCAGACCGACGCTTCCATTAATCCCGGCAACTCTGGCGGTGCCTTGGTCAGCCTGCGCGGCGAACTGATTGGCATCAACACCGCCATCTTGAGCCGCTCCGGCGGCAACATCGGCATCGGCTTCGCGATCCCGATTGCCATGGTGCTGCAAGTCACTGATCAGCTCATTGAATACGGTGAAGTTCAGCGCGGCCAGCTGGGCGTACAAGCGCAGGCGCTGACCCCGGATCTGGCGGCCGCGTTCGGCGTCCCGCCAAGCGAAGGTGTGGTTATCACGGAAGTCATCGACGACTCACCAGCGGCAGCCGCCGGCATTCGCACTGGCGATATTCTGCGGCGCATTGACGGGAAGGAAATCCGCAACGTCGACGACATGCGCCGCGTCCTCGGCTTGCTGCGCGCCGGGCGCGAAGTCGAGATCGAACTGTCTCGAGGCAGCGAAGTGCTGCGCGTACGCGCCGCCACCGAGAGTCTGCGCATTTCCGGCGATGCCTTGCATCCTGCCATGCACGGCATGATGCTGACCGATCAGCGCGACGGTGACATCGCCCACGTCGCCATCATCGAGGTCGCTGCTAACAGCCCTGCCGCACAAAAAGGCATTCGCGCCGGCGATCGGCTGCGCTCGATCAATCGCGTTGCGATCCGCTCCATTAATGACGCTCATGCGCCCGCGCAGCGCAACAAACAGAAAATCCTGCTGCAGGTCCAGCGTGGCAATCACAGCCGCTTTATTCTGCTGCCATGAACTTGCCCTACCTCGCCAGCGCTACCCACACCACACGCCGGCGGCTGCGGAAAATCGACCGGCGTCTGCGTCTACTGCTGACCGTTGGCACCGTCGCCATACTCCTGCTGCTGTTTGAAATCGGGCAGATGCAAACCGTGCACACCGCACACTTCAGCGCGCAATCAAAAGCGAACCGCTTGCGACAGGTAGCCATCTCGCCGCCGCGCGGACTGATCTTCGATCGCCACGGCACCGTGCTGGCGGACAACGACGCGCAGTACGAATTGCGCTTGATTCCAGCGCAAGTTTCAGATCTGAGTCAGACGCTTGAGGAACTGCAGCAACTGGTCCCGATCAACGATCAGGAACTGCAGGCGTTTCTCCGCCACAGCCGTGAGCACCGGCACACCATGAACACGCTGAAGCAGCATCTGTCGCAATCCGAGCTCGCGCGCCTCGCGGTGAACTTGCATCGCTTCGAAGGCGTCCATGTCGGTGCCTATCCATGGCGTCGCTACGCCTATGCCGAGGCTACCGCGCACATGCTCGGCTACATGTCGCGCATCAACAAACAGGACAAACTGCACATTGACCGCGCCCGCTACCGCAACACCCTGCGCATCGGGCGCACCGGTCTGGAGCGGCATTACGAGGACAAACTGCATGGCCTGCCGGGCCTTGCGCAAACAGAAGTCAACGTGCGGGGACGCATTCTGAAAACCGACCACCACCAGATCCCGAAAGCCGGCAGCAACCTGCTTCTGACGCTGGATGCCGAGCTGCAGCAGGCCGCCAGTCTCGAACTGACCGACCGACGTGGCTCAATCGTCGCCATTGAACCGGACAGCGGCGACATTCTCGCGCTGGTGAGTTCTCCGACTTACAACCCCGAACTGTTCGGTAGCAGTCTGGCTTCATCTCTATATAGGCAATTATCAGAAAATATCTATAAACCTATGTTAAACCGGTCGGTTCAAGGAAGATACGCACCCGGGTCCACGATTAAACCCTTCATGGCGCTGGCCGGGCTTGAATCGGGTCACGCCACGCCGACCAAGCGCTTTTTCGCCGGCCCACATTTCAAGTTGCCGAATTACGATCGCCCCTTCCGCGACTGGAAGAAATACGGCCACGGCTGGGTCACCTTGGGAGATTCCATCACGCAGTCTTGTGACGTGTACTTTTATTCGCTGGCGCATCGGATGGGGATTACGCACATTCATGATTTCCTTGCGCAATTCGGCTTCGGCGCATTGCAGCATGTTGATCTGCCCGGCGAGAAGCCAGGACTGTTGCCATCGCCGGCCTGGAAGGAAGCCTCACTAGGTCAGCCCTGGTATCCCGGCGAAACCATCAACACCGGTATCGGTCAAGGCTACATGCTGACTACCCCGTTGCAACTGGCAGTCGCCACCGCCACGCTGGCGACACGCGGAGTACGCATGCGCCCGCGTCTGGTGCGCGCGGTAGAGCATGACGGCGAGCTCATCTCCCTGCCCACGGAAGAGGTCGCGCGCATCACGCTCCGCAACCCGCTATGGTGGGATCTGGTCACCAACGCCATGATTGACGTCGTTCATGCTGACAACGGCACCGCCAGAGCATCCGGTCGCGGGCTCAGTTATCAGATCGCCGGCAAGACCGGCACCGCGCAAGTCATCAACTACGGCACTGAGTATCTGGAGACCGAAAACATCGTTGAGCACCTGCGCGATCATTCCCTGTTCATTGCCTTCGCGCCGGCCGATAAGCCCATCATCGCGCTGGCCGTAATCGTGGAGAACGGCGGGCATGGCTCGACGGTAGCCGCACCGATGGCGCGACGTCTGCTGGATTCCTATCTGCTGCCCGAGGGTGCCTCCTTATGAACCTGCACTGGCTACGACCGGGTTCAATCAGCGCGCCGCTGGACCGCACCTTGATGATCTTACTGATGTTGGTGTTGAGCATCAGCATGATGATTCAGTACAGCGCCAGCGACATGAACATGCAGACCGTCATGCACCATGGCAGCCGCATCGGCGTGGGCCTGCTGGCCCTGCTGCTGATCGCGCATCTACCCTTGCGCCAGATTCGCAACATCACCCTGCCGTTGCTGTTCGCCAATGTACTGCTGGTCGCGCTGGTGCTTGTAATCGGCACCGAAAGCGGTGGCGCGAGTCGTTGGTTGTCGCTGGGTCCAATCAGGATACAGCCGTCTGAATTCCTGAAACTGACCGTTCCGATGGCGCTGGCGCTGGTGCTCACCCAGTCCAGTCTGCGGCCCTCCTTCTGGCGCGTGTGCGGCGCTTTAGCCTTGCTATCCGGCTGTTTTATTCTGGTCGCGCTGCAACCGGATCTGGGTACAGCGATCTTGATCGCCCTGATTGGCCTGTCCGTCATTTTCCTGTCCGGGGTGTCGTGGTACTGGATTTTCGCCGGCCTCACTTTAGGCAGCATCAGTGTGCCGCTGCTGTGGAAGTATTTTCTGTTAGGCTATCAAAAAGAGCGCATCCGCATTTTCTTCAATCCCGAGAGCGACCCGCTTGGACACGGCTACAACATCATTCAGTCTAAAATTGCCATCGGTTCCGGCGGTGTCACTGGCAGAGGCTGGACCGAGAGCACTCAGGCGCAATTTGATTTCCTGCCAGAACACACCACGGACTTCATCTTCTCCATCTACGCTGAAGAGTTTGGCCTGATCGGAGTCTCTGTCCTTATGCTTTTGTATCTGATGATTCTGTGGCGGCTGGTGATGATGAGCAGGATCTGCACAGAGCCTTTTCTGCGTCTGCTGATCGGCGGCGTGTGCGCCTCCTTCCTGCTGCACATTTTCATCAACGTCTCCATGACAACCGGCTACGCGCCAGTGGTCGGGCTGCCCTTGCCACTGATGAGTTACGGCGGCAGCGCGATGCTCACCTTCTTGCTGGGCTTCGGCCTGGTGCTCGCCGCGCAACACTCCTCCATAAGAGCGCAGCGCTAATGCCGACACCGCGTACTCTTCCGACCTGGCTTGCGCTGCTCGCCGCGCTCACACCCGTCAGCGGCATGTCCGACGATACCCCTACTCCGTTCTGGCAACGCCCAGATGTGCAGGAATGGATCCAGCAGACGGCCGAAGAGCATTCGCTGTCTGAAGGGTACATACGAGAAATCATCAAGATCGCGCGCTACCGCAGCGATGTCATCGGCTATGCAAAGCAGCCTGCCGAGTCCATGCCCTGGCATCGCTATCGCAAGATTTTTATGATCCCGCAGCGCACCGCGGACGGGCGCGCCTATCTTGAGAAGCACGCTGACTTGTTCGCCGCGGCAGAGCGCGACTACGGCGTGGAGGCGGAAATCATCGCCTCCATCATTGGCGTGGAGACCTTTTATGGCAAGAATGTCGGCAAGCATCGCGTGCTCGATGCATTAATGACGCTGGGCTTTGACTACCCACCGCGCGCTGACTTCTTTCGCAAGCAGATCACGCATCTGTTTCTGCTGGAGCGCGAAGCCGGGTTGAGCGTGCCGGAAATGTACGGCTCCTGGGCCGGCGCGATGGGGCTTGGCCAGTTCATTCCCAGCAGTTACCGTCATTTCGCGGTGGATGGTGACGGCGACGGCAAGCGCGATCTGTGGGACTCGCCAGCCGACATCATCGCCAGCGTGGCTAATTACTTCAAGGAACACCGCTGGCGTCTGGGTGAGCCGATCGCGCAACGACTTGAGGTCACTGACCCCGACACGCTCCCCGTCAGCGACGCCTTGAAGCCGGATATTGAGACGGCGCAGCTGGAGGCGGCAGGGGTTAAACTGGAGCACCCGCAACTCAGCCCGGTCTCCGTGCATGCGTTCGAGTTGCCTGAGGGGATGGAATACTGGGCCGGACACCACAACTTCTACGTCATTACCCGATACAATCACAGCGCCTTGTACGCATTGGCCGTCTACCTGTTGAGCGAAACCCTGCGTGATGTCCCGCAATAACCGCGCATTACTGCTTCTGCTTGCAGTTTTCGTGGCGTCCTGCAGCTTCCCCTGGTTATCCGAGGAGCCCACGCAAAACACCAGCACCAAGAAGGAGCACAAGCCGATTAAGGCGTCGGGGGGTTACGCTCCACCCAAAGAAGTGGCACTCGCCATGCGAACGACATCACCGGGTCAACTGCCGGAAGAGCCGCTGAGCCTGTACGGCAATCCGCCGAGTTATGTGGCGCTGGGAGTGCGCTACCACGTGCTGGATTCCGCCGACGGCTACGTCGAGCAGGGACTGGCGTCCTGGTACGGCCCGAACTTCCATGGGCGGGAGACCTCCAACAAGGAGATCTTCGACATGTACAAGCTCTCCGCCGCGCACAAGACCCTGCCCTTGCCGAGTTGGGTCGAAGTCACGCATCTGGAGAGCGGCAAGTCAATCATACTTCGCGTCAATGACCGTGGTCCGTTCAAGGAAGGCCGCATCATTGATTTGTCCTATAAAGCCGCCAAGGTCCTTGGCGTTGCGAAAGCCGGAGTTGCGGAAGTGGAGGTGCGCACCCTACAAGGGCCGAGCGACACCGCGGTCGGCCAGCATCGGATCTATTTGCAACTGGCCGCGTTTGGCGAACGGGACAACGCGGTTGATTTCTACGAAACGCTGAAAAGCCGCGGTGCCAAAAAACTGTCGGTGCGGCACGGCACGCGCGATGATGATTTGTATCGCGTCCTGCACGGCCCGTTGCATAATGCACGCCAGATAAAGCAAGCCGAAGTACAACTTCGTTCCCTTGGCGTCACTAAAGTCACCCCAATTTCTCTTCCTCCCAGAACCCCATGAACTCGACACTCCGAACTTCGCTTCTTTTCCTGTTGCTCTGTCTGCACGGTGCCGCTTCGGCCAATCTGCCGATCCCGAAGGCACCCGCTCTGGGCTCCAAGGCTTACATCCTGCTCGACGCTCAAACCGGCATGGTGCTTGCGCAATCGCATGCGGATGAACGCTACGAACCCGCCAGCCTAACCAAAATCATGACCACCTATCTGGTGCTCCAGGCTTTGCGCGATGGCCTGGTCACAGAACAGGAGCCGGTCACGATCAGTCGACGCGCCCGACAGGCGGTCGGCTCGCGCATGTTCGTCGAAGCCAACAGTCAGGTGCCGTTGATTGAACTGTTGCGCGGCATCATTGTGCAATCCGGGAATGACGCCAGCATCGCGCTGGCCGAACACATTGCCGGTACCGAGGAAGCCTTCGCACTGATGATGAACCAGGAGGCGGAACGTCTGGGACTAACGCAAAGCCACTTCGTGGACGCCTCCGGTCTTGGCGGCAAGGATCATTACATGTCGGCGCGCGATATTGCTGAGTTGTCCCGCGTGCTGATTGCGGAGTACCCCGAATACTACCGCCTCTTCAAGGAACGCGATTACACCTGGAACAACATCACGCAGCCCAACCGCAATCGTTTGTTGTGGCTGGACAACGCGGTCGACGGCATCAAGACCGGCTACACCAGTTCCGCCAAATACTGTCTGGCGGCCAGCGCCCACCGCCCTGACCTGGGTGACATGCGTTTGATCTCGGTTGTGCTGGGGGCGAAAAACGGCCCCATGCGGGTCCGCGATACGCGCGCTTTGCTGAAATGGGGGTTTCGATTCTTCCGCACCGAAGTCACGCACACCGGCATGGAGGCCCGAACCAAAGCGCTGGTGTGGTATTCTGATGAGCGCAGCGTTCCTATCGGCATCGCCGAGGATCATGTCATGACTTTTCCGCTCAACATTCGTGAAGAACTGAAAGACACCTGGATCCTGCATTCGGAATTGCACGCGCCAGTACAGCGCGGCCAAGAAGTCGGCACCCTTGAAATCAGCCACCAGGGTCGGGTGCTGGCCACCGTGCCGGCGGTCGCGCTGCAGGATATTGAGGAAGGCAGTTTCTTCACCCGGCTGAAAGATTACTTCGCCCTGCTGACCCGCTGATCTGATGAGCACGGCCTATCTCAACGGCGACTACCAGCCTCTGGAAGGGCTGACGATCCCGATTCTGGATCGCGGCTTTCTGTTCGCTGACGGCATCTACGAAATCATCCCGGTCTTCCAAAAACACCCGCGCTGCCTCAGCGATCACATCACGCGGTTGCGCAGCAGCCTCGCCGCCGTGCAGATTCAGGCCCACGAGAGCTGGGAGGGCATCGTCACGAAACTGGTTGATGCCAGTCCCGATGCGGATTGCATTGTGTATCTGCAGGTCACAAGAGGCGTCGTGCCGGAAGGTACCTCACCGATTACCAAGAATTACACTCGCGGCGCGCCCACAGTCTTCGGCATGGTGCAACCACTGACAGAGCCGCCGGAAGAAATTCATGCCATCACGCGCGAAGATCGGCGCTGGGGGCGTTGCTTTATCAAATCCACCATGCTGCTGGAAACCGTCATGGCGACACAAAATGCGATCACTCAGGAGGCTGGTGAAGCCATTCTGTATCGCGAAAGCCATGTCACAGAAGGCGCGACCAGCAACGTCTTCGCCGTTATCGACGGCATGATCCACACCCCGGAACTGAGCCCGAAAATCCTGCCGGGCGTGACCCGCAAACTGACCCTGCAACTGCTGCGCGATCACGAAACAGAATATCGCGAAGGCCCCTTGAGCATGGACGAGTTGCGCCATGCGGAAGAAGTCTGGGTCACCGGCTCGACGCGCGGCATCATGCCGGTCACTGAAATCGACAGCATGCCGGTGCGCGACGGCACCATCGGCCCGGTCACCGAGCAGGTGCGCCGCTGGTATCAGGACTACTGCCGCACCCCATGAACGCCCTACCTGCCCCTGTCGTGCGACACCTGGGGCTGGTCGATTACACCTTATGTCAGGATGCGATGCGCCAGACTGTGACGCGACGCGATGACGCCAGCGCTGATGAGTTCTGGCTGCTGCAACACCCGCAAGTGATCACTGTCGGCGTGGGGGGCGACTCCGCGCACGTTCCCGCGGACTGTGAGGTTCCTGTTGTACGCAGCGAACGCGGCGGACAAGCCACGTGTCACGGGCCGGGTCAACTTGTTGTCTACGCGGTGCTGAACCTCAAACGCGTGCAGCTGGGCGTACGCTCGCTGGTCGCAACTTTGGAAAAATCGATTCAGGACTTGCTTGACGAGCTGGGGCTGGCTGGCCGCCGTCAGGAGGGACAGCCCGGCGTGTACGTCGGCGCACAGAAGATTGCTTCCATCGGCTTGCGCATCAGTCGCGGTCACAGCTCACACGGTCTGGCGCTCAACGTTGCGCCGGATCTCAGCTTGTTTCGGAAGTTCTGCGTCTGCGGCGACCCGGATCTCAGCGTGACCAGCCTGCATGAGCATGACCTTACGCTGAGTGTGGAGCAAACGGCACAGCGACTGCTCCCGCATCTGTTGCATCGCCTTTATCAGGATCGGATGCCCGCATGAGCCTTCCTGCCGGTATCAAGCAAAGCGCCCAACAAAAACTCTCGCGCATCCGCGTCGCGCCGCCGGCTCCGCCCCCGCTGCCGCGCAAGCCCGAATGGCTGCGCATTCGTCTGACACACAACACCCGCGTGCGTGAGACACGCGAATTGCTGCGCGCGCATTCGCTGCATACCGTGTGCGAGGAGGCGTCCTGCCCCAACCTTCCTGAATGCTTCGGCGGCGGCACCGCCACCTTTATGATTCTGGGCGACGTCTGTACGCGCCGCTGCGCTTTCTGTGATGTCGCGCATGGTCGCCCGCTGCCGGTGGATGCCGATGAGCCGCAACGTCTCGCGCGCGCGATCGCCGCGCTGCGGCTGGATTATGTGGTGCTGACTTCAGTGGATCGGGATGATTTGTATGACGGCGGTAGCGCGCACTTCGCGCAATGCGTCGATGCCATACGTGCGCACACGCCGCAAACACGAATTGAGATTTTGACTCCTGATTTTCGCGGACGCATGCCGCAGGCGTTGGTGGCTCTGGCCGCCGCTCCTCCTGATGTGTTCAATCACAACCTGGAAACCGTGCCGCAGCAGTATCCCGCAGTGCGACCCGGCGCGGACTACCAGCACTCGCTGAACTTGCTGCGCCAGTTCGGCGACGCGCATCCGCAGATGCCGACCAAGTCCGGGCTGATGCTGGGTTTGGGAGAGACGCTCGCGCAAGTGCGCGCGGTGTTGCACGATCTGCGCGATGCGGGATGTCAGATGCTGACTTTGGGCCAGTACCTGCAGCCGACCCGACATCATTATCCGGTAATGCGCTATGTCACGCCGCAGGAATTCGAGGCGCTTGGTGATGAGGCGCGCGTGATGGGTTTCTCGCAGGTGGCGAGCGGTCCGCTGGTGCGTTCGTCCTATCATGCCAGCGAACAATCCTCCGGCGCATTCACTTATCGTGCTCCGTTTCAGTCGGTGTCCGCAACGGAGTAAATGGCCGCACAAGTATAATGCCGTGCATCATGCCTGATACGGACATCATCGCCACCAATCAGACTATCGCGGTCATCGGTGCGGGCATCAGCGGCATCACCGCTGCTTTGGAGGCCGCCGAGACCGGCAAGGATGTCGTCCTGATAGAAAAACGCCCGTTCATTGGCGGGCGCATCACGCAGTTATACAAGTACTTCCCGAAACTGTGCCATCCCACCTGCGGGCTGGAAATCAATCAGCGCCGCGTCAAAGCCAACCCGCGTCTGGACATCCTGACGCTGGCGGAAGTGGTCTCCGTGGACGGTCAGGCTGGCGACTACACACTGAATGTGAAACTGTCACCGCGTTACGTCAACAGCAAATGCACCGCGTGCGGGGATTGCGAACGCGCGGTGGAAGCAACTTTCGATGATGAGTTCAATTACAACATGAGCCAGCGCAAAGGCGCGTGGCTGCCGTACAACATGGCCCATCCGCAGCAGTACGTGCTGGATCCGCGAATTATCGGCACTGAGGATGCAGAACGCGCCCGCGACGCTTGCCGTTACGATGCCATTGATCTCGATATGAAAGAAGAAGTGGTGCAACTCAAGGCTGGCGCGATCGTGTGGGCGACCGGCTGGCGTCCGTATGACGCTGCGCGCATTCACCCGTACGGCTATGACCGCATCGACAATGTGATCACCAGCGTTGAAATGGAACGCATGATGGATCCCTTCGGGCCAACCGGCGGCAAGTTGCTGCGTCCTTCCGATGGTCGCGAAGCCCGCGATATTGCATTTATTCAGTGCGCCGGATCCCGCGATCGCAATCATCTGCGCCATTGCTCCCGTATCTGCTGCATGGCCTCGCTCAAGCAGAGCACGTACCTGCGCGAACAATTCGGTGAGGACGGCAAGGCAACTATCTACTACATTGATATTCGCGCCATTGATCGCTTCGAGGACTTCTACCGCAACGTGCAGAACGATCCCAACATTCAGTTCATCAAGTCCAAGGTCGCGCGCATTGACGTTGACCCCGAATCCCAAAACCCCATTTGCAAGGGCGTTGATACCGAAGGCTATCACCGCTATGAGACCCCGCATGACCTGGTGGTGCTCGCTATCGGCATGGAACCTTCCGTGCCGCGTGATGCGTTTCCGGTAGAGGTCGCCGTCAATCAGGACGGCTTTATGGAACTGGACGGCTCCGACGGCATCTTCGCCGCTGGCTGCTCCAGTGAAGCGCTGGATGTAAACCGCTCCGTACAAAGCGCGACTGCCGCTTCCCTGCGCGCCATTCAGGTGGTGAACAAGGTGGCTGCCTCGGAGGCCTCGCAATGAGTGCAGACGCCAAAATTTCTGCTTATCTGTGCGGCGGCTGCGGGCTGGCCGAACGGCTGGATATGGACGAACTGGAGAAAGTCGTCACCAATGAATGCAAGGTCCCGCGCGTGGTGCAGCACGAGTTTCTGTGCTCGGCAGAAGGCGTGGCGGCCATTCAGGCGGATATTGACTCCGGTGAGATCACCCATGCGGTGCTCGGTGCCTGCTCGCGCCGTGCCAAGACCGAGGCTTTTCGCTTTGATGATCTGGCCGTCTCCCGCGTCAATCTGCGCGAAGGCGTGATCTGGATTCGCCCCGATAACGAAGAGGCCCGCGAGACCACACAAGAGATGGCGGCCGACTACCTGCGCATGGGCTGCGCCGAAGCGCATCATCTCACTCCCCCAAGTCCGAGCGCGGAGCAAAGCCTGAACCGGCAACTGCTGGTGGTCGGTGGGGGCCTGACCGGACTGACGTCCGCGATTGAAGCGGCGCGTGCCGGCTACTCCGCCACGCTGGTTGAGAAATCCCCTGACCTCGGCGGACAGGCCGCCCAGCTGCATCGCCGTATTCCGCAGCGCAGTCCCTATTCCGACCCGGAAGTCACTGACATGGACGCGCTCATTTCCAATGTCCTCTCCAACGATCGCATCACGGTGCTGACACGCACCACGGTCACCCGGACCGAAGGTGCTCCGGGACGTTTCGATGTAGACCTGACTACTGAATCCGGTGCCACCACGCGGGCGACATTTGGTGCCATCGTGCAGGCTAGCGGATTCCGACCTTATGACGCCAACAACTTGCCGGAGTTCGCATACGCCGACAGCCCGGATGTCGTAACACAAGCGGAACTTGAACTGCTGGCCCGTGAGGCAGACGGGAAACCACTTTGCCGTCCCTCTGATGGGCGAGAAGTGGCCAATGTGCTGTTCATTCAATGCGCCGGACAGCGCAGCGAAAAGCCCGGCCACTTACCCTATTGCTCCGGTTTCTGCTGCAACGCCAGCATCAAGCAGGCGATGTATTTTCTGGAGGGCAACCCGCAGGCGGACACCACCGTGCTGTACACCGATCTGCGCACTCCAGGCTCGGCGGGTGAAGACTTTTATCGCAGCGGACAAAACAAGGGCGTGATCTTCACCAAGGGCATCGCCAGCAGAGTGAGTGTGTCTGGCACGGCGCTTGACGTCACCTTCCGCGATCTAATTCTTGATGAGGAGATCACCGCGCCATTTGACATGGTCGTACTGGCGACCGGTCTGGTCGCCAATGCCGGCATTGACCCGGAACAAGCGGCGGCTGAGGAGAAAGAGGAAGGTGGAGAAGAAAGCGGCAATGGCGCTGGTCCGGTTTCCGTCTCCACTGTACCGGTAGAGTCCATTCTCAACTTGGGCTATCGTCAGGGAACTGATGTGCCGCAGCTCGCGCACGGGTTTGCGGATTCGCATTTCATCTGCTTCCCTTATGAGACGCGACGCACTGGCATTTACCTGGCCGGCCCTACCCGCCGTCCGATGGACATGCTGCAGGCGCGCGAAGACTCTATGGGTGCCACGCTCAAAGCAATTCAGGCGATTGAAAACGCCGGGCTCGGCCGCGCCGCGCATCCACGCTCTGGCGACTTGAGTTTTCCGAGCTTCCGTCGTGAAGGATGCACCCAGTGCAAGCGCTGCACAGTGGAGTGCCCGTTCGGCGCGATTGACGAAGACGAGAAGCGCTACCCGCAATTTAACGAGTCTCGCTGCCGCCGTTGCGGCACGTGCATGGGGGCCTGCCCGGTTCGCGTGATCTCATTTGAAAACTATTCCGTCGACACTATCGGCCAGCAGATCAAGAATGTGGATGTGCCCGACGAGTTTGACGAGAAGCCGCGCATTCTAGTGCTGGCTTGTGAGAACGACGCCTATCCCGCGCTCGACATGGCGGCTAGAAGCGGTCAGGAATACAGTGCTTTCAGCCGCGTCATTCCGGTACGCTGTCTGGGTTCAGTCAATACCATCTGGGTGACCGACGCACTCAACAGCGGGTTTGACGGCGTCGTGTTGATGGGCTGTCAGAAAGGCGAAAACTACCAGTGTCATTTCGTCAAGGGATCGGAAATGGCGCACTATCGCATGAGTAAAATCGATGATACGCTGGAACAGCTGGGCCTGGAGCCTGAACGGGTCGCCACCCACGAAGTCGCGATTACTGACATTAACCGTGCTCCGCAACTGATCAACGACATGGCTGATACGATTGATCGCATTGGCATGAGTTCTCTGAAATTCTAGGTGCCCTGATGAGTGAAGCCCTGAACGTCGAGATGATCGAACACTACCGCAACAACTTCTTGCGGGAAGTCGGCGACAATGTCGAGGAAGGTGAATGGGTCAAGATGTGTATTCAGTGCGGCGTCTGCTCTGGCTCCTGTCCGCTGGGATCGCACTGGGATCATCCTCCGCAGGAACTGTTTATGATGATTCGCGCCAACAAGCGCGAAGAAGTGCTGCAATCGACTTCCATGTGGATGTGCACCTCCTGCTACAACTGCATCGTGCGCTGCCCACGCGAACTGCCGATCACGCACATCATGCACGGGCTGGCGCATTACGCTCGCCGTTTGGGGCTTGTGCCCAAGCAGCAACCGACGTACAAGTTCTCCATGATTTTCTGGGACAATCTGGCAAATAAAGGGCGCGTCAATGAAGCCCGACTGGCGCTGCGCCTATACTTTATGAACGGCCTCTCTGCCGGCATCAAAACCGCGTGGAAAATGAAGATGGTCGGCCTCGGTATGCTGCGTAGTCGTCGCCTCAGCCCATTTGAGTTCTTCTCCGGCCACAAGGTCAAGGACAAAAGCGGCTTCCATGCCATGCTGCAAAAAGCGCAGGAACTCGAAGACGCACGCCTCAACCAGAACCCTCCATCCTGAGGACCTCACAATGGCCAAGCACGAATACTCGTTTTATCCTGGATGCTCCTCCCAGCAGGCAGCCTCCTCCTCTAACTATCTGACCTCAGTCGAGGCGATGTGTGAAGAACTGGATATCAAACTCAATACCATCCCGGACTGGAACTGCTGCTCCGCCTCTATCGGCTGGTGTGGCGGTGGTGAATTGCCGCGACTGACACTGTCTGCACGCAATTTGGCCTTGTCCGAGAAACATAACCCAGGACAGGATGTAGTCGCGACTTGCGCCGCATGCTGGCTGGCCACACGTGAGACAGCGGAACGTCTCGATGAGGACGACGGCCTCATGGCTGAGACCAATCAGGCGCTGAAAGAAGCTGGGCTGGAGTTCAAAAATGAGAACCCCATCCGGCACATGGTCGAAGTGCTGGTTGAAGATATTGGCTACGAAGAAATCGGCAGCCATGTCACCCGCCCCCTTGAAGGCATCAAAATCGCCGGCTATGTCGGCTGCCAGACCAACCGCCCGTTCGGCATCGAAGGCGAGTCTTTTGAAAACCCGAAATATCTTGACAAGTTCATTGAGACGCTTGGAGCTGACGCGGTCGATGACTACGACCGGAAGGTGTCCTGCTGTGGCGGTGCGCTGGCATTCTCAGAGCCGGAAAAAAGTCAGGCTCTGATCAAGGAAATCATTGAAGCGGCCTACGACGGTGGTGCCGACATGATCGTCACGCCCTGTCCGGTGTGTCAGATGAACGTTGAGGTGTACCAGAATCAGATCAACAAGACCTATGGCACCAAGTTCAACATTCCGGTGACGTATTACAGCACTCTGATGGCCGTGGCTTATGGCAAAAGTAGTAAGGAAGCCGGGCTAAATGGGCAGATTATTCGTGCCAAGCAACTTGAAGAGATCACCAAGAAATAAGAGTCTAAAAATTAGCAAGCCGTATGCTGCAACATCTGGCATATCTTTGATCAATTATGCGCTGGGTTTTTGCTCGCACCTTCGAATTGCTCTTCCTCCCACTCTCTAAATGTCATATCCTTATTTTTTACCTTCCAGTGGAGCGGCCCAGCAGATTGTCTTCCGTAGATAACAGAAGTGGCAGCGCTCTGACTATTGAAGGAATAGTCTCGAGTGAAAACAAGGTGTTCCCCATACCTACTCTGCTTCAGGATTCCTCGATCTCTTAATTTCTCATAGAGTTTGAAATATGTTCCCGCGATAAACTTGTCTCCCCTGCTGCCGCCTTGTCAAACTTAATCCAGCCACCGCCGTGCATTCTGAAACAACTTCATCCACGGGCTGCTATCTTGATCGTGCCATCGCACCTTATCTGAATGCTGGCGATTCTGAATCATGCGGAAAACTCGCTCCGGGTGCGGCATCATAATCGTGAAGCGCCCATCCGCATTCGTCAAAGCCGTCAATCCCTTCGTGGAGCCATTTGGATTCCACGGATAGGTCCAGAGCGGATTCGCAGGATCGCCCTCACCATCCACATCAGAAGAAAGCGCTCCTGCAGAAGGAACATAGCGCATACAAGCAATCTCCTCTAATTCTTCTGAGTAATACTCGGAATCAATTCTGCCCTCACCGTGCGCCACAACGATCGGTAGGCTGCTCCCTTCCATACCTTGCAACAAAATAGAGGAAGAAGGCAGGATTTCGACTTGGCAAAGGCGTGATTCAAACTGCTCGCTGAGGTTGCGAACAAATCGAGGCCAGTGTTCTGCCCCTGGAATAATCTCCTTCAACTGCGACATCATCTGACAGCCGTTACATACCCCTAGCGCAAAGACCTCCGGGCGCACAAAAAACTCCTCAAATAATTCTCTTAATTTATTGTTATGCAATATATTTTTAGCCCACCCGCCGCCGGCTCCAAGCACATCTCCGTATGAGAATCCTCCGCACGCCGCAAAACCTGACATTTCACGCAACAAGTGCGGGTTTTCTTGCAACGTACTCATGTGAATATCCCTGCACTCGAAGCCCGCACGTGTGAATGCGGCGGCCATTTCCACATGGCCGTTGACACCCTGCTCTCGCAGAATTGCCATCACTGGACGATTGCCTACATTAATAGCGGCCGCATTCACATCATCCGGTTCAAAACTCGGTCGCCACTGAAGCCCTGTCTGGCCCCCCTGATCCTTCTGAAATTGCTTTACGGCACCTTCATACTCACTATCCGCACAGTGCTTATTGTCGCGAAGGCGAGCGATTTTATGGCTGGTTTCAATCCATAAGCCATACAAGTCACTCATCTTCCATTTGTCAACTAAATCTCCGTCCTCATCCAGAATCCTTAACATTGATATCCTTCCTTCTTTTCCCGACACATGTCCTGCTGTACTACACACTAGCCCTGCTTCTTCAACTCGCTTGCGCACTTCACTCGCTAAATCCAAGTCTACCTGTACGACAGCACCCACTTCTTCATTGAACAGATATTCCAGAATTTCTGTTCCTCCGCTAACAGGAAGAGTGCAATTAAGCGATCCGCGAATAGTGAAGGCGCACTCACACAAACACGCGAACAAGCCTCCGTCAGAACGATCGTGATATGCCTCAATTAATTCAGCATCCAACAGCTCCTGCATCAGGTCAAAGAATGCCGCCAGTTCTTTTGCATCATCAACGTCCGGGACATCCGCACAGTTCAAGTTATATGCCTGCGCCAATGCTGACCCTCCCATACGCCTGCGGGAATTCAAACTAATCAGAAGGATTGCTGATTCAACAGGGCTAAGTTTCGGAGTTGCATGAATGCGTACATCATCCACTGGTGCGAAAGCAGAAACAACTAGCGACACTGGTGCCATTACTTCGTGACCATCCCACGAGGCCCGCATGGACAGGGAGTCCTTGCCTACAGGAATCGAGATCCCCAATTCCGGGCACAACTGCATGCCCACTGCTTCAACGGCCTCATACAAGCCATGAAGAGAAGCGGGATCAGAACTTGCTGCCATCCAGTTGGCCGACAGACAAATTTTGCTTCGGTCGCGAATGCGCACACCCGCCAGATTAGTCAGACTTTCTGCAACCGCCATTCGTGCTGAAGCGGCAGGATTATAGGGAGCTAAAGAGAGACGCTCCCCTACCGCCATCGCCTCACCTGCATACCCTTCAAAATCCGCAGCCGTAATCGCCGCGTCTGCTACTGGAATCTGCCTCGGCCCCACCATCTGGTCCTGCACGGTCAACCCGCCCACCGAGCGATCACCTATCGTGATCAGAAAAGACTTGGATGCAACGCTTGGCATAGTTAGTACTCGGCTAACCGCCTCACCTAATTCAATGTCATCAATGCTGACCTCTCGATTTTCACGCGATTGACTCGCGACCTCCAGACTCATCTGTGAAGACTCGCCAAAAAGTAATGGCATGGGCACGTCTACCGGGGCCTTGCCAAGCCGCGCGTCACCCAACTGCAATCGTCCGTCATCTGTCGCATAGCCCACAACAGCAAACGGACTGCGCTCTCGGCGACATAATTCTGCAAATTCATCGAGAGATTCTTTGCGCAAGGCAATGACATAACGCTCCTGGGCCTCGTTGCACCAAATCTCGCGAGGTGACATTCCGCTGTCAGCGCAAGGAATGTCCCGCAACTCTAACGTCGCGCCACCCGGCGTACCATCCACCAACTCCGGGATTGCATTGGATAGTCCACCCGCGCCCACGTCATGGATGGAGAGAATCGGATTGTCCGCGCCACAACTCACGCATTGCTCGATGACTTCTTGGGCACGCCGCTGCATTTCAGGATTGCTACGCTGCACCGATGCGTAATCCAACCCCTCATCGCTTGCTCCCGTATGCTGAGACGAAGCCGCGCCTCCACCGAGCCCGATCAGCATGGCTGGACCGCCAAGCACCACGATGGGGGTGCCTTCCGGGATTGATTGTTTATGAATATGCGCTTCATCAATACTGCCAATCCCACCGGCCAGCATGATGGGTTTGTGATAGCCGTAGGTTTTGGTCTGCTCGCCAGTCTGCAGTGTCAACTCCAGTGTTCGGAAGAAGCCGCTCACACAAGGTCGTCCAAATTCGTTGTTGAAAGAAGCCGCACCAACTGGCCCTTCAATCATGATCTCCAGTGGTGTCGCCATGCGCGGCGGATGCGAACGTGACGCATCTTCCCACGGATGCAGCCAATCTTCGATATTTAGATTCGAAACAGCGAAGCCACACAGACCTGCCTTCGGGTGCCCTCCGCGACCGCAGGCTGTCTCATCACGTATCTCTCCCCCGCTTCCTGTCGCAGCTCCGGGAAATGGAGAAATTCCGGTCGGATGATTGTGTGTTTCGACTTTGATGACTAACCCGTAGCGGCCTTCTTGGGCTTGCCACGAATGTTTCTTCGGATCAACCCGTAAGTGCTGTCGCGAACCCCCTTCCAGTACCGCCGCATTATCCGAATACGCAGACAAGACACCTTCCGGGGACATCTTGTGTGTATTGCGGATCATGGAAAACAGGCTGTGATCCATCGGCCGCCCGTCAATCGTCCACTGCGCGTTGAAAATCTTGTGTCGGCAGTGCTCGGAGTTCACTTGCGCGAACATCATCAATTCCGTGTCAGTCGGATCACGCCCAAGTTCGCTGTATGCCTGGGTCAGATATTCCATATCCGCTTCTGAAAGCGCCAATCCGAAGTTCGTGTTTGCCTGACGCAAAGCTTCGATGGGATTGGTGCCGAGTCGGATATGCTGCAACGGTGCGGGATCAGGATGTTCAAACAACTGCGCCACATGCTCAGGTGTGTCGAGCACAGATTGCGTCATACGGTCATGCAGCAACGCCAATGCTTCATCAGAGGGTGCTGCTGATGCGTCAAGGCGGTATTCCACACCTCGCTCTATCCTTTGAATATTCTTGAGCCCACAAGCACGGATGATTTCGGTGGCTTTACTGGACCACGGAGAAATCGTCCCAAGTCTGGGAACGACCCAGACCGAAATACCTGATGCTCCAGTATCCTGATATTCCGGCACGTAGTTCAAAAGTTGCGCGAGCTGTGACTCCTCCTCTGGCGTAAGAGGGCCTGCTGTGTCAAGGAAGTGATAAAAGCGCGCTGACAGAAGGCCAATCTCACCACAGGCACGCAGGCGGTCATTGAGTCTGCCCCATGCATTATCAGATAAGGCATGACCCCCTGGAATAGATTGGACGGGCATGAAGATGGCCAAAACGGTGTCCGGGATCCATTTTAACAGGCACGTATAACTCTCCTGCGCACACCTGTTTCATGCTCATCCTGTGTAATGCAAGATTGATGGTTGCCGTCATGCCGCATCTGTGTAAGAATGTCTCGACATCCATTTGCCGCTGGCCTAGTTAATCCACTACTAGACTCCTGAAATGTCAGCCTGCAATTCAGATGCATGGGCAAGTTGAGCAGACTCACTCGACCTGCCCCAATTTGGATGCCTGTATAATGGCCTTGTTCTTTGGGGGTGACTCGGCTTCGACGTCGGTTACTAAATCCAAGGCGCATGCCGAGGCGACAACGGTCTCGTAAATCCCGGTTGTAACCTTATAGTTGCCAACGACGACAACTACGCGCTAGCTGCATAAGCTAAGCTAGCCATCCTTTCGGGAAATGCTTGTGGGACCTGATTGGATGTCGCTTACACAAGCTCGCCAACCAGTCTGTCCGGAACTGCACGGCTAAATCTATAACCTCCGGGCTGGCTGTGATCGGCTCCCTGTCCGTCGGGTGATCACAGCGAGAGCAGAGACGGTGCTAAGCATGTAGGGCCGAAGAGGAAGAACTGACGGACGCGGGTTCGATTCCCGCCACCTCCACCACCCCGCACTCTTCCATTCTCCCGGATGCAGTGAAGTCATGAACCATCCACCCAAATCTGTTTGCCTCTTGCGACTGTCCGCGATCGGAGATGTCGCTCATATCGTGCCGGTCGTGCGCACGATGCAAACATTCTGGCCAGACACAAAACTCACCTGGGTCATCGGCAAAAGTGAAGCACAACTCGTACGCGATATTCCCGACATTGAGTTCATAGAACTCGACAAGAATGAGGCTTGGGGAGGGTATCCGGCCATCATCCGAGCATTGCGTCATCGAAAGTTTGAGATTCTGCTGTGTCCTCAAGTCTCCATGCGAGCCAATCTGCTCAGTACGCTGATACGCGCTCACTTCAAACTCGGTTACGACCCAGCGCGAGCCAAAGACTTGCATTCCCTGTTTATTCGTAATCACATCCAGCCGATTACAAACCAGCACGTGCTGGACAGTTTCTTCAGTTTTATCGGGTACTTTGGCTTGGACAAGCGCGAAATGCGCTGGGATTACATCATCCCTGATGAATCCCGTGAATTTGCAAGCACACACTTGGCTCAGAACCGCCTCAATGTCCTTATTAGCCCCTGCTCCAGTCATCCGCTGCGCAACTGGAACGCTCAGCGCTATGCTGCTGTTGCGGATCATGCCGTCCAGACACTGGATGCCCAAGTGATCTTGTGTGGCGGGCCCTCGGAAATGGAACAGCAAATGGGCGAAGAAATTGAGAAACACATGCAATCAACTGCGTTGAACCTGATCGGCAAAGACACTCTCAAAAAGTTTCTGGCCTTGCTGCAGGGTGCGGACGTTCTCATCTCGCCTGATTCAGGCCCGGCACATCTGGGTGCCGGTGTGGACACGCCTGTGATCGGTCTGTATGCCGCAAGCAATCCACAGCGTAGCGGCCCCTATTTCAGTCGGCAATGGTGTGTCGATAAATACGATGAAGCCGCGCGAGCTTTCAAGAACAAGCCCGGCAATCAATTAAAATGGGGCACGAAACTGGAGTATGAAGGCGTTATGGATCTGATTGAAGTCAATGATGTGACTCTGAAACTAGACGAACTCGCCCAAGCCAGTAACTGACCTGAAAACTCAATTATGGAACAGATTCACGTGCCTGTGGCTCCGGGAGAACTGCTGGACAAGATCACCATTCTTGAAATTAAGGCAGAACAGATAACGGATGCCCAAAAGCTGGAGCATGTGAATATCGAGCTGAAACTGCTTACCCAGGTATGGTCGGATTCCCCCACAGACCATGCGGCTGTCGCACCGCTCAAGGAGCAACTCAAGCAAATCAACCAGACGCTTTGGGATATTGAAGACAATATCCGAATCAAGGAATCAAAAAAGGAGTTCGATCAGGAATTTATTGATCTTGCCCGGTCTGTTTACGTGCAAAACGACCAACGCGCTGCTGTCAAAAAGCAGATTAACGAAGGGCTCGGCTCCACGATTGTCGAAGAGAAGTCATACGCTGACTACTGATCCCATTGCCAATCAAGTGCCCCGTATATAATTGCCTGAAACACAAGACCGACCTGATTTTACCTGAAGCTTCCCCATGACCTTCGTTGTCATTGAAGCCTGCATCAAGTGCAAGTACACCGACTGCGTGGAAGTGTGTCCGGTAGAGTGCTTCCATGAAGGCCCCAATTTCCTGGTTATCAATCCAGATGAGTGCATCGACTGTGCTTTGTGTGTGCCTGAATGCCCGATCGACGCCATTGTCCCGGATCATAAACTCCCTCCCGACCAACAAGACTTTCTCCAGTTGAACGAGGATCTTTCGCGTGACTGGCCGATTATCAACTACCGCAAAGACCCGCCGCCTGACGCCGACGAATGGCGCGACACCGCGGATAAACGCGAACTGCTGGAAACCTGATGCGCCTGCTCGAATGCCCCGCACATGCGTCGCTGCTGAATGCGTGCATCACAGAAGTACTGGAGCAGCACCAGGATTTGCTGCCGGATTTGAGTTCTCTGATCATCCTGGCCTCAAGCCCGGACCATATCACCAAACGCGCCATCCAAAATGCCCTGACTCGGCGTGTGCGCGACCTTGGCCATACGGCATACATCCTTCCCCAGATCACCACACTGCGCATCTGGGCGCTTGAGCAACACACCCCGGATCTGACTACCAACGAGTTGTCGGAAGCACTGGACCTGGTGCTCACACTGAAAGATCAAAAATCAGACACTTTCGCTCACTTGAACGATGCCAACCCGTGGGCAGTCGCACACGAAATGCTCTCTCTGTTTGACGAACTTTGGCTCAACGACACTACCCTGCCCTCAGATCAGCAGGAATTCACACAGCAACTTCGCGAAAACTACGAACTGTCCGCGCAAGAGGAAGCCGCCACCCCCGGTTCCGCGCCATTTCATCTGGAGACGGAAGCCGGTATCGTTCACTTGCTGTGGCAAGCCTGGGATCACAGTTCCAGCAACATCGTTAGTCTCGGAAAAGCGTACCGCGAAGCCCTGCGTCGTCTTCCCGATAACCTGCCTGAAGCACCCGCCGTGTACCTCTGCGGCCACGAATATTTGCATAACGCCGAAATTCTGGCGCTGGAGCAAGTCAGCCAGCACATCCCTGTCACCTTGTTAACACTAGCACAGCACTTGATCCCCTGTTCTGGCGAACAGCTGCACACAGATAACCCTCTATCCCCCCGTGCCACATTTATCACGCAAGCCTTCGCAGGCCCGGAGCCGTCTATTCGAGATCGAGCACTGGCCTGTCGGGAGCACATTCCCGAATCAGAACTATCGGGCAGCCTGAACCTGTTAGTTGCGGAAGAGTCCGAGCCGCACGCCGCGGCCATCGAACTGCAAATCCGCAAATGGCTGCGTCAGGGAGCCAAGAAGATCGGCCTAGTGACAGATGACCGTAGGCTGGCACGCCGTGTTCATGCCCTGCTCGTACGATCAAGCATCGATATGAGCGACACTTTCGGCTGGGGTTTGTCCACCACCAGTGCCGCCAGCCTGATTCACCATTGGCTCGACTGTGTCGAGGAGGACTTTCACTATCTGCTCTTACTAAGTGTTCTGAAGTCTCCATTTGTGACGCTGCCGGGTACAGATGATCCTGAAGCCGAAAGCAGAGAAACACTGATCACACGTCTGGAACAGTATCTGCGCAAGAAAAACACCTTCCAGTCGCTGGAGCAGTATCGCGCGACTCTAAAAAGCAACCCTGATGAGCCTCAACCTGAACTGGAGCAACTTCTCGACTGGGTTGAACAGGCTGCAAAACCGATGCAGATACACAAACCCATCACTGCCGAACAATATTTTGGCGGTCTTCTCGAAAGCCTGAAACTGCTGGGTTGTGAAGAACCGCTCAGGGCCGATGAGGTGGGTGCGGACATCCTGCACCATCTGGGAGAGATTCGTTTTGACTTGCAAAACCGTGATGAGACCTTGTCTGCGCGAGACTGGCGCACTATTCTGCGGACTCGACTGGAGAAAGAAAACCATGAATTTCTTGCGCACAACAGCGAGGTCATTCTGATCTCTCTGGAACAAGCCCATCTGGTCGAGTTTGATTACCTCATCGTGGCAGGCATGGATTCCCGGCACTACCCCGGAAATATCAGCAATGCGACTGTCTTCAACGACACCGTCCGAGCCAATCTGGGTCTGCGACAGCGTGCGGATAATCAGAAACTTCGCCTGCAGCGATTTGTCTCACTGCTGATTCAGTCTCGAGAAGCCCTGCTTATCTACCAGAAGAAAGATCAGGAGCAGGATTATCATCCGAGCCCCTGGTGGTCTCAACTCAGCACATTTCACCATCTGGTCCATGGTCAGGAATCGTCACTGCACGATCAAGCACTCGCGCATCTGTCGCTGCTGTCGAGTCTGGCGCAACCGAAGGAAGACGCCTCAACTTCAGTATCCGATCCCTCAGAGCCTGAGTTGCTGCCTGCCGAAATCTCCGCCTCCGGGCATCAGTCACTCATTGATTGCCCGTACCAATTCTTTATCTCTCGCATGCTGGGCTTACGGGAGCAACCGACAGTGCACGAAACAATGGAATCCAGCGAGATGGGCTTATTCGTGCATAAATGTCTGGAGATTTTCAACAGCGGGGATGATGATCTCCCCGACACACCATGGGTCGGCCCCATAGGCGAGCGGCGGGAAGAAGCAACAAGGCTGCTACACGACATTGGCGCACATATCCTCCAGCAGACACATGCGGCGCGACATGCCTACCGGGCTTACTTGGCACAGTGGGACGTGTTCATCGAGCGCTATCTGGACTTGCAAGAGCGGGTCGCAGAGCGGCACATCGAAGCAAATGAGATTGGGAAGTCTATTTCGCTTGACGAACAACTGAAACTTTGTGGCCGACTCGATCGTTTGGATCGCGAAGAAAACGGCTCAGTGGTGATTGACTACAAAACAGGGAGTTCAATCATCTCAAAGACACAGATTCAAAATGGCGAAAAAGTCCAGTTGAGTACCTACGCCCTGCTGTTGCCGGAGGCAGATAAGGCCGAATACTGGTGGCTGGGTCAGGCGGAACAGAACAAAAGACTCACCTTTCAAGCCGGTGAAGATCTGCAGGATATTGCGCAGCAGGTTCGCGAGCGTCTAACCTGTCTCTATGCGGACTTGCATAATGGAGAGGCCATGCCGGCGAATGGAGACACCACAACTTGCCAGCGTTGCTTCGCAAAAGGTATTTGCCGTAAAGATTTGTAAATAAAAGTTTTTGTTAGCCGGGTGTGCCTTGTTCCAGCACCTGCAGCATCAGCAACAAATCTTCAAAAACATTTGCTTTCTTTCTTGGACTGCGCAGCAAATAAGCAGGGTGATACGTCGCGACTACCTGTATGTCACTGCCCGGCAGAGGATAGACCTGCCCTCGCAACTGTCCTATCGGAGTTTCCACATCCAGCAGATTCTGCGTTGCAATGCTCCCCAGAGTCAGGATCACACGCGGCTGAACCAGCTCAATTTGCCCCTGAAGATGGCTTCGGCATTCTTCAGCCTGTTCCGGGGTGGGGTTTTCATTCCCCGGCGGGCGGCATTTCAGGATATTCGCGATAAAGACTTCTTCACGCTGCATCCCGATCGCGCCCAGCATGTTGTTTAGTAGCAACCCGGCCCGGCCCACAAAAGGTTCGCCCTGCGCGTCCTCATCCGCACCTGGAGCTTCTCCGATCAGCATCAGATCCGCATTCTCGGCCCCTGTGCCAAACACGGTATTGGTCCGCGTGCGATACAACTCGCAGCGAGTGCATTCCGAAACACCATGGCGTAGACGTCGCCATTTCAGGCGTTGGACCTTTTCCGGCTCCAGTGTCAGCGTCTGTCCGTTGTCTCCGTTGGCGGAAGCAGGCTCTACTGCGGCCTCCGGCATCGGTTCGCTGGGTGGCTCTGCCTCTGTCTCTGCTTCCGTAGCGCGAGGACGCCAGCGTTGCAGGCCCATCGCTTCAAGGTGAGCGTCAGACGGCGGTGCTTTCTGTTCCGGCATACGAACAATCAAATATGGTCGAGTTGCGGGTGCATGGTGGGTTCCTGATCCAGTTTGCCGACGGCAACCAGATAGGCTTTGGCCGACGCAATCACAATATCCGTATGTGCGCCATGGCCGTTGACCACCACGCCGTTTTTGCTCAGGCGCACGGTGACTTCACCCTGTGCGTCTGTGCCCGTAGTGATGTTATTGACCGAGTACAACTGCAGCTCCGCTTCCGAGCGCACAATTTCCTCAATTGCCCGCAGCGATGCGTCTACCGGCCCGCCACCTTCCGCCTCGGCATGAAAGGTTTCTCCTTCATGCTCCAGCGTAATGTGCGCAAGCGGCGTAGTTCCCGTCTTGGAAGTCACTTCCAGGTCTATCAACTGATAGGCTCCCGGCTCTCGACTTTCAACTTCGTCCACAACTAGACGCCGCAAATCACCATCAAAGATCTGATGCTTGCGATCTGCCAACTCCTTGAACCGAGCGAAGAATTCATCCATTTCCTCTTCCGGGACCTCCAGTCCCAACCGGCTCACACGATCCATGATCGCTCTGCGGCCAGAGTGTTTGCCCAGCACAATGCGATTATCCGACCAGCCGACGTCCTGCGCCCGCATGATCTCGTAGGTTTCGCGGTACTTCAGTACGCCGTCCTGATGAATACCGGACTCATGCGCGAAGGCATTGGCTCCCACGATCGCCTTGTTCGGCTGCACCGGAAAACCGGTAATGCTGGAAACCAGCTTCGAGGTCGGCACAATGTGCGTGGTATCAATTTCGGTATCGCACTGGAAGGTGTCTTGGCGCGTACGTACCGCCATGACGATTTCTTCCAGCGACGCATTGCCAGCGCGCTCACCCAAGCCGTTTATGGTGCATTCCACCTGCCGCGCACCATGCAGCACCGCGGCCAGTGAATTGGCCACCGCCAATCCCAAATCGTTGTGGCAATGTACCGAGAAAACGGCCTTGTCGGAGTTTGGAATGCGTTCCAGCAACTGCCCGATACGCTCTCCGAATTGCGTCGGCAAACTGTATCCCACAGTGTCCGGGATATTGATGGTGCGTGCACCGGCTTCAATCACCGCCTCAATCACCCGGCACAGAAAGTCCATTTCCGAGCGTCCTGCATCCTCAGGAGAGAACTCCACGTCCTCTGTGTGGCCTCGCGCCCGGCGTACCGCTGCCACCGCCGATTCAACGACCTCATCCGGGCTCATGCGCAGTTTCTGCTCCATGTGAATCGGTGACGTCGCAATAAACGTATGGATGCGCGGTTGCTCAGCCTCCTGCAACGCCTCCGCGGCACGGTCTATATCACGATCCAGCGCACGAGCCAGTCCGCACACGCGGCTCTCTCGAATCGCCGAAGCGATCTGACGTACTGACTCAAATTCATCAGGACTGGCGATCGGAAAGCCTGCCTCGATGATGTCCACACGCATTTTTTCAAGGGCGCGCGCGATGCTCAGCTTTTCCTCGCGCGTCATCGACGCGCCAGGACTCTGCTCACCATCTCGCAACGTCGTATCAAAGATCTTCAACTTGTCCATTTCAGGATATTCTCTGTAGAAAGTTTCCCGCAGGAAACCTGACTAACTAAATTTGGGGTTTTGTTTTTGGCGTTTTATCGTGCGCCACACAGGGTTGAAGTATCTTTATGCCGCGAAGAGCGGCAGGAGGGAGGTGCCAAAGGAGAAGGATTGCGCGCCCTGCTTGGGGGTGCGGCAAATCAAAGGTGAAGCGGGAATGTGGGTCATTTCAGGCGGCACTATAGCACACGGCGCAATCACGCAAATGACGGACGGCGGCGGTGATAGTGTTTGACATCGCGAAACGTGCCGCGACCTTCAACATCGGTTCCCAGATAAAGCTCCTTGACATCGGAGCGGCCCAGCAGGTCTTCCGCGCTGCCGCGAAGCATCACACGGCCATTCTCCACCACATAGCCCTTGGTCGCATAGCGCAGCGCAATCATGGCGTTCTGCTCAGCCACGAGGAAACTCACGCCTTCTTTTTCATTGAGGCTTTTCACAATCTCGAAAACCTCTTCCACCAACTGCGGCGCAATGCCCATGGACGGTTCGTCAAGCAACACCAGTTTCGGGCGCGACATCAGCGCGCGGCCAATCGCGATCATCTGCTGCTCACCACCAGACGTGAATCCTGCCTGACTTTTACGACGCACCTTGATCCGCGGGAAATACTCATACACCAACTCCAGGTCCTTCTTTGCATCGCTACGGTTGTCACGAATGAAAGACCCTGTCATCAGGTTCTCCTCCACCGTCAAGTGTGCGAAACAGTGCCGCCCTTCCAACACCTGTGAGACTCCGTGCTTGACCATGTCGTAAGCACTCATGTCATGGGTGTCGCCGCCCATGAATTCGATTGATCCTTTGGTCACCTGGCCGCGTTCAGCATGCAGAAGATTTGAGCATGCCTTGAGTGTGGTCGTCTTGCCCGCGCCATTGGCACCGAGCAAGGACACAATCTCGCCTTCCATGACTTGCAGGCTGATGCCGCGCAAGGCAAGAACTACACGATTGTAGGTAACTTCGATGTTATTGATCGAAAGGAGTGGTGTACTCATCGTTTGTCAGGTGATGACCGAACGGTGGCGAAGCGGACAAACGCTTGGCGACCCTGCGGCCTTCGGTTTTTATAAAGATCAGGCGGGAGCATAATCGCTCCCGCCATCTCTTTGCTTTCAACTAGAAATCGCAATGATGTCAGACATCAAAGTTATCGCGATCGTTCTCGTCGTTGCAGTCACGCGGGGTGATCCCTTCATTCTCGATGGCATTTGCAGCCTTCGCATCAATGATGGACTGGGACAACTCAACGTCACCGTCAATCCAGTCGGTTACGACTTCCCACTGAGTGGCGCCGTAATTCCACTGGATGAATTTAGCCTGGTGGCCACCCACGTGGTCCATGCAGTTGGTCTTGATTTCCGGAACCAGACCGTTTGCGCCCAGCTCAGCCAGACGTGCGGTATCCAGATTCAGGTTTTCAAAACCCCAGCGGACCTGTGAGGAGTTCACATCAGGACCAAAGCGGTTCTGTGCAACACGAACTGCTTCCAAGTGGATGACACCAGCCATCACGCCCAGGTTCCAGTAGTTGGAACCAATACGGGACTTGTCCTGCAGGTCGCCTTTGCCAGCGCCGTAGACTTTTTCAACGATCGAATCGATCACCGGAGCCACACGACCCGTCGGGTGCGTGGTGATGGCCTGATAGCCATTGGCTGAAGAACCAGCCGGCTTCACGTCGCCATCGTCATTGCTCCAGATGTTGCCGATCAGGTTACTAATCGGGAAACCCATGCGGACACCAGTCTGCATAGCCACCGGATTCATGACACCCCAGCCGCGGAGTACAACATAGTCAGGCTTAAAGCGGCGGATTTTCAGCCACTGAGAAGTCTGCTCGTTGCCCGGGTGAGGAACCTCGATTGCTTCCGAGGTGCAGCCATGTTTCTCGCACAGCATGTGCGTGAAATCAACCGCTTCACGGCCATAGGTGGAACCGTGGAACAGCAAGACGATCTTCTTGCCCGCCAGATTCTCCATGCCGCCTTCCATCTGGCCGATGTAAGCCGTGATGATGGAATGCTCGTCATACGTATTGATGCCAGGCATGAAGTAGTACGGGAAGACGTCGCCACGCTGGCCTTCGGTCCGGCCATGGTTTACAGCGATAATGGAAATTTTATCCTTGCGTCCCTGTGCAACCAGAGAGGTGGAGATACCCACGGACAGAGGATCAAAGAACAACGCCTGGTTGCCCTCATATTCCTTCATCCGGTGGTAACACTCAACGCCCTGCTGGTCGTTGTATTGGGTTTCGCACTCATTCCAGATAATATTTCTACCACCAACGCCGCCTTCAGTCATGTTCATCAGATTGTAATAATCGATGATACCGCCGAAGTAGCCGGTGCCGCCGGTTGCGTACGGGCCAATGCGATAAACCGGCATCGGGATGTAGACATCCCCTTCCCCGGCTACCACAGGTCCGGTCGCAGACATGGCGACAGCCATTGCGAGACCTGTTACCCAAAGTTTAGTTTTCATAAATTGCCCTCCTAATTTGAGGCTTTTGGTTTTTGCTTGCAGTTAACTGCTTTTACCAGCAAGCATTTTTACACGGAAAGCGGCATTTAAGCAAGTTGCTCGAATTGCCGCCCCCTCGCGTACTCTCGAAATGTCCGCTCCAAAGAGCACACTTTCCAATTCTGGATGCGCCATCTCGATCAGTTCGGGAATGGCCATATCCGCAATCTTTCCTTAATATTCTGCCACAAAGCAGCCAGACCACCGGGCTCACGAATCAGCAGCGCAATGATCAGGATGCCGTATAAGATTTTCGCCACGTTCTGCACCACCGCAGTATCGAAGGCTCCGGCGAACACATAATCTCCAATCCAGGAGAAGAAAATCGGGAACTCATACACCAGTATGGTGCCGTAGAACGATCCGGCAATAGAGCCCAAACCGCCGATGATCACCATAAACAGCACCGTGAAGGAGCGGTTCATCTCAAAGGTGCGAATGCCGAGCACCTGCAGGTAGGTGTAGCAGAACAATGCTCCGCCCACGCCACAGTAGAAACAACTAATGAAGAACGCCAGCATCTTGGTGCGCACTACCGGAATGCCGATCACGCTGGCCGCAATATCCATATCGCGCACAGCCATAAAGTTTCGTCCCGTCGAACTTCGCAGCAGATTCTTGGCGAATAGCGCGAACGCGGCAACGATGCCGAACGACAGCAGATACTTGGCTTCAAAACTTGCCATGTCCACCCCGAAGGTCTCACCAATCCACAGATAGTCAAAGTGATGATCCGGCAAGGTCACGGTGGCCGTGGCATAGTTCAGGAAGTACGGATACGAACGGAAGAACCACAGCGCGAAATACTGCGCCGCCAGTGTGGACACCAGCAGGTAGAAGCCTTTAATGCGGATGCTTGGCAAGCCAAACACCAATCCGACCAGACCCGTTCCAAGTCCACCCAGCATCATGGCCACCGGCAAGCTCATCCAGCCATCCGGGAAACGCAGCATGATGTTGAACGTGAAGAATGCGCCAAAGCACATGAAGCCGGCTGTACCAAGCGACAACTGTCCGGTCATGCCGGTGAGAATGTTCAGGCCCAGCGCCGCACAACCGAACGCCATGATCGGAATCAGGTGAGCGGCAAGCCAATAGTCGCTGGCGATAAATGGAATGACGAACACCATGAACGCCACGAAGACGAGCATGGCCCATTTGTCGAACGGAATCGGGAATAGTTTCCGATCCTCAAGATAGTTGGTGGCGAAGGTTCCTGTTTCGCGATAAAACATGACTACACCCTCTCAATGCCTTTCAGGCCAAATATTCCTGAAGGTCGGAACAGCAGGAAGATCAGTGCAATGAAATAAGAGAACCAACCCTCGATGCCCTGCACGCCGAGTAGGTCTCCGAGATAAATCTCACCCAGTTTCTCACCTACTCCGATCACCAGTCCGCCAACAATGGCACCTGGGATCGACGTCAAGCCGCCAATCAGGATCACCGGCAATGCTTTGAGCACCGCCTCAACCAGCGTAAAAGAGACACTGACGCGCTCGGCCCAAAGCAGGCCGGCGATCAGCGCAATGATGCCGGTCACCGCCCATACCAGCGCCCATACCTTCGACAGCGGAATACCCACTGCCATGGCGGCCAGATGGTCGTCCGATACCGCGCGCAGTGACATACCGGTCTGGGTCTTCTGGAAGAACACCGCCAGAATCAGAATCATGGCACCCGCCACAATGGAGGCGAACACATCAAACTTGGAAATCAGAATATCCAGCCAACTGATGTAGTCGACCACAAAGACTGTCATGTTGACCGGATCCAGCAAGGCGAGGTCCAGGAAATTCGCCAGCTGCAAGCCGTGAATCGCGGAATCCCAAACGTACTGGGACATTCCCTCAATCAGCGTCGCCAGACCCACCGTCGCCATAAACAGCGACAGCAGCGACTGGTTAGCCAGCGGGCGCATCATGAAGCGCTCGACCAGAATACCGAACACCACCATGGTGGCCATGGTCACCAACAGCGCGACCCAGAAGTTCACCCCGCCTTCCGTCAACTTGACAAAGGTCAGCGCCGCGAACAGCAGCATCGTGCCTTGTGCGAAGTTGAAGATCCCGGAGGATTTGTAGATCAAGACAAAGCCAATCGCCACCAGCGAGTACATGACGCCGGACATCAGTCCACCGACAATAATCTCAATAAAGAAAACCCAGTCAAATGCCATGTCCATTGTTTTCGTCCTCAGCGGCTCACGCCCAGATAGGCATCAATTACTTGCTGGTTGTTTTTCACATCGTCCGGGGTGCCATCACCAATTTTCGCGCCATAGTCCAGCACCACCACGTGATCCGAAATGTCCATCACCACACTCATGTCATGCTCAATCAGCACGATGGTGGTGCCAAACTCACGGTTGATTTCGAGCGCGAAACAAGACATGTCTTTCTTCTCTTCCAGGTTCATACCGGTCATCGGCTCATCCTGTAGCAACAAGGACGGTTCCGCCACCAGCGCACGCGCCAACTCGACACGCTTTTGCAGGCCATAAGGCAATTTGCCCACCGGAGTCTTGCGAATATTCTGCAGGTGCAGAAACTCGATCACCTGTTCGGCCGCTTTGCGGTTCTCCACTTCCTCGCGACGGGCACGACCAATGTTCAGTCCCTGCTCGACCCACGTCGAGCGAATCTTCAGGCTGCGTCCAGTGAGGATGTTGTCGAGTACCGTCATGCCCTGGAACAAAGCGATGTTCTGGAAGGTTCGCGCCATGCCGAGCAGCGCAATTTGCCGCGGACGCATCCGGGTGCACGATTGACCCTTGAAGATCACTTCCCCCTTCTGCGGCCGATAGACGCCATTGATGACGTTCAGCATTGACGACTTGCCGGCACCGTTAGGCCCGATCACTGCGCAGATTTCGCCTTGCTCAACATTGAAGCTGATGCCGTTGAGCGCGGTGACGCCCCCAAAGGCCAAGGTGATGTCTTCAACCTGCAGAATCGAATGCCCGGTTTCCATCGTCACACATCTCCGAGTTGCAGGGTGTAGGAATGTCCGTCAGCGGGGTCCGTGTAGTTGTACTCCGTCGCGCCGCCATACAGTGCCTCAAGCAAACCCGTATGACGTTTGGCGAAGACATCCCAGCGTACTTTGCGGGTCTCCGTCACCTCGCCTTGCGAGGCCATAAAGGCCCGATTGAGCAGCGCGAAGCGCTTCACAGGGCTAGCCGGCAGATTAGGGTTGTCTGCCACTCTCTGATTGATTTCCTGTAACTGATCACGCACCATGCTTTGCACTTCTTCGTGCGCTGAAAGTTCGGAGTATCCGGTGTAGCGCAGATTGTTGCGATCCGCCCAGGTGCGCGCGATATTGCCGTCAATGGCAATAATCGCGACCGGATAGTCCCGATTTTGTCCAAACACGGCGGCCTGGCGAATATATTTTGAAGATTTCAGCAACGACTCCATAAAGTCCGCAGAAAAGTCTGTGCCATCAAATTGCGTCATGCGCTGGGTTCGTCCGCGCAAATGCAACCGCCCTACATCGTCAACGACGCCCGCATCGTAGGTACGAGTCCAGCCATCCACCGTCTGCTCCGCCGTGGCATCGGGGGCATTGTAGACTCCTTTCATCTGTCCGGGGCTGCGAAACCACACTTCACCGTCGCGAAGTTCCAGTTGCACCCCATCAAGAGGCTGTCCCATGCAGTCATCGACCCAGTCCTTCGGACCCTGCATGGTTAGACAGCCGCTGCCTTCCACCAGGCCGTAAGTCTCACGCAAATCCACGCCGATGGCTTGATAGAACTTCATCACCTCGGCAGGCACTCCGGTGCCACCTGACAGCGCAATGCGTATCCGGCTCAGGCCATAAACATTGAGGTAGGGACGGAATATCAAGATCAGGCCCAGATAACGCTTCAGCATCGCCAGCAGCGACGGCTTGTCTCCTCGCGCCCAAGTCTCCGCGACCTTCATCGCACTGCGCAAAGCCCACCGGAATGTGCGTGCGCTGAGGTCGGCCAGGCTCTCGACCCGGTTGGCCGCATGCGCGTAAATGTACTTGTAGACATATGCCGGCCCAAACAGAATAGTCGGGCCAATCTCTTGCAGGTTCCCTAAAACCGTGTCGTCGCCTTCAGGACAGTTCATGCTACAGCCTGTGACCAGCGCCAGAGAATAGGAAAAAAGAAAATCGTTAGAAAAGCCGAGCGGAAGATAGGCCATTAATTCATCGGAGGAAGTCACATTGCAGCGGGAAGCCACTGCTTGCGCGGTGCTGATGACGGCGCGGTGAGATAATTCGACCATTTGCGCCGCCGCGGTCGTCCCGGAACTCATGACGATCACCGCTGTGTCACCCGGATTGCGTTGATTGATCCAGCCTTGCAGTTTTGCCGCATCGGGACTGATGCCTTCGATTGCCGTGTCCAGCCACACCAGTTCCGGCTGATCATAGTTGGCCAGACCGCGGGCACTGATGTAAATGATTTCCTGCACAGACTGCTGCCCGCATTCAAGCAAGGCATCCACATGTTGCTGCTCCATCGCCAGCACTTTCGTTACGCCGGCACCATCAATGACTTCTCTCAGACTCTCGCCGTACGCACTGTTGCTTATCGGCACCGGGATCGCGCCCAGACTTTGCGCCGCCAGATAGCCCAAGTACATCTGGTCGCTGTTCGGGCCAAATACGCCAAAGCGGTCCCCTGCTTTCAGGCCGCGCCCCTCCAGGGCTTGCGCCATTATGGAAATGCTGTCCAGCGCCTCGCCTCGCGTGGTAGCGCCCCAGACGCCAAACTTCTTGCTGCGGATGAACACCCGCTTCGGGTCACTCTTGGCCAGATTCAGCAATAACGAAGGAAACGTTTCCATATAGAAATCTTATGAGCGGATAACGCAGGTTGCGGGCTCAATTATAAAGTGTCTTTGCAAATTCGCTGCCAAGACCAAGTTAGCGGCCTCACAACGATGCGCCATTATAGCCGAATCAAATAACAACAAAATGAGGAGCCCCGCAGAGGCATCTGGCCTACTGCGCCACACGCCGCCGTCTGAAAAAATCCTGTAGCAGCGCCGCGCTCTGCTCGGCGCAGACTCCCGCAGTCACCTCAAAGCAATGGTTCGGAAATTCCAGCTCACGCGCATCAAAGGCACCACCCAGAAATCCCGCCTTGGAATCGGTGGCACCAAACACCAGTCGATTGATGCGCGCCGTGATCATGGCACCCACACACATCATGCACGGCTCCAGCGTGACATAAACCACCGCGTCTGTGAGGCGATAGTTGCCGCGCGTGCGTCCAGCCTCACGCAATGCCACAACCTCGGCGTGCGCACTGGGATCGCTCCACGCGATGCTGCTATTGCTTCCACGCCCGATCACCTGGTCTTGGCAGACCACAAGGGCACCGACCGGAACCTCGCCGGCCTCTTCAGCCGACCGCGCCAATTCCAGTGCCTGCTCCATCCAGTGATCATCGGTAAACATCGTCCCTCATCATCTGTACTGGCGGTGCCACTGCTTAAGCTGCTTTCGCGGCTTCGATCTCCAGGTCCCGAGCCTTGACTTCCAGACGGATGCCTTTTTTCTTCTGCAGGCAATGAATCACTGCGGACAAGTTCTTCAGTTGCGGATTCCCATCGCGGCTAAACATACGCATCAGACTCTTGCTCAACTTGTCAAGGTTCCGGGCCAACTCCTCAAAACCGATCGTCGCATTAATATAGTCTCGCATGACTTTCTTGGCGATGACAGTATCATCGGCAAGAATAAGTTCGGCTATTCCTTGCAACAGGGCCCTGCAAAATGCAGGGTCTCGCTGATTACGCTTCTGGATAGTGATCCTAAAATCTCTCGTTAAAGGCACCCTCTTACCCTCCTGCCGTTTCCAGCATTAGTCGCCGTATTATTCCCATTCAACCGTGGCAGGCGGCTTGCTGGAGATGTCATAGCACACCCGCGCGATGCCTTCCACCTCGTTGATGATGCGTCGAGCACAGCACTCCAGAAACTCCGCAGGCAGTCGCGCCCATCGCGCCGTCATAAAATCCTGCGTCTCCACCGCCCGCAAGCTGACCACATAGTCATAGCGTCGTCCGTCTCCCATCACACCCACCGCCCGTACCGGCAGAAACACCACAAATGCCTGCGCCACCTGATCGTACAAATCGGCGGCACGCAACTCTTCAATAAAGATATGATCGGCCGCGCGCGCCAGACGCGCGTACTCCTCACGCACCTCGCCGAGAATACGCACCCCCAGTCCAGGGCCGGGAAACGGATGACGTCCGATCAATTCAGCCGGCAAACCCAGTTCGTGCCCCAGACGGCGAACCTCGTCTTTAAACAACTCACGCAACGGCTCGACCAGTTCCAGATGCAGCGTCTCCGGCAAACCACCGACGTTATGGTGTGACTTGATCAGGTGCGCCTTGCCACTCGCCGCCGCGGCTGATTCGATCACATCAGGATAGATCGTCCCTTGCGCCAGATAGCGCACATCCGTCAACTTCTCCGCTTCTTCCTGAAACACGTGGATGAACTCGCGTCCGATAATGCGTCGTTTTTCTTCAGGGTCTGCCACCCCCGCCAGCGCCGCATAAAACCGTTCCTGCGCATTCACACGAATCACTTCCACGCCCAACTCGCCAAACGTGCGCATGACCTGATCGCCCTCGCCTTCACGCAACAGGCCGTTGTCCACGAAAATGCAATGCAACTGCTCGCCAATGGCGCGTCCGAGCAAAGCCGCCACCACGGAGGAATCCACACCGCCAGACAGCGCCAGCACCACGCCACGATCCGCGACTTGTGCGCGCACCGACTCAATGCAGTCTTCAATGATCGCCTGCGGCCGCCACAGCCCGTGACATCCGCACACCTCGCGAACAAACCACGCGAACAGATCACTCCCGCCCGGCGTATGCGTAACCTCCGGGTGAAACTGCAAGCCGAACCACGGGCGCTCTTGATGCGCCATGGCGGCGACCGGTATGGATTCGGTATCCGCCAGCACTGCGAACCCTTCCGGGACAGCCGTGACATGATCGCCATGCGACATCCACACGGTGGCATCCTCACCCAGCGCATCCAGCAGCGGGTGCGCCTGCATGCGGCGGATCGTGGCGTGCCCGAACTCACGACACTCCCCGGCATGTACGGTGCCGTCCAGACGCAGCGCCAGCGCCTGCATACCGTAGCAAATACCCAGCACCGGAACCTCCAGTTTCAGCACCGCCTCCGGCACTGGCGGATGAACTTCCTCGGTGGTGGTCTCGGGGCCGCCGGACATCACGATGCCGCGCGGCGCGAAGGCGCGAATTTCCTCCGCACTGGCGTCGCAAGCGTAAATCTCGCAGTAGCAGCCCGCCTCGCGCACACGCCGCGCGATCAACTGCGTGGTCTGTGAACCGAAATCCAGAACCAGAATTCGTTCAGCGTGGATATCCGCGGGCACGAATCAGATCTCGGTGCGGTAGTTCGGCGCCTCTTTGGTGATCAACACGTCGTGCGCGTGGCTTTCGCGCAGACCTGCCAGTGTCACGCGTACCATGCGCGCCCGCGCATGGAGTTCGCTCATCGTGCCGGCACCGATGTAACCCATGCCGGAGCGAACGCCGCCGACCAACTGGTGAATGACACCGGACAAGGGGCCTTTGTACGGCACCCGCCCTTCAATGCCTTCCGGCACCAATTTGGCGGCTTCCTCGGTCTCGCCTTGAAAGTAGCGCTCTCGTGAGCCGCGCTGCATCGCACCGAGCGAACCCATGCCGCGGTACAGCTTGTACGAACGCCCCTGATACAACTCCACCTCACCCGGTGCCTCACTGACGCCGGCGAGCAATGAGCCGATCATCACGGTGGATGCGCCTGCCGCCAGTGCCTTCATCGCGTCGCCGGAATAACGAATTCCGCCATCCGCGATCACCGGAACAGGGTCGCCGCCGCGCTCCGCCAAAGCCGCAGTGACATTCATAATGGCCGACACCTGCGGCATGCCCACACCCGCCACCACGCGGGTGGTGCAGATCGAACCGGGACCCACCCCGACCTTGACCGCATTCGCACCAGCATCTGCCAGCGCCACCGCGCCCTCTCCGATCGCCACATTGCCGGCAATCAGCCGCAGATCCGGCCAAGCCGCGCGCATCTCACGAATCCGCGCAAGCACTCCTTCGGAGTGTCCGTGTGCGCTATCGAGCGTCAGCACATCCGCGCCCGCCTCCACCAGCGCAGCGGCACGCTCCATGCCGTCACTGTCCGCGCCGACTGCGGCGCTGACGCGCAGGCTGCCCTGCTCATCCTTGCAGGAGTTCGGGTAGTCAGTCGATTTCTGGATGTCCTTGACCGTCACCATGCCACGCAGACGAAACTCGCTATCCACGATCAGCAACTTCTCAATTCTGTGCTCGCGCAGCGAATCCTGCACCACCGACAGCGCAGTGCCTTCCGGCGCTGTAATCAGTCGGTCACGCGGCGTCATAATGGCGGACACCGGCTGCGCCAGATTGGTCTCGAAACGCAAATCCCGATGCGTGACGATGCCGACCAGATTCTCACCGTCGACCACCGGCACACCGGAGATGTTATGCGCGCGGGTCAGTTCCAGCACTTCGGAGACGCTGGCCTGAGGATGGGTGGTCAGCGGTTCGCGGATCACGCCGCTTTCGTATTTCTTGACGCGGCGGACCTGTTCGGCCTGCGCCTCGATACTCAGATTCTTGTGCACCACGCCGAGGCCGCCTTCCTGCGCCATGGCAATAGCGAGTTCCGCCTCAGTAACGGTGTCCATGGCGGCGGACAGAAATGGAATGTTGAGGTCCAGCCCGGGAACGAGCGGTGTGGAGAGCGCCACCTCGCGTGGCAAAACCTCCGAGTGGCCCGGCACCAGAAGCACGTCATCAAAGGTTAGTGCTTCCTCAATTTTCATCGCCATAAGCGGTTCCGGTGCCCGTTTGAGCAGGCTATCTTACTTGGTTAAACTACATCTGCAGAAATATTGACCGCTCCCCAAGCCCTCTGCATGTCACTTTTCGCCCGATCTCCAACGCTGGATGTCTATATCCGATTGCTCCGGCTGGATCGCCCGGTTGGCATTTATTTGTTACTGTGGCCGCCTCTGTGGGCGCTATGGCTGGCCGCCGGAGACTGGCCGGAATCACGGCTGCTCATCATCATCGTGCTGGGGGTTGTCGTCATGCGCTCCGCCGGCTGCGCCATCAATGACTACGCTGATCGCGAACTCGACGCACAGGTCGCGCGCACCCGCGAGCGCCCACTCGCAAGCGGTGCCCTACCTCCGCGCGCCGGTGTGCAGGCGGCCGCGGTATTGTTCGCCGTCGCGCTGGGACTGGCGCTATTGCTGCCGGCGTTGAGTCTGATGCTGGCCATCCCGGCCGCATTACTCGCTATCAGTTATCCGTACGCCAAACGCTGGCATCACGGCCCGCAACTGCATCTGGGGTTCGCCTTCGCATTCTCTGTGCCGATCGCTATCACCGCCAGCACCGGCGACTGGCCCCAACTCTGGGGGTGGTTACTGTTTCTCGCCACGGTGTTGTGGGTGATTGCCTACGACACGCTGTACGCCATGGCGGACCGCGATGATGACCTGAAGGTCGGCAATCGTTCCACCGCGATCTTGTTCGGGCGCTTTGATCTGGTGATCATCGGACTCTTGCAGGGAGCGTTTCTGGGCACGCTGTGGCTGGCGGGAGCACAGCTTGGGCTGGGCGCGGCATACGCATTAAGTCTGGCGGTCGTCGGCGGACTTCTGGCATGGCAGTTATACAGTTGCCGACGCAGAGAAAGCGCCCGGTGTCTGCGCGCTTTTTTGCAGAACCCGCGGGTCGGCGCTGTTATCTGGGTCGGCATCGTGCTGGAAGTAACGGATGCGACGACACGCATGGCAAGCATCCTGTAAGCACTCCGGCGCGAACCCCCTATAATCTGTCCGCGTTATGTCTGCCTTGCGCTACGACTGGACGGCTGCCGAAATCACCCAACTGATCGGCTTGCCCTTCAACGATCTTCTGTATCGCGCGCAAACCCTCCACCGTGAACACCACCCTGTCAATCAGGTGCAAATCAGCACCCTGCTTTCCATTAAGACCGGCGGCTGCCCGGAAGACTGCGCCTACTGCCCGCAAAGCGCGCACTACGCCACGGGTCTTGAGCGCGAGAAACTGCTGGACCTGGATGAGGTGCGCAGTGCTGCGCACCGCGCGGCGCAAAGCGGTGCCAGCCGATTCTGCATGGGCGCGGCCTGGCGCGCACCGACCGATCGCGATCTGGACGGCGTCATGCGCATGATCGAAGTGGTGCAAGACGAAGGTCTTGAGACCTGCGTGACGCTCGGCATGCTGAATGAGGCGCAAGCCCAAAGGCTGGCGTCGTGCGGACTGGACTACTACAACCACAACCTCGACACCTCGCCGGAATTCTATGGCGAGATCATCACCACTCGCGACTATCAGGAACGTCTCGACACCTTGCGCCACGTGCGCGATGCCGGCATTCATGTCTGCAGCGGCGGCATTCTGGGCATGGGAGAATCCCGACAAGACCGAGCCGGCCTGCTGGCGCAACTCGCGGCGCAAAATCCGCACCCTGAGTCCGTGCCGATCAACTTGCTGGTGCGTGTCGAAGGCACGCCTTTAGCCGAGGCGAGTGCGCTGGATCCGCTAGAGTTCGTGCGCGTCATCGCGGCCGCGCGCATCACCATGCCGGCCTCCATGGTACGCCTGTCAGCCGGGCGTGAAGACATGAGTGACGAGACGCAGGCGCTGTGCTTTTTCGCCGGAGCCAACTCCGTGTTCTACGGCGAAACCCTGTTGACAACACCCAACCCGGATACGTCCCGGGATCAGGCGCTGTTCGCGCGTCTGGGGCTGGACGCGCAAGCCGGCAGTTCACCCCTCCCCTGACCTCACTTTCTATGAAGGACTGGCGCGTCCCGCGTGCTGAAGACGCACGGCGGGTGCGCTGGCGGTGCGAACAGGGCGCAAGTCCGCAGCGACAACTCGACGGCACTTCGCTGATTGACCTCTGCAGCAACGACTATCTGGGATTCAGCAACCATCCGCTGCTGCAGGAAGCACTGAGCAAAGCCGCGCAGCGTTATGGTGCAGGCGCGGGGGCATCTGCCCTCATCACCGGATACACGCAAGTTCACGAAGCACTGGAAGAGGCGCTGGCACGCTTCACCAGGCGCGACCGCGCATTGGTGTTCTCCTCCGGCTATCTGACCAACCTCGGCTGCGTCACCGCGCTCGCGCAGCGCTCCGACACGATCCTCGGAGACCGTCAGAATCATGCCTCGCTAGTCGATGCCGTCACCCTCAGCGGTGCCGTGCGGCAGCGCTACCAGCACGTTGACGCCGAACACGCCGCGCAACTGCTGACACAACATGGCGCGAGCATGATCCTGACCGATGGCGTCTTCAGCATGGACGGCGACACCGCTCCGATTGCCGCACTGGCGCAACTTGCCCAACAACACGACGCATTGCTGCTATGTGATGATGCGCATGGTCTGGGCGTGCTGGGTGAGAGCGGTGCGGGCTTGCTCGAGGAGCACGCTTTGGAGCAGGACGATATCCCGTTGCTGGTCGGCACTTTGGGGAAGGCACTGGGCGCTCAGGGCGGATTTGTCGCAGGTCCGCACGACCTGATTGAACACCTGCTGCAATATGCACGCAGTTATATTTATGACACGGCCTTGGCACCACCGCTTGCCGCCGCAGCCTTGCAGGGCCTGGGTCTGCTTGAAGAAGACACCGCGCCGATGGCACAGTTGCGAGACAACATCGCCTACTTTCGCCAGTGCGCCGCCGAGCAGAAGATTCCGGTGATGGAATCCCGAAGCGCCATTCAGCCGATTGTTCTGGGCACCGCGACACGCGCTCTGGAAGCCAGTGCGCATTTGCGCCAGTGCGGTCTGGCCGTACGCGCCATTCGTCCTCCCGCGGTGCCTGAAGGCAGTGCCCGGCTGCGCATCACCCTGTCCGCATCGCACAGCCACTCGCAGATTGATCAACTGCTGCAAGCATTGGAGGGGTTTTTGTTAAACTGCCCCGAATGAACCTCAAACACCGCAAAATCCTGCTGGGAATCACCGGCAGCATCGCCGCCTACAAGACCTGCGAACTGGTGCGCCAGTTGCAACGCGAAGGTGCCGAAGTCCAGGTTATCATGACGGAATCCGCCCGGCAATTCGTCAGCCCGATGGTGCTGGAAGCTCTGAGCGGGAGAAGCGTGCGCGACGCCCTGTTCGACCGCGACGCGGAACGCGCCATGAGCCATATCGAACTGGCCCGATGGGCCGATGCGATGCTGATCGCGCCGGCCAGCGCACAGTGTCTGTCTCGCTTGGCTTCCGGTGCGGCGGATGACTTGCTCACCACCGTGTGTCTGGCGACCCGTGCGCCATTGCTGATCGCGCCAGCGATGAATCCCGCCATGTGGGGAAGCGCGGCCACCCAGAACAATGTCGCAACCCTGCGCCAGCGCGGACTCACTGTGCTGGAGCCTGATCAGGGCGAGCACGCCTGCGGCGAAGTCGGCACCGGGCGCATGCCGCAGCCGGAAGAACTCATCGAGGTGCTGCGCGCCCTGGGTTCCAGCCGCGTTCTGCAGGGTATTCATGCGCTGGTGACCGCGGGCCCCACCCGTGAGAAAATTGATCCGGCACGCTATATCAGCAATTACAGCAGCGGGCGTCTGGGTTGCGCCATCGCAGAAGCTCTGCTCGATCAGGGCGCGAAGGTCACGCTTGCATGCGGGCCGATCAGCGCGCCGCTCCCGGAAGGTGCCGAAGTCATCTCGGTGGAGTCGGCCGAGGATATGCTGCAGGCGGTTACGACACACGGGCGTGGCTGCGATCTGGTGGTTGCGAGCGCTGCCGTCTCCGACTGGCGCGTCACCAATCCAACGTTGCAAAAATACAAGAAAACCACCGGCGCATTTTCGCTGGAACTCGAACCCACGCCGGATATTCTGGCGCAGATCAGCCGCTGGAATCCACGCCCCTTCGTGGTCGGCTTCGCCGCGGAGACCGAACAGTTGATTGAGAATGCGCGCAGCAAACTGCGGGCTAAGGGAGCTGACTGGATTGTGGCCAACCACATTGGTGACGGTCAGGGCTTCGGCGATATTGAATCCCGGCTGGAAATCGTCAGCGCCGAAGGCGTCCACAGCCTCGGTCCGGCGAGCAAATCCGTACTAGCGCGCCAGCTGATCGAACGCCTCGCCGCCCACTTCACCCGTACCGCTTCCGTCATTGAGTTCCAGCACCGTGCAGCGCATCAAAATTCGCCTGCTGGATGATCGCCTCGGCGGCGACATCCCCCTGCCCGAACACGCCACCGATGGCTCCGCCGGGCTGGACTTGCGCGCCTGTCTGCGCGAACCCCTGTGCCTGCAGCCCGGACAGACCGAACTGATCCCTTCCGGGTTCGCCATCCACATTGACGATCCGGCTTACGCCGCAGTGATTCTGCCGCGCTCCGGGCTGGGACACAAGCACGGCATTGTGCTGGGCAATCTGGTCGGCCTGATTGACTCCGATTATCAGGGTGAGTTGATGATTTCCTGCTGGAACCGCGGCACCGAGCCGTTCACCATTGAAGTCGGTGAGCGCATTGCGCAACTGGTGCTGGTGCCGGTACAGCAGATGCAGTTCGAGGTCGTGGAGGAGTTCACAAGCAGCGAACGCGGCACGGGCGGATTCGGGCATAGCGGAACCCAGTGAGCACTCCGTCTCATATCTTCCGGGCTTACGATATTCGCGGCATTGCCGAGCGCGAATTGACCGAGGACTTTGCCCGACAACTGGGGCGCACCCTCGCACAGGTCTACCCCAATGTCCGCGCCCTCGCCGTCGGGCGCGACGGCCGCTGCTCCAGCAAGGCGCTGGCACAGGCGCTGATTGACGGGTTCCTTGAAGCCGGCGTCACCGTCCACGACATCGGACTGGTGCCGACTCCGGCTTTGTACTTCGCCGCGCACGAACTGGAACTGGACTGCGGCGTGATGGTGACCGGCAGCCACAACCCACCGGAATACAACGGTTTCAAAATGATGATGGAGGGCCATACCCTCGCCGGTGAGGACATCCAGACCCTGCGCGCGCATATTGATGATTCCTATCAGCCCGCCACCACCCCCGGTGAACGCATCCACTGCGATATGACCGACGCCTATATTCGTCGCATTGCTTCAGACATCACACTCAAACGGCCTATGCGCATCGCGCTAGATGCCGGCAATGGTGCCGCTGGTCCGCTGGCGCTGGCGACCTTGTGCGCCTGCAATGTAGACGTCGTGCCGCTATACTGCGAGGTGGACGGCAACTTTCCGAACCACCACCCGAATCCTTCGGATGCGGCCAACCTGCAGGACTTGATCGACTGCGTTCGCGCTGAAAATCTTGATCTTGGTATCGCATTAGACGGTGACGGCGACCGCTGCGGCGTGATTGATGATCAGGGCGACATTCTGTGGGCGGACCGCCAGCTCATGGTGCACGCGGCCGATGTGCTGCAGCGCGTCCCCGGTGCCACCGTGGTCTTTGATGTCAAGTGCTCCAGTTTGCTACCGCAGGTGATTGAGACGCATGGCGGATTGCCCGTGATGGCGCGCACCGGCCACTCATTCATCAAGGCCCGCATGCTTGAAACCGGTGCCTCCATCGGCGGTGAAATGAGCGGGCACCTGTTCTTCAAGGAGCGCTGGTACGGTTTCGATGACGGCATCTATGCGGCCGCGCGACTGCTGGAGATCTTATCAGCCGAATCGCGCCCGGCGAGTTCCGTATTCGCCGCGCTGCCGCAGGCGTGCGTCACGCCGGAGATCAATCTGCCGTTTGATAAAGACGGCGCACAACATCAGTTTATCGAGCAGTTCACCGAGCAGGCCGCGTTCCCTGACGCGCGATTAACACGCATTGATGGGCTGCGCGCGGACTTCGCGGACGGGTTTGGACTGGCCCGCGCCTCCAATACCACGCCGTGCGTGGTGACGCGCTTCGAGGGAGCGGATGAAGCCGCGCTACTGCGGATTCAGGCTGCGTTTCGAGAGCAGCTGCTCGCGGTGGACCCAAATCTGGAGCTACCTTTTTGAGACAGGAGGCTCTTCAGCCTCCCAAATACGACATCTCTACTTTCTGCTCCAGCGGTGCCTGCTGGCTGCGCAACTCGGAATAGCGATCCTCACGATCGCGCCACAATTGAATCAGATCCTGGCGCAGGGTATCATCACTGGCACCAGCGCGCAGCGGCCCCTTGATGTCATGCCCGTTGGATGCGAACAGACAGGTATACAACATGCCGTCGGCAGTGAGCCGAAGCCGGTGGCAGTCCCCACAAAACGGCTGGGTGACTGAGGCGATCACGCCGATCTCACCTTGCCCGTCCTGATAGTGCCAGCGGCGCGCGACTTCGCCGCGATAGTGTTCCTCCAATGGCGCAAGCGGCCATTGCGCTTCAATTATCTGCAGCACTTCTTTTGCTGGGACAACCGATTCCTGGCACCAGTGATTGGTGCTGCCGACATCCATAAATTCGATAAAGCGCAGGATATGCGGCGTGCCCCGGAAGTATTCCGCCATCGGCACGATTTCCTGCTCGTTAATGCCGCGCTTGACCACCATGTTGACTTTCACTGGTCCCAGACCCGCCGCCTCGGCGTGCTCAATCGCATCGAGCACACGCGACACATTGCAACGCGCGGCCACCAGCTCCCGAAAAGTGGCGTTATTGAGGCCGTCCAGACTGACGGTGACGCGATTTAGTCCTGCCGCGGCCAACTGCTGCGCCATCTCAGCGCTCAGCAAGGCCCCGTTGGTGGTCAGACACAGATCATCAATGCCCTCAATATTGGCAAGGCAGGTCACCAGACGATCCAGATGGCGGCGCAGCAGCGGCTCGCCTCCGGTCAGGCGCAGTTTGTGTACGCCCAGTCCTGCGAGAATGCGCGCGACGCGCTCAACTTCTTCAAAGCTCAGTAATTGCGGACGTTGCAAGAAAACATGGTCCGCGCCGAAGATTTCCTTCGGCATGCAGTACGTGCAGCGAAAATTGCAGCGGTCCGTGACCGAAATCCGCAAATCGCGCAGCGGACGGTCGCGCTGATCGCGTGGAAGGGTCGTCTCAACAGCACACATGTCCAATTCCTCACGTGACATGGTATCCCACCGCGCCCGGTGGGCGACAGCGGTCCGCCTTAGGCGACTTCTTCCGCCGCCTCGCTTTGCGCGACTACTTCCAGCACCGCGTCAGCCACGGTCACCGTCTCTTCCGCCTCAGCCGACAGATTCTCAAGCGACAGACCCAGTTCCGACTGCATGCGACGCTTGGTGTGGTAGGCCAGTCCGGTTCCCGCCGGAATCAGACGCCCGACGATCACGTTCTCTTTCAAGCCCAGCATCTCATCGCGATCCCCGCGGATGGTCGCCTCGACCAGCGCCTTGGTGGTCTCCTGGAAGGACGCCGCCGAAATAAAGGACTCCCGACTCAGCGACGACTTGGCAATGCCGAGCAACACCGGCTCGTAGATCATCTGCTTGCCACTCGGCAAGTTGCGGTTCTCGTCCTCGGCACGCGAGTATTCCAGCACTTCGCCTTCCTTGCGCGTGGAATCTCCCGGCTTCACCACGCGCACCTTGCGCAGCATCTGCCGAATGATGACCTCAATGTGCTTGTCATTGATTTTTACGCCTTGCAGACGGTAGACATCCTGGATTTTCTGCACCAGATGTTCGGTCAGCGCTTCCACACCGCGCAAGCGCAGTACATCATGCGAATTGAACTCGCCATCGACCAGCACTTCGCCTTTCTCCACCCGCGCTCCCTCGAACACGTTCAGATGACTGGTGCGCGGGATCTGCATTTCCACCGGCTTGCCTTCATCCGGCGTGATGTACAGACGCTGCTTGTTGCGTACTTCCGAACCGTAGCTCACCACACCGCTGGTTTCCGCCAGCACCGCGTTGAGTTTCTTGGTGCGCGCCTCAAACAGATCCACCACCCGCGGCAAACCACCGGTGATGTCACCCGACTGGGTCTGCGAGGTCAATGGAATGCGCGCCAGCACATCGCCTTGTGCAATCTTGGTGCCCTCTTCCAGACTGACTAGCGTGTTGGCCGGCAGCGTGTAGTGCACCGGCTTCTCGGTGCCTTCGAACAGTTTCGGCTTCTTCTTGCCGTCCACCAGCGTAACCGCCGGCATCAGGGTGCGCGACGCCAATGGGCGGGCGCGTACGTCCAGCACGCGACGGGTGGACAGGCCTGTGATGTCATCCGTCGTGGAACTGATGGTTTCCCCATCAATGAAGTCCGCGTAATGCACGTAACCGGAGGCGTCCGCCAGCAGCGGCTGAATGTGTGGGTCCCAGTTGGCGATTTCCTGTCCGGCCTCAACAGATTCTCCGTCCTTCACGCGGACGGTGGCACCGTAAGGCACCTGATACACCTCGCAATCACGTCCGTTTTCGTCGGAGAGAATCAATTCGCCGGAGCGCGACGTCACCACACGGGTCTTGTCAGCTCGTTGCAGCACTTCAAGGCGACGGAACCGGATTACACCTTCGTTGCGCACGGTCACATTGCTGACCGCGGTCACCGCACCACTGATGGCCCCGCCGATATGGAACGTCCGCATGGTCAACTGTGTGCCCGGCTCACCAATGGATTGCGCGGCAATCACACCTACGGCTTCGCCGCGCGTCACCAGAATGCCACGCGCCAGATCACGTCCGTAGCACTTGCTGCACACGCCGCGCAAGGTCTTGCAGGTGACACTGGAGCGCACCTTGATCATACTCAGGCCCCATTCGTCAATTTTCCTGACCCACTCTTCGTCGAGTAGCGTCCCGGCCGGAATCAGCACTTCATCGCTGTCTTCCGAACGTTTGGTGTCTTCAGCGGTCACCCGGCCCAACACACGCTCGGCCAAAGTCTCCACCACGTCCGCGCCTTCAATAATGGGCCGGATGCGCAAGCCCTCAGTGGTGCCGCAATCCTCTTCGGTAACCACAAAGTCCTGCGCGACATCCACTAGCCGGCGAGTCAGATAGCCGGAGTTGGCGGTCTTCAATGCCGTGTCGGTCAAGCCCTTGCGCGCGCCATGCGTGGAAATGAAGTATTGCAATACGTTCAGTCCCTCGCGGAAGTTCGCCGTGATCGGCGTCTCAATGATGGTGCTGTCCGGCTTGGTCATCAGACCGCGCATGCCGGCAAGCTGACGAATCTGCGCCTTGGAGCCTCGCGCACCGGAATTGGACATCATGTAGATTGAGTTGAATGACGGCTGCAGTACGCTGTTGCCCTCGCGATCAACGACTTCCTCGTGCTCCAGACGATCCATCATCTTGCGCGCGACGTCATCGTTCGCCTGCGACCAACTGTCCACCGCCTTGTTGCGGCGCTCGTCGTTGGTCAGCAAGCCGCGTGAGTATTGCTTTTCGATTTCCGTAACCGACTGCTCCGCCTGCTTGAGGATCTCGTCTTTCTCCTCCGGCACCACCATATCGTCGACGCCGAAAGAAATGCCGGCGACCGTGGAATAGTGGAACCCGGTGTACATCAACTGGTCACAGAAAATCACCGTGTCTTTCAGGCCCAGACGCCGATAGCAGGCATTGATCGCATCTGAAATGGCGCGTTTGCTCATGTCGCGGTTGACCACTTCAAACGGCAAGCCTTCCGGCAGGATTTGCGCCAGCAAGGCACGTCCCACTGTGGTCTCCACTCGCTCGCGGGTACCATCCGATTGCGTCAGGCGCACCTGAATACGCGCATGCAGACTGACCTGTCCGGTCTCGTAGGCGCGCTTGACCTCGTCGACATCGGCCATCAGCATGCCTTCTCCCGGCACATTGATGCGCTCGCGCGTCATGTAATACAGCCCCAGCACTATATCTTGCGACGGCACGATGATCGGCTCGCCGCTGGCCGGCGACAGCACATTGTTGGTGGACATCATCAACGCGCGCGCCTCAAGCTGCGCTTCCATTGACAACGGCACATGCACCGCCATCTGGTCACCATCGAAGTCCGCATTAAAGGCCGTACACACCAGCGGGTGCAACTGGATCGCCTTGCCTTCCACCAGCACCGGCTCAAAAGCCTGAATACCCAGACGATGCAGCGTTGGTGCCCGGTTCAGTAGCACCGGATGCTCGCGAATGACCTCGCTCAAAATGTCCCAGACTTCCGGTCCTTCGCGCTCGACTTGCTTGCGCGCCGCCTTGATCGTCGCGGACAGGTTACGGCGTTGCAGTTTGCCGATGATGAACGGCTTGAACAGTTCCAGCGCCATCTTTTTCGGCAGCCCGCACTGGTGCAGTTTCAAAGTTGGGCCGACCACAATGACCGAGCGCCCGGAGTAGTCCACGCGCTTGCCGAGCAGGTTCTGTCGAAAGCGGCCCTGTTTGCCCTTGATCGCTTCGGCCAGCGATTTCAGGTTGCGTTTGTTTTCGCCCGTTACGGTGCGTCCGCGGCGGCCGTTGTCAAACAGCGCATCGACGGCTTCCTGCAGCATCCGCTTCTCGTTATAGATGATGATGTCCGGCGCGCCGAACTCCAGCAGGCGCTTGAGGCGATTATTGCGATTGATCACACGCCGGTACAGATCGTTTAGATCGGAGGTGGCGAACCGTCCGCCTTCCAGCGGCACCAGCGGGCGCAGATCCGGCGGCAGCACCGGCAGCACTGTCAGCACCATCCATTCCGGCTTGTTGCGCTTGTTGAGGAAGGCCTCGCACAAGTCCAGACGCTTGCCCATGCGTTGCAGTTTGCTTTCACTGCGCGTATTCTTCATGTCTTCGTTGATGCGCTCGATTTCCTTGCGCAAATCAAGATTCTTCAGCAGCGTTTGGATCGCTTCCGCGCCCATCAGCGCTTCAAAATCATCCCCGTACAACGCGCGATATTGCTCGTATTCCTGTTTGGTGAGCATGCGCTGCGTCGAGTCCTTCTCGCCATTCGGCTCCAACTCCTGAATCATGCCGGGGTTGGTCACCACATACTGCTCAAAGGTCAGCACCTTCTCCAGTTCCGGCAAAGTCATGCCCAGCATCAAGCCAATACGCGACGGCAGCGACTTGAGGTACCAGACGTGCACCACCGGGGAAGCCAGTTCGATGTGTCCCATGCGGCGGCGGCGTTCGCGCGTGCGAGTAACTTCCACACCGCATTTCTCGCAGACCACTCCGCGATGTTTGAGACGTTTGTACTTGCCGCACAAACACTCATAGTCTTTAATCGGCCCGAAAATCCGCGCGCAACACAAGCCGTCGCGCTCCGGCTTGAAGGTGCGGTAGTTGATCGTCTCGGGCTTGCGGACTTCGCCGTAAGACCAGGCCCGGATCACATCCGGAGAGGCCAGGCTGATGCGGATCGCGTTGAAATCCGTATCGTCCTGGTTGGAACGCAGCATGCTGTATTGATCTTTCATTGCGGTTCTCCTGATGTGGTCATAGACGCAACGGCGGCGCGTCATTGCCGCGGTCGTGTTCCATGTCGATATTGATGCCCAGCGCGCGCACCTCGCGCAACAGGACGTTGAAGGATTCCGGCAACGCGGACTGGTTACTCATCTCACTGGCGATGATGTCCTTGTAGACCCGGTTGCGCCCGTCGACGTCATCAGACTTGACGGTCAGAATTTCCTGCAGGGTGTAACTGGCACCGTAGGCCTCCAGCGCCCACACCTCCATTTCGCCGAAGCGCTGGCCGCCGAATTGCGCCTTGCCGCCAAGCGGCTGCTGCGTCACCAGACTGTACGGTCCGGTCGAGCGGGCGTGCATCTTGTCATCCACCAGATGATTGAGCTTCAGCATGTACATGTAGCCGACCGTCACTTCGCGCTCAAAGAACTCGCCAGTGCGTCCGTCACGCAATCGCGTCTGTCCACTCAGCGGCAATCCCGCCTGCTCTAGCATCTCCTTGACTTCCGCTTCGCTGGCACCGTCGAAGACCGGGGTGCTAACGGGAACGCCCTCACACAGGTTCTCCGCCATCGTCCACAAGTCAGAGGCGCTGAAATCACGGAAACTCAGTTCCTTACGCCCACCGCCGCGATAGATCTGCCCCAGCAGTTTGCGTACCTCGGTCGAACGGGTGGTGCGATCAAGCATTTGTCGCACCTGCCTGCCCATCTCTTTTGCCGCCCAACCCAAATGCGTCTCCAGTACCTGTCCGACATTCATTCGCGACGGCACGCCGAGCGGATTCAGAATGACGTCCACAGTCGTGCCATCTTCCATGTATGGCATATCCTCAACCGGCACCACCATCGACACCACGCCCTTGTTGCCATGGCGTCCGGCCATCTTGTCCCCCGGCTGCATGCGCCGCTTAACCGCCAGCGAGACCTTAATGGTCTTCAGCACGCCTGGAGCCAGTTCGCTGCCAGCCTTGATTTTCTCGACTTGCTGCTCGAACTCCTCTTCCCCTTTCTCGGTCGCCTGCACCAGCAGACTGCGCCGAGATTTGCGCCGTGACGGCGCGATCAGGTCTTCAAGACTCTTGTTGAGTTTCTCCTGACGCAAACTGATTTCGCCCCATTTCTCCGGCTCAAGTGAGTCAAGGTACTTCTCGGTTACCGTGAAGCCCCCCTTTTTGCCCGGCCCCTTGTCAGCTTGCTTGCCCAGCATCAGCGCGCGGGCGCGGTGGTAAATGTTTTCCACCTCAATCTTGATCTTGTCATCGGCGTTCTTGCGCGCTTTTTCAATCGTGGCTTCCTCCACCGCTTCCGCACGCGCATCCTTGGTCTCACCCTCGCGCGTGAATACCTGCACGTCAATCACCGTGCCCTCGGTGCCTGAAGGCACGCGCAGGGAAGTGTCCTTGATCTCGGAGGCCTTCTCGCCGAAGATGGCGCGTAGCAATTTTTCTTCCGGCGTCAGTTGCGTCTCGCCTTTCGGCGTCACCTTGCCGACCAGAATATCGCCCGGACACACTTCGGCACCAATGTGCACGACACCGCATTCATCCAGTTTGCCGAGCAAACCCTCGCTGATGTTCGGAATGTCCTGGGTGATTTCTTCGCTGCCGAGCTTGGTGTCTCGCGCTACACAAGTGAACTCCTCAATATGGATGGTGGTATATCGGTCTTCCTCCAGCACTCGCTCGGAGATCACAATGGAATCCTCAAAGTTGTAGCCATTCCACGGCATGAACGCGACCAGCATGTTTTGCCCCACGGCCAATTCGCCCAAATCGGTCGCCGCGCCATCCGCCAGTACGTCGCCTTCCTCGATGCGATCCCCGACTGCGACACGCGGGCACTGATTGATGCAGGTGCTCTGGTTGGAACGGACGTATTTGGTCAGGGTGTAGATATCCACGCCTGAACCGACCATGCCTTCGTCCTCTTCCGGCATGTCCGCGCGCACCACGATGCGATTGGCATCCACGTCATGCACTACGCCGCCGCGATGCGCCAGCACCATGGCTCCGGAATCCCGTGCCACCGCGCGCTCCATACCGGTACCTACCAGCGGCTTCTCGGCACGCAAGGTTGGCACGGCCTGACGCAGCATGTTCGAACCCATCAGGGCTCGGTTGGCATCGTCGTGCTCCAGAAACGGAATCAACGCGGCCGCCACCGACACGATCTGTCGTGGCGAGACGTCAATGTAATCGACCTGTTCCGGTTTCTCCAGCACAAATTCCTTTTGGTGACGGCAGGAGATCAACTGATCCGTGAAGCGCCCCTTGGCGTCCAGTGTCGCGTTCGCCTGCGCAATCACGTATTGCCCTTCTTCAATCGCGGACAGATACACAATCTTCTCCGCAATCACCCGACCACGCTCCACCTTGCAGTAAGGCGTCTCCAGAAACCCATAGTCATTCAGTCGCGCATACACCGCCAGTGAATTGATCAGACCGATGTTCGGGCCTTCCGGCGTCTCAATCGGACACACTCGCCCATAATGCGTTGGGTGCACGTCGCGCACCTCGAAACCGGCGCGCTCGCGAGTCAGACCGCCAGGGCCCAAAGCCGAAATGCGCCGTTTGTGCGTGACTTCCGCTAGCGGATTGTTCTGATCCATGAATTGCGACAACTGGCTGGCACCAAAGAATTCCTTGATCGCCGACGACACCGGCTTGGCGTTGACCATGTCCTGCACGGTCAGGTTGTCTGATTCCACTTGCGTCAGGCGCTCTTTCACCGCGCGCTGCACACGGATGATCCCGGTGCGAAACGCTTGTTCCACCTGCTCGCCGACGCAGCGAATGCGGCGGTTGCCCAGATGATCGACATCATCGACCACGTCTTCGCCGCGCTGGATGTTGATCAGCACATGCAGAATGTCCGTAATGTCCTGTTTCTGCAGCGTGCCTTCCCCTTCCATGCTGTCACGTCCCAGACGCCGGTTGAGGCGCATTCGCCCCACCGCCGACAGGTCATAACGTTCCGGCTCAGAAAACAGGGATTGGAAGTGTTTCTTGACCGTATCCGCGGTGATCGGCTCACTGGGGCGCAAAATCCGGTAGATCTGGACTTGCGCGGCTTGCCGGAGCTCGGCCGCTGTCGGATTGGCCGTGCGGCACACGAATTCATCCGCCCGCAGGGTGCCCGGAATACCTTGGCGCGCCTCAGCGAAAATGTCAAAACGCTCGACCGGCTGCTCCATCAGTTCCTGCAGATGCTGCTCATCGAGCAGGGTGTTGATCGGAAAGCGCTCGCTGATCTGCTTGCTGCTTTCCTCATCAATTTCGCCGCTAGCCGAATCGAACACGGTCAGCTCGCTCGCCAGCGCCATGTCTTCCGCGAAATAGCGTCCCGGCACTTCCAGCTCGGTGTACCCGGCGTCACGCAACCGTTTGACGTGCACCGGCGACAGCGTCCGTCCGGTTGGCACCTTGACATTGGCCTCCGGCGCGATCACGTCAAAAGACAGTTTCTGCCCTGTGAAATGCGCGACATCCACAAAGAAGCGATTGCACGGCGCGAAGTTGACACCACACCATGGTCGCTGCTGCGTCGACTTGGTTGCCCGCGCCGAGGTCAGCGAGGTTCCCATGCGCGCCGCCAGCTTGCCGTTCGCGTCCGTCAGATCAAAAGGCAGTTTCTTGCCGACCAGAGCGCGCGGATTGACTTCCCATTGCCGCCCGTCTTGCCCGTAGCAGTATGCCGGCTCCTCACCGGCGCACAGACGTTCTTCCAGATCTTGCTGCTGCACCTTCACCTGTGTGGTGCCGCTTTCGGCTAATTTCTCCAGCACCGTCTCCGAGACAATGCGGTTTTTCGGCAGTACTTCGTCGTCCGTTTCCGCATCGCGCAGCGGGTAGGCAAATTTCTGGCCTTCCAGAATCACAACCGGCACTTGCCGCCAGCGTTCCATGCGCACCGAAAACGGTTTTGTGTACTCATCCAAGATGTCGCGCTCTAACATGCCGAGCGCGCGCAGCAGAATGGTGGCCGGGATTTTGCGGCGGCTGTCGACGCGCAAATACATCAGATCCTTGTGATCGAAGCCGAACTCCAGCCAGGAGCCGAACTCCGGCTTAATACGCGCGTGATGCAGGATCTTGCCGGAGGAATGTCCCTTGCCCTTGTCGTCGGTGAAAATCACACCCGGTGATTGCAGCAACTGCGACACCACCACGCGGTCGGTGCCATTGATCACGAACGCGCCATTCTCGACCATCAGGGGAATGTCACCCAGATAGACCTCCTGACCGCGCGCCTCCTTGATCTGGCGCTCAGCTCCCTTCGGCAGGTCCTTGTCATAGATGTCCAGACGCATCTTGAGCTTCAGCGGTGCCATATAGGTCAGGCCGCGACGGCGACATTCGATATCATTGAAGCGCGGCTCCTCAAGACGGTAGCCCTCGCACAACAACTCGACATGGCCGGAATGGCTGATGATCGGGAAAATGCTGTTGAGCACCGCCTGTATGCCGGTGTCCTTGCGTTTCTTCTGCGGCACATCCTGCTGCAGGAACATGCTGTAGGAATCCCGCTGCACTTTCAGCATATCGGGAATGCTGAGTACTTCAGGGAGTTTGCCGAAATCTTTGCGAATGCGCTTCTTTTCAGTATAGGAGTAAGCCATGCCTCTCTCCAGAGCCGGGGGTGGGGTCAATTAACGCAACAGCGTCGGCGCGCACAGCGCCGACGACACGCTTCGTGAAACAGAAATGACGAGCACCGAATTACTTCAATTCGACGCTAGCGCCCGCTTCTTCCAATTGCTTCTTGATTTCTGCAGCTTCTTCTGTAGGCACCGCTTCTTTCAGCGTCGATGGCGCTTTCTCCACCATCTCCTTGGCCTCTTTCAGACCCAAACCCGTCACCGTTCGAACCACCTTGATGACGGCGATCTTGTTATCGCCAAAGGAGGCCAGTACCACGTCCTGCTCGGTTTTTGCCTCCTCTTCCTCGGCCGCACCAGCGCCACCGGCTGCCGTCGGCATTGCCACTGCCGCAGCGGCTGCGGACACGCCGAATTTCTCTTCCATCTTGGAAATCAATTCGACCACGTCCATCACACTCATGTTGGAAATCGTATCCAGTACGTTATCCACCGATACATTCTCAGTTGCCATGGGATTACTCCGTAATTGCTAAAAGTTCAGGGAAACCCTCAGGACTCTGCCTGCTGGTTGTCTCGATAAGCCGCCAGCGAACGCGCCAGTCGGCCAGGAATATCTGCGGTCAGTTGCGCCAGTTTGGCGATCGGCGCGCGCATCACTGACATCAGTTGCGCCAGCGCCTCCTCGCGAGACGGCATCGCCGCCAGTTGGCGCAGTTGCGCCGTATCCAGCACCGCGCCCTCATACACGCCAAAGCGCACCGTCAGTTTCTCGTTGTCGCGGCTGAAATCGCGCAACACGCGCGGCGCGTCGTTCGGCTGCTCGCAAGAGAATGCCAGCACCAGATGTCCGGTCAGATGTTCTTTCGCGCACGCGAAGTCGGTTTCATCCAAAGCCCGCTGCGCCAGATTGTTCTTGACCACTCGCACGACTACGTTGCTCTCGCGCGCCGCCCGGCGCAAGTCCGTCATTTCGTGTGCCGTCAGGCCACTATATTCAGCCGCTACCAGCGAGTGCGCCTGCGCAGCAACCGCCGTCACTTCAGTGACGACCTGCTCCTTGTGCTCGCGTGTCAAAGCCATGATGATGCTCCGTTACAGGGTTGCCGGATCAATTCGAATGCCGGGGCCCATGGTCGCCGACACCGTGATTCGCTTGATGTACACCCCTTTCGACACAGCCGGCTTGGCGCGATTGAGTTCCGACACCAGCGCGCGCAGATTCTCCGCCAGCGCGCCTGCCTCAAAGCCCACACGTCCGATCGGACAATGCACAATGCCGGACTTGTCGGCGCGATAGCGCACCTGACCGCCCTTGACATTCTTCACCGCTGTGGCGACATCCTCGGAAACCGTGCCCGTCTTCGGGTTCGGCATCAGCCCGCGCGGACCCAACACCGGACCCAGAGCACCCACTATCGGCATGCAATCGGGTGCCGCGATGACGGTGCCATAATCCAGTTCACCTTCTTTCATGCGCTCCGCCAGATCCTCCAGACCGACCGCATCCGCGCCAGCGTCGGTAGCCGCCTGCGCCTGCTCGCCGCGAGCAAAAACTGCCACGCGCTGCGTCTTCCCGGTGCCGTGAGGTAGCACCATCGCGCCGCGCACACTTTGTTCACTCTTGCGCGAGTCAACGCCCAGATTGATGCTGGCGTCAATGCTCTCCGTGAACTTCGCCGTGCCGGTTTTGTTGGCCATATCCATGGCCTCTTCGAGCGCATAGGATTGCTCGCGATCCAGATCCGCACGCGCCGCTGTCAGTCGCTTGGTCATTCCTGCACCTCCAGACCCATGCTGCGCGCACTACCGGCAATGATGCGAACTGCCGCCTCCATATCGTTCGCGCTTAGATCCTGCATCTTGGCCGCCGCCACCTGTTCGAGTTGTGCACGCGTCACGGTGCCGACCTTCTCCGAATTGGGAGTGCCGCTGCCTTTGCTGACCCCGGTCACCTTGCGCAGAAGCACCGCTGCGGGCGGTGTCTTAACCACAAACTCAAACGTGCGGTCCGCAAATACTGTGATGATCACCGGCATGGGGGTGCCGCGCTCTTCGTCCGCAGTGCGCTCATTGAACGCCTTGCAGAAGTCCTGAATCTGCAATCCATGCTGGCCCAGCGCCGGGCCGACCGGCGGTGCCGGATTGGCAGCGCCTGCAGGCACCTGCAACTTGATGTAGCCGGTGATTTCGCGGGTCTTGCCCTTGCTTTTTTTGCTGTCCGCCATGATGCTCAGTCCTTGGTGACCTGGTCGAAGTTGAGATCCACCGGCGTGGAGCGCCCGAAAATCTGAATAGCGACGCGCAAGCGGCCCTTGTCGTGGTTGGCCTCCTCCACGACGCCGCTGAAGTCATTGAAGGGGCCCTCAATCACGCGCACGATCTGACCGGGCTCATAAATCGTCTTGACGCGCGGCTGCGTCTGGCCTTCTTCGGCCTGATGCAGGATCGCCTCGATCTGTTGATCCGGGATCGCTTCCGGCTTGTTCTTTTCGCCACCAATAAACCCCAGCACTTTGGGCGTGCCACGTACCAGATGCCAGTTCTCTTCCGACCATTTCATTTGTACCAGCACATAGCCGGGAAAGGTCTTGCGGCGCACTTCCTTTTGTTCGCCGCCACGCAATTCAATCGTCATCTCCGACGGCACTTCAACGGAGCCGAACTCAGCGGCCTTGCCGTAACGCTCAATGCGCTCCAGCAGATTTCGTTGCACCTGCGCCTCGCAGTTCGAGTAGGCATGCACCGCATACCACTGCAGTTTGTCCTTGTCCTCGACTTCCGCCGTCTCGGCTTGAGCAGGCGCGTCGATGGCTTCCAGCGCCTCCGTTTGTTCCACAACCATGATCAGCCCCCCAGAAACAGGGTGATGGCCCAGGACAGAAGCCGGTCCAACAGCCACAAAAAGATCGCCATGATGATCACCGCGACAAATACCACCAGTGAAGTCTGCAAAGTCTCGCCGCGCGTCGGCCAGATCATCTTGCGGACTTCGACTCGCGCATCGCGCATGAAGCCGCGGAATTGCACGCCTTGCTCGGAACCGAGCGCAACCCAGGCCGCCAGCGAGAACATCGCCACAATGCCCAGCACCCGATACAGCAAAGCTTGATCCGCGAAATAATAAAACCCAAGTACGCCCAGCAGCAACAGCACCGCGCTGATAGACCAGCGCGCCCAGTCGGTGCTCGACAATACGATGTCGCCGCCTTCCTTCGTCATCACGCAACACTCCAGGCATGGCAGGCCAGGAGGGACTTGAACCCCCAACCTGCGGTTTTGGAGACCGCTGCTCTGCCAATTGAGCTACTGGCCTTCGTGCGCATGATGCACTTCACGCAAAAACAGACGGAATGCGCCTTACTTGTTAATCTTGGTGACGACGCCGGAAGCGATGGTGCGGCCACCTTCGCGCATGGCGAAACGCAGACCTTCTTCCATTGCGATCGGAGCGCCCAGCTCGACCGAAATCGTGACATTGTCGCCCGGCATCACCATGTCCGTGCCCGACGGCAGGTTCACTGCCCCCGTCACATCCGTGGTGCGGAAATAAAACTGCGGACGATAACCCGACACAAACGGCGAGTGGCGTCCGCCCTCTTCCTTCGTCAGGCAGTAAATCTCCGCGTCAAATTCTGTGTGCGGGGTGATCGAACCCGGCTGGCACAACACCTGACCGCGCTCCACTTCCTCACGCTTGGTGCCGCGCAGCAGCACTCCGATGTTGTCGCCTGCGCGACCTTCATCCAGCAACTTGCGGAACATCTCAACACCCGTGCAGGTGGTCGTCTCGGTGTCGCGAATGCCCACCATCTCGACTTCTTCGCCAACCTTGATGATGCCGCGTTCCACTCGGCCCGTCACCACCGTGCCGCGACCGGAAATCGTGAAGACATCCTCCACCGGCATCAAAAACGCACCATCAATCGCGCGCTCCGGCTCAGGAATGTAACTATCCATCGCCTCTACCAGCTTCTGCACCGACTCAATGCCGTGCTCGCTGGTGTCACCTTCCAGCGCCTGCAGCGCCGATCCTGTGATGATTGGCGTGTCGTCGCCGGGAAACTCATACTTGCTGAGCAGTTCGCGCACTTCCATTTCCACCAACTCCAGCAACTCATCGTCGTCCACCTGGTCGGCCTTGTTCAGGTACACCAGAATGTGCGGCACGCCAACCTGACGGGCCAGCAGAATATGCTCGTTGGTCTGCGGCATCGGACCGTCCGCCGCGCTCACCACCAGAATCGCCGCGTCCATCTGCGCCGCTCCAGTGATCATGTTCTTCACGTAGTCCGCGTGGCCGGGACAGTCCACATGCGCGTAATGGCGCGCATCGGATTCGTATTCCACGTGCGCGGTCGCAATCGTGATGCCGCGCTCGCGCTCTTCCGGCGCATTGTCAATCTGCGAATAATCGCGAACCTCGCCGCCGTGCGCCTCCGCCATCACTTTGGTCAGCGCCGCCGTCAGCGTGGTCTTGCCATGATCTACATGACCGATCGTGCCGACATTAATGTGCGGCTTCGTGCGTTCGAATTTTTCCTTCGCCATGGTGCTTCTCCTGGGTTTGTGTCCACTCAATCTGGAGCCCATAACCGGATTTGAACCGGTGACCTCTTCCTTACCAAGGAAGTGCTCTGCCGACTGAGCTATATGGGCGCATTCTTTTAATCCACCCTTGGTGGAGCGGGCGAGCGGGATCGAACCGCCATCATCAGCTTGGAAGGCTGAGGTTCTACCGTTGAACTACGCCCGCCATTTCCGCCAAAAAGCCTTGCTTAATCAGCCTGTTAGTGGTTCTTCTCCGTCCCTCATGGTGGAGGGGGTAGGATTCGAACCTACGAAGGCTGAGCCAGCAGATTTACAGTCTGCCCCCGTTGACCGCTTGGGTACCCCTCCCCGATGTGAATATAAAGGGACTTATTGTAGCACAGATAGCCACTCGAATTTCCATTTTGCGCGATGTCCAGCACCTCACGGAGAGGCGACGCTGACGCCACACCCGCCTTTAAAAAGACTCAATCCACGCGCTCAGAAACGATGCTTGAGTCCAACCGCAATCGCCCAGTAATCAACGTCGCTCAAGTGCGTGGTGCATCAAACGGCGCCACGCCATCCGCGCGTACTGGCGCATGATCGCGAATCATCTCAAAAAGATACGTCTCATCCAGACTTTCAAAATCCATCCTCGGCCGACGCGGCCCACGGCCACGCTGCGGTTGCCAAGCAATACAGGATAAAGAATATCGGAACACCGCGCCAGTGCCCGGCAATATTGCTGTACTTTTTTGATTATTCCGCCTGCTGATGCGGACGGGTCGGCTGGTGCCTCTCTGGCACCTGCTCGGTTATCCTTCGGTACTTGCTACTGCGGCATCCGCCTTGTCGCGGCCGACCAGTTCCATATACGCCATCGGCGCGTTGTCTCCGGGCCGAAAGCCGTTCTTGAGTACGCGGGTATAACCGCCGGGTCGGGAGCGATACTCCGGCCCCAGATCTTCAAACAGTTTGGTGACCATCTCGCGATCGCGCAGGCGATCAAATGCCAGGCGGCGGTGCGCCACCGAGTCTTCCTTCGCCAGTGTAATCAGCGGCTCCACAAAGCGCCGCAATTCCTTGGCCTTCGGCAAGGTGGTGCGAATCGCCTCGTGCTGCAGCAGCGACACTGCCATATTACGAAACATCGCGCGACGATGCGACGATGTCCGATTCAGATGACGGCCTGCTTTGCGATGACGCATCAGACTTCCCTCAGAACAACGGTGGCCCGGAACGCGGGCGCGGCAGATCCGCCGGCGGCCAATTATCCAGTTCCATGCCCAGTTTCAGTTCGCGCTGGGCCAGCGCCTGCTTGATCTCCGACAGCGTCTTGATGCCAATATTCGGCGTTTGCTTCAGCAACTCGTTCTCCGACAGGCGCACCAGATCGCCGACATAAAAAATGTTTTCCTGCTTGAGGCTGTTGGCCGAACGCACGCCCAGCTCCAACTCGTCAATCGACAACTTGAATACCGGTGCCACTTCGGTCGTGTGCGTCGCCGTCTGCTGCAGAACCTCGCCTTTCTCCAGTTCAACCAGCACGGACAACTGCTCGCTCAGGATGGTGGCCGCATGGCGCACCACATCTTCCGGCTCCACCGTGCCGTTGGTCTCCAGATCCAGAATCAGTTTGTCCAGATCCGTGCGCTGTTCAACGCGCGTGTTCTCCACTTGATACGACACCCGGCGGATCGGGCTGAAGCTCGCATCCAGCAGCAGCACGCCAATCTGATGGGCGCGATCATCCCGACGGCGCGCCGGTACCGGCAGATAGCCGCGGCCGCGCTCGACCGTCAGGGTCATCTCCAGTTTGCCGCCCTTCGCCAGATTCGCGATCACATAATCGGGGGTGACGATCTCAATATCGTGCGCCAGTTCAATATCACCGGCCGTGACCTTGCCGGGGCCAGATTTCTTCAGTTGTACTTTGGCTTGCGTGCGCTCCTCAAACATGCGAATCGCCAGCCCCTTGAGGTTGAGCAGGATGTCCACTACATCTTCCTGCACCCCGTCGAGCGTGTCGTATTCATGTTCGACGCCGTGAATTTCCACTTCGGTGATCGCCGCACCTGGAATCGAAGACAGCAAAATCCGCCGCAGCGCATTGCCGAGCGTATGTCCGAAGCCGCGCTCCATGGGCTCCAGCACCACACGCGCCTCACGTCCTTCCGTGTACTTGGCTTCCACCACACGCGGAATCATCAGCTCACTATTCCCCATGACTGCTCTCCTTAGGTTTACTTGGAGTAGAACTCAACGACCAGAGACTCGTTGATGTCCTTGTAGATTTCTTCACGGGCCGGCAACTGCTTGACCTTGCCTTCGAATTGATCGAAATTCACGTTCAGCCACTCCGGCACGCCCTGTTGCTTGGCGATGGTAATCGCATCCTTGATGCGGACTTGCTCGCGCGCCGCCTCGCGCACGCTGATGGTGTCTCCCGGCTTGACCGAAAGCGATGGAATGTTGGCGACCTTGCCGTTGAGCATAATGCCCTTGTGCGACACGATCTGGCGGCATTCCGCGCGGGTGATGCCAAAGCCCATCCGGTAGATCACGTTATCCAGGCGACACTCCAGCAACTGCAGCAGGTTCTCTCCGGTCGAGCCTTTGCTACGCGCGGCTTTCTTGTAGTAGTTGCGGAACTGACGCTCCATAATGCCGTAGAGGCGGCGCAGTTTTTGCTTCTCGCGCAACTGCACGCCGTAGTCTGTCACCCGTGCGCGGCGTCCGCCGCGACCGCCTTTGCTGCCCGGCAAGACTTCCATCTTGCACTTTTTGCTCAACTCGCGCGTCGGGGCCTTCAGCTCCAGATTGGAGCCTTCACGACGCATCAATTTGCAGCGCGGTCCACGATAACGTGCCATCAGAGCCTCCTCAAACGCGACGCCGCTTCGGTGGGCGGCAGCCGTTATGTGGAATCGGGGTGATGTCCCGAATATTGGTGATCCGAAAACCAGTCGCATTCAAGGCGCGCATGGCGGATTCGCGACCTGGACCCGGACCCCACACCCGAACTTCCAGATTGCGCAAGCCGAACTCCAGCGCTTCCTTACCGACTTTGGCGGCCGCCACTTGCGCTGCGAATGGCGTGCTCTTGCGCGAACCTTTGAAGCCGGAGCCCCCGGAGGTCGCCCAGCACAGCGTGTTGCCCTGCAGGTCGGTGATGGTCACCAGTGTGTTGTTGAAGGTCGCGCGAATATGCGCAACACCATCGGTCACCACGCGGCGGTCTTTCTTGCGCGCGCGGGTGCCTTTGTGGGATTTGGATTTGGGAGCGGCCATAGTGAATTACTTCCGAATCGGACGGCGCGGACCCTTGCGGGTGCGGGCATTGGTGCGGGTGCGTTGACCCCGCAGCGGCAGGCGGTGCCGATGTCGGATGCCGCGGTAGCAGCCCAGATCCATCAGGCGCTTGATGCTCATCGCCGTCTCGCGGCGCAGATCGCCCTCGATGGTGTACTGGGAGACCGCTTCACGCAGGGTCACCAGTTCCGGCTCACTCAACTTGCCGAGACGCTCCGCGGGATTGATGGAACAGTCCGCGCAGATCCTCGCCGCGCGGGTCGGACCAATACCAAAAATTGACTGCAAAGCAATCACGGTATGCTTCTGGTCGGGCAGATTGACGCCTGAAATTCGTGCCATTGTTACGCAATCCAGTGCTGGGGGTATAAGTTATCTATTGTAGCAAAATCAGCGCTATCAGCCCTGACGTTGTTTGTGTCGCGCCACCTTGCAGATCACGCGCACCGCACCCCGGCGGCGTACAATCTTGCAATTGCGGCAGATGCGTTTGACGGATGCCTGAACTTTCATAAGTATTGCTCCTCAACGTAGGAGGCCACGCGAGCGCATGCCACGCGCCTCGGCTTTTTTCAACAAACCCTCATACTGATGCGACATCAGATGAGTCTGTAGTTGCGCGATGAAATCCATTACCACAACCACGATAATCAGCAAGGACGTGCCGCCGAAATAAAACGGCACATTCAATCCCAGAATCAGAAACTCCGGCAGCAGGCACACGAACACGATGTACAGCGCGCCGATCGCCGTCAGGCGCGTCATCACGGTGTCAATGTAGCGCGCAGTTTGCGCACCGGGGCGAATGCCGGGAATAAAAGCGCCGGAACGCTTGAGATTGTCCGCCGTATCGTTGGAGTCATAGACCAGCGCGGTATAGAAGAAGCAGAAAAACGCGATCGCCAGCGCATAAAACAGCACATACAGCGGCTGACCAGGTGCCAGTGTCGCGGACAGATCACGTAGCCAGCCCATCCCTTCGGTGGAGCCGGCCCAACGGCCAAAGGTCGCCGGAAACAGAATAATGCTGGAGGCAAAGATCGGCGGAATCACACCGGCCATATTGAGCTTGAACGGCAGATGCGTGGATTGCATGGCAACGCGGCGGCCCTGTTGCTGGCGCGCGTAATTCACCATGATGCGCCGCTGGCCGCGCTCGATAAACACCACAAACGCGGTGATCGCCATCACCAGCGCGAACAAAAATACCACCAGCGCCGAGGCCAATTCACCAGTGCTGGCCAACTCCAGCGTGCCGCCGACTGCGGTCGGCAGCCCGGCCACAATGCTGGTGAAGATGATTAAGGAGATGCCATTGCCGATGCCGCGCTCGGTGATCTGCTCACCCAGCCACATCAGAAACATGGTGCCAGTCACCAGTGTCAGAATAGTGGTGAAGGCGAAACTGTAGCCGGAGTACAGCGCGATACCCTGACTCTGCAATGCCACCGAAATGCCGCCAGCCTGCAAGGTCGCTAGTCCCAATGTGCCGTAGCGCGTGTACTGGGTGATCTGCCGTCGGCCCTGCTCGCCTTCCTTACGTAACTCTTTGAGACTTGGGATAACCGCCGTCATCAACTGCATGATGATGGCCGCGGAGATGTACGGCATGATGCCGAGCGCAAGAATGCTCAAGCGCTCCAGCGCACCACCGGAAAACATATTGAACAGATCAATGATGGTGCCGCCCTGCTCTTCAAAGAAGCGCACCAGCGCCTCCGGGTTGATGCCCGGCACAGGCACGTACGTGCCGATGCGGTACACCACCAGTGCACCGATCACGAACAGCACGCGGGCGCGCAGTTCGGCGTAGGGTGAGGCCTTCGGCGGTGCCATGGCTTAGTCCTTAATTTCTCCGCCTGCCGCTTCAATGGCAGCGCGGGCGCCGCGCGTCACGGCAACCCCCGACACCACGTAGGCGCGAGCACAATCGCCACGCAAAATAATCTTGGCGCGAGTGGCGTGAGCGCGAATCAGTTTCACTGCGCGTAAGTTTTCCAGCGTCACTTCCTGATCCGCCGGCAACTTGCCCAGACGACCCAGTCCGACTTCCGCGCACGGCGAGACGCGGGAGCTGAATCCGCTCTTTGGCAGACGCCGCTGCAACGGCATCTGTCCGCCCTCAAAGCCAACCTTGTGGTAGCCCCCGGAGCGAGATTTCTGTCCCTTGTGCCCGCGCCCGGCGGTCTTGCCATGACCACTGCCGGTGCCGCGCCCGACACGCTTGCGCGCGGGGCGTGCTCCTTGAGGCGGGCTCAGTGTGTTGAGACGCATCAGACTTCCTCGATCTGCAGCAAGTAATCAATGCGGCGCACCATGCCGAGATTCTCAGGCGTGGCCTGAACTTCCACAGTCTGGTGCATGCGGCGCAGACCCAAGCCGCGCGCGCACTTGCGATGCGACGGCAGACGCCCGATCAGGCTGCGCACCAGCGTCACTTTCAGTTTTCCCGCCATTGCATGCGCTCCTTAATCTCTTTGACTGACCGTCCGAGCTTGCGCGCCACCTCTTCCGGTGACTGCACTGACTGCAAGCCCTGCAATGTGGCGCGAATGGCGTTCAGCTGATTGCGCGTGCCAATACATTTTGCCAGCACGTTGTTCACTCCTAGCACTTCGAACACCGCGCGCATCGGGCCACCGGCGATAATGCCGGTTCCCTCGGCCGCCGGCTGCATGTATACCCGCGCCGCGCCATGACGGCCGACCACCGGGTAGTACAGCGTGCCATTGCGTAGCGGTACAGTAATCATTGAACGGCGTGCGCGCTCCAGACTTTTCTGGATCGCGGTCGACACTTCGCGTGCCTTGCCATAGCCCAGCCCGACGCGCCCATTACGGTCGCCGACTACAGTCAGCGCGGTGAAGCCGAATTGACGCCCACCCTTGACCACCTTGGCCACACGGTTGACGACCACCATCTTCTCGACCAACTCTTCGCTGCCCTGTATCACTTCCAGATTCGTTGCCATCAGATGTTCCTCAGAATTTCAGGCCCGCTTCACGCGCCGCTTCACTTAAAGCCCGCACCCGACCGTGATAACGAAAACGTCCCCGATCAAACCAGACCTCTTCCACTTTCGCGGCCTTCGCACGTTCCGCGATCAATCGTCCCACGTCGCGCGCCGCCGCGCAATTCCCGGCCGCCTTGTCCTGACGCAGCTCCGGGGTCAGGGTGGAGGCTTGCACGACCACTGTCGCACCATCCGGGCTGAGCACCTGGGCATAGATATGCCGCAACGTGCGATGCACGGTCAAGCGGTGCCGCGTATTGTCGGTCAGCCGCGTTCGTACGCGCCGTGTTCTGCGTCGGCGCGCCGCCTGTTGATCGCTCATTTCTTCTTCGCCTCCTTACGCACCACTTGCTCGTCTCGATAGCGCACGCCCTTGCCCTTGTACGGCTCCGGCGGGCGATATGCCCGAATCTCGGCGGCCACCTGGCCGACCTGCTGCTTGTCTACGCCGGACACCACAATCTCTGTCTGGCTCGGCGTCTGCAGCGTGATGCCTTGCGGCGGTTCGTAATTGATCGGGTGCGAAAAGCCCAGATTCAGATTCAGATTGCGGCCGCGCATTTGCGCTCGATAACCGACGCCAATCAAATTCAGCGTCTTCGAGTAGCCTTCGTTGACGCCCTGCACGTGGTTGTACAGCAGCGCGTTCATGGTGCCGGCCAGCGCCATGGCATCCTCAGGCGCATCGATATACACCTTGCGCTCTTCTTCACGCGCGGTAATCGGCGCTTGCATCTCAAAACTTACTTCCCCTTTCGGTCCCTTGAGCGTGACCTGCGCGTCCTGCATCGACAATTCGACGGCGTCCGGCAAGGTGATGGGGCGTTTGGCAATGCGTGACATCAGGCTTACTCCACCGTGCAGATAATCTCGCCGCCGTAACCGTTCTTGCGCGCTTCGTGATCCGCCATCACGCCATGTGACGTGGATACGATCGCAGTCCCCAGACCACCGCGAACCCAGGGCAAATCGCCGACTTTCTTGTAAATACGCAGGCCTGGGCGGCTGACGCGGCGCAAGCGGATAATGACCGGCTCCTCGTCGACGTATTTGAGCGTGATGCGCAAGCTGTTGCAGGGGGTGCCGTCCACCACCTCGCAGCCTTCCACATAACCTTCCTGCACGAGCACGCGCGCGACTGCCTCGCGATGCTTCGAATGCGCCATCTCCACAGCCTCATGCCGCACCATCTGGCCGTTACGGATGCGGGTCAGCATATCAGCGATCGGGTCTTGCATACTCATCTCGATGCTCCTTACCAGCTGGCTTTGGTCAGCCCCGGCACGTCCCCGCGCATGGCGGCTTCGCGCAGTTTGTTGCGGCCCAGTCCGAAACGGCGGTAATAGCCGCGCGGACGTCCGGTGATGGCGCAGCGGTTGCGCTGCCGGCACGGCGAGGAATCCCGCGGCAATTTCTGCAGTACGATCTGCGCGGCCATACGCTGATCAAAACTGCTGTTCGGATCGTGAATGATGGCCTTCGCATCCGCGCGGCGCTGCGCGTAGCGGCGCACCAACCGGGCGCGCTTGAGGTCTCGTTGAATCATGCTGGTCTTCGCCATGTCTTAACTCCGCAGAGGAAAATTAAACGCGCGCAGCAAGGCTTCCGCTTCAGCGTTATTGCGTGCATTGGTTGTCAGAGTGATGTCCAGCCCGCGCATCTGGTCGATGTTGTCGTAATCAATCTCGGGGAACACGATCTGCTCCTGCATGCCGAGGCTGTAATTGCCGCGGCCGTCGAATGAGCGCAGCGACAGGCCGCGAAAGTCGCGCATGCGCGGAAGCGCGATGTTGATCAGGCGGTCCAGAAACTCATACATCCGCTCGCGGCGCAGCGTCACCCGCACGCCCACCGGCCAGCCTTCGCGAATGGCGAAGCCGGCAACCGACTTGCGCGCCCGCGTCACCACCGGAGTCTGACTGGTGATGCGGCCGAGATCATCGCGCGCATTCTCCAGAATCTTCTTGTCGCGCGCCCGCGCGCCCAGACCCATGTTGAGCGTGATCTTCTCCAGGCGCGGCACCGCCATCGGCGTGCTCAGCCCCAGCTCCTGCTGCAGTGCCGGGCGAATCTCGTTCAGGTACATGTCTTGCAGCCGTGCCATGATCGCCTCACTTGATGATGTCCACAACTTCGTCGTTGGACTTGAAATAGCGCACCTTGCGCTCGCCATCGCCATCACGGAGCATCTTGAAACCTACGCGGTCCGGACGGTTGGTCACCGGGTTGAATAACTGCACATTGGACGCATCCAGCGGCATTTCCTTCTCGACGATGCCGCCCTGCTGGCCGAGTTGCGGCTGCGGCTTGGTGTGGCGCTTGACCAGATTCAGCCCTTCGACCACGATCTTGCCGTTGCGCAGGACGCGCAGCACCGTGCCGCGCCGGCCTCGTTCCTTGCCGGCGATAATCACGACGTCGTCTCCTTTGCGAATTCTTTGCATGATGCCCTCACAGCACTTCCGGTGCCAGTGAGATGATCTTCATAAACCGCGCGCCGCGCAATTCGCGCGTCACCGGGCCAAAAATTCGCGTGCCAATCGGCTGCAACTGATTGTTCAGTAGCACTGCCGCGTTGTGATCAAAGCGAATCAGCGAACCGTCGCGTCGGCGCACGCCGTGGGCGGTACGCACCACTACTGCGTTCAGCACTTCGCCCTTGCGCACCTTGCCGCGCGGAATGGCGTCCTTGACGCTGACCTTGATCACATCACCGATGCGCGCATAGCGACGCCGCGAGCCACCCAGCACCTTGATGCACTGTATCCGGCGCGCGCCGCTGTTGTCAGCCGCGTCCAGCATGGTCTCGGTCTGAATCATGAGTCTTTCCCCTCGGTGGCCGGCTCCTTTTCAGGAGTCTCCGCGGGCGCTTCTTCGGCGGCCGGCGTCTCTTCGGATTCCGCAGACACTTCCTCAGGTGCTGCGTCCTCAGTGGCCGTTTCTTCGACAGCGGCTTGTTCTGTTGCTGCCTCTTCCGGCTCTGGCTCTGCCGGCGCGGCCGCTTCGGGCATGACCGAATCAGGCGTGACCTCTTCAGTCAGCATCTCGTCCGGCATGATCTCCGAACCCAGCACTTCCAGCAATTCCCAAGCCTTGCGCTTCGAATGCGGCGGGCATTCGCGAATGCGCACCTGATCGCCGATCTTCGCGATGTTCTCGGCGTCATGCGCCAGCACTTTGGTTGAGCGCCGGATGTATTTGCCATACAAAGGATGACGCAACTGGCGCGTCACCAATACGGCAGCGGTCTTGTCCATGCGGTCGCTGACCACAAGACCAATCACGGAGCGGGTCTTCTCAGTCATGATGCCGCCTCGGCGCTGGCGCGCTGCGCCAACAGTGTCTTGATGCGGGCAATCTCCCGACGTCCGATCTTCAGCACATGATGGCGCGCTGTCTGTCCGCTGCGCAATTGCATGCGGTTCTCAAACTGTTCGCGTTGCAGGCGCGCCAATTCCTCGCGTAACTGCTCCGCGTCCATGGCTCGCAGACCTTCGAGGTGCTTTTGCGTCTTGATACTCATCAGCCCAGAGTCCTGCGTGTGAAAGTGGTCTGCACTGGCAGTTTGGCTGCGGCGCGGCGAAACGCGCCACGGGCCACCTCTTCGGTCACGCCTTCCATTTCGTACAGCATGCGACCGGGCTGGATCTTCGCCACCCAGTACTCGACATTGCCCTTGCCCTTGCCTTGACGGGATTCCAGCGGTTTCTGCGTCACTGGCACATCCGGAAAGACGCGAATCCAGATCTTGCCGCCGCGCCGAATGTGGCGCGTGATGGCGCGGCGACCGGCTTCAATCTGACGCGAGGTCAGACGACCGCTGGTGGTCGCTTTCAGGCCAAATTCGCCGAAGCTGACCTTGTTGCCGCGCTGCGACAGACCGCGGTTGCGGCCTTTCTGCTGTTTGCGATAGCGGGTTCGTTTGGGCTGCAGCATGATCCGTCTCCGTTACTTCTTGCTCAGCGCGCCTTCCGGCCCACCAATCTCGCCGTTGAAGATCCATGCCTTGACGCCAATCACGCCGTACGTGGTACGCGCTTCGGCAAAGCCATAGTCAATGTCCGCACGCAATACATGTAGCGGCACCCGACCTTCACGCGCCCATTCGCTGCGCGCAATCTCGGCTCCATTGAGACGCCCGGCGACGTTCAGCTTGATGCCCTGCACGCCAAGGCGCATGGCATTTTGCAAGGCGCGCTTCATGGCGCGGCGATACATGACGCGCCCTTCCAGTTGCTGCGCCACACTCTCGGCCACCAGCTGCGCGTCCACTTCCGGGTTGTGAATCTCCTCGATGTTCACTTTCACCATGCCCAGACCCAGGTTCATCATCTTCGCGACTTCCCGGCGCAACACCTCAATGTCGCCGCCTTTTTTGCCGATCACGATACCAGGTCGCGCCGTGTGAATGGTGATCTCGGCGGTGTCATTACGCCGCTCAATGCGAATCTGGCTGACCGAAGCCTGCGACAACTTGCGCTGCAGAAAATCCCGCACCTGCAAATCGTTGTTCAGCTGATCCCGATACTCGCCGCGCTCGGCATACCAATGCGAGTTCCAGTCGGTGATGATACCGAGCCTGAATCCAATCGGGTTGACTTTCTGTCCCATGATCGCTCCTTAGAATTAACTGGCACCCTGCGCGTTACTGTCGCGCAGCACCACGGTCACGTGACTGGTGCGTTTGCGGATGCGGCCAATACGCCCGCGAGCACGCGGGCGAAAACGCTTGAACACCGGGCCTTCATCCACCATGATTTCATCCACTCGCAATAGGTCAATATCCGCGCCCTGGTTGTGCTCCGCGTTCGACAACGCCGACTCCACCACCTTGCTAAGCAACGCGGCCGCCTTGTGCTGCGAGAACCGCAACACCGTCAAGGCTTCGCCGACTGGCAGTTTGCGGATCTGGTTAGCGGTCAGCCGGCACTTGCGTGGGCTGATACGCAGATAACGCGCTACGCAACGGGCTTCCATTACTTCGCCTTGCGGTCGCCCGCGTGTTGCCGGAACGTGCGCGTCAATGCAAATTCACCGAGTTTGTGGCCGACCATGTTCTCGTTGACCAACACCGGAACATGGCGACGCCCATCGTGCACCGCGATGGTCAGTCCGACCATCTCCGGGATAATCATGGAGCGACGCGACCAGGTCTTGATCTGTCGCCGGTCGTTGTTCTCGACCGCCGCTTCAACCTTGGCCATCAAATGATGGTCAACAAAGGGGCCTTTCTTCAGGGAACGTGGCATGATCGTTTAACGTTTCTTGCGGCGACGGCGCACAATCAGATGATCGGTGCGCTTGGTGCGCCGGGTTTTATGTCCTTTGGTCGGCACGCCCCAGGGCGTCACCGGATGTCGCCCACCGGAAGTCTTGCCTTCGCCGCCGCCGTGCGGGTGGTCGACCGGGTTCATGGCGACGCCGCGTACCGTCGGGCGGACGCCGCGCCAGCGCTTCGCTCCGGCCTTGCCAAGTTTGATCAGCGAGTGCTCGGCATTGCCGACCTCGCCTACCGTCGCGCGACAGGCCGCGAGCACCTTGCGAACTTCTCCAGAACGCAGTCGCAACGTGGCGTAGGTGCCCTCGCGGGCCAGTACCTGCGCGTAGGTGCCAGCGCTGCGCGCCAGCCGTGCGCCGCCGCCGGGGTGCAACTCCACGGCATGCACCACGATGCCGACGGGCATATTCTGCAGTGGCAGGCAATTGCCGATGCTGATCGGCACATTCTCTCCAGACTGCACGGTCATGCCGGCTTTCAAACCTTCTGGCGCAATGATGTAGCGCCGCTCCCCGTCCGCATACAGCAGCAAAGCAATGTGCGCGCTGCGGTTCGGGTCGTATTCCAGACGCTCCACCTTCGCCGGAATGTCGTTCTTGCTGCGCTGGAAATCGATGCGTCGATAGCGCTGCTTGTGGCCGCCGCCGCGATGACGCATGGTGATGCGGCCTTGGTTGTTGCGCCCGCCGGTCTGCGCCTGCCCTTCGGTCAGCGGCCGATATGGACCGCCGCGGTGCAGGTCCGGGGTATGCACGCTGGTGCGAAAACGCCGTCCGGGCGACGTCGGGCGAGCCTTCACGACAGTCATGATCCCGCCTCCATCATGTCGAGATCCTGTCCGGGCTCAAGCATGATCAATGCCTTGCGCCAGGAAGATCGGGTGCCATTGCGCTTGCGCTTGCCATGCACATTGCTGATGCGTACCTCGCTCACCTTCACGCCCATCAACTGCTCGGCCGCCACCTTGACTTCCTCGCGCGTCGCGTCCGGCGCAACCTCAAAGGTATGCTGTCTCATCTTGTTCGCCAGATCCACAGTCTTCTCCGACACATGCGCGCGGCGCAAAATGTAATTCACGCGCTGCGTGCTGCATGCCGGTCGATCGACGACGGCGCGCTTCTTGCGTTTCTTCGGTTTCGACGCCGCGGGGACCGCGCGCGCTTCCGGCTCCTTGGGTTGCTGCTCGGCAACGGCAGCGGCCGGCGCTTCCTCTACGGCACGCTCAGGCTGCTCCGGTGCCGCTTTCTTGCGACCGAAGAGATTGCCGATCCTGCTCTTTATGCTCATGATTCGATTCCGAGGCGTTGTTCCAGCACGGTCAGTGCCGCGCGCGTCAACACCACATGCTCATAGCGCAGCAGTGAGATCGGATCAACCCGGCTCGCTTCGCGTAGTTCGCATTGGGTCATATTGCGCATCGCCAGCGCAGTGTTCGGCTCCAGTTCATCCACTAGAACTAGCACATTCGATAGTTCAAGGCGCGCCAGTTCGGCTTGCGCCAGTTTGGTCTTCGGCTCGGAGATCGCGAAGGATTCCACCACATGCAGCCGTTCCAGGCGCAGCAGTTCCGATACAATCGAACGCATCGCATGGCGATACATCTTCTTGTTGAGTTTACCTTTGAAGTTTTGTCCGCCCGCCGGATGTGCAGCACCCCCGCCCCGCCAGATCGGCGAGCGAATCGAGCCGGCGCGAGCCCGCCCGGTGCCTTTCTGCCGCCAGGGCTTGGCGCCACCGCCACGAACTTCCGCGCGGGTTTTCTGCGACGCGCTGCCGGCACGGCCGCGCTGCGCATGGCTGGTCACCGCCTGATGCACCAGCGCTTGGTGAAACGGGACGCCAAAGCAGGCATCCGCCAGTGTGACGGCCGCCGCAGTATCGCGTGTCTTGATTTCCATCATGGTACCTGCTTGACGATTACGCGCCCGCCGCGCGAGCCAGGAATACAACCGCGAATCCACAGCAACTGCTGCTCGCCGTCGACTTGAACAATTTCCAGATTGCGTTGCGTCACCCGCACGCCTCCCATGCGCCCCGGCATCTTCTTGCCCTTAAACACCCGGCCCGGGAACTGACACTGGCCGGTCGCTCCCATCACCCGGTGCGACAAGGAATTGCCGTGCGAGCGATCTTGTCCGCGGAAGTTATGACGCTTGATAGTGCCAGCGAAGCCCTTACCGATCGAGGTGCCGCTGACATTGACTTTCTGTCCGACTTCAAACAAGTCGACGCCGATTGTCTCCGGCGCTTCCTCGCCTTCTTTCAGACGAAATTCCTGCAGGCCGCGCGCATTGCTGATATCGGCTTTTTGCAACTCGCACGCCTGCGCCCGGTGCATCGATTTGGCCTTGCGCGAACCATAGGCCACCTGCACCGCGGAATAACCGTCGGAGTCCGGTGTCTTGACGCGCACGATCCGGTTGTCGTCCACCGCCACAATCGACACCGAGACGGACTCGCCGCTATCACGAAACAGCCGCGTCATGCCAAGCTTGGTGCCTACGATGCCCAGTGCCATGATCCGTTCCTCACTTCAGCTGTACGCTAATGCCGGCTGGCAAGTCCAGCTTCATCAGCGCGTCCACCGTTTTCTCGGATGGGTTGACGATATCAATGATCCGCTTGTGCGTGCGAATTTCGTACTGGTCCCGCGCGTCCTTGTCGACGTGCGGAGAAATCAGCACGGTGTACAACTCCTTGCGCGTCGGCAACGGAATCGGTCCGTGCACTTGTGCGCCGGTACGCCGTGCGGTCTCTACGATCTCGCGCGCAGATTGATCCACCAGACGGTGATCAAACGCCTTGAGGCGCAGCCGCAGACTGCTGTCAGCGGGCTTCGCTTCAGCCGCCTTGCTGCTTGTTTTTGCAGCGGCCGGTTTTTTTGCAACCGGCTTCTTTTTTTTCGGCGTGGCCATGAGCGAGATCCCGTGCGAGCGTCCGTGCTTACTTGTTAATCTTGGTGACGACGCCGGAAGCGATGGTGCGGCCACCTTCGCGCATGGCGAAACGCAGACCTTCTTCCATTGCGATCGGAGCGCCCAGCTCGACCGAAATCGTGACATTGTCGCCCGGCATCACCATGTCCGTGCCCGACGGCAGGTTCACTGCCCCCGTCACATCCGTGGTGCGGAAATAAAACTGCGGACGATAACCCGACACAAACGGCGAGTGGCGTCCGCCCTCTTCCTTCGTCAGGCAGTAAATCTCCGCGTCAAATTCTGTGTGCGGGGTGATCGAACCCGGCTGGCACAACACCTGACCGCGCTCCACTTCCTCACGCTTGGTGCCGCGCAGCAGCACTCCGATGTTGTCGCCTGCGCGACCTTCATCCAGCAACTTGCGGAACATCTCAACACCCGTGCAGGTGGTCGTCTCGGTGTCGCGAATGCCCACCATCTCGACTTCTTCGCCAACCTTGATGATGCCGCGTTCCACTCGGCCCGTCACCACCGTGCCGCGACCGGAAATCGTGAAGACATCCTCCACCGGCATCAAAAACGCACCATCAATCGCGCGCTCCGGCTCAGGAATGTAACTATCCATCGCCTCTACCAGCTTCTGCACCGACTCAATGCCGTGCTCGCTGGTGTCACCTTCCAGCGCCTGCAGCGCCGATCCTGTGATGATTGGCGTGTCGTCGCCGGGAAACTCATACTTGCTGAGCAGTTCGCGCACTTCCATTTCCACCAACTCCAGCAACTCATCGTCGTCCACCTGGTCGGCCTTGTTCAGGTACACCAGAATGTGCGGCACGCCAACCTGACGGGCCAGCAGAATATGCTCGTTGGTCTGCGGCATCGGACCGTCCGCCGCGCTCACCACCAGAATCGCCGCGTCCATCTGCGCCGCTCCAGTGATCATGTTCTTCACGTAGTCCGCGTGGCCGGGACAGTCCACATGCGCGTAATGGCGCGCATCGGATTCGTATTCCACGTGCGCGGTCGCAATCGTGATGCCGCGCTCGCGCTCTTCCGGCGCATTGTCAATCTGCGAATAATCGCGAACCTCGCCGCCGTGCGCCTCCGCCATCACTTTGGTCAGCGCCGCCGTCAGCGTGGTCTTGCCATGATCTACATGACCGATCGTGCCGACATTAATGTGCGGCTTCGTGCGTTCGAATTTTTCCTTCGCCATTAGAGCCTCCCGATGTTTTAGTGGCTGCTGCGAGAAATCACGGTTTCAGCAATGCTGTTCGGGACTTCCGCATATTTGTTGAATTCCATTGTGTAGGTCGCGCGCCCTTGCGTCGCAGAGCGCAACGCGGTCGCGTAACCGAACATCTCTTTCAGCGGCACATCGGCGCGAATGATCTTGCCGGACGGAGCGTCTTCCATGCCGCCGACCATGCCGCGACGTCGGTTCAGATCGCCGACCACATCGCCCATGTATTCTTCCGGCGTCACTACCTCGACCTTCATAACTGGCTCCAGCAGCACCGGTGAGGCTTTTTGCGCGCCATCGCGAAACGCCATCGAACCCGCCACCTTGAAGGCCGTTTCCGAAGAATCCACCTCATGGTAGGAGCCGTCATACAGAGTAACCTTGACGTCGACCACCGGATAGCCGGCGATTACGCCATTTTGCATTTGTTCCTCAATGCCCTTGCCGACCGCGGGGATATATTCCTTTGGCACCACGCCGCCGGTGATCTCATTGGCAAAAATGTAGCCGCTGCCCGGCTCTTGCGGCTCAATGCGCAGCCACACATGTCCGTATTGCCCGCGCCCGCCGGTCTGGCGTACAAAGCGGCCTTCCTCTTCAATCGGCTGGCGGATGGTTTCGCGGTAATTGACCTGCGGCGCGCCGACATTGGCTTCCACATTGAACTCGCGCATCATGCGATCAACCAGAATGTCGAGGTGCAACTCGCCCATGCCGGAAATAATGGTCTGCCCGGATTCCTCATCAGAGGACACCCGGAAGGACGGGTCTTCTTGCGCCAGTTTCTGCAGAGATACGCTCATCTTCTCCTGATCGGCTTTGGTCTTAGGCTCCACCGCAACCGAAATCACCGGCTCCGGGAACTCCATTTTCTCCAGCTCGATCACATCATTGACCGCGCACAGCGTGTCGCCGGTCGCCACATCTTTCAGGCCGACCGCGGCAGCGATGTCGCCAGCGCGCACTTCCTTGATCTCCTCGCGGTGATTCGAGTGCATCTGCAGGATGCGCCCAATGCGCTCCTTGTTGGTGCGGCGCGGATTGAAGGCCGCTGAACCTGAGTTCAGCACACCGGAATACATGCGGAAGAATGTCAGCGTGCCGACAAAGGGGTCGGTCGCCACCTTGAATGCCAAGGCCGCGAACGGCTCGTCATCCGAAGGTTGACGCTGGCCTTCATCGCCGGAGTCCAGCAAGCCGGAAATAGCCGGCACGTCATTCGGGGCCGGCAGATAGTGCACCACGGCGTCAAGCATCGCCTGCACGCCCTTGTTCTTGAATGCGGAACCGCACAGCACCGGGATCACTTCGTTGCGCAGCGTACGCGCGCGCAGTCCGGTGCGAATTTCGTCATCTGAAAGCTTGCCGTCTTCCAGGTACTTCTCCATTAATTCATCGTTGCCTTCAGCCGCGATTTCGACCAGTTCCTCACGCGCCTCCTTAACCTCAGACTCTTGCTCTTCCGGCACCGATTCCAGTTCGAAGGTTGCGCCCATATCATCTTCATTCCAAACGATTTTCTTGCATGTAATCAAGTCAATGACACCACGAAAATCTTCCGCCGCTCCGACTGGCAACTGCAGGCGCACCGGGGTCGCCCGAAGGCGCTCTTTAATCTGAGTGACGACGCGGTTGAAGTCCGCGCCGGCGCGATCCATTTTGTTGACGAAAGCCAGACGCGGCACGCCATACTTGTTGGCCTGACGCCAGACTGTTTCGGACTGCGGCTCAACGCCGCCGACCGCGCAAAACACTGCGCAGGCACCATCCAGCACACGCAGCGAACGCTCCACCTCAATGGTGAAGTCAACGTGCCCCGGCGTGTCGATGATATTGATGCGGTGCGCGTCCATATCCCCGGCCATGCCCTGCCAGAAACAGGTGGTGGCCGCCGAGGTGATGGTGATGCCGCGCTCCTGCTCTTGCTCCATCCAGTCCATGACCGCCGCACCGTCATGCACTTCGCCAATCTTGTGCGAAATGCCGGTGTAGAACAGGATGCGTTCAGTGGTGGTGGTCTTGCCGGCGTCAATATGGGCCATGATGCCGATATTGCGATAGCGATGCAGCGGAGTCTCGCGTCCCATGATCGTATTCCAGCTGTCGCCTTACCAGCGATAGTGTGAAAACGCGCGGTTCGACTCCGCCATGCTAAGCGTGTCTTCGCGTTTCTTGATGGCGATACCTTTTTGGTCCGCCGCGTCCATTAACTCGCCGGCCAGCCGGCGCTTCATGGAAGTCTCCGAGCGCTTACGCGCCGATTCAATAATCCAGCGGATAGCCAGCGCTTCCTGGCGTTGCGGACGCACTTCAACCGGCACCTGATAGGTAGCGCCGCCGACGCGACGCGGCTTGGCTTCAACCGGCGGGCGAACATTCTCGAGCGCCAATTCCAGCACGACCGTTGCGTCACCGCCACGTACTCGCGCGATTTCATCGAGTGCGTCATACAGGATGCGTTCCGCCACCGACTTCTTGCCATCGCGCATCAGCGCGTTAATAAAGCGGCTGAGCTGCTCCTTGCCGTACTTTGGGTCTGGCTGTTTCGGGCGTTCAGGAACATCGCGACGGCGCGGCATGGCAGACTCCAGAAACGGCGGGGATCAGTTGGATTTGGGGCGCTTTGTTCCGTACTTGGAACGGCCTTGTCGCCGATCGGCGACCCCCTGAGTGTCGAGACTGCCGCGTACTGTGTGATAGCGTACGCCGGGCAGATCCTTGACTCGACCGCCCCGAATCAGGACGGCGGAGTGCTCTTGCAGATTATGTCCTTCCCCACCAATATAAGAGGTCACCTCAAAGCCGTTGGTCAAACGGACGCGGGCGACTTTTCGCAGTGCGGAGTTGGGTTTCTTGGGGGTAGTGGTGTAGACGCGCGTGCAGACACCACGACGTTGCGGACAACGCGCTAACGCCGGAACATTACTCTTGCTCGTGGGCCGCTTGCGTCGCTTGCGGACCAGCTGGTTAATCGTTGCCATCGCAGACAAACCATAGTCATCGGTTTAATTATTAAAACAGGCCAACCCCCAATCGAGGGCTGGCCCGCGAAATTCAGGGCGCAAGTATAGCACAAATGAGTTTCGGGTTTATTCCGATGAGGGCGTCTCTGAAGGGGGCTGTATCGCTATCCCATCACGGAGAATAATGTCGCGGAAGGACTCATCGACACTCGCCAAATCCACGACGTCTACCTTGAGCGGGAAATCAGAATCTCTGAAACTTGCTGTCATATCCAGAACCACATTAAGTGGAAGAGGCGCATCGCCCTGAATAGCAAGATCAAGATCGGAATATTCGCGCGCGGTGCCTTGCACGCGGGATCCAAACACCAGCACCTCTCGCTCCGGTACGTGCCGCTGCAGCACTTCACGTACAAAGGCCAAATGGTCTGCGCTCAAGTCAATGACCCCGTAGTCTTTATTCCGAGTCGTGGGACGTGACAGCTCATCCGGTTCAGCTACATCCACAAGTTCCAAGCGTTCCAGCAGTCGGTCACGCAAGTAAGTTGCCTCTTTCAGAAAACGTGGTGTGTTTTTTGCAATCTCCAGTGCGACCTCATCCTCGTAGGCGTAACTGGTGCGACCGCGCATGTCTCGAAAAAAGAGCCAGTCCGATAAACCACCCAAAAGCAGGCCCTGTTGGTTTGCCGTGCGAATGACGTCCTGAAAGCCCATCTGTCTGAACTGTCCCGGCTCTGCGGAAGCATACTGCAGATAGCGCTTCAGCACTTTGCATGCCATCTCGTAGGCGATCTTAAAGCGGTGCAGAAGACTATCGCGCATCAGAGCATTGCTTGTATCAGCCTGATAGCACAGCCAGGATTCTTCGACACGCTCGGTTACCTGTACGAAAGATGTGAGGTGAGGTTTCTCTGTCATTACCCGGCTCATCTACTTGTATGTCAGCCGCACCTGAAATGGTGCTTCACCGTTTTGTGTGGAAAGAGGTGTAATATGATGAGTCCTATCTTACTGGCAGAGAGTTGCCAGTAATCAGCAAGCGAGGATAGAGCAATGTTTTCAGTATCGGCTTGTGCCTTGGGTATTTACTCAGGCCACACGCGGCCCATGAATAATCAATCGGCAAAAGTAAAAGTAATGCCGTTGACGTACAGTGAGCTGCCAAGTCTCTGTAGCAACCTCTACTTAAGTGGGAGAGGTGCGCCATGAGTGCTACGGATAAGGAATACCTACAGATTATTCTGGATTCGATCAGAGTATCCGCTCATTACAAGCCTAAATTTGGTCAAGGCTCAAAAGGTGGAGGACTGACGCTGAATCAGTTTCAGGATTTGTATCAAGCGGATATATTTTATAGTTGGCTTGGTTTGGATAATCCCATGATGTATGTAGCCCACAAAACTGCAGGCGGCATGACAAGCGTGTATCGACAAGTCGGTATTGGCTGCGAGAAATTATTTCGGACAATCATTAAGGATTCACTCGGATTGGCTGAGGAAGACGCAGCATGGTCTTATCAGGTCACTACACCGAGTGGGCGGAAGCGAACCCTGCATCTGGATTGCCGGATTCCTTTCGAGAAGGTTGGGAGCAAAAGAAAACGTAACGCCCTCGTTCAGTGGATGAACAGTTCGGCGAACATGCTGGATATTGACGAGAAGGTGCTGAAGAGTTTGACGGGTGTTGTTTTTGAGGTTCGCCAAGGCTACAAGAGCAAAGATTCAAAGCGCCAAGACGCCGATATGGCCAATGCAGCGATTGCTTATACAAAAGGGTACTTCCCATGTGTTGTAGTATTGTCGGGACAAATTGATGGTGACATTCTTCTGCGCTACCGTGCTAACAAGTGGTCGGTCTTGACAGGTACAGTTGGTGCCGAGGGTCCTCTGCTATCTACCTATGACTTCATTAAGAATGTTGTCGGATATGACTTGGCAGCATTTTTTGAGCGAAATGCTAAAACGCTTCGTTCGGAAATGAATACCATTTTGAAGACCCTGTTGGCCCCGGAATCAACATGAGTGCTGTTCCCAGAACTCAACTGCGACAAAGATCAGATTACACGCAGAAATTCAACGCGACAGCCGGGCGGCATGGCTGGTTGCGGCTTACTCCCGCTTATTCGGTCAAGATGGTTGAAGAACTGATTTATCGGCATGATCGACCGCAACGGGTTCTGGACCCTTTTTGCGGGACAGCAACCACAGCACTGATCGCCGCCTACCATGGGCACGAAGGCGTGACTACGGAAATCAATCCGTTTCTCGTCTGGTTTGCGCAAGCCAAGATGGCGCGATACTCCAGCACCGTTATAGCAGCGACTCGTGATGCGACCCCTCGGATTATTGAGGCGGTCAAGGAAGACGCGGTCGAACCGATAACAGCACCAACTATTCACAACATACAGCGCTGGTGGTGCGAGGACGCACTGATTTTTCTGTGCAAGTTGAGAGCTGCCATCGACTATGCGGCAGAAGAGCAATCACCAGAAAGGAACCTGCTGCTCATCGCCTTCTGCAGAACCTTGATCGAACTTTCCAGTGCCGCATTCAATCATCAATCCATGTCTTTCAAGGACGCTGAACAATCGAACGATTTGTTTCGTGTCGACCGGGAGCAGGTGTTCACTAATAACGTGAATTTTGTGCTGCAGGGAGCACGCAACAACCCGGAGAGAACAGGCCAAGTTTTTTTCGGGGATGCGCGGAAGTTGACCGAAGTGGTGGAAGGTACTTTTGATCTGATCATCACCTCTCCACCTTACGCTAATCGCATGTCGTATATTCGCGAACTCAGGCCCTACATGTATTGGCTCGGATTTCTGGCCAATGGCAGTGATGCAGGTGAATTAGACTGGCAGGCAATCGGAGGCACTTGGGGAATTGCAACGAGCAGACTGGCTGAGTGGGAACCGACAGAAAAAACATTTCATCATCCGATGCTGGACTCTGCACTGGAGAACATCTCACATCGCGACAACAAGAACGGCAAAATCATGGCGAACTATATCTCCAGGTATTTTGATGATATTTGGGAACATTTCAGGTCCTTGGCACCGGTCTTGAGGTCAGGCGCAGAGCTGCACTATATTGTTGGGAATTCGACTTTTTATGGGGTGCTTTTGTCGGTAGAGAAGGTGTACTCAGCCATGCTACAAAACCTAGGCTTCGATAATATCGAGTGCCGCGCGATCAGAAAGCGAAACTCGAAAAAAGAGTTGTTTGAGTTTGACGTTTCGGCACGTTGGCCGAAGAATATAACCGCATGATTGAGGGTATCACCGCTCGATTTTCACTTGGTGCGCTGACTACTTCCACTTGCTCCACACAAACAACGCCAAGCCCTCTCAAACTCTACTGCCTCTGTCAACCCGACACAGCTCAGAGGCATGCCGGTCAGGGCTGCTATATTTGCCGTCGCAACTCTTTTGCTAATATGTGTCCATAAGGAGACTTCTTCACCGGAATCAAGCATGGCCAATCCCGTCCCAGCGACCGCACCTCTGCCTGACGAACAGGCACTCGCCGACACGCGCGCGATCCCTATTAACAAGGTCGGCATCAAGGACATTCTGCATCCGGTCAAGTTCGTTGATCGCAGCGGTGAGGCGCAGTCCACCGTGGCGCGTATCACCATGACGGTTAATCTGCCTCCCGATGTCAAGGGCACGCACATGTCGCGCTTCGTGGAAGTCCTGGAACAAAAACGCGAGGCCTTGTCGCTGGAAAGTTTCCATACCCTGATGCGCACCATGACCGGGCGGCTCAGTGCCGAGAAGGGCACCATCGAAATGAGCTTCCCGTTTTTTATGGCGAAGACGGCTCCCGTCTCCGGCGTACGCAGTTATCTTGATTATCAGGTGACGCTTCGCGGCCAGATCAATGCGAGCGACAGCCAACTGGAAGTAGGCATCACTGTGCCGGTCACCAGTCTGTGCCCCTGCTCCAAGAGCATCTCGGACTATGGCGCGCACAACCAGCGCTCGCACATCACGCTGACCGTCACTGTGGCAAAGCCGGTCTGGATTGAGGATCTGATTGAGATGGCTGAAGCGCAGGCCTCCTGTGAACTGTACGGACTGCTTAAACGCGGTGACGAGAAATATGTCACCGAGCGCGCCTACGACAATGCCAAGTTTGTCGAGGACATGGTGCGTGACATCGCCCTGCAACTCAATGACGATGATCGCATCCGTACCTATCGGGTGGAGTCAGAAAACTTTGAGTCGATCCACAATCATTCAGCATACGCCTGCATCGAAAAAGACAAGTCACGCGATGTGGTTATGCGCAAAGGCAACATCACCTACCTCGCCATGTCACGGCTGCAATCCGCCACCATGACGCGCGACCATTCCGGCGACGACTGATTGACCGCCCGGCGACGGGCCACAAAAATTGATTACTTGCCCTGCGCCGTGGCGCGCGGGATCAAGGTGTACGCCGCCACCACACTCCGCAAGACTTCACGGGTGATTTCCTTGGGTAGCGGTCCGGGCTTGTCGTGATAATGCGCGGTCACCAGTGTGATGCCTGGACTGCGCTCCAGCAGACGAGCTTCCAGCAATAGCGCCTCATCACCCGTTGCCGTTGCGCCGCGCCCGCGATAGCGGAAGATCAACGCGCCGGCGGCGCGATCCACATCGATCAGATACAGCCCGGAGCGCTCCAGCGCCACCGCCACCTGACGCCATACGCTGCTGAAATCGTCTTTCACCACCAACACCGAGATGCCGCCAATGTTTTCGATGTCCAGGTGTACGGTGCTCTCGACCTGCTCTTCTTCCAACGTCGCCACGCCTTCCAGACGCGACATGCCGAAATGCTCCATGATGCGCACCAGTATCTCGGCTTCTTCTTCCGGATTCGGACGGCCTGACTTCCAGACCACCTTGTTGTCCTCGCTCAAACCTGCGACTTCCAGACTTTGCCGCGTCACAAAAAGGTTGGCGTAACCGTTCGGTTCGCGTTCAATGCGCGCGCGGAATTTCTCGCGCACCGCCGTGAAGTGCTGCGACTCATCAACCTCTTCCGTATCCCGAACCGCGCCGCGCCATTGTGTCTCCATGATGCCCAGAGTCGGTTGCTCCAGCACCAATTCAAAGCCTTGCTGCTCCCAGAACTCGCGCAAATGCGGCCACACCGCAAGCGGCGCGGCTCCGACTTCCAACCAGCGCACCAATCCTTCCCGGCGCACCTTCATCTCCAGAAACTCCGGTAGCACCGCCGACTGGCTGCCGCGGCCCGTGGCTTTAGCACTGACTCCAGACAGATTCGGAATCACCAGCTGTCGGCTGGTATCGGGCGTGCTCATCTGCGGCGGGACCTTGAGCGCCTCAACGGAACCGCTTGCGGAGTACTCCTCCTCGCCCTCAAAAAACTCGCCCTGAAAGACCTCGGTGGCCTCATCCACCAACTCCTCAATGGTCAGCGGCTCATCACCGCAACCCGCCAGCAGCAGGCCCAGTCCGCCAAATAATACGCCGCGCTTCATGGCTGTATCTCCGCCGCCTGCATCGCCGCGCGCAAGCGCGGATGATGTTCCTCTGATAACGGCGTCAACGGCAGGCGAATGCCTTCCGGGATCAGCCCCATCTGCTGCAGACACCATTTGACAGGAATCGGATTGGACTCCACAAACAGATCGCGATGCAGCGCTTCAAGTTTGCGGTCATACGTGCGCGCCGACTCCTCATCGCCGGCCATAGCGGCCTGACACATCTCGTGCATCAGGCGTGGCGCAACATTGCCGGTGACTGTGATCACACCAACGCCTCCATTGAGCAGGGTTTCCATAGCCGTCCCGTCGTCTCCGCTGATAATCAAAAATTCCTCCGGGCAGCACTCGCGCAGTTGCCGAATACGCTGCAATTCCCCGGTCGCTTCTTTGATGCCAATAATGCCTGGGAGCTCCGCACAGCGCGCCACCGTCTCCGGCAACATGTCGCAGGCGGTTCGCCCCGGCACGTTATAGAGTATTTGCGGCAATGTTGCCGCCTCAGCGATAGCGCGATAATGCTGATATAACCCCCCTTGAGTCGGTTTATTGTAATACGGCGTCACCGACAAGCAAGCATCAACGCCCGCTTGTTCCGCGCGTTGCGTCAATTCGATCGCTTCCGCAGTAGCGTTGGCTCCGGTTCCGGCGATCACCGGAATGCGGCCATTGACCTGTTCCACGACGCGGTGGATCACCTCGTGATGCTCCGAGACTGTCAGGGTCGCTGACTCACCCGTGGTCCCCACCGGCACTAGCGCATCACTACCCTGCTCCAGATGAAAGTCCACCAAGGTGCCGAGCGCGGCATAGTCCACTTCGCCTGAAGACGCCATAGGGGTGGCCATAGCAACCATGCTGCCGTGAAATTGGGCCATACGGATAACGAGACTGCGAATGCGGAAGTTAGGGGAATTATAGGGGAAAGGCGTGTTGGAACGGAGTTTGCCGAAGGGAATCTGTCACCTCTGTTTTTGTGCCTTACAATGAGATTTCAAGTTCGCTCAATAACTCTGCATCCGATGCTGCATTCAATCGTGCGACTTTCGCTGCATGAATTTGCCCTGTCCCGACTGCCTCACAGAGGACTCGGCGGGAATACTGTTTCACCCTATTCGGAGGATTAACTCATGGACGCACTCCCCTCTTTGAACTCGCGCCGTACCCGCCTGATGGCCGCGCTTTGCGGTCTTTCCCTCTCACTTGCCGCCGCGCTGCCGACCGTTTATGCGGAAGAGTCGCCGGAGGCGCAAGGTCTGAAACTCGCGCAAGCCGCGAGTGCAAAAGATGACGGATTCGGAAACTCTACGGTCAAACAAACCATGACCCTGCGCAACAAGCAAGGCAAGGAGAGCGTCCGCCGCCTGCGCGTCAAGTCTCTGGAAATGAAGGATGACGGCGATCGCAGCCTGTTTGTTTTTGACAGCCCGCGCGATGTCAAGGGCACGGCCTTGCTGATCCACGCGCACAAGGACACCGCGGATGACCAGTGGTTGTATCTGCCGGCACTGAAGCGCGTCAAACGCATCAGCGCTTCCAACAAGTCTGGCTCCTTTATGGGCAGTGAGTTCTCATACGAAGACCTGTCCTCTCAGGAAGTGGAAAAGTTCACCTATCGCTATCTGGGCGATGAGCCGTGCGGGGAGATGACCTGCCTGATGCTGGAGCGCTACCCGGCCGAAAAGGATTCAGGGTACAAGCGTCAGATCGTCTGGTATGACGAGGCGGAATTGCGGATTCAGCAAATCCACTTCTACGACCGCAAGGACACGCACATGAAAACGCTGACCATTGAAGGCTACCAGCAGTATCTGGATCAGTACTGGCGCGGCGGCCTGTGGTCGATGATCAATCACGTGACCGGCAAAAGCACCATCATGGAGTGGACGGACTATCAGTTTCAGACGGATATGGCTGCCCGCGACTTCACCAAGACCGGCCTGAAGCGGGTGCGGTAGATTTCGCGCGGATGCTGTTGATATTCTGACTATATGCAATAGTTAATCGCACTGAATTTATGGCTCATTTGCCAAATCGCGGGTTATAATAGTCCGCATGAATCGCTCACAGTCAGGTAGTTCGGAGGCAGCGGTGACAGCACACCACGAACAGTCGATCGAAGAGGATCTGGCCTATCAAGAAGTGGCTTTACAAGGCGTGTCCCGCACGTTCGCCTTCACCATTCCGCAACTGCCAGAAGCCTTGCGCGCAATCGTCAGCAATGGCTATCTTCTGTGCCGCATCAATGACACCATTGAAGATGAGCCGGCCGTGCCGATAGCGCAAAAGCGCGTATTCTGGGATCAGTTTGTCGCGGTCGTCAAAGGCGATGAGCCTGCGGAGAATTTCGCGCGCGATCTTGGGCGATTGCTGTCTGATGAGACACTGAACGCGGAGCATGATCTGGTCGCCAACACGGCGCGCGTCATTCGCATCACGCATTCCTTCACAGAAACACAGCGCCGCATTCTGGAGCGCTGCGTTCGGGTCATGGCGCAAGGCATGTATGAGTTTCAGGAGCAGGCGACGCCTGAGGGGCTTGATAACATTCCGCACATGGACAAGTATTGCTACTACGTGGCCGGCGTGGTCGGTGAGATGCTGGCGGATTTGTTCAGTAGGCACTCCGAGGAGATTTATGCGCAGCGCGAAGAGATGATGAAGTTGTCAGTGTCGTTTGGACAAGGCTTGCAGATGACGAATATTCTGAAGGATATTTGGGAAGACAAGGAGCGCGGTGCCTGCTGGCTGGCGCGCGATGTGTTTCAGGCCGAAGGCTGCACCATCGGACAGGTTGAAGCGGGCGGCGGTGGTGAGGCCTTTGAGAAAGGGCTCAACCGACTGGTGGCGGAAGCGCGCAATCATCTCAGCCACGCGGTGCGCTACACGCTTTTGATTCCCCCGCATGAGACGGGCATTCGACTGCACTGTCTGTGGGCGGCGGGCATGGCGGTATTGAGCTTGCGCCGCATTCACGCCAACCCGCATTACCGCACTGGCGCGGAAGTCAAGATCTCACGGCGCAGCGTCAAGGGCATAGTGGCGATGACACGCTTGTTCGTGCGCTCCAACCTTGCCTTGAAACTGATGTTTCGGCTGGCCATGGCGGGGCTACCATATGTGGACACAGATTCTTACGGCTATGTGCCGGCGGCTGAAAATTAATTCAAAAGGAGACTCCCATGAAAGAAAAGAAAACCATGAAAGTGATACTGGCCCAGCCGCGCGGTTTTTGTGCCGGTGTAGACCGCGCCATCACGATTGTCGATCAGGCGGCAGAGTTTTACGACGCGCCGATTTATATGCGCCATGAGATCGTGCATAACCAGCGAGTGGTGCAGGACTTGCGCGCCAAGGGCGTGCGCTTCGTGGATAAACTCGACCAGGTACCGGATGGTAGCATTGCGATTTTCAGCGCGCACGGAGTGTCTTCCAAGGTCATTCAGAAGGCCAAGGATCGAAACTTACAGTCGATTGATGCGACCTGCCCGCTGGTGACGAAGGTGCACAAACAGGGACAGCACTATGAACGCAAGGACTACGACATCATTTTGATCGGGCACAAGGATCATCCTGAAGTCGAGGGAACGCTCGGACAGATCAAGGGGCACGTGCTGCTGGTGAGCGAAGTGACCGACATTGAAACTCTGGAGGTTCGCAACCCGGACAAGGTCGCCTACATCACGCAGACCACGCTGTCAGTGGATGACACGCGCAACATTATTCAGGCACTGCAGAAGCGTTTCCCGAAAATCATCGGGCCGAACACCAAGGACATTTGCTATGCGACACAGAACCGTCAGGCCGCGGTGCGAAAACTGGCGGCGCAGGTGGACCTGATTCTGGTGGTCGGCGCACATAACAGTTCCAACTCGAACCGGCTATGCGAAGTGGGCCGGGACAGCGGCGTACCAAGTTATCTGGTTGAGGAACCAGATCAGGTGGAGCCGACCTGGTGGGAAGGCAAAGAGACCATTGGTATCACGGCTGGTGCCTCCACACCTGATGAACTGGTGCAGGAGTTGCTGGCCATCTTACGCGACTACATGGAGATTGAGTTGTCGACCATGGACGGGGAGCAGGAAAACGTCTACTTCCCGCTGCCGCTCAGCCTGCAAAAAGAGCGCGAAGCCAGAGAAACTCAGGCCACAGACAGCTGAGTGCGTCGACGCGCAAAAAGGCGCGTTTCAATTTCGTCGGACTAGATTGCCGGTAGCGGTTCCGGCTTACTCAGTTGGAGGCCGGGAGCCTCTTGATAACATTTGCGGCTATCGCCATGGCCCAGCCCGAAACACCGGGTAGCATCAAAAATCGTAGGTCAACTTCAAGCGGTTGTGCTTACCGGTGCGCCGATACTCAATGCTGGTGAGAAACTGCTGGGCCAATGCGATGCCGGCACATCCAAGAGGGCGCTCCTCCAAACTCTTTTCCGTATCCATTTTCGGCGCATCGCTCAACGGGTCGAAGGCTATCCCGTCATCCACCAACTCGATCGTGAGTGTATTCTCTGTTGCGGAGAAGTTGACCTGAATCTGGTGCACCTTCTTGTCCTTATGCGCATAGAAAATGATATTGATCACCAGTTCTTCCAGCGCCAGCTGTATCTGCGAGAACTTATCGGGTGGCATGCCGATTTTCTTGGAGTATTCCTGAAGCGCTTTGTGCACCGTGCGAATTTCCTCAATCCGGTTGGGAATCGTCAGCGTATGTGACTCCAGCACGACATGAGGACTGGGTTTGCAGGTACGCAGAACCAGGCAGGTGATGTCATCGGACTGTTCATTGCCTTCAGTGAAATCCTCAACCGCCTGAAATACGGCCTCAGTCGCTACCTTGGCGTTATCAGTCACCTCTTTTTCCTGAAACACCCGCATGAGGCGGCCCATGCCAAACATTCTGTTGTCCTGACGCTCCGCCTCCGAGACACCATCTGTGTAGAGCACGACGATGCTGCCCGGAGGCAGCGTTACAGTCTTCTCACTGAACTGGAAGTCCTCGGCGACCCCCAAAGCAATGTCGCTGGTCGGATACAGCAACTCCGGTTCCTTCCCTGGCTGGATCAGCACCGGGCAATTGTGTCCGGCATTGGTGTACTTGAGTTTTCCGGTTTCCGGGTCGTAAATTCCGTAGAACAAGGTCACGAAATTCATGGCTTCGTTATCTTGCGACAGCAGGTAGTTGACCTGCCCAAGAACCTGAGAGGGTGACACGGAACAGGCCGCGCAAGCTTTCAGCAAGGTGCGGCTGGCCATCATGAACATGGCAGCGGGAATGCCTTTGTCAGAAACGTCGGCGATCAAAACGCCCACGTGCCCCCGATCCAGATCGAACACATCATAGAAGTCACCGCCGACAGAATGAGCGGCCACCATGTCGGCATATATGTCATAGTCCTTGGTTTTCGGGAACGTGGTCGGAAGAATCCGTTCCTGCAAGGTCTGCGCCATATGCAACTCATGCTCCAGAGTGTGCAGCCGCGAACGCAGCGACTTGACTTCGCGCAACTGGCCGAGGTTGTCCACTGCGCGCTCGATGGTGACCTTAAGGTCGGTGATGTCCAGCGGCTTGGGAATGAAGCTGAACGCACCGTGGCGCATAGCGGTGTGGATGTTTTGCATGTCGTTCTCGGCGATCACCAGACTGGCGGTAATCTTGGCCGCTATCTTCGGAATCTCCTCCAGCAAATTGGCACCGCCCATCACAGAGACGTCAACGTCCGTCAGGATAATGTCGAACCGCTCGTTGGCGCGCAGCCGATCAAGGGCCGCCAGACCGCTATTGACGAACTCGAAACTGTAGCGGCGGTCACTGATCTCCTGCTGCATGTGCTGGCGGATCACCGGCTCGAGATCTTTTTCGTTGTCGACCACCAGAATATGCGTGTTCGCCAAGTCTTGCGTGGGAGTACTCACAATGCGCCTTCCTTATATATAAGGGTGCCGCTTGGCGCACCGGCGCGCATGACAGGGGTCATGCACTGGCGAGCGGGTATTAAGGAAATCAGTCGCATTTCCCACTTAGAGCAAATCAGGGTGATCATGGCGTACAAGCGACTGCTCATTATCTGGTGATATTTTGGATCGCAGAAGAAAGGTTGTCCTGAACATCAATGATCTTGTCGAACCCTGTGAGCTGCACAACCTCCTTGATGTGCGGCGGCAGACCGACCAATGCAAAGTACAGGCCTTTGCCCTTCATGGCTTGAGCAACTCGCAAAACTGTTCGCAAACCCGCACTACTGATGTACGTCAATTTGTGGAGATCGAGCAATATGGGTTTTGTGTCTTGGGCGTTAACCATCTCATCAAGGCGTGCATGCAGATCCTCAGCGTTAGCGCCATCAACGCGGCCCCCGACCGTAATGGTGATGGCGTTGTCGGAGTTTTCGGCATCAAGTTCGAAGTGGTGGCCTTCCATAACTAGTTACGATGTCGATCAGGTGTGTTGATTATACAGGGAACCAGCGTGCCTGTCGGAGCCACATCTCCCGGTTCAATCTGCGTCGCGAGAGACATGCCAACCGATTTTGGCGCGCCGGCTCCTCCACCCCACCGGTCGCAAACAAGTGTGATATGCTGAAAATCCAAACTTTGAAGGATAAAACCTCAACAGCATGGCACGAACCACTCCCCGGGAAGGCAAGACCGCTCCTGATTTTGAACTGCCGGTGACCGGCAACAAAAACCTCCGTCTGTCCGACTTGCGCGGACAGTTTGTGGTGCTGTATTTCTATCCGAAAGATCACACGCCCGGCTGCGTCACCGAGGGTCAGGATTTTCGCACCCTGCACACCCGCTTCAGACGCCGCAAGACCGTCGTGCTCGGCCTGTCTCGCGATTCCGTCAAGACGCACGAAAACTTCAAGGCCAAACACAAGTTCCCTTTTGATTTGGTATCTGACCCTGAGGAGGTCGCCTGCGGCCGCTACGATGTAATGAAACTCAAGAACATGTACGGGCGCAAAGTGCGCGGCATTGAGCGCAGCACCTTTTTGATCGACCCGGAAGGCGTGGTGGTGCGCATCTGGCGCAAAGTGCGCGTGCCCGAACACGCGCAGGAAGTCCTCGATACCCTGATCGAGACTACAAAGAAACGCGCCTGAGTTTTATCCGGGTCCTACGTCGGACTGGCGCGCTTTCGGCCACAGACGCAACACCACATCAATCAGAGACGCCAGCGGGATCGCAAGCAGCACTCCCCACACGCCCCATAATCCGCCAAACACCAGAATCGCAGTAAGAATTGCGACCGGATGCAAGTCCACCACTTCGGCGAACAGCAATGGCACCAGCACGTTGCCGTCGAGAAACTGCACCACTAGATACGACAGAAACATCCAGGCGAACTGCGGCGTCGCGCCCCACTGGGAGGCCCCCACCAGCATCACCGGAATAGTCACCACCACCGCGCCGACATAAGGAATAATGACCGACAAGCCGACCAGAAACGACAGCAGCAAGGCGTATTGCAGACCGAACAGCAAAAATACCACGAAAGTCGCCGCCCACACTACCAGAATCTCGATCAGTTTGCCGCGCAGATAACTGGACACTTTCAGGTTCATCTCGTGCAGCACCTGACGGCTCAGAGACTGTGGGTTCGGCAGGTACTGACGCACCCAGTCCAGAATGCGCCACTTGTCCTTCAGCAGAAAGAACACAAGCATCGGCACCAGTATGGCGTACACCACCAGCGACAGCGCGTCGACCACCGTATTCACTGAAAACCGGATCACCTCATCGCCAAACGCCAGCATCTCGGCACGAATGGACATCAAAATCTGTTCCGCCTGCAGCGGGCTGACCAGATCAGGGTACAGTTGCGGCAACGCTTCCACCCAGGCTTGCGCTGCCGCCAGCATGCTCGGCATCCTCGTCACCAACTCGACGATCTGTTGCGACAATTGCGGCACCAGCCATAACATCAGCACCAGAATGCTGGCGACAAACAGCAGATACACCAGCAGCAGTGCCGTGAGACGGCCCACGCGCTGCTCCAGTACCCGAATCGGCCCTTCCAGAATGTACGCCAGCAATATGCTGACCAGCACCGGCACCAACAAGTCTCCAACCCACAGCGCCACGCCCAGACCGAGCAGAAGCATTACCAGCAGCGCCGGCAGTTGCGGGTCGCTGAAGTGGCGCTGCCACCAGTCTTGTAAGGATTTCCTCATGCTGCCTCCGATCCGGTGGCGAAACGCATCGCGAAGTTCATCAGCGCCGCCACTGAGGGCGGGCGATGCGGCTGGTTGACACTCACCAGCGAGAGTTTGCGAGTCATCGGCGGCGACAACGAGGCGCAGCCCAGAGTGCCCAGTTCCAGTTCCTTGTGCAGAGTCTCACGGGATAGGATTGAGACGCCCATGCCGGCTTCCACCGCGCCCTTGATAGCGTCCAGACCGCCCAGTTCCATTACGATATCCATGCGATCAGCGTTAACACGTTGTCGGCGCAAGTAATTCATAATGACTTCCCGTGTGCCGGAGCCCTCTTCCCGAATGATAAACGGGTAGTCCAAAACCTGACTGATGCGCACCGGCGTAGTGCTCAACAGAGGATGCGACGGCAGCGCAATCGCCACCAGTTCGTCCATTTTATACATCTCCACCTGTAGTGGGCGACCGCCGACCGGCCCCTCGACAATCCCCAAATCCACTGTGCCGCTCTCAACCATCTCGGCCACTCCTTCGGTATTCGAGATTTTCATGCGCAAGGCCATTTCCGGGTGCTCGACCCGAAATTCGCGCAGCAGGCGCGGCAGCATGTAGACCGCGATCGTATTGCTCGCGCCGATCGTGACCGGACCGCTTAAATCGCCCACAATGCGGCTCATGGCCGCTTCCATTTCATCGTACACGCGAAACACCTGCTCCGCGTATTCGTACATCTTGCGCCCCGGTTCGGTCAAAGTGATGCGGTTATGCCGGCGATCAAACAACCTGACCTTGTAGTAATCCTCCAGCTGGCGGATCTGGAAGGTCACCGCAGGCTGCGTCAAATGCAAGGCTTTTGCCGCCTTGGTGAAGTTGGACAGCCGCGCGACGGTGTAGAAAGCCTTCAGGCGTCGGTCAGACATCGGGGTGGGTGCCTCGCAGTGGCGGCGTTTGCGCTATGGTACTGTATTGTCAAATCTGGGCCCGACAACATGACAACCGGCGCGCTTGTCATGCCCAAAATTTCAATCATACTACAATAACTCAAATGCGCCTGTCCCAATTCCCCTTGCACACGCTGCGCGAAACGCCAGCGGATGCTGATGTTGTCAGCCATCAGTTAATGGTGCGCGCCGGAATGGTGCGCTCTTTAGCCTCCGGTTTGTATAGCTGGATGCCGCTGGGCTTGCGCGTGCTGCAAAAAGTGGAAGCCGTGGTGCGCGAGGAAATGAACCGCGCTGGTGCCGTGGAGTTGCTGATGCCGGCCGTGCAGCCGGCGGAATTATGGGAGGAATCCGGGCGCTGGAGTCAGTACGGACCGGAACTGCTGCGTCTGACTGACCGCCATGAACGCACCTTCTGCTTTGGACCCACCCACGAGGAAGTCATCACCGACCTGGCCCGGCGAGAATTGCACAGTTACCGGCAACTGCCAGTCAACTACTACCAGATCCAGACCAAATTCCGAGACGAGATTCGACCGCGCTTCGGCGTCATGCGGGCGCGCGAGTTCCTTATGAAGGATGCGTATTCCTTTCACATGGACGCCGACAGCCTCACGCAAACCTACGAGGACATGCATCAGGCTTATTGCCGGGTTTTTGACCGACTGGGCCTGCACTACCGCTACGTGCTGGCGGATTCCGGCACGATCGGCGGTGCCGTCTCGCATGAGTTTCATGTGCTGGCCGATTCTGGCGAGGATGAGATCGTCTACTGCGAAAACTCCGACTATGCGGCCAACATCGACCGCGCCCCGGCACCCGCGCCTGAAAGCCCACGTCCGGAACCGGAAGAAACCCTGCATGAAGTCGACACCCCCGATCAACATACGATCGAAGACGTCTGCAAGCATTTGGGCGTGCCGCCTGAGCGGACGCTCAAGACCCTGATCGTGCATGCGCCGAATGATTCACTGGTCGCGCTGTTTCTGCGCGGCGATCATCGGCTGAACGCGACCAAGACAGCCAAACTCCACGGCATTGACTCACCGCTGCGCTTCGCCAGCGCCGAGGAGATCGAGGAGCAACTGGGCTGTCCCACCGGCTTTCTCGGCCCGGTCGAGCTGAACCTGCCCTGCTATGTCGATGCCGCAGCAGCCGTGCTCTCGGACTTCGTGTGTGGTGCCAACACCAAAGGCAAACACTACACCGGGGCCAACTGGGAACACAATGCCACTCTAGGCACGGTGTGCGATCTGCGCAACGTGGAAGACGGAGAAGCCAGCCCTGACGGCAAGGGTGTGATGCGCAGCGCGCGGGGCATTGAGGTGGGACACATCTTCCAGTTGGGCGACAAATACAGCCGTGCCATGAACTGCTCAGTGCTCGACGCGGAGGGACAAAAACAGGTTGTCACCATGGGCTGCTACGGCATCGGCCTCACCCGCATCGTCGCCGCAGCGATCGAACAAAGCCATGACGACAACGGCATTATCTGGACCGACGCCATGGCACCCTTTCAGTTGCTGCTGTGTCCGATCGGGGGGGAGCAGGACAGCGCCGTGGCTGAGGCGACGGAGCGGCTCTACCAGCAATGCCTCGAACGGGACATTGATGTGGCGCTTGACGATCGCGCCTTACGCCCTGGAATCATGTTCGCCGAAGCCGATCTGATCGGCATCCCGCACCGCATCGTCATCAGCGCGCGCGGACTGGAAGACGGAACACTGGAATACCGACGCCGCGACAGCGAAGACGCCCAGCACATCCCGCAGGATCAAGTGCTCGCGTTTCTGCAGGAGCAACTCACTGCGGCGTGAAGCCGAGCGCATCCCCGTCGCGCGCAACCTCAATCGTCTGACCGGGCGTGAATCGCCCCTCCAGTAACGCCTGCGCCAGAGGATTCTCCAGATAGTTGCGCAGCGCGCGGCGCAACGGGCGGGCACCGTATTCCGGGTCATAGCCGACATCACTGAGAAACTGCTCAGCCGGCGCTGATACTTCAAGCGACAATTCCTGCGCCACCAAACGCTGGCGCAAGGCCGCCAGTTGCATGTGCACGATGGCGTGAATCTGCTCGCGGCTAAGCACCCGAAAGACCACGGTCTCATCGATTCGATTGAGAAACTCCGGGCGGAAATGATCGAGCAGTTGCTGCTGCACGGCCTGCTGCATCTGCTCATGCTCATCGTGCGCCATCTGCCGGATCGTCTCGCTGCCAATATTGGAGGTCATCACCAGCACCGTGTTGGAGAAATCCACCGTGCGGCCATGCCCGTCGGTCAGGCGGCCATCATCAAAAACCTGCAGCAGCACGTTGAAGACGTCCGGGTGCGCTTTCTCGACTTCATCAAGCAAAATGACGGCATACGGACGGCGGCGCACCGCTTCAGTCAGCCGCCCACCTTCCTCGTAGCCTACATAGCCCGGAGGCGCGCCGATCAGGCGCGCGACCGAATGCTTCTCCATGTACTCCGACATGTCCACGCGCAGCATTGCCGCCTCGTCATCGAACAAAAATTCCGCCAGCGCCTTGCACAGTTCGGTCTTGCCCACCCCGGTCGGCCCCAGAAACAGAAACGAGCCAATCGGCCGATTCTCCTCGGTCAGTCCCGATCGCGCGCGACGCACCGCATGGCTGACCGCCACCACCGCTTCATCCTGTCCCACCACGCGCGCATGCAGGCTCTCCTCCATGCGCAACAGCTTTTGCCGCTCGCCTTCGAGCAGACGCGCGACCGGAATGCCAGTGGCGCGGGCCACCACTTCCGCGATACCCTCTTCCGTGACTGTGTCCTGAAACAGCGTGGCTTCGGGTTTCTCCGCACTGTGCGCCTCCTCCATTTGGCGCTCCAGACCCGGGATCACGCCATGCTGCAACTGCGCCGCTCGCTCCAGATCATTGGCGCGTTGCGCCCTCTCCATTTCAAGACGCGCCGTCTCCAGTTGCTTCTTGAGTTGCGCCATGTCCATTACGGCGGCCTTTTCCGCCCGCCACACTTCTTGCAACGCCGCGTAATCACCCTCCAGCCGATCCAGTTCTTCCTCCAACGCCTTCAGACGCTTGCGCGAGGCCGCGTCATCTTCCTTGCGCAACGCCTGCTGCTCAATCTTGAGCTGAATACGCCGGCGGTCGAGGCGATCCATTTCTTCCGGCATGGACTCCACTTCCATACGAATCCGTGACGCCGCCTCATCAATGAGGTCAATGGCCTTGTCCGGCAGACGGCGATCCGGCAGATAGCGTGCGGACAAGGTGGCGGCCGCGACCAGCGCAGGATCCGTGATCTCAATGCCGTGATGCACTTCGTAGCGCTCCTTGATGCCGCGCAAGATGGCGACGGTGTCTTCCACGCCTGGCTCTTCTACCAGAATCTTCTGAAAGCGTCGCTCCAAAGCCGCGTCCTTCTCCAGATTCTCCCGATACTCATCCAGAGTGGTCGCGCCAATGCAATGCAACTCGCCGCGCGCCAGCGCCGGCTTGAGCATGTTGCCGGCATCAATGGAGCCTTCCGCGCGCCCGGCTCCGACTAGGTTGTGCAACTCGTCAATGAACAAAATGGCCTCGCCTTGCATGTCTTGCAACTCTTTCAGCACGGCTTTCAGGCGCTCCTCGAACTCGCCGCGATATTTCGCGCCGGCGAGCAACGCGGCCAGATCCAGCGCCAGCACCCGGCGGTTGCGCAGACTCTCCGGCACTTCGCTATTGACGATGCGCTGGGCCAAGCCTTCCACCACCGCGGTCTTACCAACGCCCGCCTCACCAATCAGCACCGGGTTGTTTTTGGTGCGTCGTTGCAGGACCTGAATGGCGCGGCGAATTTCCTCATCGCGACCAATAATGGGATCAATCTTGCCTTGCTCGGCCCGCGCCGTCAGGTCATCGGTATATAACTCCAGCGCCTGGCGCTGCTGCTCCGCATTCGGATCCTGAACGCTCTTTCCACCACGCAATTCTTCAATCGCCTTGCGCAGCGCGTCACCATCCACGCCAGCGGCCTGCAACATCTTCCCCATCTCCCGGCGGCCCTGCTGCGCCGCAACCAGAAATAATTCTGAGGACAGGTATTGATCACCGCGATCATGCGCCAGCTTGTCAGTTACATTCATCAGTCGCAGCAAGTCTCGCGACGGGCGAATCTCTCCCTGCTCACCGGTAATGCGCGGCAAGCCCTCCAGATGCTGGCGCAGATCCCCGCGCAAGCGCGTTATGTCCGCACCCGCCGTGCGCAGCAAACTCTCCGCCGCCGTATCCGAGCGTTCCAGCAACGCCATCAGCAGATGCGCCGGATCAATCTCCGCGCAGCCGTCGCCCACAGCCAGCGACTGCGCTTCCATCAGGGCGCGGCCAAGCGGTTCTGTCAATTTGTCCAGGGCCATATCAGTCCCTCTTCGGATGTTCTCTCTTACTTAAAATTTGTGGCTTACACCGCACAAATTCAACCACACCCTTTACGCGCCGCCATCACTCAATCACTACACCTCAGGCTCCATCCATATCAACGTCGCCATACGACCTGTCACACCCTCTCTTCGATACGAATAAAAATGCTCTTTCTCTGTGTGGGTACACAGCGGCGCGTGCGTGTCGGGGCTGCAGTTCTGACTGATATGAGACACCCCGGCCTGTGTAAGTTGCCAGCGCGCCGCATCGCTCAGGCTCAACAGCCAGTGCCCGGCCCGCGTTGACTCGCGCAACGCCTGACGCGCCAATGACACATCCAATTCGCACCGCACCGCCTCATCCACTTCATAATGCGCCGCGCTGATGGTCGGCCCCAACCAGGCCAGCAAATCCTCAGGGGAGCCGGGATACGCGGCCACCGCATGGCTGAGAATATTGCCCGCGGCACCGCGCCAGCCGACATGCACGGCAGCCACCCAGCGACGGGTCTGTGAACACAGCAGCACCGGCAGACAGTCCGCCGTCTTGATCACGCAGACTACCCCGGCCTGCTGCGTGTAACTGGCATCAGCCTGCCTGTTTGCATCTTCTGTTGCTTCGATCACGCGCACCGTGTGCTGCTGGCGCAGCCACACCGGCTCACCGGGTAAGGCTGCCGCCTGCGCCAAAAGTTTTCGGTTGGTATTTACGGCTTCGGGGTCATCGTCGATGCTCTCGCCCAGATTAAGCCCTTGATACGCCCCTTGGCTGACGCCGCCGATGCGTGTGGTCGACACCGCGCGAACCCACAAAGGGGCTGGCCAGTCTGGCTGAATCAGTTCAAGCGGCTTGCTCATCGAGCAACTCCAGCAAGGTCTGAAAGTCTTCTGGCAGCGGGGCCTCCCAGCTGCGCTCCTGATCCTGAGTCGGGTGGCGCAATTTCAGCGTGGCAGCGTGCAGGGCCTGACGGCGAAACGCGGCGACGCTATCGCGGAGCTCCGGCGTCAATCCTGCCGGCATGCGCCGCGTACCCCCATACACCGGATCCCCGACAACCGGATGACCAAGATGACTCAGGTGCACGCGGATTTGATGCGTGCGGCCGGTTTCCAGCCGCACGTCCAGCAATGTCATGCCTGCATAGCGCTTGTGAACGCGAAAGTGCGTGATCGCTTCGCGACCGCCGTGGCGAACGCACCACTGCTGACGTGAGCGCGGGTGCCTTCCGACCGGCGCGTCCAGCGTCTGTCCGGCGATCATCTCGCCATGCACCAGTGCCTGATATTGCCGGTGCATGGTGCGCTCCTGCAATTGCCGCGTCAGCGACAGGCTTGCCGCCTCAGTTCGCGCCACGGCGACCAGCCCGGTGGTGTCACGGTCCAGACGATGCACGATACCAGCACGTGGGATATATGCCGTCTCGGGAAAATGAAACAGCAATGCGTTCAGCAAGGTGCCGTCCGCATGCCCGGGTGCGGGGTGCATCACCAGCCCGGCGGGTTTGTTGATGATAATCAGATCCGTATCGGTATGCACGATCTGCAATGATATGTCCTGCGGCGCATAACTCTGCGGTGCCGCCTGCTTCGGCCACACCTCAATGCGCTCCGTACCCTGCAATCGATCGCGCGGGCGCAGCACTTCGCCATCCACCAGAACCCGCCCGGCCCGAATCCAGCCCTGCACGCGATTGCGCGAGTAGTCTGGCATCAACTGCGCCAGCACCACATCAAGGCGCTGCTTCGCATACTGCGCAGACACTTCAAAAGCCTCGGAGAAATCGTCCATTCTGCCCGTAGTCAGCCCTGTCATTCACGCGCATTATCCGATTTTAACAGCCACTGGTCTGCAGCACCCCGTACAATAGACATCGGCGCGCACATCATGTCATTTCGCCCCCTTCTGCCTTTATCGCTGGTCGCGATCCTGCTGGCCGGCTGTGTTGGCGTGTTTGAACTGAAAGAAGAGGAAGAGATTTCGCCGCAGGAAACCCTGCTGGAACTGTCGTCAGATCAAGTTTGGGAGCAAAGCGCCGAGTTGCCGGTTGGGCAGCGCGCCTTGCGGCGCCTTGAATTGCTGCAAAGTTGGCGCGACGAAGCACAGTGGGACGCGCTCAGCACCTGGCTGCCGGCGCTGAAAGCGAATGACCTCCCGCCTGAACGGCAGCCGGAACTGCGGCTCCTGCAAGCCTACGTCTTTCGCTACCACGGAGACCATCTTGCGGCGCTGGCGGTGCTGCCGCCGTTCCCGCAGGACATGGCAACGCTCGAATTGCAGATGCAGTTGTACGAGCAACTCAAGGATGTCGAAAACAGCACGCGCACCCGCCTGCAGCGCGCTGCAGGTCTGAACACCGAGGCTCGACGCGCGGAGTTTCAGCGCGCCTGGAATCAACTCGCGGCCATCGACTTGCAGCAATTGCAAGACTGGCGCGAGCGCAGTCAGGACGAACAATGGCGCGGGTGGCTGGATCTGGCGCTGCTCGCCCAGCCCGAACAAGTACCGTTGATCTCGCCGCGCGACACTATGCGCGAGTGGCGTCGCAACTACCCCGAACATCCCGGAAGCGAGTGGCTGCCCACTGTGCTGGCCGCCTTGCAGGCGCTGCGTCCCAACATTCAGCAAATTGCCGCGCTGTTGCCATTGAGCGGCCAGCTCGCACCGGTCGGCCAAGCCATTCGCGCCGGACTGATGAAACATCTGCGCACCCTGCCCGGCGAGGCCCCGGAACTGATGATCTACGACACCGGCGACGCCGCGGCCGAAGTCACCCTGCTGTATCAGCAAGCGGTCGCTGACGGCGCTGATCGCATCATTGGGCCATTTGCCAAAAGCGCAGTCGCGCAACTGGCGCGCGCCGACGTGATGACGGTGCCAACCTTGAGTCTGAACTATCTGGACAGCGGCACCGCGAATCTGGAGCACCTGCATCAATTCGGCCTGCTGCCTGAGGATGAGGCCGTGCAGGTAGCGCAACGCGCGCTGGAGGACGGCCACCGCTCCGCGCTGGCGTTCGTGCCCAACAGCAACTGGGGACGACGCCTGTATCAGAGTTTCACGGAAGCCTTTGAGGCCGGCGGCGGCATCCTCCGGGACAAGGCGTTTTATTTCGCGAGGGCCTCCGATCACACAGTGCAAATCAAGGACTCGCTGCAACTGTCTTCCGGCGAACAGCGCCAGCACCGCCTGGAGGAAGTGCTCGGTCAGGAAGTGGTGTCGCGCCCGTCACGGCGACAGGACATTGACATGGTGTTTCTGGCCAGTTCCCCGCGCAACGCCCGCCTGTTCAAACCGCAACTGGACTTCTACTACGCGCAAGACCTGCCGGTCTACACCACCTCGCATATCTATACCGGCGTCCCAAGCCCGCTGCAGGATCAGGACCTCGATGACATTCGGTTCTGTGACGCGCCCATGATTTTGCGCGAAAGCCTGCGTCAGGAACTCCAGCACAGTTCCATTGCCAAACAACTGCCGCGCTTTTTCGCGCTCGGTGCCGACGCCGGACTGCTGGCCATGAATCTGAGCTATCTTGAAACCCGACCGAATACTGTGCTCAAAGGCTGGACGGGTCGCCTCTCGGTGTTGCCGGGACGGCGCGTGTTCCGCACCCTTGACTGGGCGTACTTTCGTCAAGGACAGGTGATCCCGCTGGATTCCTAAGCACGCACCACGCCTCAAATGAGGTTGTCCGAAAAGCGCGGACTCACCTTTCCCACCTACCAGTTTTGGCCTGTATGCAGCCCTCAATACTGTTGTAAATGGAAGTGTTTTGCGGACCAATCGGCCTGCTAATGGGCAAAATTGGAATATCATCTGATGATATTCCGCTCTAGCATGCTATCCCCCATGATCCGTACCTCCATCTATCGGCTCCACCCAACACCTTGCGCCGGACCCGGAAACTTGCGCACATCGCGGGGGAGCTGACACTATGTCTGGAACTGGGCTTTGGGGGAACATTTGGATGTGCTGAATGCGGATCGGGAAAGTCACGGTGAAAAACCGAACTTTCAGTTCTACAATCTCGGCTCGAAGTTCACAAAACTGCGCCACAGTGAAGGCCATGAACGGCTCCTAGGTCTGCCCAACGCTGAAATTCGCCATGTGCTAAGTTATTTCTCTGAAGCCGTGCGGGAGGCGGCCGCAGGAAAGCGCATATTGCCCAAACCAAAATATCGAAAAAGCAAGTGTTCGTTCACGATTCCGCAGAGTGTTGAAATCGAGAACAACCGGCTGCGGATATCGAAAGTCGGCTGTGCCCCCGTCAGCCGCGGAGGCGATGATCCTTGGGCGCATGGCACTGCCAAGTAAGCCGTGGTGCGGCGCGACGTACGCGACAAGTGGTATGTCACGGTGTTTGGGGAACCCCCGGACGTGGTGCCGCCGGATAATGGTCAGGCGATCGGAGTGCACTGGAGTGCCGAACACATTGCGACCAGCGAGGATGAGATTCACCTAGACCTGGACCTGGCGCGGCTGGACGGGGAGAGGCGTTCGTCTCTGTTCGGCAGGGCCTTTTAGGTCCCACGTAGACAGGCGACCTCAATGATCCGTCAATAGGATGGGCAATATTTGCTTGCAAATGTTGCCTTTTCAGTCCCCATGGACTATCAATGCTGCTCATACAGGCAGCATATGACAGACCTCCATACCGGATGCGATCAGCGCCTCAATTCGTATAATGCTGCCACATTCGCTACGAACTGGAGGAGAGTGACATGCGCGACTCTGGAGGAATTACTTGGTGCCTGCGCAGCGCTGGAATCACACTGATTGCATCTGGATTTTTGTTCGGTGGCATGTCTCTTGCTACGGCGCAGGACGAAGCCTCTGCGGAAGACAGTGAGGAACTCGTCATTACGGCTCGCAAGCGCAGTGTGTCTGAAACGGCACAGGATGTTCCTCTATCCGTTAGTTTGTTTTCAAGCGATAAACTCGACAGCCTTCTGGCGCGCGACCTCAAAAGCCTCAGCGGCGTCGCGCCCAATGTACTGCTCGAAGACGTAGGCACCGTGCGCGGCATTGCCAACTTCACGATTCGCGGGCAAGGCATCAACAGTTCAATCCCGTCGATTGACCCGACCGTCGGCGTCTTTGTCGATGGCGTCTACATTGGCATTACCGCCGGTGTGCTCAATGACTTCTTTGATATGGAAGCCGTGGAAATCCTGCGCGGACCACAGGGGCTTTTGTTCGGGCGCAATGTGACCGGCGGCGCAGTCATGCTGCGCCATCGCAAACCCACGGATGAGTTCGAGTTCAGTATGCGTGGCGATGTCGGTGCCGGACCCGAAATGGTCAGGGCAATGACTGTCTCCGGCCCCCTCATCCCCGGCACCCTCAACGGGCGTCTGGCGGTCTACAGCTCGGATGATGACGGCTGGCACACCAATCTGCACGATGGCAATGATGATTTCGGCGGCTATGACGTCACTTTGGTCCGCCCCTCCCTGACCTGGCACATCTCGGATGAATCCGAACTGAATATGCAGTTCGAGCGCGGGCAGAGTGATGCAGACGGTCCCACAGCACAGAACCTCGGACTGTATTCGCCAAATTCCTTCGACTTTGCGGTCGACCAAGAGGGCTTTAGCCATTCCTACTGGACGCAAGCCATTGCCGAGTTCACACGTGACGTGGCGCTGGGCAACGGCACCATCACCAACATCTTCGGTTGGCGACGATACACGAGCGATGCCCTGTCAGACGTTGATTCCAGCGATATCAGCATTCTGCACGGCTACGGCGCGATAGATCAGGAGCAATTCAGCAATGAGTTCCGATATTTTGGGTCGTTTTTTGAAGATACCGTGGACATAACGGCAGGTCTTTACTGGTTTGATCAGGACCTTGACTACCATGAGCGGCGCGTTATTCAGGAAGATCCTCACTACAAACCCGCGCGCGGTGTTGTGGTCGGTGTGGACCAAGCCATCGCGGCCGAGGCCGAAACCGGAACCATCGGCCTGCTGGGCGGCGAAATGGCCTTTGGAGCGGTACTCGCCGCGCTGAATAACATCAAAATGGCTAAGATGCAAGACCCGATTGGCAAGCCCACTAACACGAGAGAATGGCTCACGTTGCTGACGGACCCTGACCTACAGACGCTGCTACCCCAATTGCCCCTGCCACCAGAACAGCTACCCGCGCTGACGCAGTCTTTGCAAGCACAGATCGCGCAGCTAACCGCGCTCGACGGCCTGCTCACACACTCCGGCGGAATAGCACAACAGCGCAACAGCTGGGTTGATGCAACCTTGGGCGGCACGCAAGACCAGACTACCCGCGGCGCATTTATGAGCGCCGACGTGCACCTCACCGATGCCTTCACGCTCAGTCTTGGGGCGCGGTACACCTACGAGAAAAAAGAAGCCGGCATCGCCGCCTTCAATAACGACATCTACACTGACGGCGCGACGCCCGGTGACGACCCGGAACGATTTACTGTCGGCGGCCTGTACTACGCGCCCTCGCTGTGTGACTACGGGGCACGCAGTTGCAACTACAGCTTCACGGAAACCCAAAGTTGGGACAACTGGACACCCCGGATTGGCCTGCAATATCGGCCGACCGACGACATGAACGTTTATGCTTCCTGGAGCAAGGGATTCCGCAGCGGCGGCTACAACTTCCGCCACACTGATCCGGACAATGATCCGTCGGCGCATAACGAAGAGCGTCAGGACTCTTACGAGATCGGCGTCAAAGCCAGCTGGTTTGACGGCGGCCTAACCACCAACGTGGCCGTGTTCCGCAGCGAGGTAACCAACATGCAGCGCGAACTGAGTCGGCAGCACCCTGTCGCTGTCGTCGTGCAGCGCATCTTAAACACCGCCGATGCGACCTTCGAGGGCATAGAATTTGATGCACGGGCGCGGCTGACAGAAAACCTCTCAATGAATGTCGCGGTCGGCTACACGGACGGCGAATACGACAATATCCTGTATGACCTGAATCTGGACAACGTCATTGACGATAAAGACCTCGCGCTGGACATTCCGCGTATGGTACCCCTGACCTTCAGTCTGGGACTGCAACACAACAAACAACTGACTGGTTTCGGCGGCGGCCTTCTGACGTCGCGGCTGGACTTCAGCCACCGCGACAAGGCCGAAGCCAACGAAACCAATGAGGGCATACTGCGACAAGTGGACCTGTTGCAGGCAAGCCTGACCTACACGTCGGCAGACGGACGTTTGCAACTGTCCTTATTTGGCAAGAACCTGCTGGATGAAGTCGCCAATGGCGGCGTATCCAACTTCTATCCAAACTTCCCCGGCGGGCAATGTCCGGGCAATCCGAGCTCCACATGTGGCGTGATTGATCCGCGCACGAACCTGCCGCTCGTGACCTTACCGCAATATCAGGGATCCGGTGCCACGTTTGAGCCGATCACCAACAAAGGTCGCCGCTGGGGTGCCCGCGTGATCTATCGCTACTGATAAATCTCCCGGCATGCCCGTCTCCTAGTGTGTTCGCCAAAAGCTAGCGGGTACACTTTTAGTCCCCGCTACATTAAAAAGTCATCAGTGTTCATTAATTTTTTGGGTATAATCACTGAATATCCCTTCAAACCATCGCCTTGCTGCTTATGCGTACCCTTCACTCCCCCCCTCGACGATGGCCCTTCACTGTCTCACTCATCTGTCTGCTTAGCGGCACCGCTTTAGCTGCCGATTGGCACGAGCTCAACCGCGTCGCGCAAACTTCGACGGATCGCCAGGCATCAGCCCAGCGGCAAATTGAGAAACTCGACGACGAGGCGCAAAAGCATTTTGCCGAATATCGCGCTCATCTGCTTGAGCTGGAAGGACTGCAAAACTATAACAAACAACTGAAGGCGCTGCGTGACGAGCAAGACGCCACGCTTGCCGAACTGGATGAGCGCATTCAGACCACCGGGCGACTGGATCGCAAGATCGTGCCATTGATGGAAGATATGTACAGTTCGCTGAACCTGTTCATCGAGCAGGACCTGCCGTTTCTGCAACAGAAGCGCAAAGATCTGCTGGGGCAGTTGCGCCATATTCTGGATGACCCGGAAGTCACGCTGGCCTCGAAATACCGCAGCCTGTACGAAGCCATTCAGATCGAACTGGATTACGGCCGTACTTTGGAGAGTTATTCGGACACGCTAGAGCTGGATGGGGAAACCCGCTCCGTAACCGTGTTGCGCGTCGGGCGCATCGGCCTCTACTCAATCTCCGGTGACCGCGAACGGGTCTTCGTCTGGAACCGTAACACGGCGGGCTGGGATGAGACGGAAGGCATCGCGCGTCATGTGCAGAACGCCATCCGCATGGCCAAGAAACAAGCCGCGCCGGACCTGCTGACGCTGCCGGTGCCGCAACCTGAGGGGAACACGCCATGATCCGCGCTCGCCTCTTTCTCTTCATCACCGCGGCAAGTCTGGTGTACAGTGCGCATGCCGGCAGTCTTGACACCCTGCTGCAACAGATGAGGAGCGACCAGATTCGCGAAAGTCAGGAAATTCAGGAACGCCTGCAGCGCTTCCGCAACATGGCTGATGAACGCAAGGCCCTGCTCAAGGATGTGCAGAGCAAAATCAAGGCGGAAGAAAAACTCAGCGATGACATGGAGAAGGCTTTCCGCAAAGGTGAGAAGAGCATGCTGGACAAGCGCGCGAAAATCGATCAGCTCACCGCTCACTACAAGGAAGTCTACGCGACCGCCAAACTCTGGGCGGTGGAATTGCGTGAGCAGTTCTCGCAATCCATTATCAGCGCACAGTTGCCAGACCGCATTGCGGAAATGGAACCTTTAAGTGATGACGATCACTCCTTCTCACTGGCCGACATGCAAGCCTTGCTGTATCACGCGCTCAACGAAGCGAATGAGCAAGGCAAGACGGTGCGGTTCCCGGCCAAGGTCACGCGCCCGGACGGCACCTTCATGGACACCATGGTGGTGCGCACCGGACCTTTCACCGCGAGTGCCGGCGATGAATTTCTCAGCCCGGCGGAAGATGCCCGCGAATTGCGTGTTTTGCCGCGCCAGCCGCGCGGTCGCTTCCGCAACATCGTCGCTGATATGGAGACTTCTGAAGAAAACTATCCGATGACCATCATCGACCCCTCACGCGGCGCGATCCTGTCACTGCTGACTGACGCACCGACCGTGATGGAGCGCATTCATCAAGGGGGCATCATCGGCTATCTGATCATCGTGATCGGTATCTTTGGTGTGCTGTTTGCGCTGTTCCGCGGCATTGCCCTGAAGATGCACCTTATCCGCATCCACAAGCAGCAGAAGGACTTGAGCCAGCCGCACGACAACAACGCTCTGGGCCGCATCGCGCGGGTCTACCACGACTGTAGTAGCCACGATATGGATCCAGAGGCACGCGAAGATCGGGTGCATAAGGAAATCAGCGAAGAATTGCCGAAGCTCAACTGGGGTCTGGGCATGTTGCGGGTATTGGCCGCCATCGCGCCCTTGCTGGGTCTGCTTGGCACCGTCACCGGCATGATTCAGACCTTTCAGGACATTACCCTGTTCGGCACCGGTGAGCCGCGCATGATGGCCGGCGGCATCAGTCAGGCACTGATCACCACTGCACTGGGCCTGAGTGCTGCGATTCCGATCCTGTTGCTGCTCACTGCGGCACGCTCTTACAGCATACGCATTCGCCAGATTGTGGAAGAGCAAAGTCTGGGACTGCTGACGCGGGCGCAGAATTGATATGGTGGATTTCGTACTGCAACTCTACCGCGAGATAGAAGACCTGCTCTTCTCTGGCGGCGATGTGCTGGTCGTCCTGTTTGGCGTGGCGTTTTTGCTGTGGTGGTTCATTCTTGACCGACTGTGGTTCCTGTACGGGCCGCATCACTATCAAAAGGATGCGCACCGGCAGGAGGAGTTGGAAGACTACACACCGGACGAAGCGATATGGCTGCGCCGGCAATGGCTCAGTGAAGCGCAGACTTTGGCCACCAGCGGACTGCTGGCTATCAAAGGGCTGATCATGATCTGCCCCCTGCTCGGTCTGCTCGGCACCATCACCGGCATGATTGAGGTCTTCGAGTCGTTGTCTATCACCGGCTCCAATAGCGCGCGCGCGCTATCTTCCGGCATTGCGCACGCCACCCTGCCGACCATGGCGGGACTGGTCATCGCGCTGTCCGGTTATTACTTTATAAACATGTTTGAGAATCGCATCAAGCGCGAAAATCTGACCCTGCGCGAACATCTGATGCTGCCTGAGCACATGCACCACCGTTCCCACCACAACATCTGATCGACGGAGCCCGCCATGCGCATTATCCGCCGCCGCCCGCCCCAGGAAGATGAGGGAGTGGACATCACCCCGCTGATTGACATCGTCTTCATCATGTTGATCTTCTTCATCGTGACAGCCTCGTTTGTCAAGGAATCCGGGATTGAGATTGATCGCCCGCAAGCATCCACCGCGGTGGTGCAAAGCCAGACCACCGTCCTGATCGGCATCACCGAAGATGACCGCATCTGGATCAATCATCGTGAAGTGGACGCACTGGCAGTGCGCGCCAATGTACTGCGCCTGATGGCAGAAAATCCGCAAGGCGGCGTGGTCATTCAGGCCGACCGTGACTCGCGCAATGAAATGCTGGTTAAAGTTATGGATCAGGTCCGACAAGCGGGGGTCGCGAAAATCGCCTTGGCTGCCAGCCCGGACAAATGAAACAGCATCCTCTGGTCCGCGCACCCATTCTCTCGGTGTTTGCGATCGGTGCCACATTCGCGCTGTTTACTCTGATCAATTATCTGATTCTATCGAGCACGGTTGGCATCAACCGCGTGACGGATGCCGTTCAGTTTGATTTTGTGAGTCTGGAAGAGCGCAAGCTGACCAAGACCAAAAAGGAAATGCCGCGCAAGACCGAGCCGCGCAAGAGACCGGATGTGCCGCAAAACCAGTCTATACAAAACGAAAGCATCAACCCGGATGCGATAGGTTTTGCTTCCGCCACGCCATTTGATCTAAACCTGCAGCAAGCCGGCGGAATGGGAGGCCTGACGGCGACCCGCGATCCGGTCCCGACCCTGCGGGTGACGCCCACTTATCCGAGCCGCGCCTCTCGCCGCGGCACCGAAGGCTGGGTGGAAGTCATGTTCACCATCACCAAAACTGGTGCCACCAAGGACATTCAGATCGTCAAGGAACAGCCGTCCGGGGTCTTCAGTCGCGCTGCGGTCAAGGCGATCCGCAAGTGGAAGTACAAGCCGCAGATGATCGAGGGAACGGTTCAGGAACGTCCCGGAGTGCGGGTCGTGCTCAAATTTGAGCTGGAGAACTGAAGTGCGCTGCGTTCGCCTGCTCACCGCTGTGCTGGCTCTGGCTCTCGTCAGTTCCCCCATACTTGCAGCCACCGTCTCCGAGAAAGTCTTCCGCAGACTCACGGAAATCCACGAGTTGCGCGACACCAACAAGCCGGAAGAAGCCCTGCGCGCGACCGATCGACTACTCAAGTCGCGCATCAAGGAACATGAGCGCGCACAGGGTCTGTTGCTGAAAGCCGACATTCTGTTGCAGCTGGAGCGCTACAAGGATGCGATCGCTCCCATGGAAGCGGCGCTGGCGAGCGGCCATATCATGGATGCCCGCGCACGTCAGGTGCGCTACAACCTGGCGCAGATGTACAGCCAAACCGGACGCTACCGGGACGCCATCAAAACTCTGGAAATCTGGCTGCGTGACGAGAAAAACCCGCCTGCCAATGCCTTCTTTATGATCGCCTTCGCGCATCTAGAGCTCAACAGCCTTCGCAATGCGCGCAGGTACGCCGACATGGGCCGCGAAGCTACCAGCAAACTGACGCAGGGACAATATCAGTTCCTGGGCGGCATCTACCTGAGGCAAACCGACTGGAACGCCTTGCAGGGATTGCTCGAAGAAGCCATCATGCAATACCCGAAGAACGCCCCGTTCTGGAAACAGCTGGCGCAAGTGCATATGGAGCGCAATCGGGAAGCACAGGCACTGTCCGTGTTGCGCCTGGCCTACGCGCAAGGCTTGCTAAAGCGCAATGAGGATCTGGTGCTGCTCGCGCAATTGATGCGATTGCGGGATATTCCGTGGCTGGCCGCGCAAGTTCTCGAAGACGGCATTAAACGCAATCAGGTCACAAAAAACGTGCGCAACTGGAAACTGCTTGGTAACTCGTGGGTGGCCGCGCGCGAGTTTGACCGCGCCTACCCCCCCTGACCCGCGTGGCGGAACTGGACAAAAAACCCAAGGACTGGCTGCGACTGGGCCGGCTATACGCACAAAACGCCAGGTGGCAGAACTGCGAGGAAAGCGCCCACATGGGATTGCGCCACAAGCCCAAGGATCCCGGCCCCTATCATCTGCTGGGAGGCATTTGCGCCTACGAACAAGGCAAGACCAAACTGGCAGTAAAGGCTTTGACGGCCGCGGTGAAAAGCAAGAAATCCGCCTCCGAAGCACAAGGCTGGCTTCAATTCATCAAAGAACTGTGAGCACCGCGGTCAACTTTGACCCGGTCGAACTGACCCATTTCGACCAGCCCGCGCTGGACTGGTGGGATCTGCAGGGTTCGATGCGCCTGCTCCACGCCATCAACCCCATACGATTGCAGTATCTGATGGACACCCGCTCACTGCAGCAGGCGCGAGTGCTCGACATCGGCTGCGGCGGTGGCATTCTGTCTGAAGCCATGGCGCGGCACGGCGCTCAGGTCACCGGTCTGGACTTATCCGGCCACGCGCTGTATCAGGCCCGCGCGCATCTGCCGGAGAACTTGTCGGTCAACTACATTCAGCAAGACGCACGCGGCTTCGCTGAAGAACACTCTGGAGTCTTCGATCTGGTGGTGTGCATGGAGTTGCTGGAGCATGTGCCGGACGTCCCGGCACTGCTGTCAGATTGCGCCCGCGCCCTGCGTCCCGGCGGCCATCTGGTGATCGCGACCATCAATCGCACGGCTATGGCGTTTGCGCTGCTTATTCTCGGCGCCGAATATCTGCTGCAGTTGCTGGAGATTGGCACCCATCGCTACGATCGCTTCATTCGGCCTTCCGAACTGGCTCGCTCGGCGCGCCAGGCCGGGCTGACAGTGCAGCATATTCAGGGCATGACCTACAATCCGCTCACGCGCCAAACCAATTTCTGTGCCTCCATTCAGGCCAATTATCTGATGCGGCTGCAACGCCTCTGAAAGCACACAGCGCTGCCACACTCACGGATCTGTTATGTCCGCAGCTTTCGCCGATATTCGCGGCGTGTTTCTTGATATGGACGGCACATTGGCGGACACCGCCCGTGATGTTGTGCCATTGCTCAACAGCCTGCTTCAGGATGAAGGCTTGCCACCAGTGGACTATGACACTGTGCGCAATCAGGTATCAAAAGGTGCCCGTGTACTGATCCGGCTCGGCTTCGGAGAACTCGATGAAGGATTCGAGGACGTCCTACTCGCGGAACTTCTGAGACGCTATGCCGCCGCTCCTTGCGAGCACTCTGTGCTGTTCGAGGGTATGGATGAGGTGCTGGCGGAGATTGAGCGCCGCGCCCTGCCTTGGGGCATCATTAGCAACAAGATGGAATCTCTGGTCGTGGCGGTCGCCGAAGCGCTGCCGCTGCCATACGCGCCAGTGTGCATTCTGGGAGGAGACTCGCTGTCGCGACGCAAACCGCACCCGGATCAATTGCTCGAAGCGGCGCGCCAGGCGGGCATTGAACCCAGTTCCTGCATGTATGTGGGAGATGACCCGCGCGACATGCAGGCGGCGGCCGCAGCCGGCATGATCGGTGTCGCCGCAGCATTCGGTTATATTGAGCCGTACGCGGATCTGGAATCCTGGGGCAGCGATGCCATCATCCAGCATCCGCAAGAACTGATCGCTTTGTTGGGAGAATGACCATGAGCTCCTGGATCTGGCTGATGATGTTTGTGATGGGACTGTCTATCGGCGTCATTATCGGGCTGTGGGTCTCACAGCGCCGGGATCAGGCGCAAATGAACCAGTTCAACCAGAGCCTGCGTGAAAGTTTCGCCGCGCTCTCCGCGGAAGCGCTGGATCGCAATGCCGGCGTACAGCATGAAAAGCTGGAGCACTCGCTCAAGCCCGTGCGCGACATGCTGCAGAAAACACAAGAACAGATGACCGACATTGAGCGCGATCGCAACACGGCCTACGGCAAACTGACGCAACAGATGCATGATGCGGTGGCAGCGCAGGAAGCGCTGCGGCGGGAGACGCAAAATCTGTCACAGGCGCTGTCTCGCCCCGAAGTGCGCGGCTCTTATGGCGAGGTCACGCTGCGTCGCGTCATTGAACTCGCTGGCATGACCCGGCATGTTGACTTCTATGAGCAGGAACAGCATCAGGGCCGACGCCCGGATGTGGTGGTGCGCCTACCGGAGAGCCGGGTGCTTCCGATTGATGCCAAGGCGCCGCTGCAGTTGTATCAGGATGCCTATCGGGAGACCGAACAAAGCCAGCAAAAAGCCTTGATGGTGCGTTACGCCGAGGCGGTGCGCGCGATGGTCAAGGATCTGGCTGGCAAGGATTATGCCAGCAATTTCTCGCACGAGGAAGCGCTGGATTTTGTCGTTATGTTTCTGCCCGGTGATCAGTTTCTGAATGCCGCGCTGGAGCACGACCCGGAGTTAATGGACTTCGCGCTGCAGCAGCGTGTGCTGCTGACCACCCCAAGCAGTCTGATGGCCATCCTGCGCGCGGTGGCCTACGGCTGGAACCAGAAGAAACTCGCCGAAGGCGCGGAACAGATTCGCACGCTGGGTCAGGAATTGTATGATCGCGTAGCTGCCTTCAGTGAACATATGTCGAAGTTACGTAGAACTTTGAGCGGCAGCATTGAAAACTACAACAAAATGATCGGCACATGGGAGACCCGCATTCTGCCGACCACCCGCAAGTTTCAGGAACTGGGTGTGCCTACAAAGAAAGAAGTCCCCGACTTGGACCCCATCGATCAGGTGCCGCGCAGTCTGTCTGCGGCAGCGGACGATAAGGATGATCCCCGCTGAATATGCCGATGCGTCGGCCTTTCTGACCACGCCTGACGCACTCGCACAACGCACCGTTTTAATCACCGGCGCGAGTTCCGGCATCGGCAGCGAAGTCGCCTGCGCCTGCGCGCGATCCGGCGCGACCGTCATCTTGCTGGCGCGAGACATCCCAAGACTGGAAGCAATCTATGACCGCATCGTCGCTGCCGGCGGCCCAGAGCCCGCGATTTATCCGCTGGATCTTGCTGGCGCGACCGTGGAAGACTTCGCCGAAATGGCGCAGCGCATTGAGACTGATTTCGGGCGTCTTGACGGCTTGCTTAACAATGCCGGACTGGTCGGCGGGCTGCGTCCCTTGCGTCTGGCTGAAGCCACTGACTTCACCCGCTTGATGCGCGTCAATCTGCTGGCACCCTGGTTATTGACGCAAGCCTGCCTGCCACTGCTGGATCAAGCCCCGGATCCGTGCCTGCTCTTCACGCTTGATCGTTACGCACGCCATGCCTATTGGGGTGCCTATGGTGTGGCCAAGGCCGGGCTTGACGGCTTGCTTGGTATTCTGGTTGAGGAACTCGATGGCGATCACACGATTCGGGTCAACGGCATTGACCCCGGGCCAGTCGAGACCCGAATGCGGCGGCAGAATTATCCCGGCGAAGCGGGCAGCGTACACGCCAGTGCGGCGGATATTGTCGATGCGTTCGTGTATTTTCTGGGCTCCGACAGCCGCGGTGTCACTGGCCGTGTGGTGTCCCTGAATCCCTCATAAAGTCTTGTCCTTCTGCTGCGCGTAAGCGCAGTCTCTGCGCAGGTGACACTTTCCACACTGCGGCTCGCGCGCCGTGCAAATATGCTTGGCATGCAACACGATTCGCGCATGGTATTCGTTATACAAGGCCGGATCCACCGGCAATTCACGCTCAAAGCGCTGACGCAGGTCTTCATAGCCAATGTCCGGCGCGACTTCACCAAGGCGCGCCAGCAAGCGACGCGTGTAGGCATCCACGACGAAGACCGGTCGACCCAAGGCGTACAGCAAAATATCATCGGCGGTCTCCGGCCCGACCCCGTGTACAGACAGCAGTTGTGCGCGCAGGGATTCGGTGGGAATTTTCCGCAGGCGACGGATGGGGCCGTGCTCCTGATACCACTGACACAAGGCCCGCAGGCGCTGCTGCTTGATGTTGTAATAGCCAGACGGGTGGATCAGTTCGGCTAGTTTCTGAGGCGATAAGGCCAGCACCGCATCTACATTGAGGCAGCCCTCGGCGCGCAGTCGCGCGATAGATTTCTCAACATTGGTCCACGCGGTGTTTTGCGTGAGAATGGCACCGACCATCACCTCAAAGACGCTACGCGCTGGCCACCAACCAAAACGCCCGTCTCGTAAGGGACGGGCGCTTTGCTCGCGAAGTCGGTTCAGCAGGGTTTGCAGACGCAACCCAAACTCCGAATTAACCCAGTGCCTGGACGATCTCTTCGGTCATCTTCTTGGCGTCGCCGAACAGCATCATCGTCTTGTCACGGAAGAACAGTTCGTTGTCAACGCCGGCGTAGCCGGAACCCATGGAGCGCTTGACGAACAGGGTCGTGCTGGCTTTCTCGACATCCAGAATCGGCATGCCGTAGATGGGTGAGGTCGGATCGGTTTTCGCTAACGGATTGGTCACGTCATTGGCACCAATGACATACGCCACATCCGCGGTGGAGAATTCATGGTTGATATCTTCGAGTTCGAAGACTTCCTCGTACGGAACGGAGGCTTCCGCCAGCAGGACATTCATGTGTCCCGGCATCCGTCCTGCGACCGGATGAATCGCATATTTGACTTCCACGCCGGAGGCTTTCAGCAGATCCGCCATTTCCCGCAGCGCGTGCTGGGCCTGTGCCACAGCCATGCCGTAGCCCGGCACCACAATCACCTTGCTGGCATTGCTCATGATGAAAGCGGCATCATCCGCACTGCCCTGCTTGACCGAACGCGCGGCACCACCATCGCCGGTAGCCGCCGCCGCGACAGAATCGCCGCCGAATCCGCCAAGCAGTACATTGAAGATCGAGCGGTTCATGCCTTTACACATGATATAACTGAGGATCGCGCCGGAGGATCCCACCAGTGCGCCTGTAATAATCAGCGCCATGTTGCTGAGGGTGAAACCGATACCGCAAGCCGCCCAGCCGGAATAAGAGTTCAGCATGGAGACCACGACCGGCATATCCGCGCCACCAATCGGAATGATGATCAAAAAGCCAATCAAAAATGACAGAGCAATCAAGGCCCAGAACACCGTCGGGTCCTGAGTCTGCACCAGCATCACGATGAGGGCGACAATAACGATCCCGATAATCGCGTTCAGCGGATGCTGCAGCGGGAACACTACCGGGTTGCCGCTGACGAGGCCCTGCAGTTTGGCGAATGCGATGACCGAACCCGAGAAGGTGATCGCGCCGATCGCCGCGCCCAGACTCATTTCGACCAGAGACGCCGCGCCAATGTTGCCGACCGTTCCCAGGTCATAAGCCACCGGATTGAAGAAGGCCGCGATCGCGACCAGTACGGCCGCCATACCTACCAGCGAGTGGAACGCAGCCACCAACTGCGGCAGCGCCGTCATATTGATGCGGAACGCCACCACGGTGCCGATGGCACCGCCGACGACGATACCGCTGAGGATCATTTCGTAGTTGATGACCTCTGGGTCCAGCAGAGTGGTCACCACGGCAATAATCATGCCCAAAATGCCCATCACATTACCTTGACGCGCCGAGGTCGGCGACGACAGGCCACGCAGCGCCATAATGAAAAATACGGCGGAGACGAGATAGGCGAAACCGGTCCAGTTGCTACTCATGGCATCATCCCTGACAAATTACTGTTTTTTCTTGAACATGGCCAGCATGCGCTGGGTCACCAGAAAGCCGCCGAAGATGTTGACGGAGGCCAGCGTCACCGCGATAAAGCCCATCAGGCCCGACAAGTCCAGCATGCCGAGAAATTCGGGCACCTCAATTTCCGGGCCAGCCGCTAGCAGGCCGCCGACAATAATCACGGAAGAAATGGCGTTGGTCACCGCCAGCAGCGGCGAATGCAGTGCCGGAGTGACGCTCCACACCACGTAGAAGCCGACGAAGCACGCCAGCACAAACACAGTGAACAGGTTCAGAAACGACGTTTCCATCATGACATCAACTCCTTGATTCGTTCGTTGACCACCGCCCCATCGCGCGTCAGCACCGTATCCGATACGGTTTCATCCTCCCAATCCAGATTGAGCGAACCGCTTTCCGTGTCGATGTGCGGAGAAAGAAAATTCAGAATGTTCTTGGCAAACAGGTTGCTGGCATCGCGCGCCAGTCGCGCTGGCATATTGTCGTAACCAATGATGCGCACGCCCTGATGCTCGGCGACCATACCACGCTCGGCACATTCGCAGTTGCCGCCGGTTTCCACCGCCAGGTCGACAATCACGGAACCTGGCTTCATGGACTCCACCATCTCGCGGGTCACCAGCACCGGTGCCGGACGTCCCGGAATCAGCGCCGTGGTAATCACAATGTCCTGCTGCTTGACATGGCCAGCAATCACTTCGCGCTCCTTGCGCTTGTATTCCTCGGTCATCTCCTTGGCGTAACCGCCTGAGGTCTCAGCGTCCTTCATGGCTTCTTCGTCCACGATCAGGAACTTGCCACCCAGACTCTCAACCTGCTCGCGGGTCGCCGGGCGTACGTCGTATGCGGTCACCACGGCTCCCATACGCTTGGCGGTGGCGATCGCCTGCAGACCGGCCACGCCGACTCCCATGACAAACACCTTGGCCGGAGCCACTGTGCCGGCTGCGGTCATCATCATCGGAAACGCGCTGACATGTTCGGTCGCGGCGTCGACTACGGCCTTGTAGCCTGCCAGATTGCTTTGTGAGGAGAGTACGTCCATGGATTGCGCGCGGCTGATGCGCGGCATCAAATCCATGGCAAAGGAAGTCAGTTTACGGGTGTTGTAGCCATTGATCGAGTTGGGATTGGACAAGGCACCGAGATGTCCGACCAGAATAGCGCCCTCTTTCATCAGCGCGATCTCATCGGTGCCTTCTGGCGCGCTCATCGGTCGTTGCACCTTGAAGACCAGATCGGCATCGCTCAAAGTGGCGGCCGCGTCCGGCGCGATTTGCGCGCCTGCGGCGGTGTATTCCTCATCCGTGACGCAGGAGCCTTGCCCGCAGCCGGCCTCGACAACGACTTCCATGTTCATGGCAGTCAGTTTTTTGATGGTTTCTGGGGAAATGGCGACGCGGGCTTCTCCCGAGCGAATTTCCTTAGGTATCCCGATTCTCATGCGTAGGATTAAGTCTATAGTGATATGTCTGTCATTAAAAAACGCAACCCGCTCAACACAGGATGCGTCAACGGGCGAATAGGTTACTCTATTTCGGCAAATTATGCAACATTCAGGCGATGCGGATACCGACTTTAATCTGCCCTAGAAGAAAATATCCGCCGCCAGAAAGGCAAAAAAGAAGCCCACCGCATACAGCACGACTGCGACCCCCAAAAGAGTCCAGCTCACCTCGCGCAGCAGCGTGCAGATCTTTGCTTTATGCGGGTCCGCAGGACAGGGTGCCCTTCTCCCGCGCCACTGCAACAGGGCGGCCAGACACAGAACCCCGCCCGACACGCCAAACACAAGGACCTTGTGCTCCGACAAGACGACGACCCAGGGCATGGCGGACACCAGACCCGCCAGCGCCATGCCCATGCCGAGCGTCACAAGCAGGGCCGGGAGTGCGCAACAAACGAGCGTGCCAAGGCTGGCGAGCAGACTGACTGAAGAGAGAGTCGTCTGACGCCAGGAACTCGTCACCGGAGAGGAGTTATCCGCTTTCACTAGCGCCTCCTTCCGCACGGCGTATTCCGACCACGCTGTAGCCCGCATCCTCAACCAGAGTCGAGATGAGCTCATCCTCAAGATCCATGCCCTCGTTGAGGTCAATCGTGATAATCTTGTTGTCCAGGTCTACGTCAATGCCAGAAACGGCATCCTGCTTGCCGAACACTTTCTCCAGACTGCGCGCACAGAAATCGCAGACCATGCCATTCACATCGACATAAATCCGCTCTGCGGGAGTCTCTGCCAGCGCCACAGGTAGCCACAGCGCCAGCGCCAAAATCAGGTTCCTAGTTTTCATATCTTCCTCTTGTTGTTTAAGTTCAGTAGCGAATAATCCAGTTGAAAAGGACTTCTCCGCGTGTGCTCATGCCGACTTCAACCAGATGGGTGCCCTTGAAGAAGCGTAGCAATGGTTTGACCACAACGGGGTCATAATGTTCCGGCTTATGTTCCAGCTCCAGCATCACCCACGTATGCAGATCGCCATAATCGCCAAGATAAGGCGCGATGCCAACACGAACCGATTGCATGAAGAAATCATCGATCGCACCCGCTTCCGTGTAGCGATTTTCGTATCGCGCAAAAAAGCGGCGGCTCTCCCAGTCTATCGCAACCCCCGTATACACAGTCGGTTCGACTTTATGATCCTCCTGGCCTCGATCCCGATAGGCGACGCCGACACCAGACTTCAGATATATATTGCTCTGATAGTCCGATCCATTGAAGCGTTGCAGCAAATTATTCATTTGCAGAGCGGAGATCGCGTACTCCCCGTCGCGCCAGTATTCCAGCTTGTAGCCGAGTGAATATCTGGAGGTGGGCGAATAATGCACGTATAGGGAATTGCGCGCGTCACTATTCATCACCACGCTGGTCCAGCCTCCCGGATAGGAGACCGGTCTCGGCCATGCCTCCGGGGCATGGAGCAGTGCACTGATCACCAGCAGTGCGGTTATTTGTTTCATTGTTCTCCCCGAGCAATGATTGAGTCATCATCGTCGCCAGCATGACGCCGGCAACCTCAGCGAAACCCATTGGTTCCGCATTGCGCAAATGCGCACTCAGGGAGAGAATCAGGGAGGTCGGTTCGGAGGGATCCAGGTGAGAGGAATGGACGCCGTGTCGTTATGCAGTCGGAATTGCGGCTTCACTGAGGGGAAAGAAAACAGCCTGTCGGCGGACTTCAAGTAGGATGTGAATGCCGCGACTGCATGGGGGCACGCGCAGGAGCCGCCGCAGTGCTCATCATGATTTTGCGAGTGATCCTTCTCATGGCATGAGAGATCATGCTCGGACGACTGCGACATGGTGGAGATATGCTCTATTTCCATTGCGCAATGCTTCGCCGAAGCAAACGCTACGGTGGTGTTTGCAACGTACATGACCATCAATGCGGTCAGCAATGTCTTGCGCATGCCTTCATCTTACTAAATTATTTAGGTTCCCGCCACCTTGCGCCAAACACAAGGCGTGACTGGCAGACACTCTTACTATGCTTTAAATTTTCTGGCCTGCTGAAAGCCTTGAAATACAAGCATTTAGGCGGAGCGAGAATTGGAGATGAGTGAACAATTCTTCCATTTCGCACGGATAATCAGAAATTGAGGCCAGAACTGCCTGCCTATGCATACATGCAGGACTTGCAAGGACAACCTGAAGCACCAGAGTGATCTTTTGGAAGTCCAAATTCTCTGAAATCAGTGATCAGGCCGAGGACGTGTTGTCTGATGTCTTGGCAGTAGATTCCTTGGTCGCAGTTTTTGATGCTCCGGTATCCTTTTTGCTCTCCGATTTCTCTGTGTCTTTTTTCTTCTCTTTACCGTTATCCTTGAAGTCTGTCTCATACCAACCGCTCCCTTTCAATTGAAAACCAGGTGCGGTCAACTGTTTGCGCAGACGGTCCTCCCCGCATCGCGGACATATCCGCAACGGTGGCTCACTCATTTTCTGCAAGGCTTCGTGCTCCTCGCCGCACGCCTCGCAGCGATACTCATAGATTGGCATGTCACACCTGTTCGACAGCCGCAACCGAAAGCGCATCGGGCACACCATCAAGGGATACTGCGTCACCGATGCGAATCGCACCGTCGGACAGCACACGCGCCGTAATGCCTCCCAGATCAGTCATTGCGACACAGCCGCCCTCACCCAAAGCTGCGTCCATTTTGCGGCACGGCGGACACGTCCCGCTGCCCTCGAACACAGCATCGCCAATCCGAAAAGACTGTCCAATCAGGGTATTGAGATCAATCCCGGAGATCACCAGATTGCGACGCAACTGCTCCGGCTGCGCCCATCCCTTCAACTGCGCTTCAATCCTAGAGAAGTCTTCCTGTTGTATCAGCGTAACCTGCCTTTTCCCACCCGTGCGCTTTGCCGCATAATCCTTCTCCAGACCTCGATTGCGCAACGCCCAAACTTCTGAGCATGCGGTCATGGGCTGACTGCGACCCGGTCGAATACCAATCCACTCGACAACTCCTGAGGATCTCTCCGACAAGGTCATGGAGTACGCAGTTCCTTGAGTCCGTTCATCCATGGGGCCAGACATTCGGGCACTTCAATGCTGCCGTCCTCGCGCTGGCCGTTCTCTAGTACCGCAACCAGAGTGCGTCCGACCGCCAAGCCGGAGCCATTGAGCGTATGCAACAGTTGCGGGGCCGTTTCCAGCGCTGACCGATAGCGCGCCTTGATCCGACGCGCCTGAAATGCCCGGAAGTTGCTGCAGGAAGAAATTTCCCGGTAGGTCTGCTGTCCCGGCAGCCACACTTCCAGATCGTATGTACGTGCCGCCGCGAAGCCCATATCCCCGGCACACAGGGACACCACACGATACGGCAGATCCAAGCGCTGCAGAATCGTCTCCGCATGAGCGGTCAGGCTCTCCAGAGCAGCCTCGGATTCGTCTGGGTGCACCGCCATCACCAGTTCCACCTTGTCAAATTGATGCTGGCGAATCAGACCGTGCGTGTCCTTGCCGTATGAGCCGGCCTCGGCGCGAAAGCACGGTGTGTGCGCGACCCGCATCCACGGCAGCGCTTCCGGTTCCAGAATCGTATCGCGCAACAGGTTGGTGAGCGGCACTTCCGAGGTCGGGATCAGAAAATGCTCTTCGCCCTCCACAGCAAACAGATCTTCACGAAATTTCGGCAGCTGTCCGGTGCCATACAAACTTTCCGCGTTGACCAGATACGGCACCGCCGTTTCGCAGTAGCCGTGCTCCTGCGTGTGCACCTGCAGCATGAATTGCCCCAAAGCGCGATACAACAGCGCCAGATCACCCTGCAACACAGCAAAACGCGAACCCGACATCTGTACTGCGCCCTGCAGATCCAGACCATGCGCCAAGTCTTCTCCCAAAGCGACGTGGTCCTTCGGTTCGAAGTCGAAGTCCCGAGGCGTGCCCCAGCGTCTCAGTTCCTCATTGTCATCTGGTTCATCGCCCTCCGGCACTTGCGCATCCAGTACGTTGGGCACTTCCAGTAACAGGGATTCCAGTTGCTCCTGAATGTCGCGCAATTGATGCTGCCGCGCCTCCAGGGTCTCTCCCAGCGTCGCCGCTTCAGCCATCAGAGCATTGGCATCCTCTCCAGCACCGCGCCGCTGACCAATTTCGCGCGACAGCGTGTTGCGCTGATGCTGCAGTTCTTCGGTTTCGGTCTGGATCTGTTTGCGCGTCGCCTCCAGTTGCGTGAAGCCGGAAACATCGAAGGTGTAGCCGCGACGCGCCAGATTGTCCGCCACTGCTTGCGGGTCAGCGCGCAGGTGTTTCAGGTCCAGCATTGCGCGTGGAGTCAGTTATTCTGGCGGCTTCCAGATCCCGAATGCCTTTGAGGGATCAGCCGCGGGGGCCGCGGCGCGCTGTTGGGTCTGCTCTAGTACATCGCCCAGCACATGCTGCGCGAACGCGCTGAGTTCGTCCATGGCCTCGCGCTTGCCTTCTGCCTCAATAGGCGTATTGCCAACCAGCAATCCCATCACCGCAGCCAAGTATTGCGCGGCGATCATGGGGTCCTCACATCGTGCATCGTGCTGCTGCAGCGCGCTCATCAGGCTCTGCACCAGTTCCCGACTCAGGTTCAATGGCTCCATTGGCAAATTCTCTCAAAAAAATGACTGGTTCATTGTAATTGGCGCGCCCGGAGGGATTCGAACCCCCGACCTTGTGGTTCGTAGCCACACACTCTATCCAACTGAGCTACGGGCGCACAGGAAAACGTGACACTGCCATGGTTCAAGTGGCAGAACGGTGAATTTTAGCAGGGTCGCTCAGGGCGCGTTGTTTTTGGGCTGCCGGCGGCGCTCAAATCGGCTTACCGCTGGATGTCCAGCTGCAACTGCGCACCCGTGTCGCCACCGTCGCTGGTGAAGCCTTCCAGGCCCAGATCCATGCCGGGTCGCTGCCATGCGATGCCCAATCTCTGACTGCTGCCACCGTCACTGTCACATTCTGCGCCGTACTCCGGGTGGTCGTCGAAAATGTGAGCGCCCCGGATACCGTGGCGACCGACGTGGTGTCGCTCGACGGCGTGACGACCACCGTACCCGCAGGCTACGTAGCCAGTTTCACGTGTAGGTTCCCGTGCCGGCCTCTCATACCATCAGTGCATCAACGCACCCACTCTCAAAAGTGCCCGCACCCTAGTGGCAAGCCTTCCCTAGCGCTTTCAGCCGCCAGTAGTTGTACGGCCACGGCGTCAGAAATCCAACCGCCAGCGCCGGCAACATTGACCACCAGCGTAACTCCAGTGCGCCGACCAACAGCCAGTCCATCCCGTTCATGGCCAGCTCCATGGAAATCATGCTGATCAAACTCATTCCGGTCGCCGTGCGAAACGCCTGCCACAACGCCATAGAGCGACACAGCAAAATTGTCTCCAGCAGAATGCTGGTCACAATGCCGTTGAACATCGCCAGTCCAAAAATCAGCAGCACCGGCGCTTCGATCTGGTAATACTGGAAGTAGAAAATCGTGCCAAAATCACCAACGGCGCAACCGATCAGGCACCACATCGTGTTGTATGCCGAGCGCCCCCAGGTTATGCGGCACCGCCAGTCGAACGCGGCCGCTGTCTCCTCTGCCATCACTCAGCCTGGCGGCCAGTCAAACGCGCGACCCGCCAACAGATGCACATGCAGGTGAAACACCGACTGCCCGACTCCGGCCCCGTGATTGATCACCAGACGAAACGCATCATCGCAACCCAGTTCACGAGCCACCTTGCCGGCCACCAACATCAGATGCCCAAGCATGTCCTGCTGCTCATCGCGGGCATGGCCGATGCAATCCAGCGGCTCACGTGGCACAATCAGCACATGCGTCGGCGCTTGCGGACTGACGTCGCGAAATGCCACGCACACATCGTCCTGATAAACAAAATCAGCCGGAATCTCGCCGTCAATGATCCGACTGAACAAACTCGGCTCGCTCACCGCATCGCTGCTCATGAGTGGGCCTGTATATGCAGCACCAGCGCCTCCATCAATTCGAGTCGCATCTCCTGCTCCAGTACTGCTCGCTCCTCATCCGCGGCCAACGTATGCCGCGCGTCAAACAGCCAGTTGCGCGTACGCGACAAGGTCAGCGGTTCGGATTTCTCCGCACCAGGCACTTGCAGACGCACCGTCAGGTGCATCACTAGTTCATATTCACGCGCATCGAACTCCTGATCCACCGCCAGCACCCGCCGTCGGCGCTCCGGTCCCTGCAAATGCACAATCAGTTCCGCGCCTTCAGCATCAATACGCACACCTTGCTCGCGCAACGTCGAACGAAGCAGGTACCGAAATTCCGCACTACCACCAGAGATCTCCAGCGTCTGCTGCGCGATGTCCGGCAATGCGCCAGGCGTTCCCGCCAGTTTAAATTCACAACCGCCAAGCGCCACACACACGCCCAGAGCGAACACCATACGCCTAAGCATCGGTAACCACCAGATTGAGCAGTTTGTCGGGAACATGAATCATGCGCGTCACTTGTTTGCCCTGCAGCAACGGTTGCACTTTAACATTATTCAGCGCTGCTTGTTGAATCTCCTCCTCTGACGCCGACGCCGCAAGCTCCAGTTGGGCGCGCACTTTGCCGTTCACCTGTACCACGATCTGGCAGGTGTCGCGCTGCAATGCCGCTTCGTCATACTGCGGCCACGACTGATCCAGAACGATGCCGGACATGCCCAGCTCCTGCCACAATTCATGCGTTATATGCGGCACTGCTGGGGCCAGCATCCGCAGCATCGCCTCCACACATTCCCGCACCAGTGCGTAATCGTCCTGCGTGCTAACCGAGAACTTGCCCAGCTCATTCAGCAATTCCATATTCGCGGCAATCGCCGTGTTGAAAGTATGCCGCTCCTTGATCACATAACTGACCCGCCGAATGGTCTCATGCAGACGTGTGTGCAACTCTCGCCGCGCAGCCGCGCCGTCATCATCCGAAGCCTCCGCTACCACCTCTTCGCTCTGATGCGTCCAGACAAAGTGCCAGAATCGCTTGAGGAACCGAAAGCACCCATCCACACCATGCTCCGACCATACCAGCGTGTGTTCCGGGGGAGCGGCAAACAGCATGAACAAACGCACGGTGTCCGCGCCATAGCGCTCCACCATCGGTTCCGGGTCCACCACATTGCCCAGTGACTTGGACATCTTGCGGCCGTCTTTCAGCACCATCCCTTGAGTCAGCAGATTGGCAAACGGCTCGTCGCCCTCCACCAGTCCCTCATCGCGCATCAGCCGATGGAAAAACCGTGCGTACAGCAAATGCAAAATCGCATGCTCAACCCCACCGATGTACTGATCCACGGGCATCCAGTAACGCACACGCTCATCCACCATGCTCTCACTCGCGTCATACGAACAAAACCGCGCCTGATACCAGCTCGATTCCACAAACGTGTCAAACGTGTCGGTGTCCCGCCGCGCGATCCGATTACACTTCGGACACTGAACCTCTAGCCAGGAGGCTGGCAGATCCGCATCTGGAGGAAGATTCTCGTCCAGCATCACCGGCAAATCTTCTTCCGGTACCGGCACAATGCCGCATGTATCGCAATGCACCACCGGGACCGGACAGCCCCAACGTCGCTGACGCGAAATGCCCCAGTCATGCAGCCGATAACGCACCACCGACTGCCCGCGACCCTGCTTGCCCAGCGCCTCGGTGATCACGCCCTTGGCCTGCTCGGAGTCCAGCCCGTCGAACTCGCCTGAGTTCACCAGCACTCCCGCCTCAAGGTACGCGCCTTCCTCCATATCCGGCATCACTCCCGGCTCTGGAGCAACCACCGGTTGAATCGGCAGATCGTAAGCCCGCGCGAATTCCCAATCACGCTGATCATGCGCCGGAACACCCATCACAGCCCCTGACCCGTATTCCATGAGCACGAAGTTCGCCGCCCATACAGGCAGAACCTCCTGCGTCAGCGGATGTCGCGCAACCAGTCCGATCGAATGTCCGTGCTTGTCACGCATGGCCTCCTCCGCTCCCTGCAGGGTGTGCTTGACGAAGTCATCCAGTTCCGGGTCCTGTTGCGCCATTTTCTGCACCAGAGGGTGCGCCGGCGCCAACGCCAGATACGTCACTCCCATCAGGGTATCCACCCGTGTGGTGAACACTGCAATCGCCTCTTCCTCACCGTCAATCGAAAACAAAACCTCCGCACCATGCGATCGCCCAATCCAGTTGCGCTGCATCTGCAGCACCTGATGTGGCCAGTGCCCTTCCAGATCCTCCAAACCGTCGAGCAGCTGCGGTGCATAATCGGTGATGCGCAAAAACCACTGCGCAACTTCGCGCTGCTCAACCAATGCGCCAGATCGCCAGCCGCGCCCTTCAACTACCTGCTCATTGGCCAGCACTGTGTGATCAACCGGATCCCAGTTAACCATCGACTTCTTGCGATACGCGATACCTTTCTTCAGCAGTTGCAGAAAGAACCACTGCTCCCACCGGTAGTAGTCGGCATCACACGTCGCCAACTCACGACGCCAGTCGTAACCAAAGCCCAGCCGCTGCAGCTGCTCGCGCATAGAGGTGATGTTGTCGCGCGTCCACGCGCCCGGTAATACTGCACGCTCTCGCGCAGCGTTTTCGGCAGGCAGACCAAAGGCGTCCCAGCCCATTGGCTGAAGCACGTTGTCTCCGCACATCCGGCGATACCGCGCAATCGCATCACCGATGGTGTAGTTGCGGACATGCCCCATGTGCAGTCGCCCGCTCGGATAGGGAAACATGGACAGGCAGTAAAACTTGCGCCCATCATCGTGCTCTTGCGCGGCAAAGCACTGATGACTGTCCCAATAGGTCTGGACAGCCTGCTCTACGGTTTGCGGGTCGTAACGTTCCTGCATGTCTGGGGTGATGCGTCCGGGGACTGTGCGAAGGCATTTTACTTGTGCGGGCATATCCCTCGCAGCATCGCCATCTTCAATGACCGGACCGCGCGAACCTGAAACCATCGCACAATCAGCCCTTTTGTCAGTTCAATCGCGGCCTGTCGGCTTGCATACCTTATATATTTTTTGATATGACCGCCGCCATCTCTCATACGCACAACATCGTGGAACCACCTCGAAATGCTGTCACCGCACACGGGTTATAAAAGGGGGGTACAATCTGAAAATCGGTGTGGAAAGTGACCGAACAACATTTAATTCACTTTTTACTTTTACGAGTATCTCGGACCGGGCTGGCACAGACCAGCAGTGGAGGGCGATGGGCGCACTGTGTGCTTGCCTCGCGAGCCGGGATGGCTGGATGAGGAATGGGCCAAAGTACTGGCCGCCCCAAACTAAACCGTAGATTCGGAGATTGACCAACTGGTTCACTCCGAATTACATCTATTCGCTATTACTCGAAGCCAATGCCATATCCGTGAGGTGCTACAATCTTATTATCTGCACTGCAGGAGAGAATCATGCAAAATCCACTCAAATCAGTAACCGGAACGCTTGTCTCCGGCCTTATTCTGGCGATCATCATCGGCGCTCTGGTACAAGGCTTTGAGGTCAATCTGGCCAGCCTTATCGTCTGGGCCCATGTGTTCGTCGGCATCATCTGGATCGGCTTGCTGTACTACTTCAATTTCGTACAGATTCCAGCGGTCGGTGCCGCATTGGCTGACTCTGACGGCCCCGGACCCGCGGCCATCAACAAGTATGTCGCGCCACGCGCCTTGCTGTGGTTTCGCTGGGCAGCCTTGCTGACCTGGTTGACGGGTGCGGCCGCACTAGAGTCAATGAAAATCGGCTTTGTCGCTGCCTTTACTCTGCAAAACATGAATATTGGTATCGGCGTCTGGCTCGGCACCATCATGCTGGTCAATGTGTGGGCGGTGATCTGGCCCAACCAGAAGAAAGTGCTTGGCATGGTCGAAGCAACTGATGAGGAGAAAGCCAAGGCCAAGAATCTTGCTATGCTGGCCTCGCGCACCAATACGCTACTGTCCATTCCGATGCTGATGTCGATGGTTTCATTCGGGCACGGAGGCTTAGCGTTCTAACCCCAGCACCCTCTGCGCTCCACCCTTAAGAGCGGCAGTCTGCGGACTGCCGCTTGTCCCCCTTTAATCATGAATACTCCCGCGTCACCTTTGTTGCCGACCTATGCGCGTTTGCCGATGCACTTCGTGCGCGGCGACGGCTGTATGCTGTACGACGACGCGGGCAACGAATATCTCGACGCCATCGCTGGCATTGCGGTCTGCGCGCTTGGGCATTGCCATCGGGACGTGACCGCGGCGCTGCAGGATCAAGCCGCCACTTTGGTGCACACATCAAACCTGTACGAAATCCCCCACCAGCAGGAACTCGCAGCCAAACTCACCACGACCGCTGATATGCAACAGGCGTTCTTCTGTAATTCCGGCGCGGAAGCCAACGAATGCGCGCTTAAGATGGCGCGGCTGTTTGGACACGCGAAGAACATCGACACGCCGCAAGTGCTGGTGCTGGACGGCGCATTTCATGGCCGCACCATCGCCACGCTCAGCGCCTCTTCCGGCGAGCGTGTGCGCAACGGCTACGCCCCGTACGATGCCAGTTTCGTGCCCGTGCCTTTCAATGACCTTGGTGCGGTGGGCACAGCGCTGCAATCCAATCCGAACGTCGTCGCCGTCCTGGCGGAACCGATTCAGGGCGAAGGCGGCGTACGCATCCCGGGCGCAGAGTATCTGCCGCGCCTGCGCGACTTGTGCACTCGGCACAACACACTGCTCATTCTGGATGAGATTCAGACCGGACTGGGACGCACTGGCGCGATGTTCGCCTACCAGCACCATGGCATTCAGCCGGATATTGTGACCATCGCCAAGGCGCTCGGTAACGGCTATCCGATCGGCGCGTGTCTGAGTGGTCCGGCTGTGGACGACTTAATGGAAGCCGGACGCCACGGTACCACCTTCGGCGGCAACCCACTGGCCTGCCGGGCCGGATTGACCGTGCTGGACGTCATCGAAAGAGATCAGCTATGCGCCCATGCTGCACACGTCGGCCAGTTACTGCTCGACCAGCTGAAAACCCATCTGGAGCCGCTCGCCGGAGTGCGTGAAGTGCGTGGCGCGGGGCTGATGATTGGCATTGAACTGAACAGCCCCGCTGGAGAACTGACGCAGCGTGCCCTGCAGCAGCGCCTGCTGATCAATGTGGCGCGCGGGCACGTGGTGCGACTGCTGCCGCCGCTGATCCTGTCTGAGGCGCAAGCGGATACACTGGTACAACGACTGGTCCCATTAATTCAGGAGATCGCCGCATGAACCCTACCCGCCACTTTCTGAGCCTGACGGATCTGAGCGCGGATGAGCTTGGCGCATTGCTTGCGCGCGCTGAGGAACTCAAATCCCGGCATCAGGCCGGCGACGCGCAGCCGGTATTGGCCGGCAAGACGCTGGCGATGCTGTTTGACAAGAACTCCACCCGCACGCGGGTGTCTTTTGAGACTGGCATGACGCAACTCGGCGGCAGTGCGCTGTTTCTGACGCCTGAAAACACGCAGCAGTCCCGTGGTGAACCAGTCGAGGACGCCGCGCGTGTACTCTCCTCCATGGTCGACGCGATCATGGTGCGCACCTACGCGCATGAAACTCTGGAGCGTTACGCCGAATTTTCCAGCGTACCGGTTATCAATGGTCTGACTGACCGCCTGCACCCGTGCCAGTTACTGGCCGATCTGCTGACCTGGCGAGAACAACGCCGCGAGTTCGACGGTGTGCGCGTAGCCTTCGTCGGCGACGGCAACAACATGTGCCGTTCCTACATCAACGCCACGCGCCAGTGCGGTTTTGAGTTGCGTATCGCTACCCCGCCCGCGTATGCGCCCGGAGACGATTGGCTCGGACTTGAGCCGGAGCGTGTGCGCTGGAGTGAGGATCCGCTTTGGGCCGTGGAAGGGGCCGACTGGGTGGTCACCGACGTGTGGGCCAGCATGGGGCAGGAAGATGAGCAACATGATCGTCTGCAAACCTTTCAGCCGTACCAGGTCAATGCCGAACTGATGTCACGCGCGAATTCTGATGCGTTATTTATGCACTGCTTGCCCGCGCATCGCGGCGAGGAAGTCACCGCGGAAGTAATTGACGGAACGCAAAGTGTGGTCTGGCAGGAGGCGGAAAACCGCCTGCACGCGCAGAAAGCCTTGCTGGAGTTTTTGTTGCGCTGAAGTCAGGCGGCCATCAATCGCCGCTTGGAGCCGTAGCCAGTTGCATCTCTTTTTCGACTTGCTCGATGGAAATGTGCCGCAGGTCCTTGCCGAGGACCTGATAAAGCACGTGCTCACAGATGTTGGCGGCATGATCGCCGATGCGCTCCAGCGCCTTGGCGCACCAGTGAGTGTCGAGAACCAGTTGAATGTCGCGCGGGTCTTCCATCATAAAGGTGATCATCTGGCGAATGGCGGCTTCATATTCCTGATCCACTTCCGGGTCCTGTTTCAATACCTGCAAAGCCAGTTCGGTATCCAGCCGCACGTAGGAATCCAGCGCGTCATGCAGCATTTTGCGCACGTGTGAACTGATGTGCTTGATGGCGCGCAAATGCCGTTTGCGCACCCGCGAGTGATCCAGACTCATCGCGATGCGGGCGATTTTCTCTGCCTCATCGCCAACCCGCTCCAGATCGGTGGTCGTTTTGATCACGGTAATCACGGTGCGCAGATCCATAGCCACCGGGTGGCGCAAAGCCAGAAACTCTCCGCATTCCTCATCCAGTTTGACTTCCATGGCGTTGATTTTGAAGTCGGCGCGAGAAATTTTCTTGGCGACTTTCAGGTCGCCGTCGAGGATCGCACGCACGGCCAATTCGACGTGCTGCTCCGCCAGACCACCCATTTCCATGACATGGTCCCGAATATTTTTCAGGTGGCTCTCAAACCCTGCCGAAGGGTGATGTATGACGTCTTCAGGGTCCATGATTATTGTGTTCGCCGTCAGCGACGGCGCTCTACGGAGGGTTTGGGATTATACTCGGCTCCCCTCAAGAAACGGTTTCAGCGCCTCGCGATTGGCCATAATCAGCAGCAGGCTCGGCAACACCATCAGCGTGGTGATGACAAAAAATAGCGGCCAGTTCCCGCCCAGCCCATCCACCACAATGCCACTGCCGGCCGCCATCGTGGTGCGCGAAAGGTTGCCGAGTGAGGCCAGCGCCGCATATTGCGTGGCGGTCCAGTTGCGATCGCACAACTGCGACAGAAACGCTACAAAGGCCACGGTGGAAACCGCCGTGGTGAACTGATCCGCCACCACCGCGGTCGCGAACAGCCACGGCGCCGGATAAAACGTCAGCGCCGCGAACAGCAAATTGGTCAGCGCCATCGCCACACCGCCGATGATAAGCCCGCGCAGTAAACCATAACGTGCCGTAATCAGGCTGCCAAACACCGCGAAGGCGACAAAAGCCACGGTTCCATAGCCTTTTGAATACAAGGCAATGTCTGACTTTGAGAAACCCACTTCGGTGTAGAACAGCAGGGACATTCGGCCCAGAAAGGCCTCACCAATCTTGAACAGGAAAATCGCCAGCAGCAAAAACGCGGCCAGGCGCAAGCCATAACGCATGACGAAACTCAAAATCGGCTGTGTGTAAATCTGCGCTGCCCGACTCACAAGGTTCAGCGATGCCGGCGGCTGGACGGGCTTTTTCGGTTCCGGCACCAGCCACAAGAACAGCGCGACCAGCATTGCCACCACCACGATCAGCAGCAAATAGCCGTTTTGCCAGGCATTCTCCACACCCGCTCCCTGCATCGCATCCACAAGAAACAGCGCCAAGCTGCCACCGAAGCCGTATCCGATCCACCAGCCTGAGGCCGCCATCGCCGAACCACCACTGACCTTGCGCGCTTCCTGCTCCTGAAATAGCTCAATACGTAAGGCATCAATTGCCACATCTTGAGTCGCGCTAGCGGTCGCCAGCACCACCGCCCACAAGGCGATCCACTCGATCTGGGTCGCCGGATCCAGACCGGACAGCAACAACAGGCACACCGCAATCACTATCTGCATCGCAACGATCCACGATCGCCGCGGCCCCAAACACCGGGTCAGCCACGGGATGCGCACCCCGTCGACGACCGGTGCCCACGCCACATTGGCCGCGTAGACCACCATGACCAGACCAAACAGGCCAATATCGGAGCGGCTGAACCCGCTCTCCTGCAGCCACAGGGTCATCATGGACAAAATAGCAACATGCGGCAGGCCGCTGATCGCGCCGTTCAACAGAATCTGCAGCATCCGTATGTCGCGGTACAGCAACAGCGCGTCGCGCCAGCTCAAAGTCTTGATGTGCAGGGAACTCATGACGCAGGAAGTTCGTAGTCCATGATCAACGGCGCGTGATCGGAGAATCGCTGCGCCTTGTAGATGCGCGCATGGCGGGCGCAACCGGCAAGATTGCGCGACACCACCTGATAGTCAATGCGCCAGCCCACGTTGTTGTCCCAGGCCCGCCCGCGATTCGACCACCAAGTGTACTGCTCGGCACGTGAATCCACTTCGCGAAAAGCATCCACAAACCCGCCAGCACCGAACACCTCATCCATCCACGCGCGTTCCTCCGGCAGAAACCCGGAGTTCTTCTGATTGGAGCGCCAGTTCTTGAGATCAATCTGCCGGTGCGCGATATTCCAGTCACCGCAAATGATCGCGCGACGCCGGCGCAACTGCTGCAACTGCTCCATGAACTCATCGAGAAAGCGGTATTTGGCCTCCTGTCGCGCTTCACTTGACGAACCGGAAGGCGCGTACAATGAAACCACCGACACACGCCCGAACCGGGCTTCCAGATAACGTCCCTCGGTGTCGAACTCCTCGGAACCGAATCCTTCGATCACGCGGCTGGGGCGTTCCTTGCAGAACAGCGCCACACCGCTGTAACCCGGCCGTTGCGCCGGCAAGTAATGACAGTGAAAAGACTTCGGATGATATTTCGCGCCCACGACCTGCTCTTCACGCGCGCGCACTTCCTGCAGACACACCACGTCGGCGCGCTGGCGCGCCAGCCAGCGAAACAGACCCTTGCGCTGCGCGCTGCGAATGCCGTTCACATTCAGTGTGATGATACGCATGAATGCCGGGCATGCGCCCCAAAGCAGTAAGATAGCCGCGCATATTGAACACTGCCAGACCTCGCCGCCAGATGAATCCCCCGCCGGACTATCCACGCGATTTTCTGCAGTTGGCCTTGCAATACCAGTGCCTTCAGTTCGGTGAGTTCACGCTCAAGTCGGGACGGCGTAGTCCGTATTTCTTCAACGCCGGAGCGCTCAATGACGGCGCGGCGCTGGAATGCGTCGGCGCGTGCTACGCGCATGCGGCCATTGCACACGACATTTCTTTTGACATGCTGTTCGGTCCGGCCTACAAAGGCATCCCGCTTGCCAGTTCGGCGGCAGGTGCGCTGCATCGACTGTACGATCGCACCATTCCGGTCGCCTTTGATCGCAAGGAAGCCAAGACACACGGAGACAGCGGTCAGACTTTCGGCGCTCCTCTGTCGGGTCGCGTGCTGCTGATTGATGACGTGATTTCCTCCGGCATCACGGTGCGCACCTCGGTGGATCTGATTCGCGCACACGGGGCCGAGGTGGCCGGGCTGCTGGTGCTGCTGGATCGTGGCGAATGCGGTCAGAACGGCGCACAGTCGGCCGCTGAAGAACTGGCCGAGCAATGCAACGTGCCAGTGTTTTCGATCGTGCGGGCGCAGGATTTCCAGCAGATCCTGCATGACGCGCCCGAATATCAGCAATACCATGATCAGGTCGAAGCGTATCTCGAACGCTACGGCGCTTGACTCTCAGGGCGCAATTCCGCACGCACTGCCGCCACATCAGGGGTGATGCCGTGCCACAAAGCGAAACTCTCACCCGCCTGCTCAAGCAGCATCCCGAAACCATCGAATACACGTGCGCACTTTGAGGCCCGCGCCCATTTCAGAAACGCCGTCTCCACACCATACATCAGGTCATAACACACGCTGTGCTCCCCCAAAAGCGTCTCAGGCAGCACCAGTTCAGCTTCCGGCCCACTGCTGGCCGTGGCGTTGACAATCACATCGAACGCCATCTCACCCAGATCATCCAGCCCACAGGCACTGACTACGGCCTGATCTGCACAAGACGCCACCAGTTCATGAGCGCGTGCGACCGTGCGATTCGCTACCTGTAAAGCGGCTGGCTCACAGTCCAGAAGCGGGCCCAGAATGCCTCGCGCGGCACCACCCGCGCCGAGCAGCAACAGACGTTTGCCAGTGAGTTCCACACCCAGATTTTCCGTCATATCACGCACCAGTCCACTACCGTCGGTGTTATCCCCAAGCAGCGCCTCCCCGGTGTTCGTCAACCAGTTCACAGCACCCGCTTGTTGCGCACGCGGCATCACTTCATCGGCCAGACGCAGCGCGGCTTGCTTGTGCGGTACCGTTACGTTGAGTCCATGCCCGCCGGCGGTGAAAAACTGTCGCGCAAATTCGTCGAACTCTTCTGGCGCAACCTCAAGTTGCGCATACTGCAATTCAACCCCTGTGTGCGCCGCGAAAGCAGCATGAATCACCGGCGACAGACTGTGGGTGACGGGATATCCGATGACGGCGTAGCGCCTCAACGATCTACTCCGCAAGCCAGCGTGCCGCGTCTTCCGCCGCGTACGTCACAATCGCATCCGCGCCAGCGCGCTTGAATGCGCGCAAGGACTCCAGCAGACAGGCGCGTTCCTCCAACCAGCCCTGCGCCGCCGCGGCTTTCAGCATGGCGTACTCGCCGCTGACGTGATACGCCAGCACCGGGGCCCCGAACTCATCCTTGACACGCCACACCACGTCCAGATACGGCAAGCCCGGCTTGATCATCACCATATCCGCGCCCTCTTCAAGATCCAGCGCGACTTCACGCAAGGCCTCGTTGCTGTTGCACGGGTCCATTTGATAACTGTCCTTGCCGGCACCGGCGAGATTGGCGGCCGAGCCGACCGCATCGCGAAACGGGCCGTAAAACGCGGAAGCGTATTTGGCGGCATACGCCAAAATCCGCACCTGCACGAAACCCTGCGCCTCCAGCGCCTCGCGAATCGCGCGAATGCGCCCATCCATCATATCGGAAGGTGCCACAATATCCGCACCGGCTTCGGCGCAGCAAATCGCCTGCAGCGTCAGAATCTCCACGGTCATGTCATTGGCCACATCGCCTTGCGCATCCAGCACGCCGTCCTGACCATGTTCGGTATACGGGTCCAGCGCAACATCCGCGATAACGCCCAGTTCCGGAACCGCCTCCTTGAGCGCGCGGATCGCGCGCGGAATCAGACCATCCGGGTTGACCGCCTCAGTGGCGTCAGCGGACTTCAGCGCCGCATCAATCACCGGAAACAAGGCAATCGCGGGAATGCCAAGCCGGTGCAATTCCTGGGCTTTCTCGCACACGCGATCGATACTTAAGCGCGCCTGTCCGGGCAGTGAGTCAATCGGCGTACTGCGCGCTTCCCCTTCCTGCACGAACAGCGGCTGGATCAGATCATCCACGGCCAAAGTGTTCTCGCGCATCAGACGGCGCGAAAACGCATTGCGGCGCATCCGGCGCATGCGCAGACGGGGAAATGAGGAAAAAGCATTCATGATTCGCAAGTCACAGCACTCTAAACAGAATCTGCCACATAAATTGTAAGGGCAGAACGCAATTACTTGAGTTTGTCCCGCAACTGCTCGTTGACCTCGCGCGGCTGCGCCTTGCCTTGCGAGACCTTCATCACCTGACCGACGAAAAAGCCCAGCAACTTGGTTTTGCCAGCGCGATACTGCGCGACTTCATCAGGATGCGCCGCGATCACCTCATCCACCCATTGCGTTAACTCCTCCCCACCAACCTGCTTCAGGCCCAAGCCCTCGACCAACTCCGCCGCGGTGCCTTTGCCTTCCCACATGGCGTCCAGCACAGTTTTCGCAGCACTATTGGAGATCTCGTCCGCCGCCAGCAGCTGCAGCAACTCCGCCAAAGCCTGCGCGCTCACCGGCACCTCCGAGCCGCCCTGTATCTGACGTCGCATCCGCGCCAGCACTTCTCCGATCACCCATTTGCCCGCCAGCACCGCACTGGCACCGTGGCGCACCGTATCCTCGAAATAATCCGCCCAAAAGCGCGTCTGCGCCAACTGCGCGGCAGTATCGCCCGGCACAGCGTACTCTTCCTCCAGTCGATCCCGCAGCGCCAGCGGCAATTCCGGCAGGGCCTGCGCCCACTCTGTCTGCATCGCTTCCGACACCACCACCGGCAGCAAATCCGGGTCCGGGAAGTAGCGATAATCATCGGCATACTCTTTCTCCCGCATGGCACGGGTTTTGCCGGCGCTGGCATCGTACTGGCGCGTCTCCTGCACCAGCGCACCGCCAGACTCCAGCACCTCAATCTGACGCTGCTGCTCATAGCGCAGCGCCCGTTCGACGAAGCGAAACGAATTGATGTTCTTGATTTCCACCTTCACGCCCAGTTCCGGGTCACCGTGGCGGCGCATCGAGATGTTCGCATCACAGCGAAACGACCCCTGCTCCAGATTGCCGTCACAAATTTCCAGGCACGTGACAATGCCATGCAAGACGCGCATGTAGACCGAGGCCTCTTCCGGTGAGCGCAGTTGCGGCTCCGACACAATCTCCATGAGCGGCACACCGGCTCGGTTGAGATCCACCGCGCTGTGCTCGGCGAACTCCTCATGCAGCAGTTTGCCTGCGTCCTCTTCCAAATGCGCGCGCGTCAACTCGATTGTGCGGCGCACACCACTGGCGGTTTCGATTTCGACCGTTCCGCCTTCGACAATCGGCTGTTCGTACTGGCTGATCTGATAACCGCGCGGCAGATCCGGGTAGAAGTAATTCTTGCGCGCGAACACGCAAGGCGAGCAGATTCGCGCACCCACCGCCATGCCAAAACGTACCGCCATGCGGATCGCCTCATGGTTGACCACCGGCAGCACGCCGGGCAAGGCCAGATCCACTCCGCACGCCTGACGATTTGGCGCGGCACCATAGCGCGTGGCGGCAGCGGAAAACAGTTTGCTTTGCGTCGCCAGCTGGGCGTGGATCTCCAGCCCAATCACGGTCTCCCAGTCACTCATGCGAACTCCGGCGGAATCAGGCGGTGCCAAGCGGTTTCGCGCTGCCAGACATGGCCCAGCCCCAGCAGACGCGCTTCATCAAAATAATTGCCGATCAACTGCACCGCGCTTGGCAGACCCTCAATCGGGCGCGTCGGCAACGACAGCCCCGGCAGGCCGGCCAAATTGACCGGAATGGTATAGCAGTCCATTTGGTACATCGCCAGGGGATCTTCGAGTTTCTCACCCAGAGCGAACGGCAAAACGGGTGATACAGGCGCGGCGATCACATCCGCCTGATCAAAAATCTGCTGAAAATCCTGTCGAATCAATTGCCGCACCCGCTGCGCCTTGCCGTAATAAGCCTGATAGTAGCCGGCTGATAAGGCGTAGGTGCCCAGCATGATGCGGCGGCGCACCTCGGCACCAAAACCCTCTTCACGCGACCGACAAAACAGATCGTCCAGATCTTCGGGATCCTCGCATCGGTGACCGTAGCGCACTCCGTCATAGCGCGCCAGATTGGAAGAGCATTCAGCCGAGGCGATCACGTAATAAGCGGGCGTCGCCAGCGACAGATGCGGCAGCGACACCTCAATCAGTTTCGCTCCCTGCGATTCCCAAAGCGCCAGCGCCTCATCCATGGAGGCGCGGATGCGCGGGTCCAGACTCGCCTCAAAAAACTCGCGCGGCAACGCAATACGCAAGCCATCGAGTGAAGTCTCCAGTTCGGCGGAATAATCCGGCACTGGGTGTTCCACACAGGTGGAGTCCTGCGCGTCAAAACCCGCCATCACCCCAAGCAACAGCGCGCAATCTTCCGCGCTGATGCCAATCACGCCGCCCTGATCAAGACTCGACGCATAAGCGACCATGCCGAATCGTGAAACCCGCCCATAAGTTGGTTTCAGGCCAGTAACGCCGCAAAACGCGGCCGGCTGGCGAATGGAGCCGCCGGTGTCGGTCGCCGTGGCCGCCGGAATCAGACGCGCCGCCACCGCGGCGGCCGAACCGCCGCTGGAGCCTCCGGGGACACGCGCGCAGTCCCAGGGATTGCGCACCGGGCCGTAATGGCTGGTCTCATTCGATGAACCCATCGCAAACTCATCCATATTGGTCTTGCCGAGACTGACCGCGCCCGCCGCGCCGAGATGCTCCACCACCGTCGCGTCATATGGCGCGATGAAATCATCGAGCATGCGCGACCCGCAACTGGTGCGCACCCCCTCGGTGCAGAAAATATCCTTGTGCGCGATCGGAATGCCGGCTAATGGCATCACCGCGCCATCTGCGCGCGCGGCATCCACCGCCTGCGCCTGCTCAAGGGCCTGCTCCCCGGTGACGCTGATAAAACTGTTGAGGGTCGACTGGTGCTGCCCGATTCGCTGCAGGTACAACTGCGTCAGTTCGTGGCTTGAGATCTCACCGGCCTGCAAGGCCTGGCGCTGCTCAACGAGCGTGTGCGTGTGCATCAGTCCGAATCCAGCACCGGCGGCACCCGGTACAGCCCGGCCTCAGCATCCGGCGCGAGCTTCTGGTAGTCATCACGGCGATCCGGTTCGGTGACCGTGTCATCGCGCAGGCGCTGGTCCACGTCCAGAGGATGCGCCAACGGCGGCACAGCGTCCGTGTCGGCTTGCGCCAGCTGGTCAAAAAACTCAAGAATTTGCGCCATTTCCCGCAACAGAGACTGCTGCTGCGCTTGATCCGGGCGCAACCGGGCCAATTTCGCAATCCGGCGCACTGTGGCGGCATCCAAATCCATCTCGAAACCTTGGGTGGGTTATTTACAGGCGCGGTAGTGCGGCAATCGCTACGCTTGTGCGCCATTATGCTATATCACTGCTACGGGTTGAGCACTCCCACGGGATTCGTTTGCGATTTTGCGCCACCCGTCCCGTACAATAAAATCCGCAGCCCAAGCCTTCTCGCGCTCCCGCTCCCATGATCCGCCATCTTTACCTCCGCATTCACCAGTTTCTGCGCAAGTTTGTCGAAACGGAAGCGAGCAGCAGCATCGTGCTGGGGCTGTTCGCGATCACCGCCCTGGTGGTGGTCAACGGCGGCTATCACCAGACCTATCAGGAGTTCCTGAACTGGCAGCTGAACCTCGATCTGAACATCGCCCACATCGACAAGCCGCTGCTGTTGTGGGTCAACGACGGCCTGATGGCAATCTTCTTCTTCATCATCGGGCTGGAACTCAAGCGCGAACTAATCGAGGGACATCTTTCCAAACCGCGCCATGTCGCCTTGCCAGCATTTGGCGCGGTCGGCGGCATTCTGGCACCGGCGCTGATCTTCGCTGCCTTCAACATGAGCGACGAGATCGCCATGCGCGGCTGGGCCATTCCCACCGCCACCGACATCGCCTTCTCGCTCGGCGTGCTGATGCTACTGGGCCGCCGGGTGCCGGTCGGGCTGAAGATTTTCCTGCTGGCGCTGGCCATTCTCGATGATCTGGCGGCGGTGCTGATTATCGCCCTGTACTACACCGACCAACTAGCGCTGGATATGATCGTCAACGCCGGGCTGTGCATGGTGGCGCTGATCATCTTCAATTTGCTGCGGGTGCGACATACCCCCCTGTATATGCTGGTCGGACTGGTACTGTGGTATTTCACCCTGAAGTCCGGCGTGCATGCCACCATCGCCGGCGTCTTGCTGGCCGCCACCATCCCGACACACGTGCCGCACGACATGCAGTACTCGCCACTGACGCGACTGGAGCACAAGCTGCACGGCTGGGTGGCGTTTTTGATTCTGCCGATATTCGCGTTCTGCAATGCCGGCGTCTACGTGATGGATGCCACGTGGAGCGTGCTGACTGACGAACTGACGCTCGGAATTCTGCTCGGTTTGCTGCTCGGCAAGCCGATCGGCATCTGCCTGTTCACCGCTCTCGGTGCCGCCTTGAAACTCGGCAGCCTGCCGCATGGCACCGGCTGGTTGGCCTTCGTCGGAATGTCCTTCCTGTGCGGCATCGGCTTCACCATGAGCCTGTTCGTCGCCAGTCTCGCGCATGGCGACTACGCTCACCTGATCACCGAAGACAAGATCGGGATTCTGCTCGGCTCGGTGGTGTCCGCCGTGATCGGCTACATGATCCTGCACCGCGCCCTTCGGCCCTACCCGCCCAAACAGTTGGACGATGTCTAGTGAGGCGCTGCCCGGCTACCTGCGCGCGTTGCTCGCCGGGGTCTGCCTGATCGTCATCACCGCCGCGTTGCAGCAGGCGCGCGAGATCGTGGTGCCGTTTCTGCTGGCGTGCTTCATCGCCATCGCCTGCGATCCGGCCATGCACGCGCTGCGCCGCCGCCGAGTGCCTACCTGGGCCGCACTCACCATCGTTATGCTGGCCTTGCTGACCATCGGCGCGAGTCTGGCCGCGCTGCTCGGTGCCTCGGTCACGCATTTTCATCAGGCCCTGCCCGGCTACTACCAGCAACTGCAGCAGCATGTGACTGTACTGGAAGGCTGGCTCGGACAGCAACTGCCCATCGACGCGCACTATTCGGAATGGATCAATCCGGGCTTCTTCCTGAATCTGGTGGCCGAAATCCTCAGCGGCTTCGGCACACTGCTGACCAACACCCTGCTGATTTTGCTGACCGTGATCTTTCTGCTGCTGGAGGCGGCAGACCTGCCGCAGAAAGTCCAGCGCATCTTCCCGCAATCCGATGCCGAAGCGCCCATCTCCCGGTTCACGGTCAGCGTGCACCGCTATCTCGCCGTCAAAACCCTCACCAGCATACTCACCGGACTGCTGGTCACAGCCTTGCTGCTGGCGATGAGCGTGCCGCATGCCGTGCTGTGGGGCGTGCTGGCCTTTTTGCTGAATTTTATCCCCAATATCGGCTCGATTCTGGCCGCCATTCCAGCTGTCTTGCTGACTTGGCTGCAACTCGGCCCGATGTTTGCCGGCATCGTCATTTTGGGCTATTTCTTCATCAATCTGGGCGTCGGCAACGTCCTGGAGCCGCGCATTATGGGCCGGCAACTGGATTTGTCGGTTTTGGTCGTGTTTCTGTCGCTGATCTTCTGGGGCTGGCTGCTCGGCACGGTCGGCATGCTGCTGTCCATTCCGCTGACCATCATCCTCAAATTGGCGCTCGAATCCAGCCCTCGCACACGCCCCATCGCAGCCTTGCTGAGTCCGACACCGCCCCCCGCGCGCTCCTGACGCAAACGCCATGCCACAGCCGCGCCACATGCTGGTCACCAGCGCCCTGCCTTATGCCAACGGGCCCATTCATCTGGGACACCTGGTCGAATACATCCAGGCCGACATCTGGGTACGCTTCCAGCGCCTGCGCGGACATGAATGCGTCTACGTCTGCGCTGACGACGCACACGGCACGCCGATCATGTTGCTGGCGCGACAACGCGACGTCAACCCGGAGCAACTGATTGAGGAATTCAGCCAGCAGCACCAACAGGATTTCGCGGATTTTCTGATTGAGTTTGATCAATACCACAGCACGCACAGCGACGAAAATCGCGCGCTGTCATGCGATATCTACAGCAAACTGGCGGCCGCCGGCCATATCCGCCGCAAGACCATTCGCCGCTATTACGACACGCAGGAGGAATTGTTTCTCTCCGATCGTTACATCCGCGGGCGCTGCCCGCGCTGCGGCGCTGATGATCAGTACGGCGATGCCTGCGAGAAATGCGGTGCCACCTACGCATCCACCGAACTCGGCGATCCGCGCTCTACACTCAGCGACACCTCACCGGAGTTGCGCGAGACCGAACATCTGTTCTTTCAATTGGGTGACTTCAGCGCGTTTTTGCAGGATTGGGCGAAACGCGACGGCGTACAAAGCGAAATCGCCAACAAACTCAAAGAATGGTTCGAAGAGGGTCTGCAGGACTGGGATATCAGCCGCGACGCGCCGTATTTTGGCTTTGAGATCCCGGATGCGCCCGGCCAGTATTTCTATGTGTGGCTGGACGCGCCGATCGGCTACATGGCCAGCCACCAGCACTGGTGCGATACACACGATCAGTCCTTTGATGCCGTCTGGCGTGCCGACAGCGAGGTCGAACTGTACCATTTCATCGGCAAGGACATCGCCTATTTCCACACCCTATTCTGGCCAGCTTTGCTGCACGGTGCCGGCTATCGCACCCCCACCGCCGTGTGGTGCCATGGCTTTCTCACCGTCAACGGCCAGAAAATGTCCAAATCCACCGGCACCTTCATTGAAGCGCGCACTTATCTGAAGCATCTGGACCCGGAGCATTTGCGCTACTACTTCGCCGCCAAACTGTCTCCTGACATCAGCGACCTGAATCTGAATCTGGATGATTTTGTGGCGCGCGTCAATAGTGATCTGGTCGGCAAGGTGGTGAATATCGCGAGCCGCTGCGCCGGCTTCATTGAAAAATCTTTCGACGGCCGCCTCGCGGCCGCACTGCCTGAGCCGGAACTGTTCGCGCACTTCGCCGAGGCGGCTGACGAGATTGCCGCGCACTATGAGGCTAGGCGCTTCTCACACGCCATGCGACAGATCATGGCACTGGCGGATACCGCCAATCAATATCTGAGCGAGCAAAAGCCCTGGGAGACCATACGCCATGACGCCACGCGCGAGCAAGCCTGGGGCATCTGCACGCAGGGCCTGAATCTGTTTCGCGTGCTGGTCGCCTACCTGAAACCAGTGGTGCCGGCCATGGCGCAAGCCAGCGAGGCCTTCCTGAACTGCGACCCGCTTGACTGGAACGCACCGCAGCAGGTGCTGCTCGATCACCCCATTCGACCGTTCACTCCCTTGTCCACTCGCGTGGACCCCGACTCCATTGATGCCATGCTTAATGAAACCCGCACCCCTGACGCCGAGGCCGCTCCTGACACTGAGGCCGCCGACTCCCCCACCATCGCCTACGAAGATTTCGCCAAAATTGACTTGCGCGTCGCGCGCGTGCTGGAAGCCGATTACGTGGAGGGTGCCGATCGGCTACTCGCCTTGACTCTCGACCTCGGCGCGTCCCGCCGACAGGTCTTCGCCGGCATCCGTTCCGCCTATACGCCGGAACAGCTGCTCGGACGTCTGGTAGTGGCGGTCGCCAATCTAGCGCCGCGCAAGATGCGCTTTGGCACCTCGGAGAGCATGATTCTGGCGGCCAGCGCAGAGTCGGGAGAGTCTATCTTTCTGCTGGCGGTGGACGAAGGCGCGGAAGTGGGCATGCGAATCCGGTGAGTGTCGCGCGCGTCGCCTGGATCAATCCGCGTCACTGCATTGGCTGTACCCACTGCATTGATGCCTGCCCGTTCGACGCCATCATCGGCGCGGCGCAACAAAATCACTATGTTCTGCCCGATTACTGCACCGAATGCGGCCTGTGCCTGCCCATCTGCCCGGTAGACTGCATCACATGGCATGACGATGCGCAGCATCCGCCACGGGACCACAACTACCGCCTCCATGCCCGCGACCGCGCCATCGCGCGCCGGGTGCGCCTGCAGACCCAGCAGTCAATCCATACCCGGCAACTGGAAGACCTGCACGAGCAATTCCGCCAAAGCGACGCGCCGAGACGTCAGCGTGCCATTGAAGAAGCCATCGCCCGCGCCCGTCAGCGCCGCGCGGATTCAGCCTGATGGACAGCCGCACGATCGCGCTGATTTTCCGGCGCTTCAAAAAACAGCACCCCAACCCCACCACCGAATTGCGCTACCGCAATGCGTTCGAGTTGCTGATCGCGGTTATTCTCTCCGCACAATGCACTGACGTCGCGGTCAATAAGGCGACCGTCAAGCTGTTCGCGAAAGCACGCACCCCCCGCTCCATTCTGGCGCTCGACACCGCCGGGTTGATCCCCTACATCAGCAGCATCGGCCTGCACCGTAACAAGGCTGCCAACATCATCGCCACCTGCGACCGACTGCTGCTGCTGCATGAAGGTCGCGTGCCTCAAAGCCGCGACGCGCTGGAAGCCTTGCCTGGTGTCGGGCGCAAGACTGCTAATGTCATCCTGAACACCGCCTTCGGCGAGCCAGTAATCGCCGTTGACACCCATATCTTTCGGATCAGCAACCGAATCGGCATCGCTCCGGGCAAAACCGTGCGCGACGTGGAAGAAGCGCTGATGCAGCAAGTGCCGGCGCGCTACCTCAAAGACGCCCACCACTGGCTCATTCTGCACGGGCGCTACACCTGTACGGCGCGCAAGCCGAAATGCGGTGAATGTCGGATTCAAGACCTGTGCGAATGGCCGGGCAGATTTGATTGACACACGCAGTGCCGACACTGCTTCTTGGAGAACTTTTGCTGATTGCGGCAGTCTATATTTTTATATGTATAATGAGCGGGATTCCGCTCGGATTATCTGTAACATCAAACTTGATAGAGGAAAAAACACATGAACAAGAAAGAAATCAACCCTATTGCCTTGGCTCTAGGTGTGACCGGCATGCTGGCCTGTTCCAGCGCTCTGGCCGGTGACAGCCCGTTCAGCATCAACTCACTACCCACCAATGGCGTACAGGTTGCCGACAGCCACGGTGGCGAAGGCTCCTGTGGTGAAGGCAAATGTGGCGAAGGTCAGTGTGGTGAAGATGGTGGTGGAGATGGTGATGGTGATGGTGAAGGCAGTGAAGGGGAAGGTGAAGAAGCCAGCGAAGGTGATGCCGAAGAAGCTGGTGAAGGCGGCGAGGGCGAATAAGCTGAATAAGCTGTCTCGCTGCTGACTTAAGTTTCAGATAGTAAGGTAGAGCGAGCCTTCTCTCTGGAGGGTCAGCCCCCGGAAGTATGTCCGGGGGCTGGCTTCCCCCGCATCAACCGGGTCAGCAGACCCAGTCCCATCTCATGATCCGCCTTGCTTGTTGCGCGCATTCCTGGCTGAAAAGTCAGGCGCAACACTTTGACTTTCTGGCGCTCTTTCTGTTACGATTGTATCTGGCACCGGTATTCATCATTGCCGGCGCCCAAAAACTCGAACTTCCAAGCCTGTTGCCGAATGCCGGCACCGTCCACTGGTTCACCCACAGTCTGGAACTGCCCCTGCCCGCGCTGATGGCGGCGCTGGCCGGCTGGACGGAGTTCTTCGGTGGCATCCTGCTGCTGATCGGACTGGCGACCCGCTGGGTCTCCATCCCCCTGATATTCACCATGACGGTCGCCGCGCTTGCCGTGCACTGGCAAAACGGCTGGCTCGCCATCGCCGAAAGTGGTTTCTTCGGCAATGAGCGCACCGAAATGGCGCTCGAACGCCTGCAGGCCATGCGCTCCCTGTTGCGCGAGCATGGCGACTACAGTTGGCTCACTGAACACGGCAACCTGGTGATCCTCAACAACGGCATTGAATTTGCCGCCACCTACTTCATCATGCTGCTCGCCCTGCTCGCCTTCGGCAGCGGACGCTATCTGAGTCTGGATTACTGGATCACGCGACGCTGCAATGGCTAAGCGCATCCCGGTGCAAGGGTCGGGCTTGGGGTTGCGCCGCGGCATTCTGCGAGACTTTCTGAAACTGGACGATACGGCGATCGACTTCTTTGAAGTCGCGCCAGAGAACTGGATTGGCCTCGGCGGCAAGTTCCAACGACAGTTCGAGGAACTGACCGAGCGCTATCCACTGACGACTCACGGACTGTCACTGTCACTGGGCGGGCCGGAACCACTGGATCACAGCCTGCTTATCCAGGTACGCGACTTTCTCAAACGCTACCGTGTGCGCATCTACAGCGAACATTTGAGTTATTGCTCGGACCACGGACAACTCTATGACCTCGCGCCCATCCCGTTCACCGAGGAGGCGGCGCGCTATGTGGCCGGACGCATCCGCGAGGTCCAGCAACTGCTGGGTCAGCAAATTGCAGTGGAGAACGTCTCCTACTACGCCGCACCTGGCAAGCAGATGGAGGAAATCGACTTTGTCCGCACCGTGCTCGAAGAAGCCGACTGTCTCATGCTGCTGGATGTCAACAATGTCTATGTCAATTCCGTCAACCATCGCTATGACCCGCGCACGTATCTCGCCGCCCTGCCACGTGAGCGCGTCGCCTACTGCCATATCGCCGGACATTACAACGAGGCGGAAGATCTGATCGTCGATACCCACGGTGCCGATGTCATTGAGCCGGTCTGGGAGTTGCTCGACGATGCCTACCGTCTGTTCGGCCCGCTGCCGACCTTGCTGGAGCGCGATTTCGAGTTCCCGCCCATGACGCAACTGCTCAGCGAAGTCAACCGCATCCGGGATTGTCAGACCCACGCGAACAACGCATGACGCAAGAAGCGGATTTCCAGCGCATTCAGCGGGAGTTTTGCGCCCATCTGCGTGACCCCCGGCACGTCGCGCCGCCCGAAGGCATTGAAGATCGCCGCATGGCCATCTATCGCCGGCTATTCTTCAACAATATTTACGGCCTGATTGAACGCATGTTCCCGCACACCACTGATGTCGTCGGGGCCGAAACGCTGCGTGAGACCTGTTATGAGTTTTATTCGCACTACGCCTGCCGCACACCCTACTTTCACCAGATTGACACCGAGTTCGCTTCCTACCTTGCACAGGAATCGCCCGCAACGCTGCGAGATTTCCCGTATGCGGCGGAACTTGCGGACTACGAATGTACCCGCCGCCATATCAATCTGGCCGAGGATACGCCGCCCTCAGATACACCTGTAGTACCGGAGCAGGACGACGATCTGTTTGAGCGCTGCCTTGTGCTGTGCCCGCTGATGCAATTGCGCGTCTACGAATGGCCAGTACACCAGATCACCGAGGCGCTGTCTGAGCCACGCAAGCCGGAGGTGCCCACACCACTGTTACTCTTTCGCAATCGCAAAGGGAGCGTTCAGGTGATTGATCTGGACCTGCCCAGCGCCCGGCTGCTACTGGGTCTTCAGAGTCAGCCCGAATACAGCGCGCGCGACCATCTGGATGCCATGCTGAACGAGTCCGACCGAACACCGCGCCCTGCCGTGGTAGATGGCGCGCGTAACATGTTGGCTACGCTGCACCGGCAAGGCGCGATTTTAGGGTTGTCTGAAACCCGCTGCTAGTTGGAATCAGGCCCTCGTTCGATACGCTTGAATTGCAGATCCCGACGCAGCCATTCCTGCACCATACACCAGATTTCCCGCAGCGTTATGCGGCGTCCCATCGCATCGTAGAGATCCAGGAACAAGCCAGGCTGGCGCAACGGATCAAGGTGCGTCCCCTCGTAACGCCGGTACTGTCGTATAAACTCCTGATACAGGAAATATTGCGAATCATAGTCCAGTATGCGTGGGCGACCGCGCACCTGACGTCCGTACATCTCCCGAATCTCGGCATACAACTCGCACGACATTCCATAGTACTGCGTCATCAGCTCGCGCGGCGCATCAGCTCGAATCAACTGGTTGCACTGGCGAAGCCAGCGACAGGTTGATACTGCCGTCAGAATACCGTGCCCCAGACGTCGTGAATCAACCTCGATGGTGGTGAAATCCCAGAAGTGCTGGGCTACGGGTCCAATTTCGGCAAATGGAATTCTGCTGATGTACTCTGCCTGAGCAGGCGACAGGCCAAATTCGCTTAGCAAACCCGTATGGTTATCTCGATACAGCGTCAGCATGTAATCACACAGACGCAAATACAGATCGGTCTCTCGAGCCAGAGCAGCCGAAACATCTTTCGGTGCATCTCTCGAGCCGTCGACCAGCTCCATATACTCTTTTAACTTGCCGAAATCTACCTTGAACGTGGCGAATTTAGTCGACAGACTTCCCAGAATATTGCACTCGAACGCAGACAAGCGTTCAATCTGAAGTGCTTGCCGCCGATCAATATTTATCTGACGCAGTGCAGGCCAGTCATTGTCATGACAGCAGCGAGTGATGAAGTGAAGTAGCGCTTGTTGCGCGACATTTATAACGGTTCTCATAATTGATCCTCCATTGCTGGCGCAATACAGCCAGCCGCCACCGCAACATGCGGAGTTTGGATCTCATAGAGAACATGCAACTGACTGGCTCATGCCGGCACGTAAGGGAAAAGGAGATTGGGCACCTGATTGTCCCCAACCTAAATGACGATACGGCCAGTTTGCGCTGTAACAGCTCCTTTCCCAATACCGGCCAAACAGCCAACGCCCGCGAAGAGCGCCAGTGTTGAGCAAGATCATCTACTATTTCCATTTTTCTTAATGGTTATTAGGCAAACCCGAAAGAATGCCTGGTGTTATGGTACAGGTTACACTAACATTGTCAATAGTAAATTATGTAAATACAGGAGAAAGAGCTCCCTCAAAGCCTTTCGGCAACTCCTGCCAAACCTTCCAGCACCAGATCCGGTGCCTGCTCCATGCGCAAATTAAGCCACGCCTGCATATCCTGCGCCCCACCACCCGTGATGTAAATTCGAGGTGCCTTCTCACCACTGTCGCACAAGGCGTCGCAACACCGCCTGCACATCTCCTCCACACCCGCGGACAACACCCCCCAAATCCCCGCGCGCACCGCTTGACCGGTACTGCTGAACTGGACTTGCCGCACAGACTGCTCGCTTCCCGCCGCAAATGGAACCATGTCCTCCATACCTTCATGCAATTTCGACGGTCCCGGAAGAATCCAGCCTCCCCAGTGCTGGCCAGTGCTGGTGAGCGCATCAATTGTCAATGCCGTGCCCACATCAACCACCACACATGGGGATCCTGCCGCGCGCTGTCTGGCCGCGTGAAGCACCAGCAACCGGTCCACGCCAAAGGTTTCGGGCTCGGTGTAATGCAACTGTACGTCGCCGCGGGCCCTTGCCGAATCCACCCAGTCCACTTCTCCGCCCCACCATTGCTCCACCTGTGTGCGAAATTGCTGACCGGACTCACCATGCCACACGCATACCGCAACCAGCGTTGTGGTTTCCTCTCGATACTGCTCAAGCAAGGCGGGAAGTTGCTGCTCTAGTCCGTCAACTTCCGCCACCGCAAACCGTGAGAGCCTACCGCTCTCGCTGACAGCTAACTTGGCGCGACTGTGTCCCAAATCCAGCAGCAACGTCATGATCGAATCAACCGCACATCCGCGCTGTCGAAACAGCGCAGCCCATCGCTGCCTTCCACTTGCAAGTATCCGCGCACATCTACGCCGCGTGCATAACCCGTGTAGTTTTGATGTGGTTCCACAATATTCACCGCGCACCCCGAAAGCCCATCATAACGGGCAAAGGACTCCGGTAGCGATGCCGGTACTCCAGCGTCCAACTGCAACAGGCAGCCACACACGGCATCTATCAGAGCTGCGGTTAGATCATTCGGTTCTGGGAGTTCATTGTTGTGTACCTCAAGAGACGTCGCCGGGCAATCAAGGCGAGGCACTTGCGTAACATTCACGCCCACTCCGATCACACAACGCGCCGACCCAACGCCACGGCGACATTCGGTCAGAATACCGCCAAACTTTGCTTCTCCGTAGACAAGATCATTCGGCCAACTCAGGCAGGGTTGTCTCAACCCCAACCCTTGGAGGTGTTTGGCCAAAGCGATCCCGACCCACAGGGTCAGCGCCGGCGGCGGCGCATCCGGCCAGTGGTGCAGTACCGAGAAACACAGACTGCCCCCACTCATCTCCCAGCCCCGCCCCTGACGTCCGCGCGCGCCACTTTGATTGCGCGCAATCTGTACCCAGAACCCGGTGTCTGGTGCTTTTGCGTGCAGAATGTCGTTGGTTGAGGCGACTTGCTCGCAGATCTCGATATGCCTCAGGTGCGCCTGTACCGACGCCGACAGCGCGGCGCGGATGGCGGATGCGTGCAAAGAGGAAGACCAAGTGGTAGACATGATGAGCGTCATTAAAGCAAAACGGCCCTGCGCTTGTGCACAGGGCCGGAAGAAAATGCCTGGCGATGTCCTACTTTCACATGGGGAGAACCCCACACTATCATCGGCGATGAACCGTTTCACGGTCGAGTTCGGAATGGATCGAGTGGTTCCAGTTCTCTATGGTCGCCAGGCGAAAAAAATGATGATTTACATGCCGTCAATCCGGCGATCGGTCTGAAGTTGCATGGTCAAGCCTCACGGGCAATTAGTACTGGTTAGCTTCACTCATTGCTGAGCTTCCACATCCAGCCTATCAACCTGGTAATCTTCCAGGGCCCTACAGGGACTTTACAAGTCCAGTGAAACCTAATCTTGGGGCAGGCTTCCCGCTTAGATGCTTTCAGCGGTTATCCTTTCCGTACTTGGCTACCCGGCAATGCCACTGGCGTGACAACCGGAACACCAGGGGTACGTCCACTCCGGTCCTCTCGTACTAGGAGCAGCCCCCCTCAAGTTTCAAACGCCCACGGTAGATAGGGACCGAACTGTCTCACGACGTTCTAAACCCAGCTCGCGTACCACTTTAAATGGCGAACAGCCATACCCTTGGGACCTGCTTCAGCCCCAGGATGTGATGAGCCGACATCGAGGTGCCAAACACTGCCGTCGATATGAACTCTTGGGCAGTATCAGCCTGTTATCCCCGGAGTACCTTTTATCCGTTGAGCGATGGCCCTTCCATTCAGAACCACCGGATCACTAAGACCTGCTTTCGCACCTGCTTGACATGTCTGTCTCGCAGTCAAGCACCCTTATGCCTTTGCACTAATCGCACGATTTCCGACCGTGCTTAGGGTACCATCGCGCTCCTCCGTTACTCTTTGGGAGGAGACCGCCCCAGTCAAACTACCCACCATACACTGTCCCCGACCCGGATCACGGGCCTAGGTTAGAACCCCAAACATGTCAGGGTGGTATTTCAAGGACAACTCCACGACCGCTAGCGCGATCGCTTCAAAGTCTCCCACCTATCCTACACAGACAAGTTCAAAGTTCAGTGCAAAGCTGTAGTAAAGGTTCACGGGGTCTTTCCGTCTAGCCGCGGGTACACTGCATCTTCACAGCGAATTCAATTTCACTGAGTCTCGGGTGGAGACAGCGTGGCCATCGTTACGCCATTCGTGCAGGTCGGAACTTACCCGACAAGGAATTTCGCTACCTTAGGACCGTTATAGTTACGGCCGCCTTTTACCAGGGCTTCGATCAGAAGCTTCGCCGAAGCTAACTTCATCAATTAACCTTCTGGCACTGGGCAGGCGTCACACCCTATACGTCCTCTTGCGAGTTTGCAGAGTGCTGTGTTTTTAGTAAACAGTCGCAGCCACCTGGTCACTGCGGCCCCCAGCCGCTCAGGGAGCAAGTCCCGTCACCGCCAAGGGCGCACCTTCTCCCGAAGTTACGGTGCCATTTTGCCTAGTTCCTTCACCCGAGTTCTCTCAAGCGCCTTGGGATTCTCACCCCGCCCACGTGTGTCCGTTTAGGGTACGGTTTGTTACCATCTGAAGCTTAGAGGTTTTTCCTGGAAGCATGGCATCAGCCACTTCGCGCTCAACAGAGCACTCGACATCGCGTCTCGGAATTGCCGCACCGGATTGTCCTAGCACGACTCCCTACACGCTTGAACCGGGATATCCAACACCCGGCTGACCTGGCCTTCTCCGTCACCCCATCGCAATGGCACCAAGTACAGGAATATTAACCTGTTTTCCATCGACTACGCCTTTCGGCCTCGCCTTAGGAACCGACTAACCCTGAGCCGATTAACGTTGCTCAGGAAACCTTGGGCTTACGGCGTGCGGGTTTTTCACCCGCATTATCGTTACTCATGTCAGCATTCTCACTTCTGATACCTCCAGCAAACCTCCCGGTTCACCTTCAACGGCGTACAGAACGCTCCCCTACCATGCGCCCGAAGGCGCATTCGCAGTTTCGGTATACAACTTAGCCCCGGTAAATCTTCCGCGCAGACCGACTCGACCAGTGAGCTGTTACGCTATCTTTAAAGGATGGCTGCTTCTAAGCCAACCTCCTGGGTGTCTGAGCCTTTCCACATCGTTTCCCACTGAGTTGTAATTTTGGGACCTTAACTGGCGATCTGGGTTGTTTCCCTCTCCACGACGGACGTTAGCACCCGCCATGTGTCTGCCTTGCTGCACTTTCCGGTATTCGGAGTTTGCCATGGTTTGGTAAGTCGGGATGACCCCCTAGCCATAACAGTGCTCTACCCCCGGAAGTGATACAAGACGCTCTACCTAAATAGATTTCGGGGAGAACCAGCTATCTCCGGGCTTGATTAGCCTTTCACTCCTATTCACAGCTCATCCCCCCATTTTTCAACATAGGTGGGTTCGGGCCTCCAGTCGGTGTTACCCAACCTTCACCCTGGCCATGAATAGATCGCCCGGTTTCGGGTCTGCTCCCAGCGACTAAACGCCCTATTAAGACTCGGTTTCCCTGCGCCTCCCCTAGACGGTTAAGCTTGCCACTGAAAGCAAGTCGCTGACCCATTATACAAAAGGTACGCGGTCACTCCGAAGAGCTCCCACTGCTTGTATGCATACGGTTTCAGGTTCTATTTCACTCCCCTCCCGGGGTTCTTTTCGCCTTTCCCTCACGGTACTGGTTCACTATCGGTTGACAGAGAGTATTTAGCCTTGGAGGATGGTCCCCCCATGTTCAGACAGGATTTCACGTGTCCCGCCCTACTCGAAATCACGTTACTCATCTTTCGCGTACCGGGCTATCACCGTCTATGGCCGTCCTTTCCAGAACGTTCTGCTAGAAGTCGTAACGCTTCAGGGCTAATCCCCGTTCGCTCGCCGCTACTAAGGGAATCTCGGTTGATTTCTGTTCCTCCGGCTACTTAGATGTTTCAGTTCACCGGGTTCGCTTCCGCACCCTATGTATTCAGGTACGGATGGCCCGACAGGGCCGGGTTTCCCCATTCGGAAATCCCCGGATCATAGCTTGTTTGCCAGCTATCCGAGGCTTATCGCAGGCTACAACGTCCTTCATCGCCTTCTGTCACCAAGGCATCCACCGCATGCACTTAATCACTTGACCATGCAACTTCAGACGAATCTGAAGTCGCCAATCATAACGATCGACTTGATTGAAGTACATGTAAATCATCAAATTGTAAAAAAACCACGCGGCGGCAGGGCCGCGCGAAAAATTCTGTGCTGCGGTTCGCGGGTGGTGGAGCCAGGGAGGATCGAACTCCCGACCTCCTGCGTGCAAAGCAGGCGCTCTCCCATCTGAGCTATGGCCCCGAACTTTGCCCGGCTGGTGGTGGGTCTGGGTGGATTTGAACCACCGACCTCACCCTTATCAGGGGTGCGCTCTAACCAACTGAGCTACAGACCCGCACATCTGCCCGGACGTGCTGTCCAAGCCAGGTCCGCAAATGGTCTCAAAACAAAACTTGTGTGGGCGTTCGCCGGGTTGTGCTCTTGCTCTTTTAGGAGGTGATCCAGCCGCAGATTCCCCTACGGCTACCTTGTTACGACTTCACCCCAGTCATTGACCACACCGTGGTGATCGCCTTCCCGAAGGTCAGGCAAACCACTTCTGGTGCAACCAACTTCCATGGTGTGACGGGCGGTGTGTACAAGGCCCGGGAACGTATTCACCGCGACATTGCTGATTCGCGATTACTAGCGATTCCGACTTCACGGAGTCGAGTTGCAGACTCCGATCCGGACTGAGACTGGCTTTAGGGATTAGCTCCCCCTTGCGGGTTGGCAACCCTCTGTACCAGCCATTGTAGCACGTGTGTAGCCCAGGCCGTAAGGGCCATGATGACTTGACGTCGTCCCCACCTTCCTCCGATTTGTCACCGGCAGTCTCCTTAGAGTCCCCACCCGAAGTGCTGGTAACTAAGGACAAGGGTTGCGCTCGTTGCGGGACTTAACCCAACATCTCACGACACGAGCTGACGACAGCCATGCAACACCTGTCTCCGCGCTCCTTGCGGCACCCCGCCATCTCTGGCAGGTTCGCGGGATGTCAAGGCCTGGTAAGGTTCTTCGCGTTGCATCGAATTAAACCACATGCTCCACCGCTTGTGCGGGCCCCCGTCAATTCCTTTGAGTTTCAACCTTGCGGCCGTACTCCCCAGGCGGTCAACTTATCGCGTTAGCTACGCCACTTGATCCTCAAGCGGATCCAACGGCTAGTTGACATCGTTTACGGCGTGGACTACCAGGGTATCTAATCCTGTTCGCTCCCCACGCTTTCGCACCTCAGAGTCAGTCTTGGCCCAGAAAGCCGCCTTCGCCACTGGTGTTCTTCCGGATATCTACGCATTCCACCGCTACACCCGGAATTCCGCTTTCCTCTGCCAGACTCTAGCCGAACAGTATCAAATGCAATTCCCAGGTTGAGCCCGGGGCTTTCACATCTGACTGATTCAACCTCCTACGTGCGCTTTACGCCCAGTAATTCCGATTAACGCTTGCACCCCCCGTATTACCGCGGCTGCTGGCACGGAGTTAGCCGGTGCTTCTTGTTCAGGTTAAGTCAAGGCCCAAAGGTATTACCCTTGGGTTTTTCGTCCCTGATGAAAGTGCTTTACAACCCGCAGGCCTTCTTCACACACGCGGCATTGCTGGATCAGGCTTGCGCCCATTGTCCAATATTCCCCACTGCTGCCTCCCGTAGGAGTCTGGGCCGTGTCTCAGTCCCAGTGTGGCTGATCATCCTCTCAGACCAGCTACAGATCGTCGCCTTGGTAGGCCATTACCCTACCAACAAGCTAATCTGACATGGGCTCATCCAATAGCGCGAGGTCCGAAGATCCCCCGCTTTCTCCCGTAGGACGTATGCGGTATTAGCCCGAGTTTCCCCGGGTTATTCCCCACTACTGGGCAGATTCCCATGCGTTACTCACCCGTCCGCCACTGTACTCGCTCCCGAAGGAACTTTCTCGTTCGACTTGCATGTGTTAAGCATGCCGCCAGCGTTCAATCTGAGCCAGGATCAAACTCTTCAATTAAGACTGTTCGCAGGTCCGAAGACCTGCATAGTCCAAGTGTGCAGAGTAGTCTGGCCCGTGAACAACTAAAGTTATTCTCAGGCGCAGGCATTCTGCCAGGTTTTTTGCGTTGAACACGCGACCTGACAAACGCCCACACAAGTTTTGTCTTGAAAACCGAAATGTCAAAAATCTTCGCCCCGAACGACGCGGAGCGGAAGGGCTATTGTAGCACAGGAATGAGACCTGAACTGTTCCGCTCAGTCTAGTCTTTTCTGATATAGTTACCTCCTAGCCAAGACCAGACAAAGGAGAATATCCACTGCTATGAGTAATTTGCATGAAGTCAAGATTCACGATGCCATCAAGAACATCGAGCACGACCGGTATATTTTGCCTTCTATTCAAAGAGAGTTTATCTGGAAGGAAACACAAATCTGTTTCTTGTTCGATAGTTTGATGAGAGGATACCCCATATCCACCTTTCAATTTTGGGAACTTCCTCCTGATCGCTCCAAAAAACTTGATCTGTACTACTTTCTCAAATGCTATGATCGATATAAAGATCAGCACCTCTGCAAACAGGCTCCAAAAAATTGGGGAAGGGGCAAGAACCTCACTGCTGTGCTGGATGGGCAGCAGCGATTAACTGCCCTCTACTTGGGATTAAGAGGTACCTACTACACTAATCCGAGAAGAAACAAAGGAGGTGTTGGGCTAACTAGAGGGCAGCCCAAACACCTTCACCTCAATCTCTCAAATGAAGCCTCCGAGGAGGAAGAAGATGACTCATTGAAGTATGAGTTTAAGTTTCTATCTAAAAGACAGATCACTACTGCTCGCAATAAAAATGAGACCCTTTGGTTCCCGGTTCGTATGGTATCAGAGGGAGAAGACGATTCAGAACAATGGCTTAAGATCGACGAATGGATAGTAGAGAAAGTTCACGAAAAAGAGTGGCGTAGTGATAGTGAGCGCAGGAATGCAGAAAACAGAGCTAAAAAAATTGCACATAAATTACTGAAAGTCATCCGAACTGAGTCAAAAATTTTCCACTACATTGTTGACGAGGAAAGCATAGAGACAGCACTTCAAATATTTGTTCGCCTAAATGATCAGGGGCAAAAGCTTTCCAAGACTGACTTACTGCTTTCAATTGCCACCGTCCACTGGGACCGTGAAAGCCCTAGTGGAGCAAAATCAGCTCGAGAAGCAGTAAACCAACTGGTGGGAGAATTAGAGAGGGCTTGCCCAAACGTCAAATTTAGCAAAGATTTCGTAATGAGAGCCGCATTATTCGTATGTGGAAACCTCGAAGTGAAACTCAAAACCGACTACTTCACCCACGCCAATATGTTACTACTTCAGGAAAATTGGGAAAAGATTCACAAATGCCTTATTGAGACAGCCATCATCCTCAGTGGCCTCCGCGGCTTTGAAAAAGCATTAGCCAGTCATAACAGCCTTCTTCCTATCGCCCTGTTTCTCATGACATATGATCTGTCTGCAAGCAATCTGAAGAAAAGAGCTAAGGAGCAGATCAGTAAATGGCTTTTATTATCAAACTTGAAACCACGGGTTTGGGACGGATTTAAGCATACCGAAGTAACCAATATGAAGAAATATATGCAGGAAGAACTTGTGAGCAATGAGACGAAATATAAATCAGGCAAGAAATTCCCTCTTGAATTCCTGAAGGGCTTTATGGGAGAGCAAAATAGTCCTATCGACTTTGTAGATGAAGATTATGACTACCTTCTGGCAAAAGGTTATTCCGATACAGAAACAGCTTTAGTGTTGGAGCACATCATGCCCATGCGCGAACAAACTCAGATTGACCACATTGTTCCAACAGTAGTCCTAAAACAGGATGCTTTGGAAGAGCAAGGACTCTCTGCGAGCGAAGCAGAGGAATGTGTGGACTTGGGGGGAACTCTCGTGAACCTACAATTGCTACCCATTGATGTCAACACATCAAAGCAGGGAAAATTTCCTCTCGACTGGATTCAAGCCGAGCAACAACGGAACGACCCCAATAAAATCCTGACGTGCTCAACCGTTACTAATCTATGGCCATCTTGGCCAGAAACCAGCGAAATTCCAGGGAAGGAAAGCGTTGATAAAATTCCCGGCTTTTTTACTGCCAGGAGGGATCTCATGCACCAAAAATTAACACAAACTTTAGGGGGTGAGAATAGCCAGCAGCAAAAGGATGGGACCGACCACTCAAGTACTGACCCAGAATCTAATTAAAAAGTCAGTATTCATACTTGCAAACAGGCGGCATTCGCTTCTGCCGCCTGTCTGTGTTACTCGTAGCGCACGTCGACAATCTCAAACATCCGTTTGCCTCCGGGCACCTCGACCTCCACCTCCTCCCCGGATATCTTGCCGATAAACGCCCGCGCGATCGGCGTGAACACTGAAATCTCATCCGCGTCTATATCGGCCTCATCCTCTCCCACTATCCGGTAGCTCTGCGACTCACCAGACTCCATGTCCATGACATCCACGGTCGCGCCAAATACCACTGTGCCGTTGGCCTCTACTGTGGTGACATCAACCACTTCCGCCTGCGACAACTTGGCCTCAATCTCCTTGATGCGCCCTTCCACAAAGCCTTGCTGGTCGCGCGCAGCCTTGTACTCAAAGTTCTCACGCAAGTCACCGTGCGCGCGCGCTTCGGCGATCGCCTTGATCACGGCGGGACGCTTCGTGCTCTTGAGTTCTTCGAGTTCCTCGCGCAACATTTGTGCGCCGCGAGGGGTCATAGGTACCCTGCTCATTCAGTGCCTCTTTGCGTCAAAAAATAAAAACCTACGCCTAATGAACGCTTTCGGCGTGCAGTTCCTGAAGTTGGTAGACCGTCTCCGGTTCGCCGGATTTTAACATGAGAAGCAACGCCGCCGCCCCGGTCAGCGTGGTCGTGTAGCAAATCTGATGCTGCAGCGCTTCGCGCCGGATCTCCACGGAATCGCGAATCGCCTGCTTGTTTTGGGTTGTGTTGATCATCAGATCTACCGCTCCTTCGCGAATTTTGTCCACCACATGAGGCGAACCCTGCGCGACTTTGTTGACACCCTCACAAGGCACCCCCTGACTGCTTAGATACTCAGCCGTCCCATGCGTCGCCGTCAGCGTAAATCCGGCATCAAGCAATCCCTTCGCAATCGGCACCGTGCCCGGCTTGTCAGAATCCCGCACACTGATTAAGGCGCAGCCCCCACTCGGAACATGCACACCTGCCGCCAACTGCGATTTGGCAAAGGCTTCCTCGAACTGCCGCCCGACACCCATAACCTCTCCGGTTGATTTCATTTCCGGTCCCAGAATCGTGTCAACCCCGGAGAACTTGATGAACGGGAACACGGCCTCCTTGACCGCATAGTAGTCCAGCACCGACTCCTCCACGCAACCCTGCTCGCGCAAGCTGCTGCCGAGCATGCACGCGACCGCGATGCGCGCCAGCGATTTCCCGATCGCTTTGGAAACAAACGGGACGGTGCGCGACGCTCTGGGGTTGGCTTCAATCACATAAATCTCCCCTTCGGACACCGCGAATTGCACGTTCATCAATCCCACAACATTCAATGCCAGCGCCAACTGCCGCGACTGCTCGCGCAAACCATCCTTGACCACTTCATCAATTGAGTAGGCGGGCAAAGAGCAAGCGGAATCCCCTGAATGAATGCCCGCCTGCTCGATATGCTGCATGATGCCGCCAATCAATACATCCGTGCCATCACACACCACATCCACATCCACTTCAATCGCGTTCTCCAAAAATCGGTCCAGCAACACCGGCGTCTTGTCAGAGACCTGCACGGCTTCCGCAATGTAGTGGTGCAACTCCGCCTCATCAAAGACCACTTCCATAGCCCGTCCGCCCAATACATATGAGGGACGCACCACCAGCGGGTAGCCAAGCGTGCGCGCCAGCTCCAGCGCTTCCTCGCCGGTCCGCGCGGTTCCGCCAGGAGGCTGACGCAAGCCCAAATCCTCCAGCACCTGGGTGAAGCGCTCCCGATCCTCGGAAGCGTCAATGGCATCCGGCGACGTGCCCAGAATCGGAATGCCCGCCTGCGCCAATCCCTGCGCAAGTTTGAGCGGTGTCTGGCCACCGAACTGCACAATGACCCCAAACGGTTTCTCCACGCGCAGCAGCTCCAGTACATCCTCCAGTACCAGCGGCTCGAAGTACAGGCGATCCGAGGTGTCGTAATCAGTCGACACCGTCTCAGGGTTGCAGTTCACCATCAGTGTCTCGAAACCCATCTCGCGCGCGGCCCATGCCGCATGGACGCAGCAATAATCAAACTCAATGCCCTGCCCGATTCGGTTCGGGCCGCCGCCCAGCACCACAATCTTGCGCGCCTCAGTCGGGCGCGACTCGCATTCTTCCTCGTAACTTGAATACATGTACGCGGTGGAGGTCGGGAACTCGGCCGCGCAGGTATCCACACGCTTGTAGACCGGGTGCAGCGCCCACTCGGTGCGCCACGCGCGAACCGCTTCCTCCGAACAATCCAGCAACTGTGCCAGCTGCTGATCCGAAAATCCCGCGCGCTTGAGTTCGCGAAGGCGATCCACATCCAGGTCATCCAGCGCACACTCTTTGAGATCACGCTCAAATTCGATTAATTCCGCAATCTGCTCCACAAACCACGGATCCACCGCGGAGGTCGTGCAGACTTCCTCAATGCTCCAGCCCTCCCGCAAGGCATCCGCCAAATGCCAGATCCGATGCGGTCCCGGCCGCGCCAACTGGCGCTCCCGCACTTCCCGAGACGCCGAGCCCAGCGTGTCCAAACCACACCGCCCCGTCTCCAGACTGCGCAGGGCTTTTTGCAGCGACTCCTGGAACGTGCGTCCGATCGCCATCGCCTCGCCGACCGATTTCATCTGGGTACTCAATACCGGTTCCGCCTGCGGGAACTTCTCAAAGGTGAACCGCGGCACCTTGGTGACAATGTAGTCCAAAGTCGGCTCGAAGGAACACGGCGTGACGCCATCGGTGATGTCGTTGCGCAATTCGTCCAGGGTATAGCCCACCGCCAGACGCGCCGCGACCTTGGCGATTGGGAAGCCGGTTGCCTTGGATGCCAGTGCAGAGGAACGCGACACCCGCGGGTTCATCTCAATGATCACCAGACGCCCGTTCTCCGGGTGAACCGCGAACTGCACGTTGGAGCCACCGGTGTCCACGCCGATCTTGCGCAACACGGCGATGGAGGCATCGCGCATCAACTGATACTCCTTGTCAGTCAGCGTCTGCGCCGGTGCGACGGTGATCGAATCTCCGGTATGTACGCCCATCGGGTCAAAGTTCTCAATCGAACAGACAATGATGCAGTTGTCCCGCGCATCCCGCACCACCTCCATCTCAAATTCCTTCCAGCCGAGCAAGGACTCCTCAAGCAAGACTTCTCCGGCTGGTGAGGCCTCCAGCCCGTACGCCACGATCTCGCGCAACTCGGACTCTGAGTGAGCGATGCCGCCGCCGGTGCCGCCCAAAGTGTAGGACGGTCGCACAATGACCGGGTAGCCGATTTCCGGCTGAAACGCGGTCGCCTCATCCAGATCGCGCACCACCTTCGAGCGCGCCTGCTCTAACCCGATCTCCGCCATCGCGGCGCAAAACAACTGACGATCCTCGGCCCTGGCAATAGCATCCAGCGACGCGCCAATCATCTGCACCCCGTGCTGCTCAAGCACTCCCTCGCGATCCAGATCAAGCGCGCAATTCAGCGCCGTCTGCCCACCCATGGTCGGCAGCAAAGCATCGGGTTGCTCCTTCTCAATCACCCGCGAGAGCGTCTTCCACTCGACCGGCTCAATGTAGATAGCGTGCGCCATCTGCGGGTCCGTCATGATCGTCGCCGGATTGGAGTTGACCAGAATGACCCGATACCCTTCCTCGCGCAGTGCCTTGCACGCCTGCGCGCCGGAATAATCAAACTCGCACGCCTGACCGATGACGATCGGCCCGGCTCCGATCACCAGAATGCTTTCAATGTCGGGGCGCTTCGGCATCAGGATGTACCCGCGTGCGTTCGATGTGCCTGCATCAGCGCCACAAATTCGGCGAACAGGCCGGAGATGTCATGCGGTCCGGGACTCGCTTCCGGGTGTCCTTGAAACGCAAACGCCGGTGCCTCTATGTGGCGGATGCCCTGCACGGTGCCGTCAAACAAGGAGCGATGGGTCAGAGTCAGATGGGCAGGCAAGGATGCCTCATCTATGGCGAAGCCATGGTTCTGGCTGGTGATCAGCACGCGACCGGAATTGATTTCCAGCACCGGGTGATTGGCACCATGGTGGCCGGTCTTCATCTTGATCGTGCGCGCGCCGCTGGCCAAGCCCAGCAACTGACAGCCAAGGCAAATGCCGAACAGCGGAATCTTCTGCTCCAGAAACTCCCGAATCGCCTCCTGAGCGTAATCGCAAGGCTCTGGGTCTCCAGGTCCGTTGGACAGAAAGATTCCGTCCGGGGAATGCGCCAGCACTTCTGCTGCGGACGTCTTCGCCGGCACCACTGTCACCCCGCAACCCGCTTGACGCAACAGACGCAAGATGTTCCTCTTGACGCCATAGTCGTAGGCGACGATGCGATATTCGAGAGGCGGCAATGTCTGCTCAGACGGTGCCAGCTCCCAGACTCCTTCTTCCCAATCATATTGAGCATCCGTGGTGACATCCTGCGCCAGATCCATACCGGCCAAGCCCTCGAACGCGCGGGCCTGGGCGATGGCCGCGGCCGGGTCGGAGGTCTCCAGAGTCAGACAGCCGGACTGCGCGCCTTCATCTCGCAGAATCCGGGTCAATCGACGGGTGTCAATGCCGGCGATACCCGGCACCTTGTGCTGTCTGAGAAAGTCGCCCAGCGTCCCTTCACCGCGCCAGTTGCTGTAGATTCGCGGCGCGTCTCGAACAATCAGAGCCGACGCATGGACGCGCGCGGATTCACAGTCATCAGGATTGGCACCCACATTGCCAATATGCGGATGCGTCAGCGTGACCAGCTGACGCCGATAGGAAGGGTCTGTGAGAATTTCCTGATAGCCTGTGATGGCGGTATTGAAAACCACCTCACCAACAGCCGATACTTCCGCGCCTATGGAATTGCCAAAAAACAATGCGCCATTTTGCAGGGCAAGCAACGCGCGAGCAGCCAACTGTGTCTCCTGAAACCCGGCTTGAGGGCTGGCAAACCCAAAAAATCATGCCGGGCGGATATTCTACACCAGCCGGGGGAATGCCCTCACTAAAGGGTCTCTGTTTTTGGCCACAGGCTCAGTAATTGAAGCGAGTTATTTGGGGAGTCCTCGCCCAACGTAGAGCAGGTCTCCATGGTCTCCCCGGCCCCAACAGTGCAGCGCAACTTCGACCCAGCTCGACCAGTTCTTTGGCACGAGTGCTTAGGTCACGCAGGTTCTGTTCACGAGCCAAGCGTTCCTGCAAGGCCACAGTAATAGTCTGGGTTATGGTCTCACCTGTCAGGTCGGCCAGTTTTCTGGACAGGTCGCAGGTCAACTCATTCTTGATGCTCAGGCTCATTTGAGGATCCCTCGCTTAATGATGGTTGAGCCGAATGCTGAGCATCATATATCTCGCCTGCGGCTGCCGCAACCGAAACTGATGTAAGAAAACCACTGACTGCTCATTACGGTGTCCTGCGTCTTGCCTTCAACACTGTCGATCTGGTGCACGGCGTATAATCCGGGCATGTCTGCTCTTCAGGATCGCGTTGCTGTCATCACGGGCGCTGCTGGTGTCCTTGGGCAAGCCTGTGTCGCGCACTTTCAGGAGCAAAGCGCACAAGTCGCGGCGGTTGATCTTGCCGCCGAGCGTCTGCAAGAACTCTCTGGTGCGACAGCCTATCCTTGCGACCTCACCTCAGATTCCGCTGTCCGCGACACCTTTCAGAGCATCCACCAGACGCATGGCCGCATTGACATTCTGGCCAATGTAGCGGGCGGCTTTGCGATGGGCGGCCGTGTGGAAGAGACCACGATGGAAGACTGGCTGGAGATGTTCCGCATCAATGCCATGACCGCGTGGCTGGCCTGTCGTCATGCACTCCCGTTTATGCGCGAAGCAAACTTTGGCCGCATCATCAACATCGGCGCGCGCGCCGTGCGCAAGCCTGGAGCGCGCATGGCTCCCTACTGTTCCTCGAAAGCCACCGTCGTCACCATGACCGAGGTGCTGGCGTGCGAATGCGCCGACACCGGTATCACGGCCAACTGCATTCTGCCGGGAACCATTGACACGCCGCGCAATCGCGCCGATATGCCGAATGCCGATCACTCCCGCTGGGTGCCACCGCATGACATTGCGGTGGTCATCGCGCAACTGGCTGACCCGAACAATACCTCGGTCAACGGCGCAGTGATTCCCGTCTACGGGCGCAGCTAAAAACTGAATGTGATGAGTGCGTGAACCGCACTCAGTGCGGCGTCAATTAATGACGACGCGCTCTACCTGATAGCCGCCGAACAAAGGATCGCTCAACAGCGCCAGTACGCTTTTCTTGCCGTACAGGTGCAGCGCACCTACCGCGATAAACGCATTGCCGATCTCGAATGGCCCGCTCATGTAATGCGCCATCACGACGCTGCGATCTTCAATCGCGTGCTTTAGATAGGCCACATGGTGCTGATGCTTGTCAGGGTCCTTGTCAATAAACGCCGTGGAGAGTTTCATCATCCCGTGCAAGTCCTCACGCTGATACGCCTGCACAATGCTCTCCATCGTGTTGCGCAAATCCGGGTAGGCCCGCAACTTGTCTTTCAGCAGCGACACTTGAGAATCCATAGGCATCGCGTAAAACGCCGCCAGCAACTCTTCAGGACTTTCGACCTGATACAACTCCTTGCCCTGCAGCACTGCCAAGTCAAGCAGTTTCTGATCCACAATCGGGCCGCTGTGTTCTGACTTAATGGTCAGACTGTGAATGGCCGCCCATGGCTTGATCCGCCGCGCAAACTCCTCTTCGGCATTATTGCGCTTGAGAATGGCATAGACTTCTTGCGCCACTTCCTCGCCTGTCAGCTCGGCCAGCGTCTGGCCTTTGGGCAGCATCATGCGCCCGCGAATACTCTGAAAGCCGTGATAGGGATTCCACAACTCGCTGCCAGGGAATGCCTCAATGGCATAGCCTTTCGATTGCTTGAAGATTTCCTGCACTTTGGCCGGAATGCGCGTCACCCGCTCGTCATTGCTGTGCAGCGTGCCCAAAATATGCCCGACCACCTGCCCGTCCTTGGTGACACGCCAGAAAACACCTTCGGAGAACGGCTGTTCTGCTTGCTGAGCGGATTCGCCACGCTGCGTGACGTCATACAGGCCACCCAGTGTAACCAGCATCAGAAGAATCAGAAGAAACGCGACGGCTCGATCCGGCAGCATAGTAACGACAAAGGGCTGAAAGTCAGCCGTGAAGTCTAGCACACCAGACAGGCTCTATTGACGAAATTCATGTAACACCAGAGGCATGCGTATCTCGCGCTCCCCTCTAAAGCAGGCTGCGCTGCGCGGCAAGGTGCTCTTCGGATTCCACCAGATTGGAGACCGTAACGCCCAGCAGACGGACTGAGCGGGCGCGCGGTGGAATCGCGCGCTGTAGCAGTTGCGGCAGGACTTCGGCCATCTGGCGATACGAGGTCAGCGGCTGTGCGAAGGAATGGCTGCGCGTCACCTGAGTGAAATCACTGAACTTGACCTTGACGGTGACGGTCTTGCCGGTCAGCTGACGCTCCTGCAAATTGAGCGCCACCTCGCGAGCGCGCAGACGCAAAGCGATCAACATCTCTTCAATGTCCCTTAGATCTTCGACGAAGGTGGTCTCGGAGCCTACAGATTTGCGCGGGCGATCCGCCTCGACCTCGCGCCAGTCAATGCCCAGAGCCGCATGATAGTAGTATTCAGCGTGCTTGCCGAACAACGGTCGCAAGCGCTCCAAGGACCAGTTCTGCAAGTCTGCGCCTGTGTGGATCCCCAATTCCTGCATACGCTTCTCGGTGACCGGCCCGATGCCGAAGAACCTCCCGATCGGCAACGTACGGATCAGATCAAGCGCTTCATGCGGGCGAATGATGGTCAGGCCGTCCGGCTTGTTCATGTCTGAGGCAATCTTGGCTAAAAATTTGTTGTAAGACACGCCCGCGGATGCAGTCAATTCGGTGCGCTCCAGAATGCGCCGCTTGATATCGCGCGCAATGTCCGCCACCACGCCACCAAACAATCGGCACCTGCTGACATCCAGATACGCCTCATCCAGCGACAGCGGTTCCACCTTGCGGGTGTAACTTCCGAAGATCTCGCGAATGTCTTCGGAGACGTCGCGGTACCGGTCGAAGCGCGGTTTCAGAAACAGTACTTGCGGACACAGCTTGCGTGCAGTGCGACTGGCCATCGCCGAGTGAATGCCAAACTTGCGCGCCTCGTAATTGCAGGTAGCTACCGTCCCTCGACGCTCCGGGTCGCCGCCGACCACCAGCGGGCGTCCACGCAAGGCCGGATTGTCGCGCATTTCCACCGCGGCAAAAAAAGCATCCATGTCCACATGAATGATGCGCCTGTGGGTGCCGGGATCAGGTCGAGGCATCTCCTCCATCGGCACTCCCGGAGGCAAACTCCTCGCGCAACGCATCACGGTCAAACCACCAGGTCTGGGTGATGGTGTCAATGATGACCGCCATGCGCTCCAACAGTACATCCACATCGTCCAGTTCGTGCATCTGCGCCCAGATGCTGATGGTCTCGTCATCGGTGATGCCTCGATGACGCTGCGCCACTTCCGCCACCAGTTGCCGCGCCAGAAACACCAGTCGCTCCTGATCATCACCCCCCGCGCGCGCCTCCATCAGAAAATAACCGAGCATGGCGGCCACGGCAGCACCATCGGAGTCATCCGGTGTCTCCTCCACCAGATGGCGCAACATCTCCAGAGTCCGTTGCGGATCGACCGGACAGGCGATCGCCAGCCACAACCCCTGACCCAGCGCGGAAATGGACTCCGGCTGCTCGCTCTGATACATGCACTGACAGGCGCGCACCGCTGCCTCATAGTCTTTCAGCGCCAGACCATCACTGAGTGCGTCGCGCGCGACGGGAAACGCCTCCGCGCCATTGCTCAGTTCCAGACACGTCTCTGCCAGTTCCAGTTGCAATGCCAGACGCGACGCTGCCTTCAGATTCATGTAACGCAATCGCGCGCGCAATTCCAGCATACGCTTTTGCAATACTGAGTGATCCTCACGCTCCACCGTGCCCATCACGGCATCCGGGAGCGGGTTTGACTGTCCGATTTGCACCATGACTTTATTGTAAGGCCACAAAAAAGCGCCCCCGATTCCGGGGGCGCTTCATAGGGTCGGCGAACTGCCGGTGAGAGGGTTATGCGTAACCCGCCACCTTGTTGATCGCCTGCGAGATTTCGAGTTCGCCTTCCGAGGCTTCCCCGTCATCCCATTTCTTGAGTTCCTGCTCCATGAACTTATGGAATACCGGCGGAATCAGCGCCAGCGCGAACAGGGTGAAGTACCCCATTCCCGTGTTCGGCGCACCGACCTCGTCGAGCTCCCAGAAGTGGGTCTCGCCGCGGTCATGGTGATCCGCCTGACGTCCGATCTCAATGAAGAACCAGCTCGTGAAGGCCGTGCTGTTATCCCAGCTGTGGCGGTAATCAATCGGCTGGCCTTTCTCGCGAATCAAGCCGTAATGCTCCAGATAGTTCAGCGCTTCCAACTCGAAGTTGGAGATCATCCAGATCAGCAACATGGCGCAAATGCCAACCCAGCCGCCAGCAAACCAGAACAGGGCCAGCGTCGGCAGGCTCATGGTATAGCCACGAATCCAACGATTCTGCCAAGACAGGAACGGAACACCCAGACGGGCCAGACGATGTTTCTCCATCGTGTAGAGGAACTTGCTCTGTCCGAAATAGGATTTCGGCAGATGCGCGTACATGCTCCGACCGCGTGGTGCCGTCGCCGGATCATCTTCGCAACCCAACTCCAGGTGATGGTTGTATACATGCGCGTAGCAGAAATGCGAGGATCCCGACAGGCCCATCATCCAGCGAGCAATGACGAAACTGAAGCCTTTGGTATGCGCCAGCTCATGGCCGTAGATAATGCCGATGCCGGCGAAAATGCCAGTCGACACAACCGCGCCTACCAACTGCATGCCAGTGATACCTTCCTGATAGGTCAGGCCCAGCAGTGAGCCGGTAGCCCCAGGTGTTATGCCATTCACATACTCGTAGATGCGCCAGCAGATGGCCAGCTGCAGCAGAATAAAGACTGCGAGCATGCTGTACATCACGCCGTTTTGCAACGCCGGAATGCCAAATGTGTCCCCGTCGTCATCAAAACCGGCACCCATGGTACGCTGCGGTGTCGTTGTGTCTACCAGAATGCCGACGCCCATCAGGACGACGCCAGTCCACACCCACGGACCGCCTGCGATCACTCCGAACAAAGCGGAAAGAATCAGTAGCGGTGCGAGGAAGTAGCGCACGTTAATGAAAAACTTCTTCATAAAGCAAACTCCTTATATTTTTAGTCCAACCGCTTGCGCGGCATCGATGACAATAATCTAACACAGAATATTTTTAAGCAAGTATGATAGTTAAACACAAACCTACACAAAAGGTTGACAAAATGTCTCAACCAGCCGTTCACCCCATACAGGTCGCAGCACAGCGCAGTGGCCTGAGCGCCGCGCTGATTCGCGTCTGGGAGCAGCGCTATCAAGCGATCATGCCGCAGCGAACCGAGACCCGTCGGCGGCTCTACAGCGATCACGATATTGAGCGTTTGTGCCTGCTCGCGTGCATCACGCAGTCCGGTCGGCGCATCAGCGACATCGCCGCGCTGTCGACTACGGAACTTGAAGCACTGGTCGATGATGACCGCGCCGCCATCAGCAACGCGCCCGGACGCCCTTCGGCGCGTCCCAGCACCGAGTCGGTGATGGATTATTTCGATGAATGCGCCGCGGCGATCGCGGACATGCACCCGGAGCGGCTGCAGTACAGCCTGCAGGAAGCCGAGATCAACCTCGAAGAGCCATTCATGCAGGAAGACCTGATCGCCCCGCTGGTGCAGCACATTCAAAACGAATGCCGCCAAGGCACGCTGCAGATGGCGCAAAAGCGCATGGCGGAGCAGATCATCAAAAGCCATCTGCTGCATTACGCGGCCCGCTCCGACCCGCATCACGATCCCAATGAGCGCGTCGTTGTCACCGGCATGACCCCCTGGGAAGACACCTTGCTTCTGCTGCGCTTGAGCGCGGCCATCCGCGCCTATGGCTGGACCCCGGTCTATCTGGGTTATGACATTCCGGTCGAAGAGGTCGCGTACGCCGCGAAACGTTCCGACGCTCGCGCCATCGCGCTCGCCACGGATTTGCATGAGGATTCCCTGTTGCCCAACGAGTTGCGCAAATTGCGCGCGGCGCTGGGAGCGACCCTGCCGATCTTGCTGCACAGCCCGCGTCTGAACCCGTATGAAACCGTCAGCGATGAGGCCGACATCACGCTGTTGCAGACTTATGGAGAGTTGCGGCTGGTGCTGGGACGGCTGCAGCGCCAGAGCGCATGACGCCAGCAGGGTAAAATGCCACCACGCTCTCGAGGCGCGCGAACGCGCCACGAATTTCCAAATGACTCCTCCCGACCACTTCTCTTACGACGATCTGCTGCGTTGCGCGCGCGGCGAAATGTTCGGCGAAGGCAACGCGCAACTGCCATCTCCCGACATGCTGATGCTGAGCCGTATCACGCATATCAGCAAGGAAGGTGGCGCGTACGATCAAGGCGTGCTGACGGCCGAACTGGACATTAACCCGGAGCTGTGGTTCTTCGCCTGTCATTTCCCCGGAGACCCGGTGATGCCGGGGTGTCTCGGACTGGATGCGCTATGGCAACTGGTGGGATTCTTTCTGGGCTGGTGTGGCCATCCAGGCCGCGGCCGCGCGCTCGGCGTCGGGCGGGTCAAGTTCTCCGGTCAGGTCACGCCCCAGCACACATTGGTCCGCTACCAGATTGACATCAAGCGCCTCATCTCTCACTCACTGATCATGGGCATCGCCGACGGGCGCGTTCAGGTCGACGACAAGGATATTTACGTCGCCGAAGATTTGCGCGTCGGTCTGTTCACTCAGATTGAACGGTTCTGAGCCCGTGCTGGAACATTGCACCGCGTACCAGTTTCTGGACGCAGGCCCCATTGACGCCCTGCTGGCACGCCTACAACAGGTGTGCGCCGAGGAACAACTGCTCGGTACCGTGCACCTGGCACCGGAAGGCATCAACCTGAGTCTGGTCGGCGAGCCGGCGCAGCTCCAACGTCTGAAACAGGAACTGCGCGAACACAGCGCCTTCACTGAGCTGAACTACCGGCACAGCCCGGTCAACGAATCGCCCTACAGCAAACTGGTGGTGCAGGCGCGGGAGTCCCTGCTCTCGGTCCCGCTCGGACATCCGGTGTGTGAACACCACCCGGCCCCGCATCTCTCGCCGCAGCAATTGTGCGCGTGGCTGGATGAAGGCCGCCCGCTGCGACTGCTGGATGCGCGCAATGACTATGAGTTCACGCTGGGGCATTTCACAGATGCCTGCTCGCTGGAGATCTCCCAGTTTCGCGACTTCCCCGACAGCCTGCCGCAATTCGCCTCGGACGATCTGCCCATCGTCACCTACTGCACCGGCGGCATTCGCTGCGAGTTAGCCAGCGCCTGGCTGCAACAACAAGGACACAAAGAGGTATGGCAACTCGACGGCGGCATTCTCAATTACTTCGAGCAGTGCGGCGCGCGCCACTGGCAGGGCGAATGCTTTGTGTTCGACGACCGTGTCGCGATTGACCCCCAAGGACGCGCCACCCACCCAAATCTGTGCCGCAGCTGCCAGACACCTATTGATACGCACGCCGATCGTCTCTGCTTATCCTGTCGGGATCTCAGCCTTGCAACTGACTGACATCTGCTGCAACCTGACGCACGACTCTTTTGCCAAAGACGAAGAAGCGGTTGTGCAGCGCGCCTGTGACGCCGGCGTCAGCCGTCTGGTGCTGGCCGGTGCCACATTAAAAGAGAGCGAGGCCTGCATTCAACTCGCGCACACTTACGCAAACTGCTGGGCCGTCACCGGAGTCCATCCGCATCATGCCAGCGAGTGGAGCGAGGCGCACGCGAAGCAGCTACGGCAATGGGCGCAAGATAAACGGGTACTCGCCATCGGCGAGTGCGGACTGGACTACAACCGGGACTTCTCACCACGCCCGATCCAGCGGCGCGTCTTCACCGAACAACTGGAACTGGCGCGTGAACTCGAACTGCCGGTGCTGCTGCACAACCGGGAGGCGGACGCGGACTTTCTCGATGCGCTCGACGCGGTGCCCGCGCTACAGCGTCGCGTGCTGCACTGCTTCACCGGTGGCGAGAGTTTGCTGCATGCCTGTCTGGAACGCGACATGTACATCGGCGTCACTGGATGGTTCTGTGACGAACGCCGCGGTGGTGCGCTGCGTGAGGTGATCGACCAGGTCCCGCTGGACCGCCTGATGCTAGAGACCGACGCACCCTACCTGCTGCCGCGCACGCTAAAGCCAATGCCGCGCACACGCCGCAATGAACCGATGTGGCTGGCGCACATCGCCGAACAAATCGCGCAGTCTCTGGATCTGCCTGTCGCCGAACTGGCGCGGCGCACGCAAGAATGCGCACAACAATTCTTCGCCTTCCCTAACCCAAAATCATCGTGAAATTCTTCTGTTCGGTTATTTTGTAAAGTTATTGAAAGATAATGTATTTCCAGCCTCTGCATAACTCCCGCTTACCACTTGCTCGCAGGTCTGGGCTATAATTATTAAATCTTACAACCACCTCTTTTGACACCCTCGTGACTCATTACGCTAACTTCGCTCCGAGAATCGGTCCTTGCGACAACAAGGCCACCGTTTATGCGCCTTGGGATCGCTCCGAAATTGGTACGGTTGACGTCATCAATTCCGAGCAGGCCGAGCAGGTTCTGGCTACCGCATTTGCGATTTATCAGGACAAGTCGCGCTGGCTGCCGCCGGCGCAGCGCATTGAGGTGCTGGAGAAAACCGCCGAGCTGATGACGGCCCGCCGTGAAGAGTTGGCGGTCGAAGCCGCGCGCGAAGGCGGCAAGCCTCTGCCCGACTCACACGTGGAAGTGGCGCGCGCCATTGACGGCATGCACAGTTGCGTGGAAGTACTGCGCACCGAGGCCGGGCGTGAGATTCCGATGAATCTGAATCCAGCCTCGGCGAATCATCTGGCGCTGACGCGCAAGTATCCGATCGGCGTGGTGCTGGGGTTCTCGGCCTTCAACCATCCCTTGAACCTGATCGTGCATCAGGTCGGCCCGGCCATCGCCTCCGGCTGTCCGGCCATCATCAAGCCGGCGCTCAACACACCCTTCTCCTGCATGCGCTTCGCTGAAATGCTGTATGAAGCGGGCTTGCCGGAAGACTACGTACAGGCAATCAATATGGATGACCACGCCGTCTCTGAGGCGATGGTCGCAGATCCGCGCGTGGCCTTTTTCAGTTTTATCGGCAGCGCCACAGTTGGCTGGATGCTGCGCTCGAAACTCGCACCCGGCGCGCGCTGCGCGCTGGAGCATGGCGGCATTGCACCTGTCATCATGGCCGCGGATGCAGACGTGGACGGCGCGCTACCTCTGCTGGCCAAAGGCGGCTTTTATCATGCCGGTCAGGTCTGCGTCTCGGTGCAGCGCGTCTACGCGGAACACGATATGGCACGCGGCATTGCCGAGGGTCTGGCGGCGCAAGGTGATGGCATGAAAGTCGGCGATCCGACCCTGCCGGACACCGATGTCGGCCCCTTGATCCGGCCCGGTGAAGTTGACCGCGTGGAGGCTTGGGTGGATGAAGCGGTGGCCGCCGGCGCTGAACTCATCAGTGGCGGCAAGCGCCTGTCGGACACCAGTTACGCCCCCACGGTGCTGCTGGATCCGCCGGACGACGCCCAGGTCAGCGAGCATGAAATTTTCGGCCCGGTCATCTGCGTCTACAGCTTCGACGATATGGACGACGCTATCGCCCGCGCCAATGCGGGCCCGTTCTCCTTCCAGGCGGCCGTATTCAGTCGCAATGTGGACACCGCGATGCACTGCTACCACCAGCTGGAAGCAGCCACGGTGATGATCAACAATCACACCGCATTCCGTGTCGACTGGATGCCGTTCGCCGGCCTCAAGCAGTCCGGCCACGGGATCGGCGGCATCCCTTACACCTTCGAGGACATGCAGGTGGACAAGCTGATGGTGCTGCGCTCACCTTCGCTGTAGTCGCCCCGTCGGCAACACATGCGTCTGTCTGCACAGGAGTTCCGTGACCTGCCGCACAAGGCGGTCACCTTGCTTGGTATGTCCGGGGTGGGCAAGACGCGCCTGTCTTCCCAGTTGGACCGGAAGAAATGGTTCCACTATTCCGGCGACTACCGGATCGGCACCCACTATCTGGGCGAGAACATTCTCGACAACATCAAGACACGCATCGTGAAAGAAGTGCCGTTCGTGGCGGAGTTGCTGCGCTCGGACTCAATCTACATTGCCAACAACATCACGATCGACAATCTGGAGCCAGTCATGGCCTACCTTGGCAAGCCCGGCAACGAAGAGCTCGGCGGTCTGCCGCTGAAAGAATTCAAGATTCGACTACAGGAACACCATGACGCTGAAGAAAAAGCGATGCGTGATATGCCTGACTTCATTCGCAAGGGACAGAAGGTCTATGGCTACCCGCATCTGATCAACGATGCCGGTGGCAGCCTGTGCGAAATGCAAAATCCGGAAGTCTACGAATTGCTGGCCAAACATACGCTCATCCTGTACATCCATGCCGACGAGAAGCACATTCAGAAACTGACGGACCGGCAGCAAGACGACCCCAAGCCCTTGTACTACCCGGATCATTTTCTGGATCAGGCGCTGCAAGACTATTGCTTGGAGTACGACAATATCGAATACGAACAGATCGTTCCGGATGAGTTCACCTGCTGGGCCTTTCCGCGGCTGCTGCAGGATCGCATGGCGCGCTATCAAAGCATCGCGCAGCAATACGGCTACACTGTCAGCATGGACGAAACCGGGAACGTCACCAGCGGCGAGGAGTTTGTTGAACTGATCGCGCGCGCCATCGATCGCGCGGACAGCTAATCCCCCATGCCCCTGTTGCGTCAGGCCAACGCGACGCCAAGTCTGGAGCGCGTGGCGCAAACCGGAGTCCGCGTGGTCGACCACAGCCCGGATTCCACCGCTCCCTTACGCATCGGTCTGCTCAACATGATGCCGGACCGTGCGCTGCTCGCCACCGAGCGCCAGTTCTTCACGCTGCTCGACAGCCATGAGACACGCTGCTGCACGGTGTCTTTGTTTCGCGTCGACGGCATCCTTCGTCAGGACGAAGACATCCATGCTCACCTGCGCGACTACTACACGGATTGTCGCGACCTCGCCTACAACGAACTCGACGCCTTGATCGTCACTGGTGCCAATGTCACGGAAGCGGACCTGACCCGTGAAGTGTTCTGGGCGGCCCTCACAGGCACGCTGGAGCAAGCCGACCAGTGCCAGTTGCCTGTGATCTGCTCCTGCCTGGCCGCGCACGCATCAGCGCTGGTCTTCCACGGCATTCAGCGCCAGCATCTGGAACACAAATGCTGGGGCATCTTTCCCCACACACTCAGACAAGCACACCCATTGCTGGACGGGCTGCCTCAGCAGATTGACATGCCGCATTCACGCTTCAACGAAGTGCCGGAACCGGCGCTTGAGAAATGCGGCGTGCAAGTGTTGATCGCCGGAGACTGCGGCGTACAGATGGCGGTGGAGCCAGATGAGCGGCGGGTGTATTTCCAGGGCCACCCGGAATACGAGTCCATTAGCCTGCTGAAAGAATACAAACGGGAAGTGCACCGCTACCTGATAAACGAGCGCGACGACTACCCGCCAGTGCCCAACAATAGCTTCTCGCCAGAGGCGCTCAATCAGGCCGAGGCATTCCAGAAACTGGTGCTGGATCGTGGACGGTCTGTGGAATTGCTCGAGCAATTCCCGGAAGACGCGCTGCAGAGTCCCGGCGCACCACCGTGGCATGACGTCTCCCGACAGCTCTACCGCAACTGGCTGGAGCGTTTGTCCTGAGCGTTACAGGCGCAGCACCCAGCCACTGAGTTGCCCCAGCAGGCTTTGCACCACCAGAATCCCGATCATCGCCACCATTGGCGAGAAGTCCAGCATGCCCGTATCCGGCAGCACACTACGAACCCGAATCAACATCGGCCCGGTCAATGCATGCAATACCGAAACCACCGACTGCGCGCCCGCGGACAACTGCAGCCAACTAGCCACCACCCCGATCACCAAACAAATCAGATACAGATTCAGCGCCATCACGACCAGTTGCGTGGCCGCGAACAGCACCATCGCAAGAATCGACACCGGGGCCTCCCCCAGCGGGCCGTAATACAGCAACAGCAATTTCAGCGCCAGTACGATCAGCAGCAATGGCATATCAATGCCACGCCATGACGGCACCACCCGGCGAATAGGCAGATACAGCGGATTGGTCAGTTTCGCCAGCGTCTGTGAGAGCGGGTGGTAGTAGTCGACCCGATGAAACTCAAACAGCAAGCGCAGCAGAAACCCATACAGCACCAGATTCAGCAGCGAGGCGAGCAACTCCGCCATGATCATCAGGCTCGCGCGCTCTCGTCACCCAGTTCCACAGCGCGCTTCTCGGCCGCCGCCAGCGCCGCCGCCACCAACGCGGCAAAATCACCCGCACTCAGCACTTGCAAAGCCGCCTCCGTGGTGCCGCCCTTGGAGGTAACTTGCTCGCGCAATTCAGCCACCGAGTTGTCTGAAGTCGAGGCGAGTTCCAGCGCGCCGCGCGCGGTCTCCAGCACCAGCGTGCGCGCCTGATCTTCCGGCAGATCCAGCGCACAAGCCGCGTCTTCCAGAGCCTGCAGAAAGGCAAAAAAGTAAGCCGGGCCGCTGCCCGACACTGCGGTCACCGCATCCATCAAGCACTCCTCCTCCAGCCACAGCGTTTCCCCCACGCTGGCGAGAATTTGCGTGGCGTAATTGCGTTGTTTATCGCTCACGTCGGTGCGCGCATACAAAACGCTCATGCCGGCACCCACCAAAGCCGGCATGTTCGGCATCACCCGAACCACCGGACAATGCCCGCCGGTCCAGCGCGACAGAGCCTCTGTGCGTACACCCGCGGCCAGACTGATTAGCAAGGGTTTCTCCGACACCATCCAGGGTGCCAAATCCGTCGCGGTGGTCGGCATGCCGCCTGGCTTGACCGCGAAGAGCACCACTTCGGGCTGCACTTCGGAATACGCCATGGTGTTGTCGTGATACAGACGTCGCACTCCGAACTTGTTGGCCATGGCGTGATGCACTCGCGGGTCCGGGTCGGAGACCGCGATCGTCTGCGCCGACCAGCCGTGCTTGAGCATCCCGCCGATCAGCGCTTGTCCCATATGGCCGCCGCCGAGCAGCAGCAATCGCGTCTCTGTCATCAGGCAGCCCTCGCATCCGCTCGCGCGCCGAACAAGGCGGTGCCTACACGAATCCAGGTGGCCCCCTCAACGATCGCCGCTTCAAAATCCGCGCTCATGCCCATCGATAATTCATCCATCTCAAACCCCGCCGCGCACACCTGTTCCTGGCAGCGGCGCAGTTGCGCGAACTGGCGGCGCTGGGCGTCAACTTCGGTACATGGCGCGGGAATCGTCATCAGCCCGCGCACCCACAAGCGCTTGTACGCACTGATCTGCTCCACAAAACCCAGCACCTCGTGCGGCTCAATGCCGGACTTGCTGGCCTCGCCGCCAATACGAACCTGCACGCAGACTGGCAGGCGCTGCGACACGCCGTCGCGCGCCTCATGTAGACGCCGCGCAATCTCCACGCGATCCAGACTGTGCACCCAGTCGAAGCGGCGCGCCACTTCCTTCGCCTTGCGGCTTTGAATGGTGCCAATGAAGTGCCAGCGCACGTCGGATTGTTTCAGTGTGTGCATTTTTTCCAGTGCCGATTGCAGATGATTCTCGCCAAAATCCCGAATGCCCAGCGCACAGGCCGTGCGCATCCGGCTCAGGCTCTGCTGCTTGCTGACTGCCAAAAGACGAACACTTCCCGCCTCTCGTCCGCAGCGCGCTTCCGCCTCCCGGATCCGTTCGCGCAAACGGGCCACGCGCGCATCAACGGCACTTTCCATAACTGCATTATAGGAATGCGCGCCCGCGTCAGTCCGAATGGAACACACCACGCGCGTCAAACACAGGGCCATCCACACACACGCGCTTCATCGACAGTTGATTGTCTTCGCCCATCACCGGGATCGTGCAACCGGCGCACCCCCCCACTGCACAGGCCATATATTCCTCCACGCATACCTGACAGCGCAGATCAAATTCCCGCGCCAGCCGTGCCACCGCTTCGAGCATCGCCATCGGCCCGCAAGCGAACACGTTAATGCGCGCGCGCCGCTCAGGGTCCTGCGCCGCCAGCCAGTGTCGCGCCAGATCATCCACATAGCCGTTATGACAACCTGCGTAACCTTGCAGGCTGCACAGGCGCGACGCTATACCGAGATCTTCCAGCAAGTCCATGCCGGCAATCACGCCTTCCGGGATTCCCGGCACCCGAATCTGGGACGGCCGACTGGGAAACGGGAACGGCACCTCAGAGCCCATGACCACGAACGGCTGCGCCTCGCCTTGTAGTTGCCGCGCCAAAAACAGAATCGGCGGAATACCCACACCACCGCCAACCAACAACGGATACTCACCGGCCTGCGCCGCATCAAACCCCCGCCCTATTGGGCCGAGCAGGCGCGTGTGCGCGCCGGCTTGCATGTGCGCCATCGCCTCGGTTCCCGCGCCAACCACCTTGTACAGCACATCCACCGTGCCAGCATCACGATCGCGCCACAATACGGAGAACGGACGCCTCAAGGCGATGCGCTCCGGCAAGGCCTCCATATGCACGAAACTTCCCGGTGTCGCCTGCGCGGCAATCGTCGGTGCCTGCAGGCGCAACAGATACTGATCCGCGCCCAGATCCTGCGACTGCACCACCTCCGCTTCAACTTCATGGATGCTATTTCGCATCGTGCGGCTCAAGCCTCCTTCCAGGCATACACCAGTTCACCACCGCACACCGTCGCCATCACGCGATTATGCATCTGCCAACCATCGAAGGGCGTGTTGCGTCCTGCACTGCGCATCGAAGCGGCCTCGAACGTCCATTCCTTATCCCGGCGAACCACACACAGGTCAGCCGGAGCATCCACTTCCAGCAGCGGTGCCGTGCGACCCAGAATCTCCGCCGGCCCCTGCGTCAATCGGGCCACCGCCACATCCAACGCCAACTCTTCTCGGGAGGCCAACTGCAAAGTCAGCGGCAACAAGCTCTCGATACCGGCAATTCCGGGACGGGTAGCCGGAAACGGCGCGGCCTTGGCATCCGGGTCCAGCGGGCAATGGTCAGAACAAATAGCAGCTAACACCCCTTCGGCCACCGCTTCGCGCAGACGGTCCCGATCCTCTTCGGTACGCAACGGCGGCAACACATGCGTGTTGACATCAAAGCCCTCGATGGCCGATTCAGTCAGAAACAGATAATGAATGGCGACATCCGCCGTCACCGGCAAGCCGGTGTTGTGTCCGATCTCCAGAATATCCACCGCGGCTGCACAAGACAGGCGGCAGAAATGCACCCGCGCCCCGGTATCTTGAACCAGCGCCATCATCTGCGCCAGCGCAGCCGTCTCCGCCGCCGCCGGAATCCCCGGCAAACCCAGACGCGCCGCATACTGCCCTTCATGGGCGCAACCCTCACCAGCCAGCGCATGATCCATCGGGTGGTAGAACACGGTCAGGTCCTGACTGCTCGCGTATTCCATGACCCGTCGCAACACCAGCAAGTTTGCATATGGACGTGCGCCATTGCTGATGCCAACGCAACCGGCCTCGCGCAACGCGCCCAGACTCGATAACTGCGTGTCTCCCAGTTCCCGCATTGCCGCGCCCAGCACTTCCAGATGCACCAGCCCGGTGCGCGCTACCTGATCCATCAACAGCCGCACGGCCGCCGGCGAATCCGGCACCGGCTGGGTTTCCGCTACCGAACAGACCGTGGTCACGCCGCCTGCGGCGGCCGCGTCACATTCAGTTTCCGCATTCGGGCGGAACGCGCCAATCGGGGTCAGGCATACCGCCAGGTCAATCACGCCCGGCATCACCAGACAATCGTCCGCCGCCACGTCGCGCTCGACCGTGAAATCCGCAGGCGGCTCACCGATAGCGACAATCTTGCCGTCGGCGCAAAACACATCAGCGACCTGTTGCGTGTTCGCCAGCACGCCGCCGCGTATACACAAGCGCGTCACCAGCTCCTCCCGCTCATCGCCATCGACAGAATCGCCATGCGCACCGCAATGCCGTTACGCACCTGCTGCAAAATCACCGAGCGCGGCCCATCGACCACTGCCGACTCAGCCTCCACGCCACGATTGACCGGTCCCGGATGCATCACGATGCCATCTTCGGCCAGCAACTCCTGACGCGCGCGCGTCAAGCCGTACAGCCGGTAATACTCGCTTTCGCTCGGCACGAAACTGCCGTGCATGCGCTCTTTCTGCAGGCGCAGCAAAATCACTGCCTGCACCCCTTCGATGCCTTCTTCCAGCGAGGCGTACGGCACCACCCCCAGGCTCTGCACTTGCTGCGGCAGCAAGGTGCGCGGCGCGACCACCCGAATCTCGCCCACGCCAAAGGCGCGCAAAGCCTGAATCTCGGAACGCGCCACCCGCGAGTGCAGGATGTCGCCAACAATCGTGACCGCAATGCCGCTTAAGTCCGGGAAGTGCTGGCGTAGCGTGAACGTATCGAGCATCGCCTGGGTCGGATGCGCGTGACTGCCATCGCCGGCATTGATCACACTGATGTGATCGGCGACGTGCTGCACGATGAAGTGCGCCGCGCCGCTTTCGTGATGTCGCACCACGAACATGTCACAGTGCATGGACTGCAGATTGCGCAGCGTGTCGAGCAGGTTCTCGCCTTTGGTGGTGGCCGATGAGGCCATGTCCAGATTGAGCACATCCGCCGACAGGCGCTTGGCGGCCAACTCAAAGGTGGTGCGGGTGCGGGTGCTCGCCTCGAAGAACAGATTGACGATGGTCTTGCCACGCAGTAATGGCACCTTTTGGGTGCTGTGCTCACTCTTCGATTGAAACGAACGCGCCAGCTCGTGAATCTCTTCGAGCAGCGCCAGCGGCAAGCCTTCAATGCTGAGGAAATGCCGCAGCCGACCCTGCTCGTCCAGTTGACAGCGCGCCGCAGCCGCGGCGGGGAACAAGGTGGCCTGCTCGCTCATGCGCCGGAATTCTCAAGCAATGACTCGCACGGGCGCGTGATCACCAGTTCCATCGGATCCGGTCCGTGCAACTTGACGCGATCTTCCGGGCCCAGTTCAAGGCGCATGCCAACAATGTCCGGTGCCACCGGAATCTCGCGACCCGGACGATCCACCAGCACCGCCAGCATCACCGAAGCCGGGCGCCCATATTCAAACAATTCATTCAACGCCGCGCGCGTGGTGCGCCCGGTGTACAGCACATCGTCAATCAGCAGCACGTCGCGGCCGTCCAAGGAGGCCGGCATCTGCACCGGCTTGCGCGGACGCACCCCGGTGCGGGCGACATCGTCGCGGTGATAACTCACATCAAGCATGCCCAAAGGCTCCTGCGCCCCACAATGCGCGTGCAGGATCTCGGCCACCCACACGCCTCCGGTGTGGATGCCAACGAAAATGGGACTGAGATTGCGGTTGGCTAGAAAAGACTGAACAGAGTCGCCTAAATGGGAAAGTACAGCACCAGTTTCAATCTTTTCGCAGGACGGCATCGCGTTCCGAAAACCAAGTTTGGAGGATGCAAGCAGCGGCTATCTTATCAGTTTCGCCGCGACTCGTCTTACCGCGCCTGCCATCAAGACGCTGCGTACGCAACTCGGCGCGCGCGGTGAACGAACTGTAATCCTCGTTGACGCGCTCCACCGGCAGACCGTAGCGGGCGATCAATTCGCGGTAAAAGGCGCGCATGGCGCGGTGCCAGGCAGAGTCTGCATCCCTCTGCTCGACAGGCTCTCCAACAATCAGAATGTTCGGCACCCATTCCGCCACCAGCGCGTCAATGGCTGCCCAGTCGACCGCGCCTTTGCGATTCGCGACGACCGCAAGCCCGCGCGCGGTCTCGGCTTCCCGCGAGCCCACCGCCACGCCAATGCGTACGGTTCCGAAATCAAATGCCAGCGCCAGTCCCCGGCGCTCAGGCATGGCCGCTTCCCGGATACAGGCTGGCCGCGTTCAGGCCCAACTGCTCCAGCGCACTGCCCCAGCGCTGCACCGGCGGCACCTCAAACAGCAGCGACTCCGACACCGTCGCCGTCCACCACATCCCCGACTGCATCTCCTGCTCCAGCTGCCCGGCCTCCCAACCAGCACAGCCGATCGCAACCAGCAAGTGTTTCGGTCCCTGTCCGGCGGCGCATTTCTCAAGCAAGTCTCGTGACGTCGTCATCTGCAACTCGCCGCCCACCGGCACGCAGTCCGGCAACTCCAAATCGCCAGCTCCGGCATACAGCCCAAAGCCCTGATTCGCATTCACCGGCCCGCCCATAAACACCGGCCGCGTCATGCCCTCTTCCACTTCCGGCCTGATGTCCATGTCCATCATCAGATCGCGCAGGGTCAATTCGGTGGGGCGATTGATGATGAAACCCATCGCGCCGCGGGCTTCCTGATGCTCACAGACCAGCACCAGCGAATGCGCAAACATCTCGTCCTGCATCTCCGGTACTGAAATCAACAACTGTCCGTGCAAACTTTTCATGGCAAGAACTCTCTGTGTTCATCCGTATTATCGCCAAATTTCCACAGCCGACTGATCCGCACCGAATCCTGATACGCCCGCAGTGCGTCCGGGAACGACGGGTGCGGCTGCGCACGGCGCACAATGTCACGCACGGCGTGACGCAAATGGTCCGGTCCCGGTGCTATCTCAATGGCGCGAATGCGCCCATCCGATGCGACATTGACGTGCGCCACAATTTCACCATACAACCCTTCGGCAATAGGTGCGCCCAAACGTTCCGTATGCGCGATCCAGCGGCGCACATAATCCTGCTCCGCCTCATGCTGCGGCGAATCCGCCCCCGCGCCCAACACTGGCCGAACCCATGCAGGCGCAACCGCTACGCCCTCGCCAGCGCCCCACTCTTCACCCGACGGCCCACTGCCGCTTGCGACCCACTCGATAGTCGTGGCGGAGGCAGGAAGCACCGGCGTGAAGCCCACCCCGAACACGGCGATCCCATGCACGATCAGTGCGACACCGAGACACAGACGGAGCCGTTCGCGAGGCGTCGCTGCCGGCGTCAATACGCGCAATATTCGTTTCACGACAGCCAGTGCGCCTCCACCGCGTCCCAAAACATTCCACTGACCGCATGCCCGGCCGCTTCCAGTTCACGAATGCAAGTCGGAGAAGTAATGTTGATCTCGGTGAGATAGCCGCCGACCACATCCAGGCCAGCGAAGCACACGCCCGCGGCGCGCACGTCCGGGCCGACCCGCGCGGCAATCTCTTGATCGCGCGCGTTCACTGGCTCAATCTCCATACGCGCACCGAGTGCCAGGTTGGCGCGAAACTCACCCGCCTTCGGGATGCGCACCGCCGCCGCTGGCACCAGTTCTCCGTCAATCAGAATCAGACGCCGATCACCGTCGACGACTTCCGGCACAAAACGCTGCGTCATGATCGGGACGCTGCCCGCCTGCGTGATACGCTCCACAACACTGACCCAGTCGGGATCCTCATTGCGTAAATGGTACACCATCGTCCCGCCCATCAGATCCAGCGGCTTGATCACGATCTCGCCGTGCTCATCAAGAAACCGCCGCACGTCCTCGGTGCGGGTGCAAACCTGATACGGCGGTGCCAAATCAGCATATGGCGCAATCGACAACTTCTCGTTAATATCGCGCAAGGCGCGCGGCGCATTAATCACCGGCGTGCCCGCCTCCTGCACCTGCTCTAGCAGCCAGGTAGCGGCAAAGTAGGCCAGATCCACCGGCGGATCCTTGCGCATCAACACCACATCAAAATCACTCAGCGCGCAGCATTCCTCAGCACACACGCGCCACCACTGCGGCTGGTCTTCGAGTTCGATGCGCTGTAGTGACGCACGCACGCCGGAACCCTCCGCGTACAGACAATCCGGGGTGGTGATGAAGATTTCGGCACCGCGCGATTGCGCGGCCAGCATCAATGCGACACTTGAATCTTGCGCGGCCTGAACCCTTTCGGGCGGATCCATTACCACCGCAATGCGACGTACGTTCACGCACGCCTCCGGGTGCGGTCGCAGCACTCAGTAACGATAGTGCTCCGGCTTGTAGGGGCCGTCTTGCGGCAGTCCCAGATACTCGACCTGCTCCGGCGTCAGATCGGTCAGTTGCACACCGAGTTTGTCCAGATGCAGTCGGGCGACTTCCTCGTCCTTGTCTTTAGGCAGCATGTGCACGCCGCAATCGTAGGCCTCGGTATTCGTCCACAACTCGATCTGCGCCAACACCTGATTGGTAAAGGAGCAGGACATGACGAAACTCGGATGCCCGGTCGCGCAACCGAGGTTGACCAGCCGGCCCTTGGCCAACACGATCAGACGCTTGCCATCCGGGAAGATGACGTGATCGACTTGCGGCTTGATTTCTTCCCAGGTGCACTCGGTCAGCGACTCGATATCAATCTCATTGTCGAAATGCCCGATGTTGCAGACAATCGCTTCGTGCTTCATCTGGCGCATGTGCTCATGGGTGATGACATGATTGCAGCCGGTGGCGGTCACGAAAATGTCCGCTTCTGACACCACCTGATCCATGGTGACCACTTCGATGCCTTCCATCGCCGCCTGCAGCGCGCAGATCGGATCGACTTCGGTGACTTTCACAATCGCGCCTTGTGCGCGCAGCGATTGCACGCAACCTTTGCCAACGCCGCCATAGCCTGCGACAACACACAACTTGCCGGAAATCATCACATCGGTGGCGCGCTTGATTCCGTCGAGCAGTGACTCGCGACAGCCGTAGGTATTGTCGAACTTGGCCTTGGTGACGGAATCGTTGACGTTGATCGCCGGCACCTTGAGGCTGCCGTCGCGAAACATCGCGTACAGGCGATTGACGCCAGTGGTGGTCTCCTCCGAGATGCCGCGCACCTCATCCAACAGGTGCGGATACTCGTCGTGCATGACACGGGTCAGATCGCCACCGTCGTCCAGCAGCAAGTTCGGGTGCCAGTCATCGGGCCCTTCGATGGTGCGGCGGATGCAATGCACATATTCCTCTTCGGTCTCGCCCTTCCAGGCGAATACCGCAACACCGGTATCCGCAACCGCGGCAGCAGCATGATCCTGCGTGGAGAAAATATTGCACGACGACCAGCGCACTTCCGCACCCAGTGCCACCAGCGTCTCAATCAACACCGCGGTCTGGATGGTCATGTGCAGACAGCCGGCAATGCGCGCACCTTCAAGAGGTTTCTGCGCTTCGTATTTCTCACGCAAGGCGATCAGGCCCGGCATTTCGGTGCGTGCGATGGAGATCTCCCGGTGTCCCCAGGCCGCCAGATCCATGTCGGCGACTTCATGGTCCGGGAAGATCTTGTGGGCAACTTCAGTCATGCAGATTTCTCCTGCGGTCTTGTCTCAATGTTCAGTGCACCGTGCAGTTGTCCGGCACCTCGGACAGAGTCGGCGGAACTGACTCTAGTATTCGCTTAATGTTCAGTGCATCACACAATTTGTTCAGTCGATCCAGGTCCAGTTTCTCCCAAGGAAAAGCCAGATTGCCGAAATGACCGTGGCGCGCAGTTTCTTCGTAGCGCGGGCGGCACTTCGGATCAATCAAGCCAAGCATCTTCGTGATGCCGCCAGCCGACAAATCGAAGATCTCGTTTATCGCGTCCTCAAGTAACGCCCGGTCCCCGCTCGCTGTGCCGAAGGTATTCACGCACACAGAGACTGGTTTAGGTTTGCCAATGGCATACGCCAACTGCAACTCGCAACGCGACGCCCATCTGCTGGCGATCACATGCCGCGCCACATAACGCGCTGCGTACGCGGCGGAGCGATCCACCTTGGACGGATCCTTGCCGGAAAAGGCACCGCCGCCATGGCGCGCACTGCCTCCATAAGTGTCAACGATGATCTTGCGCCCGGTCAGGCCGCAGTCAGCCACCGGACCGCCTCCATCCACCCACTTGCCTCCCGGATTGACGTAGATTGTGAGGTCAGGGGCGCATAACTCTGGCGGAATCACAGGGTCGATAACCTGTTCGCGAACGAAATCCTGGAGTTCTTTGAATGAAATGTCACCGCTGTGATGGGTCGACACCACTACCGTATCAACTTTTAGTGGACTGCCTTCATCGTCGTACTGAAAAGTCACCTGACTCTTGGCGTCCGGATACAGACGCCAGCCGTCCGATGTGGCACGCACTGCTTCATGTTGCCGCATCAAGGCATGCGCGTAATGAATCGGGGCCGGCAGGAACGTCTTGGGGACTTCAACACAAGCATAACCAAAGATAATGCCCTGATCGCCAGCACCCTGATCGTCTGCGCCTTGGTCCACCCCGCCTCTGATTTCCTCAGATTGCTCGCCAACATGCAGCTGCACATCGCATTGCTCGGCATCAAACCCGATGTCCAGGTCCCGCGTGTAGCCAATATCCGCAATCACGTTGCGCGCAATCTGCTTCAGCCGATCATCCGACAGCCGTGGCGTCATCTCGCCGGCCAAGACGACCTGCTGATCCTTGACCATAGTCTCAATCGCGACGTGCGCGTTTGCGTCTTCCTCCAGAGCAGCGTCCAGCACTGCATCCGAAATCTGGTCACACACTTTGTCGGGGTGACCGCGGGAGACCGCTTCAGAAGTGAAAAGGCGAACAGACATGGGAACTCTACCGGTGTGAGGAGGTCATTTTACTACGCGACTCTGAAAACTGGTATAGAATGACCCCCCGCACCCATCACTGACTTAGGAGTGTTTTTAGATGCCCATGAACACCGTGACGCTGGAAGGCAGCGAAATCAGCTTGGAGGGAAATTTCCCCGAAGCCGGAGATACTGCACCCGATTTTACTTTGGTCGATCGCGACCTCAACAATGTCACTCTGAGCACCTTTGGAGATGCACGTAAATTAATTTCCATTGTGCCGAGTCTGGATACTCCGGTCTGCGCCACTTCCTCTGGCACACTCAATGAAGAAGCCAAGAACCTGCCCGGCAAGAACGTTGTTATCGTCGCCTCTGCCGACCTGCCCTTCGCCATGAATCGATTCTGCATTCAAAATCATACTGACGAAATAGTCACGCTCTCCATGATGCGCTCACGCAAATTCGCAAAAGACTATGGCGTGCTGATCAGTGAAGGAGCGCTGTCCGGCATTACGGCGCGGGCGATTGTAGTACTCAATGGTGCCAATGAAGTGGTGTACTCGGAACTGGTGCCGGAGATTGGCAATGAGCCAAACCATGACGCCGCCATTGCCGCCCTGCGCGGATAAACCTTCGCCCCCCACGGCCATAGGAACTCCACCAGACACCTTCCCTGAACCATGGCCGCTTCTGATTCCGATAAAGCACTCGCGACATTGGAGCGTCAGGTTAACGAACTGATTGCGCTGTGTGAGCGGCTGGTGGAAGCTAATTTGCTGCTGCTTCAGAATTACGACGAAATACAGCAGCAGCAGGCCATCCTCCGGCGCAAAAACCGCAAGGCGGCCAAAGCCGTCGATAAGATCGTGCATCAACTGCGTCCCCACGGAGGCCCCCGATGAGCGGTGAAGCGGATCTGTCCTTCAAGTTGTTCGGCAAAACCTATGAGGTCGCCTGTGCACCAAAGCAGCGCGCGGCTTTTGACAAGGCCGTCAAAGTGCTCCAGCAACACGCCGAGAGCATCCACCAAAGCAATCCCGAAGCAGCCATCGATCGCGTCGCTGTGGTGACGGCATTGAATATCTGTCATGCCGCTCTGACAGACAATGTGGATAGCCCGAATGGTCTGGACGCGCGCTTGGATGAGATGAGCAAGCGCATTGCCGCGGCTCAGGAAAAAAGCAAACAGGCGGGATTCTCCTGATGCAGGCCCCGCTGACTGTCATAGTGCCTCCGTGCGTCAAGCCAAACGCACCGGTGAACCGATACCTAAATTTAGGGACCTCGCGTGAGTGGGCCGTTTCGCAATTTCCGGCACTGCCAGAAAGACGCTGCGGCCTGTCCAGAGGACCCACCTGAACCTCGGGTTCAGAGTTGCCTTGGTCTTGGGCACGGAGTGCACTCTCTCAAAAAGATTCATGCGAAAGTTCTTCCATCAAATCAAAAAGCGACGCCCCACAAATATTTTTTAATACTGATCACCTGAAGAGTTGGCACCGGCCATGCGCTTGTGCGCAGGTTTGATGTCCTTGCACGCGGCCTTGAAACCACGCGGAAATTCTTGGTGCCAAGAATCCTGCTCCCATTGCTCCTCGGAGATCCCGATTTCAATCGCCCGCAGCGTGCCGGAAAAATCCAGTAGCAGATCAATTACCGCACCACCCGCAGTGCGGTAGAAATAGCTGACATTGTCCGCAAGCAGCCACGCCTCCACTGCACGAACAGGGATACGAAGCAACATCCCAGGAGCAATATTTTTAAATTTCTTTACCCGTAACGTTGGGGCACAAGTAGCATCCTGATCCAAATCGCGCAAGACCAACCAGTTTGTTTGGTAATAAGCAGCCTTGTTGTAGTTATGTAACTTCCGATCAAACTGTGACTTCCCCCGCATCGGAAACACGCGTGATACACGCATTCCTGCTTCTCCGCAAAGTCGCCGAGCAACGGCAATGTCCGTCAGTCCTTCGACGACAATGTTGATTTCGACCATGAGGCGTCTCAAAGAGGAGCGCGCAAACCTTCCAATATTTTCGGGAGCTAATTGACTGAATATTATTTCGTGTACTGGTAATCCGCTTTCAAACAGATCGCCCACTCTGTTTAATTCTGCGGCTACCCGAACGGTAGAGCCTTCTCTACTGGGCGGCACAACGAGAGCCTCTTCCAAGGAGACTCCTTCATCCGCTAGTAAATCTGGCGAATGCGTTGTCAAGAACACCTGCCTACCATCCCGGCGCATTGTCCGTGACACCAAAGCCGGTATCTGACTGACCACAGAACCGTGCAACAAAAGCTCTGGTTCCTCCAACGGTAAAGGCCCGCGTCCCTCCATGGTGGCCCATAGCAAAGCTAAAAGCCTCAAGGTGCCATCCGAAAATTGATCTTCTCTTTGCCAACTATCGTTCTTGCGCCAATGAGCATAGCGGCCCCTTAAAGTGAGGAGTCTCTGCATCGTCTCTCTAGTTCGAGATCACGCACTTGCGGAATCGCAATTTTGAGTGCCTCTCCCAGCCACTTCAGGCGCGCTTTCGCTGTCCTGCTAGGGGTCTAGGCAATACGCTCCAGAAGGTCACTGCCAAAAGGATCTCCTGCATGCTGACTAGGAAACCTTTCGGTGTCCCGAACCAACTGTGGCACCACGCGCATGTATTTAATGCTCGCAAAAAAATCAGCAACTTCACGAAACTCTACATTTGCACTAATTTGTTCCAGTGCTGTTTGGCAAGCGTGCTTGATCTTTCTTGTCTTCAGCATCCGGGCATTTGAGTATCTGCTGCCCTTTCCGTCGGACAATCTCAGACCTGACTTGAGGAACGCGCTGATTGGTTTGAATAATGTTGAGAAAATAAACTCACTCTGGATTATTAATCTCGTTTCCGATCTCAACATCAGAAGGCCGCCGCGCGGCAAGACAACGAATGCGGGAAAGCCCTCTCCGCTTCCCTACCGCATCCTGTAATCCCCCTCTCTCGCCGGCGACATCCTGCAGGAAACGAATCGCATCCAACAGATTTGATTTCCCGCAAGCATTGGGACTCTCGATAAAAATACGGCGCTGGAGCGCCACATCAATCTCCCTGAAATTCCTCCAGTTTCCCAGTTTTAACCTGGTAATGCGCATTGTTTAATCGCCAACATCCCGGAATCCGAATGTAGTCATAAATCACGAGCGACTTCAAGCCCGTGCGCGACCCAGAAAAGCCTGATACGCCACATTGCCAGTTTCTTCGTAGTACCGGTATCCAATCTCCTCTAGAAATGCCAGAAAGGCGTCCATTTCATCTTCCGGTACCTGCATGCCAACCAGCACCCGGCCGTAGGCCGCTCCATGGTTGCGGTAGTGGAACAAACTGATGTTCCAGTTCTCTCCCATGCTTGCCAGAAAACTCAGCAACGCCCCCGGCCGCTCCGGGAACTCAAAGCGATACAGAATCTCTCGCTGGTCACTGCCGCTGTGCCCCCCGACCATGTGCCGCAGATGCAGCTTGGCCACCTCGTTGTCGCTCAGATCCGCGACCTGATAACCACACGCGGTCAGCCCGGCGATCCAGTCTGCCTTCTCTTCATGCGTGTCACGAAACTTGATGCCCACGAAAATCTGCGCGTCCGCGGAGTCCGCGTAGCGGTAGTTGAACTCGCTGATGCTATGCGTCCCGACTGCCTCACAAAAACGCAGAAAACTGCCCGGCTGCTCCGGGATCGTCACCGCGAAAATTCCTTCATGCCCCTCGCCCAACTCGGAGCGCTCGGCGACATGCCGCAATCGGTCGAAGTTGATGTTGGCACCACTGCTGATCCCGATCAAGCTTTTCCCTGCGACCTCCCGTTCTTGCGCGTAACGTTTGATGCCCGCTACTGCCAAGGCCCCAGCCGGCTCCAGCATCACGCGCGTCTCCTCGAACGCATCCTTGATCGCCGCACAGATCTCATCGATGCTCACCAGTAGCACTTCATCCACGCAGTCGCGCGCGAGGCGGAAATTCTCCTCGCCTACCTGCCGCACTGCCACGCCATCCGCGAACAATCCGACCCGATCCAGACTGACGCGCTTCCCTGCTGCCAGAGCGCGCTCCATGGAAGGCGCGTCTTCCGGCTCCACACCGATCACACGGGTCTGCGGCCAAGCGTGCCGCAGCCAGACTCCCATGCCGGCGACCAGACCACCACCGCCCACCGGAATAAACACCGCCTCAGGTGGCGTCTCGCACTGCTCACACATCTCCATGGCAATCGTGCCCTGCCCTGCGATCACATCCGGGTCGTCGTACGGATGCACGAACTCACGCCCTTCCTCAGCCGCCCGTGCGTGGGCATACGCATACGCGGCATCGTAGTCATCTCCTTCCAGCACCACGGTGGCACCCAAAGTCTGCACAGCATCAATCTTGATCTCCGGCGTGGTTCGCGGCATCACAATCACCGCATCCAACTGCAGACGGGAGGCCGCCAGCGCCACTCCCTGGGCATGGTTCCCAGCGGAGGCAGCGATCACGCCGCGCGCGCGCTGCTGTTCATCGAGCAACGAGATCTTGTTGTAGGCACCGCGCAATTTGAACGAGAACACTGATTGCAGGTCCTCGCGCTTGAGCCACACCTCACAGCCCAGACGCGTGCTCAGGCGCGGCGCATGTTCCAACGGCGTACGCTTGGCCACGTCATAAACTTTGGCCTGCCGGATACGTTCCAGATAGTCCATAAAATTCGAGGAAAAGGGGAAATTCCCTATAAATTGCTCTACGCAAGCGGGAAATTATGAGGAATTATATAGGAGAGTTAACAAATCTCTCTCCTATAAGAAGTAACTTACAGGCTGTTTGGCCGCCAGTTCAGAGTATCATCTGGTGAGACTCCGGGGTGTCATGTCAGGAGGCATGATTCGGACATTCACCTATCGCCTCTATCCTGGCACCGTGCGAACAAGCGACTTCGGTGATCCGTCAATAAATAAACAAGAGTTCGCAGGCTTTCGCTTGTCAACTCTTCTATATAATTCCCAAATTATGCCAAACCCTTACATTCGCGTCGCTGCTACTTCAGAAATCCCTCCCGGAGCCACCCTGCGGATTGACTCCCTGAATCCACCCGTCCTGCTGGCCAATGTGTCGGGAACTTTCTATGCCTGTGACGATACCTGTACCCATGAAGATTCTTCTCTGGCGCTCGGTTGTCTGAATGGCGAACTGGTCAAATGCACCCTGCACGGCAGCCGTTTCAACGTGCGTACCGGCTGTCCAATGGAAGAGCCGGCGGATGAACCGCTGCGCATTTATCCGGTGCGCGTCGACGGCGATGACATCCTGATCGACCCGAACCCGTCCTGACGCTCATGCCGACCGAATGGCTCCCCTCCACGGTGATCGAGAATCACCACTGGACCGATCAGTTGTACTCGCTGCGCGTTCACGCGCCGAAAGTCCGGTTCGAGGCCGGGCAGTTCGGCCGTCTGGCGCTGGATATTAACGGCGAGCGCATTGCGCGCCCGTACTCCTTCATCAACCCACCTGACTCGGACACGCTGGAGTTCTACTCTATCATCGTGCCGGAAGGCCCACTTTCATCAAAACTCGAAGCCTTGTCCGAAGGCGACCCTTTGTGGATATCGTCACAGGGAGTGGGGTTTTTCGTGCTCTCGGAAGTTCCCGACAGCGAGTATCTGTGGCTGCTGTCGACCGGCACCGGGCTGGGGCCGTACCTGTCCATTCTCCGCACTGCTGCACCATGGCTGCGCTATCAGAAAATCGCGCTGGTTCACGCCGTACGCTACGAACGTGAACTGACTTATACGAATGTGGTTGACGATCTCTCTGACCAGTATGGCGATCAATTCGTGTACGTGCCTTTTGTCAGCCGCGAGCCTTGCGCACATGCGCTGGAAGGCCGCATCCCGGCGGCGATTGAAGACGGACGTCTGGCTGAACGCGCGCAAATGGACTTCACGCCAGAACGCGCCCAGATAATGCTGTGCGGCAACCCTGAAATGGTGCAGGATACCTCGGCCTTGCTTCGGGAGATGGGACTGGCGCGTAACCGGCGCAGCGCGCCGGGTCAGATCACGACCGAAAGTTACTGGTAATCTGTCCGGGTATCAGAACTCGCGCACGCGGTTGCGCAGCACACCAATACCCTCAACGCCGCATTCCACCACATCGCCAGGGCGCAAATATTCCGGCGGCGTACGCGCGAACCCGACACCGCTGGGCGTGCCCGTAGCCAGAATATCACCGGCCTCCAGCACCATGCCTTGTGACAGGCATGCGATCTGTTGCTCAATGCGAAAGATCTGATAGCGCGTGTTGGAGCGCTGCTTCTCCACCTCGTTGACGCGACACCACAAGTCCAGATTGTGCGGGTCTTCAATCTCATCGGCTGTGACAATGCACGGTCCCATCGGGCAGAAGCCGCTGAGGCTCTTGCCAATGAAGAACTGTTTGTGTCGGCGCTGCAATTCACGCGCGGACACATCATTGATCACGGTATAGCCGAACACATGATCAAACGCTACTTCCCCGGCGATACCGCGCGCACTGCGCCCCATGACCACCCCCAATTCGACTTCCCAGTCGAGTTTGTCAGACACGCTGGCATCGTAGGGAATGTCCCCATACGGCGCATTCACGCTGTTGGCCGCCTTGGTGAACACGATCGGGTATTTCGGCAGGTCACGCTCGCGTCCCAGCGAGGCCGAAGCCTCCTCCACGTGATCAGCGTAATTCAGCCCCATACACATGATGTTCTGACGCGGGCGCGGGATCGGAGCCAGCAATTCGGTCTGATCCGCCGACACAAAGGAACCCGCATCCGCTCCTTCAAAGGCACGGCGCAAAGCCCCAAGCGCCTCCGCACCGCCATCAATCAGGCCCAGCATGGTGGCAGGCAGGGTCGCGTCCTGCACCCCCGGCAAGAACACCAGATCTTCCTGCTGCACGGCCAACTGCTCAGTGCCGTGGGCGCGCACGGTCAACAATTTCATGCCTGATGCTCTTTCTTCAGAATCTGATAGGCGCGCGTGAACTCCTTGGTGCGCTCGTTCGCAAATTCCATAAATTCCTCCGGCAAGCCTTTGGATACCAGTTTGTCCGGGTGGAACTCCTTCATCTTCCGGGCGTAGACCCGCCGCACCTCCTCCCAAGGAGTATCAGGCTCAACGCCGAGGATATCGCACGCCCACCTGAAATCTTCCGGCGTGCGCGAGTGCTGCGCCGAGCGCTGTTCCGCCTGCTCTTCATAATGCGCGCGGCCCAGATAACGGTTCGCAATGTTTTCAACGTGGGCTTCCGGGAAACCCAGTTTCATGCAGCACTGGTAAATGACTTGCCGTTCCGGCTTTGAAAAATCGCCGTCCGCGCAGGCCACAGCGATCTGAATTTCGATGAAATGCGCCACCAGCATGGCGTTGCCGCCGCAGGCTTGCGCCAAATCCGCCAGACATCCCTCAAAATCAAAACCCGGCTGAACTCCGCGCTCGAAATACTCCATGGCGGCCACATCGTATTTCGATGACACGCCCAACTCACGCAGCATCCGCTCCACACATCGAATCTCTTCAGACGCAATCCGACCATCCGACTGTGCAACGTAGCCGGCCAGCAAAAAAGTGGACTCAAAAAACTGCCGGCGGGTCAGTCCGGCGCGGCGCATGGTGCTCATATCGTTTTGTATGCTGCCCGCCGACCAGATACCGCCGACCATCCCTCCGATGACCAAACCCCACGCGCCGCCGAGCATCATGCCCACCACCATGCACCCCACAATCTTTATGATTACGCCACACATCGCATTCTCTCCCTAGGCTCCCGCAGCGGAGACTTCCGCACCCAGATGCCGCACATAGCGCGCGTCGCCCTCCAGATGCAGATACGCCTTGACGCCTTCCACCACACAAGGCGAGGCCGCATCCTCAAGCGTCATTCTGAGCGTCACCCCGCCACTGATGTCCATAGGAACCCGAATCATGTCACGCTGTGTATAGATAGCATCCTGAAGGTCGGCATGCGCCAGCACAAAAGGTGCCTCCGGGAGGGATGAGTCCGACGTCGGCTGTGCGATCTCCAGATGCCCGGATTGCCGCCACAAGGTCCGCTGCTCGGCATTATCCATAATCTTCTCGATCGTGGCGTCCGTGAAGTGCAGCCGCAGGTATTTCGTGTTTTGCTCCAGACGCTCCACGCGCAAGCCGCGCAAATCCAGAATTCTGTAACTCATTGCTGCGCCTCGTAGGCGGCCAGATAATCCTCAAAGGATACCGGATGACGCCGTTCCTGTTCTTCCCATTCGCGCTGTTCGCGGTGCGAGGCCACTCCTTGGGCGTCCAGTTGTTCGCTCACCGACGCTGTCAGCGAGCACTCAAGGAAATACTGCTGATGCGCCCGGGACCGCTCCAGCGTCCATTCCACATACGCCTCAGCGCGTGTTCGCATCTCTTCAATCATCCGTGCGGAGAGTGTCTGTTCCGGATCCTCAACCCGCGCCTGCTGAGATTCCCAGGCAGTAGTGTAATCGCTCCCGCCGTGCGCCTGATCAAGTAACGCGCACACCGGGCGCATCTCCTCCAGAATGCGCTGCGCCTGCGTGCGCAAGTCGACTGCGGATTCCGGCGCGCCAAGGCGCAGATCTACTTGCGCGGCGCGACCGTGCTGTGCAACCCGTTGCATGTTGTCATGCGTCATCTGCTGCTCTTCAGGAGACATCGGCGGGCTGTCGTCCAGCAGGCAATACAGCACCAGCGCGTTCAGGAATCGCAAACTGTCCAGACTCACGCCACACGGCGCGAACGGATCAATGTCAAGAGTACGCAGTTCGAGATACTGCACGCCACGCAGGCGCAAGCCGCGGGTGGGTTTCTCGTTGCCCTTAGGGACGCATTTGGGACGCACCGGGCCGTAGTATTCATTCTCAATCTGCAGGCAATTGGCGTTGAGTTGCAGATACGTGTCGCCCTGCTTCAGACCCAGGCTTTCATAGCGCGCGCACGGCGTACTGGTGGCGGCGCGCAGCGCATCAATGTAATCTGACAGACTGTTGTAATCGGCATCAATGCCGGTCTTGACCTCAAGGCTGTTCTGATATCCGATGTCACTCAGACGCAAGGATGTCGCCTCAGGTGCGTAACTGGTGGCGGGAGTGAAATCCTCAAGCGTGGTGTCACTCGGCTGCTGATCCAGAAACAGGCGGCAGATCGCCGGCGAGGCACCGAACAGATACGCCACCAGCCAGCCGTGGCGCATCAGGTTACGCAGTGCGCCAAGGTAGCGCTCGGAGATCTGATCAGCGGTGGGCGTCTCACCGAACTCCTGCTGCCAGAACGCCTGCGGCATGGAACAGTTGAAGTGCACCCCGGCGATCACTTGCATGGAGCGGCTGTAGCGCAGGCCCAGACCGCGGCGGTACACCGTCTTCATCTGTCCGGCATTGGAAGTGCCGTAGCGGGCCAGCGGAATGTCCGGATCGCCCGCAATCACGCACGGCATGCTGCCGCACCACAGGCGCTCTTCGCCCAGATGGCGGGTCGTGTAACTGTGTAAATCTTCCAGAAAAGCGTAGGCTTCTTCCAACGGTGCCGGCGGCGTGATGAGCTCCAGCATTGCTTCCGAATAATCGGTCGTGATCCACGGATGGGTCAGCGCCGCGCCCAGAATCTCCGGGTGCGCCTTGCGACTCAAACTGGCCTCGGCATTCACCCGCAGGGCCTCCCTCTCCAGCCCCACGCGCATCTCGCGTACTGACGCAGGCGTCTGCGCGCAAGCCTCAAGCCGCTGTGTAAATAACCGGGGATTATGTAGCGCAGTCCGCATGGTCACTCGGCAGGTTCAGACCCTCATCCATGAGTTCGTGAAAGGAGCATCGCGACCGCCAAACTACGACCCTCCTGCGCCCATTTTATTGATTCCGCCTCAAAGACCACTTCAGCGTGTATCCTCTCAACAGCCGCGAGGCGCTCAACGCCGATTCATATTCCGCGCCATGCTTATGGTGCTGGAGCGCGCGGCGAGGCCCATACCGGTGGGATCCGACGAAGGACCGAGCGCATCAAGCCCGCGCATACCCGCATTCCCCGCCGCGTAAACCACCCACAACAGACCCAGCGGCAGCAGCATATGCAGCGCCATCGTGCCGTAGCCCAACGCAATTCGATCCACCTCCCAGCGTCCCACATCACTAATTACCATGCCCGGATACATCGCATCAATCAGGGAATCATCGAGAAAATTCGAGATGCCGAACATCATTGAGAACAGACGCACCGCCATCATCACGGAAGCGACGCGAATCACCGCCGAAAAACTGTAGAAACTCAAAAACAGATACGCGCCCACCAGCATATACAGCACCATCAGCATCAGGCTTTGCGCCATTGGTGCCATACGGCGCATGATGTGCAATCGGGCATACAGACCGAGCGCCTCGGAGCCAATAAACGCACCGGCACCAACGATCGAAGACACCACAAACCCACTGAAACTGCTGGTCGCAGCCCACGTCGCCAAACCACTGGCGACGCCGGAACCCGCCGAGAATGCCGCAAGCCCGGCCAGAATCTCCTTGTCCGGTCCCAGCACACCGTAACGTCGCGCGCCGTTGAGGATGATGCTGCGCAGCGCCGCCTCCTCAATATACTCTTCTGTATAGTTTCCTTTCCCGGCGAACACCTCCAGCAGCCATTTGCGATCCGGGATGAACTGCAGCAACCGAGGCTTCAAGCCCTCATTGTCGGCGTCCCCCAGCCACCAATCTCGACAAACCGGCAATTGCTGGGATCCACGCCAGCCCTGCACCGGTGTGCGCGGGCGCGGGTACGGATCAAAGGAACACGCGCCACTATCAGTCGGTGCCGCGCACAAGGCGTAGTATCCGGGCTCATTGAGGAAATAGTAATTGCCCGGATATTCGGCGTACTTGCGCGTCACTTCTTCCTCCGGCGGCTGCAGCACTTCGTATTTGCGCCAGGCCGGCACAAAGCATTGACTGGCGAAATGATCGAACTCCTGTCGGATCTTCGGATCCGTGATGAAGGCGTGGCGGGTGCGAAACGCCATACCGGAGTAATCCTTGAAGCACGGCAGATTGCGTAGCACCGCCTGATTGATGCCACCGCTCACCGCCAGCATCACCGCCCAGAACATCGGAATGCGCGGATGCGCCTCGTGAAAGCGCGACAACTGGGTGACGTCGTAGGTCGTTCCCGTATCCCCGTAGTGGTGTGTGACTCCGCCGTCCTGACACACCGGCTCATACTCGATTGAGGTCGGCTCAACCTGAACGTACGGCACCACCATGAAGATAAACACCACCACGGCCACCGGCAAGTCAAAGCGCATTTGGCTGAGGGAGCTGGCGCTGTTTGGAAACACGTTCTCTGTGCTCAGCGGCAGCACGAAGTTGCGGACGATGATGAACAGAAACGGAATCAGCAGCAAATTCAGATCATCGGCCAGTTGAAACAGCAACTCATACATGCTCCAGCCGAACATGGTCAGGTAGACTTCCAGATAGCTGAAAGTGGGAATCGTCGCGTACACGTCTCATCCCAGATGGCGTAGCAGCAACAGCGCCTCAAACAGCACAATGATCACCACCACCTGCACCGCCATGCGACGCTGTTCCAGCACAGACATCGGCGGAGAGTCACGCTCAGCGCGACGCCGGTCCACCCAGGCGATCACCGACGGCCAGCGCCAGAACAAATACAGATAAAACAACCCGTGCACTAGCACATGCAGCCCTGTGCTGTACTCCTGCAGTACCGTTTGCGCGTGCGTCAGCGCCTGATAGCCCCGCGACCATCCCGCCTGTGTGATCTGTTGCACATGCTGCAGCGCGATGTACAGCACCACGGCAGCCACCACAAGGATCACCACCGCCCAAAACAGCCTGCGCAAAATCCTTGACAGCATCATGGTGCCTCCGGCTCTTGCGACAGCGGGAAGCCGCCCTCGACCAGACCGGATTTGGTGGTGTCCTCCGGCGTCATCTGAATCGGCTTGAGCGCACCACTCAATGCCTCGTATTCCATAAACGTGCGGATCGTCTGTGAGGCCAATCGATGCGATTCCTGCACGTCGCGCAGCACAAAATCCACCTGTCCATCGAGCGTATGCAGCGCCCGCGCCAGAGTCTCCTGCGCCGGCTTGATCGCCGCGACATTGGGCTCCTGACGGCCAGCCTGCAGCGCCGCGCGCGCGACGAAAGTCTTCTCAATCACCCGCGCAGCCGCCAACTCTGATGCCAGCCGCTGAATACGCCATCCCGAATGAGCCTGCGCCTGCAAACTGTCAATAATCTCGCGCCGCATCACCAGATGCTGGCTGGAAATGCTTGCCAGATCCTCCGCGCGCATCTCAAGCAGATCGGTGCGCACCAACCGCTGCAACACCTTTTCAATGCGCTCGCGTTCGGTTTCGATCAGCGGCAGCAACCCGTGCCCGGGAATGCTGGGATTGGCCATGGCATCCACCAGACTGATCGCCTGCTCCCCGACAATATCCACCAGCCAGTTGGCGGCCTCTTCCGGGGTGGTGAAGAGCACTGCTGACGGCGTCTCACGATCCGTGCCTTGACAGGTGGCCGCTTCTCGATTCAGCAGACACCAGCCAGCGCGCGTGCTGTCATAAACCGGGCGAATCAACTCCTGACCAATGCCCCCGGCGCGTCGACCGCCGACCCAACTTAGTCCTCTTTGCGCTGCCTCCTCGGCGGCTTTCTGGGCCTCGATCACATTGCCGCCCTCCTGTGCCTGCCGCCCCCATTCCAGAGACTTGGCGACCTGCGTCCACGGACTCGCCGGACCGCGATCGGCCATGATACGCTCCATTTCCTGACAGGAATTGACCGCCAACTCAAACGCATCGCCCGCGCGCACGCTGTAGTACTGCATCAACTGACAGGCACCGGGAAAGGCCCGACAAAAGATCCCGCCCGGTAAGGCGAGGAGGAACTGTTCCGGCAGCGCGGTCAGTACCATCAGCTGATCCTCTAACCGCTGCAGAATCTGTTCGACCTGAAGACGAAAGTCAAATTTCCCGCAACTGTAGTTCGCACCCACCTGAATGTCCGGCAGCAACTTCAGCCGCAACGTGCGCCCAGGGTTCGGCGGCACCGCGCGCGTGCCACCCAGACTGTAATAAAGGCCGAGTTCCTCCGCGCTCGGCACGTCCGGTGGTAACGCCGCAACCGGCGCTGACAGCAGCATCAGCCCTGCATGGGCGAGAATACGACTGTTCATGCGGCACCACTCAGCCGTTGCTGGCGAATATCCTCAGCGATGCGGTACACCGCTTCGATCTCAGAGCATCCCTCACGGCGCATTACCGTGGCGCGATGCGCCTTTTCGTCTTTTTCGGTCTGGCTCAGTGCCAACGCCAGCGCCGGCGGCACATTGCGAAACGGTGTCATCAACTTGCCTGACATCACCACACCCTCGGTGTATTTGCCCGGCTCCTTGCGCGCCGAGAGAATCATCGCCTTCTGCTCTTCACTCAGGTGTCGAAAGCGCGCGATCATGTCCACTTCATCGCGTTCCATGGCCATGCAGATCCACCATTCCGGCTGATTGAGCAACTCGCACGCGGATTCCGGGATCTGGCGCAGATTCTGCGTGGCAATCCACAACCAGGCGCCATACGTTCGCCACATGGCGGAAATCGACAGAATGTACGGCGCGATCAGAGGGTTTTTCAGCAGCAGGTGCGCCTCATCCAGCACCACCACCGTCTGCCGCGCTTCATACTGCTGCGCTTGCACCTGATCGTTGATGCGCGACAACAGCCCACTCATCGCAACCGCAAGCCAGGCTTCATTGCGCCGGTGCGCCAGCGCGCCGAGTTCGACTACGGTGACATCCGCTGACCGCCACGTCTCGCCGGGGCGATCGAAAATCTGTCCGGCGCGTCCGGTGCAAAACAATTCAATCGCGTTGCCCATACGCCGCAGGCTCTGACACTGCGACGAACTGAGCGCATCTCCTTGCAGCCGCCCTGATTCCGCGCCGGCGTACAGCGCCGCCACCAGATGACGGGTCAACACCGGTTCCTGCGGGCGCGCCTGCGCATCCTGCGCCATCGCCAGCAAAGCCTTGCGAATCAGGTTCAGTTCCTCGCGCGCCAGACGCGCCTCTTCTTTCGGATCCCCACCGGTGATCATCAGACGCGCCTGAATTTCCATTTCGCCCAACAAATCCCGGGGCGTGTCCTCAGGGTCGTGCGCGACCTCCAGCAACTCCCGCGCCTCAGTGAATGGCGGAATCGCGGTGTGATCACCGTTGACATGATGCACCGACAAGTCCAGCGCCTCAAAATGCTGTGCAAGCAACCCGAAGGTCGGCAGCGCCGTAATCAGATACAGGCGCGGGCGATGCACCGCGACCGCGTGCAACAAGGTGTTGATCAAAAAAGCGGTCTTACCTGAGCCGGTGGGGCCAAAAGTGAACAGGTGGGCGTTTTTGGTGCGATCGGCAAGATTCAAGGGATCGAACATCAGCGGTTCGGCCCCCCGATTCCAAGCCAGTACTCCGGCATGCCCAGTGCCGACCGTCCGCCCGTACAGTGGCAGACAGCGCACCACGTGATCCAGAAACCACAGTCGGGAGCGCTGCACGTAAAAGCGCGCATCCTGTTCGGGATCAAAATTAAACGGCAGCGCCCGCACATAAGCATCCTGCGTCAGAGGGTCATCTTTCGGCGCGATCGGCGCAAGCCCATGCGCGGTCAGTGTGGCGAAGATTTCCGCTTCCTTTTCTTCCAGTTGCGCCATCTCATCAGCCGACACAAACACGCCTGCGAATACTTTTAGAATCACGTTGCCGTCGGCGACTTCACGCACCGCGTCTTGCGCCAGCGCGCGGATGGCGAGCGCTTGCGGCGTATTGCCCACCGAGTTGCGCTTGACCTTTGCAATATGCTCCAGCACCTGATCCTGCGGCACGAAAATTACCGCCATCATCCAGATCGCGCCTTCCGGCATGCTGTCCCACAAAGCCTGCTGGCGCTCACCCTGCGTGCGCTCCGCACTGAGGTGACCCACTTCCGGCTCACGCAGCAACGCATTGAGAGAAAGAAAGCGATGCGGGCGACCATGGAAATACCAGCAACCCTCGGAGTCGGAAGACCACGGCGCACCGCCGCGCAGCACCTGATGCGCTAGATCCCCCAGCGCGCCATGTCCAAGTAGCGACAGCGGCGAGTTCATGACCGGTTCACGCGGCTCGACCCCTTCGCCCGGCGCGCCAAACCACTCTGCAAGCCAGCTACACAGGATCGCCGCGGAACACGGCTTCAACTGAATACCGACTTGCGCCAACGAATGGGACAGCCGTTCGCACAAATCCTCCAGCGGCTGCTCGTCCATGTCCGCCTGATTGGTGTGCACCCGCCACACGCACAATCGGATGCGGCGCGACCGGCCTTTCCAGACCACCTGGCTGGCCGGATCAAAGAAGACTCCCTCAGCGCGGCACACATCCTGATAATGTGTCCGTACTTCATTGAGCCAATGCCGGGTATACGCCGCATCCGGGTTGCGCTGCACGGCATAACGCTCCACCAGTGCAAAACATTCATCTAGTCGCGGTTGATCCTGAATAAAGAACTGCGCGACCCAAGGTGCGTGTTCGTTTTGCGGAAACACATTGCGCAGCAACGGCAGCAGCCGCTGGTGCAAATCCTGCAACAGCGCCTCCGGGCGTCCTTCCGTCTGTGCCGGCACCAACTCGAACAAACGCCCGGTACTGCACAGATCCTTCATCAAAATCAGATCATCGTCCAGCGCACATTTCGGAAACAGCAATTCGGCAAACGATTCAGCGCTGCGCGCCTCACGACGACGTTCCTGGTCCGCCAGCAGCGGCTGCGCAAGGCGTGCGCGGCGCAGCGGGCCCGTGTCCCGTCCGCTCCAGCAATGCGCGTCTGCCGGTGGCGCATGCGCACCATTCTCCGACAGTGGCTGCCGCGTCTTCGATGAGACGGCATCACGCAAGACGCCCATCATTGCGCGTCTCGAATCTTGCCCGCCATTTCATCCAGCGCCTCTTCCATCAACTCCACAACCTGATCGCGCAGAAGACACAATTTCAGATAAATGCGATCCTCTGGCTCACGCGCGCCATTCTCGACCTCCGCCGTAGTATCCCGCACCGCGTTGTCCAAAAACACGATGGTGTTGTACAGCCGCTTGGTGACTACGTCATCCATAATCATTTCAAACGTGATGACCACTTCGGCATCGTCTTTTGCCTCTCCGGCTTGCTTCTTTCTCTTCTTGCCCATGCTGACCTCCTAAAAGTTTTTGTGTCCAAGAAATTTGCCTTTGCCCTGCGCGCAGCATTCATAAGGACGCCACAAGTTCCAGGCGTAACTTCCGTCCCGACTGGTCTTGCCTGAAGACCAGTTCGAGAGAGAACCAAAGTGCTCACAGCCCGATTGCGGCTGCGGGCTGATCATCTGCCAGCGGGCGTTACGCTCATTCAATGGCAGCAGCCATGCCATCTGCCGCTGCGCGTGACACCGCCCCTGTGTGGTGGACAGACCCTGCCACGCGCCGCCAGAGTCTTCACAGGTGTCCTGATTGGATGCCATGGTGTCGCCATGCACAACTTCGCGCGGCCCGTCGTAGGCGAACGGAACATAGACCCGCGCCTGTCCGAGTTGAGTGACAATGTCGGCCGCGCGCTGCACGACCACCGCGGCCGCCTTGGCGTCTTCCGGCTGCACCACCAAACCGGTTCGCGGGAACACAGCACCCCAGGTGTTCTGCGGCCACTCTCCGATCTCGCGCAATCCCGGCATGATGGATTCAGTGCGCAGTGACTCCGCACCACCACCGCGCCACTGCAGGGCATCGGCGACCGACGCAAAATAAGGAAACATTGGCTTGGCCTGCGAGCGACACAGATAACCGACTCCCGGAATCCTGCGGCGCAGCGGTGCCGGGTGCCCGATCGCATCCACTTCCTTGAAGCGCAAGGCATGGCCGTCGCGTATGCCTTGATGCGGGTAAGAACCACCTGCGAGCAGCGATGATGATGCCGTCGCCTGAGCCAGCGTGCGCCACTCCTTCCAGGGCGGCTCGCCGGTCTGGTCGTAGGCCAGAAACACTATATCCGGCAAGTGGTGCCGTACCCGAGGCGTGGTATTGACGCGACAGCGTCCGTACTTGCAGTGTAGCCACAGACAGATGCCGACGATTTTCCAGTCCAGACATTCGCGCACCACGGAGCGCTGCACCACCTCGGCGGTACTAAAGGACTCCGCCCACACCCCGGGGGCGCTCAGCAAAAACGCGCAGGCCGCGGCTGGGGCTTTTGCACTCATTGCAGTCCCACCACTTTGCGAAGTCGATTGCACAGCCAGCGATAGACCGGACACTGCAGCGCGCTGATGCGCGGGGCGCCGTACGTTGCGCACGTGCGGATCTCTTCGGTGAGTCCTTCCACGTCGAAGAAAGACTTCTCCAGCAACTTGTCCGTCCAGCGCACAGAGGCGAGGGTTAATTGCATGTACTTGGCGATCAGGTACAGGCCCACGCCCACTATCAGAAGTTGCACGGTGCGCGCGGTCATCACGCAGGTGAGTTTCAGCCAGTTCCAGGAGGCGAAAATCCGGCGGGTGACTCTGTTTGATCTCATGGCAGACACCTTTCAGGGTTGAGGTTCAAGGAGCAGCGCACGCTCAAATACCGTGAACCAGGTGGCATAGCCGGGCACCGGATCACCTGATGCGCTGAAATGAGGATGGACGTAGAGCAGTAGTCGCGGGTTCGGCAGTACCGCAAAGTCTCTTTGCAGCGGCCGCTCCAGATCATGCGATCGCGCCGGCAGCATTGAGGCGGACAGAGGACGCGTCACAACCGTGTCAGCACGCGCTGTCGTCGCTTGTTGGTACAGCTCACGCAGCGACGTCTGCGTCTGTGGCAGCTCCACCGAAGTGCAGCCTTCAATCCAGACCGCCATTGGGAACAGCCACAGATAGGAGCGGTGAATCATGCAGGTTCTGATGAGGGACATGGTGAATGGGAATGGCTTGGGTGAGATGAATGTCAACTTCTTGGCCGGCCTCGACCACGATGGCATCCCAGATGTCATTGGCGTGCCGCGCCAGATGTTCAGCGTAGGCTTGCGCGGCGGACTGGGTGGTGCTTCCCAGCAGAAAATCAAAAGCCGCGCCGTCTTGCACGCTCGCCGTTTCGCTGCCTTGGGAAATCTGGCGCGTGATCTGGTTCTCCGCGAAGGCATCGCCGGCTCCTGAGATCACGCCCGCCGCCAGATTGCGCCACAGATCCCCGGACGCACTGCTGCGCATCTCGCCTTGCAGGCATGGATTGCCGTCCTTGTCCGCCAAATAACCGAAACCGCCCTGCTCTCCCGCATGGGCGACATGAAAGACGCCATCCTCGAACACGTAGACCAGACTGCGAATTGAGGCGCTGGCGCAAGACAAAGTGGCATCGCCATGTACCACGCCGCGCCACAGGATGCCGCGCAAATGTGGCAGCGTTACACCGTTCGCGGTGAAGTTGTCCGCTCGGCTGACAGCCACAAACGGCCATGGATCCTGTACGGAGCCGCTGCGCGGAATGCGCCCAACCAAAGCTGTCAACGCGACGCCTTCGAGCACCGCGGGAGGGATCACAAAGCGCAATTCACCGGAAGTCGCGCTTGGCAATGCTGGTGAGCGTGACGGCCCCAAAGGAAGCGGATCGGGACTGCGAATCGGATCCACCCAGCGAAACGCAGGCTGCGCGAAAGAAATATCAGTTGCGGGCGGGTTCATATCTTCATGCCGTAATGTGCTGAGGTCAAAACGATCCTCGGCCACCGACGCCGGGGCCGCCGAGGATGGCGCGGGCTTGGATGTCGCCGCCGCCGCGTCCAACTGATGGCGGTCACGCAGCTCAAGACGGCGCTCCAGAAGGGTCAGCGTCTCGTGCACCGCGCGGGCGTGCTCTTCCTGTTCCACAATGCGCGACTCCAAACGCCGCATACGGCTGGCAACCGCGCGTACTTCCTCGGCCGCCTCGTCCCACTCCCGACTGCCAGTTGGCGCTTCGAATGCCGGCGGGGTGGGCGAAGTCGACACAAAGGCCAGCGCCAGCACCAGCAGTACGCCGACGCCGAGTGCGAGCCGGAACCAGGGTGCGCGCCACATCACCAGACATGCTCAGGCGGCACCGATGAGATCAAAATCACAGCCGTCGTGTCCTGCGGACTGCCCGCCGCCCCCAGCTGCGGATGCACGATGCTGGAGGTGACAATGCGCCCGCGCACATCGCGCGGGTCCAGTTGCAGCGGCTGCGCCAACTGGTTGCGCACGGTCAGCGCGATCAGATAATGCGGGCCGAACTTCCAGGCGCTGTGCGGCAACGCTTCCACCGCATCGCCGCAGGCAGACGGATACGGGGCGCGACAGCGGAACAAGGCCACTGGGTCGCGAGGGGCCGGCGCGGGACGAATGCCGGGAATCGGCTCAATGTGCGCTTCAGGCGCATAGAGTGACTGCACCGCGTAGCGCGTCAGCGCTACGTAACCGACTTCGGGTGCGGTGACCGCGTGGGGTGTGCCTCCTTCCGGGTTGATGCGCAGCGGTGTCGCGGCGACCTGCGCATCTGTGCGCACTTCCAATATGAGAGAGCCGGCATCGGTCTCCAGATACAGTCGCTGCGGCGTCAACTCTTGCGCCGCCGTCAGCCACACAAAAGCGCCCGCGCTCTCAACGCGCAATTGTTTCTGCAGGGTCTGCGGCACGCCCACTCGGATCTCGCGCGCGCCTTCAATCTCCAGCCTGCGTTCTTGCCCAACTGGCAGCAACACCGGGTAAGGCTCGCTAAAACTTGCGCTCGCCACTGTCGCAATTAATGCGAGGGACAGGAACGAGAAGGCTTTCATTCCTGCGGCGACAAGTGGGAGCGCAAGCGAACCGGGGCCTGAAATTGACGGTGCAGCACCAATCCCCATTCGTTGGTTTCAGGGTCGGCATGCAGCGCCACCACTTCCAGAAAGTAGCGCACATCGATATCCTTATACAGATGGTCTTCCAGATAATCGCGCAGGCGCACGTCCAGCGTGACCCGCCAGAGGTCTTGGCCGACAGAGATTACGGAAGCATTCGAGTAACTGCCGGCGACCGCGCTCAGATGGCGCTGGCGATTTTGGAAGCGGGATTCATGACGCGCGTGTTCGCGCCGTAGCCAGCGCTGATAATCTGGGCTCAGAAATGCTGCCAGGCGCTGAATGTTGTGCGCATTGTCCGAAGCGCCATCGACAGTCCAGTAATTGAGTTGCTGGTGAATGTATCCGGCAAAAACATAGACCTCCCACGGATGCACCTCGCCGGCATTCAGCGTGGCTCCATAACGCAATTGCGGCGGCAAACTCAGACGCTGCGTCCCGGTGGCGTGCCACCATCCCGCATAGGCGACACATTGCGACACCATCAGAAACAACACCCCGGCATGCAGCAGGCGCACATAGCGACGCCGATTGAGCTCTTCATCCCGAAACGCCTTCGGAGTCATCGCTCCACCCTCCAAACACCGGAGCGACAGATCAGCGCCGCCGGGCGCACCCAATAGCGCGCTAGACATTGCATGTGCCAGTTCGGCGGGCGATTGCGCTTCAGTCGCCGCAACACGGTTCCGGCGCACAGCACGGTGATGAACGCTACCGCCACCAGCACTGGCAGGATCCACAGCAAGGATCCCGTCCATAACGTCACCACACCCGCCAGCAATACGCCCGGCACCAAAGACAGTACTACGGTCGCGGTCAATTCCGTACCAGTTAAGCCGCGGAACATGGGCGGCTCAAAACCTAAAGTGCAGGCCGGGCGCATCACTCGAAACTCGTAAGTATCTGCCCGCCCATGTATCCCATCAGGGCGATAATGATGATGATTAGCAAACCAACTCCCAGATACACACCCAGACTGCCCCAGTCTCCCTTGAGGCGCGCCTGATTGAGCTTCGCGAGCAGACCACCGCCATAGCCGAGAAAAGCACCGACCAGCAAAAAGCCGATCATCAGCGCCATGCCGGTGATCACCACCGTCTTGATAAACGCGAACGGGTCGGACGCATCCGCGGCGACCCCGTCGAAGACCGGAAGATCCAGTGTGTTGACCGCCCCGCCCCAGTCGGGATACACGGCAAGGCACAATAGCACCGCAACCAATCGTATGTGTTTCATTGAACTACTCCGCAAAAGCAATCAGGGCGACCACCAGAAAGAACATCAGGCCCAACCACAACACCCGGCTCGCCACATCGCCGACCGTCAAATCGTCGTCGCGCAATTGCCGCAAGCTGGACAACGCGACCCAAGACACCCACAGCGTAACCGTCAACAGGCAGGCCGCCGCGATCAACTCCGCCAGCACCTCGCCCGAAATCCCGGAAGTCACATCAAACTGGTCGCGCAACTCACTCATACAGCCGATACTCCCCGCTGATGCCCGAAGCCTCCCGGGGCGTGGTTTCGGTAGCGCTCAGGGTGCGCCGCAGGCCCAAAAGAATCTGATCGAACTCCAGCGCCAGTCGCGCGTAATCCACGCGCACGCGCGCCTGCGCGTCGCGACGGGCGTGCGCCTCGTCAATCAAGTGGCGCGCCTGCTGCATCTCGTGCATCAACTGGCGCAGCACCCGACGCTCACCGCCATCCGGGCGCAACAGATAATTGGCGCTTAGCAAGGAAGGGAAGGCAGAGTCCATGACTCGATTCCGTGGGTCGGATGGAACCTGATAAGTTTCGGCGACCATCGCACGAGAATGACCGCAGCCTGCCAGCACAATCGCCAGCAGTGGAGCAACCACCCAACCCACTTGTCGCATACCCTGCCTCCACTTGTGATAGGAACCAGGGACCGCCCGGAAAGTAAGGGCGATCCCTACGACACACCCTCCGTTCCATTGGAATGGCGCGCCGTGGAGGTCAATCTTGGGGTGCCGTGAGAATTAATCCACAAAAAATGGTCTGAATTTCCCGACCATTTACTATGTTTTTACTCGATACTATTGATTCACAAAAGAAAAGTTACTCACAAGACGGCTCGAAAACAGGTCTTTTTGAGCCTTTATCAGCAGATGGGAGAGGATGAGTTTGGTGGTTTCATCCCCATTTTGGATGGTTTTCGGGCAGTTTTGAGGAAAATTTCCTACTTTTTACCGGGGGGTATAATATTGAAAACGCGCCTCGTCATCACGATCGAGCTTGCGCTTCAACCGCACCCGATACAACTCCGTCACAAACTGCCGCGCCGCTTGGTGCAGCAAGTGGTCTGGATTGTCCTCGCAGTAATTTCCAAGCCATTCATTGGTGCGCGCCAAACCGAAATACTCGGCAATACTGTACGTGTCCTTGACCAGATAGTTGTAGGCGGTCAAGTAGCCTGCGAGCCAGCTGTAATACAGGGCGCGCTTACTCTCCGGCGTGCCCAGAAAACTTGAACAGGCATCCAGTCCCAGACCCTGCGCCTTGTACTGCCCTTCCGCATCCCGCGCCGCGCTCGGCGCATGCAGTATGAGCAGTGCGGCGCACAGCGCCGTCCACTGACAGAAATGCCGCCGCAGTCTCACGCAGCCGCCCTCAGAGATGCCCGCGGAAACACCACGCCTGTGCCTTGCAGGCCACAGTAGCCTGTTGGGTTCTTGGCCAGGTATTGCTGATGATACGTCTCCGCGAAATAGAACGTCTGCGCGGCGGCCACTTCAGTGGTGATAACACCCATGCCGGCTTGCTCCAGTGCCTGCTGATAGAGGGCTTGGCTGCGTTCCGCCAATGCCTGTTGCGCGTCACCGGCGTAGTACACACCCGAACGGTATTGCGTACCAATGTCGTTGCCTTGACGCATGCCTTGGGTTGGGTCATGCCCCTCCCAGAAACACACCAACAAATCAGCGTAGCCAATCACCGAAGGATCGAACACCACGCGCACCGCCTCGGTGTGTCCGGTGCGACCGGTGCACACTTGCTCATAACTGGGATCTACGGTGGTGCCGGCGGCGTAACCGACCGCGGTCGTCCACACGCCCGGCTGGGTCCAGAAGAGCTTCTCTACGCCCCAAAAGCAGCCCATGGCAAAGTCCGCCACCTGCATATGCCTCGGATACGGCGGTCGCAGCGGATTGCGTGTTAACAGATGAATGTCGTTTTGCATGTGCTGGCCTGAATGCCTGCGACGCAAAAACGAGGCCGCGCACAGGCGGCCTCGATAAGGAAAGAATGGAACCTAAAAGCGTTTAAGGTCCGTAGGTGAAGTCAGACGCCAGACTGACGGTATTCGGCCCATGTTCGTGCGAAATCCCGTTGTCGTTATAGGTCACTTTCACCGTGTTGCTGATCGTGATGTCATGTCCCGGAGCGATCGCCAGCGGCGGGTTCGAGACCGTCACCGGGCCGCCATCCGCGCCTTCCACTTCCACCACTTCGCTGGAGCCGACATCGCCGACTTTGAGGCTGCGGGTCTTGCCGTTAATCTGATAGTCGATCGGCGCTTGCTTAACGCTGACGACCTCGCCTACCAGGCTTGCCACCACACCGAGATGGCCGCCGTGCTGACCGCCGTACAGTTCTGAAATGGCTTGCACTTGCGCCTCACTCGCGCTTGAATCAACGTACAGCGCGACCCTGAAGTTGCCTTCCGTCAGCAGGCCCGGTGCCTCTAGGAACATGGCCACATCCAGGTTGCTCAGATCGGTGTCATCCAGATTTCCTTCATCAATATGCCAGCCCAAAAGCGCCGTGCAGGTGCCCGTGGTTGGCGGTTGCAATGTAATGCAGGGACAGATGAGATCGCAGGTGCACGATTCAAAATAATTGCCTTTAAGGCTCCAGTTGTCCGAGGCCATAATTTTCCTCCTTTAGTTCGGAAAATGAATTGTCATTGGGTGGGAGTATAGCACGTTAATTTTCAAAATTTCCATTTTTGGGACATGCGCCCACTGGTGTAGAACAGGAGGCCAAAACGACCTTCAGTCTGCGATTGGCTATCATACACCACCAATCCACACAGGACACATTTATGGACACAGCGCAGATTCAGAACCTCATCGAAGCCGCTTTGCCCGACGCGCAGGTCACGGTCACCGGCGGCGAAGGAAAGTTTGAGGCCACGGTAATCAGTGACAGTTTTGAAGGAGTCAGCGCGGTGAAGCGCCACCAGATGGTCTATCGCAGCGTCGCGGCACATATCGCGGACGGCTCGCTGCACGCACTCAGCATCCGCCCTCTGACACCGCAGGAAGCCGACTAAGGTTTATGTGGTGCCCCTGCGCCCGGACGAGTTTCAGGGAATTTCTTTCAGACGCCCTGCGTCAATCTTGCGCAATCCTTTCTGGCTCGCGTAAAACGCCGCCAGATCCTCCATGTCCTCATCAGACAGGGGATCCACGATCGCCTTCATGATCGGGTTGGCGCGCGCGCCGGACTTGTAGTCGCGCAAGGTTTGAAGCAAGTAGTCCCGATGCTGACCCGCCAGAATCGGAAATGTCGGCACCGGGCTGTTGCCATCCGGGCCATGGCACGCCTGACAACTCATGGATTTCTCCTGCCCGCGTACCGAATCACCTGCCAGCAGCGAAGTCGGGGCCAGTAACAGGCCGAGGACCGCCGGCAGCCAAAGCCAGGTTGCGCGAGGGTTCATTTGAGGGACGCCAGATACGCGGCGATGTCGTCAATTTGCTCGTCGCTCATCCGCACCGCATGCGCGCGCATGGTCGGATGCTGGCGCTCACCGGAACGATAAGCCTTCAGAGCCAGCTTGATGTATTCAGCATGCTGCCCGCCAAGTTTCGGCACGTGATAACTGGGGTAGACATTCGTGTAACTGGGCACCCCATGGCATCCCAAACAGGTCGCGGCTTGAACCCGGCCACGCTCTATCGCGTCATCCGCCACAGCAGCGGCAGGGATCAGCGCGATTATTAAGGTGAAGAGCGGAAAAATCTTGCGTCCGTGCATCCGTCTTTACTGGTGAACTGTAGGGGTGCGAGCACCATCACTCGTGGAGGCGAATTATACCAGTTAGCCGGCGAGTAAAATGTTTTCCGACACCGCACAGGAATTGGCATCCCTCATATCAAGCATCATGGAGTTTCTCAAACCGCGAAGTCTGAAAGCGCGCCAGCGCGCGCTGGGTCTGATCATGCCGTGTCTGCGGGATGTGCAGGATGATCTGGGCAATGTGCCGGTGACCATGCAGCAAGACGACACCATCAACGGCAGTCTGATCGGCGCAGTGGAGCGCGTCTGCAATGTGATGGGCGTCACTCGTGAGAACATTGTCGCGCGCGTCGTCGCCGAGGTGTTCGAGGAGATCTACCGCCGTGAGGCGACCGAAGTGCTGACTCGTTGCGACGGATTACTGGAAGATACTTCTTCCACTGCGGCGCAAATGCGACAACGCACCCGCGATACGGACGATGGCTCACTGAGTGAACTTGCGCAGTACGTTCAGGATCACTATGAGCGACCTGATATTCTGGTGTTGTAGAGGCGCGTATGGATTTCGCATTTCACCGCAGCGAGGCCGACATTGAAGTCGATCTGGAGTATTACTTCAGCGAACAGCGCGACAAGCACAACCAGATTCGTCCCAGTGATGACATCCGCAGCCTGACGCCCTCTTCAGAGTTGCTGACGGAAGATCCGGGGAAGGATGCGGTCGGGAATGTGTTCTTCCCGTTCGCCGCGCATTCTCTGGATCGGATTTTCATCGGCATCAGCTTCCCGCTCTACGCAAATAATTTCGGTGCCGCGACCCTGCGCTATCTGCTTGAGATCATCCGGCCCGACGGCGCGGTGATCCTGCCGGTCTACCCGGAAGTGCAGGCGCTGGATAAAGGCCTGTGGTGCCGCACAGCTCTGGAGAACATCTTCCGTAGCCGCACACGCTTCACCGGCATCAGCAATATCTGGGCCGAAAACGATGGCGTCATGTCGATGCGGGTCGGCAGACGCTGGCCGCCGGTCATCCCCAGCATTGCCCGCTGGCTCTTCCGGGAGCAGCCTCGGTCCGCGCTAGGTGCGGCTTTTGGAGAGCACGTGGATCACGCGCGGGCGCGGTGGCTGGGCGAGATCCAGCGCTTCTGGCGCGTCGCACAGCGTCAAGCCTGCATTGAGCAAATCATTCGTGACCATTTCGGCAGAAAACGTCCGGTGCGTCTGGGCGTGTTCGGCGAAGACGCCGGCCTGCTGGCGGCGGAATGCCTGTACAGCCTCTACATGCGCGTCACACACGCCACCGCCATTGGCAGTCTGGAGGCCGATGAGAAATTGCTCGTGCTTTATCTGGCCTGCGGCACTCGCGATCACGGCACGCTCGAACTTATGAAAAATATGTCCGAGCACTTCGACGTGCTCATCAACTGCTCCGCGAACTCTGACAATCCCCTCCTGCCGCAATTGAAGCCCGGCGGCCTGTATATCGAGACGCCTGAAGTGGAACGCCCCCTCGCTGAGGGCAGCGTGGGACAAGAGATTAAGTTTTACTCGAGCCGCGTCGCGCAGTGCCTGCAAGACGGCGTCACCATTCATCATTACGCCACCCATATTGAAGAGGAAATTGCTAAAGAAGCCGAAACGCGCGAAGGCGTGTTTCGCGTCACCACCAAAAGTTGAGTCGCACCCTAATGGACGAGATTCAGTACCGCGACACGTACCACCGCATCAACCCGCGCCGCTGCCACTTCGAGAAATCCATCAACGCACGCGCCAGTCACTGCCGCCACATGCAGCGCTTCAATCTGGCAGACCGGGAAGGCGTGCGCTGCAATGAGGCGGACGCCTGCACACGCTGCGCCGATTGGCTCCACCACTTGCGCCATGTCGCGCGTTTCGCACTGGCCGCCAGTGATCCAGACGCGCTACCGCATCGTCTGGAAGCCAAAGTCCAATCCGGCGGCATCCACGGCCTTGCTACCTTGCTGGATGCGCCGTCAACACCGCCAGACGTCGCCACCGTAATGGATACGGCGATACAGCGGTTTGGTGGGATGGATCAGATCCCGCTTGATGAAATCATTGACGCGGTGATCCGCCACGAGCCGCGGCGCAGGCGGCCTCGCGAGCGGTCCTGACGCTACAGGTGCGGCACTGCCGCCAGCAATTCACGCGTGTATTCGTGCTGCGAGTTGCGCAGCACCTCCACTGTCTCGCCCTGCTCCACAATGCGCCCTTCGTGCATGACCGCCATGCGATGCGCCATCCAGGAGACCACCGCGATGTTATGCGTGATGAACAGATAGGTGATGTTGTGTTGCGCCTGAATTTCCTGCAGCAGATTCAGGATTTGCGCCTGAATGGTGACGTCCAGAGCACTGGTCGGCTCATCACACACGACCAGTCTGGGCTCGACTGACAGTGCGCGCGCGATAGCAATGCGCTGGCGCTGCCCGCCGGAGAACTCATGCGGATAACGGTTTTGATGCGCCGGCTTCAGGCCGACACGCTGCAGCAAGTCGGCGATGTATTCTCTGCGCTCGGCCTGCGTGTCGAGCACATTCAGCGAGCGCATACCTTCCTCAATGATGTCACCCACCATCATGCGCGGATTCAGTGAAGAGAACGGGTCCTGGAAGATGATCTGCAACTCAGAACGATAGTCGTGCATCTCCGCGTGGGCGCACTGGCTGATGTCGCGTCCCTGATAACTCACCCGCCCGCTGGTCACCGGCAACAATCGAATCAGACTTTTGCCGGTGGTCGTCTTGCCGCAACCGGATTCGCCAACCAAAGCCAGCGTCTCTCCTTCATACAACTGGAACGAGAGGCCGTCTACCGCCGGGACATGCCCTACCACACGGCGAAACACACCGCGGCGAATCGGAAAATGTACGCGCAGGTCTTCGACTTCCAGCAAGGGCGCGTCAGATCGTTCAGGCGAAGTCTCGGCAGGTGCCGCAGTGTCGGGAGCCGCTTCCTCCAATCCATGCAATCTCTGTCCGCGCTTGGAGATGTCGGGCAATGCCGCAAACAGGTTACGGCTGTACGGGTGTTTCGGCACCTCGAAAAATTCTGCGGTCGAGGCCGCCTCCACAATCTTCCCCTGCTGCATGATGGCGACTTCATCCGCCATATCACGCGCCACCGCCAAATCGTGCGTGATAAACAGCATCGCCATACCCAGTTCTTGTTGCAATTCGCGCAGCAGGTGTAGCACCTGGGCCTGAATCGTCACATCCAGCGCGGTAGTCGGCTCATCCGCGATCAGCAATTCTGGCTCGCCTGCCAGCGCTGCCGCGATCACCACGCGCTGCTTCATGCCGCCTGACAACTGGTGCGGATATTCCTGCAGGCGACGCTTCGCCTCCGGGACCCGTACTGCTTCCATCAGCTCCAGTGCGCGCGCGCGCCCGGCCCGCTCCGACAATCCGCGGCGGCGCAAGGATTCACTGATTTGGCTCCCGACCGTCATCACCGGATTCAGTGAGGTCATCGGCTCCTGAAAGATCATGCCCATCGCCCCGCCGCGCACGGCGCGCATCCGCGCTTCCGGCAGATCCAGCAGATCCTGATCGTTCAAATATATCTGCCCAGATTCAATGGTCGCCGCTTCTGGCAACAGGCGCATCAGACTGAGCGCCGTAATCGACTTGCCGCTGCCGGATTCGCCAAGCAGTGCAAAGGTGCCTTGCCGCGGCACCGTGAAACTGACATTGTCGACGGCGACATCCCGCGACTCGCCCGAACCGAAACTGACCCGCAAATCGCGTACTTGCAGAATGTTGCTCATTTGCCCACTCTCGGGTCAAAGGCATCACGCACCGCATCCGCCAGCAAGTTGGCGAACAGCACTAGCACGAACATAAACACGAAGGACGCCGCCAGCGACCACCACACGACCGGTTCGCGCGACATTTCCAGACGCGCACTGTTGATCATGTTGCCCCAGCTGTTCATGGACGGATCCACGCCAATATCCACGTAAGACAGCACCGCTTCCGCCAGCACCAGACCACTGAAGTCAAGCACCACTGAAATCAGCACGATGTGCATGACGTTTGGCAGAATGTGCCGCCACAAAATGCGCGTCTGCGGCACGCCGAATGCGACCGCGGCCTGAATGTAATCCTGCTCGCGCAGCTTCAGCACTTCGCCGCGCAGCACCCGGCATAACCCGGTCCAACTGGTCAGGCCCAGAATCATGCACAGAAACAGCAGCCGCAAGTCAGCCCGTTCAGTCAGTGACGCATAGTCTTCGGCATGCGCGTTCATGTAGACGTGCAACGACAGGATGGCCGCCGCGATCAGCAATACGCCCGGAATTGAGTTGAGCGTGGTGTACAGGTACTGGATGACGTCATCCACCCAGCCTCGAAAGTAGCCGGCCATGGTGCCGAGCGCGATTGCGAACGGCAGCATGATCAGCGTCGTCAATGTGCCAATCAGCACACCGGTACGAATACTCTTGAGCGTCTGGTACAGCACATCCTCGCCTACCTTGTCGGTGCCGAAGATGTGATAGACGCTAGTCAACTCCACGGTCATGCCAAGCAACATCAGCATCGCCAAAACCGTCCCGGCAATGTAGCCCCACGGCAGCGGCGGCGCGTCACGCGCACGGCGTGCGCGGCGAATGCCTGCAACCAGCACCACCAATCCGGCCCAGACCAGCGTCCCGTAGCCGGCTCCGATCAGTGCCCGTGAGGCAATGTCCCAGGCGCGATCTTGTTCGGGGTTCTCCAGATGGGCACCGCCATAATCCAGTCGAGGGTAGTCCCGCACCATCTGCCCTTGCACTTCCATGGCTTCCTTGTTGTGCCCGCGCCATGCGAAGGGTGCGGAATAGGTGCGCTCCACTTGCGTGCGCATCGGCCCGGCGATCAGGTCGAACACGCTAAGAATCTCATTGGAATGCGCCGCCTGCGCGGTTGGCTGCTCCAGACGCGGGTGAAAATGCAGCGAATCCAAAATGGCGATGCTAACGAAAAATCCGAGCACCACTGCCGAGATCGCTCCGGTGCGGCGCTGGATGACAGACCGCCACGCCTCACGCATATGCGGCGAGCGCAACACCATCACACTGTAGACGCCCACTCCAAAGAGCAGCAAAAACAGGAAGAAATCAGTCAGCAGAACAATCCACATGATCAGTTCAGCCGCACACGCGGATCAACAAGGGTATAGGAAATATCGGTCAGCAGCAGTCCTAGGATGTACAGCACCGTCCCCAGAAACACCATCGCGCGCACAATGGAGAAGTCCTGACGCTGAATCGCATCAATGGTGTAACTGCCCAATCCGGGGATGGCGAAGAAGGACTCGGTGATCAGGCTGCCCATAAACAGCAGCGGCAGCAACACCACCACACCGGTCAGAATTGGAATCAGCGCATTGCGCAGCACGTGGCGGAACAGCACCCACTGCTCGGACAGGCCCTTGGCACGCGCGGTGCGCACATAGTCCTTGGAGATCTCTTCCAGAAACAGGGTTCGGTACCAGCGCGTGCCGGAACCAATACCGGAGACCACTCCAATCAAGATCGGCAGCACCAGAAACTTCAGCGCCTCCGCGCCGGTGTCGTAGCCGGAAATGGGCACCAGTTGCAGCAGCTTGCCGACCAGATACTGGCCACCGATGATATAGAACAGCGCGGAGATCGACATCAGGGTGACGCACAGCACCACGCCGCCGATATCCAGATAGGTGCCGCGAAAGAAGGCCAGCATCAGGGCCAGCGTCGTGTTGAGCAGCAGGCCCAAAATCAGGCTCGGCACGGCCAGAGCCAGACTCGGCCACATGCGCTGGCGAATGTCGTAGCCGATATTGCGCCCACTGTCGGAGTTGCCGAAGTCAAACACGAACAGGCGCACCGACTTGGTATAGAAGATGGTCTCGGTAATCTGCTCGACGCCCTCTTCCTGCGCGTTGTACATCAGCGGCAACTGGTAGCCGCGCTCGGTCTTCCACGCCTCCACCTGCTCCTGCGTGATCTGCTTGTCGCCCAGATGCAGCCGCGCCACCTCATCGGGCGAATTGACCACAAAGAACAGCACAAAGGTCAGGAAGTTCACCCCGATCAGAATGGGAATCGCGTACAGCAGGCGACGGATAATGTAGGCCGTCATCGCCCGCGCTCCTGTTCCCTGCGCATAAAGCCGACCAGCGCCGGTGCCAGCAGTACCAGCAGCAGCGCCAGCGCCAGCCACAGCGGCCACACAACCGGTTCGTTCCAGCGTGCTTGCGCCTGTGCGCGGCGCTCGGTGTCCACCCGGCGATACTTCAGCGTGTTGTAGGAAATAGTGGTGAGTTTGTTGTTTTGCATCCAGTCGTGCGTCAGCACGTAGGTCACCGGATGATAGCCAAACGCCCAGGGCGCGTCATGGCGCAAAATTTCCAGCATCTGATCGATAAGTTGCTGGCGGTGCGGACCGTTGGGAATGTTCTTCATCTGTGAGAACAGCGCGTCGTATTCGGGATTGCTGTAGTTGGCCGAGTTCGGACCGTCATTGTCGGCTTGCGCGTTTGGCCCGTACAACAGAAACAGAAAGTTCTCCGGGTCCGGGTAGTCGGCATGCCAGCCCCACTGGAAGATCTGTCCCGCGCCCTCGCGCATTTTCGCGCGAAAGCGATTGTAGTCAGTGGCCCGAATGATCAACTGAATATCCAGTTTGGCGAACTGCTTGCGCAACCAGTTCAAGGTCGCCTTGGCATCCGGTCCAGCACCGACCGCTTCATAGTACAGCGTCAGGGGTTTGCCGGTCTGTTTGTCAATGCCCTTGTGATAACCGGCCTGACGCAGCAACTCCCGCGCCTCTTCCACACTGCGGCGCTGGGCGCGGCCGTCTTGCCATTGGTAGACATAAGGGTTGATGCCCTGCGCACCGTCACGCCCACCGAAAATCTGCGGCGGCAGCGGGCTCTGCGCCGGCACGCCGCGGCCGTTATTGAAGATCGCAATGAACTCCTCGTAGTCCACCACAATGGAGATAGCCTGACGCAGCAGGCGGGCGCGCTCACTGTCTCCGCCGACCACCGGGTCAAGCATATTGAAGCCCATGTAGTACACCGTGGGGCCGACCGCAGTATGCAGCGCGATCCCCTTCTCGCTCATTTCATCCGTCAGTCCCACTTCGCCGCCGCTGTATTCGATCGCCTGATCAAAACTGTCGGAGCCAATGCCGGACAGGTCGTAGTAGCCTTGCAGAAACTTGCTCCAGCGCGGAATACTTTCTTTCTCCAGACTGAACACCGCCCGGTCAATGAACGGCATGCGCGCACCCGCATGACGCAAATGGCCGGCTTCGCGATCACCCACCGCGCCTTCAGAAGGATACGACTCGCCGCGGAAATGAGGATTGCGCGTCAGCACCATGCGAAGATTCGGGTTATTCTCGGTCAGCATATAAGGGCCGGTGCCAATCGGGTGCCAGTGCAGGTTCAGATTGCGCTGCGCCATGCCTTCTTGCGCATAAAACACATCCACCTCCCAGGGCACGGGTGCGAAAAACGGCATCGCCAGCCAGAACAGAAACTGCGGATACACGCCGCGCAAACGAATCCGATAGCGGTAGCGAGACTCCACCACCACCCCGGAGATATTCAGTCCGCGCAAATCGTACGAGGTGTCTTCTTTGGCCTTGAGGGACTCCCGAAATTCCGTGAAGCCGACGATGTACTCACCGAGAATGCCCGCCACCGGACAGTGCCGGCGCGCATCCGCCATACGCTTGATCTCGTTGACGAAGTCCTCCGCCACCAGTTCGCGCGTGCCGGTGTGTTCGAAGTCCGACAGGACGTTGATCGGCTGCAAGTCCGCCGCGCTCAAATCATGGTAGTAGAAACTGCCGTCCTCGCGGCGCGCCAGCGCCGGGTGCGGTTGATAGCGAATGTCGGGTCGAATATCAATCACGTACTCGGTATAAGTGACCTGCTCGGGCGGCGTGTCCGGGGACAGTTCGCGCCCCTCGGCGTCCAGCATGCGCACGATGGGCATGCGCTCGGCCGATAGAGGCTGCAGTTCGGGGGGGCGCTTGAGATAGTGGTAGCCCAGCGGCGGCTCGTAGATCTGCTGAATGAATTGATACGCGGTACTGCTGTAAGAACGGGCCGGGTCCAGAAACTGCGGGCGATCACTAAACGTCGAGTAGTACACCATCTCGTCGCTGGCATCAGCATCGGCATGCGGATCGTTCCAGATGTCATCGCAGCCACTGATGAGCACGCCTCCCAAAACCAGGACGAATACACGCGCGAGGGAAGGCATCAGAAGTTCATGAGGGACGGCAGCGAGCAGACTGTGCGTACAGGGGACAAGTATAATGACGCCGTTTTATTGACGCCGCCACGGGCACAATTTTATATGGGATTTCTCGACGGCAAGAAAGCCCTCATCACCGGCGTCGCCAGCAATCGTTCGATTGCCTGGGGCATCGCCGAGAGTATGCACGCGCAGGGGGCCGAGTTGGCCTTCACCTATCAGAACGAGCGGCTGGCCAGCCGCGTCGGCGAACTGGCTGAAGCCTGCGGCGGTTCGGCTCTGTTTCCGTGCGATGTGGCCGAAGAGGAACAGGTCACAGAAACCTTCGACGCACTGACTAAACACTGGGATCAACTGGATATTCTGGTGCACTGCATCGCCTACGCGCCGCGCGAGGCTCTGGACGGGGATTTCTGTGAGAACACTTCACGCGAAGCCTTTGGCGTCGCGCACGACATCAGCAGTTACAGCCTAACCGCACTGGCCCGTGGGGCCCGATCAATGATGCGAGAACATCCTTCATCGATTCTGGCACTGACCTATCTGGGCGCGGTGCGCGGCATGCCAAACTACAACGTCATGGGTCTGGCCAAAGCCAGCCTGGAGGCCAACATTCGGTATCTGGCGTATTCTCTGGGCCCGGATCAAATCCGCGTCAACGGCATCTCGGCAGGCCCGATCCGCACACTGGCGGCGGCGGGCATTGGAAGTTTTCGCCAGATGCTCGACCATGTGGCGAGCAATGCGCCACTGCGCCGCAATGTCACTACGGAAGACGTCGGCAACGCGGCCGCTTTTCTGTGTTCTGAGTTGGCCTCAGGCATCACGGGTGAGATCACCTATGTGGATGCTGGCTACAGCACGGTCGGCATGACCGGCTTCGGGGACTGAGCCCTCCTCTTCAGACGACCTTCGTCTCTTCGCCTTCGCTGCGCGCGACCACCACCGCGCCGCTGGAGTCGCCAAACACGTTGACGCTGGTGCGACACATGTCGAGTACCCGATCGACTGCGAGAATCAGACCCACCGCTTCAGCCGGCAATCCAATCGTGCTAAGAATGAGCACGATAGCCACCAGAGACGCTGACGGAATGCCGGCCACGCCGATGGACGTCAGCAACGCCAGCACCACGATCAGCAACTGCTGCATTATGCTTAGGTCAACGCCGAACGCCTGCGCCAAAAACAGCACCGCCACACACTCATACAGCGCCGTGCCGTCCATGTTGACGGTCGCGCCCAGTGGCAGCACAAAACTGCCGACCCGATTGGATACGCCCGCGCGGTCCCGCACACAGCCGAGTGTCACCGGCAGCGTGGCGGCGGAGGAACTAGTGGAGAACGCAGTCAGCAACGCGGCTGCCATGGCGCGGAAATGTTTGATCGGATTGATCCCGAACATGCGCATGAGCACGGGGATGATCAGGAACATATGAATCGCCAGTGCGCCGAGCACCGTGAAGACATACGACGCCAGCGGGATGAAAATTTCCACGCCTGATACGATCACCACCTCACCGACCAGCGCGAACACGCCAATCGGGGCGAACAGCATGATCAGTGCGGTGATTTTCATCATCACTTCCTGCACGCCGTTCCAAAAATTGTGCAACACGTCGCGGCCGTCCTTGAACACACGCTCCATGAAGTAACCAAACAACAGACTGAAGAAAATCAATCCCAGCATCTGTCCGTCCGCGGCTGCCTGCACGATATTCGGAGGAATCATGCGCAGGAAGATCGCGACAATATCGGCGCTGCTACGCCCGGTCAGCTTGTCGGCGACCGAGCCAGTGTCTTCGTGCAGGCCCAGCACTTCATTCGCCGGCTGCCCTTCACTGGTGATGCCCGGTTCAACGATATTGACCAGCACCAGGCCGGCCGAGATGGCCAGAGTACTAGTGGCCAGATAGTAGGCGATGGTCTTGCCACCGAGCTTGCCTAACGCACCGGAGCCCAAATTGCCGATGCCCACAATGATGGAGGAGACGATCAATGGCACGATGATCATCTTCAAGGCGTTGAGAAACATCTTGCCGATGAAATCAAGCACCGATATCAGAGTCATGCCGAATGCGCTGTCGGCATCAACCGACACCCCGACCAACACGGCCAATGCCAGAGCGATAAGAATTTGCCAGTGAACTGCGAGCCGCATCATTGTCCTCCAAGAATTTAGTTACACACTATAACCGGCCGGGATAGGATTCAACGGTTGCGCGTTTTTTGAGTGAGGTCGTCAAACTCTCCGTATCGTCGCGCCACTTGTAATAGCGAAGCAACTCCAGGTCTTCTTCGTCCGCCTGTTCGGCGAGCGCGTGGTGTACAGCATCCAGAGCGATGATAGCCACATGCCGGGGCAGGATCGCCATGCCAAAGTTCGCGGCCTCGCCGCGCGGGCGGGCCAGTGAAAAGGCGCGCTCCATAATCAGTCCGGGCGTCTCCTTGTGCTCGCGCCCGACCGCCTCGCGCACGATCAATTCCGCCCCCTCTTCCTGCGCCAACACTGCAATGTCCGGTTCACTGCGCAAGCGGTCGGTCAGCGCCGAGGCATGCGCCAGCAGGGCTGCCCGTGCGGCCTGTTGAGCCAGCTGCGTGCGGATCTGATCGCTCACTTCTTCCAGCGCGCGCACTTTTGGCTGCGCGTAGTCATCAAGCCGCAGCACCACAGAGTGGTCTTCCGAAACATCAATGCGGTCGCTGTTCTCGCCCTGCTGCAACAGTTCGTCCACTTCCTGAAGTTCGGCGGCGACACGCTCTTCTGTCAGCACGCCTTCGGGCAGCGCATCCAGATCAACCTCGCCCAGGTCCTGAATCGACAAACCCAGATAGTCGGCGGCAATCTGCAGCGTCTCCGGGTTCTCGTAAGTCAGTTGCGCCAAATCTGACAAGGCGGCCGTGAAGCGGCTGTCGCGCTCCTGCTGTCGCAACTTCGCCATCACCTGATCGCGCACCTCATCAAGTTCGCGCAAACTCGCCTCCTTAATCTCCAACACCTCCAGCAGGTAGGTGCCCTGCTCCGTGCCCAGAGGCGTGCTGACCGTGCCCGGATCCATCTCGAAGATCATCAGGCCTAGATCTTCTGGCAAATCTTCCTGCGCGACCCAGCCGATCTCGCCATCACGGCTCTGGCTGATCGGGTCTTGCGACTTGTCGCGCGCCAGTTGCGCGAAATCGCCACCTGCCTGCAACTGCTCGTAAACGGCCTGCGCGCTGGATTCAGCGTCCTCGTCCTTGAAGAATATCTGACGCACGCGACGCAGCTCCGGTGCCATGAACTCCAGCGCCTGACGTTCGTAATAGCGCTGGACTTTTTCTTCGGCAATGTCCTCGTCGGTGGTAACCTCGAATTGCTCCCGCGACACCTCAAGATAAGACACCCGCGCACGCTGCGCGGTGGTGTAGGCTTCTTGTCGGTGCGTGTATTCCGCTTCAATCTCCGCGTCCGTCACCGCGTCCCGATCAAGGAAGCGATTCAAGGAAATACTGAAGTAGCGGAAATCCCGGGTCTGCTCCCGCAAGGCCCGGAAGTGCTTCGCCGACGCTTCGGTGACGAAAGTCGAGGCTTCCAGCATGTTCTCGATGAGCGCCATACGCAGCCGCTGGCGCTGCTCTGCCTCGTATTCGGTGGCGGTGATGCGATTGGCCTGCAGAATGCCTTGATAGCGCACGGGGTTGAAGCCGCCGCCGTCCGAATCCTGAAACATCTCCATTTGCTGAATCTGCTGCATCACTTCGGCATCAGTCACCTGCACTCCTTGCTCGTCCATGTACTGCCAGAGCACGTGCCGGCGGATCAGACTTTCGAGAATCTCTTCGCGCAATTCCTTTTGCAGGTCTTCAAGGCTTTGTCCAGATGCCGGCTGGCGGGCGCGAAGATTCGACTGATACATGCGCTGGAATTCGGTGAAGCTAATCGGTTCACCGTTGACGGTGGCGACTTCGGCTCGATCACCGCCGCCGAAATATTCATTGATCCCCCACAGCGCGAAGGGAATACTGATTAGAAAGACAATGAGATACGCCAACCATCCGGTCGCGCGTTCACGAATTGCATGCAGCATGGCGTACTTTCTTCTTCCTTAAAACAGGAAACGGAGACAGAATATGCCTCCGCTTCTTTCAGGCTGGCGGAGTGGACGGGACTCGAACCCGCGACCACCGGCGTGACAGGCCGGTATTCTAACCAACTGAACTACCACTCCATTGCAAGAGCGACACCACCGCCTGGTTCTGTGGTGGGTGCTGAGGGACTTGAACCCCCGACATCCGCCTTGTAAGGGCGACGCTCTACCATCTGAGCTAAGCACCCAGTTGGCTTGCTTTTAGTTTACAGCGTCCTTAAGCGCCTTCCCGGCCTTGAAGGTCGGGCGATTTGACGCCTTGATCTGGATCGACTCTCCGGTCGCCGGATTGCGGCCCATACGCGCAGCGGAATGCTTGGTTTGGAAACTACCAAACCCAGGTATGGTGACGCGGTCTCCGGAACGAAGTCCGTCCATAATCGCATTAATCATTGAGTCCAAAGCTTTGGATGCGGCAGACTTACTAATGCCTGCTCCCTCGGCCATTGCTGATGCAAGATCGTTTTTATTCATCTGAAAAAATTCTCCCAATTCGGTCAGATATTTTGAATGCTCCTGGTACGAGTGTACTGCCGGATGCGGAAGGGATTATAGCCGTTTGAAAAGGAACTTTGGGAGACACGTCTCCGCGAGCCAAAATTTGCCTCAGTGATGAATCGCCGTATCGCGCGTTTCAGACTTCTTCGCAGACACTTTTTGCTGGCTTTCTTCGCCCTCGATCAGCGCCGGTTGTGGCGTCCATTCGAGCGCGACTTCGAGCACTTCCTCAAGCCACTGACACGGACGAATATCGAGGTTCTGGCGAATGTTTCTCGGCAATTCGGCCAGATTCTTTTCGTTCTCTTGCGGGATCACCACGGTCTGAATGCCGCCGCGCAAGGCCGCCAGCAACTTCTCTTTCAAGCCCCCGATGGGCAGCACCTCTCCGCGCAATGTGATCTCTCCGGTCATCGCGACATCCGCGCGCACCGGCACTTTCGCCAACACCGAGATGATGGCCACGGTCATCGTGATGCCGGCGCTGGGTCCGTCTTTCGGTGTCGAGCCTTCCGGCACATGCACGTGAATGTCGTTGTCCTTGTGAAAGTCGGCCGGGATGCCCAGAGCTTCAGCGCGACTGCGCACGATGGTCTGCGCCGCCTTGATCGACTCCTGCATGATGTCACCCAACTGTCCGGTGTAGATCAACTTGCCGGAACCCGGAATCACCGCCGCTTCCACGCGCAGCATCTCTCCGCCGACCGAGGTCCAAGCCAACCCGTTCACCTGCCCTATCTGGTTGCTCTCATCCGCCAGTCCGTAGCGGTGCCGACGCACCCCCAACAGTTTGGCCATCCGCGCCGGTGTGATCCGAATCTGTTTTTTGCTCGGCTTGAGCAACTGCTGCTTGACCGTCTTGCGACAAACCTTAGACAGCTCGCGCTCCAGATTACGCACTCCCGCTTCGCGTGTGTAGTAGCGAACGATGTCACGCACTGAACGCTCCGGGATCAAGATTTCGAACTTCTTCAGCCCGTTGTTCTTCATCTGCTTCGGAATCAGATAACGCTGCGCGATGTTGAGCTTCTCGTCTTCGGTGTAACCGGCAATGCGAATCACTTCCATACGGTCGAGAAGAGCCGGCGGAATCTTCAGCGTGTTCGCGGTGCACACAAACATGACGTCGGACAGGTCAAAGTCAACTTCCATGTAATGGTCATTGAACATGTGGTTCTGCTCCGGGTCCAGCACCTCCAGCAAGGCGGAAGCCGGATCGCCACGGAAGTCCATGGCCATCTTGTCAATCTCGTCTAGCAAGAACAGCGGATTGCGCACACCGACCCGCGACATGTTCTGAATGATCTTGCCCGGCAGCGAGCCAATGTAGGTGCGCCGGTGCCCGCGGATCTCGGCTTCATCACGCACGCCACCCAAAGACATGCGAGTGAACTCACGCCCAGTCGCCCGTGCGATCGACTGGCCCAGACTGGTTTTGCCGACCCCGGGCGGGCCCACCAGACACAAAATCGGCCCCTTGATCTTCTTCACCCGATTCTGCACTGCCAGATATTCAAGGATGCGTTCCTTGACTTTCTCCAGACCGTAATGATCAGCCTCCAGTACCTGCTCGGCCTTCTTCAGGTCGCGACACACGCGCGAGCGCTTCTTCCACGGCGCATTGAGCAACCAGTCAATATAGTTGCGCACCACGGTTGCCTCGGCAGACATTGGCGACATCATGCGCAACTTGCCAAGTTCATGGTTCGCTTTCTTCTCAGCCTCTTTGGTCATGCCGGCATCCGCAATCTTCCGCGCCAGCTCATCGGTCTCGCTCTCGCCTTCCTCGGTGTCGGACAACTCCTGCTGAATCGCTTTCATCTGCTCGTTCAGATAGTACTCGCGCTGGCTTTTCTCCATTTGCTGCTTGACCCGGCCGCGAATGCGCTTCTCCAAGGTCAGCATGTCCTGCTCGGCCTCAATGAGTTTCAGCAGTGCCTCCACGCGGTCGCGCACTGAAAGAATTTCGAGAATCTTTTGCTTCTCCTCCAACTTCAGCGGCATGTGCGTCGAGATCGTGTCGGCCAGACGCGAGGCATTGTCAATCCCGGAAAGCGCTGACAGCGTCTCCGGGGCAATCTTCTTGTTGCCCTTCACATACTGCTCGAAACTCTTGTGCAACGAGCGAATCAGACCCTCGATTTCCTTGGGGTCGGCATCAGCCACGTCTTCCAGCACCTCCGCTTGCGCGCTCAGATACTTGCTGGAGTCCTCCATATAGTCGACCACCTCCGCACGATGCGCACCTTCCACCAATACTTTGACAGTGCCATCCGGCAACTCCATCAACTGCAGAATGGAACTGATGGTGCCCACCGTATAGATACTGTCGTTGTCCGGGTCGTCAATATCCGCCTCTTTCTGGGTCAGTAGCAGAATCTGCTTGCTAGACTCCATGGCGGCTTCCACTGCACGGATCGACTTCTGACGCCCGACGAACAGCGGCAACACCATGCCCGGATAAACTACTACATCGCGCAGTGGCAACACCGGCAGGACTTCATCTGGGGTGACAGCGTCTGCGGAAGAGCCAGTGGTGCGAATGTGTCGAACTTTGGATTTTTCTTTTTCCTTTTCAGCCATGATGAACCGATAGTTACTATAATGATGCCGCAGCGCTGCGAGCGCCAGACATTAGGACAATGGGGATTATAAGGGGTTATTTCAAGGTGCGCCGTGTAAAACAAGATGATAGAATTTAGCAATAGCACATAACTTCAGTAGTGAAACCGGCAATGGCGTGTTATAGGAGGCCCCGAAAACCATGAGTCGAGACGGGTATCGCTGGTACGAAGCACACGCTAAATATGCCTCAGATCGTTACGAGAGCATCCAGCCAGCGCATCTGCATCGCTGGGCTGGAGAATTATTACTTAATACGCCACTAAGGATTTTGGATATTGGGTCTGGCAGTGGCCGCGATGCGGCTTGGTTAGCAAGCCTCGGACATAAAGTAACCGCCGTCGAGCCCAGTCGGGCCATGCGCCAGGAGGCAAAACGCCGGCACCCTGATGCTTCGGTTAAGTGGATAGAAGGGCGGTTGCCGGATCTGCCTAAAAGTTTGCGCAACGAGACATTCGATCTCATCTTGCTAAGCGCAGTATGGATGCACATACCAGAGAAGAAACGTAGACGAGCCTTTCGCAAACTCATCGGGCTGCTCAATAAAGAAGGCATCTTGATACTGACACTGCGCAACGGGCCGGAAGACCTGGAGCGCTGCATCTATCAAGTATCTGAATCAGAAATCGAAGAGTTGGCGCGCGACCACGGTGCCGTGATTCGTTATCGACAGGAACAAACCGATGCTCTGGAACGTGCAAATATTCGCTGGGTGCAACTCGCCATTCGATTCCCGGAAGACAGCAGTGGTGAGCTGGCGCTAATCCGGCACGTCATTCTGAAACAGAGCAAGAGCGCCACACATAAACTTGCGCTCCTGCGCACCCTCTGCAGAATTGCAGAAAGTGCTGGCGGAATGGCATGCTACCGTAATGACGGCACAGTCAGTGTGCCCATGGGACTGGTCGCAATGACGTGGCTGCGCTTGTACAAGCCGCTTCTGGATGAGCGGCTGCCACAATTGCCCGCTGGCAATGGAAGACTCGGATTCGCCAAAGAGGCTTTGCAAAGGCTCCATATTTCTCCTCTTGATCTGAGGCCGGGGATGCAATTCTCAGGAGAGACAGCGCGTACTTTACATCAGGCACTCAGGGATGCAGCAAACAATATCATCAAAATGCCAGTTCACTATATGACCTATCCCAGTGGAGACCCGATTCTGCACTACCGCTCATCAGCATCAAGAGGTCGAATCAAAGATTTCTTACGGCTGGATGAAACCTATCTGTCGCTCTTCGGCGAATTGCGCATCCCTAAGGATTTGTGGTATGTGTTGCAGACACAGACCATATGGATCGAACCTGTAATTGAGGCCGAGTGGACAAAAATGATTGTGAACTACACGAAATATGGGCACGAATCGACGGCAGAACTTGAAGCACGCATCAAGAATACCATGTTGTGGGCCGATCCCGAGCGTGATGTGCAACAGCCACGCGCGCGCGCATTGACCTTGCTGCAAAAAGAAGGTCTGCATTGTGTCTGGAGCGGGAAGAGCCTGCGCGAAAATTCTCTGGATATCGACCACTGTCTGCCTTGGTCAGTCTGGTCCTGCGGGGACTTGTGGAATCTGATGCCAGCAAGCCGCACGGTCAATCAAAACCAGAAACGAGACCTGCTCCCTAGCGACACGACTCTGGAACAGGCGCAAGATCGGATTCTGGACTGGTGGGATCGGGCATATCTGAACGATCCCCTGCGAGAGAAATTCCTGCTGGAGGCTGCCTCAAGCCTGCCAGGAATTCGTGGGGATGCGAAGCCCCCCGAACCGGAAGAGATCTTTGAGTCAGTTTGCCTGCAACGTGAAAAACTCAAACGGGACCAGCAGGCCCCGGAGTGGGTTATCAAGTAAATCTGCCTGATTCAGGCGCGGCGATTCTCCTCTACCGTATCTTCGTAGATTACGAGCGGCTCCTTGTCGCCATTAATCACCGCCTCATCGATCACCACCTTGGTGGCTCCCTCCAGTGAAGGCAGGTCATACATCGTATCCAGCAGCACATTCTCCAATATCGTCCGCAAGCCACGCGCGCCCGTGCGACGCTCCTTCGCGGCGCTGGCAATCGCATGCAATGCATCGCCGTGGAACTCCAGTTTGACGTTTTCCATACCAAACAGTTTCTTGTACTGCCGCACCAGTGAATTTCTGGGCTCAGTCAGAACACGCACCAGCACTTCTTCATCCAGTTCCTCAAGCACCGCCACCACCGGCAGACGACCCACGAACTCCGGGATCAACCCATACTGAATCAGGTCCTGCGGCTGCGTATCTTCTAAAAGATCCTTGATCTGACGCGCTTCAGACCCGTAGACATCGGCACCAAAGCCAATGCCACTTTTCTCGGTACGCGCGCGAATGATTTTGTCCAGTCCGGCAAACGCACCGCCACAAATAAACAGGATATTGCTGGTGTCCACCTGCAGGAATTCCTGCTGCGGATGCTTACGCCCGCCTTGCGGCGGCACCGATGCGATGGTGCCTTCGATCAGTTTCAGCAACGCCTGCTGCACGCCCTCGCCCGACACATCCCGCGTGATAGAAGGGTGGTCAGACTTGCGCGAAATCTTGTCAATCTCATCAATGTAGACAATGCCCTGCTGGGCGCTTTCCACATCATAATCGCATTTCTGCAGCAATTTCTGAATGATGTTCTCGACGTCTTCGCCAACGTATCCCGCTTCTGTCAGGGTGGTCGCGTCCGCGATGGTGAATGGCACATTCAGACAGCGCGCCAGCGTCTCTGCGAGCAAGGTCTTACCCGAACCAGTCGGGCCGATCAGCAGAATATTGCTCTTGGCCAACTCCACATCATCTTCATCGTCCTTCTCGCCCAGAACATAGCGGCGGTCCGGGTCCACGTTCTTACTCTCGAAGTTGTGCTTGAAACGCTTGTAGTGGTTATAGACGGCCACCGACAGCGCCTTTTTGGGCTGTTCCTGCCCGACCACATGATCTTCCAGGGTGCTGTAGATGCTCTCCGGCACCGGCAGACCGTGGTCTCGCTGCTCCGGCTCCTCCGTGAGTTCCTCGCGCATGATGTCGTTGCAGACTTCCACGCACTCATTGCAAATGTACACCTTCGGCCCGGCGATCAGCCGCTTCACCTGATTCTGGCTCTTGTGGCAGAACGAACAACTCAACAGGCTGTTGTCCCTATTCTTTCCTTTTGAGTCTGTACTCATCATGGCCTCCTATTGGGAGTCAGTGCCTTCCACCAGATCCGCGCGCGTTGACAGCACTTGATCAACGATGCCGTACTCCTTCGCACGCGCACTGCTCATAAAGTGGTCGCGTTCCGTATCTTCGCGAATTTTATCAACCTTTTGACCAGTATGCCGGGCCAAAACCTCATTGATGTCCTCACGGGCGCGCAATATTTCACGCGCATGGATGTCCACATCCGTCGCCTGCCCCTCGAAACCGCCGAGCGGCTGGTGAATCATGATGCGCGAATGCGGCAGCGCGTAGCGCTTGCCGGCCGCGCCGGCCGCCAGCAGCAAAGCGCCCATGCTGGCCGCCTGACCGACACACAAGGTACTGATGTCCGGGCGGCAAAACTGCATGGTGTCGTAGATCGCAAGCCCGGCGCTGACCGAGCCTCCTGGGGAATTGATGTACAGCGAAATGTCCTTGTCCGGGTTTTCGGATTCAAGGAACAGTATTTGCGCCAGCACCAGATTCGCCACATGGTCGTCCACCGCGCCGACCAGAAACACCACGCGCTCCTTCAGCAGGCGTGAATAAATATCGTAGGCACGCTCTCCACGAGAGCTTTGCTCAATAACCATGGGAATGTATTGGTCTTGAATCTCCATTTATTGGACCTCCTCGTTCGGTTGCCCCGAATTGATGTCCTTTAATTGTTCCATACTGATATTTTTTGTTTGCACCTGAGCGCGCTGCATCACCCATCGGATCAGTGCCGCCCAGGTCGCCTCGCGCTCCAGATGGTCGCGCGTCTGGGAGTCGCTACGAATTCGCTCGCGCGCCTCATTCTCATCGCGGTATTGTCCGACGAACGCATTCTCAATCTGGGTGCGATCCTCATCAGTCGGCTCTACATTGGCTAACGCCGACAGCACCTGATACGCCGTAATCTGAGCGGCATCGGACAGCGCCTCACTGTGCATAGGATGGCCTTCTTCGGGAACTTCTTCCAAACCGGCCTCCCGCAATCGTACCTCCAGACACCAAGCCGCCAGAGACGTGGGTAATTCCAATCGCCCGGAGTCTGGCGCGAAAAGCCTGGAGACAATATCCATCCGATAGCGGGTACGCAACATGTCGTCGTTGCGATATCCCATATGCTGCCGCACTTGAGCAAGCAGCCCCTCAGCATTCTCGCAAGCAAAATATTGCAGCAGCCTCGGATCGTCCATCGCCGGCTTATGCGGCTCGCGAACTTTGGTGACGAGCACCCGAAAGTAACTGCTTTGCTCGGTTTGCGTCTGCTCATCGCGTGGCTGGAACGTCACACGCACCAGTTTTTCTTCCGTCGCGCTCATCCCAAGCAAGTCGCCATGCAACTCTTCCAGCAACGTCCCCGGCTTCAGTATTAGCGCCAATTCCTGACTGGATTCGCTGATCTCCGCCACAGCCACCTCTTCCGACCCCGCCTCCAGTTTCACAATGGCCTGATCTCCAGCGACGAGCGGGCGCTCCACCACATTCCATTCGGTCAGGTTTTCGCGCAAATGATCGACCCCCGCCTCCACATCTGAATCTGAGATCGTCACCTGCCAGTCCGTCAAGGACAGAGACTGGATCTGCTCCTCGGTCACCGTCGGAAACACATCAAACTCCGCACGGTAGCGCAACGGCGCGTCCTCACCTACGGAATCCACATTAATCTTCGGGTTCACCACCGGTTGCAACTGCTTTTCCACCAGCGCCTCCTGCAATGAGGATTCCACCAGTTTCGAGACCACGGATTCTTGCGCTTCCTGCAAATACCTTTGGCGCACGATCTGTAACGGCACGTGACCGGGACGAAAGCCATCCATACGCACGGTACGGGCCAGATGACGCAAACGCGCGTCAAGCTTCTGCGCATACTGCTCCTGCGGCACTGTGACGGTCAGAGTGCGCGAGATCGTATCGTTTTCTTCCAGTGTGACTTCCATTGGAGATCCTGTTTTGCGTCAGTGGTGCGAAAGGAGAGACTCGAACTCTCACGGGATAATCCCACTGGCACCTAAAGCCAGCGCGTCTACCAGTTCCGCCACTTTCGCGCAACGTCCATTCCTCCGGCCTCCATGCCCCAAATACGACACCGGCCCGGATTGCGGCTGTCGAAGACGCGATTTCGGAACCGCGCCAGCAAAAGCACAGACAGCGGGATTCAAGAGGCGAAATTATACCGCAGGCACCACTCAGGAAGCCGCTTTCGCGAGTAATTTACGCCACTCGAACAGCCGCCGCATGGGTTTGATCCGTTTTCCGATCGGACTCACCTCCACTTCGAGACTGCGGACTTCCAGCCCGGACGGCAATGAAAACGTCCCGCCCAGACGCTCAAAATAACGAAACGAAAACTCACGCGCCTCCTGCTGCGGGATCAATTCAGACAAGCGATGCTGTACCTCGCGGTCTTCCTGACGGCCATAAAACACCAGATCGTACTGTCCCTGAACTTGCTTGTCTGACTGCTTTTGGTACAGCACCAGCTGATAGTTCCAGCTGCCACTGGCCTCTCCCGGTTTCAGCCGCAGCGCATGAATCTCCACTTCCTGCTTGATATCAGACTGCATCAACTTACGATACAGGTCCACATCGCTGCGCACTTCCTGCAACTCCGCCTCGCGCTTCAGCAGCATCTCCTGCAAATGGCGCATCGCCTGGTGCATCACCTGTAGTTGCCGCTCTTCTTCCACCTGCCGCCCGAGCAACTGCTCCTTGTGCTGCAGCAATTCGCTCACTTCTTCACGCAACAGGAGATGCGATGCCTGCATCTCCCCCAACTGGCGATGCAGACTGTAATTGCCGAGATAAAAGCCTGATGCGACAGCCGCCACTATCAGCACTCCCCAGAGCACCCACGGGGCGCGGGGCTGCAACTGCGGAAGTTTCATGCGGGCAACGCCGTCTGCGACAGACCTGCCTGTTCGTCCAACCCAAACATCAGATTCATGTTTTGCACCGCTTGTCCCGCGGCACCCTTGACAAGATTGTCAATCACAGATACGACGATCAGAGGGGCCGCTGGTGTCGCTCCCGGATGCACGGCGATCCGGCACAGGTTCGAGCCGCGCGTGCTCTTGGTCTGCGGCAAGCTCCCCGCCGGCATTACGTTCACGAAAGGCTCACCCGCATAATGCTGCGCATACAACTCCTGCGCCGCCTTAGCAGAGAGTTCGGTCCAGGCATACAGCGTCGCCAGTATCCCGCGCGACATCGGCGCGACATGCGGCGTGAACGTCAGCGCGACCTCCTCGCCCGCAACCTGACTCAAAATCTGCGAGATTTCCGGTGTGTGCCGATGCTGGTGAATGCCGTAGGCGCGAAAGTTTTCCGCAGCTTCGCTCATCAACAGCGGGGTGCTTGCCGTGCGTCCGGCACCGCTGATACCCGACGTCGCGTCAGCGATCAGGCGATGGAGGTCTGCCACACCTGTTTCCAGCAACGGCAAAAGCCCCAGAATCGTTGCCGTGGGGTAGCAGCCGGGATTGGCGACAAGCGATGCCTCCTGAATATCCTTTCGATACAGCTCCGGCAGCCCATACACCGCCTGCTGCAGCAATTCAGGGCAGGCATGCGCCATACCGTAGTACTGCGCCCACACGTCCGGGTCGCGCAAGCGAAAATCCGCCGCCAGATCAATGACCTTGCAGCCACGCTCCAGTAGCGCTGGAGTCTGCGTCATGGCGGTGCCATTCGGTGCCGCGAAAAACATCACCGAACACGCTTGCACATAGATCTGCTCATGCGCCACATAGCGCAAATCAAGAGTCGGACGCAGATGCGGATGAATGTCCGTGACCCGTTGTCCGGCTTGCGAATCCGAACTGACGGCCACTACTTCCACCTGCGGATGCGCGTCGAGCAGACGCAGCAATTCCACGCCGGTATAGCCCGTCGCGCCCACTATGGCTGCCTGAATCATGGCCTTCTCAAAACATCAATTTGGTCGAACTATCTTACATAAGCCGCACTTGGGAACAGCCGTATTTTCCCCGACAAACCCTGTGTATGGCACGCAATTACTATAATATTGAACGGCTTGTTTTAGTGCTGATGCCACTTTTCTCCACCTCATCCGCGCCCCATCAAAACTTCGGCCCCTTGCCGATGCCTGAGCGGGTGGTTTTGACTGCGTCCTTGCTTGCGGTCGCCGTTGGCTGTTGGGGCTGGATGCTGCTTATGGACTGGGAAATGCGCCAGATGATGAGCGGGGGTGCCTTCTCGGCATGGATGCCGCCCGCAGCACACAGCCTCTGGAGCAGTCACGACTTCTGGATGCTGTTCGTGATGTGGACGGTGATGATGGTGGCGATGATGACGCCGAGCGCCCTGCCGACCGTACGGATGTATCACACGGTCTCGCGCAAGCATGTCTCGATCACTCGTCCGATCCTGTCGTGGGCCTTGTTCCTGCTGGGCTATTTGGCGGCTTGGGCCGCATTCTCGGCGCTGGTGACACTGGTGCAATGGCCGCTGCATTTCTGGGGCATACTGGATCCGATGATGAACAGTCGAAGTTTTCTGTTCAGCGGCGTGTTGGTCGTGATTGCCGGCGTCTATCAATGGACTCCGTGGAAAGATGCCTGCCTGAACCAGTGCCGCTCACCGCTGCAGTTTCTGATGGCGCATTGGCATAGCGGTAATTTCGGTGCCTGGCGCATGGGCGCGGAAAACGGATTGTTCTGCGTGGGCTGTTGCTGGGCGTTAATGCTGGTGCTGTTCGCGCTCGGCATGATGAACATGTTGTGGGTAGCGGCACTCACCCTATTCGTTCTTCTTGAGAAAACCGTCCCCGGCCCCTCACCGCTGTTTCGCGGCCTGACCGGCCTCGGTCTGGTGGGTGTCGGCGGCTGGTTTTTATGGCGCGCGGCGGAACTGGCCTGATTATGTCTGACTCAGCGCGCGTGGCGCAACTGTTTGAAGCGCATCTGGACATTGTGCGCACTGCCGCACAAAGCCTGCCTGAGCACATTGCCGAGGCGGGAGCACGCATGGCGCAAGACATCAAAGCCGGATACAAGGTACTGGTCTGCGGCAACGGCGGCTCCGCGGCCGACGCGCAGCACTTCGCAGCCGAACTGGTCGGACGCTTTGAACGCGAACGCTCGGCGATGGCGGCGATCGCACTCACAACCGATACTTCCGCGCTCACCGCACTGAGCAACGATTACGGGTTCGAGCGAATCTTCGCGCGTCAGGTCGAGGCGCTTGGCCGCTCTGGCGACTGGCTTCTCGCCATCAGCACCAGTGGCAACTCCGCCAATGTGCTGGCCGCCATGGAAGTCGCACGGGCACAACAGATGCAGATCGTGGCGCTGACCGGACGTGACGGCGGTGCCATGGCCACAGCACTGGGTGATGCGGATATCGAATTGCGAGTGCCGGCGGATTCCACCGCCCGCATTCAGGAAGTGCATATCCTGATTCTGCACAGCCTCTGTGAGTTGATCGAACAGGCCGCCAATGGATGAGCCAGTCTGGCTGGCAGCCCTCCGGCAACTGATTGATTCCGAGGACCTGCTTGACGACCCTGCCGATTGCTGGACGTACGGCTACGACAACAGCCGCCGGCACCACCCTCCCGAAGCCGTGGTATTCGCACGGGAAGAGAAACAAATTCAGGAACTGGTCGGCTTCTGCCGCAAGCATCACATCCCCCTGACTTCACGAGGTCTGGGCACCAATACCACTGGAGCCGGCGTTCCTACACACGGCGGCATCGTGCTTTCAACTGAACGCATGAATCAGTTACTTGAGATTGACCCCGAAGCGCAGACAGCGCGTGTGCAGCCGGGACTGATTAATCAGCAGCTGCAGAATGAAGCGGCCAAACACCAACTGTTTTGGGCCCCGGACCCCTCCAGTGCTCCGTTTTGTACAGTCGGTGGCAATCTCGCCTGTAACGCGGCCGGGCCGCGCGCGATCAAATACGGCACCTGCCGAGACAACACGCTGCGCCTGCGGGCCGTCACCGGCAGCGGCGAGATCATCACCACCGGAACCCTGACGCGCAAGGGCGTGGTCGGGCTGGATCTGCTGCGCTTGCTGATCGGCTCGGAAGGAACCTTGGCCATATTCATTGAAGCGACTCTGCTGCTGCGCCCGCTTCCAGAAGCACAAGCCACCATACGTGCACTCTACGATAATGCTAGCGACGCGATGGCCGCCGTATGCCGGTTGCTTGCGCAGCCCACACTGCCGTGCATGCTGGAGTTTATGGATGCCGCCTGTCTGGACTTGCTACGCGAAGATGGCTCTGTGTCGCTGCCGGATTCAGCACAGGCACTGTTGCTAATCGAGGTCGATGGAGCAAAAGAGGAAGTGCCGCGCCTGAGTGATGCCATGGTGGCAGCAGCCGGAAAAAACAACGCCCTCGATATTCAAATCGCACACGACGCGCAGGCGCGCAAGGCTTTGTGGCAAGCGCGCAAAACGCTTTCACCCGCCCTGAGACGGATTGCCCCCGACAAAATCAATGAGGATGTGGTGGTGCCAGTGGAGCGACTAGGAGAACTACTCGCACGCATCGCCGATCTCCGCACGCAGTTCCCGTTTCCCATCGTCTGTTTCGGACACGCCGGATCCGGCAACTTGCATGTCAACTTGCTGCCTGACGACACGGAGGCGCAGCGCGCTACCGCTCAGGAATGTCTGCATCAAGTATTCGATGCCGTCATTGAACTCAACGGCACGCTTTCCGGCGAGCATGGTGTCGGTCTGGCCAAACGCGACCACATCACGCGCGAACTGGAGCCGGCAGCCCTGCATCTCATGCACGCTATCAAACGCGATTTTGACCCTGACGGGATCCTGAACCCTGATAAGGTTCTGCCGACAGCATAATCATTGAGGAGAGCAGGATGCTTCGCTACGAACTGCGCATGTCACCTAGCAAAATGGAGGTGCTGGATATTGAGGATTGGCCGGAGTTCAGTTTTGATTCCGGCCCGATCCAGCGCCAAGGGATACACGAGCAATATTATTTGCTGGAAGGACGGCTCAGTATTCGCTCAGGCAATGATGAACCTGTCACGGTAGCCGCCGGTGACTGGTTCGCTTTGGACCCTGAATTTAGCTACGAAATTGAAGTTCTGGAACCCACTTTCGGGCACCGCATGCGCGGATAGTAGTTCAGTCAAACGCCGCCTTGGAGCCGCTGCGACACGGTGGACTGTCCAGTACATCCGGCGTCGCTTCCCATTCTTCATCACTGTGCGTGTGCAGTGCCAGCGCATGTACCGGACCGGCCAGTTCCTGCGCCAGAATGCGGTTGACGATGCGGTGGCGGTCTACCAGAGATTTGCCCGCAAACTCGGCGCTCGCCACAATCACCTTGAAATGCGACTGCGCTCCGGGACCAGAACTGTGCATATAGCTCTCATCCTCAACACTTAAATACGCTGGGGTCAGCGCTTCGCTGAGTTTGTCCGTGATGGTCTGTTCGATGTTCATGGGAACATAAGGTATCCCTGCCAACCTAAAGGTATGGGCTTTTCTCCAATGGTTGCCAAGTAAAAACCGCCAAGTCCAAACTTTTCGCAGCCAATATCATAAGCATCACCCTCATCGTTATAAATGGCGACAAGTTCTTCATTGTGGAGCAACGCAACACGTCCGAGATGCTCTTGTTCGAGCTTGTCCTTCAGTTTCTGGTACGCTTCATAGTTCTTTTCAAGTTGCTCTTTTTTAGAAAGTTTAGTCATCGGTCTCCTCGCCAGACAAAACAGTAAAAGTGGACCAATATGTTAACACTACTCATAGGTCAGCCTTGTCTCGGTACTCTCCAATATTGGAATAAGTCAGTTTCCTTTTGTCTTGAGTAGAACCATACCCTCTCCAATATTCGATGAACTCCGTCTCGGACACGAAAATACCATTTCCCTCCACAAAGTCCTCAATGAATCCTCTGATACTTCCGATATTGCTGGTGTTTCCGCTCCCGGCTCGATCGCCAGCAATCTTCCATTTTTCCTGCATAAAGACTTCAACATTATCAAACGGAAGCTGGATGTCTGCCAGTTCTTTATGGGAATAAATGCGAGGCTCGGCAACGCGCTTGCTTTCGGTTCGACTGTACACAAACCCAATGGCCCAATGCTGTCCATAGTGGCTGTATGGATAAACAATGTTCTTCGCTTCCGTCTGCGGGTGTATATAACTGGTATAGCTGCCAAGCGTATAGCCGAACTCGGATTTACTCCCTTTCCTGTAAGTTGTTTTTACATCAATAGCAATCTTTTCCTGATCATCATCGGACCGCATTAATGTAAAGTCCGGGTAATGGTTCTGCTTGTCTGGCCCTTTCAGGATCAGATCATTTTCCTCCGCATAAGCGGAAACTGTTTGGCGGGCGATTATCTCGAAAATGGCGCTTATGACCTTCGTGTCTGAGCCAAGCGGATAAATTCTCCCTCTCTTGTCCACTATTCCACATACGCTATATCCGTTTTGAATGGCAGACAGTTTTTCCAAGATAAATTCTTTCATCCCAAAACCAAAGCCTCTTTCATCGAGTTTCTGAGGCTTTCATTTGATCCCAAGTGATAGAAATGATCCAACGTTTTTATCTTGTGGGTCGGGAAAGCGCGATAAAGCCTGTCATTTTTTCTGTACTTATTTTCAGCCCACATTGAGTACAGAAACGGGCACGGCAATTGCTTGAGCCGACCTTCCAGATTCTCAGCATCCTCATCCATCCAGCCGTTGAAGTAGTCAGTGAATCTTCCCGCATAAGGCGGGTCCGCATAAACGAAGTCGCTGGCTGTTACTTGCTCCAGCGTGTCCTTCCAATCCGAGCATACAAACGTCCAGTCCTTGCCTTTCATCAGGCTCGCCACCCTGTCAATCTGATTGCAGATCTTGGTGATATAAGCGCGGCGAAAGCGCTCCGGTTTACGGCAAAAAGGCGTGTTGAATTTTCCCTGACCGTTGAATCGCATCAATCCGTTGAAACACGCGCGGTTCAGAAACAGAAAGTCCAGGGGGTCATGGTGTTCGTTGAATCTTTCCCGGATCCGATAGTAATGCGCTTCCCCTTCCTCGAATAGCTGCAGCCCCTCGCGCTCCAGAAACATACGCGCAGAATCTCCCGACAATCGACCATCCTGAATGGCCTGATAAAAACGAATAACGTGACCGTTGGTGTCGCCCAGCAAGGCGCGAGTCGGGTTGACATTGAACAGTACCACCCCGGAACCGACAAAGGGTTCCACCCACCGTCCTTCCTCTTGCCAGACAATATTGTCCCGTATGAAGGGAATGAGCTTCGTTTTGATCCCCTGCATTTTCAGTGGCGGCGTTACATTCATTGAGAAGTTCCCCGGATCACATCCAGAACGTATCCAACATTCTACATAAGCGCGTCTTCACCCTGACCAGCGCCCAAAAGAAAACGGGGAGCCCGCTTGCGCGGTCTCCCCGTCTTGATGCGGGTTTATGCCAGCGGGATCAGCAGGAACTGCCGGGACGGGCCATGCCCTCCGGCTCACTCTCATCCGGCTTGATCAACTGGGCATAAGGTACTTTGCGCAGACTCCATTCTCCGGTCTCTCTATCGAACTTGGAGTTGACGAAGCACTTCCAGTTCTCATCGTCAATTCTCATATAGTCCGCCCGATAGTAGTAGCCCGGATAGCGGGTCTCCTCGCGGAACTTGATGTGCTTCATGTGGGCGAACGCCGCGATCAGGCGGTGGTAGTTCTCCCAGGCACGCAACAGTTCGTGCAGATCCTTCGCACGCATCTTCAGCGAGTCCTCACGAAGCATTTCCAGTTTGCGCTCTGCCAACTCCAGCATACTATTGTTGGTCTGGTACATGGTGGATACGCCCGCCACATACTCATCCATGACTTTCTGCAAACGGAACTGGAACATCTTCGGTGTGATGTAATGTGGATTGATGTCAATCGCCGTGGTGTAGTCCTTGTGCTCCAGATAATTGCGCACCGGACGATAAATCTCCTCGACAATATCTTCCACGCTGCGGGACAATTCCGGCTTCATATCCGGGTGGTCCAGCACATACTGCACCATCGCCTTGGCGGCAATACGACCTTCGGAATGTGAACCGCTGGAGAACTTGTGCCCGGAAGCGCCGACACCGTCACCTGCAGTAAACAGGCCGGATACAGTCGTCATCCGGTTATAGCCCCAGTGGTAATGATCCGGAGCGCCGGGCAGATCATCCGGCCCGGACACCCAAATGCCGGCACAGCCAGCATGTGAGCCCAGCAGATACGGTTCGGTCGGCATCAGCTCGGACATTTCCTTGTCCGGCTCAATGTTCTCACCGGCCCACACGCCACACTGACCAATCGTCATGTCGAGGAAGTCTTCCCAAGCTTCCGCCTCCAGATGCTTGATCTCTTTCGGCGTCATGTTTTCTGCCAGTTTAGCCATCGCCGTCGGCGTATCCATGAAGATCGGGCCGCGGCCTTCCTTCATTTCCTTCATCATCAGATGATTGCGCAGACAGGTGCCCATCTTGGGACCGTTGGCATAAGCGTCGTAGCCGTGGACTTTCAGGTCTTCGGCATTGCGGGTCTGGTAGTCCTCACCGAAGGCGTTCATCGCCTGCGCCTTGAACAGCAGGAACCATGCGCCCACCGGGCCGTAGCCATCCTTGAAGCGCGCCGGCACGAAGCGGTTTTCCATCATGGTCAACTCTGCGCCGCATTCCGCCGCCATTGAGTAGGTGGAGCCAGCATTCCATACCGGGTACCAGGCGCGGCCAGTGCCCTCGCCTACGGAACGCGGACGGAACACATTGACGGCACCGCCGCAGGCCAGCAGGCAGCACTTGAAGCGATAAATGTAGATGCGATCTTCGCGAACGCTGAAGCCGGCAGCGCCAGCCACACGGCTCGGATCGTTCTTGTCAGTGAGCAGGCGAACAATGAAGATGCGCTCTTCAATGTTTTCGGTGCCGAGTGCCTTCTTGGCCGCTTCCGCCACCACCCATTTGTAGGATTCACCATTGATCATGATCTGCCAGCGGCCCGAACGAACCGGCTTGCCGCCGTCAACCAGCCGCTTGCCTTCATCGCCAGACTGCTTCCAGATCGGCAGTCCCCATTTCTCAAAGTTATGTACCGAGTCATCCACGTGCCGACCCACGTCGTACACCAAATCCTCGCGCACAATACCCATCAGGTCGCCGCGAACATAGCGAACATAGTCCGCCGGGTCATTCTCACCCATGTAGGTGTTAATTGCCGACAGACCCTGCGCGACAGCGCCGGAGCGATCCATTGCCGCCTTGTCTACCAGTTTGATCTTGATATCCTTGCCCTGTGCGCGCGCCTGGTCAATCCAGCGCGTCACCTCAAAGGCGGCACCGCAACAGGCCATACCTCCGCCGATCAGAAGAATATCAACTTCTTCTTCGACGATTTCCGGTTGTCCGAATTCAGCCATCGTACTTTCTCCTTCAAGTGTCCGCGCTCAGGATGCGAATTGCGACATGTCGCAACTGTGCGTGCCTTTGGTGAACAGGGTGCTGTGGTCCTTGCCTTCCGCCATGACCGCATCATTCTCGCCGCCATAAGGATCAGCGGAGCCTTCCGGCGTGGTGCGGATGGGGAACTTGAATCGTTTCATGGTTCCATTGCGGAACTTGATGGTCCACATGATGGAGTCGGTACCGCGCAGCGGCTGGACCGATGCGCCCAGCGGCACAACGTCTGCATAGTGGCGACATTCAATCGCCTGCTGCGGGCAAATCTTGACGCAGGAATAGCATTCCCAGCACTGTTCGGGCTCTTGGTTATAAGCCTTCATGGCGTGCCCGGTTTCTGATCCGTCCTTATCCAGACGCATCAAGTCATGGGGGCAAATGTACATGCAAGCGGTCTTGTCCTGACCCTTACAGCCATCGCATTTGTCAGTTCTTACGAAAGTAGGCATAAGTCATACCTCGGTTGTAGTCAATCCTGTCAGCGGCCATGTCGGCCGCCGGCTTTCAACGCACTAATGTAGCACAAATGTATGGGTTAATAGGAAGTTGATAATTTTGGGTGTTATAAAAAAATTTTATAGCAAGCCCTAAGTCCTATAAATACTTATTCGACTTCATCCATTTCCAGTTCGCCACTCAGTGCCCCTTCGAAGTCATCCGCCTCCAGTGACACATCGCCATAGACTTCCGTCACATTGCGATCCTCCAGGGCCTGCTGGCGTTCGGTTTCGTGGTCCACAATATCTGTCAGCGCGCCATATACAAAGTGGAAGTCGACGCCATCGCGCAGCGGGATCTTGGTTGAATTGCCCTGTTCGAGTTTCTTGCCGAGTTGCTCGCGCCAGTACTCGTCCGGGATGTCGGCGAACGCGCCGGGCATGAGTTTTCGCTGAATCTCTCCTTCCACTCGAATCATTTTCTGACCGAACAGAAACCGCTTCTGGTATTCGCGGTCATCCACTTGCAGTCCCGCCATGCGAATGCGAAAACGAATCTTCGGACACGACTTGAGGCCGAAGATCCGATCTTTCTCCACCCCTTCACTGACACATTGCTTACGCACATACTCCAGCCAACCTCCAGCCAAACGCACGCCGGCCCCTTCGATTGAATTACGTAGCGAGACTTCTCGCTCTACGCGCATCCGCGCTTCGTATTCGGCATCGCGCCGATTGACGTACTCCTCGGTAAAGGATTCGTAGTTCTTACTGTCGCCACCACCCACGGCGCGCGAACACAGTTGCGAGACCTGTTCGTGCGTGAAGCCCTTCTCCAGATAAAACTCAATGTCCTCGCGGGCGCAATCCGCCGCGGCTGAAGAGACCTGAAACGCCAGCCACGCAACAACGGTAATACGCACACCCGTCACGGCCGCGTCCTCACTCCAGCATCTCCAGCTCGTTCACGAACAGCTGCGAGTTGTCGCCACGCCGGCGAATCAACCGGTGCTGCCCGTTATCAATCATGACTTCGGCGACCAACGGGCGGGCGTTGTAGGTGCACCCCATCGACGCGGCGTAGGCACCCGCCGACAAAATCGCCAGATGATTGCCTTCGCGAATCGCCAGATCCCGTTTTCGGGCAAGGTAGTCCGTCGTTTCGCAAACCGGCCCCACCACATCGTAGGTCTGCGTGGCACAATCAGGATTCTGCTGCACCACCATAATGCGATGCCAAGCACCGTACATGGCCGGGCGTATCAGTTCGTTCATGGAGGCATCCACCACCGCGAACCGGTTGGTGTCGGCTTCCTTGATGTATTCCACGCACGTCAGCAACACGCCCGCATTGCCCACGATGAATCGGCCCGGCTCAATCAGCAAGGTCTGCGAGCGCGTCTTGAGCACCTCAAGCAGCCCGCCGACATATTCCGCCGCATCCGGCGGCTGTTCCTGCTGATAGCATATCCCCAGACCACCGCCCACATCCAGATACTCCAGCGCAATGCCATTCGCTTGCAAACGATCCGACAGATCGACCAGTTTTTGCGCCGCGTCCAAAATCGGTCTGGAATCCAGCAGCTGCGAGCCGATATGACAGGACACGCCACAAATTCTGATGCCATTCATCCCGGCGGCCATATCGTAGGCTTTCATTACTTCCTCTGAGGACACACCAAACTTGCTGTCGCGCGAGCCGGTGGCGATATTCGGGTGCGTGTCCGCGTCAATGGCCGGGTTGATGCGCATGGCAACCGATGCCACCACGCCCAACTCTTGCGCGAGGCGATCAATACGCTGCAACTCGGGAATGGACTCCACATGAAAGGCACCGATGTTGGCTTCCAGCGCCAAGCGAATCTCTGCTTCACTCTTGCCCACCCCGGAAAACACCGATTGTGTCAAGTCTCCGCCCGCCGCGCGCACCCGCTCCAGTTCGCCGCCTGAAACAATGTCGAAGGCGCAGCCCAATTCTTTCAAATAGCGCAGGATACTCAGATTGCCATTGGCCTTGACCGCATAGCAAACTCGATGCGGATGTTCCCCAAAAGCCTGTTGCAACTCGCGGACGTTGCGCGCAATATCCGGCGCTGAATAAAGATAGCACGGCGTGCCATAGACCCGCGCCATTTCCTCCAGCGAGATCGATTCGGCGTACAGTTGCCCGTCCTGATAGTTGACGGCTACCATAGATTCACTCCTGCGCGATCGCAGTTTCGGGGGGCGGCTCCAGCGGTCCCATCTGCCCGCAAGCGGCGCACGCTCCTATTAATACAAAGGCGGCCAAAATTTTGCCAAATTTGTTCATCTTGCGTCAGTCTCCGAAGTGGCATCCATGCCATGCAACACCTGTTATATAGTACCTTAAACCAAGCGCGTATGCGCAACGCCCGCCTTTCAAGCGCATTACAGCCATGAAGTCCGCCGCCGATCTGATCTGGGAGCCTCCGCAAGGAGAAGCGCGCTTCACTTTGCTCTGGTTGCACGGACTCGGTGCCACCGCCTCGAATTTCGGCGATCTTCAGACGCAATTGCGCTGTCCGCAACTGCGCATCATCGCCCCGCAAGCGCCGACCCGAGCGGTGACCCTGTTCGACGGTCAGGAAGCAGCCTCCTGGTTCGACATTCTGCCGCAATCCGACGGCACCGTCACCAGCGACCCTGATGGGCTTGAAGCCACGGCCGCATCGTTGTTCGAGACGCTGCTGCAGCAATATGACGACGGCATTGAGGCCTGTGCCATTGGCGGCTACTCTCAAGGCGGCGCGATGGCCATGTATGCGGCGCTGCACGCACCGACACCGCCGGCGGGTGCCGTCTGTCTGTCCGGCTACCTCCCGCAGCACGAAGCCTTGCTACAGCACGCTGCGGAGATATCAGAGCGGATCCCTGTGTTTATCGGCCATGGCCGCCTGGATGATGTGGTGCCCTGCCCGTTCGGAGAGTACAGTCGGGAGCAACTGGAGAAGATCGGCTATCCGGTGCAATGGCACAGCGCCAACTTTGGCCACGAAGTCACTTTTGAGGAGTTGCAGGAGCTCGGCGCTTTTCTGCGCCGCATCTTCACAACAGAGAACTAGCCTCTCGGCAGCGGCTCCGCTTGCAAGGCCACACGCGCCGCTTTCACCCGCGCACGCACCGCTTCGGGTGCCGTGCCGCCATGTATGCTCCGCGCGGCGACACTGGCCTCCGCACTTAGGCCGCGCAACATTTCGGCGTCAATCAGCGGGGAGTACTCTTGCAGCGCATCGGCGTCCAGTTCTTCCAGGGTCTGGCCCTGCTCCAGCGCATACGCCACCACGTTGCCGACGATATGGTGGGCATCCCGAAACGCGATACCACGCGCTACCAGCGCATCCGCCAGATCCGTCGCTGTGCTGTAGTCGGCCGCCGCATCCGCGCGCATCCGCGCGACATCAAACTGCATACCGGTCACGATCGCCTCCAGCATTGGCACGCAGGCCAAAGCCGTATCCAGACTGTCGAACAGCGGCTCCTTGTCTTCTTGATTGTCACGGTTATAAGCCAGCGGCTGCGCCTTCATCAGCATCAGCAGGGCTTGCAGATTGCCGCAGGCGCGCGCGCTCTTGCCGCGCACCAGTTCCAGCACATCGGGGTTTTTCTTCTGCGGCATTAGCGAGGAGCCTGTGCAGTACTCATCCGGCAGCGTGACGTAACCCATGCCCGGACTGGCCCACAGGATCACCATCTCCGCCATCCGCGACAGATGCACCAGCAACTGCGCGATGAGCGCGCAGCACTCAATCGCGAAATCACGGTCGCTCACCGCATCCAGCGAGTTATCGCACAGCCCGGAGAATCCCAGTTCCTTCGCCACTTCCTGGCGATCAATGGCATAGCCTGACCCCGCCAGCGCGCCAGCGCCCAGCGGCATCACATTGGTGCGCTGGTAGGCTTGCGCCAGCCAGGCCCGATCCCGGCACAGCATCTCATACCAGGCCATCAGCATATGCCCTGCCGTTACCGGCTGCGCCGGTTGCAAGTGCGTCATGCCCGGCATCGGCGTGTTCGCTTCCTGCTCGGCGCGTGTCACCAAAGCCATCTGCAACGCATGCAGCAGCGCATCCAGTTGCGCCTGCGCATCCCGAACATACAGGCGCAAATCGGTGGCAATCTGATCGTTGCGGGAGCGTCCGGTATGCAATTTCTTGCCCACGTCACCCACTTCGGCAACCAGCAAGGTTTCGATATTCATGTGCACATCTTCGAGCGCTTCATCCCATGTGACCGCGCCCGATTCAATCTGCGCGCGCACCCGATCAAGACCATGCACCAGCGTCTCGCACTCCTCAGCGCTAATCACTGAGGCAGCCGCCAACCCACGGGCATGCGCCTGCGAGGCGCGAATGTCGCAGGAATACAGCCGGGCGTCAAACCCGACCGAAGCGGTAAAGGCTTCCACTGCTGCATCGGTCGCAGCGGTAAATCTCCCGCCCCAGGGTTTCGTTACAGAATCAGCCATGATGGCCCTCAAAGAGTTGACGCTATTTTAGTATTTATAAAATGCTAGGTGCGATTTTCTGCGCACTGTCCTCACCATACCAATGTCCGCTTCCCGCCTGCCGGAACACTTCGAACGCAAGGTCGCCGTCATCATTGACGGCACAGTGGAAGCCTATTGGGACCGTGATGCGCGCATGAGTGAGCCGCAACGCCACGCCGTGGCGCGGTTGCAGGAACGCCTGCAGCAAGGCTTCGAGGCCGGCGGCGTGCGCTACGACCATCCCGACTCGACGCAGTGCGCGCAGTTCGCCGCCAGCATGATCCCGCAAGCCCTGCGCGCGGATGATGACGGATTGCTGCTGGCCACCCTGTCACTGGTCTGCACGGCCTTGACCGAACTCAAGCAGATCGACTACCGGGCGCGAGACGACGGCGACTGGGACATCGCGTTCATCACCGATCGCGTGTATGCGCCGCATGAACAGACGATCAAACTGATGCCGGCGAAATCATGAGCCGCGCCCTCTGCCGCATCGCCACCCGCCGCAGCCCACTTGCCGTGTGTCAGGCACAAGAGGTGGCGGCGGAACTTGAACGCGCACAAGACATCCACAGCGAACTGGTCCGCATTGAAACTCAGGGCGACCAGATGCTGGAGCACCCGCTTGCCACGACCGGCGGGAAAGGCCTGTTCCTGCGGGAGTTGGAACACAGCCTGCTGCGCGGCGACACAGATCTGGCCGTGCATTCCCTCAAGGACGTGCCCGCCGAAATGCCGGAAGGTCTGGAACTCATCGCCATATGCCAACGCGCCGACGCGCGCGACGCGATCATCGCACCACAGCACCGCACACTGGAGGCGCTGCCGAAAGGAAGCCGCGTCGGCACCTCCAGCCTGCGCCGCCAAGCTCAGTTGCGCGCGCAATTCCCCGAACTTGAGTTCATTGATCTGCGCGGCAACGTCAACACGCGCCTGAAACGACTGGACGAGGGACACTGCAAGGCTCTCGTGCTGGCCTGCGCCGGGTTGCAACGCCTCGGTCTGGCGGATCGCATCACGCAAATTCTTGAACCAGAGCAGTGTCTGCCGGCGATCGGTCAGGGCGCGCTGACGATTGAGGCCGCAAGCACACATCCAAATGCGCGGGAATGGGTGCGCGACCTGCATCATGCCGAAACTTTCGAGGCGGTCACCGCGGAACGCGCGCTCAGCCACGCCTTGTTCGGCAGTTGCCAGTTGCCTCTGGCCGCCCACGCCACCTGGATCCGTTCGGGACACGTGAGCCTGCAGGCGCGCCTCGCCAATCGCGACGGCTCCCGTATGCTGCATGCCCAAACCGAAGGTGCGCCCTCGGAGGCCGGCGCGCACGCCGCGCAACAGTTGCTAGATCAGGGCGGGCGTGAGATCCTGACCGAACTGGGCATCTCCCTGCCGTCATGACCCCCTCCCTGCAGACCCGGCGGATTCTGCTAACGCGCCCGGAGCCTCAGGCGAGTATTTTCGCCGAGCGCTTGCGCAGCCTCGGTGCTGAAGTCGACTGCTTCGCCGGCGTGCAGATTCGCTTGCAGCACCCGTCGGGGACGGAACTCGCCGTATTAAACAACGCAGATTGGGTTATTTTTGTGTCTGGCAACGCCGTGAAGGGGCTGCATGCCTGTGAAGGTTTCGCGGCGTGCCGCACGGCGTCTCTGGCGGCGATTGGTGCCGCCACCGCGCAAGCACTGGAGCAGATCGGCCACGCCCCCTCCATACACGCGCCCAGCCCCTACAATAGTGAAGCCCTGTTGCGCATCGATGCGCTGTGCGCCGTGGACGGACAACACATTGTCATTGTGCGCGGACAAGATGGCCGGGAATATCTGGCCGAGAAGTTGCGCAGGCGGGGCGCGACTGTCGACTATCTGTGTGTCTATCACCGTGACCTCCCCGAACACACCCTCTCTTTCAATCAGTTGCCACACGGGGTGCCACAAGCTGTGTGCATCACCAGTGTGGAAATCGCGCGCAACCTGAAGCAATGCGTCGCTCCCGAAGAACACGAATTGCTACTGGAGCAGGCGCTGATCGCAGGCAACCGCCGCATTGGGGATGCCTGCGCCGAACTGGGCTACACCCATGTTGCCGCGCTGGCGCGCAATCCCGGGGATGAGGCGATGTTGCAAGCGCTACTGGACTATTTCTCCGTATGACTCGTACGGCGCGACTGATCCTGATCCTGACCACGGTCGGCTGGCTGGGCCTGCTCGGCATTGGCGGCATGCTGTACCTGCTGTGGATCGATTCCGACACCCGCTTTCAGGAATTGCGCGACCGGCAACTGGAATCGCATCAATCCGTGCATGCCGCACAAATGGAAATCCGTCAGCAGGTCACTGCGCTGTCGGGTCAGCAACAACACATGCAGGGACTGGTCGATCAATTCCTCGAAGAATTGCGGGTGCGCTACGCCACCTACGAAACCTTGCTGAAAGAGAAACTCGACCCGATCGAGCCGATCAGCGACCCGCGGCAATATCCGATTGAGGAAGTCGCGTTTTTGCTCAGCATCGCGCAGTACAAGCAAAACCATCTGCAGGACTCTCTAGCCACCCTGAGCGCCCTGCGTCAAGCGCAGCGCATTCTGGCGACCCTTGATCAGGTGCGCTTTCACACGCTTGGCAAGCAGCTGGATGACGCGATCGCGACACTGGAAGGCTATTCCGGCAAGGAAGCCGAGTTCGCACACCGTATTCTGACCGCGAGCTGGCTGGTGCTGAATGAGAAGATCACCACACTGCACGACCAGTTGGTGCAGCAAAACGAAACCATCCCCGCCCACGACTGGGGGCAGTTGTGGGACACGTTTCTGAAACATTTCAGCGCGCATGTGGAAGTGCAGCGCGACACTCCGCAAGCCGTGCAGACCATCTCGGCATACCAGCACATCATGAATCTTTACGCCATCCAGACGGAACTGTACCTGGCGCGACTGTCCTTGCAGGCGCACCGCATTGATCCTTACACGCAGGCGCTCGCGCAAGCACGCCGCCTGCTGGCACAACCGGCCTTGCAGGAACAGTACCCTGCCTTGCAACAGGACCTGCAGAAACTGAGCGAACAACACCCCTTCCCGCCGTCCATTGACTTCAGTGGTCTGCAGTACTCTCTGGAGCGCAGTCAATTGCAATGAGATTGCTGGCCCTGACCTTTGTGGCCCTGCTGTGTGCGGCGCTCGCCACCTGGCTGTCGCAGTTTCAGGGCGGCGAGGTCATCTTTCACATCGGTGAGACCAGCGCGCGCGCCTCCTTGCTGATGGCGGTACTGTTGGGTATTGGCGTGTTTTCGGGGTTTTTTGTCGTGGTGTGGACGCTGGCGTATCTGCTGAGCGCACCGGGGAGACTGCATTCCCGCTACCAGAATCTGAAACACAACCGCGCCGAGCGTGCCTTTACCCGCGGCGTGCGCCTGTGGCTTCACGGCGACAAGGCGCAAGCGCACAAGGAACTGGAGCAGGCCGCGCACACCGACCCGAGCCATCCGCTGTTTCACTTGCTGGCCGCCGCTTCCGGCGTGCAAACCAACAACCCCGAACTTTGGGACAAACATCTGCGCGCGATCGCCGATGAATCGGACTATGCGCCAGTGGCCACGGCGCTGCGCATCGACGGACTGATCGCCTCAGAAAAATGGGAAGAAGCCCTCGCGGTACTGCAGGAGATGTCCCCTGAGGACGCTACGCAGCCCCGCTCCTTGCGCCAGTGGGCGCGTTGCTATCAGGAACTGAACAACTGGATGCCCTTGCTGGAACTCAGCCAAAGCAAGGCCGCGCGAGCCGTGGCTGATGACTCCCGGCAATGGGCGCGCACTGCCCTGCGCCCGCTGCTCGCCAAAGCGACCACAGAACGCCTGAATATCGTGTGGAGAACACTCGAAGCCGCACGTGATGACCCGGCTGCCTTGCAGTTGTACCTGCAGGGACTGCAACACGCCCAACATGACACGCCACAACTGGAAGCGTACCTTCGTGAGCGACTGAGCATGCAACTGGATGAAGCCTTGCTGGCACTGTATTCGCAGCTACCGCAATCCGAACCCGAAGCGCTATTGCAGCACATCAATCGCTGGCTGAAAAAGAACCCCGAACATACCGCGCTGCTGCGCGCCAAGGCGCGCGTGCTGAATCGACTACAGCAGTGGGAAAAGGCTTTGACGTGCTTGCGGGAAGCGGAAGCTCACGATATGAGCGTCGCACTGTGTCGAGAGATCGCGCTGACGCTGGAACACCTGGGCGAACATGACGCGGCGCAGCAGTACTTCCGCCGCACGGTCAGTCTGTTGCCGGAAGAATTTAGTGAAAGACCGGAATCTCCGGTGACGGCTCCTCCGACTCCGGCTGCGGCGAAGCATGGTGCATGATCATGCGCCATCCCTCAGGCGTCTGATAGTAAGTGTTGGTGACCAGCACCACGCCGACCATGCGATTGTGCAAAAACAAGGTCTCGCTCAGATGCGAGATGGCCACTTGATCAAAGATTTCGCGATGGAAGTATTCCAGTTCAAAATGAAACGGTGTCTTCGCCTGAAAAATGCGCGACCAACTCTCGGCCACGTCGGCGCGGTCCGTCAGCAGCACGCCGCCGGGGTGGATACAGTAAATCGGCCGATCCTCTGCCCACACGCTCATCATGACATCCATGTCCTGTCGTGAGAAGGCATCGTAAAACGTCTTCTCGACCTCAATTGGAGAACTGAAATTCATCGCGGCATCCCTACGCTATTCCGTGGTGACATCAGGCTTCAGGTAGAATGAATGGAATGGATACTAAGTATTATGCCAGCAGCGCCGGAGGGCGGATTCACCCATGGCCGGTATTCGCGGCCGTCATCAGTTGGGCATTGGCGAGCGTGCTGGTGTATCAGATGCTTTCCGGCAACTTTGATCAGCGCAGCTGCCAGACCCTGTGCGTCCAGATGATTGCCCTCGCGGCACTCGCCGCGCCGATATTTGGACTGGCGCTGTTCCCAAGCGCGCACCACAAACGCAGCTTCATCACCGCGCTGTGTCAGCTGTCCATGCTGGGACTGCTTGCCATTTATCTGACCACGTACTTTATCGGCACTGTATTCGGCTGATCGTCTCAGCCCCACAAGCCGCGAATCGCGGCAATACCCTGCCCGCCGTGCGCGATCACATCCGGGAGATCCGAATCCTGCATGCCGCCGAGCGCATATACCGGCAGTGCTACTTCATTCACCAGCGCCGCGAACCCTTCCAGTCCCAGCACCGATGCCGCGTGCCCTTCGCACACCGGTGACAGCACCGCGAAATCCGCATCCGCCGCCTGTGCTTGCGCGAGTTCACGCGCATCGTGACACGACGCGCCAATGAGAAAATCCCGCGGAAGCAACGTGCGCAATCCCGGCTGCAACCGTCGACTCGTCAGGTGCACACCATCCGCCTCCAGTCGCAGCGCCAGCTGCGGTTCGGCATTCAGCAGTATGCGCACGCCCGCCGCGCGCACGCGCGAAATGACCTGTGCGGCAAAAGACGCGAAGTCATCCGATGGGTAGTCATGCATACGCAACTGAAGCAAACGCACCTCGCGCGCCAGTGTCGCCTCCAGCGCCGCCCACCAAACCTCATGATCGTCTCCTGGATCCGCACTGATCGCATAGTGAGGCGGCAATTCCAGCGCGCGAATGACCGCTTGTGATGCGGGCGGTGTCGGCGTGTCGCGCAAGGCATCCAGCGCGACCCAACGAAGTTCTTGTGAGGCCAGCGCGCGCGGTTCATCGCGCCATTCGGTCACGCGGAACACCTCGAAATCCATGACAAATTCAGGATAGGTGAACGGGAAGCGAATCAATTGCTCCCAGCGCAGCGCTTCAATACCGGTCTCTTCGCGCAGTTCGCGTACCAGCGTCTGTTCGGCTGTCTCACCGGCTTCCATTTTGCCGCCAGGAAACTCCCACTTGCCGCCCTGGTGCGCCTCTGCATAACGCTGCGCCAGCAACACCTGCGACGATCCGTCCGCTGCCTGCCTAATGAGCGCCCCCGCCACGACCGTAGTCGGCTGCCCGCCCACGATCTCAGGTCCGGTATTCGGCGTTGATCTTGACGTAATCGTAAGACAGATCTGACGTGGTGATCACTGCGGAAGAGTCACCCATCCCCAGACAGATCCGAATCGTGAAGGCATCCTGCTGCATCACGTCAACTCCTTGCTGTTCGAAGTAGTCCGGGTCCCGTCCGCCATCGCGCACCACGCGCACCGCATCCAGCCAGATTTCGACCGCTTCCAGGCGCATGTCCTCCGCACTGCGCCCCACCGCTGCCAGAATGCGTCCCCAGTTCGGATCACCTGCAAACGCGGCCGTCTTCACCAGCGGCGAGTGCGCGACAGCCCGCGCCACCCGTTGCGCCTGCGCGTCGGACGCGGCCTGTTCCACCTCAATACGGATGCAGCGCGTCGCCCCTTCGGCGTCACGCACGATGTCTTCAGCGAGCGCCACGCACACGTCGCGTACCGCCGCCGCCCAACTCTCGCGATCCTCCACGCTCAAATCCGCGTATGCGATCCCGCTCGCCCCGCTCGCACTCAAGACGCAAGCATCATTGGTCGAGGTGTCGCCGTCCACAGTGATCGCATGAAAGGAATGCGGCAGCACCGCATTCAAAGTGGCGCGCAGAGGCTCTGCCTCCACCTGCAAATCAGTGGCTACGAAGGCCAGCATGGTCGCCATGTCCGGGCAAATCATACCCGCGCCTTTGGCCATACCAGTGACCCGAATATGACCGCCTGAAAGTTGCAGATCACGGCTGTGTACTTTGGCGTGCGTGTCGGTGGTCATTATCGCCTCAGCCGCCGCCGGCCATGCCTCTTCCGTCAGCGCTTCATGCAAATCCGGCAGCGCCGCGTTGATCGCCGCGACGGGCAGCGGCTCACCAATAACGCCCGTCGAAAACGGCAGCACTTGTTGCGGCTCCAGCCCAAACGCCATGGCCGCGGCGCGGCAGGTCTCCTGCGCATCCGCTATGCCTTGCGCGCCGGTGCCCGCATTGGCACATCCGGCGTTGATCAACAGCAGACGCGGTCGCTCCTGCTCCAGATGTTCGCGCGCCAGTTGCACCGGCGCCGCACAAAAAAGATTGAGCGTGAACACCGCGGCCGTCTCAGCGCCCGGTGCCAACTCCAGCACCGCCACGTCCAGACGATCCGACGCATACAGCCCGGCACGAGCAGCCGCCAGACGTACTCCGGCGATGGCGTGCGTGTCACTCATCCTGTCTTGCGCTGCTGCGCGCCACAGCAGTGCTTGTATTTCTTGCCGGAACCGCACGGACACGGTTCATTGCGCCCCACTTTGCGCGTACTGCGGCGAGCCGGGATGGCGGATGCAGGCGCGGGAGCCAATCGCGGTGGCGCGGCGGACGGGGCCTGATAGTTCAGATCGGACTCCGCCGTGGCCGGCTTCTCCAGCGTGCCGAGTTCCTCCGTTGAGCGCAGTTCTATCAGGTAGAGCGTTTGCACGAAGTCGTGTTCGATGCGATCGAGCATCTCTTGGAACATCGCGAAGGCCTCGCGCTTGTATTCCTGTTTGGGGTTTTTCTGCGCGTAACTGCGCAGGCCAATGCCTTGGCGCAGGTGATCCATTAGCGCCAGGTGCTCCTTCCAGTGTCCATCCAGCGTCGCCAGCAGCAAGTCTTTCTCCAACTGGCGCATGACCGGTGACGTGATCTTTTTTTCCTTCGCTTCAAGCAACTCCGCCACCGGCGGTTCAATCCGCTGCAGCAAAGCCGCGTCATTCAACTCGCGCTCCTCATCCAGCCAGGAACGCAGCGGCAAGTTCAGCCCGAAAGTCTCGTGCAGCACCTGTTCAAGCTCCGAAACGTTCCAGTTCTCTTCCATGCTGTCGGCGGGAATGTGCTCCCGAAACAGGCGCTCTACCAGATCATCGCGAAGAGTGCGCACGTTGTCAGACAGGTCTTCGGCGTCCATGATCGCATCGCGCTGGCCGTACACCACGCCGCGCTGATCGTTGATCACGTTGTCAAACTCCAGCAGATGCTTGCGAATGTCAAAGTTGCGCGCCTCCACCTTGCGCTGTGCGTTGCCGATCGCCTTGGTGACCCAGGGATGTTCGATGACCTCGCCTTCTTTCATGCCGAGACGCTGCATCAACGCCGCCATCTTCTCGGACGCGAAGATGCGAATCAAGCTGTCTTCCAGCGACAGATAAAACCGGCTGGAGCCCGGATCTCCCTGACGCCCGGAACGCCCGCGCAACTGATTGTCCACGCGCCGGGACTCGTGTCGTTCGGTGCCGATGATGTGCAGCCCGCCGGCTGTGACCACCTTCTCATGCCGCTGCTGCCAGTCCTGTTCCGCCGCCGCACGCTGCTCTGCTGTCGCGTCTTCCGCCAAAGCCTCCGGTGCACCGCCAAGCACAATGTCAGTGCCGCGACCGGCCATGTTGGTGGCAATGGTCACGGTTCCCGGCCGTCCGGCCTGCGCGATGATCTGCGACTCGCGCTCATGGAACTTCGCGTTCAGCACCTGATGCACGATGTCGGCACCTTTGAGCATACCGGCCAGACGTTCGGAGTTGGCAATAGAGGTGGTGCCGACCAGCACCGGCTGGCCGCGCCCTACGCACTCCTGAATGTCCTCGAGCACCGCCTCATACTTCTCCGCTTCGGTCAAAAACACCATGTCGCCCAAATCCTGTCTGACCATGGGCTGGTGGGTCGGCACCACCACCACGTCCAGTCCGTAGATCTCCTGAAACTCGTAGGCTTCGGTATCGGCCGTGCCAGTCATGCCGGCGAGCAGGTCGTACAGCCGGAAATAATTCTGGAAGGTGATCGAGGCAACCGTCTGGTTTTCGGTCTCAACCGGCACGCCCTCCTTAGCTTCCACCGCCTGATGCAATCCGTCCGACCAGCGCCGGCCCGGCATCTTGCGCCCAGTGAACTCGTCGATGATGACGATCTTGCCTTCTTCGGAGACGATGTAGTCGCGATCCCGCGCAAACAAGGTTTGCGCGCGCAAGGCCGCGTTGACATGGTGCAGCAGGCGAATGTGCCCGACCTCATACAGGCTTGCGCCGGGCGGAATCAACTGCTCACGCGCCAGCAATTCTTCCACTTTGTGGTGTCCGTCTTCGGTCAGGTGCACCTGACGCGCCTTCTCATCAATGCGGTAGTCGCCCGGCCCTTCTTCTTCCTCTTGCGGCGTCAAGGCGGGCACCAGACGGCCCATCTTGTGATAAAGGTCAGTGCGGTCCTCGGTCGGCCCGGAGATAATCAAAGGCGTGCGTGATTCGTCAATCAGAATCGAGTCCACTTCGTCGACAATGGCGAAGTCCTGGCCGCGCATGACCCGCTGCTCGGCCTTGAATACCATGTTGTCGCGCAAATAATCAAAACCAAACTCGTTGTTGGTGCCGTAGGTCACATCCGCGCCATAAGCTTCCCGACGCTGCGGCTGATTCAAGCCCTGCACGATCACGCCCACGTTCAGCCCCAGCGCCACGTACACCGGGCGCATCCAGTCGGCATCGCGCCGCGCCAGATAATCGTTGACCGTGACCACATGCACACTCTGCCCAGCCAGCGCATGCAGACAGGCCGGCAAGGTCGCCACCAGAGTCTTGCCTTCACCGGTGCGCATCTCGGAGATGCCGCCTTCATGCAGCACCATGCCGCCGATCAACTGCACATCGAAGTGCCGCATGCCCAGACTGCGCTGCGCTACCTCCCGCACCAGCGCGAAGACTTCTTCCAGTTGTGATTCCAGCGTCGCGCCGTCACGCATCGCCTCCCGGCACGCCTCGGCGCGGGCGCGCAGTTGCGCGTCCGTGCTGGTTTGCAGTTCCGCTTCCAGCGCATTGATGCGCGCCACCGCGCGTCGATGCTTCTTGAGGGTTCTCTGGTTGCGGCTGCCGAAGACTTTTCGCGCGAGTACGGAAAACATCAGGAGACCGGTCGAATAAGACCGAGATTATAAAGGGGCGAACCCGCCTCAGCGGCGCGCCGCAAGGAAATTTAACGGATTGACCGCTTTGCCGTTTTGCAGCACTTCAAAATGAAGGTGGTCACCGGTGGACCGTCCGGTAGAACCCACTAGCGCAATCTCCTGACCGCGCTCCACGAATTGTCCGGGCTTGACCAGAATCTTGCTGGCATGGGCATAACGGGTCCGGTAGCCGTCGCCATGCGATAACTCCACCATGATGCCGTAGCCGCTGCGACGCCCGACGTATTCCACTTGACCTGGCGCGGCCGCGTAAATACGCGCCCGGTGGGTGCTGGCGATGTCCACACCATGATGAAACGCCCGACCGCCATGGAACGGGTCTTTGCGCATGCCGTAATAAGACGACACCCAGCCGCCCTGAACCGGCCAACTGCTTGGCCGCATGGCTTGCGTCACGTGACGGTGATGCAGCAATTCGCGCAGGATTTCAAGCCGCAACTGGCTGTCTTCCACCTGATGATGCAGCGTCGCGACTGACGCGGCCAGTTCCTGTTCACTGACTTCGGCGCTGGCCGTCGGTATGCGCCCGCCGAGACCTGGCTCCGAATTGAAGTCAAACGCCGTATCCGAACTCACCTGGGCCAGATCGCTCAGCACCATGCCAAGCGCGTTCAGCCGTGTGATATGCGCCTGCAGGCGCGCCACCTGCTGCGCCAATGCATTGGTATGGGTTTGTTCCTCGCGGCGCAATTGCTCCAGAGAATCCGCATGACTGTGCAGCGCCACATCCACGCGCGCCAGCACGTCATCGCGCTGATGCAAACCGCCTTGATGATAGGCCACCACCACCAGTTGTCCGACCAGCACCACGGCGATCACGCCAAGGCCAAAACGCCCTATATTGCGACGCGATTCATACCGCTGCAGCGCATGACGGATAATAGAAGCGGCCCCGACAAGATGCCGTCCTGTACTGTGAATCGCCTGTTTGATCATCTCGATGAGCGCCTAGTCGCGACGTTGCGTCTGCAACTGGAAATCAGCCGCACCTTGCGCGCGCAACTGGCCGATGACGGTGCGACGGAATGCTGGTGCAGTCATGTCAAGGAGGATACCATGACGGTTACGGTTACGGATGGCAACTGCGCGTCGCTGATTCATTACCAGCAGCGCGAACTGCTCAAGCGCGTCAACGCTGACTTCAAGGACCAACTGGAGTGCCCCTTGCGCCGAATCAAAGTTCAAGTGGCGGCGCATCGGAAAGGGCAGGATTGACACGGCTCAGGCGGTGGCCGGCTCCGCAAAGATCAGCGGGACCTGCTCGCGGTCCTCGAAACTGATGCGCTCCCAGGCCGACTCATCGGCCAGCAGCTTGCGCAGCAGACGCAAGTTGAGTTCATGCCCGGAACAATGGCCTTCGAACTCGCCGATCAGACTATTGCCCAGCAAATACAGATCACCGATCGCGTCCAGAATTTTGTGGCGCACAAATTCATCCGGGTAACGCAGACCGTCATCGTTGAGAATGCGATGATCATCAATCACAATCGCGTTGTCCAGACTGCCGCCCCGCGCCAGTCCCTGATCCCGCAGCGCCTCGACTTCCTGACGAAAACCAAAGGTGCGCGCCCGCGACACTTCCTTGATATAGGAGGTGTTCGACAAATCCAAAGTGGCAGAAGACGGAGTCTTGTTGATCACCGAATTATTGAAATTGATGGTGAAGGAGACGCGAAATCCGTCGTGCGGCTGCAAACGCGCCCACTTGGCACCCGAACGCACGGTCACCGGCTTGCGAATGCGGATGTACTGCTTGGGCGCATCCTGCTCGACAATGCCGCTGGAGTGAATCAGAAACACCCACGGGTTGGAACTGCCGTCCATGATCGGGATTTCACGCGCATCCAGATCCACATACAGGTTGTCAACGCCCAGCCCGGATACTGCGGACAGCAAATGCTCCACAGTCGATACATGCACATCGCCGCAAGACAAGGTGGTCGACAACTGGGTCGCCGAGACATTGTCCGGATGGGCGGGAATGTGCACCACCGGATCCTGATCAGTACGCCGAATTACCACACCAGTATTCACCGGTGCCGGACGCAGCCACATCGTGATCTTCTCACCACTATGCAACCCAACGCCTTCGGCGGAAATCTGCTGTCGAAGAGTATGCTGTCTAATCATAATGAGAGAACGCCAAAAGGTGCAAGGCAGAACTAACACAAGGTTGCCGGGAAGGTGCGCCTATATTACAAGAAAATTGAGAAAATTGCATCATTTCCTGTGCACTGCGCACCAAACCCGCTCACCTGCGCCTATTTCGCGCAAGCGCGCTCGGTAGCTTCTCCTTTGATAAGAAGCCGCCTGGCTCAGTCATGCTGCTTGCGCAAATAGGTCGGAATGTTGAAGGTTGCCTGTGTCTTGCCGTTGTTCCAGTCCGGCTGCTGCGGCTTCAGCGCGGTCGCGCCTTCCGTCATGGGCACCGCCGCGACTTGAGGCTGGGCTTCCTCTTCCTCGGCCACCGCCTCCGGCCCTGCCACGGATGGCTCAGGCTGTTTGGCTTCCTCAACACGCTGCTCCGCCTTCGGCGCTGCGGGTTTCAGCATCGGAATCACGGTCGGTTTCTGTTGCGGTGTCGCCGAAGCGGACTCACCTGCCGACTCAAAGCCAGCCACCACAATGGTCACTTCCAGCGTCTCGTCGTCTAGCGACGTATCCAGCACCGTGCCCGGAACAATATTCGCATCCTCGCGACACATTGTGTTCAAGGCATCCACCACACTGCGATACTCGCGAACAGTCAGACTGCCGTTGGTCGTGATATTGATCAGAATGCCGCTCGCGTTGGTGAAGCGCACTTCTTCCAGCAGTTGGCTGTTGACGGCCTGATGCACCGCTTCTTCGGCGCGGCCGACACCGCTGGCTGAACCCGTGCCCATGATGGCCAGACCCTGATTCTCCATCACCTTGCGCACATCGGCGAAGTCGGTGTTGATCTGTCCCGGTCGCGTCACCAGATCGGAGATCCCCCGCACCGCGTTGTGCAACACCTTGTTCGCTTCCATGAAGGCTTCCGTCAATGGCTTGTCTTCATCTTCTTCTTCGTTCAGCAGTCGATCGTTCGGAATGATGATGACCGCATCCACGAAGTCACGCAGCCGTTCAATCCCGTCCGCGGCAATGTTGCAGCGCTTGCTCCCTTCAAAACTGAAGGGTCGCGTCACCACCGCAACAGTCAGCACGTCATTCGAACGCGCCAACTCCGCAATCAGCGGCGTCGCACCGGTGCCGGTGCCGCCGCCCATCCCGGCGGTCAGAAACAGCATATCAGTCTCGCGCACCAGATCCTCAAGCTCCTCGCGGCTTTCTTCCGCCGCTTGCAGACCTTTCTCAGGATCCATGCCCGCACCGAGCCCCTTGCTCTTCTCCGCGCCGATCTGAACGCGCCGGCTCAGGTCGGGGCAGGCTTCACGCAGGTGCTGCAAATCAGTGTTGACACCGATCACCTCGACCTGATCGATACCGACCGAGGCCATCCGCTGCGCCGCGTTGCAACCGCCGCCGCCCACGCCAATGACCTTGATGCGGGCCTCCGTGGTCTTGCGCGGACTCAGTTTGAAGGTCAGCGTGGCGTCATCAAGACGCTCTTCGGTTACGTTGGTTTGGACTTTGGCGTCCGTTTCGTTTAATAAAGTCACTGCACATTACTCCCTAAATAAAAGTTGGGTTGATGAAAAGTTAGAACCATTCGCGGACACGTGAGAGCCACGAAGATGATTTCGGAGAGGATTCCCGTTCGGGCTGCCACGCATGGCCCTCTCCCAAAAGACCAATTCCCGCGGCGTATATCGGCCGCTGGAATCGAGAATCCTGAGAATTAAGTAGTTGCCGCGGCGCGCCAATGCGCACCGGAAGTCCAAAGCACTGCTCGGCCAGCGCGTCCAGATGCCGCAACATGGCTGCCCCGCCAGTCAGCACTACGCCCGCCCCCTGGATCTGGTCGCGGAATCCCGCTTCGCGCAGCGCGGCGTCGATGTGTTCGAAAATTTCCTCATAGCGCGAGCGGATAACATCGGCCAGCGAGGAACTGGCGACCGTGGCGTCCGGGCGCTCACCCAGACCCGGCACCGCCAGCATCGTGTCTTCTTCAGCCGTGTCAAAAAGTGCTTGCCCGTACTGAATCTTCACTTGCTCGGCATCGTCGACCCGCGCGCCCAGCGCGACCGCGATGTCGCGATTGACGTGGTTGCCACCGAGCGGAATGCTACCGGTGTACTGCACCGCGCCATTGGTGTACACCACAAAATCCGAGGTGCCGCCGCCCATGTCGATCAGACACACACCCAATTCGCGCTCCGAAGGCTCCAGCACCGCGTCGCTCGCCGCCAGCGGTCCGAGCACAATCCGCTCCGCGTCCAGACCGCACAGCCGCGTACACTTCAGCAAGTTATGCAGCGCGCTCGTGCCCACCGCCACCAGATGCACCCGCACATCAAGCCGCACTCCGGCCATGCCCAGCGGCGTGCGAATGCCATATTGATCATCAATGCCAAACTCCTTCGGTAGCACGTGCAGCAATTCCTTGTTGTGCGGCAGCTTGACCGCGCTGGCCGCGTCCAGCACCTGATCCACCAGCGCCGGCGTGATCTCGCCCTCGCGCACCGGTACCGCGCCGCTGGAATCCAGACTCTGCACATGACCGCCGGCAAGACTGACGTTGACCTTGCGAATCAGACACTCCGCCATCGCTTCCGCTTCATTCACGGCGCTGCGAATGGAATCGACCGCCTCTTCAATGTTGACCACCGCGCCTTCGCGTATGCCGTGCGCCTCCGTGCTACCGAATCCAGCCAGATTCAAGCGTCCTTCCTCATCGCGCTGCGCCACCACCACCAGCACTTTGGAACTGCCGATGTCCAGCGCCACCACCTGATCCGGATCGCGCACGCCGAAGCCCGGCAGAATCTGCGTCAGTTTTTCCAGCCACTTGTTCATGCCAGTCTCCTAGGAACGTGTGGCGGGACGAACCGCAAAACCATTGGGATAGCGCAAATCAATCACAGCCGCTGGACGCACGCTGTGCTGCTCGTAAGCGCCGCGATAGCGCAGCCAGCGCGCCAGTTGCTGCAACGGGCGCGTGCGCCCAAGCACCAGTTCCAGTTGCGGCTCCACCTGCAGGCTCACCACGCGGTGGCGACTTTCGATCAGGCGCACCAGTTCCAGCCCGTGCGGTGCCAGCATGCGGCGTACTTTCGCCGACAATTCCATTAACGCCGGCCCGCGACCCGGCTCACCGGACAGACGCAGCAGGTCCAGTTTGTCGATCTCGCGCGGCGTGAACAACTCGCCTTCGGCGTTCAGGAAGCCGCCAGCTTCCCAGTTTGCGGCCGGGCGCTGTTCGTAGATATGCACCTGCAGAGTATCCGGCCAGTCGCGACGCACACGCGCATGGCTGAGCCAGGGATATTCCGCGAGCCGCTGCTCCAGCAGCAGCAGATCCTGCGTGACCAGATTGCCGTCAATGGTCTGGGCGATGATCTGTTCCAGCGCCGCCTTCTCCGCATAGCGGAACTCGCCATGCAGTGACACGTGACGGATCGGCAGGTTCTGCGGCAGGCGCAGCCAGATCGTCAGCGCCACCCCCAGCCCAAAGCACAGCACGGCGACCACGATCCAGCGCCAGGATCCGAATTCCATCAGGATTCGCCCTCCCCGCGCGGCTCCAGACTGGTGTCAAGCATGCGCACAATCAAATCTTCATAACTCAGGCCCACGGCACTGGCCGCCATCGCCAGCAGTCCGTGGCGGCGCAATCCGGGTGCGGTGTTGATTTCCAACAACCACGGCCGATCCAGCTCATCCAGAATCAGATCCACCCGACCGTAGCCGCAGGCACCGGTTGCGACAAAGGCGCGACAGGTTATGTCCTGCAATTCACGCTCCATGGCCTTGGGCAGACCGCATGGAATGTCATAACCGGTCTGATCCGATTCGTATTTGGAGGCGAAATCAAAGAACTCCGCGCTGGGACGCAACCGAATCATAGGCAGCGCCTCGCCTTGCAGGATACCCACCGTATATTCGGTCCCTAGCGCCATGCGCTCCAGCATCACCGTACTGCCGTGACGGCGTGCCTCCTGTACCGCCGGAAACAATTCCTGCGCCTCACGCACCAGTTCCACTCCAATGCTGGAACCCTGATCGACCGGCTTGACCACCAGCGGCAGGCCCAGTTCTTCGGCCTGCCGCTCCAGCGTGTCCGCATCCGCCAGCATGGCCTTGGGCGTCGGTAATTCCTCGCGCCACCAGCATTGCTTGGCCGCCATCTTATCCATGCAACACTGCGATGCCTGCGACCCACTGCCGGTGTACGGCATATTCAGGTCTTCGAGCACCTGCTGCACCTCGCCATCTTCTCCACCAATGCCGTGCAGCGCCACAAAGTAACGATCAAAACCCAAAGCACCCAGTTCCGGCAGCATCTCGCGCTGCAGATCCACCGCGCTCGCCTGCACTTCAAGCGTCCGCAGGGCTTCCAGCACGTTCTGCCCGGAGATCAGCGAGATTTCGCGCTCCTCGGACCAGCCGCCCATCAGTACGCCCACGTGCCCGTAATCATTCATGGCTTCTCTCCCAAGATACGTACTTCCAGTTCAAGACGCACTCCGCTGTGCGCCTCCACCGTGTCGCGGACATGCTCGATGAGGCATTCAATATCATGCGCGGTCGCCGCGCCGTTGTTGACAATAAAGTTCGCGTGCGTTTCGCTGACTTCCGCGCCACCGATGCGATACCTTTTCAGCCCCGCCGCTTCAATCAATTGCGCGGCATACTGCCCATCCGGATTGCGGAATACCGACCCGCCACTGGCTTGCGCAACTGGCTGCGTCTCCCGCCGCCGCTTCATAAGCGCGCGGACGCGATCCCATACGGCATCTTCCGCCTCATCACGAAGCAGATGAAACACCCCAAGCAGCACTCCGTGGTCGGGCGGTAAGCAGACCGTGCGGTAGCCCACGTCAATATCGCCAGCGCTGAAGCGATGTACCTCACCTTGCCTGTCCAGTGTCTCGATGTAACTGACGCGATCCCATATCTCACAACCCGCGGCACCTGCGTTCATTGCCAGTGCGCCGCCGACAGAACCCGGTATGCCGGTCAGAAATTCCAGTCCGTGCAAGCCCGCATCCGCCATCGCCACCGCCAGTCGCGCGCACATCGCGCCACCCTGGGCGCGCACTTCCGGGGGATCGATCGTGATGTTGGAGATCGGCTCATCCAGTTGAATGACCACACCGCGCATGCCGCCTTCGCGGATCAGCACGTTGCTGCCGCGTCCCAGCCAGGTAACCGGCACCGCCGCATCCAGAGTCGCCAGATATTCCTGCAATTCCTCCACGCTGCCCGGCGCATACATTCGATCCGCCATGCCGCCGCAGCGCCAAGTGGTGTATTTCGCCATCGGCACGTCGCAACGCTCCTGAATATCGAGCAGATTCATGCCGGTGCCTCCTGCAATGTGCCGAGCTGCCCCGGCAACTCTGCGGCCCAGCGTCCGATACTGCCTGCACCTAAGGTCAACAAGACATCTCCGGCGCGCAAACACTGTTGCAAGGCAGCGGTCATCTGCTCCTGGCCTTGCGCCAGACGCGCGGACATGCCATGCTCCTGCAACGCCTGTGCCAAAGCCGCGCTGTCGGCGCCCGCCAATGGCTTCTCATCCGCCGGATAGACTTCCAGCAGCACCAGTTCGTCCGCACCACGCAAAGCGACCACGAAATCCGCGAACAAATCCCGCGTACGCGTATAACGATGGGGCTGAAAACTCAACACCAGACGCCGCTCAGGATAAATGCGTCGCAGCGCCTCCAGCGTCGCTGTAATCTCGCTTGGGTGATGCCCGTAGTCGTCCACCCACAACACATCATCAAGTCCCGGCAAGGCACCGTGCATCTCCAGCCGCCGTGCGATACCGCCGAAACTCGACAAGGCTGCCGCGATCACGTCTCTCTCCACCTGTCGATCGCGTGCCACCGCCACTGCGGCCAGCGCATTGCGCACGTTGTGTTCGCCTGGCAAATTGAGGTGCACCTGCGTATCCTCCTCGCCCGCGATGCACAACCGGAATCGGGAGCCGTTGGGGCCGATATGCACATCGGTGGCGACAATGTCCGCGTCCGGTGCGTCAATGCCGTAGCACACCACTTGCCGCTCCAGTTCCCGGCCCAGTTTCATGGTACGCGCATCGTCCGCGCACAGCACCGCCAGCCCGTAAAACGGCAGGTTCTGCAGGAAGTTTCGATAGCCCTCCAGCAACTGCTCCATGTCGTTGCCGTAATTAACCAGATGATCGTCATCAATGTTGGTGAGCACCGCGATCAGCGGATTCAGATGCAGGAAAGAGGCATCGCTTTCGTCCGCCTCGCAGACCAGACAATCGCCTTCGCCCAGAGTCGCGTGCGCCTCACTGTGGCGCAACTTGCCGCCAATGATGGAACTCGGGTCCAGCCTGCCCTCAGCCAGCAAGTGCGCGACCAGACTGGCGGTGGTGGTTTTGCCGTGCGTGCCGGCCACGGCGATGCCGAAGCTGAAGCGCATCAACTCACCCAGCATGGCGGCGCGTGCAATGATCGGGATGCGCGCCGCCATGGCCGCTTGACGCTCAGGGTTGTCTTGCGGAATGGCGGTTGAGACCACCACCACATCCGCGCCTTCTACCGCCTGCGCATCATGACCGATGTGCACTACAGCGCCCATTTCTCGCAAGCGCCGGGTTTGTTCACTTTCGCGCAAGTCACTGCCGGAAACCGCGTAACCGAGTTGGCACAGAACTTCCGCGATGCCGTTCATGCCAGCACCGCCAATGCCGACGAAATGCACGCGACGGATGTGCCGCATCGGCAACTGCAATCGGCCTTGGCGCGTCATGTCCGCAACTCCAGCAAGCACGCCGCGACTTGCGCGGCGGCATGCGGCCGAGCCTGATTCCGGGCGGCCCGCGTCATCTTCTGCAAGGCGGCACGATCCTGCGCCAATTCACGCAAGCGCTGCGCCAGCCGCGCCGGTGTAAATTGATTTTGCTCCCAGACTTCAGCGGCACCCGTTTCGGCGTAACCGCGCGCATTGGCCATCTGATGGTTGTCCGCGGCGTACGGATACGGCACCAGCACCGCCGCGCGCGCGACCACCGCCAGCTCCGCAATGGTCATCGCACCGGCACGCGCCAGCACCAGATCGGCCCAGGCATAAGCCTCATCCATGGCCTCAATGAACGGACTCACGCGCAGAGCCGCTTCACTGGGGTAGCGTGCCGCGACCGACTGTGGATCGCTGCCCGTCTGATGCCAAATCTGCGGGCGATATTGCTCCGGCAAGGCGGCGATCGCCTGCGGCACCACTTCGTTGAAAATCTCCGCGCCCTGACTGCCGCCGATAATCAGCAGGCGCAGCGCGGACTCCCCGGATAAGACTGCCGCCGGGGGCGGATTCTGCTGCAATGCGGCGCGCACCGGATTACCCATATGCGTGCCACCCTTAATTCCTTGCGCGTATGGGAAGCCCAGTAGCACCCGCTTCGCCAGTCGCGCCAGAATGCGGTTGGTCACTCCGGCAATCGCGTTTTGTTCGTGGATTACTAGCGGAATACGCCACAGCACAGCCGCCAGCGCCACCGCCGAGGACGCATAGCCACCCATTCCCAACACTACTGTCGGGCGATAGCGACGCAGCAGACGCATGCCCTGCAGTACCGCCAGCAAAACGGCAGGCGCGACACCCACCAGTCCGCGCCATCCGCGCCGACTCGGTGCCGTCAGGCGCACCCATTCAATCGGAAATCCTGCCGGCGGCACGACCCGCGCCTCCAGACCTTGGCGCGTTCCCACCCACAGCACTGGCACTTCTCGCGCACGCAATTGTTCCGCCACCGCCAGTGCCGGAAACACATGCCCGCCGGTCCCACCGGCCAGAATCATCACCGGACCTTCACGCACGACGTCTGCTCCACTTCGAGGGCTGGCTCGGTGCCTTCTTGCCTGATACCTGCGCGTTCAATTCGTGTCGCACTCGCCACAGCAAGGCCAGTCCGAGCATGGTGGCGATCAGCGAACTGCCACCCGCGCTCATCAACGGCAGCGTCAATCCTTTGGTCGGCACTGCGCCGAGATTCACCGCCACATTCACCAGCGCCTGCAAGCCAATCCACACGCCAATGCCGTAGGCCAGCGCCGCACCCATCACATTGTCGCTGTCCTGAGCGCTGCGCGCGATCCGAAAGGCCATCAGAATCAGCAACACGAACAGACCGATGATGAGCATCGCCCCCAGCAACCCAAGTTCTTCAACCGCGACCGCAAACACAAAGTCGGTGTGCACTTCCGGCAAGTAGAAATGTTTCTGTACGCCGCTGCCAAGGCCCAGACCCCAGAAGCCGCCGCTGCCAATCGCGATCAGCGACTGGGTAATCTGATAGCCGGTATCAAACGGATCGGCCCACGGGTCCAAAAAGGTCTTCAGGCGCAGCATGCGATACGGCGCAGCAATGACCAGACCGGCGAGTCCGACCATCCCGAAGGCACCCACGCTTAAAATCGCGCCCAAATGCCCGCCGCACAGGAAAATCATGCCGATTGCAGTCGCTGCGATCACGCAGGCGGTGCCGAAATCCGGCTCCAAAAGCAACAGCGCGCACACCGTCATCAACACGATCAGCGGCACGATCAGGGTGCGCGGATTGCTGCGCATGTCCTCGCCGCAGCGCGACAGCCAGCACGCCAGCCACAAAATAAACAGCGGCTTCATCAATTCCGAAGGCTGAAACTGCACCGGTCCGAGCTGCAGCCACCGGGTACTGTTGTTGACGTTATTGCCCATACCGGGAAGCAGCACCACCACCAGTAAGGCGATCGCGCCGAGCGCGTACAGCGGTGCCAGTTTTTGGTGCCAGCGCAATGGAATTTGGGCCAGCACCAGCGCTCCTATCAGACCGACAAACGCGAGCATGCCCTGACGCTGCAAGTAATACAGGGCGTTGCCAAAATCCCGTTGCGCCACCTCCATTGAGGCCGAGGTCATCACCACCAGCCCCAACACCAGCAAAATCGTGGCGATGCGCAATTCGTGCGCCGGCAACCGCTCAGTCATGCTTCGTCCTCCAGCGCGCGCACGCATTCGATGAAGTGTTCCCCGCGCGCCTCAAAGTTCTCATACTGATCGAAGCTCGCGCAACCCGTCGATAACAGCACGCAATCCCCCTCTTGCGCCAATTCCTGTGCGCGACGCACGGCTGATTCCATGTCACCCTGCACCTCCACCGTTGCCACGTCACCCCACATCTGCGCCATCGTCTCCGCCGCATCCCCAATCAAAAGCACGGCTCGGGCTTTGGTCTGCACCAGTGAGGCCATGCGCGAGAAATCATCCTGCTTGGCCTGCCCGCCTGCAATCAGCACGCAGGGCTGCGTGAAGGCGCGCAAGGCGACCTGCATGGAGTCAAGGTTGGTCGCCTTAGAGTCGTTGTAAAAGTCGATGCCGCCGACTGTCGCCACTTTTTGCAAGCGATGAGGAGGACCTTGGAAGTGCCGCAGTACATCCACGACGGCATCAAGCATTACACCATGCGCATCCGCCAGCGCCAATGCGGCCAGCGCATTGACACAGTTGTGCTGGCCGGGCAGCGACAGTTCCTTGCACGGCAGCAGCAGGTGTCGTCCCTGACTCAGCCATACCAGACCGTCATGCTGGCGAATACCAAAATCATCTCCGCGCACCGGCGCGTCGGTACCGAAACTCCGCATGCGCCCGTCGGTCAGTCCTGGGCGCGTGTCCGGATCATCCCGGTTGTAGATAGCCACCGTGGCATTGCGATACAGACGATGCTTGACTTCGCGATAAGCCGCGAAGGAACCATGCCGGTCCAGATGGTCCGGGCTGAGGTTGAGCAAACAAGCCGCCTCGCAGGCTAGCGTCTCGGTGGCTTCCAGTTGAAAGCTGGACAACTCCAGCACGTATACGTCCGGCGGTTGCGGCTCCAGCAAAGACAGCGCAGGGATGCCCAGATTGCCGCCGCAGCGCACCGCGATTCCGGCTTCTTCAAGTAACGCCGCGAGCATCAAGGTCACCGTGGTCTTGCCGTTACTGCCGGTAATTCCCAGCACCGGCGCATCCGCTTCATGCGCGAACAACTCGACGTCGCCGTAGATCTGCGCGCCGGCGTCGCGCGCAGCGCACAAGGCCGGATGATCAAGTGGAACGCCCGGACTGACGATCACCGTGTCGACTTGTTCGAAGGCCTGCCGATCCGGCTCGCCGTGAATCAACAGCGACTCCGGGCAGGCTTCACGCAATGCCGCCGCCGCCTCGGCTTTTGGATCTTGGTCCCATACCGTGAAAGCTTCATTGCGGCAGTGCAGATAGCGCGCCACCGACAATCCGGTCGCGCCCAGCCCCATCACCATCGTTCGGGTATCACTCATGGTTGCAAGCATCACGCCTCCTTCATCGCAACTTCAGTGTGGCCAGTCCCGCCAGTACCAGCACCAGCGTGATAATCCAGAATCGAACGGCGATACGGGGCTCCGGCCAGCCGCGCAACTCAAAGTGATGGTGCAGCGGTGCCATCGCGAAAATGCGCCGCCCGGTCAGACGAAACGACACCACTTGCAGCACGACCGAGAGCGTCTCCATCATCATCACACCGGCCATAATCAGAAGCACAATTTCCTGGCGCAGCATGACCGCCAGCGCGCCGAGCGCCGCGCCGAGCGCGAGCGCGCCCATATCGCCCATGAAGACTTGCGCCGGATAGGTGTTGAACCACAGAAAGCCCAGCCCCGCACCGACCAACGCGGCGCAATAGATGACCATCTCGCCTGCCATCGGCACATGCGCGATGCCCAGGTACTGCGCGAACTCCACATGGCCGGTGGTGTAGGCAAACACGCCAAGGCCGGCCGCCACCATGACGGTCGGCATGATCGCCAATCCGTCGAGTCCGTCGGTCAGATTGACCGCGTTGCTCATTAGCGTCAGCATGAAGGCGGTCAGCGGAATCAACCACAGGCCCAACGCGAACTGCCACTCCTTGATCACCGGGAACAGAAACTGCGTCTCCACCGGTTCGGTCGCGCTGGCGAACAAAAACCAGCCGACCATGACTCCAAACAGCACTTGCAGTGAGAACTTCAGCCGCGCCGAGATGCCTTTGCCACGGCGCAATTTCTGCCAATCATCGAACAAGCCAATCAGCGCGTACAGCACGGTGATGACAAACAGCACGGCCAGATGCCGGCTGTCCCAGGAACCCCACAGCATCACCGAGCCGAGCAGCGCCAGCAGAATCAGTACACCACCCATGGTTGGCGTGCCAGTCTTGGCCTGATGCGATTCCGGGCCGTCATCGCGCACGGTCTCACCGAAGTTGCCAAGTTGCAGGCGGCGAATGACCCACGGCCCGATTAACAGCGCGATCAACAGCGCCGTCAACAGCGCGAAGATGGCACGTACCGTCAGATACTGGAACACGGCGAAGCCCTGATCCACACTCTCCAGCCAGGCAAATAAATCAAGCAGCATGACTCACCTCCTCCGGCAGCAACTGCGCCACCAAACGTTCCAGACGCGCGGACCGCGACGCCTTGATCAGCACCGCGCATTGCGGGTGCATGTCGGCGCGCAGCATCTCGGCCAGACGCGACAGGTCTTCACACGCCTGCGCTCCAGCGCCAAAGACGCGCGCGCAATCCTCTGCGAAACGACCCAGCGCATACAGCCGCCGCACACCGGCGTCGCGCGCGTAACGCGCCACCTCTTCGTGACCGTGCTGCGCATGAGATCCGAGTTCCGCCATTTCCCCCATGACCAGCCACGGATCCTCGGCGCGCGTGACCAGCACATCAATGGCCGCGCGAAATGATCCGGGGTTGGCGTTGTAACTGTCGTCAATCAACTGCGCGCCATTGCACCCTGGCAGCTCGCATAGACGCCCACCAACTGACAACTCAAACCCGGACAGCGCTTCGACTGCCGCATCAATATCCACGTGCAAGGCCAGTGCCTGCGCCACCGCACAAGCCGCATTGCGCGCGTTGTGCACACCGTCCATCGACCAGTCCACCGTCCACTCGCGCGCACCATGGCGCAACTCCAGCGCACCGCGCCCAGCCAGCCGGGCGGTGACATCCGCGTCGATGGTTGGATCGGCCGAGAAGGTGACCACATCGGAGACCTGCAGTTGCGCGCGCCAGCGCGGCGCGAACGGTTCCTCCGCATTCAGAATTGCCACGCCGTGCTCCGGCAGGTTGCGATAAATCTCGCCTTTCGCTTCCGCCACCCCTTCCAGACTGCCAAACCCTTCCAGATGCGCTTCGGCGACACAGGTGATGGTCGCGACCTGCGGCTCAGCGAGGCGCGTCAGCATCTCGATCTCGCCGGCGTGATTGGCTCCCATCTCGATCACCGCGTAGCGGTGTTGGGCGTGCATGCGCAACAGCGTCAACGGGACGCCCAGATGATTGTTGTAGTTGCCCTGTGTGGCCAGCGTCGGGGCCTGCTGCGACAGAATCGCCTCAGTCATCTCGCGCGTCGTCGTCTTGCCGTTGCTGCCAGTGATCGCGGTCATAGCCACCTTATGCTGGCGTCGCCACTGCTGCGCCATGCACTGCAGCGCCACCTCTGTGTCCTCAACTTGAATCTGCGCGCACGGCGCGTCCACCTCGCGCTGCACCACCACCGCGGCCGCCTCTGCGCAGTTGGCCACGAACTCATGGCCGTCTACATGTTCACCCAGCAAGGCGACAAACACCTCGCCAGCGCCGAGTTCGCGCGAATCAATCGACACCCCGGTGACCGGCGCGTCAGCGCCGCGCAATTCACCTCCGGCCCATTGCGCCAGTTCGGCCAGGCGCATCATGCGCATGCCTCCAGCGCCTGCTGCGCAGCGGTCCAGTCCGAGAAGGGTTGTGCTCCAGCGGCTGTGATTTGTTCCTGTTCGTGACCTTTGCCAGCGATCAGTACCACCGCGTCCGCGGGTGCCGTCCGCACCGCTTCACGAATCGCCTCGGCACGGTCCTGGATCACACGAACGCGCTCAGGCTCGCGCAAACCTGTGCGAATCTCGCGCACAATCTGTTTGGGGTCTTCGGTGCGCGGGTTGTCATCCGTCAGCATCACACGATGCGCCAGACGCTCGGCGACGGCACCCATGCGCGGACGCTTGACCCGATCGCGATCGCCGCCGCAGCCGAACACGCAATGCACCGGCGCATCAAAATGCGCCCGCAACGCTTCCAGTGCGGCGCACAGCGCCTGTTCGGTATGCGCGTAGTCCAGAAATACTCGCGGCGCATCAGCGACGCGCGGCAGCGCCTCAAGCCGCCCCGGCACCGCTTTGAGTTGCGCGATCGCCTCCGCGATCTGCGTCGCGTCAATGCCCTGCACCTGCACCGCCGTCGCAGAGAGCAGCAAATTCATGACATTGAAGCGCCCGTACAGGTTCGGTGCCTCAACCGTGCAGGTCTGCCCATCGATACTCCAGTCGAACCGCAACCCGCCCGCATGCAACTCAATGCCCTGCGCCTGTGACTGCGCGTGCGCCGCGTGCAGTGAACAGCGCCGGACTTCCGTGTATTTGGCAACGCACGCATCGAGCTCCTGCCCGAACACATCGTCCACATTAATCACGCAGCGCCGTGGGGCCAGATCGGTAAACAGCCGACGCTTGGCTGCGGCATAGTTCTCGACGCTGCCGTGGTAGTCCAGGTGGTCCTGACCCAGCGTGGTGAAGACTGCGGTATCAAAGCGCACCGCGTCGCAACGGTGCTGATCAAGCGCGTGCGAGGAGACCTCCAGCACCGCGGCCGCATGTCCGCGCTGCAGCATGTCAAACAATTCGCGCTGCACCCGAACAGCATCGGGCGTGGTGTGTCCGGTGGAATGCAAGGCCTCGATGGTGCCGGCACCGAGCGTGCCGATCACGCCGCAGACGCGCTGCAGTCGAGACATTAACTGCGCCAGCAGATGCGCGGTTGAGGTTTTGCCGTCCGTGCCGGTGATGCCGATCACGGGCAGTTGCTTCGATGGGTGTCGGTAGAAGCGCCCGGCCAACTCACTCAGCAAGCGCGACAACTCCGGCACCGCCGCATGCGGGATGGGGAGCGCCACCGAAGGCGCGTCCTGCGGATCGTAGATCACCGCCGCCGCGCCGCGCTCGGCGGCTTGTGCGACACCGAGAAGGCCATGCCGACTCAAGCCGCGACAGGCCGCGAAGGAATCACCAGAGTGAATGTCCTCACTGCGACAGCATACGCCGTGCACCACGCAATCTTGCGACGGCTCAGCGAGTCCGTCGAGCAATTTAGACAGCGGCAGCGACAATGTCTGACTCATCCCTGACCTCCCGTGGCTGCCTGACGCAACCCTTGCGGATCGTCTGGCGGAATATTCAACAGACGCAGCGCTTCCCAAGCGATGCGACTAAACAACGGGGCGGCGACCACGCCGCCGTAGTAATCCCCGGCGCTCGGATCATCCACCAGTACCAGAATCGCAAGGCGCGGGTGACGGCGCGGCACCACTCCGGCAATCATGGCGAGGTGACTCGATGCGGAATAGCCCCCTTCCGCGGAATGCCGGCGCACCGTGCCGGTCTTGGCTCCCACGGTGTAGCCTGGAACCCGTGCGCGGGTGGCGGTACCGCCGGGCTGGGTCACCTGCTCCAGCATATGCAGCACCTGATCACACACTTCCCGCGACAGCACACGAGTGCCGTGCGTTTTGGGATCGGCCAGAAAACTCGGAATGTGGTGAACGCCGCGATTGCCTAGAATCGTGAAGGCTTGCGCCAAGTGCATTGGTGTGACCGACAGGCCATAGCCGTAACCAAGACTGGCCCATTCGCTTTGCCGCCAACTCGACGGCTCGCGCAGCACGCCGCTCACTTCACCAGGATAATTGGTAAACAGCGGCTGACCGAAGCCAACGCTGTTGAACACGCCCCACAAGTGCTCCGCCGGCATGTCCAGCGCCATCTGGGCCGAGGCCACATTGCTCGACTTCACCAGCACCCCGGCCATGTCAAGCTGACCGAAATCGCGGATGTCGCGAATCGTATAACTCTTGATCTGCATGTAACCCGGCGAGGTATCAAACACGCTGTCCGGGGTATAGCGCCCGCTTTGCAGCGCCGCCAGTACTGTGAACGGCTTGACAATGGAGCCTGGCTCGTACTGGTCGGTCATGGCCCGGTTGCGGCGGCGTTCGTTTTGGCCGGCGCGCGGCGCATTGGGATTGAAAGACGGCGCTTGCGCCATCGCCAGCACCTCACCGGTCACCGCGTCCAGCACCACCGCCGAGCCGCTGCGCGCGCGATGTTTGCGCACGGCGCTCTCCAGCGTGCGATAGGCGAAGTACTGCAGTCCGCGCTCGATGGACAGACGCAGGTTCTCGCCATGCTTGGGCGCGCGGATCTGCGCCAGATCACCAATGATGCGTCCGTTGGAATCCTGTCGCACGCGCCGCGCACCGGCCTGACCGCTCAGTTGCGCATCGAACATCAGCTCCAGACCTTCCTGGCCCTGATCGCCAATATCGGTGATACCGATCAATTGCGCGGCGGCCTCTCCGGTCGGATAGTAACGCCGGTACTCCATGCGCAAATGCAAGCCAGGGAGATTGCGCGAGGATATGCGTTCGGCCTCCGCCGGCAACAAGTGGCGGCGCAAATAGTAGAACTTGCGCGCCTTGCGCTCCTCCAATGTTTGCGCCAGTGCATTTTCGCTCACGCCCAGTTGCGTCGGCAGATCGCCCCAATCCGCGCGCGCCGCGAGCAGCCGCGCCGGCTCCGCCCACACCGAACCCACCGGCATGCTGATGGCCAGCAACTCGCCATGGCGATCGGTCAGCATGCCGCGATGCGCCGGAATTTCTACCGTGCGCTGTTGGCGGCTGTCGCCCTGCGCCAACAGGAACTCGCGTTCGGCGTATTGCAACTGCACCACACGCGCCACCAGCGCCAGCGCCAGCACCAGAAACACCACGGTCACAAGGCGGCGGCGAAACTGACAGGAGCGGTGGTAACTGCTCATCACAAATCCTCTAGGGTGCCAGCAAATTGGTGCGAGACATATCCGGGCGGCGCATGCGCAACTGCGTGACCGCCAACTGCTCCACGCGCGCATAAGAGGCCAGCGCGCTTTGCTCAAGCAGCAGCCGTCCCCAATCCGTTTGCAGGTGCTGGTAGATCCGGCGCTGTTCCTGAATCTGATGGAAGATGCCGAGGCTGGCGTGCGAGGAGTACACCATGGCGATAGCGCACACCAGATTGGCGAACAGCAGCACGACCCAGAGTCTTATGCCGCGCATGGCAGTCTCCGGGCGCTGCGCAGGCGCGCCGAGCGCGAGCGCGGATTGCGCTGTACTTCGGCCTCACGGCATCGAATCAGCGGGTAGGTCTCAAAGGATGGCGTAAATGGCGGTGCCGGATGGTGCCGGTTCACGGGAGGCGGCGTGCTGTGTGCGCGCAAGAAGTGCTTGACCCGGCGATCTTCCAGCGAATGAAAACTGATGATGGCCAGCCGCGCCTGTTCGGCCAGCATGTCCAGCACATCACCCAGCACGCCATCCAACTGCTCAAGTTCGCGGTTGATGAATATGCGGATGGCCTGGAAAGTTCGGGTGGCCTGATGCTTGCCGGGCGACGGTCTGCGCATAATGCCTTCGAGCAGATGCGCCAGTTGCTGCGTGCGTGTGTACCGTCGGGTATTGCGGGTGCGCACTATGTGTTTCGCGATGTGCCGGGCATTACGTTCCTCGCCATAACACGCCAGCACCTCCGCCAGCTCCGACTCATCGACTTCAGCCAGCCATTCGGCGGCGGTCATGCCTTGCCCGCTCATGCGCATGTCAAGCGGTCCGTCGCGACGAAAACTGAAACCGCGCTTGGGGTCATTCAGTTGCACCGAAGACACGCCCAGATCTAGCAGCAGGCCGTCGACCTGGCCCAGCAGATCCGCATGGCGCAGATGCTCGGACAGATTCATGAAGGCGTCCTCCACGATGTGCACCCGGGGATCGTCGCCGAAGTGGTTGCGCGCATGCGCGCAGGCGCGCGGGTCTTGATCCAGCAGCCACAGCCGGCCTTGCGGTCCGAGCTGTTCGAGGATGGCGGCGGCGTGCCCACCGTATCCATAAGTGGCATCCACGTAGAAGCCGTCGGTGCGAACCACCAGTTGCTCCATCGTTTCTTGCAACAAGACAGGTTCATGCAACCGATACTCCTTCATTTAAAGTCCGTGATCGTTCAGAACCTTGAGGCTCGCCGAATCATTGAGCAGGGTGTTGTAGCGCTCGATCAAGTCCCGATTGGTCTGCTGCGAACGCACCAGCAGCATGTCACCGACACCCAACAGGATGGCATCACGCTCCAGCCGGGCATGCTTCCGAAGGGCCGGCGCGAGTAGAAGACGATGTTGCTTGTCGAGACGGCGCTCGTCGGCATTGCCGAGTTCCAGTTCGCGCTTGGCGCGACTGGCAGGATCGGTTGTAGACAGCGCATGTAACTTTTTCTCACGCCCCTCCCATACGGACCAGGGATAGATCGCAAGCGTGGCGTCATGATCAGCGGTCACAACCACGCGCCCCTCGCACTGCTGCTGCAGCATCTGACGGAACTGGGTCGGGATGGCGATGCGCCCCTTGTCATCGACCACCAGTAGATGTGAGCCCTTAAACATGTATTCTGTTATCTCCACAGAATTCCACGAGAACCCATTATATTCCACTTTTTCTACAAAGCAAGTACCTAAACTATTTATAAGAAGTGGTTATTTATATATATCTTTTATCAGTAATTTATTTCTCCAATGAAAAATTGAGAGCCAAATGCAAATGTGCGGTTTTCCCCACTTTGGCACCAAAAATCACGCCGCATGCGCGATATGGAAGAGCGGGCCTGTAAGCCGGGTCCTGTCGTGGACAGTCATTCCTCTGGGCGCGCCGTCGCCGACACGCTCTAGCAACCTACCCGGAAGCCATGCAGGACGACATCATTGCTTCTCTATGCGGTCTTGCTCCGGATGGGGTTTGCCCTGCCACGCCTGTTGCCAGCCGCGCGGTGCGCTCTTACCGCACCTTTTCACCCTTGCCGAACCGAAGCCCGGCGGTATATTTTCTGTGGCACTTTCCGTAGGCTTGCGCCCCCCAGACGTTATCTGGCATCCTGTCCTGTGGAGCCCGGACTTTCCTCCGCCCTCAGGCAGCGACTGTCCGGCCCGCTCCCAACCCCATCATACTCACAAGCCCTTCTGCTCGCGCAACGCGCGCAGCTCCACCGCGCGATCATAAGCCCGCTTGCGCGCCATCCCCAGACAGTCTCGCGCCAGCGCCGCGATGGTGCGCACACCAACCTCCGCATCGAGCAAGGGTTCCAGAAACGCATCCAGAATTTCCGCCGACGCTTCCGGCAGCTGCGGCGCGCCTTCCACCACCACCACATACTCGCCGCGCTCAGGCAACTCCTCCGGGTGCAATGCGCCAGCAGAAGTTCGCACCACCTGCTCATGGCGCTTGCTCAACTCCCGTGCCCAAATGACCGCACGTGAATCTTCCAGCACCGCGTGCAGATCCGACATCAGTGCGCGGATGCGATGCGGTGCCTCATACGCCACCCAGGTGCGCGTCTCAGCCGCCAGCATTTCCAGATGGCGACGACGAGCCGGCGCGCGCGCCGGTAGAAAGCCCTCGAACACAAATTGCGCCGCGTCCAAACCTGCGGCGGACAATGCCGCGACCGCCGCGCACGGTCCCGGCAACGGCATCACCACCACGCCAGCCTCCAGTGCGGCCGAAACCAGCCAACGACCCGGATCACTGATTAAAGGTGTGCCGGCGTCCGACACCAGCGCGCCAGAGTCGCCGCGTTTCAAGGATTTGATCAGGGCCACCGCAGTTTGCGCTTCGTTGCCGCGGTGCGCACTGTGAAGCCGCGTCTGCAGGCCCAGATGCGACACCAGTTTGCGCGTCTGGCGCGTGTCCTCTGAGGCGATCCAGTCCACACTGCGAAAAATATCACAGGCGCGCGCACTCAGGTCGTCCAGATTGCCGATTGGGGTAGCGATCACATACAGCACCCCCGGCTCCGCGTTCCACTCGGACATAACGGCATCATAGTTTATAGGCTGAATATAATGAGTGGCGCGCCGCTTACGGCGAGCCAATCCCTCCCTTCACTCCGCCTTCACACATGAGCAAGACTTCTATCGGCTGGGTCGGCACCGGCATCATGGGTCGCCCGATGGTGCTGAATCTGCTGCGCGCCGACTACCCGGTCACGGTCTTCGCGCGTCGCCCCAAACAACTCGACCCGCTGCTTGAAGCGGGTGCCACCGCCGCGGACAGCATGGCGCAAGTCAGCGCGAGCACCGAAGTCAGCGTGGTGATGGTGGCAGACACCTCGGACATGCTGGACGTCATCACCGGCATCGACGGATTGATGGAAGGCGCGGCCTCAGGACATACCCTCATCGACATGAGCACGGTCTCGCCTAGTGAGACGCGGCAGGTGGCGAAGCAACTGGAGAAGCGTGGCGTGGCCATGCTGGATGCGCCTGTCTCCGGCGGAGAGGTCGGTGCCATTGAGGGCACGCTATCCATTATGGTGGGCGGATCGGAGACAGTGTTTGATCGCATGCGTCCTATCCTTGACGTGCTCGGCGGCCAGGTCCAGCATATTGGCGCGAATGGCGCAGGCCAAGTAGCCAAAGCGTGCAATCAACTGCTGGTGGCGCAGACCATGGCGGCCGTCGCCGAAGCATATCTGCTGGCGGAATCAAGCGGCGTGAGTCGCGAACAGGTGCGCGAAGCGCTGCTCGGTGGGTTCGCCTACAGCCGGATTCTGGAGTTTCACGGCGCGCGCATGCTCAGCGGCGATTATCAACCCGGATTCAAGGCGCAACTGCACCTGAAGGATCTGCGCATTGTCGCGCAGGAGGCGCGTGATATGGAGTTAAACTTGCCCGGTAGCGCAGCCGCGCTTGAGCTGATGGACGAATTGGTCCGACAGGGTGATGGTGAACTGGATTCCGCGGCGCTGGCGAAAATCGTATGGCAACACGCCCGCGCATCCAAAACCGAAGACAGCTGACTCCCGCCGCCGCGCCTTGCCGGAGTGTCTGGCTTAGCGCATTGAGGGACGGCCGAGAGTCGCCAGACGCAGCGCATGCTGCAAGCCTTGGGCGCAAGGGGGACACTGGATTCAAAAATCGGTGCCAACACGACCCTCAAGTGCACCAGTCGTCCGTCCAGAACCAGCGCATAGCCCAGCAATCCTTGCGAGATAATCCGATAGCAGTCCCCCTGCCCCAAACGACGGGTTCGGCACATCCTTGGCGCACGCCGCCGTATCCAGCGCCTGCTCAGCGGATAGGGCGTACCGAGACGCACGCGCTTAATGGTCTGAGTGATCAAGTCCACAGTCCCCATGGCACATCAACCGATGCCCTTGCGTTTGGGAATGCAAGGAGCGCCTTGCTCTTTTCGCGAGTTCGACGAGAGCCTTGCACTTAACGTATCGCGTGGCGGCCCAGACTCGCCAGACGCAGTGCCTGCTGCTGGCGAAGCGCACGGTCACTGCGCAGGACATCAAAGATCGGTGACGGCACCACGCTCAAATGCACCAGATGAGATTCCAGTACCAGCGCGTAGCCCAGCAGTCCGGGAGCGACCACCCGATAGTACTGTCCATCCCCAAGTGACGAATGCCACACATACTCGGCGCGCGCCGCTAAATCCAGCACTTCCTTCGGACCGGCAACCGGGACCACCTTTGCATCCAGATAGGGCAGATTGTTATCGTTCGCGTAATGCTCGTACAAACCGGGCATGGCCGCCTTGAGCGTCTCCTGGCAATCGAACAGATCAAACCCGATTACTCCCGTATCATGCAGACACAACCAGCCACTCTGTCCGGGCTCCAGTGGCGGGGCCTCGTCCCAAAACGATGACTCCGACTGCGCGAGTGCCGGTACGGGCCCAAACCAGTTGGCCGACAGTTTCAACTCCTCGGTCCGCGCAGGAATCAGGGTGCTGATTCCCGGAGTGCAACGCCCGGCAGGCATGCCGACAGATTCCTCATCAGAGGCACCCGCGCTCAGTGCTGATGCAGCATCGTGCGGTACGGATTCCAGCAGCAGCACGGGCTGATCGTGTGCATTGCTGATCTGCCACACCGACACCGGACCTTCATCAGGCCAGTCAATCGTGAACAACTCGGTATCACCGCTCTGTTGCGGTAACTGACAGGGAGCACGACCATTGCCAGTGAGCAGCAACGGGTAGAACGTAAATGCCCCCAGTGGACAGGGCGTACCAAGACCCAGCCGCCTGATCGTCTGAGTGATCAGGTTCATTTTATTTGAGCGACATTATGCAGAGTGGTAAAAACCACTTTCTGCAACCTGGCATAAAGACAGCGCAGCTCGCTGAACAAGTTTCTGATGTTCAGCAAATACATCTTCTGCCTCCCTGAATCCACCATGAGACCCAGCCAATGTGGCTGCAGGGTCAACCCTGAGCCTGTTTCAAAGGCCTCCCGGCAACAAAATCGGAAGGTCGCGCAGATCAGATCCGATTCCGGTCCTGATCTTTGCGGCAAGTTTAAAGGGGCGGAGTATCACCTGGTGATACTCCGCTTTTGGGATTTTTAGAGCGAATTTAAGTGGTGAAAGGGGTTTAATCCCGATAAATATCCGCTGCTTCCTTGATACGCGCCTGCACACGTGTGCGCAAACTTGATGGTCCCAGCACCTCAACATCAGGGCCATGGCGCAAGATGTCCATCACCAGTTCGGTGTCTCGGGAATATGGGAAACGCAACACATAACGGCCTTGCCTGTCAAATTTCCCCTGTTGTTCTGGGTGCCAGCATTCCAGGCGGACCCATTGCGCCGCATTTGCCGAGAAGCGCAGGCGCGCCATGTACGTTCTGCTGCCCGCATAGATGCCATAGCCGGCAGCCAGTTCCCGATCCAGTTCGCGGTCCGCGATCGACCGCGCCTTCGTGCTCAGCAGTTCCGCCTCTTCGAGCACATCCAGACCAAAAGTACGCAGGGCGCGGCGCGTATGGCACCAGGCATCCATATACCAACAATTCCGGTAATACAGCAGGCGCTGCGGCGAGACTTCCCGCGAGCGCGTCTCACCGGACTCGCGGTTGAGATGACAAATGCGCAGACGCCGGCGTTCCAGCACCGCGGAGGCCACCCGCTCGAAATGCTTCACTGAGATCGGCCGCAACGGATGCGGCAGCATACGCAAACGGCGTACGACTTCCTTGTAGGAATGCTCGCCAGAGCCGAGCAACTGCTGCAGTTTCTCGCGCAGTGGGGCCAGATGCGGCGTCAGAAAACCCTCCCCCAGCCGCGACAGTAAATGCTCCATGGTCAGCAGCGCCACTGTTTCCGCGGAATTAAACCACAGGCCCGGCAGTTCGACTTGCGACTCACCCCTGTCAAGGCAGTACCGGTTTTGTGCCTGACTCCACTTGATGGGCATGTCCATACGGTCACGCATATATCGGAGGTCGCGCGCCACGGTCGCGACAGACACTTCAAGTTCCTCCGCGAGCATCGCCCGCGTCACCGCAACCCGGCTTTGCAGCAAGGTTGAAATCTTGTAGAAACGTTCGCCGCGTTCCACTATACGTACCTGATTAAATCAGGCGAACTTCAATACGCCTGAATACTGGCGGAGAGGGAGGGATTCGAACCCTCGATGGGTTATTAGCCCATACTCCCTTAGCAGGGGAGCGCTTTCAGCCACTCAGCCACCTCTCCGAACTATGGTTCCGACTCGTCTTCCGCGTCATGCTCGGCCTTCTTGCCGCCGGGCAGGATTTCCTCCCGGAATACCCGCACCTGCGGCGGTGCCATGATGCCGATACGAACCTGGTTGCCACGAATTCCCAGAACCTTGAGCGTAATGTCGTCGCCGATCATTACACACTCATCCACTCTGCGCGTCAGAATCAGCATTTTTGTGCCTCCTGCAAACCGCTTCCTGCGGCGTGAGTGTTAGTGTAACACCCTCAGCGCTACGATGCCTGCGCCAACTCGAACTCTCGGTGCAGAGCACGCACGCAAGTCTCCAGCGCCGGCTCCTCAACCACCACGGAAATTTTGATCTCGGACGTCGAGATCATGGAAATATTCACACCCTCCTCGGCCAGCGCCCGAAACATGCGACTGGCGATGCCGGCATGCGAGCGCATGCCAACGCCGACCAGAGACACCTTGACGATTTCAGGGTTGCCACCGGTCTCGCGGGCACCGAGTTCTTCGCCGATGCGCTGCAGAATCTCCAGTGCGCGCGCGTAATCGTTGCGGTGCACCGTGAACGTGAAATCGGAATCGCCATCGCGGCTGGCGTTTTGCACAATCATGTCCACCTCGATCTCCGCCTCGGCGATTGGGCCGAGAATGCGCGCGGCGATGCCTGGCGTGTCCGGGACGCCGGTCATGGTCAGTTGCGCCTCATCCCGATTGTGCGCAATGCCCGCGATAGTGGCCTGTTCCATGGCTTGTGCCTGTTTCGAGATCAATGTGCCGGAATCTGTGCCGAACGCCGGCAACACCCGCAAGGGCACATTGTACTTTTCTGCGAACAGCACCGAGCGCAGCTGCAGTACGCGCGAGCCCAGACCGGATAACTCCAGCATCTCTTCATAAGTCAGGTGCTCCAGTTTGCGCGCGCTCGGCTCCAATCGAGGATCCGCCGTATACACTCCCTCCACATCCGTATAGATACGACATTCGTCGGCCTCCAAAGCCGCCGCCAGCGCGACCGCCGTGGTATCGGATCCGCCACGTCCCAGCGTGGTCACCTGCCCGGATTCGTCCATTCCCTGAAAGCCCGCCACCACCGGCACGCAGCCCTGATCCAGCAAGTCGCGCAGACAGCTGACATCAATCTCGCGAATCCGCGCCTTGTTCGGTTGCGCCTCGGTCAGGATCCCGGCCTGACGTCCGGTCAGGCCCACCGCCGAGCAACCCAGTTCCTGCAGCGCCAGCGACAGCAGCGCAATGCTCACCCGCTCCCCGGAGGACAAAAGCAGGTCCAGTTCCCGCCCTTCCGGTTCCGCACGCATCTGGCGCGCCAGCGCCAGCAAGCGGTCGGTTTCTCCGCCCATGGCCGACAACACCACCAGCAACTGATTGCCCTCACGATGCTGTTCGTACAACCGCTTGGCGATGGTGAGGATTTTTTCTGTCGTGCCAACCGAGGTGCCGCCGTATTTCTGAACCCAAAGACTCATGTCACTCCAAGCGCTCACGCACCCATTGTGGCACGGCGTCCAGCGCCGCTTCCAGATCTTGCGGATTATCGCCGCCGGCCTGCGCCATGTCGGCGCGCCCACCGCCACGACCGCCCACCATCGCGGCCACCTGATTGACCAAGTCCCCTGCTTCAATGCGATCGGTCTGATCCGGGGTCACGCCCGCGACCAGACTGACCTTGTCGTCGGACACACTCGCCAGCACAATCACGCCGCTGCCAAGTTTCTGCTTGAGTTGATCGAGCATGCTACGCATGGACTTGACATCCGTATCCACCTGCGCCGCCAGCACCTGCAGCCCCGCGACCTCCACCGCCTGCTGCGCCAGATCCCCGCCTACCTGATGCGCCCGACTGCTTTTGAGCCGCTCCAGTTCGCGCTCCAGTTCCGTACGCTGCGCGATCCAGCGCTCCAGTTTTTCCTGTATCTCATGCGGGGCGGCGCGGAGCACTCCCGCCGCGCGCATCAAAGCCTCGTGCTGCTCGCGGGCCCAGCGATGGGCGTTGGCTCCGGTCAGCGCTTCAATACGTCGCACCCCGGAGGCGATACCTGATTCCGCGACAATGCAAAAGAAGCCAATATCGCCGGTACGCCGCACATGCGTGCCGCCGCACAATTCCATGGAGAACTCACCCATGCGTAGCACGCGGACTTCATCGCCATACTTGTCGCCAAAGAATGCCAAGGCACCTGCGTCCAGCGCCACTTGCTGCGGCATGACTTCTGCCTCCACTTCATAGTTCTGGCGAATCGCGGCATTAACCAGCTCTTCTATGCGGTGGAGTTCTTCCTCCGAGACTGGCTGCGGGTGCGAGAAATCAAACCGCAGTCGATCCGGTGCCACCAAAGAGCCTTTCTGGGTGACGTGCGCACCGAGAATCTCGCGCAAGGCCGCGTGCATCAAATGCGTCGCTGAATGATTCAGTACCACGGACTGACGTCGCCGCGCATCCACGCTGGCCGCCACGCGATCGCCCACATGCAGACTGCCATCGCGCAAACGTCCGGTATGCACATGCGCCTGCCCGTGTTTTTGCGTGTCCTGCACCTCAAAGGAAGCGCTGACCGAACGCAGCCAGCCGGTGTCCCCGACCTGCCCGCCGGATTCCGCGTAGAACGGAGTCTCTTGCAGCACCACCACCGCGTCCGTGCCCGACTCCACAGACTGCACGTCCCGACCATCCTGATACAAGGCGACCACTTCACTTTCTTGCTCCAGCGTCTCATAACCGGTAAAGCGGCCATCCTGCACCACATCCTTCAGCGTTGAGTGATCAACGGCGAACTGCGCGCTTTCGCGCGCCCGGTCGCGCTGCTCATCCATACGCTGCTCGTAATCCTCCACATCCACCGACAAGTCGCGCTCGCGCGCGATGTCCTGAGTCAGGTCAATTGGAAATCCGTACGTGTCGTACAGCAAAAACGCCAACTCCCCGGAAATGGTTTTGCCGCTCATGCTACCCAGACCCTCATCCAGTACTTTCAATCCGGTCTGCAAGGTTTGCGCGAAACGCTCCTCTTCCTGCAGCAGGGTCTGCTCCACGTGCTCGCGCACTTGAAGCAGATGCGGGCAGGCGGCGCCCATCACCTCGGCAAGCGGCGCGACCAGACGATGGAAGAACGGCTCCTTCAGTCCGAGTTTGCTGCCGTGGCGCAAGGCGCGGCGAATAATTCGGCGCAGCACATAGCCGCGGCCTTCGTTGGACGGCGCGATGCCGTCCGCAATCAGAAAAGCGCAGGCTCGAATATGGTCAGCCACCACATTGAGCGAGGCCGATTCAGAGTTCGGTGCCAACTCGATGATTGTCTGACGTAGAGGAAGGAACAGATCGGTCTGGTAGTTATCGTGGACGCCTTGCAGCACCGCCGAAATGCGTTCCAACCCCATGCCGGTGTCCACCGATGGCCGCGGCAGCGACTCCATGCTGCCATCGGCCTCACGCCGATACTGCATGAATACGAGGTTCCAGATCTCAACGTAACGGTCGCCCGGATCGCCCTGCCCAAGCGGCGCGCCCGGCAAGGCCTCGCCATGGTCCCAGTACACCTCGGCGCAGGGGCCGCAGGGGCCGGTGTTGCCCATTGACCAGAAGTTCTCATCCGCGCCCAGCCGCACGCAGCGCTCCGGCTTCACCCCGATCTGTTCGCGCCAGATCTGTTCCGCCTCATCGTCTTCCTCATACACCGAGACCCACAAACGCTCCGGCGGCAATTCCAGCGTGTCAGTCAGAAATTCCCAGCAGTAGCGGATCGCGTCCTCCTTGAAGTAATCCCCAAAACTGAAATTGCCGAGCATCTCAAAAAAGGTGTGGTGGCGCGCGGTGTAGCCGACGTTCTCCAGATCGTTGTGCTTGCCGCCGGCGCGCAGGCAGCGCTGCGCGGTAACCGCCCGCGGCGGCGTGCGCGTCTCGTGACCGAGAAACACGTCCTTGAATTGCACCATGCCGGCATTGGTGAACAGCAAGCTGGGATCATTGGCGGGCAGCAATGGAGAAGACGGCACCACCGCATGCCCGTGCTGCGCGAAATAGTCCAGAAAGGCTTGCCGAATCTCGCTGCTTTGTTGCATGATCACGACTCGTCTTGCGACAGGTTCTCTTTCGCCGCGCGCCAGGCGATCTCAGAAGGATAGCCCCGCTGCGCCAGAAAACGCAACTGACGCTCGCGCTGTGAGTTCGGGTGCCGGCGGCGCAGCGCCTCGCACGCACGCGACAAATCATCGCTATGCGCCCGCGTTTCACAGGTGCTCGCCAGTTCCTCCGACACGCCCTTCTGACGCAGTTCGTGGCGCACCCGCAAGGAGCCGTAGCCGCGCGCCATCAGCGAATTCGTACATGTTTCGGCGAAACGCTCGTCGCTTTGCAATCCTTGTTCCTGCAATTGACGCAGCACGGTTTCGATGAGGGCGGATTCGTGATCGCGGGCACGCAGTTTGCCGCGCAATTCACTGGCGGAATGTTCGCGCCGCGCCAGCAAGTTCATGGCCTCGTGCCAGACTCTGGCTTCAGGCTGTGGCATGCTCCGAGGCATCCGCGACCGGCTCCAGTCGCGACTCCGCCTCCGGCGGCTTCGGCAACAAGGCGTCGCGCAGTGCGCGCTCCAGCGCATCGGCGGCTTCAGGGTGCTCCGCGAGGTACTGCCGCGCGTTGTCCTTGCCCTGTCCGATCCGCTCGCCTTCGTAGCTGTACCAGGCACCGGATTTCTGCACAAAACCATGCTCCACGCCCAGTGACAGTAGCTCCGACAGACGGCTGATGCCCTCGCCATAACGTATCTCGAACTCGGCCTTCTTGAACGGCGGTGCCATCTTGTTCTTCACCACCTTGACCCGGGTCTCATGCCCGGTCACCTCATCGCCTTTTTTGGTCGCGCCGATACGGCGAATGTCCAGACGCACCGAGGCGTAAAACTTCAAGGCGTTACCGCCAGTGGTGGTCTCCGGGTTGCCAAACATGACGCCGATTTTCATGCGCAACTGGTTGATGAAGACGACCAGCGTGTTGGAGCGTTTAATATTGCCGGCAAGTTTGCGCAGGGCCTGCGACATCAAACGCGCGTGCAATCCCATGTGGCTGTCGCCCATGCCGCCTTCGAGCTCCGCGCGCGGCGTCAGCGCTGCGACCGAGTCGATCACAATCAGATCCACCGCCCCGGAATGCACCAGCGTATCGGCAATCTCCATGGCCTGTTCACCATGGTCCGGTTGCGACAGCAGCAGGTCGTCCATTTGTACGCCCAGATTGGCGGCGTAGGCCGGATCCAGCGCGTGTTCGGCATCGATGAAGGCGGCGGTGCCGCCTTGCTTTTGACAGTTGGCCACTGCGTGCAGAGCCAAGGTGGTCTTGCCGGAAGATTCCGAGCCGTAGATTTCCACGACCCGCCCGCGCGGCAAGCCGCCGATGCCAAGCGCCGCGTCCAGCGCCAGCGATCCGGTCGGGATAACTTCCACTCCGGGAATAGCCACGCCTTCGCCAAAGCGCATGACCGCGCCTTTGCCGTATTGACGTTCGATTTGTCCCAGAGCCACTTCCAGGGCTTTTTTGCGATCTTCATCCATGGTTGATGTCCTCAATAGGTTGATGAGTTATGACAGCTCCAGGTTGTGCGCCCTATTATCACACAGCCGCGCGCGCCCTTATGCTGCAAGGGGATGCAGACGGATTGCCGGATTTGACAACCGGATTGAGGAGTCTCGAAACAGTCGGGTTAGAGTCATTGGAAAAGAGAAGTGGCACCCCGGAGGTTCATGAGGCCGAAGGCTTCGAGTTAAAAGGCTTGGCCTATCCCGGGCGAGAAGCCGATTACGACTGCAAGAGTCAGGTCCCGCGCGGTGAACACAACGGACGACAAGTCTACTGTGTCCACAAGAACAAGAATTTCAGAGGATTTGGCAGTTATGGCGATATTCTTGTCCGCGACAGAAAGATGTATGTCGCTCCGACGCCCTTTGCGCTCACCGAGGGTACCGCGCACCACCGGACATTGATCGCTCAGAAGACCACAAAGTTGATGATGACCTGATCGAAGTCGGGTCACTCGTACGACGTGAAGCTGACGAAGTTGTTGTGGCTTACAGTTTTGACCTGCGAACTAATGAGATGGCCACCAGCCAAATTCCTAACTCAAATGCGGGACGGGAACATACCTTCAAAGCCTATCGCGTCGCCGGCGATCCTTCTGACCCGGTATGCCTGAACACAAGTGAAGATAAATAAGTTTTGTCTCATGCGGAATGAGCATGAGTGGGGCCAGAATTTTTCGTATGCAGGTTGAATTTGAGTTGGGACTCTGGCCTGATGCGGCCATTTAATCGGGAAGATATGGAAATGCCGCCCGGAGGCGGCATCTCAATTTGGTGATCTGAATCTTGTTAACGGGTAGCCACAAAAAGACAGATTGACCTACATGGCCGAAGGTTATCACATCTGCTAACATAAAGCAACCAGAATTGATAATGGAAACTAGGTGATATGAACTGGCGTTTAGGACTAGACCTTGGAACAAATTCTCTCGGATGGTGGGCTTTCCGAATCGAAAAAGAAAACCCCAATAATGAAAAATCACAGTGGAAAATTACCGAATCTTTAGGGGGCGGTGTCTATATTTTCCCTGACGGTAGAGAACCGTCCAAAGGTGGTCGCATCGGAGATGGCAATGCAGTACAGCGTCGTTTGGCGAGAGGTATGCGACGCAATCGCGACCGCCGCCGAACCCGGCTCCGCGCATATATGCGCGAATTGATGAGATTGGGGTTGATGCCTGATTCCGAACAAGAGCGCGACAAATTATTCCAAACTCCCCGAGCAAAAAGTGCGGACGGCCAAGCCTCAAATGCTGTCATCATTGACGGGGAAGCCGTACAGTACAACCCCTACTACTTGCGCGCCCAAGCACTGGAGCGAAAACTGGAGCCCTATGAGTTGGGCCGCGCACTTTATCACCTTGGCATTCGCAGGGGGTTCAAATCCAACCGGATCGCGCAAAATTCAGATGAGGATGGCGGCAAATTAAAAGAGCGCATCGAACAGCTGGAGGCAAAACTGGAAGGCCAGACTCTGGGCCAGTTTCTTTGGCAACACTACGAAAAGGAAGGGCGGCACCAACCCAACGGAATACGCTTTCGCGGAGAAGATGACTTCTACTCAAACCGTGAAATGTATGCGGTTGAATTTGATGCCATCAAGGAAGAGCAAGCCCCTCACTATCCCCATATAAAGGAAGATGACTGGAACGAACTTCGAGAGTATGTACTGTTTCAACATCCTTTGAGGCCTGTCGAAAGAGGCTATTGCAAATTCTTCACAGACCAGCACAGACACTGGAACGACACTCCAATCGGACATGATTTCAGGGTCTATCAGGAAGTAAATAACCTGCGATGGATCGACGAAGACCAAAAAGAACACCCTCTCAGTTGTGAACAACGTGACATCGTTCTGGAGTTGCTCCACACCCGAAAATCGGATGTCAAGTTTGAGAGCATTCGGAAATACAAAAGATCACTGTATTTCCCGGACTGCATTCGTTTTAACCTGGAAGATGAAAAACGGAAAGCCCTAAAGAACCACTCTATCGGAGCACAATTAAATGAAGACCCCGTGTTGGGACCTCTCTGGGAGACTCGCTGCTCGAATGCAAGTGACGATGGAAAACTTGACGATATCTTCGAGGCTATTCAAGAAGAAAATGATGATGATGAATTGCGCGAAAGGCTTTTCTCAGAATTCAACCTGGATGAGCAGACTGTAAAAGCGTTGCTGCGATTCCACCCCAGTCGAGCAACAGCCAACGTCTCACGCAAATTCATGGAAGAGATCGTCCCCATAATGCGGGATCAGGGCCTTCCGTATACAGAGGCCGTAACAGAAATGAGTGATGAGTCTGGAAACCAACTTCACCATAGTCAAATTGGAGGATACGAAAATACACAGGAAACTCTGCCGTACTACGGAAAAGTATTCTCTGAAAAATTGCTCGGTGCGGATCCGAACAAGGATCCAGATAAAGAGCCTGAAAAACATTTTGGGAAAATTAACAACCCCACAGTTCACGTTGCCCTAAACAGTTTGCGACGAGTAGTCAATGCATTAATTAACCGCTTTGAGGAAAGCCCAACAGAAGTACACGTTGAACTCACACGAGACTTGAAGTTGCCTCGATCGCTATCTGACGAGATTAATCGGAAGCAGGCAACACGGCAACGTGAAAACCAGCAAATACGGGAACGCCTGCAACAGCATGACATCGCTAACCCATCCGCACGCGATGTACAGAAAGTGAGGCTCTGGGAAGAGCTTGCGAAAGATGAACTTCTTAGAAGGTGTCCCTTTACTGGTGAGACCATCTCATTCAGCAAACTCATGAGCGACGAAGTTGAGGTTGAGCATCTTCTGCCATTCAAACGCACACTGGATGACTCCATAAGTAATAAAACCGTGGCCATGCGCCGGGCCAACCGAATCAAAGGTAATAAAACACCCTACGAAGCTTTTGCCTCGGACGCGCATGCCGATGAAGGAATCGAGTGGGCCGAGATCAGAGGTCGAGCAGATAGACTGCCCGCAAATAAAGCGTGGCGTTTCGGGCCTGACGCGATGCAAAAGTTCGAAAAGGATAATGCTTTCATCGCCCGACAACTCACAGATAACGCCTATATTGCGAGAATCGCTCAAAGTTATCTTGGTTGCCTGGAAGGCGTGAAGCAGGTTGTCCCTAATCGTGGTGGGCTTACTGCCCTGTTGCGAGGCAAATGGAAACTCCATCGGATCCTGTCCGATGACTCTTCAAAAAACCGGAACGACCACCGCCATCATGCCTTGGACGCCGCCGTCATTGGGTTGACAGGACGATCGGTTTTACAGAGTGTGTCGGCCCAGTCGGCGCGAGATATTGAAACACTACGAATTCAAGTGCCCGACTTGCCAATCGATATTGAAACTCTCCGTTCTCAAATCGGTGACATTACTGTTGCTTTCAAACCAGACCATGGCCTAGAAGGCCGCATATACCAAGAAACGGCGTATGGGTTTGTTGCCGAGAACTCTATCGACCCTGAACTCCCGGATTACAACCTCGTAACACGGAAGCCACTAACAAGTCTTTCTTCCAAAGAGTTTGGTCAAATCCGCGATGTCACGATACGCAGAGATATCCAGCGGCTCATTCCCAACCCCAAAGAAGTAAGTGACCCAGAAAAGAAAAGGCTTTTGACACAGTACTCAGAAAAGACTGGTGTTCGCAAGGTGCGTATTTTGATCGCAAACCAGACTGTTAAGAAAATAGGTTCGGCGAAGTACAAGGGGTACGCTCCCGATTCTTTCCTGTGCTGCGATATATGGCGCTGTCCAAAAGGCAAAGTTGGAAATTGGAAATCTGATGAATATAAGTGGGAAGGAGTTTTCTGGCCCTACCCCAATAGCCCCGGTGCGCCAGATCACAATAGAGAGAAACCTCATCCTGCAGCAAAGTTTGTATGTCGCTTGTTCAAAGACGACATGATTACGTATAAGAGTAATGGGAAAGTTCATATTGCCAGAGTGGCAGGCTTTTCAACTACAAATAACAGACTTGACGTCGTGCCTCATCTTGATGCTACCAAATCCCAAAACTATGTTGGTATCAATCCGCTTGGCCAGATGGGGCTTCGGAAAATTCATGTAACTCCTGACGGCAGAGTAAGGGGATTGAAATGATCGGAGGGTTGGTGGAAATCTCCCACGAAGGCCGCCATTTATCTGTATATCGGGGATTCCTCAAGGTTGCGGAGCGGGACACCAAAGCAGAATTGGGCAAAGTCCCGCTTGAAGATATCGATGCCTTAATACTTTCTGGCCCGCAGATCACATTGTCAAAAAATCTGATGGTAGAACTCGCTGAGCGCAAGGCACTCATTGTGATCTGTGGGAAAAACTGGCACCCTATTTCTTTCACTCTTCCGTTTTCAGCACACTTTGAAGCAGCAGGCATTTTGCGCGACCAGATTAATACCTCTAAACCACTACAGAAAAGACTTTGGAAAACAATCGTCCAGTCCAAAATTGACAATCAGTCAGTCATACTGGAGAGACACTGCCCAAAAACAAATGCGATCAAACGCCTTAAGGTTTTGAAGAAAAAAACCAAATCCGGGGACCCCGACAACACAGAGGCACAGGCAGCAAAGTTATATTGGCGTGCCCTGATGGGGGCAAATTTCCGGCGCAACAAAACTTTATCTGGTATCAATACCTATCTGAACTATGGATACACGATACTGCGTGCGGCAACCGCCAGAGCTGTGTGTGCGGCTGGACTACATCCAGCTTTAGGAATTCATCATGGAACCAGAGTAAACATGTTTTCACTTGTTGACGATCTAATGGAACCGTTCAGACCTCTTGTGGACTCGATTGCCAAAGATAACTATGCGGAAGAATCTCCTAAACTGGACGTTGAAAAGAAGCGTGCTATCGCTGCTGTCTTGCGGGAAGACATGATTTTAGAGATAGGTGCTTCCCCAGTCAGCAACTGCTTGGCAAGGCTCGCTCAGTCTTTCGCAGGAAGCGTGGCGAATAAACAAGTTTCTCTGACAATCGCGAAAGTACGAGAACCTGGTCAACTGCTATGAGTCAAGAAATACAGAAACTCTCAAATTCAACATGGCCCTCAGAGCACGAACTTGGATTAGCGGATACAAAGTTTTGTGGATGCTAGTGATGTTTGACCTGCCGACTCTGAAGAAAAAGGAGCGCAAGTATGCTACCAAGTTTCGTAAATCTTTGCTCGATCAAGGGTTTCACATGGCTCAGTATTCTGTCTATTACAGACTCCTCGACGGGAAAGAAGCCATCGATTCCATGGAACGGAAGATCATGCAAGATCCCCCTCCGAAGGGCTCAATTCATATCCTGACCATCACCGACAAACAGTACGAAAATATCCGCTTAATTGAGAACCGCGAAAGGAAAAGCCCCGCAAAAAAAGAACAACTTATTCTGTTTTGAAGAAATGGAAGCAATTTTTGCCGCCCAAGCGACCGCAAGTTCTGATGCGAATCAGATACTTGCGGCCGAGGTATTGTAGGTCAAATCTTTTTTGGGGCTACCCGCAACGCCGCGCATACCGGCAGTTTAAGGCGGCGCCAATTGTAGGTCAAATCTTTTTTGGGGCTACCCGCAACAGTGTTGCGGGGCAATATGCCGTGCCAATCTGGATTGTAGGTCAAATCTTTTTTGGGGCTACCCGCAACCTGCAGCGCATGCTATCTGCAGATTATCTTCGCCAATTGTAGGTCAAATCTTTTTTGGGGCTACCCGCAACATTGAACCGCCTAACACTGGCATCGCCTCTTTGGCATTGTAGGTCAAATCTTTTTTGGGGCTACCCGCAACCTGGCGCGGCAATCCCGCTGAATTGTAGGTCAAATCTTTTTTGGGGCTACCCGCAACTGGTTCACTGAGGGATCCTCGAGCGACGGCGGCATTGTAGGTCAAATCTTTTTTGGGGCTACCCGCAACATGAAGCCCCTCCCAGATCCGCATTGTAGGTCAAATCTTTTTTGGGGCTACCCGCAACGGCGCGCAGGTTCATTTGTAGGTCAAATCTTTTTTGGGGCTACCCGCAACGCAACACGGCTTTTGCAGCCCGCCGTTAGTTTATTGTAGGTCAAATCTTTTTTGGGGCTACCCGCAACTATTTTGACATGTAGGTCAAATCGGGGCTACCCGCAACATCAGCACGTGCCGGTGCCAATTTGCGGGGACCCAATGTCATTGTAGGTCAAATCTTTTTTGGGGCTACCCGCAACAACCCGCGAATATTGTCGCCGCATACCCGGCTGAATTGAGATTGTAGGTCAAATCTTTTTTGGGGCTACCCGCAACGCAATTGCGAATCCTGGCATCAATAGCGATTGTAGGTCAAATCTTTTTTGGGGCTACCCGCAACATGAGCCGCCGGGCTGATTGAATTGTAGGTCAAATCTTTTTTGGGGCTACCCGCAACCACGCCGCCCAGCCGTACCCGCAACTAAAGGAGTGACGTGACAATTGTAGGTCAAATCTTTTTTGGGGCTACCCGCAACAACAGCATTGCGCGTATAACCGGGCCGATCATTGTAGGTCAAATCTTTTTTGGGGCTACCCGCAACTAATGAAGAAGATTGTAGAGTGCCCGCCAGACCATCCGCAATTGTAGGTCAAATCTTTTTTGGGGCTACCCGCAACAGCTTGCGATTTCGCGTCTACAACCGCGCGCATTGTAGGTCAAATCTTTTTTGGGGCTACCCGCAACAACGTACCGGTCGTAAAATCTTTTTTGGCGGCGGCGCATTTCTGGCGATTGTAGGTCAAATCTTTTTTGGGGCTACCCGCAACTTGCGGGCCGCTGGGTAAGCCGCGGCAAATCTTTTTTGGCTGAGCAACTCTGCGGATTGTAGGTCAAATCTTTTTTGGGGCTACCCGCAACAATTCACAGTTCTTAACAGCGATCTTCTCCCATGTCGGCACAGCGGATTGTAGGTCAAATCTTTTTTGGGGCTACCCGCAACCTGGCTCGGGCGCGCATCCGATTCGGGGCTCTGATTGTCAGAAAGATTGTAGGTCAAATCTTTTTTGGGGCTACCCGCAACCACGACGCCATTCACGGCTTTGCCGGCATGATTGTAGGTCAAATCTTTTTTGGGGCTACCCGCAACGGCCGGCATCCCGATGTAGGTTATTCGCGGGTGATTGTAGGTCAAATCTTTTTTGGGGCTACCCGCAACCGTATACGTCGGCGGCGGCTGAAACGGCTTCCATTGTAGGTCAAATCTTTTTTGGGGCTACCCGCAACTTGATTCGACACGCTGACTATCATCAGTAGATTGTAGGTCAAATCTTTTTTGGGGCTACCCGCAACGCACAAGTGCCGACACCGACGTTCAATTCAATTGTAGGTCAAATCTTTTTTGGGGCTACCCGCAACAGGACATCACCGACGCCGTTGCCGCATTGCATTGTAGGTCAAATCTTTTTTGGGGCTACCCGCAACACGGTGCCGCCATAAAAACAACGGATCCACCAATTGTAGGTCAAATCTTTTTTGGGGCTACCCGCAACAAGGAGCCATCGGCAACGGGGCGCATTGTAGGTCAAATCTTTTTTGGGGCTAAACTGAAAACACGATGACAGATTGTAGGTCAAATCTTTTTTGGGGCTACCCGCAACGTGCCCTCTACAGTCGATCTGGTGAGAATGCAAAACTGGCGGAGAGGGAGGGATTCGAACCCCCGGAACCTTTCGATTCAACGGTTTTCAAGACCGCCGCATTCGACCACTCTGCCACCTCTCCGCACCGGCTCATTCCCGCCGGGGGGAGAACCAGCCTGATCCTGTCAACTCTTCAACTCGTCGCTCTGGACAGCACTTCACGCATCGAGTACAAACCAGGAGGCTGACGTGACACCCAAGCCGCCGCGCGCAACGCGCCCCTTGCGAAAATATGTCGATCCGTGGCGTGATGCACCAACTCCAGTCGCTCCCCGGACAGCGCGAAGATCACCCTGTGCTCACCAACCACACCGGTCTGGCGCAGGATATGAAAGTGCATGATGGACGGGTCCCGCTCGACGCCTTCTTCCAGCGCCTTAAACGACACGCACTCAGAAAACTCCTGTCCGCGGCCTTCCGCCAGCGCATGCCCAAGCGCCAATGCTGTGCCGGACGGCACATCACGCTTGGTGCGGTGATGATGCTCGATGATATCCACATCCACCTCCGACCCCAGAATTCCCGATGCATCGTGCAGCAGCTTCAGCATCAGATTGATGCCGACACTCATATTGGGCGACATCACAATCGGAATCTGCTCCGCCGCTTTTTGTATCTCGTCGAGTTCTTCGTCGCTGTGGCCGGTCGTGCCGATCACCAGACCCTTGCGGTATTCGATGCACAGCTGCGCCAGTTGCACCGAAAACTCCGGCACAGTGAAATCTATGGCGACATCAAAGTCGTTGCGGCAATACTCCAGCGAGCCGGAAATCGCCACGCCGGCAGCCTTCGCCTGAGTGAACAGTCCAGCGTCTTGTCCGACCACCAGATCATCGTGGCTGCGGGAACTGGCTGCGCCGAGCACCACACCTGGCGTCTCAAGCGCGGCATGCACCAGCGTCTCGCCCATCCGTCCGGTGATGCCCGCAATGCCAACGCGCACTTCATCCATCATGATTTTCTCTCCCAATAGTCGGTCAGTGTAACCAGGATTTTAGATTGTCCACAAAACTGCGGCCACGTTCCAGCCAGGATTCAACACGTGGCGAGTGCACTTCCTCACCGGTGACAGAATCCTCCAGTTCCTGCAGCAAATGTTTTTGTTCCATGCTGAGATTAACCGGAGTCTCCACGACCAAGTTACAAATCATATCACCTTGATGGTTGCTGCGGATGGAGCGCACCCCTTTGCCGCGCAAACGCAAGGCACTCCCGGATTGCGTCTCCGGGGGGATTTTCAGGTTGACATGGCCGTCCAGCGTCGGCACCTTGAGCACGCCGCCCAGTGCTGCCGTGGTGAAACTGATCGGCACTTCGCAATGCAAGTTCTGGTTATCGCGTCGAAACAGGCGATGCTCGCGCACCCGCACCTCAACATAAAGGTCGCCCGAATCCGCGCCGCGAACTCCGGCTTCGCCCTCGCCTGCCAGACGCACGCGGTCGCCGTCATCGACGCCGGCGGGAATCTTGACACGCAACTGCCGCGCGCGGCGTACGCGCCCGGCACCATGGCAGGTATCGCACGGCACCCGAATCGACTGGCCCTGCCCGTGACACGTCGGGCAGGTCTGGCGCATGGTGAAGAACCCCTGCTGCACCACTACTTCGCCGCGTCCCTGACAGGTGCCACAGACTTCCGGTTTGGTCCCCGGCGCACAACCGGAGCCTGAGCAGGTCTCACAAGGCACCGGCGTCTCCACCGACACTTCGCGCGTCACACCAAAGACCGCCTCTTCCAGGTCCAGGTCCATGCTGTACATGAGATCGGAGCCGCGCGTCTGCGCAGCGCCACGAGAGCCGCCACGGCGACCGAATACGTCACCGAACACATCGCCAAAGATGTCCTCGAATCCAGCACCGAAGCCTCCCGCTTCCGCGCCTGCGCCGGCCCCGCTCATAGACACCCCGTCGTGTCCAAAGCGATCGTACTGGGCGCGCTTCTCAGGGCTTGAAAGAATACCGTAGGCTTCCTGAATTTCCCGGAACTTGCGGTCAGCTTCCGGATCTTCCCGGTTGCGATCCGGGTGATGCTTCATGGCCAGACGTCGGTACGCCTTTTTCAGCTCCGCTTCATTGACGCCGCGACTGACCCCGAGGATCTCGTAGCAATCACGTTTGGCCATAGCCGCGTGCGGCTTGCGCGTCCATCAGGACGACTTGCCGTTACCCTGGCCGGAACCATTGCTGCCCGACTTCTCGTCCACTTCATCAAAGTCGGCATCCACCACGTCCCCTTTCGCCTCCTCGGCTGTCGCGCCTTCTGGCGCTTCATCCGGTTGCTGCGCGGCCTCATAAGCGCGCTGGGCAATGCCACCACTGACGTCCGTCAGCGCTTTTGTTTTCGCCTCAAGGATCTCCAGATCCTCGCTGTCGAGCACACCCTTGAGGTCATTGATCGCCGACTCCACACTCGCGCGCTCCTCACCACTGACCTGTTCGCCCAGATCCTCCATCGCTTTTTGCGTGGCGTGGATCAGCGCGTCAGCCGTGTTGCGTGCCTGCGCCAGTTCCTGGAACTTGCGGTCCTCGGCCGCATGCTCCTCGGCATCCTTGACCATGCGATCAATCTCATCCTCCGACAGCCCGCTGGATGCCTTGACCACAATCGACTGCTCCTTGCCGGTCGCCTTGTCCTTCGCCGACACATTCAAAATGCCGTTGGCATCGATATCGAACGCCACTTCAATCTGCGGCACACCGCGCGGGGCCGGTGGCAGATCGGTCAAGTCGAAGCGACCGAGCGACTTGTTGCCATCGGCACGTTCACGTTCTCCCTGCAGCACATGCACGGTCACCGCCGGCTGGTTGTCCGCGGCGGTTGAGAACACCTGCGTCTGGGTGGTCGGAATGGTCGTGTTCTTCTCGATCAATTTGGTCATCACGCCACCGAGCGTCTCGATGCCGAGCGACAGCGGAGTGACATCCAGCAGCAGCACATCGTGCACATCGCCACCGAGTACGCCACCTTGCACGGCCGCGCCCAACGCCACCGCTTCATCCGGGTTGACGTCCTTGCGCGGTGCCTGAGCGAACACCTGCTCCACCACTTCCTGCACTTTCGGCATCCGCGTCTGTCCGCCGACCAGAATCACGGAAGAAATCTGGCTCGCAGTCAAGCCCGCGTCTGACAGCGCCGTGCGGCACGGTGCCACCGTGCGCTCGATCAGATCCTCCACGAGGGATTCGAGTTTGGCGCGCGTGATCTTGACGTTCAGGTGCTTCGGCCCACTGGCATCCGCGGTAATGAACGGGAGATTGACTTCGGTCTGCTGCGCGGTCGACAACTCCACCTTGGCTTTCTCGGACGCCTCTTTCAGACGCTGCAGCGCAATTGGGTCATTGTGCAGATCCACACCGCACTGCTTCTTGAACTCGTCGCACAGATAGTCAATCAGCCGCAGGTCAAAATCCTCACCACCCAAAAAGGTGTCGCCATTGGTCGCCAGCACTTCAAACTGGTGCTCGCCGTCGATCTCGGCGATCTCGATGATCGAGATGTCAAAGGTGCCGCCGCCCAAATCGTAGACCGCGATCTTGACGTCGCCGTGCTTCTTGTCCATGCCGTAGGCCAGCGCCGCCGCGGTCGGCTCGTTGATAATGCGCTTCACATCCAGCCCGGCGATACGCCCGGCGTCCTTGGTCGCCTGGCGCTGCGAGTCATTGAAATACGCCGGCACCGTGATGACTGCCTCGGTCACGCTCTCACCGAGATACTCCTCGGCCGTCTGCTTCATCTTGCCGAGCACGCGCGCTGAAATCTCCGGAGGTGCCATCTTCTTGTCATGCACTTCCACCCAGGCGTCACCATTGTCCGCCTTCACGATCGAAAACGGCACCAGTTTGATGTCCTTTTGCACTTCAGCCTCGTCGAAGCGACGCCCGATCAGGCGCTTGGCGGCAAACACCGTGTTCTGCGGATTGGTTACCGCCTGACGCTTCGCGGTCTGACCGACAAGCACCTCGTCGCCGTCATCCGTGAATGCCACCACGGACGGCGTGGTGCGGTCGCCTTCGCTGTTCTCAAGCACACGCGCAGTGGTGCCTTCCATCACCGCCACGCAGGAATTGGTCGTGCCGAGATCAATGCCGATAATCTTTGCCATGTCGTTTGGTTCTCCGTTGCGGTCGTGTATCGACCGGCCCTGTTTATTAAATAAGGTCTGTGTGCGCCAAAATCAAGCCGAGTCCTCAGACTCAGGCGTCTCCGGCGGCTGCGCCTCGGACGCCACCACCACTTGCGCCGGGCGCAACAGGCGATCGTGCAAGATATAACCGCGGCGCACCACCTCGATTACATGCCCGGGCGCGACCTCCTCGCTCGGCAAAGTAGTCATCGCCTCGTGCAATTTCGGATCGAAGGCGTCCCCTTTCGGGCCAATCGCGTCGATGCCGAATTTCTCAAAGATCTGCTCCAGTTGGCGCAACAGCAGCGTCTGTCCTTCGCGCAAGGCCTTCGGGACATCATCGCCCTGCTGTTCCATGGCGCGACAGGCATCTTCCAGCGTGTCCCGAAACCCTAGCAGTTCGCGCGCCAGCGGCTCGACCCGATAACGCTGGTCCGCCTCGCGCTCGCGTGTGTGGCGCTTTTGCGCGTTCTCCAACTCCGCGAGAGCCCGCGCCAGCGCATCTTGTTGCAACAACAGTTCGGCCTGCCGATCCGGCTCGACCGCCGTCCCCTCGTCGCGCGTCTCCTCGTCTGCAGCGCTGTCTTCAAGCTCGGGCGTTTGTGCTTCGGTATCGTGCATGGAAATCGCTGACCTTGCGGCTTGTTATTTTTATATGGGGCGTCCATACTCAATTTCAAGGGGCGGCGGGCGGTACAATAGCGCCTCCCCCCATCGCCTCACCTGCCGCATGCCCGCTTATCGCCGGATTGGCCTGATTACTCGCCCCGGAACGCACACCACCGCCGAATCCCTGCGCCGCGTCGCCGACCTAGTCGCGGAGCTGGAACTGGAATTGCTGCCGGATACGGAAGCGGCGCGCATTCTGGGTCTGGACTCGGAAAGAACGCTCGACGACATCGCGCAGCAGGCGGACCTCGGTGTGATCGTCGGCGGTGACGGCACCTTGCTGATTGCCGCCAATCATCTGGCCCCGCAGGGCGTGCCGGTGTGCGGCGTCAACTGGGGACGATTGGGGTTTCTGGCCGACATCTACCCACACCAGATCACCGAGGTGCTGGGTGCCATTTTGAACGGCCAGCATGAAATTGACGAGCGCTCCATTCTGACCGGCGAAGTCTCGCGCAGCGACGACGTGCTATGCACGCACGACGCCATCAATGACATTGTGGTGCACAGTTATCGTGACTTGCACATGATTGAATTGCAGATCCGCATTGACGGGCGGCTGTTGAGTTCGTTGCGCGCCGACGGTCTGATCGTCTCCACCCCGACCGGTTCGACCGCCTACGCCTTGTCGGGCGGAGGCCCGATTGTGTCACCGCAACTCGATGTTCTGGTGCTGGTGCCGATCTGCCCGCACATGCTGTCAAGTCGTCCGATTGTCATTGATGTGGACAGCAAAGTCGAACTTGAAGTCATTGGCCGCGCGGAAAGCCGCGGCCAGATCTCCTTTGACGGCGGTGCCAATCAGGAATTGGGCGTCGGCGATCGCATTCGCATCCGTCATCAGAGTTATCCGCTGAAACTGGTGCAGCCGGTCAATCATGACCACTTCGAGGTGCTGCGCCGCAAACTTTCCTGGAACTTGTAAGTTCTGATGCTACGCACCCTGAGCGTCCGAGGGCTGGCTGTCATTGAACGCCTGGAGCTGGAATTCCAGCCGGGACTCAGTGTGTTCAGTGGCGAGACCGGTGCCGGCAAATCCATTCTGATTGGTGCCATTGGTCTGGCGCTGGGTGCCCGCGGCGGCCGTGAACTCATTCGCCAAGGCGCTGAACGCGCCGAAATCACACTGCAATGCGAACTGCCGGAACACGACGGCATTCGCGACTGGCTCACACAACATGAGTTCACCACCGATGACAATGCTCTGCTGCTGCGCCGCATGCTGACCCCGTCCTCCTCACGCGCTTACGTGAATGACACCCCGGTCTCGATTGGCGCACTGCGCGAGGCCGGACAGCAGATGATCGAAATCCACGGCCAGCATGAACACCAGCGCTTGCTGCAGCGCGCCCATCAGCGCGTCCTGCTCGACGGTGCCTGCGGACACGCCGACGCCCTGCAGAAACTGGCCGCCTGTCACCGCGCTTGGGCAGACGCGCAGACTCAGGCGCAACAACTGGGCGCGGACCGGGAACAGCATCGCCAGAACGTGGTGCTGCTGGAATTTCAGGTACAGGAACTTGAAGCGTTGGGCCTGTGCGAGGGCGACTACGAAGAATTGGACGTCCAGCAGCGACGACTCGCCAGCGCTGATGAGTTGCGCGCGCTGTGCGCAGAACTGATCGACTCACTGTATGACCGGGAGCAGGATTCCACCCATTCGAGACTGGTGAGCGCGGCGGCGAAGTTTGAGCAGGCCGCACAATGCGACCCCCGACTGAAGGACGCGACGGAACTCCTGCCGGAGGCCTTCAATCAGGTCGAGGAAGCGGTACACCGCCTGCGCCACAGTCTGGAGAGCATCAGTCTTGACCCCGAAGCGCAGGCGGAAGTCGAGCAGCGTCTGGGGGCCGCGCATGAGATGGCGCGCAAACATCAGGTGCGGGCTCAGGAATTGTGGGCGCACACGCAAAACTTGCGGGAGGAACTTGCGCGCTTGCAGTCGCCGCAATACGATGCCGATGCGCTGGAGGCGCAAGTACAGGAGTTGCAACGCGACTACCGTGCGCAGGCGGCGCAGATCTCAAAGGCGCGCCAGCGCGCCGCAAAAAAAATCGCCAGCCAGACCACCGACATCCTGCGGCAACTGGGCATGCCGCATGCGGAGTTTGTGATCGCGGTGGATGCGGACGCCGAGCGCGAACCCGCGGCGCATGGCACTGATGAGATTGAGTTTCGCATCCGCACCAACCCGGAGCAGGATCCCGGCTCGCTCCATGCGGTCGCATCTGGCGGTGAGCTATCCCGGCTGTCGCTGGCGCTGCAGCAGGCACTCAGCAGTGAAGAGACACCGGTGATGATTTTCGATGAGGTAGACGCGGGCATCGGCGGCGGTCCGGCGGAAATCGTCGGCCAACTTCTGGCGCGCCTTGGCGCGTGGGCGCAAGTGCTGTGCGTCACTCACCTGCCGCAGGTCGCGGTGCAGGCGCATCATCACTACTGTGTGCGCAAACACGAGAGTGGCCGCACCGAGGTAGATGTGCTGGACTCATCCGGGCGGGTGGAAGAACTGACCCGTATGTTCTCAGGCATTGAGAAAACCGACACTGCCCGCAGTCACGCGCAAGCGCTGCTGGATCAAGTGCACGGCACGGCTGACGGTAGAATAGCACCATGAGATTGCCACGCATTTTTCAACTGCTGCCGATTTTGGCTTTCGGTGCGGGGGGTTCCAGCTGCGATTACATGCTGCCGGAAGGCTTCACGCTGGCGCAGCACCGCGTGCAGGTGCAGCAGGGAAATGTCCTGAATGAAGAGTCAGTGCGTCAGTTGCGCATCGGCATGACCGCTGAGCAGGTCAAGTTTCTGATGGGCAGTCCGTTGGTGAAAGATGCGTTTCACCACGCGCGCTGGGAATACCCGTACTACAAGGAAGCATCCAGCAAAGCGGAGGAGTCCGAACTCGGCCTGATCAGCATTCATTTTGAGGGCGGCAAGGTTGCCAAGATTCGCCGTCTGGTGCGCATCGACCCGGAGGCCGAAGGTCTGGACCGCAGCCTGGCACCGGATCTTGAGGCAGACGATCTGCCTGTTGAGGATACGGAACCGACCGCGGAGCCCGAAGCCTCTGGTGTGCAGGTACAGGATGACGATTCCTCAGCGCTAGCCCTTGAAGAAGCGCTGACCGAACCCGAGCAGACCTCTAGTCCGTAGCGAAAATTCAGCGACTGCGTTTGGCGGTTTTTTGCGCGGCGGCGCGTGCGCGCCGCGCGTCCATTGGAGCGCACTCTAACGGCGGGCACAATTCCAGCCGATCTCCGTCCTGCAGTTGATACTGGGCGTCGACCGTACGCCCAAACACGCTAAACCCCCAACGGCCCTCTTCCTCCGGCGGTTCACGCCAGCCCAATCGCACCAGCACTTCACACACACGGGAGCCGTCCGGGACTTCCAAAGGCTGTGGTGCCGGTCGCGAGGCACCCGGGTCCACCCAGCTGATATTCACTTGCGGCGGCGCTCCGCCTCCACGACGAAGGCATGCACCATCCGGTCGCAGGCTTCTGCAAAGGCTCTGGAGAAACCCAACAGCCGCAGTGGCCCGCTAACCTGGAAGTCCATGTTGAGCGCCACGATACAGCCATCTTCTTCTTCGGTGAAGGTCCAGGTGCCGTGCAGTTTCTTGAACGGTCCGTCCTGCAGATGCATGTCAATGCGCTCACCAGGCTGCAGCACATTGCGGGTGGTGAAGGAGGTTTGCAGGCCCGCGCGCGCCAGCGTCAGGCGGGCGGTCACTTCATTGTCGCCGCGCACCAGCACTTCGGCTTTCGGGCACCACGGCAGAAACTTTGGATAGGATTCGACGTCGTTGACCAGCTCATATAACTGTGACGTGGAATCCGCGACCTTCTCCGCGCGGTGCACCTGCATGCCGAAACCCGATTAGAGAATTCCGAGATTGTGCAGAATCCCAAGACCGTGCAACAGCACCAGCGCAATCGACACCGGGACAATCACGCGCACCAGCCACAGCCAACCGTGAAACAGCACATCATGTTTGATGCCGAGCTGTTTTTGCATGATTTCCCGTCGCACCATCCAGCCGGCGTACAGCGAGATCAGGATGCCGCCGAGCGGCAGCATGAGGTTCGAGGTCATGTAGTCCAGCCAATCGAAAAAGGTGCGTTCATAAAGTTGCAAGTCGCTACCGATATTGAAAGAAAACACCGTGCCCAGACCCACTGTCCAGACGATGCTGGAGCACAAGACGGTCGCGGTGCGCCGCCGCATGCCGCGGGAATCCACCATCCACGACACAATCGGCTCCAGCAGGGAAATCGCGGAAGTCCACGCCGCGATCATGGTCAGGGCGAAGAACAAAATGCCGATCAGCCAGCCGCCAGGCATCTGATCGAAGGCGAGCACCAGAGTCTGGAAGATCAGACCCGGCCCTGCACTGGGTTCAAGCCCGCTTGAGAACACTACCGGAAACAGCGCCATCCCCATCAGCAAGGCGACCACCATATCGGCGCTGACCACCACCGTGGCGGCTTCCGGGATCGAGTATTTGCGCGGCAGGTAGGCACCATAAACCATGATGGCACCCATGCCAATGCTCAGTGAAAAGAATGCCTGTCCGATGGCGCTAAGCGTCACTTGCGGGGTAATTTGCGCGAAGTCGAACACGAACAGATACTCGATGCTCCGCGTGAAGTCGCCATACAACGCGCCATAACCGACCAGCAGCAGCAGCAGCGCGAACAGCGATGGCATCAGGATGGTAGTGGCTTTCTCAATGCCGTGATTGACGCCACGCATCACCACCCAGGCGGTCAGTACCGTCATCAGTGTGTGCCAGAAGATCAGATGCTTCGGACTCGACACCAGCGCTTCAAAATGAATTTGGGCTGCCGCCGCGTCAAAACCCTCAAAGGCCCCCTGCACGCTGTCGACCAGATACGCCACCGTCCAGCCAGCAATCACTACATAGAACGACAAGATCATCACGCCCGCCAGCATGCCCATCCAGCCAATGATCTGCCATGCCGGCGAATTGCCGTCTTCTTTCGCCAGCCGGCGCATGGTTTGCACCGGACTATGCCGGCCGCGCTGACCCAAAGTAATTTCGGCCATCATCACCGGCAGACCGATCACGATGATGCACACCAGATAGACCAGTACAAAAGCGCCCCCGCCGGACTCACCGACCATATAGGGAAACTTCCAGATGTTGCCGAGGCCCACCGCGGAGCCAATCGCGGCAAACATAAAGGCCGCGCGCTTCGACCACAGGCCATGCTGGGAACTATCGGAAGCGTGCAAACTCATGCGGGCAGTCAGGCTGTAAATGAGAGAGCCGCGTTACCGCGGCTCTCAAAGTTGGTGGCAATCAGTCGTCCCCGCCGAAGGCAGACAACAGATGCAATAGGGAAGTAAACAGATTGAACAGCGCGACGAACAAGGTGACGGTCGCCATAATGTAATTGGTCTCGCCACCATGGATGATCTCGCTGGTCTGGTACAGGATCAGACCGCTCATAAGCAGGACGAACATCGCGGAGATGCCCAGCATAGCACCGGAGACGTTCATGCCGAACGCCGACGCGGCGATCAGGCCAAGCCCGCCCAAGAAAGCGACCAGAATGCCGATGAACAGCATGCCGCCCATAAAACTGAAATCCTTGCGCGACACCAGCACGTAGCCCGACAGGGCGAGGAAGATGATGCCGGTCATGCCCAGCGCGGTACCGACCAGCTGCGTGCCACCGCTCATGATGTAGTAGCTGAGGATCGGCCCCAATGTGGCACCCATAAATCCGGTTAAGGCGAACACAAACAGCAGTCCGAGAGCGCTGTTGCGATAGCGTGTGGTCAAGTAGAGTAGCCCGAAATAGCCGACCAGGGTCAGAATCAGTCCTGGGTGCGGCCACTGCATGGCCATGGAGACACCGGCCATGAGCGCGCTAAACAGCAGCGTCAAGGACAGCAGTGCGTAAGTGTTGCGCAGTACCCGATTGGCGCTCAGCGCCGGAATGCCTGCCGTGAGTGTGCGAGACGGTGTCATGATGGGTTCCTCTCCAAATTCGTGATGACTCTCATTCTACAATAATCATGGGGCTGACTGGACTTCAGTTCAAGTCGAATGAGGAAATAGATTTTTGCGTAAGTCTACGTGAAATTTGCCGCACCTGAAGAAAGAAAGTGCTGATATTGTTGTAATTATCTAGCCATTTTCTCTTTGTCATCGACTTTTCTGAAAATCCGCCGAGAATGATAGCAATACGTTGATTTAATATGAATAAAACCTGATTTCCCCTTTCGCAATCTTGACATTGGATTGCGCAAAATTTGCCATATCTGAGCAATTAATGCCTGTTACGGCAAAATCTTCGGTGGTTGCGGGGGCAGGATTTGAACCTGCGACCTTCGGGTTATGAGCCCGACGAGCTACCAGACTGCTCCACCCCGCATTTGGGGGCGCAATTCTAACACACCCCCTACATTTATTCGGTTTTCGTGAGCTTCTCCATCTCCTCTCGATAAAGCGCCTCGAAAGCCATCGAGCGGCGGTAAAAGTCCAGCATGAAGCGGGCACTCTGCAGCGCATAGCGGCGCTGGGTCTGCGGGTCATCCGCATACATTCCGAGCACCTCGTACGGCGTTAGATCCGCCAGCGGCGCGCCGATCAACTCGCGCCAGGAACGGTACTGTCGCCATTCTTCTTCGCTCAGTTCCAACTGCCGCGCGGCATCCGTTTGCAGTGCTTCTTCCTGAACTTCGCGCTCATGCGCGGCCTTGACAGTCAGCAACGAAGCACCAAACAGCGCCAGCCCCAGCAGCACGAAGATCACATATGTGTAAGGTCGGATAACTCTGCTCATGATTGCTCCAGCATAAGTTCGCGCGTACCGTCGCCAACATACAGCCGGCGTTGTTCTCGATCAATGCCATGAATGCGCCAGCCCAACCGGAAGTCGCCCTCACGCGCCGTCAGAATTCTCCCTTCATGTTCCAGCAGCGCATACACGCGTCCGTGCCAAACTTCGATGCCACGAAATCGAAACTCCGGCCCCACAACATCCGCCATTTCATCAGGGGCTTCCTGCATTTGCGCAAGGCGCTTCCCCAGTGTTCGCACACTGGCACTTAACTGCTCCAACTGGCGTGTCTGCTTCTCAATCTGAAGCCGCCATTGCTGCATCGCCTGCGCATGCTGTTGCTCCCGCGCCTGCGACGTACTGTCAGCGTGGGCCTGCAACTGCTCCAGCTGCCGTTGCAGATCAGGCAACAGTAGCGCGGCAATTTGCGCCGCCTGCTCCGCTGAATCAGCGGACGCCGTCTCCAGTATCTGCTCCTCAGCGTACAGCGCGGCCTCGGTCGCAGCAGAGGAAAGCAACGGCGCATCGTCAGACAAACTGAGGTAACCAAAGCTGAGGAAAAGCACGAACATCACTACCGTACTCGCCAGTGTGATCATGCATGAGCGAGCGATTTTGGGGGATTGATTTTGTGACATCCGTGCCTCCATATTGAGGTGTGAAAAACAGAACACAGTTGTACACCAAAATCACCCCGAATGGGGAACGGATTTCACATCCTGACGGCAGGCCCGGAATCTGGTCCGAACCTGTGGGTGACATGCGCCGCCTGGCAGCGGCGCGGACTTAGAGGTTCTCTTCGATAAACGCGGTGAGCTGGGACTTCGACCTCGCGCCGACCTGCTGGTCGGCCGCCTCACCGTTTTTGAAGATGATCAGGGTGGGAATACCGCGAATGCCGTATTTCGTCGGCGTCTCCCGGTTGTCGTCCACATCCATTTTGAGCATGCGCAGCCGACCATCGTAGACCGGTGCGAGTTCTTCGAGGATCGGGCCGATCTGGCGACACGGGCCGCACCATTCAGCCCAAAAATCAACCAGTACTGGCCCGTCGCAGGCCAGTACCTCTTCCTCAAAACTGCCGTCTGAAACGGCGGCGATCTGGGAACTCAAGACACATCCTCCTGGTTCGATAAATGTTCGGGTTGCATACAGGCTTCACACCTGTCGGAACAGTCATTGTACACTGCACGGCTGGCAGCTGAGACTGCGCACGCAGGCGCGATGTTGTATATTAAGTCCCGTAAATTTTCTTGCCTGTGGCAAGTTTTTCTCACATTGTGGCGCGCATGACACGGACGTTTGCAACAAAGCGGTTTTCACGCCGCCTTCTCACTTTTATTCGCGCCGCCGCACGCCGATGCGCGGTGGTGTCACTGCGCCCGTTGGCGTTGCTTCTCACAGCCTTCGCGCCGGTCGCCCATGCCGGTTGGGACACACTCAACATGCCGGTGGGCGTGACCGAAATCAGTTCGATCGTGTACGACCTGCACATGCTGATCTTCTGGATTTGCGTGGTGATCGGCGTTGTGGTGTTCGGTGCCATGTTTTATTCCATTCTGATGCACCGCAAGTCTCGCGGCGCGGTGGCGGCGAGTTTCCACGAAAGCACCACGATTGAGGTGCTCTGGACGGTAGTCCCCTTCATCATTCTGATCGCGATGGCCGTGCCGGCCACCGCCACTTTGATCAAGATGGAAGACTCCCGAAACCCGGACATGACCATCAAAATCACCGGCTATCAGTGGCTGTGGCAATACGAATATCTGGACCACGGACACAGTTTCTACTCCTATCTGGCGACGCCGCGTGAAGAAATCTACGCCGACGCCGCCAAAAATCCGAACTATTTGCTGGAAGTCGACCGCCCGCTGGTGGTGCCGACAGGCACCAAGATACGCTTGCTGATCACGGCGAGCGACGTCCTGCACGCCTGGTGGGTGCCGGATCTGGCCCTCAAGAAAGACGCCATTCCGGGCTTCATCAATGAGATGTGGACCAAGATCGACACACCGGGCGTATATCGCGGCCAGTGCGCCGAGTTGTGCGGACGCGACCACGGCTTCATGCCGATTGAAGTACACGCCGTCTCACCGGAAGAATTTCAGACCTGGATCGCCGAGCACAGCGCCGGCACCACTCCCTAACCTCTGGAGTCCCGCCCCATGAGCGACACGGCCCTCGCACACGACGACCATCACGACGACCATCATCCCAGTGGCCTGTGGCGCTGGGTGACCACCACCAATCACAAGGACATTGGCACGCTGTATTTATGGCTGGCCATGATCATGTTCTTTATCGGCGGTGCCATGGCGCTGGTGATTCGCGGCGAGTTGTTCTCTCCGGGCCTGCAGTTCGTCGATCCGCAGTTCTTCAATTCAATGACCACGCTGCATGCGCTGGTCATGATCTTCGGAGTCGTCATGCCGGCCTTTACCGGCTTGGCCAACTGGCAGATTCCGCTGATGGTCGGTGCCACCGACATGGCGCTACCGCGTCTGAACAACTGGAGTTTCTGGATCCTGCCGTTCGCCTTCACCATGTTGCTGTCGACCATGTTTATGGACGGCGGCGGCCCGGCCGGCGGCTGGACTCTGTACCCGCCGCTGACCCTACAAACCGGTGACGCGCTGCCGTTTGTGATTTTCGCCATTCACTTCATGGGACTGTCCTCAATCATGGGCGCGATCAATGTCATCGCGACCATCCTCAACATGCGCGCCCCGACCATGGGCATGATGCAGATGCCGCTGTTTGTGTGGACCTGGCTGATCACGGCCTTCTTGCTGATCGCGGTGATGCCGGTGCTCGCCGGCGGTGTCACCATGCTGCTGACCGACAAGTTCTTTGCCACCAGTTTCTTCAACGCGGCCGGCGGCGGCGACCCAGTCATGTTCCAGCACATTTTCTGGTTCTTCGGACACCCTGAGGTCTACATTCTGATCCTGCCCTCGTTCGGCGTGGTCTCAAGCATCCTGCCGACCTTTTCGCGCAAACCGCTGTTCGGCTACAGTTCGATGGTCTACGCCACCGCCTCAATCGCCTTTTTGTCATTCATTGTCTGGGCGCATCACATGTTCACCGTTGGCATGCCTTTAGCTGGCGAATTGTTCTTTATGTTCGCGACCATGCTGATCGCGGTGCCCACCGGCGTCAAGGTCTTCAACTGGGTGGCCACCATGTGGCGCGGCTCGATGACTTTTGAGACCCCGATGCTGTTTGCGATCGGCTTCATCGTGATGTTCACGATTGGCGGGTTCTCCGGTCTCATGCTGGCGATTGTGCCGGCTGACTTCCAGTATCACGACTCCTATTTCGTGGTCGCGCACTTCCATTATGTGCTGGTACCAGGCTCTATCTTCGCCATCATGGCGGCGGTCTATTACTGGCTGCCGAAATGGACCGGACACCATTATTCGGAGGCTCACGGCAAGTGGCATTTCTGGCTGTCGACCATTTTCGTTAATCTGACTTTCTTCCCGATGCACTTCGTCGGACTTGCTGGCATGCCGCGGCGCGTCCCGGATTACGCGCTGCAGTTCGCGGACTACAACATGCTGGCCTCGGTCGGCGCATTTGGGTTCGGCTTCGCGCAGTTGCTGTTCCTGTATATCGTGGTGCAGACGATTCGCGGCGGCAAGAAGGCCACGGATCAGTGCTGGGAAGGCGCGGAAGGTCTGGAGTGGACGCTGCCCTCACCGCCGCCGTACCACAGTTTCACCACGCCTCCGATCGTCAAGTGAGCAGCACCGAAAGGCGCAAATCAGCACTGCGTACGGCCTGGATTGTCGCCACCATCGCTATCGGTATCTACGTAGGCTTCTACATTCTGGTAGGAACCGCCTGATGAATCGCAGCAATCAACGTACCGCTGGCAAGATCGCCGTCTTCTGCGTCCTGATGCTCGGCTTCGGCTACGCGCTGGTGCCGCTGTACGATGCCCTATGCGACCTGACCGGCCTGTCCGGCTCGACCAGCAATCTGAATCAGGCAGCCGAACTTACCGACACCGCACCCGTGGCCGCGGATCGGGAAATCACACTGCAGTTCGTCACTGCGGTCAATCACGCCATGCCGTGGGAGTTTCGCCCGGACCAGTTCGAGATGAAAGTGCGCCCTGGCGAGACCTATCAGACCGTATTCCACGCGTACAACCGCACCGAGCGCGCCATGGCCGGTCAAGCCGTGCCTGCGGTCGCGCCGCCAGCCGCCGCACCACACCTGATCAAGCAGGAATGCTTCTGCTTCAATCGACAGGAACTCGCCGCCGGCGAACAGATCGCCATGCCTTTGGTGTTTCGCGTCAGCCCCAAGCTACCGGCCAAAGTGGATACCCTGACCCTGTCTTACACCTTCTTTGATGTCACGAACTCACAGCCCGGTTGAAGCCACCATGTCCGACTCCACGCTTTACTACATTCCCAATCCGAGCCACTGGCCGATAGTCGGCTCGATTGGCCTGTGCGCCACCTTGGTCGGCGCGGCCATGATGATGCTGGAATCCAATATTGGCTTCTGGATTTTCGCCGGCGGTCTGATGACCGTGCTGTTGATGATGTTCGGCTGGTTCGGCACCGTCATCAAGGAATCGGAAGCCGAGATCTACAACCCGCAGGTGGATCTGTCATTCCGCTGGGGCATGTTCTGGTTCATCTTCTCCGAGGTGATGTTCTTCGCCGCCTTCTTCGGCGCACTTTACTACGCCCGCAAATACTCCCTGCCCTGGCTCGGGGGCGAAAGCATCGGCGTGATGACCAACACCTATTTGTGGAGTGGCTACGAAGCCTTGTGGCCGTCTACCGCGAACGGCCCGGAGCAAATCGGCGGCGACTTTCAGATTATGTCGGCGTGGGGGCTGCCCGCACTCAACACCATCATCCTGCTCACCAGCGGTGGCACCGTCACTTGGGCCCATCATGCACTGCGCAGCGGACATCGCGGACAACTGATCGTAGGTCTGATCCTCACCGTTGGACTGGGCTTCCTGTTCGTGGCGCTGCAGGCCGTCGAATACATGCACGGCTATCTGGATCTGAACCTGACGCTGGGGTCCGGCATCTACGGCTCTACCTTCTATATGCTGACCGGCTTCCACGGGCTGCACGTCACCATTGGTGCCTTAATCCTTACGGTGGTGCTGTTTCGCTCGATCGCCGGGCATTTCACGCCGGAACGCCACTTCGCCTTTGAGGCGGCGGCATGGTACTGGCACTTTGTGGACGTCGTGTGGCTCGGACTGTTTGTGTTCGTCTATTGGCTCTGAAGCCGTCACCTCACGGAGCGGGGTACAGGCCGTGGGGCTCAACCCAGCCCAGCCACGCCGCCAGCATCAATATCAGAAACAGCCCGATTGACAGGCCCACTCGCCACGTCAAGGCGCGCACCACGCGATTGCCGGAACTGCGGTCCCGCACCAGGAACAGCAGTGCGGAAAACAAGGCGGCCATAATCGCCACCAGAAAAATAACAATCAAAACTCCCATCGCATTAATGCCCCGCTGCTGATGTCCTCGCCGCGACCAACCCTGCTGATTACGCTTGCTGCCGTCGCGCTGATTGCGATTTTTATGTCGCTGGGCTTCTGGCAACTGCAGCGCGCCGAGCAACGCGAAGCTGCGGACGCGCAGGCACAGAAACGCGCACAACTGACGCCGGTGTATCTTACACACTTCCCCGACGGCACTCTGGAGGAACTGCATGGCCGTCATATCCGCCTGCGCGGGCGCTATCTGTCGCGTCAGTTCCTGCTCGACAACCAGATTCAGAACAAACAGGTCGGCTTCCACGTGCTCACGCCATTTGAACTCGCTAACTACGAACAGGTGGTGCTCATCAACCGCGGCTGGGTACGCGCGCACAGCGACCGTCAGAGCCTGCCGGACATTCCGGTTCCTGGAGAAGAAGAAATTCAGATTGAGGGTCTGCTCTACCGCACCGAGCAAAATCCGTTCACCGATGCCGACTTCCTGATGGAAGGCCATGGCTGGCCACAGATCATCCAGGACCTCGACTATGAACGGCTGGCGGAACGTCTGGGTGAACTGTCGCTGATCGCGGCCACCGTACGCCTCGCTGACAACCAACAAAACGGCTTTGTACGCGCCTGGCCCGCCCCGCCGATGAGCGCCGCCAAGCATACCGGATACGCCGTGCAATGGTTCGCCATGGCCAGTGCCGTGCTGGTCTTGCTGCTACTGTACTTCCTGCACCTGATGCGCACACGCTGATGTTTCATCTGGACGCACACCCAGACGCACGCAAGCTGATGCGCTCGCGACTGTATTTGATTGCGCTGATTCTGGTGTTTATTGGCCCGCTAGTCGCCTCCACCGTTCTTTACTACAACCCGCAGCTGCGCACCGGCCTCGGCGGTGTCAGTAACGGCGAACTGATCCTGCCGCCGCGTCTGGTCGACACCCTGCCGCTTGATCAGAAGGACGGCAAGCCGCGCTGGTCCTTGCTGTATCGCGCCTCAAAGTCCTCTTGCGATCTGGATTGCGAGGCGACTTTGTTCATGATGCGCCAGGTGCGCCAATCGCTCGGCTCCAAACGCGACCGCACCCAGTTGCTGGTGTTCCTCGACAACAAAAAGAACCTTCGCGACTATGCGCCCATGCTGCAGCGACTGGGACCGCACCGCCTGGTGCTGCAAATACTGATTAACTCCTCAGAGGATCAAGCCTCCTCCGACCCACGGCGCATGATCATCAATGCCGACTGGCTGCTCCCGCCTGTCTTTAAGACATTACCTGATTCCACCTTGGACGCGCTGACCGATTGGGACAACCGCCCCGATGACAGCCATGTCGGAACACCCCCTCCTGACACCCTGTATCTGGAGGGCGAACAGGCTCGATGGGGGCATGCTGCGGCGAGGCGGCAAGGGCTTGTTCCTGCGGTGCGACCGGGACAACTCATCGCAAGGTGGAGCGACAAATTCAAAGAACTCCCTCCCGACACGCTGTACCTGATTGACCCACTCGGCAATCTGTTCATGCACTACACCCCGGAATCCACTTCCCGAGGCTTGCTCAAAGATCTCAAGCGTCTGCTCGCCGCATCGCGCATCGGCTAGGCCGGACATGTTCACACGCCTGTTAGCCACCTCTCTCACGCTGACCATTTTGGTCATCGTGCTCGGTGCCTGGGTGCGACTAACGGACGCCGGACTGGGCTGCCCAGACTGGCCGGGCTGCTACGGGCATCTGGCCTCCCTGCCCGAAACCACACAGGAAATTGAAGCGGCCAAGGCGCTGGACCCACGTGGCGAATACGATGCCAGTGCCGCATGGCGCGAGATGCTGCACCGCTATCTGGCCGGCGCGCTGGGGCTGGTAATTCTCGGCCTCACGGTGATGTGCGCCGCGGGTCGCGGCGACCGGTGCCTGACGAGATTGATGAGCGGCCTGCTGCTGCTGGTCGGGGTGCAGGCCGTGCTCGGCATGTGGACTGTCACCTTGCAACTCAAGCCTCTGATTGTCACCGCGCACCTGTTCGGCGGCTTCGCAACCCTGAGCTTGTTATGGTGGGCATGGATGCGACATCGGCGCTGGTCGGTGCCGGATTCCGGGCCGCGCGCCCTGCGTCGTCTGGGTCTGGCGGCGCTGGCGATGCTCATCGTGCAAATTTTCATGGGTGGCTGGACCAGCACCAACTACGCCGCGCTGGCTTGTGTGGATTTCCCAACCTGCCGCGGAGAGTGGTGGCCGGACGGCATGAATTTTGCGGATGCTTTCGTGCTGTGGCGCGGACTCGGCATTAACTATGAATTCGGTGTCCTCGACAGCCCCGCGCGCACCGCCATTCACGTCAGTCACCGCATCGGCGCGCTGCTCACAACCGTGCTGCTTCTCGGTCTGGCCATCACCAGCATCCGCAGCCGAATCCGGGCGCTGCGCAGATGTACCGTGGCGCTGCTGCACCTGCTGGTCTTGCAAGTTGCGCTGGGAGTCGGCAATGTCATCTTCGCACTGCCGCTCACGCTCGCCACCGCGCATAACGTGGTCGCCGCGCTGCTGCTGCTGTCTGTGCTGACGCACTTGCGCCTGACGGCCCGCTTTCGATCCCAGGCGTGAATGATTCCACCGCGCGCGCGACGTGGCGCGATTATCTGGAGATCACCAAACCGCGCGTGGTCGCGCTAATGACATTCACCGCCCTCATCGGCATGGTAATGGCCGACCCCTTGATGCAGAATCTGGCAAAAATGTTCGCCGGTACGATCGGCATCACGCTGATGGCAGCAGCGGCAGCGTCCATCAATCAAGTCACAGACCGCCACATCGACGCGAAAATGAGTCGCACCCAAGGCCGCCCCCTGCCGCGCGGCGTGCTCAGTGTGCGTCGCGCCATGCTGTTCGCCCTGCTGCTCGGCTCACTCGGATTCGGCATACTCAATCATTACGTCAACGTACTGACCGCATGGCTGACGTTCGGCTCGCTGACCGGCTACGCCATGGTCTACACCCTCTACCTGAAACGCGCCACCCCGCAGAACATCGTGATCGGCGGCGCGGCCGGGGCCACTCCTCCGCTATTGGGCTGGACCACAGTGACCGGTGCCATCGAGCCCGGCGCGATGGTGCTGTTTCTGATTATCTTCATCTGGACACCGCCGCATTTCTGGGCGCTGGCGCTGCATCGCAAAGAGGACTACGCCAAGATGGGCATCCCGATGCTGCCAGTCACGCACGGCGACAATTACACCCGGCTACAAGTCACCCTGTATACCGCCTTGCTACTGGCGGTCAGTCTGCTGCCCTTCGTCATCCATTTATCTGGCATCCTGTATCTAATCGGAGCGGTAGTACTCGGCTCGGTGTTTCTGGTCTACACCATTCAGATGCAGCGCGAGCGCGACAACCGTCTGGCCATGCCAATCTTCAGCTATTCGATCATCTACTTGATGGGACTGTTTCTGCTGTTGCTACTGGATCGATACTGGGTGCTGTTCGGGTGGTTCGTGATTGATCCCGCGCTCTAAAACTACTCCTTGTGATGCAGGGAGACCTGGCAGATACGCCGGCGTCCGACTTGCAGCACAATCGGTGTGCCATCAAGTGGCAAGGTCATCTTAATGTCACTGATCTTGCTTTCATTCACCCGCACTGCCCCCGCCTGAATCATCCGGCGCGCCTCGGAAGTCGAGGGACACAAGCCTGATTGCAGCAACACCTGCGGCACGGCGGGGTCCTCGTCGTAATGCAGTACGACTTCTTCGATATTCTCCGGGATCTGCTGATGCTGAAAACGTGTCGCGAAATCCGCTTGCGCCTGTTCGGCCGCGGCATCACCATGAAAACGCTGCACCAGTTCATGCGCCAGTTCAATCTTCACATCCCGAGGGTTGCCGCCTTGGGCCACTTGCTGGCGCAACGCCTCTATCTCCTCGCTCGGACGCAGGCTCAGCAACTCAAAATACCGCCACATCAGTTCGTCTGACACCGACATCAACTTGCCGAACATCTCATCAGGAGGCTCCTGAATGCCAATCGCATTGTCGTAGGACTTCGACATCTTGTGCACGCCGTCGGTGCCTTCCAAAAGCGGCAAGGTCATAACGACTTGCGGCGGCTGGCCACGGCGCTTTTGCATCTCACGCCCGACCAGCAGATTGAAAGTCTGGTCGGTACCGCCCAATTCGACATCCGCCTCCAGCATGACCGAGTCGTAGCCCTGAATCAGAGGGTACAGAAACTCATGCACCGCGATCGGTTGATTGTCCGCGTAGCGCTTGGAGAAATCGTCGCGTTCCAGCATCCGCGCCACCGTCATCTCAGAAGCCAGACGCACCAAATCGTCCGGGCTCATCTGATCCATCCACTCCGCATTGGAGCGTACTTCCGTGCGTTCCTGATCCAGAATCTTGAACGCTTGCTCCAGATAGGTCTTGCGGTTGGTCTGAAGCTCTTCCGCGCTCAGAATCGGGCGCGTGGAGTTGCGCCCGGACGGGTCGCCGATGCGACCGGTGAAGTCACCCACCAGAAAGATAACCTGATGCCCCAGATCCTGAAACTGCCGCATTTTGTGCATCAGGACGGTATGTCCGAGGTGCAAATCCGGCGCGGTCGGATCAAAGCCCACCTTAACGCGCAGCGGGCGATCCTGTTGCAGGCGCTCGCCAAGTTCCTCCTCGCTAAACGCCTGCTGCACCCCTTGCATCAGGGAAGTTATGCTAGAATTAGGCATTGGATTGCACAGAAATAAAACAGAAAGAATTTCAGGCCAAAAAATTAGCGAAAACAACGAGAAATCTTGTAAATCGCCCCCTCATGCTGCCCGTACCGCAGACATGCGCGAAACTTCTCACACCTCGCTGAATCTGGCGTCAATCCTATCTTATTTCCCCATTTGCCGCAATTAATATATTTATTGTTTTTGCGCACCCGAAACATTTGTGCTCGCATGACTGACTCGCAACTCTCTTTCTTCTTTGAGGCGTCGCAACCTGCGAAGCGCACAGAGAAGCATTCCGGCAAAATCGCGCTGATCGCCCTCATCGGCTGCGCCGGGCTGGCCGGCTCTTTGGTTCTGCTGCCGGACTTCGACCCCAGCCACGCGTCAGCACATACTGCCAACACAGAAATAGCCGCCTCCCCTGAACTCGTATCCGCCCAAAATATAGAAACACCCCTTTCCGAAGCGCCACCCCCGGCAGCTCAAACCGAGCCGACATATCAGGCTGAGGCAGAGGAAGAACTTGAGACTCGCGAAGTGCGCGTGCGCCGCGGCGACACCTTGTCCCTGATCCTGAAACGGGCCAGCATGTTCTCGGCACTGCCTGAGTTGCTGCGTCTGGGCGCGGACTCCAAGCCGCTACATCGCCTGCATCTCGGCCAAGTGCTGGAGCTGCGGCATGACGGCAAGCAACTGATGCAGTTGATCGTGCATACCAGTCCGACCGAGACAATCCATTATTCGCGCGAAGCAGACGGACGCTACACTGTCGAGCGCGTCGTGCTGCCGGTCGACATTCGTCAGCGCCAGGTCAGCGGCACCATCACACACAGTCTGTCAGTCGACGGCGCACAAGCCGGCCTCAACCCCGGCGTGGTCGACAAACTCGCCAAAGTGTTTGCCTGGGACATTGATTTCAGCGTCGGTCTGCGCCGAGGCGATCATTTCCACCTGCTGTGGGAAGAACACTGGGTGGAAGGCAAACGTGTGGGAGACGGCGATATTCTCGCCGCGGAGTTCGTCAATCGCGGAGAACGCTTCCGCGCGCTGTGGCATACCGATGAAACCGGCAGAGCGCTCTATTACACACCAGAGGGCAAGGCCCTGCGCAAGCAATTCCTGCGCTCCCCCGTGAACTACCGACGGATCAGCTCACACTTCAATCCGCGACGGCTGCACCCGGTTCTAAAAATAGTGCGCCCGCACCGCGGAACCGACTACGCCGCACCTACCGGCACCCCGGTCTATGCTACCGCTGATGGCAAAGTCACTTTTCGCGCGCGCGACGGCGCTTACGGGCGCGTAATCTTCATCCGCCATGACAGCCGCTACACAACCGTCTACGCACACCTCTCAAAGTACGCCTCCGGCATCAAGGTCGGCAGCCACGTCAAGCAAGGACAAACCATCGGCTATGTCGGTTCGTCCGGGCTGTCAACCGGCCCGCATCTGCACTATGAACTGCGTGAGAACGGAGTGCATCGAGATCCGCATAAAATCACCAAAAACATGCCTGCCGTCGAATCTCTGACAGAGGTCGAGAAACTTCGGTTCCTGCATGAAAACGCAGCCGCACTGAAGATTCTGGATCAGATGACGAACACTGCCGTCAATCTTGCCGACGCACAATGAGCGAACTCTATCTCGGTGCCCTCAGCGGCACGAGCATGAATTCCATTGATGCCGCATTATTTGACTTCACGCCTTCCCTCCCCGAACTTCTCGCGCACTATTCAATTCCGTTCCCGGAATTGCTGCGGGAAAAACTCCTGACCCTCTCGCGCAACCCATGCACCCTGCATGAATTCGCGCTAGCTGAACACGGTCTGAGTCAGTGTTTCGCACAATGTATTAGCGCGCTGCTTGAGTCCTGTGATGTGCCCGCAAGCGACATCAGCGCGGCCGGCCTCCACGGGCAAACCCTGCTGCATCAGGGAGGCGGCCAGCCGAGATTGACGCTGCAGCTGCTGGACCCCAACCTGATCAGCACCCAGTGCAAAGTGACGGTAGTCAGCGATTTCCGGCGACGGGACCTGGCCGAAGGCGGTGAAGGCGCACCGTTGGCACCGCTCATACATCAGGTGCTGTTCTACACTCCTTCTGAAGACCGCGCGGTCGTCAATATCGGTGGCATCGCCAATATCACACAACTGCCAGCCGAAGACCCATCTACCGGATTCGACAGCGGTCCCGGTGGTGCGCTCATGGACGAATGGTGCCTGCTGCATCAAGGCGAGCCCTTTGACCGCGACGGTGCGTGGGCGCGTTCCGCGACTCCGAATGAAGCATTGCTGGAAGCGATGCTGGAAGATCCATATTTCTCACAGTCCCTGCCCAAAAGTACGGGACGCGAGTATTTCAGCCGGGATTGGCTGGAGGGATTAATCAGCAGTCATCCGGCGGCGCCTGATGTTGTTCAGGCGACACTGGCGGAGTTGACAGCACGCAGCATCGCGGACGCGATCGATGAGGTGGATACGGTTTTGGTCTGTGGTGGCAACGCGCGCAACCTGTGGCTCATGGAACGCTTGGCTCACTTGTTGGAAGCTACAGTTCTGCCAACAGACACTTACGGACTTGATGCTGAGTGGGTGGAGTGCTGCCTGTTCGCTTGGCTCGCGCGGCAACGGGTTCGCAATGAGGCAATCGACTTGCGTGGTATCACAGGCAGTCAACAAACTTGCATCAGCGGAGCTATCTGGTCCGTCTAAAACTGGTTCTGATCTATGACATTCATAATCTGATGTCACATTTAACGTCGTGAGCCGCAAAAAAGTCAATTAAGTCATCGATTGTGAAGTGCAGCAGTCTGGCTGCACGCCGCACAGAGACAAACCCTCCTTCGATGGCTTGGCCAAGAACCTCGGCATATTGCTTGGAAAACAACGCAGGTGGTGTCACTTTCGCAGATTTGCGGCCATTGTTGCGCAAAGCGGCCTCAGGCAACGAATCTGCCACAGACGGCTCTATTTCTTTTAGGGCAACCAGACGCCAGCACAAGGCAGATGACGGGACGCGCAGTTCGTCCGCTACAGCATTTAATTTTTTGATCAGTTGTTTCTTGCATTAATTTATTTGCAAGATTATGTGACAGTATACCTGCAAAACCGCACCCCCGATCTATGGCGTGCCTAGCGACTTCAATTCTTCTATGAATTCCTGGAATGTCTGAAGGTATGGCCGGATTGATCTTTTGAATTTCGCCTGCAATTTACTCGGAACGACAAGCTGAACGCCTTTATCGGACATTTCACGAAACTGTCCTTCGGATACTCCTTCCTGAAGAGTAAGGAGATGAATATGCTCAATACGATCCGCCTCGTTTAATACCTGCCGCCAACGATCCTTGCACGTTGTCTTAACAGCAAGTATACGCAACTTGTCGTCTGGAAAGGATATATCTTGGTAAGCATGAATTGAAGGAAAAAGAAAATCTGGGCGCTTTGCTCCTTCTGTGACCTGCTGATAGGAAAAATTCAGACCTTCCTTCAAACCTTCTTCGAGAAAGATCGATCGAGCATGCAACTCAAGCGACCGCCCAGCTCTTGATTTTCGACGCTGCAGAATAGTCTGCGCATGATCTATGAATTGCCCTACGTGATGGTAGCCACTTTTGATTACAGGAAGTTCACGTGCCTCCTCTAAACTCTGAAACAACTGATATTCACACTCTCTGCGCTGCAATAATCTCTGATCGGGCTCAAAGTCCATGCCCGGGCGCATTTCTATAACCTTGTTGATTATTTCCTGCCCGCTCGGGAAGTGCTCAAACCATCCGTCTGGAAACTGGTCCCTCTCGAGCCAGCAACTTTGGTGACGGCGTACTGAAAAATCGGACAGTGGAGCTACTGTATGTAAATGCGGAGTGTGGGCAAAGCCATTCCCAGGCTCTACCGGCCCAAGACGGTCCTCGACAAAATTCTCCTCAACCTCATCCCGACAAACCCAGATACGACACTCAACCGTCGAAGCCGAACCAGCTCTGCAAAAGGAAAATATCGCCAGAGCACCAGTATTTTCAGGGTTCAGAAGTTCTGAAGACTTTCCTCCGAAGTTTGTCATCCGAGTTTCATCGCGCGTTTTTTGGTTGTACCAAACAACCCGTATCTTCCGCTGATCACCACCAGAATCTATAGCTGCCATAACCCACACATCGGGATTCTTAGCACGCCGCTGATTGATCTCAGGGAACACTTCAAAAAGGAAGTTCTTGGGGATGTATGGTCCCGCCTGATGCGTCCCATTGGCGAGCGTATCGTTCCCAGAGAGCCGCTTCACATACCACAGACAACCGGCGCTAGAACAGTCGTCGAACCACAATATTAATTGATCCATGCTCACGTTCTATACCCCAGCGATCTCACTACGGCAGGATCCTGACTGTAGCCACGCATCAGCCAAGCCCAGTACCTCATCAAACGGACGCCGGGTCTTCCCTCTCATGGCACATTCCCAGACCTCAAGAACTCTCCAGCCATCAGCATTCAAGGCGTTGCGTACTTCTGCATCCCTGACGCGGGTTCTGGAAATTTTCTGTCGCCAGAACTCCGCACGGCTGTCCGGCCACTTGAACAAATGGCAATCATGCCCGTGCCAAAAACAACCGTTGACAAAAATAACTGCCTTGCGTCCCGGAAATATCATGTCCGGTTTCCCCGGAAGCCTCTGGTCGTGCACCCGAAACCTGAATCCCCGCGCATGGAGACCTCGCCGTATCATTATTTCCGGTCGGGTATCCTTGCCACGAATACCCGCCATCATGCGGCTGCGGGTCGTGCTGTCGACGATATCAGGCAACGAGAGGAAGCTCCGTCTGCGTATGTCTGCTGTCTGCGGTTGCAGCAACAATCCAGGGCAGCATCCGACGTGCCACAGCCGAAACACAGGGGACAACAACAGCATTTCCAAACTGCCTGTATGCCTGCGTGTCCGACACCGGGATAACGAATCTCCGTCCCCCTGTCTCATCAAAACCCATGAGCCGAGCGCATTCCCGGGGGGTCAGTCGACGAGGATTCTTTTTACCCCTGTGAATCAGAATTTCTGATCCGTCCTTGTAATAACGCGCTGAAAGGGTCCGGGAGACATCACCTAGGCCCACCATGCCGTACCCGAATCCGTTGCCCGCAGCCCGATGCTTGGCGGCATAGTTCTGAAGATAATTCCACAGATGATCTGATAATACGTACTTGTCAGAAACAGTTGCCTCTGATCCTTGCGTCCATGGGGCTTCTTCCGGCTCGCTGCCATCCTCGGGATGCAATATGGATTGCATGGTCGGGTGATCTGAAGGAACCCTGAAATCATCGAACGTAAAACCGTTGGATTCGCGAAAGCCAGCAATAAAAATTCGCTCCCGGTGCTGAGGCACCCATGAGCGCGCATCCAAAACCTTCCAGTGAATCTGGTAGCCGAGTTCTTCAACCAGGGTTCGATGAATCAACTCAAACGTTCTGCCTTTATTGTGGCTCACGAGGTTCTTCACATTCTCAAGAAGAAACGCTCTAGGCTGATGGGCTTCAATGATTCTGGCAACATCAAAAAACAATGTGCCCTGCGCCTCACACCGAAACCCATGCGGCTGCTTTAGTGCGTTTTTCTTTGAGACGCCAGCGATCGAAAATGGCTGGCATGGAAATCCGGCCAAAAGCAAATCATGGCCCGGAATGTCGCCTGCCGATATTTTTGTGATGTCCCCCGCAATCTCATGGTCACAGTGGTAATTGGCCTGATACGTTTGCTGTGCGTATGTATTCCACTCTGATGTGAACACACATTTTCCGCCCAGCGGTTCAAATGCTCGGCGCATTCCTCCGATCCCGGCAAACAGGTCAATAAAACTGAAGGTGTGCTCCTCTCTCGTGTCGGGGCGAGTGTCCCTCACAATACCTTCCAGAATTCGGATGGCTGCCTTGCGCGGTTTCGTCTCACCTCGCTCCCAGCGATAGAGTGTGCGAACAGAAAAACCGACCTGTTCAGACAGATCTTCGTAAGAAAGCCCTGTTCGTTTCCGCAAGTCGGAGAAGTCCGTTTGGGGGTGTAAAACCTGCATTCAGGCATTATACATTAACTAAAAATGGGGAATTAATATGACATTGCGTCATTCTTCAACACATTAGGAATTTATACAGCAGAATCTCTCCTGAAAGGCTTGCTATGAACCCGTTCTCAGTTTGTTTAACTCCTCTTCTCCACCAACAATTATCAGACAAGTACGTGCACGTGAAAGCGCAACATAGGATAATTCTTTACTGCGCACTGCACTAGGTGTCGCAGCAAGAATCACAACCGAGCGGTCAAGACCCTTAAAACGCTTAATGCTGTCAATTACGATTCGATCTTCCGCTAGTTCGTCACAACGTGCCGTACAGAATTTCCCAAAACGACCATTTGGCGCGATACCCTTGGCTGTTACTTCGGTTTCGACAAGAACTGCAATATCACCAAGTTTAATCCCGTCTTTAACCAAAAGAATCACATGCTCCAAAATTTTCTTCTCCTGTTCGACAAATGAGCTCGCTTCGATCCACTTAACCTCTACACCCTCTGGCCCAATAGGGTCAATTTCGTGGCCTGTGTAATGCTGGCGCACAAGTTCATGTATGCGCTTCGTGTTACGCAGGTTCAGACTAAGACGGATAGGGATCAAATCAATATTCTTGGGAAGGTTACTGGCACCTGAATATATACGCTGATTGTTGTCATAGAAAACGCGGAACCGCCCTGCACCATTGGGGGCGAGCGCTGTCTCTAGGGTTTTCCACCACAGGGGATGGAAGTCTTGTCCCTCATCTACAATGATTGCATCATATCTAAAATCTGCCAAACACTCCAGCGCCTGTATCGCAAGTCTAGGCATAATTTCCTGATAAGCTTCTTTCGTCTTCATATCAACCTGCTCCAATAAACCTGCACGTTTAAGCAACTCTCGGCACATTACATGAAAAGTCATCACCTCTATCAGCAGGTTGTCTTTCAAGGCACGTTGTATCTCTTGAGCTAGGCCACGGTTGTAACATAGAAACAAAGTACGATTGCCATTCTCTGCATGGCGCAAAGCCTCTTCCACTGCCAGCACTGTCTTTCCGGTACCTGCCCCACCACTAACTGCGGCTCGCCGCACCTCTTCTATCGCACGCAGAATATGAAACTGCTGCTGAGTTAACGTCCTTAAGACTGCATCATCTTGGGATAGTACGACACCAAGCGGGATGCGCAACTGAAAAGGTTTCGCCAAAATGTTTACCAACACCTCCAAACCGTCTTGCCCAAACCCCTCGGCTGTAGAACCTTTTAGGCCTTTGTTTCTCAATACCTGAAGGTTGTCTTTCCCCAACCACCCAGTACGTCCTTTATGATGCTCCCTATCCAATTTAGTATTTCCAAATCGCCCTAGAATCCAACCTTGGAAATCATCACGGAACCTCTCACAGAAACAGCATATACTGAGCGGCATATTTGGCCCTAGATCACCATCTGGAGTTGTAGAATGAGGCATAACAACCCCATGCTGCGCCTTAATGTATCGGTTCTTAAAACCAGCAGACTCCCTAATCTTCCCTATTAACACATGCTTTGACCCTACAGCTTGCTGGGCTGGGTTTTTGATTTTATGTGTCACGCCCCAACGGTCACGACTTGTCCATTGATCCTTGTGTGGGTCATACCCCACCGCACCACCTTTCACTTCAAGTATCAGTATTCCCAACTCGGAATGTGCCACTACAAAATCACACTCACCATCAATTTCTTCTCCATTCGATTTCAAACCAAGCCATGGTCGTGAATAAAATACTACGTAGGAATCATCTAGCGAGGTTTCCAGCTGCTGGAACACCTCACACTCCGTGCTCCGAAGCGGGTTGCATTTAACATCATGCGGTAGTTTCCTAGGCCACATGACCGCCATATCATTTGCTCCGTATGAGTGGTGAGAAGAACCCTACCTCAGGCGCATCTGGATGTCCTACGATCATGGCCCTTTCCAAAAACCGATTGTACTGCTCGCAAGAAGTCTCTGGAACAAGAATACAAGCATGGCATGCGGCTAAAGACTTAGGGATGGCCAGACCACCACGAATTGGTTCGAACACCAAAATTCGCAGTGCCGAAAACCTGCCATACCATGCCATCATTCCAACCTAATTTTAGGTTAGTATAACAAGTAGGTGCCTGACATCATACTCAGCAAACGTAACTCAACGCCATTCTAAAATCGCACCTGCTATTAACGCCAGACTTACTGCTAGAATAGCCGCATTCATGGCCAATGCACGGATGTCAAGCGTACGCCGACGTCTCCACTGGTCCAGTTCGTGAACCAACATATTGCCGCTGACCAACGCGGGAAGAATAGCTAGCGCAGCAAACAGCGTCAAGCCGTAACGATAGTGTGGTAACTCTGTGACCCACGTCAAGTCCATCGCCACACTCCCCCAAACCCGTAACTCTCGCCGTCAGTATACGCTGGCTTGCGGGGTTTTACTGTGCCTGCTTGCCTCCCAAACCTGGGCTAACCCCGCAGCACCGCAAGCCTTGGCCTCACCTGAAACCGAAGCCGCCGCGCAGGCCCAACTGAACGCACAACACGATGTTTACAGCGCCGCGCGCAAGGCTTTGCGCAAACGACAAGTCACGCGCTATCGCGAACTTCTTCCCAAACTCGGCGACTATCCCCTGAAGCCTTATCTGGAGTACCGTTACTTGATCGCGCGCATGACGCGCAAGAACGAGTCGGCCATTGCCAATTTCATTGTGACGTACCGCAACACACATCTGGGACTGCGCCTACACCGGGCTTGGTTGCCGTCGCTGTTTCGCCGCAAGCGCTACCAGACTCTGATCGACTCCTATTTCCCGCGCGATGACGTCTCCTTGCAATGCCTGTATGTCCGCGCGCATATTCGGATCGGCAAATTCGACGACAGCTTGCGCCCGCTGTTGAATTCAATCTGGCTGCATGGCAAATCCCGGCCAAAGATCTGCGATCCGCTGCTTGACTGGTTTCGCAACAACGGTCTCAACGAAGAACTGGTCTGGCAACGCACCAAACTGGTGCTGCAGGTGGGGAATACCCGTCTGGCGCGCTATCTCAAGCGCTTTTTGCCGGCCGACAGTCGGCGCTGGGTTGATCTCTGGATTCAGGTCCACCGCAATCCCAACAAGTACCTCAGGGACAAGCGTCTTGTGTCAGGTCACGCCTACGCCACAGATCTGATCGAACACGGGATCAAACTCCTGGCGCGCGGACATCCCTTGCGTGCTCAGGCGCGTCTGGAGCGCTTTATTGAAGCCGGGGTGCTGCATGCGAAACAGATCGACACACTGCGCTACCACGTTGCTGTTTCTGCCGCCAGTGATGGCTTGACGGAAGCTTATACCCTGCTGGATGCCATCCCGGCAGCGCAGCGCGATGCGCAATGGCATGAGGTGCGACTGCGGCTCACTTTGCGCAACAGCAACTGGCACCGCATTCTGCGGGCGGCAACCGCACTGCCGAATACGGCGACCATGCAACAGATGGGCGCGTACTGGCGCGCCCGCGCACTGGAACAGACAGGCCGTCTTGAAGAAAGTCAGAAGCATTATCAGGATGTGGCGAAACAGCGCAGTTTTTATGGGTTTCTGGCGGCTGAGCGGCTACAGCAACCGTACGCCTTCAACCACCATCCCTATCCCGTCAGTGAAGAGAAACTCCGCGCCGTGGCCTTTTCTCCAACGGTCGCGCGAGCACGTGAATTCCTGTACCACGGCGACATTCACAATGCGCGGGAGGAATGGGATGATTTGCTTCACTACGCCGACGCCATTACCCTGTCGCATGCCGCGGTACTGGCGCATGACTGGGGCTGGGCGGAAGGTGTTATTCGCGCCTTCGGCAAGGCCCGCGCCTTTGATGATCTGACGCGCCGTTTCCCGCAGCGCTACGCCGATGTGTTTGTTGATTATGCCGGGCGCAATGAAGTCGATGTGGCGCTCACTTTTGCGCTGGCGCGTCGTGAAAGCAACTTCGCCGCCGATACGCGCTCATCTGCCGGGGCCGTCGGCGTCATGCAACTAATGCCCGGAACCGCACGGCAGGTTGCCCGCCAGCTAGGCCTGAAGCGACCCAACACCCGATCCTTGCGCGATCCAACTCTGAACATCCGTCTCGGCACACACTACTTCAGGCGCATGCTTGAAAAATTCGGTGGCAACCCAGCCATGGCGCTTGCGGCGTATAACGCAGGACCGGCCGCGGTGCAGCGATGGCTGCCCAAAGAGCGTATGGAAGCGGATATCTGGATCGACACCATCCCGTATCATGAAACTCGCAAGTACGTTCGAACGGTGCTGGAGTATGCGGCCGTCTACCGACTGTTGGCAGAGAAGCCGGTGCAGCCGCTCTGGCCGAGCATTAACCCGATCCGCCACCCTCGCTGAAATACGCTTGCGTCACCCGCGCGCGGCGTGCAACGCCTGCGCAACATCCTCACAAATGTCGTCAATATGCTCGATGCCGATCGACAGGCGCACCATGTCCTGGGACACGCCCGCTTTCTCCAGATCTTCCGGGCTTAGCTGACGGTGCGTGGTCGATGCCGGGTGGCATGCCAGAGACTTGGCGTCACCGATGTTCACCAGTCTGACGATTAAGTTCAGCGCATCGATAAATCGGGCGCCGGTATCCGCGCCGCCTTTGATGCCGAAACTAAGCACCGACGACGCATCTCCTCCCAGATAATGCTTGACCCGATCGTGGTGGGGGTGGTCGGGCAGACCCGCGTAGGTCACCCAGTCAACCTGCTCGTGTTCTTGCAAAAACTGCGCGACCGCCATGGCGTTGTCGCAATGGCGACGCATGCGCAGCGGCAGCGTCTCCAAACCCTGCAGGATCAGAAAACTATTGAACGGCGACAGTGCCGAACCCATGTTGCGCAGGGGAATGATCCGCACCCGTGTGATGTACGCCGCCTCTCCCAGATCAGTGTAGGAGATGCCATGATATGACGGGTCCGGCTCGCACAGCACCGCGAAACGATCCGCGTGCTCCTTCCAGGGAAACTTGCCGGAGTCCACGACGATGCCGCCCACCGAAGTGCCATGACCGCCCATGTACTTGGTCAACGAATGAATCACCACATCGGCCCCGTATTCAATCGGGCGACACAGTGCCGGCGACGGAACCGTGTTATCCACGATCAGCGGCACCCCATGCGCGTGCGCCAAATCTGACAACATCGACAAGTCGGCGATATTGCCCTTGGGATTGCCGATCGTCTCACAAAACACCGCGCGGGTGCGCGCATCAATGTTTGCCGCGATCTCGTCCGCGTCATCCGCGTCCACGAAACGCACGTCAATGCCCAGGTGCGGCAGGGCGTGCGCGAACAGATTGTAGGTGCCACCGTACAGCGTATGCGTCGACACAATGTTGTCGCCACTGCCGGCGATGGTGAAAATGGCGCTGGTGATCGCCGCCATGCCGGACGACAGACCGAGCGCGCCGACGCCGCCTTCCATCGCCGTCACCCGTCCCTCCAGCACCGCTGTGGTGGGATTCATGATGCGCGTGTAGATGTTGCCCTCGACCTTGAGGTCAAACAGATCCGCGCCGTGCTGGGTGTCATCAAACGCATAGGACGTGGTCTGATAGATCGGCACCGCGACCGCGTGCGTGGTCGGCTCCGGGCTGTAGCCGCCGTGTACCGCCAGAGTTTCCAGTTTCATGCGTGAGCCTCCTTGAGCTCGGTCTCATCCAGACCTTCTGTATGCGTCCAGTTCAGACATTGCAGCAAATGCCGAAACGGCAGCACGTCCATGTCATGCGCTTCCACCAGCGGCATAAAATCCAGCGGACTCGCGTCGAATGCGTACTCACCGGCGTCCATAGACGCGGCCAGAGCCTCCAGACTGGCGCGCAGGGGCACAGCCCACTCCGCCACCTCAATCAGGCCATCGAACTCCGCGGTTTGCTCCAATTCCTGCACTTCCTGCAAGGCCTGACGTACCATCTCGCGGTATTCCTGCATATTTCTCGCGCGAATCATCAACGTTCCTGGGACAAAGTCTTGGGTGAAGTGTAAGTATATAGAATATAGGCACTCACCCAATCAAGTGATTCGTGTCTTTTCTGCATCTCGCCGCGTTTGCGCTGTACCTCGGCGCATTTGTCGGCATTCTGGCCGGCCTGGCCTATCGCCGCATCACCACGGCGATCTGGCTGCTTGGCTGCGCGGTGCATGCCTGGACCCTGTTCGCGCCGGCGTGGATGGAAGGGACCTTCGCGTTCAGTTTCTTCAATGCGATGACATTGACAGCGTGGCTCATCAACACGCTGGTGCTGCTGTGGGCCACGGTGCGGCCCTCCATGCACCTGGGGCTGGTCACACTGCCCTGCGCACTGGCCGCGATCTGGATTGAGCCGGCCGCCGCCAGCCGTCCGATCTCCGCTTCCTGGGATCTTCTGGCGCACATTCTGATCTCACTGCTCGCCTACGGCGCGCTGATGCTGGCCGGCGCTCAGGCGCTGATGCTGCTGCTTAAGGAACACTATCTAGGGCCCCGCCACCTCAACCCCAGCGCCAGCGCCGTACTGCCGGCTCTAAATCGCATGGATTCCATGCTCATGGAATTGATCGCCATCGGCTTGATCCTGCTGTCGGTCGGCCTCGCCATCGGCGGTGCCGCACTCACCGACTTGTTCGCGCCCGGCCTGTTGCACAAGACTGTGTTCTCATCGCTGGCGTGGCTGACTCTGGTCGCGTTGCTGTGGGGGCGGTGGCGTCTCGGCTGGCGTGGCAAACTGGCCGCCGGCATGACGCTGACAGCGATGGTACTGCTGATTCTGGGCTTTCTCGGCACCAAACTAGTGCTGGAGGTGATTCTGGGGCGCTAGCGCGACCCCTAGATGGTCACGTCATCTTCGTCATCCAGATCGACCGGCTGCGTCTGGATCTTTCCGCCCTCTTTTTGCATCACCTTCTCAACCCGCTGCTGCGCAGCGTCCAGACGTTCACGCAAAGCGCACGCCAGTTCGGTGCCGCGCTCGAAATCGCGCAAGGACTCCTCCAGCGACACCTCGCCACATTCAAGACGAGTCACCAGTTCTTCCAATTCGCTCAAGGATTGCTCAAAAGAAGGCGCGTCCTGTACGGACGCCTCAGAAGTCTTGTCTTCGCTCATCGGTGTTTTCTATGGTGGTGTTCGGTAATTTTGGGCGCGTCATTCGCCACCCCCATTCAGGCGCGGGTACAATGACGAAATCCGCTTACTCTCAAGCGCATTATGCCAGCCTATTCCGATCCCGTCCTGTTGCGTCTGTGTGGCTGGAATCTGCTTGAGATCCAAGGCGCGGACGCCGGTACGTTTCTGCACGGGCAATTCACCAACGATCTGGAGTCTTTGCCGGACGATCAGGCGCAGTTCTCGGCGTATTGCTTGCCGAAGGGCCAGACCATCGCCTGCTTTCTGATCTGGCGGGAAACCGCTGACCACTACCGGATGCTGTTGCCGACGGAAGTGTGTGAGCGCGTCACCAAACGCCTTTTAATGTTTCGCTTGCAGGCCGACGTGGAGGTGCAGGATGTCACGAATGACTGGGTGTTTTTCGGGCAATACGGAGAGCCCCCCCTGCTGAGCAGCATTCAGTACGAACAGCCTCTGCCTTTGATACGCGCGCTGGAATGCACGATACTGCGGTGGCCGGGAACCCAGCAGCGCTGGGTCACCTTGCAAAACACCAAAGCCAACCCGGTCCCGATACACCTCATCGACCCGTCGCAACGGGACCTGATCCATTCCAAGCTCTGTCCGCCCGCAAAAGACCCCAACTTCGTGCCGCGCGACACCGAGTTGAACTGGCAGCGATGGGACATTGAAGACGGGCTTTCGTTTTTGCGCGGCGCGAGTTGCGAGCAGTTCGTGCCACAACACATCAACCTGGACCTGCTTGACGCCATCAGCTTCTCCAAAGGCTGCTATCCCGGACAGGAAGTGGTCGCCCGCATGCACTACCGAGGGCGCATCAAGCATCGCGTCTATCGCTTCAGCAGCGACGCGGCGGATCTGGAAGCTGGAGCGGAAGTCTGGCCGGCCGGTGACTCGCGCCCTTGCGGGCACATCGTCTCGACCTGGTCCGACACCAATGGAGGCAGTCAGGCCCTCGCCTGCCTGCGCATCGCCGATGCCGAGCGCGAACTGCACGCGCATAGTGCGGACGGTACCGCGCTCACGCCGCTTCCCCTACCGTACGCACTAATCGAACCGACAGAGGAATAACGTCTTATGTCCCGCCTCATGCTGATCCTGTATGCGTCGATCCTGTTTCTGATCGGCGGCTATATCCTGTTCCACCACGCCCGGCAGATTGCCATTTTGCTCTATATCCTGAGCGCGGTCGCGGCCGGTCTGGCCTTGATTGGATTTTTGGAAATAGTTTAGGCCGCGTCTGATTTCGGGCGCATGTGCGGAAACAGCAACACGTCGCGTATCGACGCGGCATTACAGAAGAACATCACCAACCGATCAATGCCGATGCCAATGCCGGCAGTAGGCGGCATCCCGTATTCCAGTGCCTGAATGTAGTCGGCGTCATAGTGCATCGCCTCCGGGTCGCCAGCATCGCGCTTGGCGGCCTGGGCGCGGAAGCGCTCCGCCTGATCTTGCGGGTCATTTAACTCCGAGAAGCCGTTCGCCAACTCCCGCCCGGCCACAAACAGCTCAAAGCGGTCGACGAACTCCGGGTTGTCGTCACAGCGCCGCGCCAGCGGTGAGACTTCCAGAGGATACTGCGTGACAAATGTAGGCTGCTTGAGCGTCTCCTCCACCGAGGCCTCGAACAGATCAAAAATCAGCCCTCCCACACCGCGACTTGACTCGACCTCCACACCGCAATCCCGACACAGGCCCGCCAACAATTCGCGATTGGCGAGATCGTCTTCTTGCAACCCGGAGTGCTGCGCCAGAACCGCCTCGGACATGGTCATGCGCGTAAACGGCTGGCTCAGATCATAGTCATCGCCCTGATAGGTGGTGACGCTCTCCCCCGTGATCTCTTGCGCCAGTTGCCGCATCAGATCCTCCGTCAGATTCATCAGATCCTCATAGCCGGCATATGCCTGATACAACTCCAGCATGGTAAATTCCGGGTTGTGGCGGGAGGATACCCCCTCGTTGCGGAAACTGCGATTGATCTCGAACACCCGGTCAAAGCCACCCACCACCAGACGCTTCAGATACAACTCCGGTGCCACCCGAAGGTACAGATCCTGATGCAGCACATTGTGATGCGTGACGAACGGACGCGCCGCCGCGCCGCCGGCGATCGGGTGCATCATCGGCGTCTCCACTTCCAGAAACCCCGCTTCCTGCAGATAACGCCGCATGCCGCTGAGCAACTGCCCGCGTCGCAGAAACATCTCGCGCGCGGTCTCATTCATGATCAGGTCCAGGTGGCGCTGTCGATAGCGTTGCTCAATGTCGGTCAGGCCATGGAACTTCTCCGGCAGCGGACGCAGTGACTTGCTGAGGACGCGCAGTTCTTCCGCCGCGACCGACAACTCACCGGTCCGGGTCTTCACCAAGGTGCCGCGAACCGCCAGAATGTCACCAATGTCGTAACTCTTGAACGCGGTGTACGCCTTATCGCCGAGCCGCTCCCGACTGAGCATCAATTGAATCTGGCCGCTGCCATCTTGCAAGTGCGCGAAGGTGGTCTTGCCCATCACCCGCCTGCTCATCATGCGGCCGCCCAGAGCCACAGCCACGTCAGCCTCCTTCAATTCTTCCGCCGAGAACTCGGCGTACAGACCCTGCAAGGCCGCTGCGGTATCGCTGGGGCGAAAGTCATTCGGGTAGGCCCAGCCCGAATCACGCAACTCCTGCAGTTTGGCCTCGCGCTGCGCCAGCAGGCGCTCTTCGCCACTCTTTGCCGCCATCGCTACAGCCCTTCCTTCAGGCTGGCTTCCAAAAACGCATCCAGGTCCCCGTCCAGCACCGCCTGCGGCGCATTGACTTCAACGCGGGTGCGCAGATCCTTGATGCGGGACTGGTCAAGCACATACGAACGAATCTGACTGCCCCAGCCGATGTCGGCCTTCTCGCCGGCCGCGCGCTGCTCTTCCTCCCGGCGCTTCTGCTCTTCCAGTTGGTACAACTTGGCACGCAACTGGCGCATGGCCATCTCCTTGTTCTTGTGCTGCGAGCGGCTGTTCTGACACTGCGTGACCACTCCGCTTGGCAAATGCGTCAGGCGCACCGCCGATTCGGTCTTGTTTACATGCTGCCCACCGGCTCCTGAGGCGCGATAGACATCCACCCGAACTTCGGAAGGATCGATCTCGATCTCAATCTCATCGGTGACCGCCGGTGACACCACCACCGAGGCGAACGACGTGTGCCGGCGATTGCCGGAATCGAAGGGGGACTTGCGCACCAGCCGATGCACTCCGGTCTCGGTGCGCAGCCAGCCGTAGCAATAGTCACCGGAATAACGAATCGTGGCGCTTTTGATGCCGGCCACTTCACCGGCGGAGGCCGCCATCAACTCAGTCTTGTAGCCGCGCTTCTCGCCCCAGCGTAAATACATGCGCAACAGCATCTCGGCCCAGTCCTGCGCCTCAGTGCCGCCGGAACCGGCCTGAATGTCCAAAAACGCATCGCCGGCATCGAAGCGTCCTGAAAACATGCGCCGAAACTCAAGCGTGGAGACCTGTCGGGCATAGTCGTGCAGCTCCCGCGCCAATTCATCAGTGATCGCCTGATCGTCTTCCTCAAGCGCCAGCTCCAGTAATTCGCCAGCGTCTTGCAACGACACGCCGAGTTCGTCCAAGGTTAGCACCACAGACTCCAGTTGGGCTCGCTCCTGATTGAGTTCGCGCGCACGCTGCGGGTCCTGCCACGCATCCGGCTGTTCCAATTGTTGGCGGATGTCGCTCAAGCGCTCGCGCTTGCTCTCGCAGTCAAAGATACCCCCTGAGCGCCTCAAGACGACGACTCAGATCCTGCAATTGTTCAGGGAGGGAAATGTCTTCCAGCATGGCGCGCTCCGGTGCGCCGGCATTATAAGCATTCAGGTGCGGACTTGACCGTCGCCATAGACCACGAATTTCTGACTGGTGAGGCCTTCCAAACCGACCGGGCCGCGGGCGTGCAACTTGTCGGTGCTGATACCAATTTCCGAGCCGAGACCATATTCAAAACCGTCCGCGAAGCGGGTTGAGGCATTGACCATCACCGAACTGGAATCCACCTCGCGCACAAAGCGCTGCGCCGCCACCTCATTTTGTGTGACGATGGTGTCGGTATGCTGCGAACCGTAATGCGCCACATGATCAAGCGCCTCGTCCAGATCCGCCACCACGCGCACCGCCAACACCGGTGAGAGATACTCTTCCATCCAGTCCTCCTCAGCCGCGGCGCGTGCCTGCGGCAGAATCCGGCAGGTCTCCGGGCAGCCGCGCAATTCCACCTGATGCTCGGCATAAATGGCACCGAGTTGCGGCAGTAATTCCTCGGCGCGCGAGCGCGCAACCAGCAGCGTCTCCATGGCATTGCAGACACCGTAGCGCTGCGTCTTGGCGTTGACCGCAATATTGATGGCCTGCTCGGTGTCCGCGGCATCATCAATGTAGACGTGGCAGACGCCGTGCAGATGCTTCAGGATCGGAATATGCGTGTGTGCGCGCACCCGTTCGATCAACTCGGTGCCGCCGCGCGGAATGATCAGATCAATCCAGCGATCCATTTTCAGCAACGCGTCGATGGCCTCGCGATCCACCACCGGTATCAACTGCGCGCCCGTGGTTGGCAGACCGGCCTGTGCCAGCGCATCCTGCAGACAGGACAGCAGCACTGTGTTGGAGCGCACCGACTCGGAGCCGCCGCGCAAGATCACGGCATTGCCGGATTTCATGCACAAGCCTCCAGCCTCGATGGTCACTCCGGGGCGCGCTTCATAAATCATCGCGATCACGCCGATCGGGACACGCATGCGGCCAATTTTCAGACCGTTGGGCCGGGTGTGCATGTCACTCACCTGTCCCAGCAGATCCGGCAGCACCGCAATATGTTCAAGTTCCACCGCTAGCGCTTCGACACGCGCCTCATTCAGCGCCAGACGGTCCACGAAGGCATCATTGCGGCTTTGCCTCGCTTCAGTCACATCTTCGGCATTGGCCTCAAGCACCCCCGCGGCGCGTTCGCGCAGCAACGCCGCCGCGCCGGTCAAAACCCGGTTGCGTGCGGCCGCATCCGACGCGGCCAACTGCCGAGATGCCGCGCGCGCATCGCGCGCAAGCGATTCCATCCGGCTGTCCAGAGATTCCGTATTCATAACTGTGCGACCTGCGGTGATCCCTCAAAGTGCGTGCACTTCAGGAAGATCCCCGTGTGCGAGGGGATTCAGCACAAATTATACTTTCTCCGCCCTATGCCTAACGCGGTGCGCGCAGCGCAAAACCTCCTTTGGGAGTCAGGCGATCCTTGCCGGAAAACGCCAGACAGGCATTCTGCAATGCCTCCCAGGGCACCTCCCAACTGTTACCTTTCAAGATCCGTTCCATGCGCACAAACCGATACAGAACATTACGCAACTGGGATTCGCTATGGCTCTCCATAACCCGGCGCAATACATCCCGGCGGGAAAACGGAAACACCCGCTCCACCGCTTTCGGCTCACGTTTCAGATTCAGCAACTGGCGCAACTCGCGCAACAACATCCCATGCACAGCCATTGGCTCGACGCCTTCATCGCGCAGGTTGCGCGCCACCTCCACAATGCGCCGCGTGCGTCCCTGCAACATGGCCAAAGCCAAGTCGGAGCCAGCATAGCGCGCATCCCGACCCAGTAATTCCTCCAGGCGCGCCATCGGCACGACACCGGGGCCGGCCAGAATGTGCAACTTGTCCGCTTCCTGCTCGGCTGCCAGAAGATTGCCCTCCACATGCTCCAGAAAATACGCCAGTTCCGCCTCACCCAACTGCAATTGCCGATCACTCAATATGCGGCTCAGCCAGCGCCGCGTGTCGCGTTCATCCAGCGGCATGATGCGCACGATCACGCCCACCTTGTCCACCGCGCTGGCCCAAGCCTCATTTAGCGCACGATTGTCAAGACGCGGCATCTGCAGCACTAGCAGGCTGCCCGACGGGGGCATCGCGCACCACTCCTTCAACTGCGTTTTGGCGGGGGCGTCGAGTTTGCCGCTCAGCAGACGCAAGTCCAACATGGGCTGTTCTCCAAACAGCGACGGCCCGCACAAGGTCAATAAAGCATCCCAGTCAAAGCCGCGCTCCAGAACCCGGAGTTCGCGGCGATCAAAGCCTTCTCGCATGGCGCGCTGGCGAATTTTCTTGCACGCATCACGGATCTGGATCGGCTCGTCTCCGCTCACCACATAGATGGGGGCCAGCGCCCCTTCCAGGTGCTCATCCAGTTTCTCGAAATAGACTTTCATGCGGGATCAGAGACTGCGCATCTGAATTGAATTTTGTCACATTCCCAAAGGCATAAAATAATGTTATCACCATTTTCGGGGAATCGTACCTGAAAGGCACGCATCACCACCCGCAAACCATGCCCCCAATCCCGCGTCTTGTTGTTTTTCTTGGCCTCGCCGCCTGCAGCGTCCCACTGCTTGCGGACGCTCCGTCCATGCCAGAGCGAGGGGCGGCGCAGAAGCACGAGGATCTGCTGCACGTCTATCTGCTTGCGCACAAAAACAATCCCGACCTGCAGGCCGCGGAAGCCCGCTATCAAAGTGCCCGCATGAGAACCGGCATCACCCGCGCTGACCTGATGCCAAGCATCACCTATGAATACAACCTGGCCGAGACGCGGCAGCATCTGTTCGGCGAATCCAATCTGGTCCGGCTGCAGAATCAGGATCGCTACACCAGCAAGGTGAATCTGCTCAAAATCTCCCAGAACCTCTACCTACATGAGTTGTGGGTCGCACTGGAAAGCGCCGGTACCAACGAAGCGCGTGCGCTGGCGCAGCGCGAAGCAGTTCGCCAGCGTCTGATCATTCGTCTGGCGCAGGCATATTTCGACATTCTGGCAGCGCAGGATCTGAAGCGCTCTTCCGCGCAGGAAAAGGCCGCCATTGCATTGCAACTGAAACAGGCTGAAGTACGCTTTGAGGTGGGTCTGGCCGACATTGTCGAAGTCAAGCAAACGCAAGCCTCCTACGATCTGGCGGTGGCGCGGGAAATCGAAGCGGACAATCTGCGGGAAGATCGTCTGGCCGCCCTCGCCGTCATCACCGGACACCCGCACCGTCTGCTAGCCGCGTTGTCAGAGGATCTGAGTCCGGTGCTGCCGGAGCCCGCCGACATTGATCAGTGGGCGACTACGGCGCTGGAACACAATCTGGAGCATCTGATTCATCGCCGCGAATTTGAAATGGCGGAGCATTCGGTGGATTACGAACGCTCCAAGCATTGGCCAAGCCTGAAACTGGACGCCAACTGGACTGACACTAAAGACACCGGTGGTCTGGTCTCCAACGGGCGCGGGAGCCGCCTCAACTCCGAACAAATTGAATTGCGTCTGGAAGTGCCTTTGTTTCGCGGCGGTGAGACCTACTATCGCACCGAACAGGCGGCGTTTGATCGCGAAGCGGCCGCCGCCGAACTGCTGAACTCACGGCGCGAGACGGAGCAACTGGCGCGTACCGCCTACCGCAGCGTGACGCTGGGTGTGGCGCGCATTCGCGCGTTTGAACGGGCCTGGGACTCGGCGCAAACCAACCTGCAGGCCAATCAGGCCGGACTGGATGCCGGCACCCGCGATACGGTGGATGTGGTGGACGCCGCCAGTCGCCTGTATGCCGCCGAACGCGACCTGCTGCAGGCTCGATACGACTATCTGATGGACACGCTGCACCTGCGCCACGCCTCCGGTCAGCTCGGCACCGAAGATGTCGAGTGGATCAACCGGTTTCTGAACTGAAGGCGAAAGTCCTGATCTGGGAATTTAAGGAGAAACTTTTGGGTGAAATTTGCAGGAATGGTCGATGGGCCTCTCCTACCGCTACTCTGACTATTCAACCGGACACACATCAACACTTGGGGGGCGCGCAGCGTGGTGCAGTTGAATGAGCGCAACTATCTGGACCTGGCGCTGGCTATCAGCGACGAATCAAAAATCCGCCTCGGTGTCAACAACTTCCTCGACAAGGAGCCGCCCATGGCCGGCGAGCGTCGCCGAACCTTTCAACGGAGGCAACGGCAATACCTTCCCCTTGTTCCTATGATGTGCTGGGGCAATACTGGTATCTGGCCGTCTCGCTATCCTTGTAAGCCTTCAGCCTTCCGGCTGCGCATCCTGCTCGAAAAACTTCCGCACCAGCGGAATGGTGATCCGGCGTTGCGCGGCGGTCGCCTGCGCCTCCAGACAATCCCACAACACGCTCAGCTCAGCCATCCCGCGCGTGCGGTGGCGCTGCAGATAACGCACCACCTCGGCGGATAATTCATAGCCCTGCTGCCGCGCCCGCAACTGCAGCGCGGCAATCTGCTGCTCATCATCGAGCAAGCCCAGCGCCACGGTCAGCATGCCGCGCAGTCTTGATGCCAGATCCGGTAGCGCCGATTGCGTCTGCAACGGCGGCACCTGCGCCGCAAACAACAGTCGGGTGCCATGATCGTGCGCCTGATTGAACAGCGCGAACAACGCCTGTTCCCAGACCGCATCACACAACACTTCGGTGACCTCGTCCAGACAGATCCACTGGCACTGCTCCAGACCTTGCAACGCTGACGGACCCAGTTCGCGCAACTGCGACAGTGGCACGTAGGCGGCCGCATGGCCGTGTTGTTCAGCGCGCTGGCACACGGCTTGCAGCAGGTGGGTTTTGCCGCAGCCTGACGGGCCGTGCACCCAGAGTTGGCAGGCGCGTTCTTCTGATGCGGTCAGTACCGAAGACGCCGGTGACCCTGTAGGGCTGTAGAAACTGTCAAACGTGTGCCGGGGATTGGGCCGAAACAGGCTCAGTTGGCTCACGGCCGCGCCTCGGCATGGTGCCGCAACACCCGAATCCACGCTTGTCCGTACCACAGCGCGCTCGCCACCGTGGTCACCACCACTCCCCAGATCATTCCCTCCAGCCAGAGCATCGGCAGCGGCCACAATTGACCAAGCAGCACCAGCAGCACCAATACGATCTGCGCGAAGGTGTTGAGCTTGCCGATTTTGAGCACCGTCAACTCGCGAGCCGGAAAGAACAAGTGTCCCGCCAGCGCACCGCCCACGATGAGCACATCGCGACCGACCACCAACAGCACCAGCCAAGCCTCCAGTAAATTGATATGGCCCAGAATCACGAAGGAGGCGATCAACAGCACCTTGTCGGCCAGCGGGTCGATCCGCGCGCCGAACTGGCTGATCGCATTGAACCGGCGCGCCAGATAACCGTCCAGACCATCAGAGATCCCCATCAGCGCAAACAGCAACAGCGCCAAATCAAACTGCCGCTCCAGCAACAGCATGGCGAACCACGGCACCAGCAGCAGCCGCAGCGCACTTAACAAATTCGGGATTTGCGCAACCATGAATACTTGGGAAGCCGGCACATTTTATAATGAGCCTGACTGTCGCGCCCCTCATGCCCCAGCCCCCCTCCTCTGAGTCGCGCTATCGCGAAGCCGGTGTTGACATTGACGCCGGAGAACAACTGGTACAACGCATCAGCGCGCTGGCGCGGCGTACCTGTAACGCCCAGGTGCTGAGCGGACTCGGCGGCTTCGGCGGACTGTACCAACTTCCCACAGGCTATCAGGAACCAGTACTGGTGTGCGGCACCGACGGCGTTGGCACCAAATTGCGCCTGACGCGCCGGCTTGATCGTTGCGACACCATCGGCGTGGATCTGGTCGCGATGTGCGCGAATGACATCCTGACTCAGGGGGCGCGTGCACTGCTGTTTCTGGACTACTACGCCTGCAGCCGTCTAAACGTGGACGAGGCCGAAGCCGTGGTACGCGGCATCGCGCAGGGCTGCACTGAGGCCGGCTGCGCCCTGCTCGGCGGCGAGACCGCCGAAATGCCGGGACTGTATGCCGAGGGTGATTACGATCTGGCGGGTTTTTGTGTCGGCATCGCGGAACGCGCGCGCCTGCTGCCCGCCGCGGATATTGCCGAAGGAGACTATCTGATTGGTCTGGACTCCAGCGGTGTGCACGCCAACGGCTTCTCGTTGATCAACGCCATTCTCGACCGCGATTCTGAGGCGGTGGATGAGGCGCGCCTCAACACGCTGCTTACGCCGACGCGGATTTATGAACCTCACGTGCGCGCGCTGCTGGAGGCCGGGAAGTTGCTCGGCATGGCGCATATCACCGGCGGTGGACTGACAGACAATGTGCCGCGCGTCTTGCCCGACGGGCTGGGTGGCGAGATTGACATGGACAGTTGGGAGCGCCCGGAAATTTTCAACTGGATTCAGACTCAGGGGAAGGTCACTGAGGAGGAAATGCGTCAAGTGTACAACTGCGGCATCGGCATGGTGCTGCTGGCGCGTGAGACAGACGCCGAGCATATCATCGCGCAGGTCGAAGCGACCGCCATCGGTGCCCGGATCATCGGTCGCGTCATCGCGCAGGATGGTGCAGAACGCCTCCGCTATCAGGATGCGCCGTGAGCCTGCCCATTGCCATTCTGGTGTCCGGGCGCGGCAGCAATATGCGCGCGCTGATGGAGGCTGAGCGCGACGGCCGCATCGACGGCTACGTCCGCTGCGTGATCAGTTCCTCAGCGCAGGCCGCGGCGCTGGATTACGCGCGCGACGCCGGTGTGGAGACCTATGTGTGCGCGAAGGCGAAAACGCGCGACGAGCAGATTCTGGAAATTCTGCAAACATGGGACATCGCACTAGTCTGCATGGCGGGCTACATGCACATCCTGTCCGACACGGTGACCGCGCCTTACGCGGGGCTGATCCTCAACATTCACCCGTCGCTGCTGCCTCGTCATCAGGGCTTGCACCCCCACCAGCGTGCGCTTGAGGCCGGCGACGCCGAACATGGCTGCACGGTGCATTTCGCCACCGAGCAACTCGACAGCGGGCCGCGAATTATTCAGGCGCGGGTGCCGGTGCTGCCGGAAGATGACGAAAACAGTCTGGCAGCGCGGGTGCTGGAGCGGGAGCATCAGGTTTATCCCCTTGTTGTGGACTGGTTTTGCCGCGGCGAATTGCTGTTGTCTGAAAACACCGTCTGGCTGCACGGCAAACCTCTCGATGAACCGGTGATTCATGCGCTGGATTAGCCTGTTTCTGCTCGCGCTCAGCAGTGGCGCATCCGCGCTCGAAGCGCACATACAGGCCGATTACGATCTGTACTACCGGGGCGCGCCGGCGGGCACCGTCACTGTCACCGTGTCACGTGAGACAGCGCGAATTTATTACGAAGCCAAGGCCACTCCGGGCCTGCTTGCGAGGGTGTTCGGCCAAGGGGTCATCATTGAGCGCGGCACGGTCGACAAGGAAGACCTGCGTCCGCTGGAGTACTTCTATCACGACACCGGGCGTGAAAAATCCTACAAATATGTTTACGATTGGGCGCATGGCAAGGTCGTGGTGACCACCCACACCGAGCAGGTCACGCGCGCACTGTCCGAGGGCATACAGGATCCGGTCTCCATGGCCATGCTCCTGTTGCGCGATCTGCCCAACATCGCGCCAAACTACAGCGTGCTGTCACAAGGCAAACTGCAAGTCTACCGATACCGTCCGCCGGAACCGGACACGCTGGAAGTCGACGGTGAGGCGCGCAGCGTCTGGAAGGTCGAACGCCGTCGCGGCGATGCCCGCGACACGCGCATCTATACCTGGCATGACCCGCAGCGGGACTTCTGGATGGTCAAGACCCTGCGTATGGAAGAAAGCTCGGAGAAAGTTCGCCTTGAACTCACCGACTACACGAGCGGCCCGCTCGAGAACTGAGGTCTTACAGCACTCCTTCCTTGCGCTGTCCGACATAAAAGGCAGTGCCGGATGACGCCGAAGAAAACGTGATCGTCGTGCCGACGTCAAAGAACACCACATCTCCGGGCTGCAGCGTAACGGTCGCGCCGTCTTTATCAGTCAAGGTCATCTCTCCCTCCAGCATCAACTTGCATTCGTCGTAACTGTAGGTGTATTCGAGAGGCGCGCCAGCCTCCATTCGAAAGAACCCGGCTGTGATCGGTGCCTGTTCGCTGTTGGACATGGCCACATCCGAGAGATAAGCCTTGATGTCCTCAAGCCCCAAGGAAGCGATATCTTGTCCGCGTGCGCCTTGAAAGTGTCGCATTGCCATAGAAAACCCTCCTATCAATATAATTTGGCAAGACACATACTGTAACCGATAAGCAACGTCCCGCGCATGAATCCTCCCGCCCTCGCCCTCCCTGACGCGCTGCGTGACGAGGCGGAAGATGCGCTCACCACGCTCAAGGAGGCCCAGGCCTCACCGCTGTTTGACGAACACCGCGAGGCGCTGCTGCGCCTGTACGCAGTCAGTCCGTTTTGCGCCATGCTGGCGCGCACCCATCCCGACCTGACAGCCTCGTATCTGGAGGATCCTGAAGCCCGATTTCCAGCGCAGGAACTGAACGATTGCGAGGACGCCAACGACTTCGCACGGCAACTGCGCCGCGCGCGGGCGCGCGAGATGATGCGCATCGCACATCATGATCTCAACGGACAGGCATCCGTGATGGAGACCTTGCGCGACCTGACCGCCTTCGCGGATACCGCCGTGCTCGCCGCCCGCGACTGGCACCGCGACCATATGCGTAAAGATCCCCCGCTTGACGCTGCCGGAGAGCCGGTGCCCATGCAGATTCAGGGAATGGGGAAGCTCGGCGGTGCCGAATTGAATTTCTCATCCGACATTGATCTGATCTTCAGCTATCCCGACCCGGCCTCTGATCGGGAAAAAGCCCAGGAGTATTTCATTCTGCTGGGCCAGCGTCTGATTCGGGCGCTGGATGATGTCACGGCTGAAGGTTTTGTGTTTCGGGTCGATATGCGGCTGCGGCCGTTCGGCTCCTCCGGCGCACTGGCGCTGCCGTTCTCCTCAGTAAAGAACTACTACCAGCACCATGGTCGCGAATGGGAACGCTACGCCATGCTCAAGGCGCGGGTGCTGGGCCCGCCCACACCTGAAGGGAAAGAACTCACGGCACTGCTGCAGCCGTTTATTTATCGCAAGTTTCTGGATTTTCGCGTGATGGACGAATTGCGCGAGATGAAAACCAAAATGGAGCAACACGCGCAGCACAGCCAGCACGAAAACATCGAAGATGACCTCAAGCATGGTCCCGGCGGGATCCGGGAAGCAGAGTTCATCGTGCAGGCCAGTCAGTTGGTTTTCGGCGGGCGCGAGGAGGAGTTGCGGTTGAGTTGCTGGCATGAGGCGCTGGATGCTCTGGAGCGCGCGCACAAGATTCCTACGGAAGACGCCGACCCGTTGCGCGGTGCCTACCGGTTTCTGCGCCGCGTGGAAAATGCCGTGCAGATGATGGAAGACCAGCAGGTACATCTGCTGCCGGAAGAGGAACTGCACCGCGAGCGTCTGCGCTTCGCGATGGGCTTCGAGAGTTGGGAAGACTTTGTCGGTGCCCTCAACACGCACCGCGAGTATCTGCATGAGGAATACACCCGACTGATGCACGTGCCGCAAGACAGCCCGCAACCGCGCGCCGCGGAAGCGGCACTGGAGCATCAGCTGCGCGCGATTGAGGCACAGCCTGATGAGAAAGTTGATCTGAGTGACGCCCTGCGCGAACTGGGCCTGCGCAATCCACAGCAGCCGGCGCAGCATCTGCGGGGCATTTTCAGCCACGCCTTGTGGCGCATGCAAAGCGACGATACGCAGCGCCTCACTCTCGCCCTGATTCCTCATATGATTGACGCGGCGTGTACGCAGGAGGATCCCGACAGCACCGCCGCGCGCCTGTTTCGACTGCTTGAGACGCTGCTGCATCAGCCCAGTCATCTGTCCATGTTGCTGGAAAACCTCAAGATACTGGAGTTGCTGACGCGCATCATCAGCAACAGTTCCCTGTTGCTGACGCAACTGCTGCGCTCGCCGGATCTGGTTGACGAGTTGCTGGACGCGGAGGCGCTGTTCGCCGAGCCTGATGAGCACGCCGCGCAGCAGATACTCGATTACGCCATGCGCCACACTGAGGGGGATCTGGAACTGGAGATGCAGGTGCTGCGGCGCTTTCGCCAAGCGCAGATGTTTCGCGTCGCGGTTTGCGATGTCATGGGGGTGCGACCGATTTCCGATGTCAGCGATGAGTTGACCTGGATTGCCGAGGCGGTGACACGCTGCGCATGGGAGATGGCCACACGCGAACAGATCGCCCGACATGGCCGGCCATGCTACAGACACGACGGCGAGCCGCATGAGGCGTATGGCGCGGTACTGGCCTACGGCAAGTTCGGCGGTCTGGAACTCGGCTACACCTCCGACCTTGATCTGGTGTTTGTCCATGACAGCCACGGTGAGGAGCAACGCACCGACGGCGACAAGCCGGTCGACAATGAGTATTTCTTCACACGGGTCACGCAGCGTTTCATTCATATCATGGAGACCCTGACCGCGGACGGCGTGCTCTACGAAGTGGACCCGCAACTGCGGCCCGCCGGCAAGTACGGCCTCACTGTGTGCAGCCTGCAGTACTACGAAAAATACCTGCGTGAGAAAGCCTGGACCTGGGAGCATCAGGCGCTGGTGCGGGCCCGCCCGGTGGCCGGTGAACCCTCGATACAGCAAGCCTGCACGGCCATTCGCACGCAGATTTTGCGTGTGCCCCGTGACCGCGGCGAGATGCAGCAGGAATTCACCGGAATGCGCCAGAAAATGTACGATGCGGCCCCGTCCAAGGCCGGATACTTCAATCTCAAGTCGGATCCCGGAGGCATCACGGATCTGGAATTTCTGGTGCAGTTCGAGACCTTGATGCACGCCGCCGAACACCCGAAAATCCTTGACGTGACCGCGACCGTGCAGATTCTGGAGCAACTGGAGGCGGCCGCGCTGCTGGATACGGAAACCGCGGTGTTTATGCGCGACTGCTACTTCCTGTATCGCGACCGCCTGCACGAATTGAGCCTGCAGGAACACCCGCTGGTGGTGGCGGATGAGGAAATGCAGGATGCACGGGCGCGACTGCGCAGCCTGTGGGATAAAACCTTCGACACGGCGGCCTGACACTGCCGCGCGGTGTTAAAATCCCGACATCACCGCCGCCAAGTCCTCATGCCCCGCTGCGCCATTTATCCGGGAACCTTCGACCCTATCACATTCGGCCATGTAGACCTGGCGCGGCGGGCCTTGAGTTTGTTCGATCGCCTGATTGTGGCGATCGCCGCTGACACCGGCAAGGAGACCACGTTTAATGTTGACGAACGGCTGCGTATGGCGCATCTGGCACTGGAGGATCTGGGCGAGGCGGTGACCGTCAGCGCGTTTGACGGATTGCTGGTGGATTTCGCGCGCGATCAGGGGGCGCAAGCGATCATTCGCGGACTGCGCGCCGTCTCCGACTTTGAATACGAGTTTCAACTGGCCAGCATGAATCGCCAACTGGCACCGGATCTGGAGTCCCTGTTCCTCACGCCAGCGAAGGAATACGCCTTCGTGTCCTCGTCGCTGGTCAAGGAAGTCGCACTTTTGGGCGGCGACGTCGGACATTTTGTGCCGGAGGCCATCCACCAGATGCTGACCGACAAGTTCCACCGCGACTGATGCCCTGTCGCATCCTCGCGCTGTCTCTGGCCCTGCTCGGCACCGCGCAGGCAGCCTCCGAAGAGTACGCACTGGCCACCGCACATCCGTTAGCCACCGAAGCCGGAGCACAGGTTCTGGAAGCTGGCGGCAACGCCTTTGACGCGGCCATCGCGGTCAGCGCCTCACTCAGCGTGGTCGAGCCTTACTCCTCCGGGCTCGGCGGCGGCGGATTCTTTCTGCTGCACGATGCCGAACGCAATCACACAATTTTTCTGGACGCCCGTGAACGTGCCCCCGGTGCCGCGCATCGGGATATGTATCTGGATGCCGAAGGCGCTGTGAATCGGGATGCCGCTCTCAATGGCCCGCTGGCGGCCGGCATTCCGGGTATCGCCGCAGCGTGGGCGCACCTGGCCGAGCACTACGCGGCACTGCCACTGGCGCAGTCGCTGAGCGGCGCACTACAGCAGGCGCGTGACGGCGTCCCGGTCGACGCGCGAATGGCGGAATTTGTGGAACGCCAGCGTGAGATACTGGAGCGTTACCCGGCCTCACACGTGTTTCTGGCGGCCGACACACTGATGCAAACTGATCTGGCCGACACACTGGAGCACCTCGCGCAACACGGCGCGCGATCTTTCTATAGCGGCGCATTGGCCGAGTCTCTGGTTGACGGCGTACGTGCCGCGGGCGGCATCTGGTCGCTTGAGGATCTCAAAGACTATCGCGTGGTGGAGCGCAAACCGATCGAGATTAACTGGCGCGACGCACACATTATCAGCGCACCGCTGCCTTCTGCAAGCGGCATCATGCTGACACAGGTCTTTCATCTGCTGGATACGGACTGGGGCGCGCAACCGAACAGCATGGCGGACACGCATCGGCTGATTGAGATCCTGCGACGGGTGTATCTCAGCCGCGCGCACACGCTTGGCGATGCCGATCATCACGACGTCCCCATCGACCGTCTGACCAGCCCAGAGTATGCCGCGGAGTTGATGCAGAACTTTGACCCGGAACGCGCCAGCCACGCATTAAGCGTACCGACCGAAGCCCCCAAAGACGGACATACCACGCACTTCAGCATTCTGGACGCGCACGGCAACTGGGTCAGCGCCACTTTGTCCATCAACGGCCTGTTCGGCTCTTCTTTCGTGGCACCGGGCACCGGCGTGGTGCTAAACAATGAGATGGACGATTTCTCCGCCAAGCCGGGCGCGCTCAATCTTTACGGCCTGATCGGCAGCGAGGCCAATGCCATCGCGCCGGGAAAACGCATGCTGTCCTCAATGGCGCCAAGCGCAGTCACCGCTGACGGGCGCCTGGCGCTGCTTGGCTCTCCGGGCGGCAGCCGCATTACCACCACGGTGCTCGGCGGAATCCTGCGCTTTATCAGTGGCGCGGATGCCGAAACCATGGTCTCGGCCCCTCGCCTGCACTTTCAGGCAGTGCCGGATGTGATCTATGCGGAAGACGGCGCGCTTTCAGATCCCACGCCTCTGAATGCGCTCGGCCATACGGTGGAGACGGGGGGTGCCTGGAGCAACATGCAGGTGGTCATTCGGGAAGCCGACGGACAGCTTGGCGCGGCCTCTGATCCCCGTGGTGTCGGCACGGCCCGCACCGGCGCGCTTCAGCGCTGACAGCGCGGACAATAAAACGAAGAACGCTGGCCGATGACACGGCACACGATTGGTGCGTCGCAATGTTTGCACGGCTGCTTGTCACGCCCGTACACTTGCAGTTCCTGTGCAAAGTATCCTGGTTCACCCGTCACCACGGTGAAATCCCGCAAACTGGTGCCGCCCGCCTTGATGGCTTTCTCAAGCACGGTGCGCACGGACTCCGCCAGACGCTGATAACGCGCCAGTCCGACTCTGCCAGCAGCGCGCTGCGGTGAGATCCCGGCCAAATACAGGGCCTCGCTGGCATAGATGTTGCCCACTCCGACCACGGTGGCCGCATCCATCAGAAAATTCTTCACCGCCCCCTTGCGCCCGCGCGAACGCGCATACAGCCACGCCCCATCAAATTTCTCATCCAGGGGTTCCGGTCCGAGATCAACCAGCAGGCGATGGCACAACGGATCGCGCGTGGTCCAGTGCAGGGAGCCGAAACGGCGCGGATCTCGAAACCGCAAGGTAGCCCCGCCGCGCAAATGTACATCCACATGATCGTGTACTCCCGGATCCGGCGGCTCCTGCAGCACGCGAAACGAGCCGGACATGCCCAGATGCCAGATCAGATGCCCGGCCTCGGCGTCAATCAGCAGATACTTGCCGCGCCGTTTCACCGCGCGGATCGAACACCCGGACACCACCTCCGGCAACGCCCGAGAAATCGGCCAGCGCAGTCGCCGCTGGCGAATGCGCATGCAGTCAATAGTCTGGCCTTCCAGATGCGGCGCGATTCCGCGCCGGGTCGTTTCAACCTCCGGCAATTCGGGCATCAGCGCCCTCCTCCAATAGTCCGTAAGCGCCCAGCAACGCCTCCTCGTGAACCTCATCAAGCCAGCACTCATGGCACGTACGCCACAGCGGCACCGCGCCCAACCTCTCGGTTAACATTTCTGCGTTTCCTACATCTTCAAATTCCACGGCTTGCGCATTCAGCAACACCCCGCCCAAATGACAGTTGGGCGTCTGTGCGATGGCGTCGCAAGTCAGCAGCACCTGATTGGTCGCGCCCAGTCGATCCTCCGCCACCACCAGAACAGGTAAGCCAAGCGCGGCGGCCAGATCCTGCACCTCGCCATCGGCCGCCAACGGCACCCGCCAGCCTCCCGCGCCTTCCACAATTCGCACCCCGTCTTGATGACAAAATTCGACCAGCTCGCGCAGTGAGAACGATATGCCCTCGCGCTGCGCCGCCAGTGCCGGGGCCAGCGCCGCATCGAGGCTGTAGCGAGTGATGGTCTCCATGGTGTTCAAATCGGCCGCGGCGCGCAAGCGCTCCGCATCCGACAGCGTATGCGCTTCGGCGCAGCCGGACTCCACGGGCTTGATCGGGCGCACTGCCCATCCACGGCGACGCAGCGCCTGAATCAGTTGCACGGCGACCCAGGTTTTGCCCACGCCAGTGTCGGTTCCGGTGATAAAAATTCCACACCCCAAATCAGAAACAGGCATAATAGTTTGCTATTGCAATCGCTCCACTCGTTTAGCATACACCGACCATGGACGAAACTGATTCCATGTTGCACTCTCGCCGCCAAAGCATCCCTGTACGCATTGGCGAAGTCACGGTCGGCGGCAACGCGCCGATCGTTGTACAATCCATGACCGACACGCCCACTGCGGACGTGGAACGCACCGTCAAACAGGTCAAGGATTTGGCCCGCGCCGGCTCGGAGTTAGTGCGCATCACGGTCAACGACCATGACGCGGCGCAAGCGGTGCCTGAAATTCGCGATCAACTGCACGCCGAAGACATCACGGTGCCGCTAATTGGGGACTTTCATTTCAACGGCCACGAGTTGCTGTCCAAATATCCTGAATGCGCGAAGGCGCTGGACAAGTTCCGCGTCAATCCGGGCAATGTCGGGCGCGGCAAGGCGCGCGACCCGCACTTCACCCAGTTCATTGAACTGGCCTGCGAGCACGAGAAACCCGTGCGCATCGGCGTCAACTGGGGCAGTCTTGACCCGGTGCTTCTGGCCGAACTGATGGATGAGAACGCCAAGCGCGAGAACCCGCTCGATTCAATGCAGGTCCAGCAAGAGGCGATGGTGCAATCCGCCTTACGCAGCGCGGAAATGGCGGAGCAGATCGGACTGCCGCATGACGCCATCATCCTGTCGGTCAAACTCAGCCGCATCGAGCCTTTGGTCAACACCTATCTGGAACTGGCCAGATTATGCGACTATCCCCTGCATCTGGGCCTGACTGAAGCCGGCATGGGCCGACGTGCGATCGTGGCCACCACCAGCGCCTTAACTTTGCTGTTGCAACAGGGCGTCGGCGACACGCTGCGCGCCTCGCTCACACCACTGCCCGGAGGCGATCGCGCCGATGAAGTCCGGGTGCTGTGTGATCTGCTGCAAAGCTTGAATCTGCGGCATTTCACGCCTTCTGTCACGGCTTGTCCGGGCTGTGGGCGTACCAGCAGCGATTTCTTCCGCCGACTGGCGCGGGATATTGAACAGGCCATTGCCGACGACATGCCGCAGTGGCGCAAGCAGTATCCGGGCGTCGCCAATATGACTGTCGCGGTGATGGGCTGCGTGGTCAACGGACCGGGCGAAAGCCGACACGCCAACATTGGCATCAGCCTGCCAGGCTCGCGCGAGAATCCGGGTGCCCCAGTGTATGTTGACGGCGAACGCGTGCGCACCTTGCGCGGCGACACTATCGCCGAGGATTTCCGCCAGATGCTCGACGACTACGTGCAAGAACATTACGGCCAAAACGCCGCGTAACACCACCCGCCTCGATCGCCCTGCACTAACACCATGGCTGTTCGTACGTTTGAAGGGCATACACCCGTCATCGCCGACTCCGCCTACGTTGACGATCAGGCACTGGTACTCGGCGATGTGCACCTCGGTGAAGACAGTTCGGTCTGGCCAATGACGGTCATTCGCGGCGACGTGCATTTGATCCGCATCGGTGCGCGCACCAATATTCAGGACGGCAGCGTGGTGCATGTCACCCACGACTGCGACTATACCCCCGGCGGTTTCGGCACCACCATTGGCGATGAGGTCACGGTCGGTCATAGCGCCGTCATTCATGCCTGCGAGATCGGCGACCGCTGCCTGATCGGCATGGGCGCGATTGTGCTGGACGGCTCGGTCATCAGCGCGGACACCATCATCGGTGCCGGTTGTCTGGTGCCGCCCGGGAAAACCCTCGACGGCGGCTGCCTGTGGGTCGGCAGTCCGGCCCGCAAACTCCGTGAACTTAACGATGCAGAACTGGAATACCTGCGGTATTCGGCAGCGCATTACGTCGATAACAAAAATCGCTTCCAAAGCGAATATACATAATAAGGACACCCCCGTGAGCGAATCCAAAGCCCAAAGACTCAGCACCCGCGCCATTCACGCCGGCACCGAGCCGGATCCGACTACGGGGGCGCGCATACCGCCGATTCATCAGTCGGTAGCGTTTGTGTTTCGCGACGTCGAACACGCCGCCAATCTGTTTAATCTTGATGAGACCGGGTTTATCTACTCGCGCCTCACCAATCCCACCGTCCATACCCTGCAAAGCCGACTGGCGGATCTGGAAGGCGGTGTCGGCGCGGTCTGCTCCGCCTCCGGCCATGCCGCGCAAATGCTGACTCTGTTCGGTTTGATGCGCACCGGCGATGAGTTCGTCGCCTCCAACAAACTGTACGGCGGCTCCATCACCCAATTCGGCCATGCCTTCGCGCGCTTCGGCTGGACCGTGCGCTTTGTGGACCCGGATGATCTGGATGCGGTGCGGGATGCGTGCAATGAGCGCACCCGTGCGATTTTCAGCGAAAGTCTGGCCAATCCTGGCGGCATTATGTGCGACATTCAAGCGCTGGCAGATATTGCGCACGACCACGATATTCCGCTGATTATCGACAACACGCTAGCGACCCCGGTGCTGTGCCGGCCGATTGAGCATGGTGCTGATCTGGTGGTGCACTCCACCACCAAGTTTCTGTCCGGGCACGGCAATGCCGTCGGTGGCGTGGTGATTGACTCCGGGACGTTCGATTGGGACGCCAGCGGTAAATTCCCGCATCTGACCGACCCCAACCCGGCCTACCACGGCGACTCTTTCACCGACAAGTTCGGCCCACTCGCCTATACCTTCTACTCCATTGCCGTGAGCCTGCGCGATCTTGGTCCTACCATGTCGCCCATGAACGCGGCGCTCACCATGACGGGGCTGGAAACGCTACCCTTGCGTGTGCGTCAGCATTGCGCCAACGCGCAAGCCACCGCCGAATGGCTGCAGCAGCACGAGAAGGTCGCCTGGGTATCCTACGCTGGCTTGCCGCAAGACCCCTACTATGAGCGGGCGCAGCGCTACTGCCCTGAGGGAGCCGGCGCAGTATTCACGTTCGGCGTCGACGGCGGTTATGAGGCCGGCGTCAAAGTGGTGGAAAATGTGGCCTTGTTCTCGCACCTCGCCAACATTGGCGATACTCGCTCGCTTATCGTGCATCCTGCCTCCACCACACATCGACAGCTCAGCGATGAGCAAAAAATCGCCGCTGGCGCAGGCCCAGAAGTCATCCGGTTATCTGTCGGCATTGAAGATATCAATGACATCATTGCCGATCTTGACCAAGCATTAAACATCGCAACGTGAGGTCACAGCATGAACCCTGAAGAAGTTATCCGAGCCTATTTCGACGCTTGGGATGCGCATGACCCTCAGGCGGTTATGGACGTCTACGCCGAGGACGGCAGTTACGAAGATCCGGTCACCGGCGGCCCGCTGACAGGTGCGGCCATTGGTGAGTATGCGGAGGGTCTGTTTGGTGCCTTCCCCGATCTCAAACTGGAATTGATCTCCCAGTCCCCCACCAGCATTGGACAGATCGCGGTGCCGTGGTTGCTGTTCGGCACACATCAAGGACCGTTGGGAGAGATGGCCGCGACCGGCAAGCCCGTGGTCGTGCGCGGGTGCGATTACATCGTGGTCGAAGGCGGCAATCTGAAGATGGTGTACGGCACCTTTAGCGTCGAGAAACTCATGGAGCAGTTGAGCTGAAGACCCATGCAACTGACCGTCAACGGCCAACTCCAGACGTTGCCTGATGCCGCGACGATTCCGCAGATGGTCGACTGCCTGAAACTGCAAGGACGTCTGGCGGTGGAAGTCAACCGCCGCGTCATCCCGCGCTCGCGCTGGTCGGAACATCAGTTGCAGGATGGCGATCGCGTAGAAGTGGTGCGCGCCATCGGTGGCGGCTGAACATGACTGACGACGTCTTACGCCTCGCCGGGCGCGACTATCGCTCACGATTGCTGGTCGGCACCGGCAAGTATCGGGATCTGGAGCAGACGCGCGAAGCGATTGAAGCCTCCGGCGCTGAAATCGTGACGGTCGCCTTGCGCCGCACCAACATCGGCCAAGACCCCGATGCGCCCAATCTGCTGGATGTGATTCCTCCGCAGGAATACACCATATTGCCGAACACCGCCGGCTGCTACAGCGCCGAAGATGCCTTGCGCGTCTGCCGTCTGGCCCGGGAATTGCTGGACGACCATACGCTGGTCAAGCTTGAAGTGCTGGGCGATGAGCGGCTGCTGTATCCCGATGTCGCGCAGACCTTGAGCGCTGCGGAAGTGCTGGTCGCGGAAGGCTTCGAGGTGATGGCTTACACCAATGACGATCCGGTCATCGCGCGACAACTGGCGGAAGCCGGCTGTATCGCTGTCATGCCGCTGGCCGCGCCAATCGGTTCCGGGCGCGGCATCCGCAACCCTGACAACCTGCGCATCATTCTGGAACAGGCCACAACACCCATTTTGGTTGATGCTGGCGTCGGCACCGCCTCAGATGCGGCCATTGCCATGGAGTTGGGCTGCGACGGCGTACTGATGAACACCGCTATTGCTGCGGCGAAGGAGCCGGTGCGCATGGCGCACGCCATGCGTCTGGCCGTGGAAGCCGGACGTCTGGCTTGGCGCGCTGGGCGCATGCCGCGACATGAGATCGCGCACGCATCAAGCCCACTTGAAGATATGCTTGAATGAACTTTAACTACAATGCGCCCGCCCCACGCACTATTCGCTCTTTCGTGCATCGTGCACGTCGTCTGCCCGACAAAAAGCAGGCGAACTACGAACGATTGCTGGAAAAATACCAGTTCGTGGTTGCGGAAGACGGATTTAACCCGGCTTTACCCTTTCAAAGGCCGGGCAAAATGGTTCTGGAGATCGGCTTCGGCCACGCCGAAATCCTTCTGGAGGAAGCACGAATCTGTCCTCGGCATATCTTCATCGGAATCGAAGTCTATCAACCTTCTCTGGCGCGCGTTTTGCACCAGATCCAGCACTTGAAACTTGAGAATCTGCGGGTTATTCGCGGCGATGCCGCGGCCTTGCTGCCTCGATTTGCGTCCGGTTGTATTGAGCAGCTGCGCATCCTGTTCCCGGATCCCTGGCCGAAGAAGCGGCACTGGAAACGACGCTTGCTGCAAGAACCCTTTCTGCGTGAATGCGCGCGAGTGGTGAGCACTGACGGCATCCTGCATCTGGCCACCGACTGGAACGACTACGCTGAACATATTGACTCGTTGTTGGCCGACAATTCAGACTGGACGCAACTGGCAGAACTGCCAAAGCGACCCGAAACGCATTACGAATTGCGCGCGAAGCGTCTGGGACACCAAGTTCGGGAATGGGCCTTGCGGCGCGAAGCGCGCTGAGGTCAGTTAATTCTGCGTCCGGCGTACCATGCCCATGCCGCCACCACCAACAGCAACAACCATCCGACCGGATAAGCGGAGAAGCCTACTGCGAACAGCGTGATGGTCAGGGCCCACAGTGTCATCGCGCCCATGAAAACGGCGCGCCAGAACACTGGAGTTTTCAGCAGTTTGGATAGCCACTCATTCACTGTGGCGGGTCTCCCTGACGTGGTGACTCATTGAGCCAAAGTATAACAAGTGCAGCAACCTGAAAACCGCGCGATGAAAGAGAACTTGGCAACAACCGTATTGCAGGTCACTTCCAGGCGTCGGGTTTATGAAGGGAGGTTCCCGGTATAGGATCAGGCAATTGTGATGCCTCCAAAATATGAGGTCGTATACGTCTTGTGAAATCGGCATATTTCAGCAACCGCTGCGAAGCTTGACCTTTCCTTGGAGGCACTAACCCAATACGTTTAGAACCGGGGTGCTGTTTAACCAGATTTAATGCTTCGGCAAGATCACTGTCATTCGTAACAACCACAGCACAGTCGTAAGCATCCAGCCACGCATCATTCAGCAAATGAACCGCCAGATTGACATCGGACCCCTTTTCTTCAACTTTGATCACTTTGGCAAAGCGACGAGCTTTGGTGGGTTTGGCAAGCGGCATCATGACATCATGGCGATGAAAATGCCCGTAATAAATTTCCAACTCAGGCCGATATGCCTGCAATGCACGAAAAAATATTTCCTGTCTTCGCAATTTATCGGGATCCCCAAAGTCGCCATAAATTCTTGTGATGAAGTACTTAACCGCTGAAATTTCGTGGTGCGGCTCCAACAGATTTGAGAAAAGTAATGGAATATCTACCCACTTCCAAGGCGTGCCTTGGAGGGCACCATAGTACAGATTAAATCCGTCTGTGTAGACGATAGTACGCATGAGCGTCCTCAGTACAAAGGCCCTGAGGAAAGCCTGAGCACTGGCAGGCCCCAAGAAGATAAAGGTATCCGGGGCCTTCCTAGGAGGCCCCGGCCCCGGAGTCGAAGCAACCGGGGGGGGCGAGAGATTATGCTGAACCTAGCCTAGGCAGCCCAACACCCATAAGGGTCTAATCTCAATCATGTATTCTACAGAAGGCTCTGAAAAAAGCAACTCTTGGTGGTGCGGATTTGACACACCATAGCATCAGTCCGTCCTTCATTTCATGCTCATTCTGTGTGAGACAAGACTGTATAATGGATACACATCAACCGGAACAACATTTCTGATGAGCGAAAAACGCGAACTGATTGAGAAAATGCTGGAAATGCAGCGCCGCTTTATTGCGGAAGACCGCGAGCGCGGCCTCGGAATGGCAGAATACTTCACGCCTGATGAAGACTCACCGTTGCATAACTACCGGCAGGAATACCGGGACCAAGCCATGAAAGTGGTGGCTTTGGCCCACGAAGAGAAAGGCTCACACAACTGAGCGGCCCGAAGCGACCGCGCTACTTTTCGTCCACGCGATACGCGGGCGGAGCGGGTTCCGGCATGGTCCCACGCGCCGAATATTCCTGTTCCGACAGCGGCCGGAACTCGATTTCCGGCGGCATCATGTCCTGATAGTCAAATTGCGACAACAAATGGTGGATGCAATTCAAGCGTCCTTCCAGTTTGCTGTTGGTATCGATCACGTGCCACGGTGCCTGCGGCGTATGGCAGTGCGCGAACATATCGTCACGCGCTTTCGTGTATTCGGCCCAAAGGCGGCGTGATTCCAGATCCATTGGACTGAGTTTCCAGCGCTTAAGCGGATCCGAGCCGCGCGCCTGAAAGCGCTGCTCCTGCTCTTCCCGACTCACGGTGAACCAGTATTTGATCAGGTGGATGCCCTCCCGAATCAGCATATCCTCGAACTGCGGGCAGCTGACGAAGAAATCCTCCACTTCCTGCTCGGAGCAGAATCCCATCACCCGTTCCACCCCGGCGCGGTTGTACCAACTGCGATCAAACAGCACAATTTGTCCGCGCTGCGGCAGGTGCGGAACATAGCGCTGAAAATACCATTGCCCGCATTCTTCTTCTGATGGTTTCGGCAAGGCGACCACGTGCACAATGCGTGGACTGGTATGTCGCACGATGCGGCGGATGACACCGCCTTTGCCGGCCGCGTCCCGGCCCTCGAACACCACCACCACGCGCGCGCGCTGATGCTGCACCCAGTACTGCAACTTGACCAGCTCCACCTGCAGGCGGCGCAATTCCTCATTGTAGCCTTTACGGCCTTTCAGACGTACCGGCTTCTTAGACATCGGCCCACATCCGCAACAGACGCGAGTATACCCAGTCCAGTTGAGTCGCATTCTGATTGTCTTGTAATTGCTGTGTACGCAGCGCATCAATTTCCTGCAGCACTTCGCGCTGTTGTTCGTCTCGGACCTGACTCTGAATCCACAGCACGGCGACACGGCGCTCACCGCGACTGACCAGTTCGACGCGATGCAGGCAGCTGGCCGAATACAGTACCGCGTCGCCTGCCGGGTGCCGCGCATGGCATTCCCCATGAGGCATGCGCACCACCAGATCGCCGCCGTCATATTCCTCCGGGTCATTCAGAAACACGGTCATCGCCAGATCCGCGCGGTAGCCGCCATGGCCCATAATCGCATCATCCGTATGCCAGCCATAGCCCATGCCCTCGCCGTAGCGAGCAAAGACCGGATGGCTGATGCGCAGCGGCAATGCGCTGCGCTGCACTGCGACATGACGCTGTACCGCCTGCGCGACGCATTGTTCCGCTTCGGTCACTCTGGCGCTTGACGGCTGCAGTTCCTCGTTATGCTTGACGGCACCGGCCAGCAGACCGGCGCTGCTGCGTCCGTCCGCGTAATCCCCTTCTTGCGCGCAAGCCTGAACCTGCTGCAACTGCTCCGGTGAAAGTACTTTCGGGACGTGCAACCACATGATGAAGGAACCGGTAAAAATATCTGAATGTGCGTAGTGGCGCGCCCGGCAGGATTCGAACCTGCGACCCCTGGCTCCGGAGGCCAGTGCTCTATCCACTGAGCCACGGGCGCGCGACTCTGGCATTATAGTCAATGCCTATTACAACGATTTATCGCCTATGCTTGCCCTGCTGCAGCGCGTGACCAAAGCGCGCGTGACCGTTGACGATCACACCATCGCCACTATTGATGCCGGTATTCTGGCACTGGTCGGCTTTCATCGGGAAGATACTTCAGAGGATATCCAGCGCATGTGCATGCGGCTGCTCAACTATCGCCTGTTCGGCGACTCCAAGAATCGCATGAACCTGTCGCTACTTGACACCGGCGGCGGCTTGCTGCTGGTGCCACAGTTTACGCTGGCCGCCGATACCAATCGCGGCCTGCGCGCAAGTTTCAGCAGCGCGGCACCGCCTGATGAGGCCAAGTTGTTATTCATGGAACTGCTTTCAGAATGCCGCGATCAGCACAAGGAGGTCGCTGCCGGACAATTCGGCTCCGACATGCACGTTCATCTCGTCAACGACGGGCCAGTCAGTTTTGTGTTGAGCAGTTGAGACCTCAGACGGTACAATAGACGCACACGCCCACCGCCACTCACGCCATGAGTGCCCGCACCGCCCGTATTCAACGCGAAACCCGTGAAACCCGGATTGATCTGGAAATCAATCTGGACGGCAGTGGCGTCTCGAAACTGAAGACCGGACTACCGTTTCTGGAGCACATGCTCGAACAGGTCAGCCGCCACGGCATGCTGGACCTGACGCTGGAGGCCGAAGGCGACTTGTCTGTGGACGCCCACCACACGGTCGAAGACATTGGTATTGTGCTCGGGCAAGCCGTGCGTCAGGCGCTCGGCGACAAGACCGCGATCCGCCGCTACGGCCACGCCTACGTGCCGCTTGATGAAGCACTGTCCCGTGTGGTGCTTGATTTCTCCGGCCGTCCCGGCCTGGAGTACCACGCGCAGTACCCACGCGCGCGCATCCATGACTTTGATGTGGATCTGGTGCACGAGTTCTTTCAGGGCTTCTCCAACCATGCCATGACGACCCTGCATATTGATGCCCTGCGCGGCAGCAACGCGCATCACATCGCCGAGACCATCTTCAAGGCGTTTGGACGCGCACTTCGCATGGCCGCCGAGCTCGACTCGAAGGAAAGCGGTACACCATCCACGAAAGGCGTGCTCTAGCACGTCGGGTGGACCATGCAGACTGTTGCCATTGTCGACTTCAATTTCGGCAATTTACGCTCCGTGCATAACGCACTGCACTCACTGGCGAGCCCGGAACTTGACATTCGAATTGCCACCGAGCCGCAGATGGTGGAAGACGCCGATCGCGTGGTGTTTCCCGGACAAGGCGCGGCGCGACACTGCATGCAATCTCTGCGAGACAAGAATTTGCTTGGCGCGGTTGCGGATGCGGCGCGTGAGCGCCCGTTTCTGGGCATCTGCATGGGCATGCAAGTGCTGATGGAACGCAGCGAGGAAAATGACGGCGTCGACGGCCTTGGGCTGTTCGCTGGCGAGGTCCGCGCGTTCGCGCCGCACGTGCAAGATGACGCCTCTGTGAAGATTCCACACATGGGCTGGAACGGCATCCGCCAGCGCCCGCACCCGCTTTGGGAAGGCATCCCTGACGGCAGCCGCTTCTACTTTGTGCACAGTTACTACACCGCGCCCAAGGACGATGACATCACGATCGGGCAGAGCGACTATGCGGTACCCTTCACTGCCGCGCTGGCGCGCGGCCCGGCGTTCGCCATTCAGGCGCACCCGGAGAAAAGCGGTCAGCACGGACTGCGCCTGATGCGCAACTTCCTCAACTGGGACGGGCAGCACTAGTCATGCATTGCGAGACCCACATGCAAATCATCCCCGCCATCGATATCAAGAACGGCCTGTGCGTACGCCTGCGCCAGGGCCGTATGGACGATGAGACCGTGTTCTCTGACGACCCGGTCGGCATGGCCGATCACTGGGTCAGTCAGGGCGCGAAGCGCCTGCATCTGGTCGATCTTGACGGTGCCGCCGCCGGCACTCCGGTCAATCAGCGGATCATCGCGCAAATCGTCAACAGCCAGCCCAACATTGACATTCAAGTCGGCGGCGGCATCCGCACCGATGACGCCATTCAGACCTACCTCGACATCGGCGTGCACTACGCCGTGATGGGCACCCGCGCGGTGCGCGAGCCGCACTATGTCGAGGAGTTGTGTCTGGAGTTCCCCGGCCACATCATCATTGGGCTGGACGCGAAGGACGGCAAGGTCGCCACTGACGGCTGGTCCAAGTTGTCGCACCACAACGTCATTGATCTGGCGGAACAGTTGGCGCAAGAAGGCGTGGCGGCTATTGTCTACACCGACATCAGCCGCGATGGCATGATGCAGGGCAGCAATGTCGATTCCACAGCGGAACTGGCGCGCGCGATTCCGGTGCCGGTCATCGCCTCTGGCGGCATCACCGAGTTGCAGGATATCGAAGCGCTGCAGCGGGTCTCTGATGAAGGCATCAGCGGTGCCATTATTGGGCGTGCTCTGTATGAGCAGCGTATTGATTTGCGCGAGGCGATCGCCCTGACACAAGACTGATGGGTCTGGCCAAACGCATCATCCCCTGTCTGGACGTCGATGCGGGCCGGGTCGTCAAGGGCGTCAAGTTCGTTGACATCCGCGATGCCGGTGATCCGGTGGAGATCGCGCGGCGCTACGATCTCGAAGGCGCGGATGAAATCACGTTTCTTGACATCACCGCCAGCCACCACGAGCGCAACACCACGCTGCGCATGGTCGAACAGGTGGCTGAACAGGTATTTATACCGCTCACGGTAGGCGGCGGCGTGCGCACCGTAGACAACATTCGCACCCTGCTGCGCGCCGGCGCTGACAAGGTCGGGATCAACACCGCGGCGGTGGCGCACCCGGAGTTTGTGCGCGAGGCCAGTGACGCGGTCGGCAACCAGTGCATCGTGGTCGCGATTGACGCCAAGCGGGTCAGCAAGCCGGGAGAACCTGCGCGCTGGGACATTTTCACACATGGCGGGCGCAAGGACACCGGACTGGATGCGCTGGAATGGGCCGAGCGCATGGAAGCCTACGGGGCCGGCGAAATCCTGCTGACCAGCATGGATCGAGATGGCACCCGCGAGGGCTTTGATCTGGAATTGACGCGCACCATCAGCGAGGCGGTGCGCATTCCAGTGATTGCTTCCGGCGGAGTCGGCACCCTGCAGCATCTGGCCGACGGGGTGACGGAAGGCGGCGCGGACGCGGTGCTGGCGGCGAGTATCTTTCATTTTCAGGAACACACCATCCGCGAGGCCAAGGAACACCTGCACGGCTGCGGCATTGAAATGAGGCTGGACTCATGAGCATATCCACCACCGAGATCCTAGAGCAGTTGATGACGGTGCTTCGCGAGCGCCGTGATGCGGACCCGGAGCAGTCTTACGTGGCGCGGCTGCACCGCGACGGCCTGCCCGCGATCAATGCCAAAATTCTCGAGGAAGCCGAAGAAGTGGTGCAGGCGGCAGATAGTGATGCGGCACAGTTGCGCCATGAAGTCGCCGACCTGTGGTTTCACACTTTGGTGCTGCTGGCGCATCGCGGATTGACAGTGGAAGACATCGCGGCGGAGCTGCAGCAGCGCTTCGGCACCTCCGGGCTGGAAGAAAAGGCACGGCGCGGCGAGTAGCCCTGCGGTACAATGCGAACTCTAATGGATTGCATCGGAGCCACCTCTTATGGGCATTAGTATCTGGCAACTCCTGATTGTGCTGGCCATTGTGCTGTTGCTGTTTGGCACCAAGCGGCTGCGCAGTCTTGGCGGTGATCTCGGCGGCGCGATCCGCAATTTCAAGCAGTCCATGCAGCGTTCCGAGCAATCCGAATCGGAGCCGGAAGCGCAAGACGAATCCGAATCCAAGACTCCGAAGAGTTCTACCGATTCCTGACCCCCTGCCCTCGGGCATTGCGTTATGTTCGACTTCGGCTTCTGGGAATTGATCCTGGTGATGCTGGTCGCGCTTGTCGTGGTCGGCCCGCAGCGCTTGCCACGCCTAGCCTCTCAAGTCGGCTCCTGGATTGGCAAGATGCGCTCCATGATCCACCAGCTGCGCCAGAACATCGAGCAGGAAGCACAAACCGAGGAATTGCGCGAAGTGCTGCGCGAGCAGCAGAATCAAATCGAGGAGTTGCGCGACATCGTGCAGGAATCCGGGGCCTCCGATCCGGTGGTCGGTGCGATTGAACGACAACTGGAAGAAAGCGCGCAGACGGACACAGGCGCCACACCTGAAGATGAGCACGGACGCACCCGATCGCAATCCGACTGAGCCGGAGAGCTCTTTTCTGAGTCATCTGGTCGAGTTGCGCGACCGGCTGTTGCGGGCAGTGCTGGTGATCGGCATCGCGCTGGGGTGCCTTTTGCCGTTCGCCAATGAGTTGTATTCGTGGCTCGCCACGCCGCTGCTCGACAGCCTGCCTGAGGGTCATTCGATGGTAGCGATCGATGTCGCCTCCCCGTTTCTCGCGCCGTTCAAACTGACGCTGCTTGCGGCGATTGTGCTGACCATCCCGTATACCCTGTATCAGTTGTGGTCATTCGCCGCGCCGGGACTGTATCGCCATGAGAAGCGTCTCGCAGCACCGGTGCTGTTCTCCAGCATTGTGCTGTTTTATCTGGGCATGGTGTTCGCCTACGCAGTAGTGTTTCCGCTGGTGTTCGGGTTTTTTGTCAGTACCGCTCCGGAAGGCGTCGCTGTGATGACCGACATCAATCGCTTTCTGGATTTTGTGGTGAAGTTGTTCATCGCGTTTGGGCTGGCTTTTGAGGTACCAATTGTCACCGTCGCGCTGGTGGTGACGGGCACCACTACACCGAAGCGTCTGCGTGAAATTCGCCCTTACGTGATCGTCGCCGCGTTCGTCATCGGCATGCTGCTGACGCCACCGGACGTGATCTCACAAACGCTGCTCGCCGTGCCGGTCTGGCTGCTGTATGAAGCGGGCATTGTGTTCTCCACGCTGGTGCGGATGCGCGTGCAGGAGCAGACAGAAGAAGAGACCGAGGAAGCGCGCTTTCGGCCCATGTCAGCGGAAGAAATGGATCAGGAGCTGGACGCCATTGAGGACGAGGAACGCACGGATCAGGAGCCCAAGCGGGATGCCTGAGGGCCGTCTATTCATCATCACGGCACCTTCGGGTGCCGGCAAGACCTCGCTGGTACGAGAGATGCTGCGGCGCAATGCGCAACTGGCGGTGAGTGTCTCGCACACCACGCGGACGAAGCGTCCGGGCGATGAGGAAGGCGTGGACTATTACTTTGTGTCGCGAGAGGAATTCGCGGATCTGATTGCGCGCGATGCGTTTTGGGAGCACGCGGAAGTGTTTGGATACCACTACGGAACTTCTCGTACGGAAGTGGCGCGGCATACCGAGGCCGGGCGCAGCGTGATTCTGGAAATTGACTGGCAAGGCGCGCAGTTGGTGCGCGCACAAATGCCGGAGGCGATCAGTATCTTTATCCTGCCGCCCTCAATTGACACGCTGGAGCAGCGCCTGCGTGGGCGCGGCACCGACAGTTCGGAGGTAATTCAACGGCGTCTGGGTGAGGCGCGCGATGAGATCCGGCATTGCGGCGACTTCGAGCACTGTGTGATGAACGATGATTTTGAGGCGGCCGCAGCGCAGTTGCAGCGGATTTTAGAGAATCCTGAGCAGGTGGAGCCGTACACGGAGGCGCGACCCTGTCATGCGCAAGTGCACGGAATGTAAGGCGGCTGGACGGACTAGTATAAAATCCATGCTGGCACAGTCGAGATGCAGCATAAATCGCTCAAATTTTTGAACATACGGCACCCACTCGCTGCGTCGCCAAGAGGTGCGCAAATCCGCCGCCAGAAAGTACCCGCAACCCTGCTGTTGTCAGCAGTGCTGGGACTGATGCTCCCGAATCTGGCCCTATCAGAACAAGAGGCTACCGAAGAGATCACGGTGACCGGCACCTCCATCAAGGGGACACCGATTGACTCCGCGTACGCCTTGACCTCCATGAACCGCTCCTCGCTGGAGGATCGGGGGTTTCCGGTGCTCAACGATTTATTCAAGAGCATCGGGGCCAGTCATGGCGTGGTCGGCGATGTCAACAGTTATTTCAACTCAGGTCAGGCCAATACGATTGGAACCAGCGTCGGTAATGTCAATCTGCGCGGGCTCGGGGCGTCCCGAACGCTGGTGCTTTTGAACGGCCGGCGGCAAGTGTATCTGCCGGCGCGTCTGATCGGCGGGCGCTTTGTCGACACCAACCATATTCCGACCACGGCGATCAAGCAGGTGGATATTCTCAAGGAGGGAGCCGCGGCGATTTACGGCTCGGACGCGGTCAGCGGCGTGGTCAATTTCGTCACGCGCGACGACTTTGAAGGATTCGATCTGTCGGCATCACACGATGCGATATCGGGTGCCGGCAACACCATTCTGGGCGGCATTTGGGGCGGCAGCCTCGGCGAGGCGCATGCCGTACTGAGCGCAGAGTACGAACACCGCACACAATTGTCCATGGAAGAGCGCGGTCATCTTTTGATGCCTTGGGAAGGTGGGGATCAGCGCGGCGGCTGGTCGAGTGTCGGCAACCCCGGCGTGTTTTATCCTACGGACAGCATGGGCGCACGAAAACCCGGCGTCATCATTCAGGACCCGTTATGCGAAGAGTTTGGCGGCTACCAGGAACCCTGGACCTGCCGGTTCCGGTATCAGCCATTTGACAACGTGATCCCTGACACCCGCTATACGCGGCTATTCGGAGAACTCAACGGTGACTGGGGCGATTCGGGCACCTGGCATCTGGAAGCCTTGTGGGCTCGCTCCGAGGTGCCGAAGTATCTGACCAGCCCGACCTTTCCGCCCTTCGTACTGCTGTCCTCCAACGTCATGGAGGTCGGCGCGGACCATCCGGGAAGACTGGCCTTTTGCGCGGACTATCCTGATGTTGCCGATTGCGCTGAAGCCCATCCCTGGTATTTCCGCGGTCGCCCGGTTGGCAATCAGGGCACCGGCACTACAGCCGAGCGTGAGATGCGCACTTGGCGGCTGGCTGGATCACTGGATGGGATATTTGAACTCGGAGATTCCGAATACCAATACGACCTAGGCCTGAATTACTCGCACTCGCGCGGCAACATCAATTCACCGGGCGTGTACACCGAGAGGCTGTTTCTCGCCTATCGCGGCTTCGGCGGGCCGGACTGTGGCGTAGGGGTGACGGCCGACTACGGTCTAGCGGCCAAGATGCGCGTGGACAATCCGATGGGCTTGAGGCCGGGGGAAGGCAACTGTGAGTATTACAACCCGTTTAGCAATTCTTCACAGTTTTCAGCACAGCCCGGTGCGGAGTTCAGAAACAATGCGAATCCGACCTTCCGCCCGGAACTGGCGAACTCGCCGGAGATGCTCAACTGGCTGAATAGCGGATTGGCAAATCTGGAGAGCGAAGCAGATCTGCTGGTGTTTGACTTCACGCTCAGTGAAGAATGGATTCCTGGCATCGCCAGTTATGCTCTGGGTTATCAATGGCGTCGCTTTGAAGCGCGCGCAACACCCAATACCGAAGGCAATATTGAGGTGCACCCCTGCCCGGTGCGCTTCGACCGCAGCTGCATACCCGGCGAGGATGGCTATCAGGAAGGGTTCCAAAAGGATCAGATAGGACCATACATTTTCAGCAGTCTGTACGCGGGTTACGATGTCCACCATACGGCCAACCGCGCCTACGGCGAGGTGGCGTTCAGCTGGGGGGAGGACTGGGACATCCAGTTGGCCGCGAACTATGAAGACTACAAGGAGAACAGCAGTTTTGATCCGCGGCTGGCGGTGCTGTGGCGTGCCACCGACGCGCTGACACTGCGCGGCTCGGTGCAGACCACCTTCCGCACCCCGTCGGTGGACGATATCAACGAAAATCCGCTGACGACTCTGGAGTGGGTGGCCCCGACCGGCGGCTACATCGCGGTGGATCGGATTGGCAGCAGCGGTCTGGAGCCTGAAGAAGCGTTGACCTACAACTTCGGGCTGATCGTGGAGACCGAGGACGGACACAATATCACAGTGGATTACTGGAAATACGAATTTGACGATGTGATCGCCTCAGCACCCTACGCCAGCATCGCCGGAATCTACGCCAGCCGCGATGCCGCCGTCCGCAATTCAGTCGCCGAATACGTGGTGTGTCCGGGCGGGCGGGGATCGGACATTGTGGCGCGAGGTGAGGAACCCTGCGCGGCTGTAGACATGACGCGCATGGTGGTGCCGCTGGTCAACTGGCCGGGACTGGAGACTTCCGGTGTGGATTTTCGCTGGACCGGGGCGTTTGACATTGAGCCCGGCACGTTGAATGCGACTTTGGATTTCACCTATACCATCGACTATGACGTCAAGGCGTTCTCCCTCAATGGCATTGAGATGGAGCCTGCGCGCGACGGTGCTGGCCGCTTGAATTTCGGCCACCCTCTGGCCGTCGCCCTCCCCGAATGGAAGGGGTCGCTGGGACTGAGTTATGGCTGGGGCAACTATATCCTGTCGAACCACTTCAATTACATTTCATCGTATGACGAACCCGGCGGCCAGTACGCTCCGCATATTGAAAGTCACATCACGTGGGATGCGACGTTTATGTGGCGCATGCCGGAACAAGATATCGCCTTGGTCCTGAGTCTGTTGAATGTGACCGATGAGAGACCGCCACGGATCAATCTGGAGAGCGGCTATGACGGCCTCACGCATGATCCCAAAGGACGGCGCTTCAAACTCGGCATGACGTGGAGTTTTTAAGTCGTCACGCCGCGCAGGCGCGCTCAAGCGCGCGAATCTCTCGATCCGACAGCCAACGCAATTCTCCCGCACGTTGTGTGCGGTCCAGTGCTATCGGACCGTAGCCGATTCGGATCAGACGGCTGACTTCAAGTCCGACCGCCTGCCACAGGCGGCGCACTTCTCGATTGCGCCCCTCGCGCAACGCCACTTCATACCAGCGATTCACCCCCTGACCTGAGCCGGGACGCACGTACTCAAAACAGGCTTTGCCATCGTCGAGTCGCACCCCAAGCTCCAGACGCTGCAATTGCTCCCGACTCGCCACACCGCGCACACGTACCTGATAGCGGCGCTGAATCTGACTGCTTGGGTGCATCAGACGGTTGGCCAACGCACCGTCCGTGGTCATCAGCAACAATCCTGAAGTCTGCAAGTCCAGACGGCCGACGCTGATCCAGCGGCCTTGTGCGACCGACGGCAAGGCGGAGAACACCGTGGGGCGGCCCTGCTCATCAGAGCGCGTCGTCACCTGGCCGCGGGGCTTGTGATAGGCCGCGACCTGGCGGGATGCGGCGGCAGCAATCTGGAGCGGCTGTCCGTCAACGGTGACTACATCCTGCGCACCGGCTCGATCGCCGGGTCGGGCGGGTTTGCCGTTTAACAGCACGCGACCAGCCACGATCCAGGCTTCCGCCTGACGGCGCGAAGCCAGACCGGCATCGGCAACAAGTTTTTGGATGCGCGTCGGCGCGTCGGCCGGCTCAGGCGGCATCGTCAGTATCAGACTCCGGCGTCTCGACATCCGGTGGCGGAGCCATTCCTGGCATCGGCAACTGCGGATCGGCTTCTTCCGGGGACGGCAACTCCGGCAGCGCCGGCAATTCTTTGAGGTTTTTCAGGCCAAAATAATCAAGGAAGTCCTTGGTCGTCGCGTACAGTGCCGGGCGTCCCGGGGTTTGCTTGTAGCCAGCGATACGCACCCAGTTGCGCTCGGTCAAAGTTTGCATGATCTGCGTGCTGGAGGCCACACCGCGCACACGCTCAATCTCACCGCGCGTAATCGGCTGACGGTATGCAATCAGGGCCAGTGTCTCCAGCAAGGCGGCTGAGTAGCGCGGCGGGCGACGTTCCCAAAGACGTCCTATGATCTGCGCGTATCCGGCATCCACCTGATAACGCCAACCGCTGGCGACGCGCACCAGCGAGAAACTGCATGACGCGCATTCAGATTCCAGTTCCGCAAGCGCGGCCTTCAACTCCTCCGTGTCTGGGCCTTCCGATGCGGAGAACAACTTGCGCAAATCATCCAGCGACAATGGTGCGTCCGCCACCAGCAATGCGGCCTGCACCGCTCCCTTGATGGTGAACTCAGACATGGCTTGCAACTTCCTGCGGGGGTTCTGCCCCGACCTGTCGGCGGATGCGGATCGGGCCGTAATTTTCTTCCTGTTCACACACGATCAGGTTCAGCGCCAGCAGTTCGAGCAGCGCCAGCAGCGTGACGCCCACTCCCATATTTCCTTCCTCCAAGCTGTATAACTGGTGGAAGGCGCAGTCGGAGTCCTGAGTGACACGCTCCATAACCTGGGACATACGATCCCGCACCGACAAGGTCTCCGTCTCAATCTGGTGCGCTTGATTGAATTGCACGCGCAGTTCCATGGACTGCAGCGCCATGAGCAATTCGTGCACGTCAACACGCGGCAGCGGACGAGGAATTTCCAGCTCCGCGGCCTCCAGAGTGAAGTCGAACATGTCGCGCTCCAGTCTGGGCACTTGATCGAGTTCGTTAGCCGCGTTCTTGAAGCGCTCGTATTCCTGCAGGCGGCGAATCAGTTCCTCGCGCAAATCCTCTTCGTCATCATCACTTGGCGGCAGCGGCAACAGGGAGCGGGACTTGATCTCGGCCAGCAAGGCCGCCATCACCAGATATTCAGAAGCCAGTTCCAGTTGCAGTTCGTTCATCAAGGCGATGTACTGCAGGTACTGATCGGTGATTTTGGCGACCGGCAGATCCAGAATGTCGAGGTTTTGTCGCCGGATCAGATACAGCAAGAGGTCGAGCGGCCCCTCGAACTCATCCAGAAACACTTCCAGTGCGTCAGGCGGGATGTACAGCCCATCAGGCAACTGCGTGATTTCCTCACCGTTGAGCATGGCCAGCGGAATTTCACGCTGGGCCGGAGTTGGGACTGCTTCAGTCATCGATCAGCCTCATCGCCGCGCTGACGTCTTCGAGCGTATCGCGCGCCGCATCGCGGGCGGCTTCACAGCCTTCGTGAATCATGTCCATGACACTGGCTTTGTCCGACAGATATTTCCGGGCGTCTTCACGGATCGGGCGCAGCTCCTCGACCAGACGTTCCAGAACCCGACCCTTACAATCAATACAACCGATGTCAGCGCTGCGGCAACCCTGCTGCACCCATGTGCGCGTGTCCTCGTCGGAATAGATCTGGTGCAGATCCCAGACCGGGCATTTCTCCGGGTCACCGGGATCGGTGCGGCGCTTACGCGCCGGGTCCGTCATCATTCCCATGAGTTTTCTCTTAAGGGTATCCGGCTCTTCACGCAACTCGATCGTGTTCTGGTAGGACTTGGACATCTTGCGCCCGTCGAGTCCGGGCACTTTCGCCGCTTTGGTCAGATATTCCTGTGGTTCCGGGAGAATCACCCGGCACTCCCCTTCCAGATAGCCATCCAACCGTTCCAGTTCTCCGATGGGCAGATTTTGCATTGAGCGCAGCAACTCTCTGGCCGCACCGAGGGATTCGATATTGCCCTGCTCCTGAAACTCTCGCCGCCACTGGCGGTACAGACGTGCTTCGGTTTTGTTCAGGCGCTCCAATGCGCGCTCCGCATGCTTGGCAAAGTCCGGTTCACTGCCATACAGATGGTTGAAGCGTCGCGCGACTTCGCGCGTGAACTCAATATGCGCGCGTTGATCCTCACCAACCGGCACAGCACGCGCCTTGTATATGAGAATATCGGCGGCCTGCAGCAGCGGGTAGCCCAGAAACCCGTAGGTCGAAAGATCCCGGTCGCTTTGCTCCTGAGTGTCCTTGTAACTGGGGACGCGTTCCAGCCAACTCAGCGGTGTGATCATGGATAGCAGCAGATGCAATTCTGCGTGTTCTGGCACCCGTGACTGCACAAACAGGACGCACGCGCCGGGACTGAGGCCGCACGCCAGCCAATCGACCACCATGTCGAACACATGCTCGCTTATCGGTTGCGTCTCTTCGTAGTGGGTGGTCAGCGCATGCCAGTCAGCGACGAAGAAAAAGCATTCGTGCTGGTGTTGGAGTTCGGTCCAGTTTTGGATGACGCCGTGGTAGTGGCCGAGGTGCAAACGCCCGGTTGGGCGCATGCCGGAAACCACGCGCGAGTTTGATGGGAGATCACCACTCATGTCAGAAGGCACTGGGCTGTAGCGCACAGCATATTGCAGCAGCCCGGATCAGAAGTAGCTGCGGAGTCGACATGGCAGATTTGGGGCGTGTGCCGACCGACAAAAGAGGCAGGTGCGAACACGGCAGAAATTATATAGTAAGGGCGGTCGGAATTGATCGCTGTGATCACGGGTACGTCCCGCCTCCTTCTCGGCGCACCTGCGGTATGGATTCGGTCAGGTCCAACACGGTGGTCGGCACATTGTGGCAAAACCCGCTGTCAATGATCATCGCCACGCGACCACGCAGTCGGTCCTGCAAGTCATAAGGCTCGACTGGCGGCTCTTCCAGTTCCGGCAGCATCAAAGTGCAACTCATCAGCGGTGCGCCATATTCTTCCAGTAACGCCTGGACAACGCGATGGTCCGGGATGCGCAGGCCGATGGTGCGACGCTTCGGCTCCATTAATCGGCGCGGCACTTCTCGTGTGGCCTCCAAAATGAAGGTGTAGGGTCCTGGCGTATACGCTTTCAGCAAACGATACGCGGTATTGTCAACACGGGCGTATATGGACAGTTCTGACAAGTCCCGGCAGACCAGCGTGAAGTTGTGCCCTGGACCTGCCCTGCGTAGTCTTCGGATCGCCTCCATGGAAGCCTTGTCGCCGACGGCGCAGCCGAAGGCGTAACAGGAATCGGTCGGGTAGACAATCAACCCGCCAGAATGCAACAACTCAGCAGCTTGGCGGAGCTGGCGACGCTGGGGATTTTCGGGGTGGATTTCCAGTCGGCGCGTCATGATCCTGAGTCCTGTCCCCTATAATTCCGGCGCATGAAGCTGTTCCTCGAAGTCATCCCGGTCGCGCTGTTTGTGGTGGCCTACTTCTTCTATTCTGACGTGCCGCCACTTTGGGTGGAATCGTTCAGCGAATTATCGCAAGTTGAACTCACCGCAGGTGCGGCTGTTGATCGCATTTATTTCGCGACGGCGGTCCTGATGCTGGCCATGCTGGTGCAATGTGTCATTCTAAAGGGGATTGGCCATCTGAACACTACGCACCTGGCGGCGTTGCTGGTGGTCTGGGTCGCAGGCGGACTCACACTGTTGCTAAAGGATCCTCTGTTCATCAAGTGGAAGCCGACCGTATTCTACTGGGCACTGGCGCTTGGATTTATGGCTTCGCACTGGATCGGAGCGAAAACCCTGGTGGAGCGCATGCTGTCGCGCAGTCTGCCGCTTGAAGACGCGCGGCTGTGGCGGAACCTGAATGTGATCTGGATGGGGTTTTTTGTGCTGGGCGGCGCACTCAATCTGTATGTCGCTTATGAGTTCCCTGAGGATTTCTGGGTGCAGTTCAAACTGTACGGGCTGGCGCTTGGGCTGCCAGTGGTGTTTTTGGCAGCGCAACTTGTCTATCTCGCGCCGCATTTGAGGGATTTGGAAGGACGACAGTGAAGTAAGTCATGCCTCACACAGAATAGGCATGAGATAAGGCATAAGACCGCGAACCAGTCTTGTTTCCGGCCCAAGATTCCGAAACTTTCCAAATAGCAGACGGGCCTGTGTTGTTTTTATGACACATGCGGGACTTGACTTATATAAAAATTTCCTTATATTAGTATTCATACAAGTTCTGATAAGGAACTTTCCAACAACCAAAGAGGTCTAAAACATGGGAATTGAAATCGCACTTGCAGTAATTGTCTGGGCAATGGTCTACGCCGTGGCACGGCGGGGCTACCTCGACTAAAAAACTCACTCCTCCCAGTGAGGTTAGCGGCCGGACAGGATGAACCGGCTTTATGGCTGACACGGATGTCGGCCCCTTTTGAGCCCCGGCTGATAATTTTGTCCTCCTGTCAGCCGGGGATCATTTCATCATCACACTTACGAAACTGACGGTTCCTGCCTGTACGTTGCCTTCGCACCGGAAGCCTGCCCAGCAAACACCAAGCACAGCAAGGAGAGCAAACGTTCCCGTTTGCACTCAAGCACAACAAGCATTAGATCAGAAGGAGAAAACGCCGCGCAGGCTCAGATCGCTGCCAAACGGCAAGTCCAGACTCTCGCCACTTCCCTCTACAAAATCCAACTCCAGTGCGAAGGTCGGATTGGCGCGCCAGTGCACACCCAGAGCCATGGAACCCGAAGGGTTGCGTCTTGAGTCGCTGGGAGATTCGCCGAGATTGGCATAACGCACCACGACATCCCAGACACCTTCCTCGTCGCGTGGCTGCAGGTGCGTCAGCAGGCCGGGCGCATAACGATCCGGTGTCTGTTCACCACTCAGTCTCCAGGCACCGCTGATGTAAAACCCGTCACGCGAGCGTTTGCGATCGGAGGATGAGCCCCAGTACAGCTGTTCCGGGTCGCGTCCGGTTGAGGTGAGATACTGCGCTTGCACCGCGTAATCTCCCTGCACGTATCCGAGGTCAACGCCAAGGGCGCGGCTGAAGTTCTTCACGCCTGTGTGCTCCGGGTCCTGGATAGCCAGTTCCGGGCGTCGCATCGTGGTGTCCATCGAATGGAAGGAGACGCCGAAATGCAGGAAACTGCCGTCTTCAAACGTCGGTGCTACTGCCAGTCTGGCCCGAACCCCGGCGATCCCGGAAGCGGAAGCCACCCCAGACCCTGAGGTGGGGCTGTGCACCTGCAAGGCTCCGTACCAGGGCGACTCTTCACCTCTGACGAAACCCACCGGTACGGTGGTTTGGCCTTCGTTTTCCCAAGCACTCGGCACTTGAGAGAACACACCTAACACGCCACGCTCAATCGACTGGAACCAGCGCTCGCGCAGCGAGCTTTCCAGCATGGCGGACATGGGTGCCCATGGCGAGAGACTCTGTATTCTGGTGCGACGTGCGGAATTTGTGGGCCTGAGAGCACCCGCCAAGGCGGGTTGTCCCAGTTGTGTTTGCATGCGCACCATCAGCGCCTGCATTCTCTCTCCCTCATCGAGCAGACTGTCGACTTCCCCGTCTGACAGCGCATGCACAGGAGCAGTCCCGAACAAGGCGCACAGCATCGCCAGAGACAGGCAACGCAGTCGGTAAAGGGAGATCGGTCGCATCGACCAGAGAGGAAATGGCATCGGATCGCTCCGGCCCGAATCCGCAACAGATGGGAATTCGGCAAGAATCATGGACTTGGAGTTTAACATATTGAAGGGAAATGCGATAAAAATCCGCACTCAGTTTCCCTAAGCAGTGGGTTTCTGTAGTTGGCCCTCAGACATTGCGAACACGCCTGATTGTTTCTTGTCGGGGTCAGAACACGTACTGGGCTCGCAGTGAAATGGCATTGCCGTCATCTTTATCCATGCCATTTCCACAAGCTTTATGCACGAACATACCATCACCGCTGGCGTGGTCTACATTGTCCGAGGGAACACTCTCAAATGACACATCCCTGTCGACCATCCACATATTGCCATAGCAGCCATCTATTTCCGAATCGACATAGTTCAACATGAACTTGAGGTTCTTGTTGGCGTACCAGTTGAGGCCCAGCACCATGCGGTTCAACTCAGAATTCAAACCTTGTGCATCAACGTCGACTTCCGCATCTTCATAACGCGCGACCAACTCCCAAGCACCGCTTGCGCTTTTCGGCTTGATCGCGGCGAAGGCACCTGAACCGGCTTTGTAGCCACGGGTCTCTCCAGTCAGCGTATAAGCAGCCTGCAAGTAGAAACCATCCATCTCCATATCACAGGTATTGCTGGCTGATGAATCCAACTGGACTTTGCCATCATCATCTCGGACTGCCGACCCACCGTCATTGCGTTTGATCGCCACCTCAGGGGGCACGCATGCTCCGTTATCGGTCCCGTCTGACTCCACATTCATGTATTCAGCCTGCAGCGAGAAAGGTCCGCGAACATACGCCAGTTCAACACCCACCTGCGTAATATCATCCGTCGCCATTTTCCGGGTCTCGAACGGACGGCCTGCGGTGTGAACACCCATACGTGAGCGCATGCGCAGATCCTGACCCTTGTAATCTACAGAATACCCGGAAGCACCCAAATGTGCGAAGGAGTTGTCGCCAAATTCCGGCGAGATGGCCAAGCGGTAACCAATCCCGTAGATATCTGAACCATCGTCCTCGTCGATCTCGTCGTCATACACACCGAACTCGGCACTCATCGGCAGATCACCCTCGGTCTTATAGCTCAGTGCCACACCGCCAAAATTGGGTTTGCTGATGGTCGCGCCAGCCAATTCATTGATGATGGAACGTTCAATCGTGGAAATCCACTTGGAACTGGTGCGCTCCTCGATCATGCCGGGACGCCCGAACTTACCCACTTTTACGCCAACACCGCCCTCGGAATATTGCAACCAACCCGTATCTATGGAAGCGTTTTCGTCTTCGTGGTCAATATCAACGGTTAACTTGTACGCCCAGTTCTTGCCTGAATTGCCGCTGAAGGTGATCCGTGAACGGCGAATTTCGTTCTCCTCCGCAGAACCATCGCCTCCGTTCCAGAATGAATCATAGGAGTCATGATCGAGCATCAATCGACCGCCAACCTTAAACGTGTCGCCGTTGCTGGATTTCACCTGAATCCCACCACCTGTGGTCTTAATCGTGATGTCTTCCTTATTAGCCTCAACCTGACTTTCCATTGCATTGGTCTTGGCGATAACGCTCTGAAGCTGCTCCTGCATCTGCATGAGCATCTCCTTCATCTGTACGTTTTCACGCTTTAACTGTTCGAGCTCATCCGCGAAGGCAAGTCCGATGGCTGGGGGCGAAAGCGCGAAGAAAAAAACAACTGACGCAGCAACGTGGCGTGAGTAGCTACTCATGGATAAACCCTCGTGAGTGTGCAAATTTAAGATAGACCAGACCTGCAAGCAGGTGCTGGTGACGCATCGTATAGAGCGAGAGTTACAAATTTATGACTTTTATTTGCGGGTGAAGACCCTAACTCCCACTGGCACACCTACGGTCTGTGTACCACCTAGAGACATGTGATTGGTAGCGGGCAATAGGCCAAAGCCTCTTTGTTGCAGACTTATTCTCTACTGTCTTTTATCGGCTTGTCTAGCGCTAGAAGGGAAACATCTGAAGCAGGAACTGAACTTGTAGTTTTGTTTTTAATCATATCTCTCAACATGTCTCTCGAAGTTTGAGAAGGAGGTGACTTGTCTCTCTGTTCCCATGAGCGTGCAGTGACACCAATTTTTCGGAAACCTCCTTCTGGATCAAAAGAATCAAGTTCCTTCCGCTTGTCAACGACATCAATCTTGAGCTTGTTCGTATCAGAAAGTGGAGCAATCGTAGGTGGATCACAAACTCCAGTGGACCCAGAAAGCAGCAAAGCCTACCCAGCCGGGGGCATGGTTATCTCTTCCCAGATGTCTATAGTGAGTTGCACAATCAGCTGCGTGGTTTTGTTTTGGTCAGTCATGGCCCGACCTGATCGTAATGCGTTGGCACAAGCTGCAGCAAGATGTGGTCTCGAAAAGCTTTGTCCGGTCAATAACCAAAAAACAAGTTTCATAACAACTCTAAAACCCAAACCAGATTCAAGCTCTAGCGGCTACACCCAACACCTAAAAATTATCCCGCCCTACCTGCATCTCACCAATCGCTTTCGGTGCGGCCAGTCCGTGCTCAACCGCGAGCACGGCCGCCACCACGCGCGACGCCACATCAAGTTTGCGCAAGATCGCCTTGACATGGGCTTTCACCGTCCCTTCGGAAATTCCCAAACTATTGCCAATCCCACGGTTGCTCAATCCTTCCGCTAACAGAATCAATATCTCCCGCTCGCGCGGAGTCAGCGCATCAAACAGCCCTTCTTCGTCTTTCGGTGCGGGTGCTGGCTCGTGTCCCTGCACCACCCGCGCCAGCGCCGGTGCCAAACTCGGTGCCACCACAGTCTCTCCTGACACAATGGCGCGCAGCGCGGCCACCAAATCATCTGGTTCCATATCCTTCAGCAGGTAGCCACTTGCGCCCGCGCGCAAGGCCTCCACCAGATCCTGTTCATGATCACTGGTAGTCAGCATCACAATCGGCGGACACTCCTTGTCCGCCTTCATCGTACGCAATATCTCCAGACCATCAGTCTGCGGCAATCGCAAATCCAAAAGCACCACATCCGGTTGCCGTGCCTGCACCGCTGCGTACCCGGACTCCGAATCACCCACCGAGTCCAGTACCTTGAGACCATGACGCTCCAGCAAACCCTGCAAGCCTTCCCTAAACAGCGTGTGATCATCAATCACGGTGACTTTCAGAACGCTCATGCTGCCACCTCTTGCGCCATCGTCTCAAATTCCAGCGCAATTCTCACCCCTTCTCCAAGTTCACTCTCGACCCGCAAGCTCCCGCCCAGACGACTGGCACGGTCTCGCAACAAATTCAGCCCAACATGAGCTCCAGTGTCATCTTCCACTGGTGCATGCGCAAAACCCACTCCGTCATCCTCGACCAACACCCGCCCCTGTCCACGAGCCGCATCCGCGTCAATCATGATGCGCACAGTATTAGCGTGAGAGTGCTTGCGCACGTTAGCCAGCGCTTCCTGCACGATGCGCACGATCTCCACTTCATGGTCGAGCGGCAGATGCAACTCCTCCCACCGGTTCTGCAAAAACACCCGCACCCCAGGGCACTCTCTACGAAACCGCTCCACCGCCCGCTCAACGGACGGCACCAGCCCGGCCTCCCCGACCGGTGCGCGGAAATGAGCAATTAATTCACGCAACTCAATGTTCGCTTCTTCCAGACTGTTCTCGACCTGCTCCAACTCCTGCCATACGCGCTCCTCGTCGCCCTGATGCAAGGTCTCGTCCAACACTCGCACCTGAATTTTGATGCTGGCCAAGGTTTGCGCCAGTGAATCATGCAACTCCCCGGAGATTCGGGTGCGTTCCTTCATCGCAGCGTAGTCGGTGAACTCCTGCAGCTGCTCTTCCGTCGTGCGCGACAAGGTCTGGACCATTTCCGCCAGCACATTAATGTCTTTTGCCAGTTCCGCGAACCCGCCCCGTCTCGGGACAGCCAGCCGCGCGGAAAGATCCCCGCCGCGCATCCGGTCCGCCCAATGTCGAATCGCCGTATAAGGCCGAAGACGACATCTGTACGCCCACGCACCGAGCCCCAGTACCAGCAATAGGACTGCCGCGCCCAGCAATGACCCGACCTGTCCTGTCATCATCAGTCCGTCTCAATGAGATCAGTCTTCGGGCGGAACATAGTTCGGATCGTTGGGGTTGAGGAAAATAAACCGATGCTCGCCAGGTTTCAGCTCCGCATACTCCACGGTCATCCCTCGCACCAGCGCCAGAGAGTCCGCGCCGACCACCAACGGTATCTTGTGCGCCATGAAAGTCTGGTCCCCCTCACGATTGGCCACATCAAATCCCATTGCGTAGTGGAAACTGCCGTCTTCGAGTTTGCGCACCGCCAAGCGCAAAGCGACTCCTTCCTCGCCTTCCGGTAGCTGCGGACGGATCTGCTCCGCCGCACGTTCCGTTAATGTCACGAACTGATTGGCCATGTGTACCCCCGAACTTATTCGAAGCGTTGTTCGCCTTCATGCTCTTTGGCTTCTTGTTCCCGAATCTTATGGATGTCGCGTCTTATTAAAGCCAGTTTTTCTTCAACTAAATCGCGAACTTCTTCCATAGAGTGTTCCCGTAGTACTGAAAATGCCTCTGCCCTTGCCTTCAAAATGTCTGCTTTAGAGTCTGACCATATTGAGGGTGAGATTTGAGAACACATTATCGCAACAATTTTTTTCTTATGTGTCCAAGGCACTCCACCTCACGCAGTTCGCCATCGGCATACCAGCGGAATTCCAGATAGTTTGTCAGCACAAGATTGGGAAGTCCTTGATGATAGCGCTTCAACTGTTCAGTATCTTCAACCCGATCAAGATCAATTCCGACATCTTTGCATTCGATGTGTCCGATTGGCACATCATTACGACTAACAACCAAATCCGGTGCTCCACAAGCAACTTGTGCCGGTTCATTTAGGGCACGTACGCCATTCCCACCTAACACTTCAACAAGCACTTTCAACGCCGATTGATAACTGTTCTCAGTCGCCTGACCAGTTAACCGTACCTGCGAGACTTCGCGCAAGTAAGAGCGAAACGCAGTACTCACTGACCGCACTCTTTTATTCATATTTCCCATCACAACTCCAGTGCATCACGCAAAACATTAGGCAGCTCCTCTATGGCTTGCATATCTGCCAACTTCTTGGTGAGCTTGTAGGTGACGGCCTGTCCTTCTGCCATCCTCACAAGCCGCCCTGCGCGTTCTTCTGCAACCTCTCCTTTCCTCCACATGTTGAACACAATTTCCTGCGGACAGATCCCAAGGCAAAGCAGATAGTCGTAGCGACGATCCAGCCGCACATGATTGAACTGGAAGCCTCCTTTTGCTCCGAGAGAGGCTGTTTTCACTTCAAATCTAAATTCTCCAATGGTCATATCAGTTGCAGCCACCCGTCCACCGCCCGTGGCTTCAATCCCAGCGGCACGCAAATACCTGCAGATAAACTCCTCTCCGATCTCGCCCCTGTTTGTGTTGCCGAGCAAACGATACCCTATGAGCGGAGAGGCTTGCCAAATGTCTTCCGGTGCATGCTCCTTGATTATCTCGACCAGCAGTTCAACGGAATTCATTTCGGAGGATTCCAGCGCCGCTTCGTCGCATCACGCTTCCAAAACACCAGAAAGTAAGAGTGATTCTTGCGCGCGTGCACCTGCCGAACAGCACGACTCACTCCTGGGCGATTTTTGCGCATCACGACGAACAAATCTTCGGCCACAAAACCCATCTCTTCATACATCTGCATGATCTCGACATGCGTGAATCGCTGGCGATTGGAACACACCTCGTCCTGACACTTGACGATCAGCACACCCCGCTCCCGCAAAACGCGCCACGCCTCACTCCCACCATCCTGATACAAGTCGAGCACAGCCTCGTGATACTTGCTGGCCGTCTGATTGCCCGTGCCGTTATTGCGGTAGTGCTCTTCGAACGGGGTATGGCCCTCGTGGGCGGTCCCGCCTGGTGAGTGCATATAAGGCGGATCAAAAATCACACAGTCAATCTCCCCGTCTCTATACGGCAGTTTGCGGCAATCGACCCCGTCCTGAATGTCACTCGGCAGAAGTGTGTACTTGTCGTCAGGCACGTGACGCCAGAAGACTCCCTTGCCATAAGTCACGTCAGCGACCACGCTCCCCGAACCCACATAAAGATCAAGAATGCGTGGAAATACTTGCTCATTCCCCTCCGCGCTTGCGCTGACTACCAGATCGTTCGTGGCTTCGCCACGGCGAACTCGACGCTTTCTCGATTTCCGAAATTCGGAATGAACGGATACGGCTCCTTCGTGCATTATTTCGCCTGATGTGGGCACCCTTGGGTTTCGCCACCCGATACTATCACATTGCCTTTCGCGCCCGCACTTGACGCCCGCCCAGATTACGCCATAATGGGGGGCAGGCAATTCGGGAGGCTGCGTGCGTCGCTCGTGGCACGGTCCCAATCGCCAGGATAACAACGCACAACCTACGAGGAAACTCATGAAGAAAACTCTATTTAGCACGGGCCTGGTGATGGCGGCCGCAATGGTCTGGACAATGCCAGCACACGCGGATGAGACCTGCATGTCCCCCTACATCGCCAAGATTCAAGGCCAGGAAGACTACGTTTATGTCTGGACGCTGGGTGTTGAAGGAATCGGTGACGAGCAGGACAAACTGGTCACCATCGACACCAACCCCGACTCCGCTACTTATGGCTCCATTGTCAGCGTGCTGTCAGTCGGTGGCCGTAACGAGGCACATCACTCTGGACTATCCGATGACCGCAAATATCTGTGGGCCGGCGGTCTGGACTCAAACAAGATTTTCGTGTTTGACATTCACAGCAACCCGCGTCAGCCGAGCCTGCACAAGGTCATCACCGACTTCGTCGAGAAAACCGGCGGCATGGTTGGCCCGCACACCTTCTACGCTCTGCCCGGCCGAGTCATGATCTCGGCACTGTCCAACAACGCTGATCACGGCGGACGCACTGGACTGGCGGAATACAACAACGCCGGCGAGTTTGTCGCATCACACTGGATGCCGACTGATGAAGACCTGCGCGGCGCTGTCAAAACTGGCCAGCACGCCGACGGCTATGGCTACGATGTGCGCGTGAAGGCGGAAAGCAATGTCATGCTCACCTCATCCTTCACCGGCTGGTCCAACTACATGATGGACTTCGGCCAGATGCTGCAGGACAGCGAAGCCATGCAGCGTTTCGGCAACACCATGGTGGTCTGGGACATGCACACGCGCAACCCGATAAAGGTACTCGACGTGCCCGGTGCCCCGCTCGAAATTCGTTGTGCCTGGGATCCGAATCACCGCTACTGCTTCACCACCACCGCGCTGACCTCTCAGCTCTGGCTGCTGTACGAAGATGAGAGCGGCGAATGGCAAGGCAAAGCTGTTGCTTCCGTCGGAGAGCCTTCCGCTGTGCCTCTGCCGGTAGACATCTCCATCACCGCGGACGACAACGGCCTGTGGATCAACACGTTCATGGACGGCAAGACCCGTTTCTTCGACATCTCTGATCCGCATGCACCGCATCAGGTGTTTGAGGAAGCGATCGGCTCACAAGTCAACATGGTCTCGCAAAGCTGGGACGGTGAGCGTGTCTATTTCTCCAGTTCCCTGCTAGGCAATTGGGACAAGGCCGGAGAAGCGGATGAGCAGTACGTCAAGCTGTACCACTGGGACGGCGAGGCACTAGCCCATCAGTGGACGATTGACTTCTATGCCGAGAAACTCGGACGGTCGCATCAGATGCGTTTTGGTGCCTACTCCCTGTACGGCAAACGTCCTGACGACAACCGCGTCGCCAGCGCGGAATAAAGATTCCGTCGAAGTCTCACGACTTCGACTCTGGCACTACAGAGCCGCCCCGCGAGGGGCGGCTTTTGTTTTTGGAACTACCGCAACATACAATAGTCAAACACATACCACTTTCCCGACCATGACACACTGCCCCCGCTCGCGAATCCTCGCCCCTGTGCTCTTGCTATGCCTGAGCCTCACCGCGGTCGCCTCTGATCGCCGCGACGAAATTCTCGCGCCCGGATGGCGCACACTCAGCTACGAGCCACCCGCCCCAGGCACCTACCAGTTGCCGCCCATCATGCAGGCCGCAGACGGCAGTGTGCTGAAAGAAGACGGGCAATCCACCCAGTTGTTCGATCTGATGGGTGACCGTCTGGTACTGTTTAGTTTCATCTACACCAAGTGCTCTGACCTCAACGGCTGCCCGCTGGCCAACGCCGTATTCCACAAGTTGCACGCCAAACTGAAAGCGCGCCCGGAACTGGCGCAAGCCTCCCGGCTGCTCTCCATATCCTTCGATCCCGAACGCGACAGCCCTGAAACCATGCGCAAGTTTGGCAAGGGACTCGGTGGCGAAGGCGTGGACTGGCAGTTCCTGACCACCAAGGATCGCGAAACTCTGGAACCCATTTTGGAGGACTACGGGCAATACACCCTGCGCGAATACGATGAGGAAGGCAACTACACCGGCGACTTCGCACACATGCTTCGGGTCTATCTGATTGATCAGGACTTGCGCGTGCGCAACATATACAGTGTTTCGTTCTTGCATGCCGACATCCTGATTGCGGACCTGGAAACGCTCCTGATGGAGGCTTCATCCGGCTGAGCGTGGCCATGCGCCGTTCGCCCGATACTCTCTGTGCCGTCCTCGGCATCGCATGCGGCAGTGCCCTGTCCGTTTCGGTCTGGGCGCAAACCAGTGGTGAGGTCGACGCCTCCGATCAGTTTGACGCCACCCACACGCAAGGTCCGGGAGACGTCAAGGAAGGCTACGAAAGCGATGACTATACGACACGCTCTCGCAGTCTGGAAAAGCGCCGTGGGGTCAAGAAAGATCTGATCCGCTATGTGCAAAACCCGCCTCTGGGACTGCCCGCAGTCCCCATCCCGACTGACAATCCGCTAACCCGAACCAAAATTGATCTGGGTCGCAAGCTGTTCTTCGATCGCCGCCTGTCGATCAATGACACCTTCTCCTGCGCCACCTGCCATGTCCCGGAACAGGGCTTCACCAATAATGAAATGCGTACTGCCGTCGGTGTCGAAGGCCGCTCCGTGCTGCGCAACTCACCAAGCCTATACAACAGCGCTTATTTGATCCGACTGTTTCTGGACGGTCGCGAGTTCAGTCTGGAGAACCAAGTCTGGCAGCCCATCACCGCGCACAATGAAATGGCCGCGCCCTCGATCGGCTGGGTGATTAACAAGATTCAGCGCATGAAAGATTACGACGGCCTGTTCGAACGCGCCTTCGACGGTGCCACACCAAGCATTGTGACCATCGGACAAGCGCTAGCCAGTTATCAGCGCACCCTGCTCACCGGGGACTCCCCTTTCGATCGCTGGCATTTCAGCAATCAGCCTGATGCCGTGGACGAATCCGTCAAACGCGGCTTCTCGGTCTTCTCCGGCAAGGCGAACTGCATCGCCTGTCACACCATCAACAAGGAACACGCCCTGTTCACCGATCAGCAGTTTCACAATACCGGTCTCGGCTATGCCGTCTCATTCGGCAAAAAGGTTGGCAATGAATCAGAAACCACCCGCGTACAACTCGCCCCGGGTGTTTTCGTGGATGTAGACAACGAGAAAATCGCCGCCGTAACGCAACAGAAACTGCCCAATGATCTCGGCCTCTATCGCGTCACTGAAAACCCCAACGACCGCTGGAAGTTCCGCACCCAGAGCCTGCGCAACATCGCACTCAGCGCCCCATACATGCACAACGGCCAACTCAGCACCTTACGCGAAGTGATTGAGTTCTACGATCAGGGCGGCATCCCGAACGAACTGCTCTCGCCCCTTATCTTCCCCCTGAGCCTGAGCGAGCAGGAAAAGCAGGATCTCGAAGCCTTCTTGCGCTCCCTCACCGGTGCCAACATCCCGGAAATCGTCGCTGACGCCTTCGCCGCGCCCATCGGAGATCTGAGCGCGGAAGACCCTAACTGGGCCCACGACAACACACTGGGAATCGAACCATGAAGCAACTGCTGATCATCGCCGCGGTCGGCGCCTTTGCCCTTGGTATTTCAAGCTATCTATACCTCCTGGAAACTAAAACAACCGAAGAGTTGAAACCTGACACAACTGGAAAGTTCATGAATCCGGCCTCCGGCCGGCTGGCTCCAGACTTCACCTTGCCGGATCTCGACGGCAACCACTGGCAATTGAGTCAGGAACGAGGGCAAATGCTGCTGATCAACTTCTGGGCGACGTGGTGCACCCCCTGTCGTGAAGAGATGCCGGCACTAAACCGCCTGCAACAGGCGATGGACCCAGAGCGCCTCCAAATTATCGGAATTCACTCTGGACCCTCGCCAGAAATGCAGGAATTTCTGAGCGAAACACCGGTCAATTTCCCGATTCTAGTGGATGCGAATTTAGCCCTGAGCGACTGGCGAATCCGTGCTCTGCCGACCACCTTCCTACTTGATCAAGACGGCCACGCACTCTATTGGGTCAGCGGCATTCGCGAGTGGGACTCTTCTGAATCTATAGAGTTCTTCACTGCCCTGTTGCGCTGATTCCATGCCACCGTCCCAAGCATCCCGCAAACCACGCGGTCGACCTGTCTCTACAGTTGCCCGTGAAGACATCGTGCACCTATTGGAGCCCATACCCGCAAGACGCGACCTGCTACTGGAGCATCTGCACGTGTTGCAGGATCATTTCGGCTTCCTGTCGCCGGAACATCTAGTTGCACTAGCCGACTGGCTGAAACTTTCGGTGGCAGAAGTCCACGAAGTCGCTTCCTTCTATCATCACTTCGACATTACGGACGGCCAGACCCACCCTCCTGAGATCACGGTTCGCGTTTGCGACTCCATCAGTTGCGCGATGGCGGGCGGTTTGGAACTGGCTGATGAGTTACGCGCAAACTTCCCCGATGTGCGCATTCAAGCGGTCTCTTGCGTCGGTCGTTGCGATACCGCCCCTGTAGCCGTGGCGGGACAGCACCCAATCGGACACGCCAACCTTAAGGAGGTCACACAGGCCTTGAGCGAACGGGCTTTGGGAGACACGCCGCCAGCAGTCCCAAGTTGCGCCGAAGCTCAGGAGGCTGGAGCCTATGCCCACTATATGCGCCTGCGGCGCAAGGAACTGGACCCCCAACAACTGATCGACACAATGGAGTACGCCACCTTGCGCGGTCTGGGAGGTGCTGGTTTCCCTGCCGCACGCAAGTGGCAAATCGTGCGCAGTTACCCTCCCCCTCGCCTACTCGCTGTCAATATCGACGAGGGCGAACCGGGAACCTTCAAGGACCGTTACTGGCTAGAGCGCGAGCCGCATGCGTTTCTCGAAGGTATGCTGATGGCCGCTCATCTAATCGAGGCACAAGCAGTTTACATCTACATTCGTGACGAATACACCGGAGTGCGTCTGATGCTGGAGACCCTGCTGCAAGAACTGCGCGAGTCTGATTCAGACTTACCGGCAATCGAGTTACGCCGTGGTGCCGGTGCCTATATCTGCGGCGAGGAATCCGCCATGATCGAATCCATTGAAGGTCGCCGCGGCATGCCGCGCCTGCGTCCCCCATTCATTGCCGAAATCGGCCTGTTCGGACAGCCAACTCTGGAACACAATATGGAAACCCTGATGTGGATTCCGAAGATTCTGGAGCATGGTGCCGACTGGTACCGCAACCACGGACGCCGCGGACGCCACGGACTGCGCTCATACTCGCTCAGCGGTCGCATCCAAATCCCCGGAGTTCACCTCGCCCCCGCCGGCATCAGCGTACGCGAACTGATTGATGAGTACGGTGGCGGCATGCTGCCAGGCCACGAGTTCTACGGCTATTTCCCCGGCGGAGCCAGTGGTGGTATCCTGCCCGCGTATCTCGGTGACCTGCCTCTGGACTTCGACACCATGATGCAACACAACTGCTTTCTCGGTTCCGGTGCGGTCATCGTGCTGTCCGACGCCGATCGCGCCAGCGATGCGGCACGTAACGCCATGGCCTTCTTCGCCCGCGAATCCTGCGGCAAATGCACCCCTTGTCGCGTCGGCACCAGCAAGGCCAGCGCACTGATGCGCGAGAAACATTGGGATACCGACCTGCTCAACGAGTTGTCCCAAACCATGCGCGACGCTTCGATCTGTGGACTGGGGCAAGCGGCTCCGAATCCGCTGCAGTCGGTCTTGCGCCACTTCCCCGAAGAGGTGCAATGATGGGCGCCACCTCATTTCTGCTCAACGACACCCGCATTGAAGCACAGGAAGGAGAAACCATCCTGCAAGCCGCGCAGCGACACCAGATTGAGATCCCGCATCTGTGCTACACCGACGACTTGCGCGCCGATGGCAATTGCCGCGCCTGCATGGTCGAAATCGAAGGAGAACGCGCCCTGCAACCCGCTTGCACCCGTGTCCCCACCACGGACATGGTGGTGCGCAGTGCAAACACACGCGCGAAAGACGCACAGAAGATGGTGCTGGAGTTGCTGCTGTCTGATATGCAGGAGCAACGCGACTCGGACTGCGAATTGCACAGCTGGGCCCGCAAACTTGACGTCCCTGAACCGCGCTTTCCTAGCCGCGAACAACCACCCGCCGATCTCTCTCATCCGGCCATCCGCGTACAACTGGATGCCTGCATCCAGTGTACCCGCTGCGTGCGTGCGTGTCGCGAAGTTCAGAACAATGATGTGATTGCTTACGTCCAGCGCGGAGCAAAAGCGCTGATCTCCTTTGATCTGAGTGATCCCATGGGTAAGAGTTCCTGCGTCGGCTGCGGTGAATGCGTCAGCGCCTGCCCGACCGGTGCCCTGCAATCCACCTCTATCGCCGATGACGCGATGCGTGAAGTGGATTCCGTCTGTCCCTACTGCGGTGTCGGCTGTCTGCTGAGCTGGCGTGTTCAAAATGATCGTATTGTCGAAGTACATGGCCGCGACGGCCCCTCCAATCATGGCCGGCTATGCGTCAAGGGGCGCTATGGCTACGACTACGCCTACCATCCGGACCGACTGCTAGAGCCGCTGATACGCCGCGACGACGCACCCAAAGACTTCGACCTGAACGAAGTCTCCAGTGAGGAAATTCGCGGATGGTTTCGCCCCGCGAGTTGGGATGAAGCGCTAGATCAGGCAGCGCAGGGCCTGCTTACGTTGCGTGAAGAGAAAGGGCCTGAAGCACTGGCCGGATTCGGTTCCGCCAAAGGCACCAATGAAGAGGCGTATCTGTTTCAGAAACTGGTGCGTTGCGGATTCCGCAACAACCATGTCGATCACTGCACCCGACTGTGCCACGCCTCCTCCGTTGCCGCCTTGCTGGCCGACATCGGTTCAGGTGCCGTCTCCAACCCGGTCAGCGATGTCGCCTACGCGGAGACCATTCTGGTCATCGGTGCCAATCCGACCGGTAATCATCCGGTCGCCGCCACCTTTATGAAAAACGCCGCACGCGACGGCAAGAATCTGATCGTCATGGACCCGCGCCAGACCGATCTGGCAAGACAAGCCTCCCTGTTCCTGCAATTCAACCCAGACACGGATGTTGCCCTGCTCAACGCCCTGCTGCACACCATCATTGAAGAAGGCTGGGTTGATCACTCTTTCATTGAGGCGCGTGTTGACGGCTTTGAAGAACTCAAAGCACACGTGCGCGACTACGCCCCGGAACGTGTGCAGAGCCTGTGCGGCGTGGAGGCAACCCAAATCAGAGAAGCCGCGCGTCTGTTCGCCACCGCCTCCGCCTCCATGATCTTCTGGGGGATGGGCATCTCACAACACACGCACGGCACTGATAACGCGCGCTGTCTGATTGCGCTCTCGCTAATCACCGGCCAGATCGGACGCCGCGGCACCGGCCTGCACCCCTTGCGCGGACAAAACAACGTACAAGGTGCCTCAGATGCCGGACTCATCCCGATGGTCTATCCCGACTACCAGCGCATCGACCATGCGCCTGCGCAACAACGCTTCGAGCAGTTGTGGGGAATGAGCCTCGATTCTCGCCCAGGTCTGACGGTAGTCGAGATCATGCAGGCCGCACATCGCGGTGACATCCAAGGGATGTACATCATGGGCGAGAATCCGGCCATGTCCGACCCCAATCTGCATCACGTACGCGCTGCACTCGGCACCTTGCGCCATCTGGTTGTGCAAGACCTGTTTCTGACCGAAACCGCAGCCTACGCCGATGTCATCCTGCCCGCCTCCGCCGCCATGGAGAAAACTGGCACCTACACCAACACCGACCGCCGTGTGCAACTCGGCCGCCCCGCCCATCCGCCGCCGGGAGATGCCCGCCAAGACCTGTGGATCATTCAGCAAATCGCGCAGCGCCTGGGACTGGACTGGCCCGAAATGGAAGCCCAAGATGTATTCGAGGAAATGCGCCAGTGCATGGATACGATTCAGGGCATCACTTGGGAGCGACTGGAGCAAAACGGCTCCGTCACCTATCCGTGTACGAGTGACGAAGACCCCGGTCAGGAAGTGATCTTTCAGGATGAGTTCCCCACTGCCAGTGGTCGCGCCAATCTGGTCCCTGCCGCATTTCGGGAAGCCGCCGAACTGCCTGATCAGAGCTACCCATACATTCTGATCACCGGACGCCTGCTGGAGCACTGGCATACCGGCTCCATGACACGCCGTTCACAGACACTGAACGCACTGGAACCGCAAGCCGTCGCATTCCTGTCGCCCACGGACGCCGACGATCTGGGACTTGAGGACGGTGCCCCTGTAACCTTGCGCTCACGCCGCGGTGCGATTGAATGCGCGACACGGGTTGATCCGGGTTTGATGCCCGGTCAGGTGTTCACCCCGTTCTGTTATCAGGAAGCCGCTGCGAATCTGCTGACCCACGAGGAACTGGATCCGCTTGGGAAGATCCCGGAGTTCAAGTTCTGCGCCGTGCAACTGGAGGCCGGATTGGCTCAGTAAGCCTGCATTTTTGTAAATCATATTCGGCGATATATGAGACACAAAAGGGGTTTGTGTTAAGTTCCTTTATCACAAAGACCCTGATCTATGCCTTCTACAAGAAGGCTGACTAATCTGCGCTTTTCCAGCTCACAACCACACTCAGGAATATTCCCGCTCCAGCAGCGCCTGCGCGACTTGCATCGCCTGATAGTTCTGCCAGACATCATGCACGCGGAATATTCGCACTCCTGCGGACACCCCCAAGCCTGTAGTCGCTACCGTCGCCGGCATCCGTGAGGCCGGATCTGAAGAACCCGCCACCTCACCAATAAACCGCTTGCGCGAGGTGCCCAATAGAATCGGATAGCCGCTTACCACCAACTGGCGCAGATTCGCGATCAGTTGCAAGTTATGCTCGGTGCGCTTGCCAAACCCAATGCCAGGGTCCAGCACAATCTGCTCACGCGCCACGCCCGAATCTTGCGCCACCTTGGCGCGTTCCAGCAGAAACTCTCGCACTTCCATCACGACATCTTCGTATTGCGGATCATCCTGCATGGTCATCGGCGTGCCTTGCATGTGCATCAGACAATAAGGAACACCACGCTCGGCCACCAGCGCGAACATCTCTGGGTCATCACGCCCCGCGGACACATCGTTGATCATGTCGGCACCGGCATCCAGTGCTGCGCTGGCCGCCTCGCTCAGCGTCGTATCCACACTGATCTGAATCTCTGTCCCCACCGCCTTGCGCACCTCCTCAATCACATCGAGAATACGCCGCTTCTGCTCAGTCGCATCAATGCGTTCCGCGCCGGGTCGGGTGGACTCACCACCAACATCGATGATCGCCGCACCCTCTTCCACCATTTCCACCGCGCGGGCGACCGCACGCGACGTCGAAGGATAGGCCCCGCCATCCGAGAAACTGTCCGGGGTCACATTGAGGATCCCCATGATCACCGGGGCGTCAAACGATTTCATCGCGTCAGTACTCCTCCAGGCTCAACAACACGCGCCCTTACTCTACCCGAAACGCACCCCGCCTTCTTCATCGCGGAGTCCCGCCGCCAATCAGTTCCCGTCTCAGTTGTCGTCGCTGCTCAACACATTCTTCATATTGCTTCTGTTGCCGAGTATTCAGCCGCTTACCCTCCATCTGCATTTGGTTCAGGCGGGACATTTGCGCCTTCAGGCGTTCATCCTGCAGACGCGCCAGACCTTTTCTGAAGTGCTGTTGCCGTTCTTTTGCGGAAACTTCTTTCATGCCTGTCGGCTGCCAGCGCAGCAGCGCATGCAAGTGCCGGGTCGTCTCCTCGCCCTGGGTCATCCCGACCGCCTCAATCAGTCCCCCCGTATTGATGCCCGGATGACTGCGCGCGACTTCCACCATCTCCGCGAATATTTCAGCCCCCTTCATCTCCAGACCCTCCAAATGCTGCAGCAATGAACTTGAAGCCTTGACTGCCAGTTCCGGGTATTCCAATAGCATGCGGATCATCTTGCGCATCAGCGGCGGACGCCCGGACTGCGCCGGCGCAGTCTTTGGCGCGGAAGGTGCCGGCGCACTCTCTTTGGACGGCACCCGCAACTGCGCAATCCCCAGACCGGTTATTTCTGACAACAGACTCAGCATCAGATCCCGAAACGACGAATCCGCCATTGACGCCAGCAGCGGACGCGCCTTGGCCACCAGTTTTGATCTGCCGGAGACACTTTCCACATTCAGTCCTTCTGACAGATGCGCGAAAAAATAATCCTCCAGCGGCGTGCTTTGCGCCAGGAACTCTTGCCACACTTCCAAACCATGCGCCCGGATATAACTGTCCGGATCTTCCTGTTGCGGCAAGTGCGCGAAGCGCACCTCATCGCCATCGCGCAGCACTGGCAGGATATGCTCCAGCGCCCGCCAGCCGGCCGTCTGTCCCGCCGCATCGCCATCGAAGCAGAACACGAACTTACGACAGAACCGGCCCATCTGCCGCAGGTGGTCCTCGGTAGTCGCGGTGCCTAACGTGGCGACCGCGTTGGTTGCGCCGGCCTGCGCCAGACCAATCACATCCATATACCCCTCAACAATCACCAATTCCTCAAACTTGCTGCGACGTTGTTGTATTTCGTAAAGCCCGTACAAGATATGTCCCTTGTGAAACACCGGCGTCTCCGGGGAGTTCAGATACTTGGGCTTGTCCGCGTCATCAATCACACGCCCGCCGAAGCCCGCAATCCTCCCGCGCGAATCGCGAATCGCGAACACCAGACGGTTACGAAAGCGCCCGTACACGCGGTCTTCACTTTTCTTCAGCAAGCCGGCTTTCAGCAGCAAGTCTTGGTCAAACTTGCCAGCCAGATGCTTCTCCAGACTGTCGTAGCCTGCCGGCGCAAACCCAACCTGGTATTCCTTGCAAATCTCGCCTGACAACCCTCGCTCCTTGGCATAAGTCTTTGCCGCGTCAGACTCACGCAGCATCGCCTTGTAATAGCTATTGGCCGCATTCAGACATTCGTACAACGGCTCGCGCTTTTCCTGTCGCAACTGCGCACCGGCCTCACGCGGAACCTGCATACCGGCCAGCCGCGCCAGATCCTCGACCGCATCGACAAAGGAGCAGCGCGTGTAGTCCATCAGGAAACTGATCGCGGTGCCATGCGCGCCACAGCCGAAACAATGATAGAACCCCTTGTCCGGCACCACCGTGAACGACGGCGTCTTCTCCTGATGAAACGGACAGCAGGCTTTATACTCCCGACCGTTTTGCTTCAATTGCACGTGCGGCGCGATGACCTGCGCGAGGTCCACACGCGCCAACAGTTCAGTGATGAACTCCCTCGGGATTCGACCGGCCATGGCACTCGACGCGCCCCGGGACCCGGGGACTACGCCGCCTCGCGAATCCCAACCAATGGCGGTGGGATTTCGAGCTGAGCCTCCTTAGGTGACACCAGCCAGAATTTGGGCAGCCACTGCGTGAACTGCTCCAGAATCTGCTGCCCTCTAACACTTGCGGTCTCGCCACAGTGCTCCATCAGCACCTTCCGCAAGTACACCTGGTAGTCCGAGCATTCATCGGACGCCAGTGATTTCCATACGATCATTTCCTTATTGCAGCGCTCCGGGAAACTCTGGCGCTCATCGAGCACCAGCGCGAAGCCGCCGGTCATGCCGGAACCAAAGTTGATTCCGCTCTCTCCAAGAACCACCACCGCACCGCCGGTCATGTATTCACATCCATGATCGCCAATGCCTTCCACTACTGCCAACGCGCCGGAATTGCGGATCGCAAAACGCTCGCCTGCCTGACCCGCCGCGAACAATTTGCCGCCGGTCGCTCCATACAGGCAGGTATTGCCCATGATCGGTGTTTGATGCGCCGCCAGCGCAAGGCCCTCACTCGGACGCAGCACCAGTTTGCCGCCCGCCATGCCTTTACCCACGTAGTCATTCGCGTCTCCTTTCAGATACAAATGCAGTCCGCCGGCATTCCAGACCCCGAAACTCTGCCCCGCTGTACCGGTGAAGCGCAACACCAGCGGTGCCTGCGCCATTCCCAGGTCGCCATGCTGTCGCGCAATCTCTCCAGACACCCGCGCCCCGATCGAACGCGCCGTGTTGTTGATCGTGTAGTGAAATTCGCCACCACTCTTGTCGCGAATCGCCATCTGGCAATCGCGCACCATCTGCTCCGCCAGTTCACCCTTGTCAAACGAAGGGTTGGAATCGCTCTGGCAGTAGCGCGGCAGATCCTCCGACACCCCGCCATCAGACAATAGCGGGCGCAAGTCCAGCCGCTGCTGACGCGCCGTCGCGCCGTCTTGAATTTCCAGCAAGTCGGTGCGGCCAATCAGTTCTTCCATACGCCGCACGCCCAGCGCCGCCAGCCATTCACGCACCTCTTCAGCCACCAGCTGGAAGTAGTTGACCACCATGTCCGCCTCACCGATGAAATGATCCCGACGCAGCACCTTGTTCTGAGTCGCGACTCCGGTCGCGCAGTTGTTCAGATGACAGATGCGCAAATACTTGCAACCCATGGCGACCATCGGCGCGGTGCCAAACCCGAAACTTTCCGCACCCAGCAAGGCCGCTTTAATCACATCAAGTCCGGTCTTGAGGCCGCCGTCCGCCTGCAGTCGGATCTTGCCGCGCAAGTCATTCGCCCGCAGCGCCACTTGCGCCTCACTGATGCCCAGCTCCCACGGTCCACCCGCATACTTGATGCTGGTGAGCGGACTCGCGCCTGTGCCACCGTCATAACCGGAAATCGTAATCAGGTCCGCGTACGCCTTGGCTACGCCCGCGGCGATCGTGCCGACCCCGGCTGAGGCAACCAGTTTGACTGACACCAGTGCCTGCGGATTGACCTGCTTGAGGTCAAAAATCAACTGCGCCAGATCCTCAATCGAATAAATATCATGGTGCGGCGGCGGCGAGATCAGCGTGACACCCGGATTGCAGTAGCGCAACTTGGCAATCAACTCATTCACCTTGCGACCAGGCAACTGCCCGCCCTCGCCCGGCTTTGCTCCCTGTGCGATCTTGATCTGCAGCACTTCCGCGCTGACCAGATAGGCCGGAGTGACGCCAAAACGCCCGGAGGCGACCTGCTTGATTTTGGAGGTGCGCGGGCTGCTATGACGCTTCGGATCTTCTCCGCCTTCACCAGAGTTCGAACGCGCGCCCAGACGGTTCATCGCCAGCGCCAGCGTCTCGTGCGCATCCGGTGACAGTGCACCGAGTGACATGCCAGCCGAATCAAAGCGCTTGGTGATGTCGCTGGCCGACTCCACTTCATCAAGCGGCACTGGTGTCGCGCCCTCGCGCACCTGCAGCAAATCGCGCAGCACCATCGGGTCGCGCTGATTGACCAGTTCGCTAAACTTGCGGTAATCGGTCATCTCACCGCTGCGCGCCGCCGTCTGCAAGGCTTGCACCACATCCGGGTTGAAGGCGTGATATTCCTCACCGTGCACGTACTTCAGCAAACCACCCTGCCGCAGATCCCGCAGGCTCCATGCCTGTTCCGCCAAATGGCGCTGATCGTCGGCCAACTCGGCGAAGCCGGTGCCTTCAATGCGACTGACCGAACCGACAAAGCACACATCGACCACCTCGCGCGACAGCCCCACAACCTCGAACAACTGCGCGCCGCGATAGCTGGTGATCGCCGAGATGCCCATTTTCGAGATGATCTTCAGCAGTCCCTTGTCCACACCAGCGCAATAACGGCCTTCAATGATGGAGAAGGTTTCTTTTTCGATCTCTCCCATCTGCATCATGTCCGCCAGACACTGAAACGCCAGATACGGATGCACCGCGGTCGCGCCATAGCCAATCAGGGCCGCAAAGTGATGCGGGTCTCGCGCCGAGCCGGTGTCCACCACGATATTGGCCTTGCAGCGCAAGCCTTCGCGCACCAACGCATGGTGCACCGCGCCGGTCGCCAGTAGCGCCGGAATGGGGACCTTGCCGGGAGCGATCTCCCGATCCGAAAGAATCAGCAGCACAATGCCGTCGCGCACCGCCGCCACCGCTTCCTCTGCAACCGCGCACACTGCCTCGCGCAAATCGCTGTCCGCGTCAATATTAAGGTCCAGGCGCAACGGCCGATAGTCGTCATCCTCAATGATCAGCAGGTGCTCGAACTTCTTGTGCGTCAGCACCGGCGATTCCAGCACCAGACGCATGGCATGGTCCGGACTCTCATCGAACAGATTCAGTTCCTGACCGAAACAGGTCTCCAGCGACATCACCACTTTCTCACGCAGGGAGTCAATCGCCGGATTGGTCACTTGCGCAAATTGCTGGCGGAAATAGTCATACAGGGATCGCGTCTGGCCCGACATCACCGGCAATGGCGTGTCGTCGCCCATTGATCCGGTCGCTTCCTGTCCGGCGTCGGCCAACACCCGCAGCACCTGCTCGCGTTCCTCGTAACTGACCCCAAACATCTTCTCGTGCTGGCGCAGCGTGGCGCGGGGATACGCTTCCCAGTCCCGCACCCGATGATCAACCAGATGGCGCATCTCGCGGGAGCCTTCCTGCAGCCATTTCCAGTACGGATTGCGGGTGCTGTTGATGCGGTCGATCTGCGCGGATGTCAGCAAGTCTCCGGTCTGTGTGTCTACCGCCAGCATCTCACCCGGACCCAGCCGGCCTTTCTCCACCACGTCGGTGTCGGCATAGTCATGTACGCCAATCTCGGAGGCCAGCATGATGCAACGATCCCGCGTGATGACGTAACGCGCCGGACGAAGACCGTTGCGATCCAGCACGCAGGCCGCGTAGCGTCCGTCGGTCAGCACAATGCCGGCCGGTCCATCCCACGGTTCCATGTGCATGGAACTGTATTCGTAGAACGCGCGCAAATCAGGTTCCATGTCGGTCGCGTGCTGCCACGCGGGTGGAATGAGCAGACGCATCGCACGGAAGATGTCGACGCCGCCGGCATGCAGCACCTCGAGCATGTTGTCGAGAGCGTAAGAGTCTGAGCCAGTGGCTGACACCAGCGGGCGCAGTTGTTCCAGTCCTGGCAAGTCAGCGCTACGGAAGGTATGCGCGCGCGCCTCAGTCCAGTTGCGGTTGCCGCGAATGGTGTTGATTTCGCCATTGTGGGCCAGATAGCGAAACGGCTGCGCCAGCGCCCACTGCGGCAAGGTATTGGTGGAGAAGCGCTGGTGAAACACGCAAATGGAAGACTCCAGCGCCGGATCATTCAGATCCTTATAGAAACGCGGCAGCCATTCCGGCATCATCAGCCCCTTGTAACTGACTACATGCGGTGACAGGCTACACACATAAAAGTCCGGGTCCGCAGCGGCATCCTGCTCGGCCCGTCGCCGCGCCAGCATCAATGAGGCATCGCAGTGCTGCGGGTTGGCCCCCAGCAGATCAATGAACAACTGCTCAATGCGCGGCATGGACGCACGCGCCTGTTCGCCCAGCGCCTCCGGGTCAATCGGCACCACACGCCAGCCGCGCGGTTTGAAGCCCTGCTCCTCCAGACGCTTCTCCAGCGCATCGCGTCCGGCCTGCGCCTGGTCCTCGTCCTGACTCAAAAACACCATCGCCAGCGCATTGCGCTCACCGATAGAGAACTGCTCGCGCTCGGCGACCGCACGGAAGTAATCCGCCGGAATCTTCAACAGCAAGCCGCAACCGTCGCCGGTCTTGCCGTCAGCCGCGATCGCGCCGCGATGCGTCATGCGCCCCAAGGCATGGATCGCCGTTTGCACCAAGCCGTGGCTTGGCACATCATCCATTTGCGCGATCAGCCCAAAACCACAGCTGTCGCGCTCAAACTCGGCGCTATAGAGGCTGTCTTTGGGCGATTGTGTAGCCATCATGACGCATTTGCATCGTGAAAAATAGGGAAATGCAGTATACAACGTGGGCAAAAAGGACTGCCAGGATAAAGGCTTGTCTCACATGAACAATGAAGTCCAAAAAACTCCGAATTCACTGGAAAATTCGTGGCTGCAGGCTTGATCGGCTACCATATAACCGAGGTGAATAAAAACTACTAAAAAGGGAGACTTATAAATGAAAGATATGGAGCATGAGCGTGATATTAGGATGCTTAACCCGCCACATTTAGGTAAGTTAGTCCGTGAGATCATGAACTCTCTAGGCTGCAGCGTAACGGAAGCAGCAAAACAGCTTGAGTGCGATCGGGTATCGCTGTCGCGACTGCTGAATGGCAAATCTGGCGTATCAGCAAAAATGGCTCTAGCGTTAGAAAAAACGGCTGGGGCAATGCAGATCACTGGATGCGAATGCGGGCGAGTTACGAACTCGCACAGGCGCGTCTGGCTGAGGCGGCTGAGGCCGAAAAAAGCCACAATAGCACTAGTCAGAGCTTGAGAGAAGCCCACGCATAATCCTGCATCGGGCTTTCCCGGACTTGGGTCAGCGAATACTGCCCAGACAGCGCGTATGTGAATTGCCACGGATCACTTCCGCGCGAAACTGCTTGCGCGTCAATCCGGCATTGAGCGCCAACCCCTCGAACCGCTCCACCACCGCTTCTGGCGCACAGGCGTAAACGTCATATTCGGAGAGATCCGGGTAATCGTCCGCCACTTGTGTCAGCATGGCGGCGACGCGATCAAGGCCAGACAATTCCGCCGCCCAGCGTTCATACGACTCTCCAATAATCAGCGAGGTGTAACTGATCTCATCCAGGGCGTCGGCCCAGGAACGGCACAGATTGTCCAGATACAGGTCTTCACGCGAGCAGCAGATTCGGTACAGGTGCATGGGTGTCTCGGACTCACGCGCGGTCACGTGTTCGAGCAGGCTTTTGATGGCGGCAAACCCCGTGTCAAATGCAACAAATACCGCTGGCCGTGGCGAATCATCATCGAACGTGAACCGCCCACCGGGCGCTTCGAGCGTCACCATCTCTCCAGTACGCAAGGACTGAAACGCATATTCCGAGAATGCGTCATCCGGCAACTGGCGCAAATGAAACTCCACGAAACGCTCGTCACAGGGACAACTGGCGATGGCGCTTTCACTGGACGCACCATTGCTGAAGGTCAAGACACCGTACTGTCCGGCCATAAACCGAAGTCGTTGTGAGCGCGGGACGCGCATCTGCAGCCTGAGCAAACCCTCGCCGACACGCTCCACCTGCCGGGCTTTCATCTGCAGAGTCTGCGTCGGGATTGAGGCGATATCCTGTGCTATTTCGACTTCAATGCTGATGTCTCCGTCCGGCTGGTTAGAGCACATCAGAAAATCGCCATGCGCCTGCTGCGCACGCGACAGGACGTAGTCGTGTTGTCGGGTTTTGCGGGTAGCGCCTTCGATCAGTCGGGCTTTGCACAGCCCGCAGTTGCCAGCGTCACACCCATAAGGAAGGCTGATCCCCGCGCGGATGGCCGCGTCAAGCAGGGATTCTTCGCCCAGGGTCTCGAAACTTCGGTCGATCCCCTGGACCCGGATTGTGGCCATACGAGAAGCGTCAGGCGGCCTGTTCCATATCCGCCTGCCAGGTCCCGTTTGCGGCAGCCGAATTCATCTGCGCCCGTTTGGCGATGGCCGCTTGTCCCGCGGCTAGGTTTTCAGCTTTTCCGCACCAGGTCTTCATGGCCTGCTGCTGTAGGGCACGACCGTATGAGAAGGTCACCGCCCACGGCAATTCCGGATACTGATTAATGGCGTTCAGATGGGCGCTGGCCTCTTCGTCACTTTGTCCGCCTGACAGAAACGCAATGCCTGGAACTTCCGCCGGCACCGTACGCTTGAGGCATTCAGCCGTCTTGCGCGCGACCGTCCCCACGTCCGCCCGCACCGGACAGTGATCACCCGATATGACCATGCTGGGTTTCAGCACGATGCCCGGCAGCCAGACTTCCTGACGCGCCAGCTGATCGAAAGTGACTTCCAGAGTATGGGTGGTCACCTCATCACAACGTTCAATGTCATGTGTCCCGTTCATCAGTACTTCGGGCTCCACAATCGGCACAATGTCGGCCTCCTGACACAGTGCAGCGTAGCGGGCGAGCGCATGCGCGTTGGCTTCCAGACAAGCCTCACTGGGCAGTTCCTCACCAATCGTAATGACCGCCCGCCATTTGGCGAACCGCGCACCCAGTTCGGAGTATTCCTCAAGCCGCTCGCGCAAACCGTCCAGTCCTTCTGTGACTTTCTCACCCGGATGTCCGGCCAATGCCTTGGCACCGCGGTCCACCTTGATGCCCGGAACGATTCCGATCGACTGCAGGTGTTGCGGAAACGGGGTGCCGTCCATCAAGGTCTGGCGCAGGGTTTCGTCAAACAGAATAGCGCCACCGATACAGTCCGCGAGACCTTCGGCGGTCACCAGCATGTCGCGATACGCCTGACGGTTACCCTCGGTGAACTCGATCCCCAGCGCATCAAAGCGCTTCTGGCAGGTCGGATGGCTTTCGTCCATGGCCAGAATGCCCTTTCCAGGGGCGACCATGGCTTGTGCGGTATCGCGCAAGGTGTCTTGATTCATGAGTGATTCAGGAGTTGAGAGTTATAGGGAAATCGAAATGAGCGAATCATTCTAATGGTTATTCGAAGGTGCCGCCCTGGGCTTCCGCCATCGCTCCGACCTCGACCACTTTTAAGGCGTTAGTGCCACCTTGCACGCCGGCCAGATCACCTTTGGTGATGATAACCCGGTCGCCATCCGTGACCGCTTGATAGCGCTTCAGCGCATCCACCAGATCGCGGTTGAGTTGCGCGTGGTCGGTGCTGATGGAACTGAGCGTGACCGGATACACGCCGCGGTAGAGGTTGACCCGACGTCGAGTTTCCAGATTGCGCGAGACGGCGTAGATTGGAATGCAGGAGCGAAATCGGGACATCTGCCTCGGCGTGGAGCCTGATTCAGTCAGTGCGGCGATGGCGGTGGCATCCAGATGGTTGGCCGCGAAAATCGCTGACAGCGCGATCGCCTCATCCGTCTCCAGCGCTTCTTCATCTTCGTCTGCTGTCAGATTGAGGACATCGCCGGCGGCGTTATCTTCCGAACCCCCACAAATGCGGCTCATCGCCAGTACGGCTTCTACCGGATTGCTGCCAATGGCGGTTTCCGCCGACAGCATGACGGCATCGGTGCCGTCGAGCACCGCATTCGCGACATCGAACACTTCCGCGCGGGTCGGCACAGTGCTGGTGATCATGGACTCCATCATTTGCGTAGCGGTGATCGCCACGCGGTTGCGCTTCCATGCCTCGCGGATCAGACGTTTCTGAATGGCGGGCAGTTCCGGGTCTCCCACTTCCACGCCCAGATCTCCACGCGCGACCATGATCGCGTCGGAGGCTTCCAGAATTTCGTCAAGATTGCGCACCGCTTCAGCCCGTTCAATCTTGGCGATCATATGCGCGTTGACTCCGGCTTCGCGCAGCAGTTCGCGGGCGTAGTAGATGTCGCCGCCGCTGCGCGGGTACGACACGGCCAGATAATCCACCCCGATCTCCGCTGCCAGCTTGATGTCCTGCTGGTCCTTGGAGGAGATTGAAGGCGCGGACAGCCCGCCGCCGGCCCGGTTGAGTCCCTTGGAGTTGTGCAGCAGACCGCCAGTGATCGTCTCACAGACAATCTTCTCACCATCCAGACCCCGCACGCGCAGCACCAATCGACCATCATCCAGCAGCAGGTCATCTTCAAGGGCGACGTCTTCGGCGAGATTGGGATACGTCAGTCCGACCCGCTCAGCGGTGCCGTCTTGCGGATCGCAATCCGGGTCCAGCGTGATCTCATCGCCGGGCTGCAAGGTGACCGGGCCGTCGCGAAATGACGTGATGCGGATCTTGGGGCCTTGCAGATCGCCAAGGATGGCCAGATGGTAGTCCGGCTCGGTCATCTCGCGGATGCGTTCGGCGCGTTCGCGGTGTTCGTCGGCAGTGCCATGCGAGAAGTTCAGCCGCACCACATCGACGCCGGCGTCGATCAATTGCTGCAGCACACCCGGCTCATCCGTCGCCGGGCCGAGCGTGGCGATGATCTTGGTGCGTCGGTGACGCAGAGCGGAAGTGGGCGCAGTCATCAGGCCTCCTCCTGCAGGGCTTCCACTGCAGGCAGTGGGCGTCCCGACACATATTCGAGAAAGGCCCCGCCGCCGGTGGAGAGATAGGACAGGCGGCTCTTGATGCGTAGTTGCGACACGGCCGCAAGCGTATCACCGCCGCCGCCGATCGTAAAGGCGCCCTCGTTCGCCGCGATCGCCCGTCCCAGAGAAAAAGTCCCCATCGCAAAGCGTTCGTCCTCAAACACGCCAAGCGGTCCGTTCCAGATCACGGTGCGTGCCTGCTTCACCAGTCTGGCGTAGTCCTCGCATGTTTTGGGGCCGACGTCCATGATTTTCTCATCGCCCTGCACATCATGCGCATCGCGTACCACAGGTTGGGAACTCTTGGGGCACAGACACACCACATCACGGGGCACTTGCACGCGGGCATAATGTTCGGCGGTCGGGTGCTCCAGTTCGCGGGCGAGTTCCAGTTGCGCGGGTTCGAACAGCGAGTCACCGATCGGCAGTCCTGCCGCCGCCATAAAGGTATTGGCGATGCCACCCCCGACGATCATCGCGTCGGAAATTTCCGCCAAATGTACCAGCACACCGAGTTTGGAAGACACCTTGGCACCGCCGATGATCGACAGCACCGGGGTCTTCGGGTCCTCAAGGGCCTTCTCCAACATATGCAGTTCGCGAACCAGGAGTGGGCCCGCGCAAACTCTGGGGGCATGGCGGGCGACCGCGTGGGTGGAGGCGTGAGCGCGATGGGCACTGCCGAAGGCATCCATGACAAACACATCGCACAGGGCCGCCATGCGTTGGCCAAGCGTATCACTGTTGTCGACTTCCCCCTGAAGGAAGCGGACATTTTCCAGCAGGCAGATCTCGCCTTCATGCAGCGGCACGCCATTGATCCAGTCACGCGCGAAATGCACTTCGCGCTTCAATTGCTTTGAGAGCGCCTGAGCGACCGGCTCCAGTGAAGCGGACGCATCATGGTGCCCTGCTTTGGGACGGCCCAGATGCGACATGACCAGCACCCGGCAGCCTTTATCCGCCAGTCGCTCAATCGTATGGGCGCTGGCGCGGATACGCTCCATGGCGGTGACGCGACCGTCTTTGATTGGCACATTCAGATCGGCACGCAACAAGACCCTGCAGCCTTGAGGCAAGCGATGCGGAAGGCCGGGGAGATGGCTCATGTGTCGGCATTTAGCCACGCGGCAATGACATCCAGCATCCGGTTGGAGAAGCCCCATTCGTTGTCGTACCACGACAGCACTTTAACCAGATTGCCTGGCAGCACTTTGGTCAGCGAGGCGTCCAGTGAGGAGGATGCGGGGTTGTGGTTGAAATCAATCGAGACCAGAGGGTCTTCGCTGTACGCCAGTACGCCGGCCAGCGGGCCTTCGGCCGCGGCACGCACGGCCGCGTTGACTTCTTCGGCGCTGGTCTCGCGACCCGCCACGAAACTCAAATCCACGACCGAGACATTGATGGTCGGCACCCGAATGGCGAAGCCGTCGAGGCGTCCGGCCAACTCCGGCAGCACCAGTCCGACCGCGCGGGCCGCGCCAGTCGCAGTGGGGATCATCGACTGCGTGGCCGAGCGGGCACGACGCAGATCGCTGTGGGCGACATCGGTCAGCACTTGATCGTTGGTGTAAGAGTGAATGGTGGTCATAATGCCGGATTCAATGCCGACGGCCTCCATCAGCACCTTGGCTAACGGTGCCAGACAGTTAGTGGTGCAGGAGGCATTCGAGATGATGGTGTGCTGCGCGTTTAGTTGCTGGTGATTGACACCGTAGACGACGGTCGCATCAACCTCGTTGCCGGCAGGCGCTGAAATCAGCACGCGCGGAGCGCCGGCGTCCACGTGGGCCTGCGCCTTGTCGCTCGAGGCGAACAATCCGGTGGATTCGATTACCACGTCCACTTCGGACTCCCGCCACGGAATGTCGGCGGGATTGCGGCAGGCGGTGAAGCGAATGCGGTCGTCACCGATCAGCAGCGCGTCTTCTTGCGTACGTACCTCGCGGTTGAACGAGCCGTGTGCCGAGTCGTAGCGGGTCAGATGCGCGCTGGCCGTGAGGTCACCGATGTCGTTGATGGCGACGATACGCATTTCGTCCTCGCGGTCTGATTCGTACAGGGCGCGAAGAATGTTGCGTCCAATGCGGCCATAGCCGTTGATCCCAATGCGGATACTCATGTGTGTGCTTGCTCCCGGCCCAGTAGTTCGCGGGCCATTCGAGTTAGGTTATCTGCAGTCATGCCAAAGTGTTCCATTACACACGCCCCTGGCGCGGAATGGCCAAATTCTGTAATGCCCAAAAGGCGTCCCTGCTCACCAAGCCAGCGTTGCCAGCACACCCCGGTGCCGGCCTCCACCGCGATCCGTATGCGAACTTCAGGGGGCAGCACCTCTTCGATATAGGCGAGTTCCTGCCGGGCGAAACGCTCCATGCACGGGACGGACACCACGCGCACGTTGTGATCGGCCAAGGCTTGCGCACACTGTACCGCAAGACCCAGTTCCGAGCCGGTGGACATCAGGATGAGATCCGGTGTCCCGTCGCAGTCTTGCAACACATAACCACCTCGTGCGATCAACGCGACTGTTTGCGTGCTGTGCTGCAGCACCTCCACGGTCTGGCGAGACAGCACCATGGCGCTGGGCTGTTGCTGGTTCTGCAACGCGCATTTCCAGGCAACCGCGGCTTCGATCGCGTCGGCGGGACGCCACACTTCGAGATCGGGGATCAGCCGCAGGCTGTCGAGATGTTCAATCGGCTGGTGGGTCGGGCCATCCTCGCCCAGACCGACGGAATCGTGGGTGAGCACAAAGATCACATGCAGCCGCATCAAAGCCGCCATACGAACAGCATTGCGCGCGTAGTCTGAAAAAGTCAGAAAGGTGCCGCCGTACGGAATCACACCGCCGTGCAAAGCCAGTCCGTTCATGATCGCGCCCATGCCGAACTCCCGCACGCCGTAGTACAGGTAGTTGCCAGGTTCTTGCGCGGTGATGGTGCTGGAGCCTTTCGGCTGCGTGTTGTTGGAGCCGGTCAGATCCGCGGATCCGCCAAGCAGTTCCGGCAGACTTTCGGCAATCGCGTCAAGCGTATTGCCAGAGTGCTTGCGGGTGGCGGCACGCGCCGGTTCTTTCAACTGGCTTTGAATATGTTTGTCAACGGCGCGTGAGAACGCCTCGGGCAATCGTCCGTTGAGGCGCCGCATCAACTCCTGCGCATCCTGCGGATGGTCCGCGGCGTAGGCTTCCATGAGATCCTGCCATTGTTCGGCGCGTTGTGCACCGCGTGTGCGGGCGTCCCAGGCATCAAGGATGTCCTGGGGAATTTCAAACGGCGGATGCGGCCATTGAAGCGCTTCACGGGCTTGCTGGATCTCGTCTGCGCCTAGTGGAGCACCATGCGTGTCCGCAGTGCCTTGCTTGTTGGGCGCACCGTAACCGATCACTGTGCGACAGCAAATCAGTGACGGCCGCGAATCCGCTTTGGCGGTCTCAATCGCAGCGTCCACCGCCTCAGCATCGTGTCCGTCGACTTCCGGCAGCACCTGCCAGCCATACGCGCGAAAACGCCCGGGGGTGTCGTCCGTGAACCATCCTTGCGTGGAGCCGTCAATGGAAATGCCGTTGTCGTCATAGAACACGATGAGTTTGCCGAGTTCCAACGTTCCGGCCAGACTGCAGGCTTCGTGCGAAACGCCTTCCATCAGGCAGCCGTCGCCTGCGAACACGTAGGTGTGATGATCAATAACCGGGTAGTCGGGGCGGTTGTAGCGCTGCGCGAGCAACTTCTCGGCGAGCGCCATGCCGACGGCGTTGGCCAGGCCTTGGCCGAGCGGGCCGGTGGTGGTCTCAATGCCGATCTCCGGGTCCCGTTCCGGGTGTCCCGGAGTCTTTGAGTGAAGTTGGCGGAAGGCGCGAAGATCGTCCAGCGACAGCGGGTAGCCGCTCAAATACAGCGCGCTGTAGAGCAGCATGGAGCCGTGGCCGTTGGAGACCACGAAGCGGTCGCGGTTGGGCCAGCTGGGATCGTTGGGGTTGTGCCGCAGATGGCGACGCCACAGCACCTCGGCGATGTCCGCCATACCCATAGGCATGCCCGGATGGCCTGATGCGGCCTGTTCCACGGCATCCATGCTCAACGCCCGGATGGCGTTGGCTAGCATTCGCTGGGTGGGCATCGGCCGTGGTTTCGAGACAGAGTCGCGGGCGAACACGCGGGATTCAGGTGCTTATTGTTCCTGTTCGCTTGGCATATTGCAAGTGCGACGGTTTGTGAGGCGTGTGGAGGCGGCTGGAAATTGCGCAGAATGAGTGTCTTGCATTTTGAAATATATGGGGAATTTTTTGTGTCGGGGTATTTGGGGTGGATTGCTGCGAGAGCGGTCGACTGTCGGGAATGCAGGATGCGGCGGGAGGCTCGTTGTGGAGGGATGGCGGATTCCGGTATACTGCCTGCATATTTTTCCGGTACCCAAATCATGCGACCCCATGTGTCTGCCGCCTTGCTGAGTGCAGTGCTGGCAGTTTACGGAACACCGCTACTTGCGGAGAGCGAACCGGTGCATCCGATGATTGATGTGCCTCAGCTCCCGTCGATGGGATCGCTGAAGGAACTGAACACCACGGAACTGAAACAGCACCGGGCGGTGTATGCCGGTCAGGTGCCGGACGAAAATCCGGCTCCGCCGGAAAAAATGGAAGCGCAGTTGCTGCAGGCATTGCTGGAGTACGATGAAGAGCGCGTACGGATTTTGGAGTTGATCCCGCAATTCATTGATCTGTACGAGATCGATGCGGAACTGGCGGAAGACATGATGAACTTTCGTGCGACCCTGTCTGGAATCATCGAAGAGTTGCGCCCGAATATCACCACCTTGCAAAGTTACAAACCGTACGATTTTCGGCTGGGTGTCAGTTATGTGGTGGTGATGAACACGCTGCGCGAAAACGAGGACATTCGGGACCGCATGCAGCAAGACCAGAAAGACCCGGATACGCTGTTGGGCCAATACACACTGGCGCTGCAGCAGCATTACGCGGTGGTCGAGCAGGCGCGCGATGCGTTGACGGAAAGTTATCGCATGGCGGAATTGCAGACGCGCATTGAGAACATTGACGCGGAGTTAGCCCTGCGCGAACGCCTGTGAGCCCGACAGGAATGCAGGGCGCCGGATGGAGCCAGCTCGTACTAGGCGTTGTATAGAGTTTGGGCGAGCGCGAAGATTTCCGGGGCGTCCCAGAACTGATCATTGCGTGCGAATAGTCGCGCGATCATTTCACGTTGCGTGTGCAGTTTGAGCGCACCGATGGTGAGTCCGCCATACAGCAACACCCCTTCATCCTCTCGCCCCTTGTCTTGGAGTTGCAGCCCTTCCACTCCCAGAGGCGGACAGGTGCCGGCGTCTCCAACCACGCGCAACGCGGAACTGTTCACACGAACGGTTCCGGGCAAGAGTTGTACGCCCGTCTGACCGGTTGCCAAAACCACCGCCGCGCCTTCAATGGCATCGGCTGTGCTGTCGGCAGTTGACGCCGCAACCGGAAACACGGAAGCCCCAAAACGGTGCTCGATGGCGTCACACGCCTGTTCGGCCCGCTCCAGTTTGCGTGAGCTTAAGTACACCTTGGCTCCGGCTTGGGCGAACAGTAGCGCTGCGCGTTGTCCCACCGGACCGGTGCCCGCCAGCACCACCACGCGGGATCCCTTGAGCGGATGCGCCCCTCCCAGCGTGGCGACGGCGGCCGCCGCGGTGGTATTGCACCCATTGGCGTCAAGTCCGACCGACACGCGAAAGTCAGCAAAAAACTGACCGCGCACGGCATCCTCCACGGCTTGCGCGTGGTCCAGATTGCTGCCGCCGACCAGAATAGCGGTATGGTGCTTGTGTTTGGGCGCACGGGTGTAGATCGCGCCTTCGACCAGAGGGAAGCAGTTTTCCGGGGTCACTGAGCCATAAGCCAACACCGCGTCGGCGCCGGCGTCATGGGCGACAACCTGATCAAACGCGGACGGCTGCGCGTCCGTATCGAGGTAGATCAGCAGGTTCTTCATGGTGTTCAGTGAGGGTATTAGGGAGGAAATCGGCAAACGGCGCGAAACCCGGGTGTCATTATCCTACATACAACCACGGGTACGCTGGAATAGCCGTGTCTCATTCTGTAATGAGACACCGATTGATCGCACAGAAATACATGCAACTGGCAGCAATAATCTGGATATTGGGGAGAGAATTTCCTGGCGTTTCTGATATGTATTCGGCGTTAAGCAACAATGAGACGGGAGTGCGCGCCATACAGGCGTATCCCTTAATTATTGGGGAAATCGACTCGAAATAATCCACAGCCATGCCATTGAGGAGCGGGTTTGTCTAGGTATCACACGGCTATTATCTGGTTCCGTCGCGACCTTCGACTCGCTGACAACCCGGCGCTGCTGGAGGCTCTGGATCGTGCTGAGCGGGTCATTCCTCTCTACATTCACGCGCCCGATGAAGAAGCTCCGTGGCAGCCTGGAGCCGCCTCAAAATGGTGGTTGCACCGCAGTCTCGCATCTCTGAGCATGACGCTTCAGGAAAAGGGATCGGGCCTGGTGATTCGTATGGGATCCAGTCAGGAAGTGCTGGCGGAAGTTGTGCGTGAAAACAAGGCTGCGCTGGTGTGCTGGAATCGGCGGTATGAACCTGTCATTCGGGCCCGGGATGAGACTGTTGAGAAAGCATTGGTCGACGCGGGTGCGGAAGTGCGTACTTGTCCCGGCTCCTTGCTGCGTGAACCGGGGACTGTGCTGAAGGATGACGGCGGCATTTATCGGGTCTTCACCCCGTTCTACAAGCGCTACCTGCTGACTGGCCCGGAGGCGCGCCCTGCGGCGAGCCCTGATGCCCTCCCACCATTGCCTCAGGGGGTTCGCTCCGTTCCTCTGGAGGAACTGGGTCTGATGTCACCGCTTAACTGGCATCGCGAATTCCTTGAGTACTGGCAACCGGGAGAAAAGGCGGCCATGGTTAGGTTGCGCGATTTCCTTGGTGATGACGCAATCGCTGAATACGGCAGCAGACGCGATCTCCCTTATGAAGACGGTGTGTCGGGTCTGTCACCACACTTGCATTTCGGAGAAGTGTCTGCCCGACAGGTGTGGCACGAGGTGCTGGAAGCGACTTGCGATAGCAGAGATACCATAGATGTCACTCATGGAGCGGATGCCTATTTGCGCCAGTTAATCTGGCGGGAGTTCGCTAGTAATATCCTGTACCACCTGCCGCATACTGCCGAACAACCGTTCGACGAGCGATTCAATGCTTTTAGTTGGGAGCGTAACCCTGAACTTTTCTCAGCATGGACACTGGGTCAAACCGGAATTCCACTGGTGGATGCCGGGATGCGGCAACTCTGGCGCACCGGCTGGATGCACAATCGGATTCGCATGCTGACGGCTTCAGTGCTAACTAAGAACGGGCTGGTGCATTGGCTGGAAGGTGCCCGCTGGTTCTGGGACACCCTGCTGGACGCGGATCTGGCCAACAACACCATGGGCTGGCAGTGGACTGCTGGTTGCGGCGTGGATGCTGCGCCTTATTTTCGGATGTTCAGCCCTGTCCGACAAGGCAGTCGCTTCGACCCCGAAGGCAAGTATGTGCGCACTTGGGTACCCGAACTCGCGAAACTGCCTGATCGGCATATCCATGAGCCTTGGCGCGCTCCAGCACCTGTTTTGCAGCAGGCCGAAGTGACTTTGGGAGGAGACTATCCTTTCCCCGTGCTGGACCTCGCGGCCGGGAGAGATGAGGCCCTGCGGCGTTTTCGCGCGCTGCGCTGATTCTCAATTCTTGCAGTCTCGAAAAGTCAAATTGCGACAGGGATGATGGGCCAGTTTTGAGCAGGTTCTGGTTGCAGGTAGAAGCGGATTTCTAATTGCTTTGGCGGTCGCGGTCGCTCCGTTGGCAGCCCAGGCAGAGACCATCAACCTCTACGGCTGGCAAAACCATTCGTGGGAGTTTGTCGATGTTGATGGTGGACGCAGCTTTGACCGCATTCAGTCGAATGCTGGGCAACATCGGCTTCAGCCGCCAGCATGGACACCGGCATGAACGGCATCAAGGTCAACTTGCAGTGCGAGCAGTTCACCTTCTACAACCGCTTCACGGATTTCGCGGGCGGCAACACGGCTGGTGCAACCGTAACTCCAAGATCGGTTTGGCTCATCCACAGATGGGTGAATTCATGTTCGCCACCTGGCTGCTGCCCTACAACGAAGGCGTAGCGCAGTGGGTTGACCCGTTCTATGATGCCGGTGCAGACTCGCATACCAGCATCATGGGAGGCGTGGGCGCAGGTTCTGGTCAAGCCTACTACAATCCGGGATTCGCGAGAGGCACAAGCGGCAGTTATCAACCGTCGCCAGGAGAACATCATTCAGTACTGGTCACCAAACTGGAACGGTTTTGTGTTCCGGTTTGCTTGGACGCCCGGCTATCCGGGACGAAACGAAAGTTTCAAACAGCCGGTCGGTGATGGTGAAATCGACCCAGTAATTCGTTCCAGCAGTCTGGCCTACACCAATGGCCCGCATGTGGATGGCCGTCACGTGGCAGGATCACGAAGACTGGACTGCAGCTTCAGTCGGTGAGATGGCTTCTTCTGATGCTGAAAGCTGGCGTCTTGCCGGTCGCTACATTGCCGACCTCGGTGATGGCATGAGCGTTCAGATCTCGGCCATGTACGAAGATCTTGAGTATGAGTTCAATGGAGTCAGCAACTTTGATGCCGCGATGGGTGCTTTCGGATATGGCAATTCGATGAGCTATGACAGCGTTAGCGACGATTCAAGTTCCAGTTACGACTATCGCATAGCAATAAGTGGCAAAACGGGTTGTCTGGTGCCGAAGGATCTACCTGATGATGCACTTTGCGGCAACCCCATGGCGAAACAAAAGACTGAGTTCAAGAATATGATGGCGGCTCAAAACGGAGAACACGCTACACGTCGCAATCATGCGACCGCAGGCAGCAATGTAACGGTCGAACGCGAGGCCTGGATGATTTCCGGCAAGATCAAGTTCGGCGGTCCGGTTGACTTCCGCTTCTCCTATATGGATGCGGATGATTTGGAGGTTTCCTGCAGCGCGTGCTCAGGCGACTGGGATAACACTGCTGCCGATGCGTGGAATGTAGGCATGTTCTACACCATGCCGGCGGGTACGGAACTGCGTCTGACCTATTCCGAAGTTGACAACGACGCAAACGGAACCTACGGTCAGGGTGTTTCCGGTACGGGTCTGGGTACTGCAGGTGTTAAAGGTTGAGATGTTTGCTCTCGGCATCGTGCACTGGTTCGATTGATTGCATCAATCAATAACCGGCTTAACAAGACAGGCGCCCTTCGGGGCGCCTGTTTTTTGTTGTTCAAGCGTATTGGTGAACACGCTCAGACCTCATAAAATTGTGCTATTGAGAAATATCTGCTCGCGCGGAGAAATAGGCCCTTCTCTTTCAAGAAGTCCGCACAGGCAGTAAAAAAGGAATTGTCCCCTTCTTGTTGCAATTCAAACGTATATTCTGATCTTAAATATGTGCTGCTCGTACCAAGGTATCAGCAAGCGAACTCATAAAAAACAGGCGCCCCGAAGGGCGCCTGTCTTGTATGCCGGTTATAGATCAACTAATCGGATTAGTCGAACCAGTGCACGATACCGAGTGCGAACATTTCAACTTCACCTCCGCGCTGAGCCAAGCCCCGTGCCGGAAATACCCTGACCATAGGTTCCGTTTGCGTCGTTGTCGACTTCGGAATAGGTCAGACGCAGTTCCGTACCGGCCGGCATGGTGTAGAACATGCCTACGTTCCACGCATCGGCAGCAGTGTTATCCCAGTCGCCTGAGCAAACGCTGCAGGAAACCTCCAGATCATCCGCGTCCATATAGGAGAAGCGGAAGTCAACCGGACCGCCGAACTTGATCTTGCCGGAAATCATCCAGGCCTCGCGTTCGACCGTTACATTGCTGCCTGCGGTCGCATGATTGCGACGTGCCAGCGATACAACTTTGCCATGCCAGCCTCAGTACCTGGTGTTCATACTCCAGTTTTTGTTTCGCCATGTCGTTGCCGCAATCTCTGTGTCCCTCACAAGTAGACCGATCGGCACCAGACAATAGTTCGAGGAACCACTTCCTGTACGCTGAGTACGAAAGACATCGGCACGAGAAGATGGGCTAATGCCGGTATAGCTCATCGAATTGCCATATCCGAAAGCACCCATAGCAGCATCAAAGTTGCTGACTCCATTGAACTCATATTCGAGATCTTCGTACATGGCCGAGATCTGAACGCTCATGCCATCACCGAGATCGGCAATGTAGCGACCGGCAAGACGCCAGCTTTCAGCATCCGAAGAAGCCATCTCACCGACTGAAGCTGCAGTCCAGTCTTCGTGATCCTGCCACGTGACGGCCAGCCACATGGGGCCATTGGTGTAGGCCAGACTGCTGGAACGAATTACTGGGTCGATTTCACCACCACCGACCGGTGCGGCTGTTTCATCCCGGGTGCCGACCGTCCACGCAAACCGGAACACAAAACCGTTCCAGTTCGGTGACCAGTACTGAATGATGTTCTCCTGGCGACGATTGAAGCCAGTGCTCGTAGTGCAGGAAATCCTCTCAAAAACTATTGTCCGGAACCATCAAACCTGTTGTAGATGAGGCGGAGGCTGCTGACCAGAACCTGTTATAGAAGATGGTGTTGGCCCTACGGAACCCATGATGCTGGTATGCGAGTCCGCGCCGGCATCGTAGAACGGGTCAACCCACTGCGCTACGCCTTCGTTGTAGGGCAGCAGCCAGGTGGCGAACATGATCTCACCCATCTGCGGGTGAGCCAGACCGATCTTCGAGTTACGGTTGCACCAGCCGGTGCCGCCCGCGAAGTGGTTGTAAGCGGTTGTAGAACGTGAACTGCTCGCACTGCAAGTTGACCTTGATGCCGTTCATGCCGGTGTCGACACTGGCGGCTGAAGCCGATGTTGCCCAGCATTCGACTGAATGCGATCAAAGCTGCGTCCACCATCAATATCCACAAACTCCCACGAATGGTTTTGCCAGCCGTAGAGGTTGATGGTCTCTGCCTGGGCTGCCAACGGAGCGACCGCGACCGCCAAAGCAATTAGAAATTGTATCTTACAAATCAAAATCACCTGTTCAGGCTTTGTATAGCATTTCAAGGCTCTGTCAAGTTATGTATATAAGTCCCATTCAAATACACCCAGTCTTGATCCCGACACCTCCGTGCTTAATGCCAGATACATGCTGGTATAGTTTCTATTAAATCTCAAGACTGCCCCATGAAAAGCCTGCTCAGTCCCGGCACCACACACCTTGCCCCATTACCCACACCATGACGCGCTTTGCCTGTGGCGTTGAATACGACGGCTCCGCCTTCAGTGGCTGGCAGCGCCAAACTCATGCGCCCAGCATTCAGGACGCGGTAGAAACCGCATTCTCCGCAGTCGCGTATCAACCCATTCAGATCACCACGGCCGGCCGTACCGACAGCGGTGTGCACGCGACCGGTCAAGTCATTCATTTCGACACCGAAGTTGAACGCACGCCACACGCTTGGCAGCGCGGGGCTGGGTCGCACCTCCCCCCGACCATCAGTATTGGCTGGGTGCAGCCCGTGCCAGACAGTTTTCATGCCCGCCACACGGCGATCAGACGCCACTACCGGTATATCCTGCTGCAGCGCCGCAGCGCTCCCGGCCTGCTGACCCACCGCGTCAGCCGCACCCCAAAGACACTTGACGCCGCGCGCATGCAAGAGGCCGCGCAAGCCCTTCTCGGCACGCATGATTTCAGCAGTTTTCGTGCCGCCGGATGTCAGGCCAAGAATCCCACACGCACCCTGCACCGCCTCAATATCGCGGCGCATGGCCCATTTGTGCACCTGGATGTGGAAGCCGACAGCTTCCTGCACAACATGGTTCGCATTCTGGTTGGCTCGCTGATGTGCGTCGGTGATGGCCAGCAACCGATAAAATGGATCAGCGAATTACTGCACGCGCGCGACCGCACCGCCGGCGGTGTCACGGCACCTCCCGATGGTTTGTATCTGGTGCGCGTACACTATCCTTCGGAATACAACATTCCGCAGCCGCTGTGGATTCCTGACTACCGCACCTGCTCTTTTGACTCATGAATGTTCGTGTAAAGATCTGCGGTATCACCACACCGCAAGACGCCGCCGACGCCGCTGACGCCGGTGCCGACTGTATCGGGCTGGTCTTTCATCCGCCCAGTCCCCGTCACCTCGACATTGAACAGGCCTGCACCATCCGCGATGTCCTGCCCCCATTCGTTAGCACCTGCGCGGTCGTGATGGACCCGGAGACGGACTTTCTGGATCGCCTGAGTGCGGAACTGCGCCCCGATCTGGTCCAGTACCATGGCAACGAATCCCCAACGCTATGCGCGCACTTCCGAGGGCCGTGGATTCGCGCCGTCTCTATGCACAACCCGGAAGCCCTGCAACAGGCCCAGCAAACCTATCCCAACGCCCGAGGCTTCCTGCTCGACAGCCACCTTCCCGGTGAAGCGGGCGGTCGCGGCGAAGCCTTTGACTGGGATGCCGTCACCAGCGAAGACCCCAGACCTCTGATTCTGGCCGGCGGGCTTGACGCCGACTGCGTGGCCGACGCGATCGCGCAATGTCAGCCTTGGGCGGTCGATGTCAGCAGTGGTGTGGAATCCGCTCCGGGCCGCAAGGATCCTGAACGCATGCGCGCATTCATTCAGGAGGTGCGTCGTGTCAGTTAACACACCCACCAGTCCCGATGCCGACGGCCATTTCGGCGAATACGGCGGGCGCTACGTCGCCGAGACCCTGATTCGTCCACTGGATGAACTGACCGCCTTATACCGTGAAGTCCAGCAAGACACCGATTTCTGGCAGGCCTTTGAGGCCGACCTGAAGCATTACGTGGGACGGCCGTCACCGGTGTACTACGCCGAGCGGCTCAGCCGCGAGGTCGGTGGTGCCCAGATCTGGCTCAAGCGCGAGGACCTGAACCACACCGGCGCGCACAAGATCAATAACACCATCGGACAGGCGATGCTGGCCCGACGCTGGGACAAGCAGCGCATCATCGCCGAGACCGGTGCCGGCCAGCACGGCGTCGCCACCGCCACCGTAAGTGCGCGTCTGGGACTGCAGTGCGTGGTCTACATGGGTGCCGAAGACATTGAGCGGCAGGCCCCGAATGTCGCGCGCATGAAATTGCTTGGCGCGACCGTGGTGTCGGTCAACAGCGGCTCCAAGACCCTCAAGGACGCCCTGAACGAAGCCTTGCGCGACTGGGTCACCCATGTCGAGGACACCTTCTACATCATTGGCAGTGTCGCCGGACCCGCGCCTTACCCGGAAATGGTGCGTGACTTCCAGTCCGTCATCGGGCGCGAAGCGCGTGAACAAATGCGTGACGCTACCGGACGCCTCCCGGACCTGCTGATCGCCTGTGTCGGCGGTGGCTCCAATGCCATCGGACTGTTCCACCCGTTCCTGCAAGACAGCGAGGTGCGCATGCTCGGCGTTGAAGCCGGCGGATGCGGACTCGACACGGAAGCGCATGCCGCGCCGCTGGCCCGCGGCACCGTCGGCGTGCTGCACGGCAACCGCACTTATTTAATGGAGGACGCGGCTGGGCAGATTCAGGGTACGCACAGTATTTCTGCCGGTCTTGATTATCCAGGCGTTGGGCCGGAGCACGCCTTCCTCAAAGACAGCGGCCGCGTCGACTACACCGCCGCCACCGACGAAGAAGCCTTGCGCGCCTTTCATTTGCTGATGCACACCGAAGGGATTATCCCGGCGCTGGAAAGCGCCCATGCCGTCGCGGCCGCCACCATGCAGGCCGCCACCATGCCAAAAGATTCCATCGTGCTGGTTAACCTGTCGGGTCGTGGCGACAAGGATCTCGACACCGTAACCCGCCTCGACGAACTGACACCGTGAGTCGAATCGCCACACGCTTCGCGCAGTTGCGCGAACAGGGACGCACCGCGCTGATCCCATACCTGACCGCCGGAGACCCCGCGCCAGACACTACCGCGCCATTACTGCACACGCTGGTCGCCCACGGCGCTGACGCGCTGGAAGTGGGAGTGCCGTTCTCCGATCCGATGGCTGACGGCCCGGTCATTCAGGCCGCCTGTGAACGCGCCCTCAAACATGACGTGAGCCTGATCGATGTGCTCAACACCGTCGCGGAGTTCCGCAACCGTGATGCCGACACGCCGATCATCCTGATGGGTTACTGCAACCCGATCGTGGCGATGGGTGCGGACAGCTTCGCTGACCACGCCGCCCGCGTCGGCGTCGACGGTGTACTGGTCGTCGATCTGCCGCCGGAAGAAGCCACCCCCATCATTGAACCCTTGCAAGACCGCGACGTCGACCCGATCTTCCTGCTGGCCCCGACCACCACCGACACCCGACTGCAACTCATCGCCTCACAAGCGCAAGGGTTTCTGTACTACGTCTCCTTGCGCGGCACCACCGGTGCGACGACCCTCAACTTTCAGGAAATCGAACATCGCATCGCGCACATTCGCACCATCAGTTCACTGCCGATTGGCATTGGCTTCGGAATCCGCGACGCAGACTCTGCCGCGCAAGCCGCGCACTGCGCGGACGCGGTCATCGTAGGCAGTGCGCTGGTCGAACAGATCCACCGCGACCCCGACGGGATCGGTGCATTCGTGCAAGAATTACGCAACAACATTGACCGCCAGGACAACGCAGACGCATCATGAGCTGGTACCAGCACCTCATCCCCTCCAAGATCCGCATCGACACCAGCGAACCACGTCGCCGGGTGCCGCAGGATCTGTGGATCAAGTGCGACAACTGTGGCACCCCGCTATACCGCAGCGATCTGGAGCGCAACCTGTATGTCTGCGCCAAGTGCGGTCATCACATGCGCCTGCCGGCGCGCGAACGGCTGGAATGGTTCCTCGACCCGGAGGGACGCGAAGAAATCGCCGGTGACCTCGTCTCTCGAGACTTTCTGAAATTCCGTGACAGCATGCGCTACAAGGAGCGACTCAGTCGCGCGCAGAAAGCCAGCGGCGAGAAGGAAGCGCTGCTGATCATGCGCGGCAAGGTGCACAACACGCCTATGGTGTGCGTGGCTTTTGAGTTCGGCTTTATGGGTGGCTCCATGGGTTCGGTGGTCGGCGAGAAGTTTGTACGTGCCGCGCAACTGTGCCTGCGCGAAAAGTTGCCGCTGGTGTGCTTCTCCGCAAGCGGCGGCGCACGCATGCAGGAATCTCTGACCTCACTGTTTCAGATGTCCAAGACAGCCGCCATTCTTGCGCGGTTGCGCGAACAGCGCCTGCCCTATATCTCGGTGCTGACCGATCCGACCATGGGCGGCGTCTCCGCCTCGATCGGCATGCTCGGTGACATCCAGATCGCCGAGCCTGGAGCCCTGATCGGCTTCGCCGGACCCCGCGTCATCGAACAGACCGTGCGCGAAACCCTGCCCGAAGGCTTCCAGCGCAGTGAGTTTCTGCTCGAACACGGAGCCATTGACATGCTGGTGCCGCGCGGCGAGATGCGCGACACTATCGCCGACCTGATTCGCTTGATGATGCGCCTGCCCGCGCGCGAAACAACCCGCAGCGACTGATCCCATGCCCACATTCTCCTCAGTCGCGGAGTGGGTCGACTGGCAGCAGCAACTGCACATCAGCAGCATTGATCTGGGACTGGAGCGCATTCGCGCGGTCGCCCGCCGCATGCGTCTCACCCAGCCGAAGTTCCGCATTCTCACCATCGCCGGAACCAACGGCAAAGGCTCCAGCGCCATTTTGCTGGAATCCATGCTGCGCCCGCACGAACGGGTGGGCGTCTATACCTCTCCTCACTTTCTGCGCTACAACGAGCGCATTCGCGTGGACGGTGCCGAAGTCGCGGATGCCTTGCTGTGCGCCGCCTTCGAGGAGGTCGAATTCGCCCGTGGTGACATCAGTCTGTCGTTTTTTGAGTATGGCACACTGGCGGCGCTGTGGGTGTTCTTTGAAATGGATGTCGATTGCGCGGTGCTGGAAGTTGGCCTCGGCGGCCGTATGGATGCCGTCAATTTGTGGGACGCAGACATTGCCATCATCACCAGCATCAGCATCGATCACACCGAATGGCTGGGACGCACCCGCGAAGCCATTGGCCGCGAGAAGGCCGGCATCATGCGCCCCGGCAAACCCGTCGTCTGCGGCGAGGAACAGCCGCCGGTCAGCCTGCTGGACCAGGCGCAGCGTCTCGGCGCGCCGATGCAACGCATCGGTCATGATTTTTTCGCAGCAGTAACCTCAGACACGCACTGGCACTACCTGCACAACGACGGCCTCAACCTGAAACTGCCTATTCCCTCACAACTGCCCGGTCGGGTGCAACTCAACAATGCCGGCTCGGTGCTGAGCACACTGCGCCTGATCGACCGTTTTGATGTGGACATCGCACGCCGCGAACTTCAAGACATCAGTCTGATCGGCCGATTCCAGATGCTGGACGGCCCCGTCGACACCATCCTGGACATCGCGCACAACCCGGAAAGCGCCATCAACCTCGGTCGCAACCTGAATCGATTTCGCCCCAACCGCCCCTTACATGCGGTGTTCTCCGCGTTGCGCGAAAAAGACGTCGCCAGCATATTCACCGCGCTCAGCCCGCTGTTCGACAGCTGGAGCATTTGCGAGGTGCAGTCATCCCGCGCCATGCCACTTGAGACCCTGCGCATGCTGGCGCAGACGCACCGGTTGCGCAACACCCGCACGCACCCATCCATACACGATGCCTATGAGGCCGCGTGTGCGCAAGCCGGAGAAGAAGGCACCGTGGTGGTGTTCGGATCATTCTTCGCGGTCGGAGAGTTTCTGTCGCAGCGCCTGCCCGAATACGACGCGCAATCGATATGATCCTGCAAGTCGTCCTCAACGGCGAGCCGCATCCGGTGCAGGTGCCGAATGAAATGGTCCAGACTGCCAGCGCGTTCTTCGCGAAAATGGATGCGGACATGGACAGCGGCTGGCAGATGTCACGCACCTGGGTGGACTGCCCCGATCAGGCGCAGCGCTGCCAGATCGCCGCGGATCGCATGCTGACCGCCATGGAAAATCACAATCAGGAAATGGCCACCATGATGGCCGCGTACATCCTCGCGCGTATGCCGCAAGTGCAAAGCGTGGACGTTGACACCAGCGGCGATATGACGCAAACCCGGTTTGATTGCGGCGACGCCTGAAGCCGATTGAATGCCGCGTTGCGCGGCGATGCGCCTACAAGTGAAGGGCAGTCGAAACCGCCCTTCCTTTCACATTTCTCCACCTCAAAGAGCTGCGCTCTTGTCGGTGAAGACCCCGGATGCAGGCATTCCCAAGGAGCGATGTTATGCCCAGTCACCCGGTCTATGTGACCTCGAAAACGTTTGAAAGTCACACCTTGGTAAGGCATTATTATAGCGGCTATGAAAATGAGTTCTACGGTTTATGTACAGGCATAAATCTTATGCTTTTGTGAATAAACGGAAGATCGGCCTGTTCAAGGCAGATTTCCTTCTTCAGAATCATATCTACTATTGGGAATTTTGTCCCGCGCCGTTGAATTAAGCGAAATAATGCAGTAAGATGTATTCACAAAAACACTCGCAGCCAAGCTGTGTATTTTAAAAATCATGTCAAAAGCAAAAGCAGTTAAAGCTATCGCACAGGCTTTGAAGGATGCGCGAAAGAGCCGTAATCTGAGCCAGCGTGAACTCAGTTCACTCGCCAACGTGCCGCAGGGCCATATCTCAAAAATTGAAAACAGCGCCGTCGATTTGCGCCTCTCCAGCCTGAGCGAACTCGCGCATGCACTGGAACTGGAACTGCTGTTGGTGCCCCAGCAGCACGTCAAGTCTGTCCAGACCATGGTCAAGAGTCCCCCGAAGGCAGCCGCCAAAACCGAGAGTGCGGAGCAGACCTATCTGGAGCAGCTTCAGGAACGGCTCCGGCAGATCATTCGGGATGGCCCAAGCGTAGACGCTATGATCGAACTGACGCAGATACGGCGCATTCTTGCCGAACTGGAAAAGTTGCCGATTTCTTCGTCCGCGCTCCGTGCTGTTCGCAGCGCCGGAGAAGCGGCCCAGAAGTATCAGGAAAACGAAGACGCGCTGCCGGCGGTCCGCGAAGCATTGGCGCGGCTCAACGTGCTGCACAAAATTCTGCCTGACGCCTGATTTTTGATCGCGTCCGCGCAATCCCGCGGCCAGCCCAAATCCCCGAACGCCTCTCCCGTATGGATGGGCGTTCGACGGGTGTGTGATTCATCAGGAATAAAACGTATCAAGTTCACGCGCGTAACGCTGCTGCAACATGCCGCGGCGCAATTTCAGCGTCGGCGTCAAAATTCCGTTGGCCTCGCTCCACGGTTCCGTATCCACATGAATGCGTCGGATGCGGGCATAGCCCGGAAAGTCCGCCAGCAACCCCGGCGTGCGCTCCAACAGTGTCGCTTCCTCTATCGGCTGATGCGCCACCACCACAGCTGACAGAAACGGCTGACCATCTCCGACCACCCAGGCTTGGCAAATATCAGAATCCTCCATCAACGCGCGCTCCAGATCTTCCGGCGGCACTTTCTCACCGGTCGAAAGCACCAGAATCTCCTTGGCGCGTCCAATGATGCGAATGTGTCCCTCTTCCAGACACACCAGATCTCCCGTATGAAACCAGCCCTCACCATCAATGACTTCGGCAGTCGCCTGCGGGTCCTCCAGATAGCCTTGCATGACTCCTGGGCCGCGTACGCATAACTCACCCTCCGGCGACACTCGGATCTCCACACCCGACAACGCCACCCCCACAGTTTCGGCGCGTACGTCATCCTCCCGATTGACGCTCACCACCGGGGACGTCTCGGTCAAACCATAGCCTTGCAATACCTTCAAGCCTAACCCTGCGAAGAAATGCGCAACTTTCGGATTCATCGCAGCACCGCCAGTAATCGCCAAACGCAAGCGCCCACCCAGACCGCGGCGCAAACGCCGCGCGACCAGCCACGCGAATGGACCCGCAATCCAGCGCCAGAGTGACCACGGGCCACTCCGCCCCAGACGCTGCACCAGCCACAACAGCACGGCCCCCAGTGACCCGTCCAGCGGCGGTGTGCTCGACAACTTGCGATAAATGCGCTCATAAACACGCGGCACTGACACCAGAATCGTCGGCGGATGCATGCGAATATCCTCACGCAAGTTCTGCACCGAGCGAGCGAATGTCACAGTCGCGCCATGCAGCATCGGCGCGTAATAACCGACCGTGCGCTCGAACATATGCGACAGGGGCAGGAAAGACAGCAACCGATCAGCACCAAAAATCGGCACCGCGTCAGTCGCCGCAATCACATTGCTGATGATGTTCGCGTGCGTCAGCACCACGCCGCGCGGGCGACCCGTAGTGCCGGACGTAAACACCACTGTTGCGACCGCTTCAGAGTCGGCCACCGCGACTTGATACGGCCGATGTTCAACCTCGGCCAGTTCGCTGAAGAACGTGCGCACTGGAGAATCCGGCACCTCGGACGCCGCAAACAGCGGCGGCGCTGCCGCCAGAAAATCCTCCGACTCACGCAGGTGCTCCCATTCCGCGACCCCGCCGATAAACAGTGCCTTCAATTCGCACTGCGCCATGACTTGCGCCACATTGCCGCCGCGATCCCGATGGTACAGCGGCACCGTGACCACACCCAGCCCGGCTGCGGCGATGTCCAGACACACCCAGTAGACGCTGCCGCGCGCCATGATGCCGATGCGATCGCCGACGACCAGCCCCTGCTGCTCCAGGAAGGCTTGAACCTGTCCGGCCTCTTGCTGCACCGAGCGCCAGCTGCGCTCGAACCACTTGCCTAAAGAGCGACTGTATTCGATATACGCGATCGCCTCAGGCGTCACCGTCGCACGCGCCTCAAACAGTTGCGCCAACGTGCCGCCGCCGTTGGGCAATGACTGCGTGACGTTCACTCCGATCCCTTAGAGATGCAACGCATCCCAATCTGGCCCCGGCGCAAAGCGCGCGCCGTGGCGCTGCTCCAACTGATTCAGCCGCTCACATATCTGCGCCATACCTTGTGTGCGTATCATCTGCAACGGGCCGCCAGTCCAGGGCGCGAAACCGGTACCCAGAATCACCCCCGCATCCGCTGTATCAGCATCCGCGACCACACCCTCATGCACACATTGCACCGCCGCGCGCACCATGCCCAGAATCAGTCGGTCTTCACAATCTTCCGGTATCTTGCGCGGTCGCGAGACGACGCGGCGCGACCCCTTCCAGCGATAGAATCCAGCACCGCCCTTGCGCCCCAGCCGACCTTCATCGACATGGCGTTGCAGGATGGCAGGCACCTGCAGGTCACAGTGCGCGGCGATCACACCACCCGCCGACAAGCAGACATCCAGACCGACCAGATCCGCCACTTCCAGCGGCCCCATCGGCATCCCGAAGTCTCTCGCCACGCGATCCACCGATGCCGGCCGATGCCCTTCCTCAACCAGTTGCGCCGCCTCCAGCAAATACGGCATCAGGATTCGGTTGACCAGAAATCCCGGCGATGAACGCACCACCACGCTGATGCGATTGATCTGCCGCACAAAACGTCCGGCGCGCGCCAGCAGCTCCTCTTGTCCTTCGCAGTGATGAATCAGTTCAACCAGCGGCATGCGCGCCACCGGATTGAAAAAGTGCACGCCGATCAGTCGCTCTGGCCTCTGCAACCCAGCGGCCAGCGCCTCGAGCGGCAGACTCGACGTGTTGGTGGCCAGAATCGCATTCGGGGACATGCGCTCCTCCAGCCAGCGGTACAACTCCTGCTTGAGTTCCAGATCTTCAGGGATCGCCTCAATCACCAACTGAGCGCTCGCCGCGCCGCAACCCTCCACATCCGGCTGCAGCCGATCCCAGGCGTCGCGTTGAAGATGCTTGTATCGTGCGAATAACTTGTGCGCCCGCACCATCGCCGCGGCCAATCGCTCAGGGTCAGTATCTTGCAGCGTAACCCGAAGACCGCGCAGTGCGCACCACGCCGCGATGTCACCACCCATCACACCCCCGCCCACCACATGCAACTGCTGGACCCGTTCCCCGTCCGCGTACTGACGCTTGAGTCGCTCTCGCAGCAGAAACACCCGCACCAACTGCCGACTCGCTGATGAGTCCACCAGTTCGGCTATGGAGTTCGCCTCGGCCTCTAGCGCGCGGGTCGGGTTGCGCGCAAGGCGCTGCCAAAGCCGCAGCAACTGATACGGGGCCGGGTAGTGTTCCGGGCGCGCCCGACTGCGCGTCGCTCGTGCGTACGGAATGCTCAGCAATCGCCGCAACATGGACAGATGAGGACAGCGCTGGTACCAGCGCGCGCGTGCCGCGCGTCGCTTTGGCTCCTGCAGCAACTGCAAGGCGCGCGGCAACAACTGCCGCCCCGGCACCACCGCATCCACCAAACCTAAAGCGGCCGCGGCAGAGGCGGATACCGTCTTGCCCGACAGCATCATCTTGAGCGCCGCGAAATCGCCAATCAACGGTGGCAGCCGCACGGTACCGCCATAGCCCGGATGAATGCCCAGCAGCACTTCCGGCAAGCCCAGACGCACGTCCGGGCTGTCCTCCACCAGTCGGTAATCACAGGCCAGCGCGAACTCCAGCCCGCCGCCGAGACAATAGCCGCGTATAGCCGCCACTGTTGGGAATTTCTGCGCGCTCCAGCGCTCAAACACCGCTTGGCCGGCGCGCACCATTCCCAGCACCTGCTCCTTTCCTTGCAACTGCTCAAATTCAGCCACGTCCGCGCCCAGCGCAAACGAATCCCTCGGTTGCGTGCTGACCACCACCGCGTGCGGCTCGACCTCCGCCAACCACTCCATCACTTCATTCAATTCTCCAAGGACGCCCTGATGCAGCACATTGGCCGAACGGTCCTCCACCTTCAGTATTAAGTAGACGATGCGCGTCTCGTCCCAGTCCAGTTGCCAGTGCCGCCACTGATTCATGACGCACGCTCCAGCAGCGCGGCCCCACCCTGACCGCCGCCAATGCACAAACTAGCCACCCCGTAACGCCCGCCCATGCGCTTGAGGTGCTTCAGCAGATGCAGCACAATGCGCGCGCCGGACATACCTACCGGATGACCCACCGCGATGCTGCCGCCATGCGGATTCAGGCGGTCTTTCTCGATCGGCTCCATGCAGTCATCCCGACCCAACTGTTCGCTCTGATACCACTCGCTGCGCCAGGCTTCCAGACAGCCCAGCACTTGCGCGGCGAACGCCTCATTGATTTCGAAGCAGTCAATGTCCGCCACCTTGAGTTCGGCGTCCTCCAGCAGATCGCGCATCGCATGCACCGGCCCCAAGCCCATGATGCGCGGCTCCAGTCCGGCCCAACGAACCTGATGCAGCATGCCCAGAGTCGGCAGACGATGACGCTCGACCGCGTCCCGAGACGCCAACAGCAAGGCCGCCGCGCCATCACTGATCTGCGCGCTGTTGCCCGCCGTCACCGCGCCGGAGACCCGATCAAACACCGGCTTGAGCTGCTCAAGTTGCGCCAGTGACGTATCCACCCGCACGCCGTCATCGTGCACGTATGCCTTGCCGCGCGTGTCGTACAGCGGCGCGATCTCGTCTTCAAATATTCCGGTTTGCTGGGCGCGCGCCGCGAGTTCGTGACTCTCCAGCGCGAACTGATCCATGGCCGCGCGAGGAATCTGCAGCAGATGCGCGATTTCTTCCGCCGTCTCGCCCATGTTCAATCCAACCACCGGATCACACAGCCCCTGTTGCAATCCAATGATCGGTTTCAGCATGGAGAGTCGAAATCGCCGTGCGGCCCCAAGCCATGCCCACGGGCCTCGCGCCCGATACAGTGCGGCAAGCCACCGCGCATATTGCGGTCGCGCCAGCAACGGGAAATGACTCATCGACTCGGTGCCGCCCGCCAGCACCAGATCCGCATACCCATGTCTTATCTGTTGCGCGGCCGCATCCAGCGCCTGTAAGCCGGAAGCACAGTTGCGCTGCACTGTGTGCGCAGGCACACTCGCGTCTATCCCAAGGCGCAAACTGATCACGCGCGCAATATTGGTCTCGTCCGCAGCCGGCATCACGCAGCCCCAGATGCTCTCATCAATGTCGCCGCGAATGTGGGCATAGCGCAACAGCAAGTCGCGCGCGCAAGACACCGCCAGATCGCTGGCCTTAAACGGTCCGGGAACCCCGCGCGCTTTCAGGATCGGCGTACGCCGACCATCGACTACATAGACTGTGCACGCATCACTCATGAATCCGCACGCTCGCGCGACAACTCACCCGGCTCAAACGCATCCACCGCGAGAATATCATCCAGCCATTCTTCCACTTCCCGCAACTGCTCCGCCTGATCAGCAGTCACCGCGCCGCACTTCACCGCCTGCTGCAATTCGCTCAAGGTCTCATCCTCCCGCACCGCGCCAGAACGCATCGCCTCGCGCAAAGCCCGACGCACGGGTTCCAACTCCACTTCCGCCGCGAACGCCTGCTCCAGTTTGGCACCCAACGTCCCCTCCGCCAGATCAGGAAGACCCGCGCACAGGCGCTCACGCGCTGGCCCTGGTGCCGCCATCAGCGCCGCCACCTTCGAATCCAGCGCATCCGCCGAAGACGCCGCGCCGCCACCGATGTGCATTCGGGTGAGTCGCAACGCCACCCGCAAGGCGCAGTCCTCCAGATTGTCGATCAGATCAGTGAGCGCGCCCTCAAAGTCGCGCTGGCATTCCTTAAGTGCCCAGTCACGCAAGGGGAGGTCTTCTTTCGGCTCTCCCAATGCCGTATGACGCCGCATCACGCACACTGCCAGATACAACGCTGAGAGCATGTCCGCCAGTCGCGCCGACAGCCGTTCGCGCCGCTTGAGTGAACCGCCGTAACGCAGCAGCATGACATCCACCACCCAGGCGAAGCACATACTTTGTCGCGCCAGCGCCCGGAACGGTCCCGGCACGCCGGAGTCGGGATAGCGCGCCCCACTCCAGTTCAGCGCCAGCAAGCGGCACAGATTGCGCACCGTGCCTCCCGCATGACGACATAGCAAAGCGTCAAACTCCTGCACCGCAAGTTCCGCATCCTCTGCCTGCAGGCAGCGCATCTCATCGAGCAGATGCGGATGACAGCGCATCAGGCCCTGTCCGAAAATAATCATGTTGCGCGTCAGAATATTCGCGCCTTCCACCGTGATCGCAATCGGGGCGGCCTGATACAGTCGCGACACCGGATTGCGCGGCCCTGAACAAATGCCCGCGCCAGCATGCACATCCATACTGTCATTGACCACTTGTCGCATACGTTCCGTCAACTGCTGCTTGGCAATGGCGGACGCCACCGAAGAGCATTCCTCACGCTGCTCCAGCCGCGCTATTTCCACACGCACCGCATCCATTAAATAAGCATTTCCAGCAATCCGCGCCAGCGCTTCCTGCACCCCCTCGAAACGCGCCAGCGGCAAGGAGAACTGGCGACGCACCGCGGCGTACGCACCGGTTTGCCGCACCGCATGCTTGGCCGCCGCCACCGACAGCGCCGGCAGCGAAATCGCGCGACCTTCACCGAGACATGCCATCAACATCTCCCAACCGCGCCCTACGCCCTCACGCTCACCAATCACTTGCTCCAAAGGCACGAACACGTCGCGTCCAACAATCGGCCCATTCATAAACGGCACCTGCATCGGCAAATGCCGCCGTCCAATCTCCACTCCCGGCGTATCCGCCGGCACCAGCGCCAGCGTAATGCCCAGATCCCGCTCCTCACCCAGCAGGCCGTCCGGGTCGTACAGACGAAACGCCAATCCGATCAAGGTCGCCACTGGTGCCAGCGTGATGTAGCGCTTCTCCCAGTTCAGACGAATGCCCAGTACTTCCTCGCCATCAACCTCTTGCATGCACACGACGCCGATATCACGCAAGGACGCGGCGTCCGAACCCGCACGTGGGCCAGTCAAACCGAAACACGGCGTCTGCTCGCCGCACGCGAGCGCCGACAGATAACGTTCTTTCTGCGCATCCGTGCCATAGCGCAATAACAACTTGCCCGGACCCAGCGAGTTCGGCACCATCACCGTGACCGCCGCCGTCACACTGCGCGCGGCAATCTTCATGACCACTTCGGAATGCGCCCGCGCGGAGAACTCCAGACCGTCGTAGCGCTGCGGAATCACCATGCCGAAGAAGCGATCCTCACGCAACTTCGCCCACACCGCAGGCGGAAGATCCAAATCCTGCGTTGAAATTCGCCAGTCATCCAGCATCGCGCACAACTGCGCGACCGGACCATCCAGAAATTCCTGTTCTCGCGCATCCAGCGGCGCATCCTCACCGCGCAACAAACTCGACCACGGCGCGGAGCCTGCGAACAACGCCGCCTCCCAGCCTTCCTGCCCAGCCTCCAGCGCCTCGCGCTCGGTCTCGGATAACGGCGGTAAAGCCTTGCGCATGTGCCGCCACAGCGGTTGCGTAATCAGACTCTGGCGCAACTCCGGCACGCCCCACAACAACACCGGTGCCGCCCATAACAACAGCACCAACAGCCACCACAGCCCCGACGCCCCTGAGGTAATCATCCACAGCAGCAGCGCCAGCGCGGAACTCAGCAGCCAGATCCGCGGAGTCTCGGCGTGGAGCGTAATCACCACCCAGCCGCCCAGCAGCAAGACCAGGAAGAACACTTGCGCCAGCAGACCCGACAGCATATCCATCATCCCGCCCCGTCCTGCACCGTGTCTTCCAACCGCACGCGCCGAACCTGCAAGTCATCCAGATACTCTTCCAACTGCTCCACCACCGGGCCTTCATCCGACCACGGCAGTGTCCGGTAGAAACCCAGATCATCGTCACCCATCAACGGGTACTTGATCACCGCGAAGTACGGTGACTGGTCGAATTCGCTCGGTGTGACCAATCGGGAATTGCGCCTCAGCAGACTCAGTTTGCCCTCGCGCTCGACAATCAGCGCGCACACCGGAAAGCGCACCCGACTGAACGCGCGCGCGATCATGGTCGAACAGATCTGCCGGGTCGGATCCTGATGGTTGTGCTCAAACAAGGAGGAATGCCAACGCCGCGGAATAATCCACCACCACGGTACCAGAAAGCGGGCCAGATCCAGAATATGTCGCACATCGTATTCCGTCCCCACATGCAACATGGCGAAGGTGGCGACGCGACGGGCGTCATGCTCCATCAAGCCAATCGGCCGACACAGACGCAAATGGGCATCGCGATAGCGCAGGATTGAGGAGACCACGGTGCCGCGGCCGAGTTCGGATTCCACCACCAGTGGCGCTTTCAATTCATCCTCATTCAGATAGCCTCGCGCGATCGCGCGCAGGGCCGGGTCGCGCAACTCATCCAGCGTGCCAATCACCAGCGCCGAATGCGTCCAGATGCTGTGCGTGATAGCGCGCACCGCGCGCGACACCTGCGTGCGCCCTTCGACCAGCAGCACATCGCCCATGCGCGCCTCTTTCTGAAGATGTTCGAAATTAATTGGCGAGTGCGCACCGGGCTTGCGGCTCTCCCGAGCCAGCCATCTCACCAGACGCTCACTGGCCCAGTCACAGCTCCGTTCGCTGCTGGCATACAGCCGCGCCCACAGCGCCGCGAACCATGTCAGAGATCGTTTACCCACCACCACTACCTGGTCACGGACAGAGTCAAATGATACGGCAGACATGGCGTGAGGCAAAGGTGTTTATTTCTCTCCTATAAATATAGCGGATTATCTCTCCGAATCAGCAAACACAATCCAAGTCGTGGCGATGTACTTGACCCCGTCGCGCACCGTCACCCCGCGATGCTGATGCGTCCAGAACGGCGGAAACAGGATCAAACGCCCCGCCCGCGGCGACACCGCGACACCCTGATGCAGAAACTCCGTCTCCCCGCCGGGAGCCGGCACATCGTTGAGATACCAAATCGCGACCAGTTGTCGTGACGCCAACGCCGTGCTGTCGGCATCCACGTGCCAGTGATAGTACTCACCGGGCTCAGTGCGCTGGATCGCATAGCCCTGGTCCTTGAACCGCCCGCGAAAATACGGATAACTCTGGCGTAATTCCCGCATCGCGCCAGACAGAGACGCAAACAACCACTGGTCAGCGTCCTCCCACTCATCGCCATGCAGCACCAGATCGGTGGAACGCTTGAGTTCGGGCTGGTGCCGCGTCTCGGCACCGGCGCGGCCTGCCACCTTGTCCGGGTGCACCTCAAAACGCGCGATTAAAGACTCACACTGCTCAGGTGACAACGCGCCTTCGCGCTGCCAAATGAAACTGCCTGCCGCCAACTCCTGCAGCACGCCGGATTCCTCGCTCACAAGGTCTCGACCTCAATCTCCCGGGTCAGTGTCGCGACCGTATCCGCACTCTGCAAACCCAGACGCATCAGTCGCGGCACCGCCACGCGCCAGTGCTCCCGCCCGCGGGCGAGGGTGTCCTGCAGCACGCGCACATCATCACTCTTGCGCCATTGCGCAAAGGCCGTGTCCAGCGCCGGAAACAACTGCCGCCGCATCGCCGTCAGGCTGGCGCGATAGAACAGCAGCGCCTGACGATCTCCGGCTTCCAGAAGCGCCGGCAACGTGAACTGACAATCAGCCCAGTGATCGCGCATCGCGCGCAGACCCAATTCCACCGGCCCGCGCGGCAAGGCATGCAGCAACTCATGCCAGTCCTCGCCCAGTTCACGACCCACTTCAATTTCGCCGAGCTCATGCAGCACCGCAGTGCGCGCCTCGCGCTGCGTCATCGCCTCCAGCGCGCCTTCCAGATCCTCATCAAAGGGGTAGCACGCCAGCGCCTCACCCAAGGCACCTTCGCGCCGGTCCCAGCGCCATTCCTGCAGGCGCTCCCACAGCATGCGGCGCAAGGATTCACGGCGCACGAAAATCGTCCGACCCAGACTCATCGCTGGCGGCGCAGTCAGATCCCGCGCGCATTCCTCGCGCGCTTCATAAATCTGACAGTGATCCCGTTCCTGCCGCTCTTCTAAACGCGCCAGAAAGAAATGCGGCACCCCGTGCGCACCCAGACCCGCGCTGTACACATAACCGTCATGCAGCAAGGCCCGGTTAATGCCCTCCGCATCGAACGGATCGTAGTCCCGACCCTGAATGCGCAAGGGCTGATAGGTCTCGTCTTCCAGAGCCTCCCAGTGCCGCTCGCGTTCCTGAATCCATTTGCCCACCGCGTCGCCCGGCAGACTGGCACCAAAATCCAGCCCCATCTCCCAGCGGAAATACTCGCGCATCTTCATCAAATACACGCACATCGTCAGCGAACCGGCGTGGCGCGCATCCGCGATGTCGCAATTCGCCTGCACCCGTTCACACAAAGCGGTAGAAGCGCGCATCAGACCCTTACTCCTCCGGGCTCACACGGTTGGCGATCAGTTCTTCCACCACGGCCGGGTCCGCCAACGTCGAGGTGTCGCCCAAGTCCGCGTACTCGCCAGTCGCAATTTTGCGCAGAATGCGCCGCATGATCTTGCCGGAACGGGTCTTCGGCAACCCCGGGGCCCACTGGATCACATCTGGCGTGGCGATCGGGCCGATGGCATCGCGCACCCACTGGCGCAATTCCTCGCGCAGATCCTCGGTCGGCTCCACCCCTGCGAGCAAAGTGACATACACGTAGATTCCCTGACCCTTGATGCTGTGCGGAAAACCCACCACAGCCGCTTCCGCCACCTGCGCGTGCGCCACCAGCGCTGATTCCACTTCCGCCGTGCCCATGCGATGCGCAGACACCATCAAAACATCATCGACCCGTCCGGTGATCCAGTAGTATCCGTCCGCGTCCCGCCGCGCACCGTCGCCGGTGAAATAACGCCCCGGATAGGTGCGGAAGTACGTGTCCACAAAGCGTTCGTGACTGCCGTACACCGTGCGCATCTGTCCCGGCCAACTGTCGGCGATGCACAGATTGCCCGCCGCGGCACCTTCAAGTTCCTGGCCCTCGTCATCCACCAGCATCGGACGAATCCCGAAGAACGGGCGAGTCGCCGAGCCCGGTTTCAGAGGCGTCGCGCCCGGCAGCGGCGTGATCATCATGCCGCCGGTTTCGGTTTGCCACCACGTATCCACAACCGGACAGCGCCCGTCGCCGATGACCTGATGGTAGAACATCCAGGCCTCGGGATTGATCGGCTCTCCCACCGTCCCCAAAACACGCAATGACTGGCGCGAACTGCGCCGCACAGGTTCCTCGCCCTCGCGCATCAAGGCCCGAATGGCGGTCGGCGCGGTGTAAAACAATTCAACCTGATGCTTGTCGCAGATCTGCCAGAAACGTCCCGCGTCCGGGTAATTCGGCACTCCCTCGAACATCAGTGTGGTGGCACCGTTGGCGAGCGGGCCGTACACAATGTAACTGTGTCCGGTCACCCAGCCCACATCCGCCGTGCACCAGTAGATTTCCCGATCGTGATAGTCAAAGACATAACGGTGGGTCAATGACGCATAAACCAGATAGCCACCCGTAGTGTGCAGCACCCCCTTGGGCTTGCCGGTCGAGCCAGAGGTATACAGAATAAACAACGGATCCTCGGCATCCATTTCCTCCACCGGACAGTCCGCTGAAACCTCCGCCATCAGTTCATGGCACCACAGATCACGGCCTTCGCGCCAGTCAATGTCACCACCTGTGTTGCGCGCCACCACAACGTGGCGAACTCCGGGACAGGCCTCAAGCGCGGCATCCGCATTCGCTTTCAGAGGCACCTTGCGCCCGCCGCGCACACCTTCATCCGCCGTAATCAGCAAGGTGCTGTCGGCATCCTGAATGCGCCCCGCCAGCGCCTCCGGCGAGAAGCCGCCGAACACCACCGAGTGAATCGCGCCGATGCGTGCGCAAGCCAACATCGCAATGGCCGCCTCAGGAATCATCGGCATGTAAATCGTGACTCGGTCCCCCTTGGCCACGCCCGCCTTCTTCAGCGCATTGGCGAAACGGCAAGTCTGCTCATGCAGTTCGCGATATGTGAGGGAGCGCTGCTGATCCGGCTCATCCCCCTCCCACAAAATGGCGATCTGATCACCGCGATCACCAAGGTGCCGGTCAATGCAGTTGTAACAGGCATTCAGCCGCCCGTCATGAAACCAGCGAATGTGCAAATCTGAGGCATCCCAGGATACATCCCGAACCTGCGTGTACGGACGGCTCCAGTCCAGACAGCGTCCCTGCTCGCGCCAGAACGCTTCCGGGTTTTCAATCGAATGGCGGTACAGTTCGCCATACCGCTCTTCATTGATCAGTGCGGCGCACGCTGTCTCGGGCAAGACCGGAAACACACGCTCAGGAGCAGACATGGGAAAGTTTCCGGGTGGCGTTACGGCAGAACCGGTGACATGATCGGGACACGCAGGCGCAACATCAGGGTCGAAATGCTCTCATTGGCATTGTACGGGATGCTGTGTGCTCGCAACGACGCATCAGTGAAGTGGTATTATTAAAGGCATCAAAGCAATGCGACAGTGTGTGGGTGCGGCCGTGGGATTTGGGCCATTTGAGGAGCAATTATGGATGTTGTAATTCTGTTTTGGATCGGTATCTGGATCCTGTCTTTTTTTATTGTGCACTGGCTGATTAAGGCTGTATTTTCAGGGTTTGAAGCATCCTGGGAGCGAATGGTCGCCAAGGACGAACAGCAGGACTGGGTTGAGGAACAAGCACGGCGCGTGCAGATAATCCATGATGCCGAAGATCTGGTGCAGTCTGCGAAGTCGCTGGTGGAAGTCGTGCAGTGCAAGGACGACGATGGTCAGACCATCGGCGATGAGGTGGACATTGAACTGCTGACGCGCCTGGAAGATGACATGAGTAAATACCTGCGCCTTATGCGCGAGATGAAAGACGAGCGCGAACGCCGCTCAGGGATGGATTGGGACACCATAGAAACAGACAACTTCGAGGAAGCCGAGATCAGTTTTCGCGCCACCATGCAACTCTTCAATGAAAGAATCCAGGACATTAAACGCAGGCTGCAGGAGGAGGAAGATGACGACGAGGTTGAAGAGCATGAAGCGGCGGATAGCGCCTCATAAAAGTAAGCACCCTTGTATTCACGGGTGCTTTGTCACCAAGATGGGGATTCCCCTACTGGCACCCTGCAAAGTGGTAACAAGAAATTTATGTGGTTCAAGTGCATCACAGTGGACTGTACGATTCCAATATGTATCTGTCATTAAGCAATGTCTTATGCCATTGATCATTAGGGTTGGCGGTGGCAACCCAATGCGAAGCATCAGCAAAAACAGTCTTCACCGCTTGTCCGCTCCATAAAGATAGTGATCAAGTTGATATGACAAATCTGTCGGCAATTTATCCAATTCCTTATCAGGCACCGTACTGAAAATTTCTCTGATGACATCTGATTCTTGCCCTTCTGAAAACTCAACCCACACGCTGGCCTCATCATCTTCCCAGAGTCGGAAGCACGTGGCGCGAACATCAACCGCCATCACAGGCCCGGTGATATGCAATTTATTGGAATGGGAGTCCCCCGAACGCGCAAGCGGCTTCGGGATCATTTTTTCAGACATAGGTATCACCTCGCTAAACACCAGATGATGAAATTGTATCCTGCACAGTGCTCCGCAACAATGTCGACGGCCACACTACCCTGATACACAATGCAAACTACCGATACAAAGACTCCGGTTCCATGAGCCGCTTGCGGAATCGCGGATAACTCCACCAGTACTGCGCCACATCGCAGGAGACTCCCATCTCCACTGTCGCATTGATCCCAGTCGCGGCCTCCACGCGATCCTCCGCATACACACGTGGGTCCACTTCCTGCAAGCTGAATGCGTAACCTCCTCGGCAACGCTGTGACAGCGCCATCAACACCGTTACATCCTTGCGTCGCGCCAAACTCGAAACCAGCACGGCAGTACTCGCCGGCACTCCAAAAAATGGCGCAAGCACCCCTTCCCCCTTGTGTCTCGGCACATGATCCGGCAGTATTCCAACGGCATGCCCGTCATCCAGAGCCTGCATCAACTCCCGAATCCCGGTTCGATCAGCCGGCACCAGCGTGGCACCAACCTGCTGTCGCCCCTGCTTGACGAACTGATTAAGCACTTGCGACTTCAAGGGGCGATACATTGAAAACAGTCGCGTCTGTCCGCTCAGGTACAGTCCGCTCATCTCCCAACTGCCGAAGTGCGGCGTAATGAAAATCACACCCGCGCCACGCTGGCGCTGCGCTTCAAGCAACTCCATGCCGGACTGGCGCACCACCAATGCGTTGATTTGCTCAAGTGAGCAACGCCACAGATGAGGCATCTCCAACAGGGTGCACATCTCATGGATCAGACTCCGGCACGCCATGCACCAGCGCCAGATATGATTCCGGTTCGGGTAGCACGCCCGTAAATTCTTCATGCAGATACGCCGCCGCCGACGGCTGAGCACTACCGCGACCAGCCCGGCCACACCCCCTATCAGGCGCAACACGCTCAGTGGCAGACGTGCCAGCACCGCCAGCAGTCCGAGCGACAGACGTGAATCAGGGGAACTCATACGACAGCGCGGCATTCAGGTATAGAATGTCCGGGAAAGTCCTGCTTGCTCATGCTCTATCCTGCCATCCGCCCCTACGCCACACATCATCTACAGGTGGACGCGCGGCATACGCTGTACTTGGAGGAGTGCGGAAGTGCGGACGGCTTGCCAGTGTTATTTTTACACGGTGGACCGGGAGCCGGGTGCGAAGAGTATCACCGTCAGTTTTTTGACCCTGAAAACTACCGCATCATCCTGTTTGATCAGCGCGGCTGCGGCCAGTCCACGCCGCATGCGGATCTGACCGACAACACTACCCCGCATTTGGTCGCCGACATTGAACGCATCCGCGAAGAATTGCGCATCAATGAATGGCTCATTTTTGGAGGCTCCTGGGGTTCCACGCTGGCGCTCGCCTACGCCGAGGCGCACAGTGAGCGGGTGCTGGGCCTGATCCTGCGCGGCATTTTCCTGTGCCGGAGACGCGACTTGCTGTGGTTTTATCAAGACGGCGCGGATATTCTGTTCCCTGATTACTGGGAAGATTATCTGGAGCCTATCCCTGAGTCGGAACGCGGCGACATGATGGCGGCGTACTACCAGCGTCTGACTGGCGATGATGAACTGGTGTGCATGAAGGCTGCCAAGGCATGGTCGTTGTGGGAGGCGCGCTGCTCCAACCTGCAGCACAACGCGCGTGTCATTGAAAGTTTTACGGAGCCGCATACCGCCTTGTCACTGGCGCGAATCGAGTGTCACTATTTTGTCAATGACATCTTTCTGCCGGAAAACCAGTTACTGCAGCAGGCAGATCGGCTGCAGAAGATTCCTGGTGTGATTGTGCACGGGCGCTACGATATTGTGTGCCCGATTGATCAGGCTTTTGCCTTGCATCAGGTGTGGCCCAGTGCGCGGCTGGACCTGGTCGCGGAAGCCGGCCATTCGGCACTTGAACAGGGCATTACTACGGCGCTGGTGGGAGCCACTCGGGAAATGCACGCGCAGCTGACACGCGCCTGAACGTATAATTGTGCGCCTTATCTGGACGGGGCATCCCCAAGATTTGTGGCCAGATAGCTCAGTCGGTAGAGCAGTGGACTGAAAATCCTCGTGTCGGCGGTTCGATTCCGTCTCTGGCCACCACCGCCGTGCCAGTCTTTACTGCCTGATTCCGGCCTAGATTGCTATACTGCTTTGGATGTCCGGCACTGCGCTCATGGAACGAAGCATCGAACAACGAATTCTGGTCAGTATGCGCAAGTTGCTGTCGCAGATTGTACGCGAGGTGACGCCGCAGCCCGGCATGAAGCATCCGTTGTCCGAATCCACCATTCAGGACATCCGCAAAGCCTTCGAGTTGATTGCCGCGCGAGAGCGCGAACTGCTTGAAGAAGGCGGGCTTGAAGCCTCAGAGCGTCCACGCTATGGTGATGAACCAAAGACCACGCACAGCGTCTCCATGCCCGGCACAAAGGTGCCGCGAGACACATGAGCGACACCGTTGAGGTCAACCGGGAACTGATGGCGCGTCAAGTTATGGCGGCTCTGGATCAATGGAGCCTCAGTACGGATGAAATCGTCTCACTGCTGGACCTCAGCGGCGCGACCCGACGCCGGCAACTCGATCAGTTTCGCTCTGGCAAGCCGCTGCCGGAGGTGTCTTCCCTGCTGACTCGCGCGCAGCACATCATCGGCATTGCCGAGGCCTTGCGCACTTCGTTTCCGCGCAACAGCAAGATTGGCGCACGCTGGCTGGTCACGCCGCACCGACGCTTCAGAAGCCGCACCCCGTTATCATTGATGCTGGATGATGGCATCAATGGCCTGTGCCGCGTGCGCGCCGAACTGGACTGCTCCTTCTCCTGGGCGCGCGCACAGGAATAACCCGAAAATACCCAAGCACCATGAGTCCAAGCACCGCTGAAATCACCTCGGACATGACCTTGCCGCGCTCACGCATCGGCCTGCAGAAAATACGCAAACTGATCGAGAAAGACCTGCTGGAAGTCGATCAGTTGGCACGCGAGCACATGGCCTCGGACGTGGAACTGGCCAACCGCATCGCAAGCCATATCGTGGAGGCAGGCGGCAAGCGCCTGCGCGCGGCGCTGGTGGTGTTGTGCGGTTACGCGCTCGGTGGCCTGCGCGATCGTAAAGCAACCTTGTTGCTGGCGAGCGTAGTGGAGTTCATCCACACGGCCACACTGCTGCATGACGATGTCGTTGATGAATCCGTGATGCGGCGCGGACGCGACACCGCCCATGTCTTGTGGGGCAATGACGCCAGCGTGCTGACCGGAGACTTCTTCTTCGCGCGCGCCTTCGGCATGATCGCGGAAATCAACCGCGCCCGACTAACTCAGATTCTGGCCGACGCGAGCAAGGCAATCGCTGAAGGCGAACTGATGGAGTTGATGCATGCGCGCCAGATCGCGCTCAGCGAAGAAGACTACCTGATCATCATTGAAGGCAAGACAGCCAAACTTTTTGAGGCCTCCTGTAAAGCCGCCGCCTGTATTGAAGAGGCGGAATCCGCGCATATTGAGGCGCTGGCGGATTACGGTCGCCTGCTTGGTGCCGCGTTCCAAATCGCCGATGACGCCATTGACTACCTGGAGCACAATGGAGAAGCGGACAAGAGCATCGGCGACGACCTGGCAGGTGGCCGCATGACGCTGCCGTATATTTATGCCCTGAGGCAGGCGGAATCCGCCGATCGAGAATTTCTGGAGCATGTCATTCAGGACGGCCAGCGCGAACAGATCAGCGAAGTCAATGCCATCATGCATCGTTGTGGCGCGATCGACTACTCGCTGGAGCGTGCGCAAGGATTCGCGCAGCGCGCCCGGCAGAATCTCGATGTGATCGGCGACACGCGGTGGCGCGATGCCCTCAATGAAGTCGCTAACTTCTCGGTACTACGAAAATTCTGATACCGTACCAGCACCTCCCGACATGAGAGTATCCCGCCACTCTATACGTCGATTCTGAACATGACCCCTGAGAGTCCGCCTGAGAAGCGCTACAACTGCCGCGAAATCTCACAGTTGCAGTTCAACCGCCGCGTGGTCATGCAGGGGGCAGACAAGGGAACCCCGATTCTGGAGCGACTGCGCTTTTTATGCATCGCGAGCCGCAACCTTGATGAGTTCTTCGAGGTGCGTGTGGCGGCGCTGCGACAACTGGTCAAATACGGCACCGAGCGCAAAAGCGGCGAAGGCTTGTCGGCGCGCGAAATACTGGAGGAAATCTCCCGTGAGGCGCACGACATCGTGAAGGTGCAGTACCGTCTGTTGCAGAAAAGCGTACTGATGGCGCTACGCGCGCGCAACATCAACTTCTTGCGGCGGCGCGAGTGGAACCCGGAACAGCGCGCCTGGGTCGCAGAGTATTTCCAGCGTAACATCCTGCCGGTACTGTCACCGCTTGGACTCGACAGTCGCCATCCGTTCCCGCGCGTACAAAACAAAAGTCTCAACTTCATGGTGAAGTTGTCTGGCAAGGATGCGTACGGACGCAGTACGGAGTATGCGGTCGTCACCGCGCCGCGCTCACTCCCGCGCATCGTGCGTCTGCCGGATGAAGTCAGCCCCGGCGGCGACAACTACGTGTTCCTATCCTCGATCATCCACGACAACCTCAACGAATTGTTCCCCGGCCTGAAAATTAAGGGCTGCCACCAGTTTCGGGTCACCATGGACAGCAATCTGTTCGTCGATGAGGAGGAAGTGGAGTCGCTACGCGATGTGCTGGCCGGCGTATTGCCGGAACGCCAGTACGGCGAAGCCGTGCGACTGGAAGTGGTGGATGACTGTCCGCGCGACGTGATCGACTTTTTGTGCGATCAGTATCAACTCGACAGCGACAGCGTCTACGAGGTCAACGGGCCGGTCAATCTGTACCGCCTGATGACTTTCCCGGAGATGATCGACCGCCCGGATTTGCGCTACCCGCCCTATCGCCCCAGCAACCTGCCGCAGACCACGGTGCAAAAGCAGGCGTCCATGTTCCGCATGCTGGATCAACGCGACTTGCTGCTGCACCATCCGTTTGACTCCTTCGAGCACACCATTCGCTTCTTGCGCGAAGCCGCCGCAGACCCGCAAGTGGTCGCGATCAAGCAGACCATCTATCGCACCGGTCTGAGTTCCGAACTCGCCGACATTCTGGAGTCCGCCTCACGCTCCGGCAAAGAGGTGACCGTGATTGTTGAATTGAGCGCGCGGTTTGATGAGGAAGCGAACATTCAGCTCGCGCATCGTCTGGAGCAAGCGGGCGCGCAGGTCCTGTATGGCGTGGTCGGGCACAAAACCCATGCCAAGATGATTCTGGTGGTACGCCGCAGCGCGCATGGCCTGCGTCGCTACGCGCATCTCGGCACCGGCAACTACCATCCGGTCACCACCCGGCTCTACACCGACTATGGCTTGCTGACGTCCAATCAGGAATTGTGCGAGGACGTGCAGAAAATCTTCCTGCAGGTCGCCAGTCTCGGCCGCGCACCGCAGCTGCGTCTGATGTACCAGTCACCGCTGACTTTGGGCAAGGGCCTGCTCGAGAAGATTGACGCGCTGGCTGAGGTCGCCCGGGAAGGTGGCGAGGCAATCCTGTATGCCAAAATGAACGCGCTAACCGAATATCAGGTTGTTGACGCGCTTTATGAAGCATCACAGGCCGGCGTCACCATTGAATTGCTGGTGCGCGGCGAATGCCGCTTGCGTCCCGGCTTGCCCGGCCTGTCAGACAACATCCGCATCCGCGCCCTCATCGGCCGCTTTCTGGAACACACACGGGTGTTCTACTTCAAAACCCCGGACAGCGAGGAAATGTATCTGTCGAGCGCCGACTGGATGACGCGCAATATCCACAATCGCGTCGAGACCATGTTCCCGGTGCTGGATCAAGACATCCGCAAACGCATCATGCATGAAAGTTTTGAGGTTTATTTCCGGGACAACTGCCAGAGTTGGGAGTTGCAGCCGGACGGCAACTACGTGCAGCCCGCGATTGGCCGCGGCCACAAGCGCTACGCTGCGCAAGAAGCCCTGATGCACACACACGGAACCCTTGATGAAACCTACTTATAGCGTTCTGGATCTGGGCTCGAACAGCTTCCACATGATCTATGCCCAGGTCAACGACGACGGACAGATCAAGATACTGGACAAGTTCAAGCAGTACGTCTCGCTGGGCTCAGGACTGAAGAAGAACGGCGATCTGCGCCGCAAGTACCAACACGCTGCGTTCAACTGTCTGAGAGAAGCCTCTCGTGTAGTCCGGCAGCACAAACCTGACTGCTTCGCCGCCATCGCCACCAATGCGTTTCGCTTGCAGCGCAACGACCGGTTTCTGCTCGGCTGTGAACGGGCGCTCGGACACCCGATCCGGGTGATCAGCAGTGAGGAAGAAGGCGACTACATCTACCGCGGCGCGGTGCAAACCACGCGCATGCAAGGCCCGGACAACTGCATTCTGGATATTGGCGGCAGCAGCACTGAATTCATTCTCGGCAGCACCGCGCGGCCGAGTTGCATTCTGAGCTGGCAGGTCGGAAGCGCCGTATTAACGGAGCGCTTCTTTCACACGGATCGACTCAGACTCAACAACTGGAACGCGGCCATCGAATACACCGATGAGATTATCGCGCCGACCGGCAAGGCGCATATTCATCTTCCAGGCATTCAGGTCTTGTACGGCACCTCCGGGGCCATCCGCGCCATCAGCAACACCCTGATTAAACTCGGCTACACCGACGGCACTATTGATGCCGAAGCGATTGATCGACTGGTGGCGGTGCTGGTTGATAAGCGCGTCTGCGCGCGCCTGACGCATCTGGATCACTATCGGGTCGAGGTGTTTCTGGGCGGACTTGCAATTTTGCATGCGCTGTTCGAATTGCTGGAAGTCAAGCGGCTGAAGCCGGCTAACGGTTCAATCCGTGAAGGCGTGCTACTCGAAATGCACGAGATGACTACGTCCGCCAAAGCCGCCTGAGCAAACGTATGAGACTAGAATAGGCGGGCTTTTTAACCGCACTTCGTGCCCGCAGCACCTTTATGGCCAAACTTCCCCGCCCCCATTCAAGCATTCTGGTCGATGGTATTGAGCGCGCGCCGTCGCGCTCCATGCTGCGCGCCGTCGGCTTCGAAAGCAAAGACTTCCAGCGTCCGCAAGTTGGTATTGCGTCGACCTGGAGCGAAGTCACGCCGTGCAACATGCACATCAACAAGCTGGCCAAGCACGCGGCCACCGGGGCTAATGACGCAGGCGGCAAGGCCGTCACCTTCAATACCATCACCGTGTCGGACGGTATCTCGATGGGTACGGAGGGCATGAAATATTCACTGGTGTCGCGTGAACTCATCGCCGACACCATCGAGACTGTGACCGCGGCTGAAGGATTCGACGCGCTGGTCGCTATCGGTGGTTGCGACAAGAACATGCCCGGTTGCCTAATGGCTATCGCCCGCTTGAATCGTCCCGCCGTATTCGTCTACGGCGGCACCATCGCACCAGGACACCACCGCGGCAAGAAGATTGATGTGATCTCGGTATTCGAGGCGGTCGGCGAACACGCGCAAGGAAAAATCAGCAACAAAGAACTCAACGCAATTGAATCCTGCGCGATCCCCGGCCCCGGCTCCTGCGGCGGCATGTACACCGCAAACACCATGGCTTCGGCTATCGAAACACTCGGCATGAGCCTGCCTGGAAGCTCCGCGCAAATGGCAACCTCACGCGCCAAACGGGAAGACTGTGAACGCGCCGGCGCGGCTGCCATCAATCTCCTCAGCCTCGGTATCACACCCCGCAAAATCATGACACGCCGGGCGTTTCTGAATGCGATCACTGTGGTCACCGCACTCGGCGGCTCCACCAATGCCGTGTTGCACTTGCTGGCAATGGCCCACTCCATGCGCGTGCCATTGGCGCTGGACGACTTCTCCCGCATCGGTGAGAAAACCCCAGTGCTGGCTGACCTGCGCCCGTCCGGACGCTACATGATGTCGGAACTGGTGCGCATCGGTGGCATCCGTCCTCTGATGAAGCGGTTGCTGGATGCAGGCCTGCTGTACGGCGGTTGCCGGACGGTGACAGGCAAAACCCTTGCGGAAGATCTGGCAGAAGTCGCCGACTACCCCGAACGCCAGCAAATCATCCGCCCGCTCAATGACCCAATCAAGGCTGACGGACATCTGGTCATCCTGCGCGGCAACCTCGCCCCGGAAGGCGCAGTTGCCAAAATCAGCGGTAAGGAAGGCGAAACTTTCACCGGACGAGCCCGCACGTTTGATTCCGAAGAACGCGCCCTACGCGCAATTCTGGATGGACGCATCCGTGCCGGCGATGTCATCGTGATCCGCTTCGAGGGACCACGCGGCGGACCAGGCATGCGCGAAATGCTGTCTCCAACCTCCGCCATCATGGGCTGCGGCCTTGGCGATAAAGTGGCGCTCATTACAGACGGACGGTTTTCAGGTGGCTCACACGGGTTCGTGATCGGTCACGTGACCCCAGAGGCCGCAGTCGGCGGCCCGCTTGCACTAGTGCGCAACGGCGACACAATCTCCATTGACGCAGTCAAGCAGGAGATGAATTTGTTAGTGCCCAAGCGAGAACTCAATCAACGGCGTGAAAACCTCAAGCTGCACAAACCGCGCTATCAAACCGGAGTGCTGGCTAAATACGCCCGCAGTGTGATCTCGGCATCGGAAGGTGCTGTCACCGATGCCGCAGAATCCTGAAGAAATAAACCCGTTTTGGCGCAATCAATAGCCGCCCTTGCGGCGACTCTCCGGTAAGCCGGAGATGCGCCCGCCCTGCTTGCTCGGGTCCCCCGGAAACAGGTCATACAACGTCTTCGCGCTGATTTTCTCTCCCCATAACTTGCTGAAATGTTTCACCAAATTGCGCGTGTTCGGTTGATTGCCACCGCGCTGGAAGAACTCCTCGCGCAAATGGTTGATCACGTCCCAGTGACGCGAGGTCAATTCCAGATCCTCTGATTGCGCAATGTGCTCCGCTAACGCTTCACTCCAATCATCGGCATTGGTCAGATAGCCGTTGGGGGTGGCTTCGATAGTCTTTCCGTCAAATTCAATGCCCATGTTCCCTCCTGAGATATGGCGAGAATTAGAGATACGGGTTCGAGTTTAAATTATAACGACCAGCGAGCCATCCCCCCGCTCTGCACGCACCAGTCCTGCCCGCCCCTTCAATCTTTATACTCATGGTCGCCATTAAAAAACCGAATAGAGCCCAAGGGCAAGCCTAGGGCTTTCAAGGCTTTATGGCATGTCTGCCGATGCGCAACGGCACTTCGGTGCATTTCGGCCCAATACGGCATATTCCCAATCTGCTTCGGTACACCCTTCTCCCTCATCTGGTTAGTATTCTTAAAGCAAACAGGCCTAGGCTCTTGGGCCAACCGCTCAAGTGAGCCCGGATGTTCCGACTCTAATTTTTGTAAAAAAGCAAGTTGGGCCTCTGTAAATTTCTCTACCTCAATTTGCTCCCCAAATGCCACAATATGCGTCACTTTAGATGCGGCAGCTTTGGATGGCTTATCTTTAGGCTTGGCATCAGACTCACTCTTGATGGATGTGACGGATTCCTCCGACCTCCCTTCAGATGCTACAGAATGCAATTCCGTAATCTTGTCTTCAAGCCACTCTTCAAGCCATTTCTTCTCCTCCTTCTTTGCAACTGGCTTCCCACGCTTCTTAGACAAGTGTCTTTGCACTAGGCCTCTGATGTCTTTACGATCCTTGAGCAAAATCTCCCATACTTGATCGGTCAGTCTGCAAAACGCGGCTTTGTTCGCAAATTGTAGATGTCGCTTTTCGGAAATGTGCTTGTGACTCAGGATTTGAACAAATTTTGACACACAGGTTTCAGTACTATTCTCCATATCAATTTCTTCTGCAAGAAGAGGCTCTGCACCTCTTGGATACAGATAAAAATCCCATTTGGTACCGTTGGTCAGAACCCCCAGATCAACATGTTGCTTTAGGCAATAATCTTCCAACTGGCTAATATATTTGCCATTGTGCAGCGACTCCTTCGAAGCCTTGGCTTCAATGAAAACGAGAACCTTACCGTCAGATTCCTCCATATTTTCTCCCAGCGCAATATCTGCCCGCTTGTCTTTGTAGCCTCTGACAGAATATTCTCGCACCACCGCATTCGTCTCCTCTGAATCCCAGCCCAAAATATTCAATATCGGCATCACACGAGCCGATATCACTGTAGCCTCACTCATCGGTCTCTTGCTTCGTGAGGCCTTGTCTTTCAGTTCTTCAACCTTTTGAGTCAATTCGACAACGCGATTGTTTTCTTCAGACATATGCCCCACCCCTATTGTGTTCAGTTAAGGAAATTTCTGCCGCACGTGACAGATCAACTTGTTCAATTAAGTAGCCCCATATTGCCAAATCCCCTGACCCATGTCAATAATTCCGTCATACATATGAGGCACAGCATGATATTGTCCTAGCCGCAGTGTTTTCACGGAGAAACCCTCAATTGCAACAAAACCAATCCATTGCAAAGACTGGCTGGAACAATGGCGTGGATCAGAGCCACTTGATAGGAAGCGACCCAAGAAATCACAAAGATCAAGTCCGCTAAAACTCCAGCCCTGACGGTGCTTCGGCCCTTAACACTCACCATCGCCATTAAAGAACCGAACAGAGCCCGGCCGCAAGCCCAAGGCATCCAAGGCTTTGCGGCATTTCCTCCGATGGCTGTCAGCACTTCCATGCACATCTGTCCAGTACGGCAGGCTTCCAATTTGTCTCGGAACTCGGAACTCTGTTTTATCTTTGGAACAAACAGGCCGAGGCTCTGTTGACAACCGTTCAAGTGACCCGGGACGTTTCGACTCTAATTCCTCTAAACAAGCAACTTTGGCCTCTCTGAAGGTCTCCACATTAATCTGCTTCCCGAGCATCATAATATGCGTTATTTCAGAGGGTCTGGCTTTGGAGGGTTTATCTTTAGACTTGACCACAGAAACACTCTTGCTGATATTGGCGGCTTCCTCCACCTTCTCTTCAGAGGCCACAGAATGCAATTCCGTAATCTTTTTTTCAAGCCATTCCTCAAGCCATCCCTTCTCCTTCTTTGTAATAACTGGCTTCCCACGCTTCTTACGCAGGCGTCCTTGCACTAGACGCCTCATGTCTTCGCGATCCTTGAGAAAGGTCTCCCACACCTGTTCGGTCAATCTGCAAAACGCGGCCTTGTTCGCAAATTGTAGATGCCGTTTTTCGGAAATGTGCTTGTGACTCAGGATTTGATCGAATGTTTTTGACGCAGAATCAACTGTATCCTGCCTTATATCAATTTCTTCTGCAAGAAGAGGCTCTGCACCTCTTGGATACAGATAAAAATCCCATTTGGTACCGTTGGTCAAAACCCCCAGATCAACATGTTGCTTTAGGCAATAATCTTCCAACTGGCTAATGTATTTAGCATTGCGCAACGACTCCTTCGAAGCCTTGGCCTCAATGAAAACAAGAACCTTACCGTCAGATTCTTCCATATTTTCTCCCAGCGCAATATCTGCCCGCTTGTCTTTGTAACCTCTGACTGAATATTCCCGCACCACCGCATTCGAATCCTCCGAATTCCAACCCAAAATATTCAATATCGGCATCACACGAGCCAATATGACCGTGCCCTCACTCATCGGCTTCTTACTCCGTAATGCCCTGTCCCTTATGCTCTCAATTTTTTGAACCAACACGTCATGTTTATTCTCTTCAAGCATTTTGAATCCCTCCTTTCACGGTCATCCAAAAAAATTGCGAAGCAGAAAATATGTTCAGCGGGAACCAATTATATTGCCAAACGCAATACCAACACACACTGAATTGTTCCCGGATCGCATCCTGCACTACCTAGAGAAGATAGCTTTGCACCTAATTAACTTGGCAAAAAGCCGCCCCCGAATCGCGCTCCATTCTCTATAATGGAGGGTTCGGATCTCCGGTGTGGAGAGCCGATGCTTTAACCCCAATGGGATAGATGCAACGAACATTGATTTACCCCCCAAGTGGAATTTATCTTTGCCCAAAAATAATTTATCCTATTGAATGGCGGAAAGCCCCAGATAGTGAACAACTGGAGGAACGGATCCATGACCGACCAAAAACATGACACGCCAATGCTGGACGAACTGGAGCACGGCCCTTGGCCCAGCTTTATTTCAGGCATCAAGCGACTGCGCGATCAACATCCTGATGAGCGCATCAACGGAGTAGCTAACGACCTGCTTGGCCAACTCGAACATTCATACGAAACCCGCAAGGGATACTGGAAAGGCGGCACGGTCAGCGTGTTCGGCTACGGAAGCGGCATCATCCCTCGCTTCTCGGAAGTCGGCGCAACATTCCCGGCCTCCAAGGAATTCCACACCTTGCGCGTCCAACCCCCCGCGGGCAACTACTACAGCACCGACATTCTGCGCCAGCTCGGCGACAGTTGGGAGCGCTGGGGTTCAGGTCTGGTGACCTTCCACGGGCAAACCGGCAACATCATGTTTATCGGTGCCAGCACGGAAAATACCCAGCACTTTTTTGACGAAATCAACGATTACGGATTTGACTTAGGTGGCGCAGGCCCCTGCGTCCGCACCGGCATGTCCTGTGTCGGCGCGGCCCGTTGCGAGCAATCCAACACCGATGAGATGCGCGTTCACCGCACCTTGCTCAACAACTTCACTGATGATGTGCATCGCCCGGCGCTGCCGTACAAGTTCAAGTTCAAGGTCTCCGGCTGCTCCAACGATTGCATGAATTCCATTGAGCGTTCCGACTTCGCCATCATCGGCACCTGGCGCGACGACATGAAAGTGGATCAGGACGCCATCGCGGGCTATCTGGAGAGCAAGGGCCGCCAGTATCTGGTCGACAACGTCATCGCACGCTGTCCAAGCAACGCGCTGTCCCTGACTGACGATGATCAGCTGGAAGTCGACAATCGCAACTGCGTACGTTGCATGCACTGCCTGAATGTCCTGCCCAAGGCGCTCTCGCCGGGGGATGACAAGGGTGTGTCAATTCTGATCGGCGGCAAACGCACCCTGAAGATTGGTGACCTGATGGGCACCATGGTGGTTCCGTTTATGAAACTGGAGTCGGAAGAAGACTACGAGCGTCTGGTGGAACTGGCGGAAGAGACCATTGACTTCTGGGCCGAGAACGGACTGGAGCATGAACGTTGCGGCGAGATGATCGAGCGCATCGGGCTGGTCAACTTCCTCGAAGGCGTAGGGGTTGAAGTTGACCCCAACATGATCAACGAGCCACGCACCAGTTCTTACGTGCGCACTGACTCCTGGGAAGAAGAAGCCGAGAAGTGGTTCCAGAACAAAGCCGAATCACAAGCGGCTTGACGGGGAGGGAGACACAGCATGGTACAACAGCATCGCCCGCCCATTGAGTCTGGATGCCCTGACGGCTTCCAGTACCTGCATCCCCTGATGCGTAAGCATTACGGGAACTGGGCCTATCACGAAGACCCGCGTCCTGGCGTATTGCGCCACGTCGCACACAACGGCGAGGCCATCTGGACCGTCCGCGCCGGCACCCAGCGTATTCTGGATGTGTTCACCCTGCGCAAGTTGTGTGACATCGGCGACCAGTACGGCGAAGGGTATGTCCGTTTCACGATTCGCAGCAACATTGAATACATGGTGGCGGATCAGTCTCGGGTCGAGCCTCTGATCAACGCGCTGGAAGATTCCGGCTTCGTGGTCGGCGGCACCAAGAACTCGGTCGCCATGATCTCGCATACCCAAGGCTGGCTGCATTGCGACATCCCTGGCACCGACGCCTCCGGCGTGGTAAAGGCGATGATGGATGAGCTGATTGAGGAATTCCGCGGCTGGAACATGCCGAACCGGGTGCACATCACCACCTCCTGTTGTCAGATCAACTGTGGCGGTCAAGGCGACATTGCCATCAATGTGCAGCACACCAAACCGCCCAAGATCAACCATGATCTGGTCTCCAACGTCTGCGAGCGCCCGTCTGTAGTGGCCCGCTGCCCGGTCGCGGCAATCCGCCCGGCACTGGTCAACAACAAGCCCTCGCTGGAAGTCGACGAGAAAAAATGTATCTGCTGCGGGGCCTGCTACCCACCCTGCCCGCCGATGCAGATCAACGACCCGGAACACACCAAACTGGCCATCTGGGTGGGCGGCAATCACTCCAACGCGCGTGGTAAGCCGACCTTCCAGAAACTGGTTGCTGCCGGCATCCCCAACAATCCGCCGCGCTGGCCGGAAGCGACCGCAGTAGTCAAGCGCATCCTGCGCGCCTATCGCGATGACGCCCGTGACTGGGAGCGAATCAATGACTGGGTGGAGCGTATTGGCTGGCCACAGTTTTTCGAGGCCACTGGTCTGCCGTTCACCAAGTTTCACATCGATAACTGGCGCGGCTCCCGCTCCAGCCTCAATGCCTCTGCTCATATTCGCTTTTGAAGCGAGCACTGGCACAGGCGGTTTGTTGTGAAATTCGGAATCGTGGTCAACGAGGGGCCATACCAGCATCAGGCTTCTGACAGCGCATATCAGTTCACGCAAGCCGTGCTGGATGCCGGTCACGAGATTTTCCGCGTGTTCTTCTATCACGACGGCGTCAACAACGGCACCCGACTGACCGTGCCGCCGCAAGACGATCGCAATATCGTCGAGCGCTGGTCACAACTGGCGCAAGAGCACGAACTGGATCTGGTGTTATGCGTAGCGGCGGCGCAGCGCCGCGGCCTGCTGGATGAAAGCGAAGCCAAACGCAACGGCAAGGACGCCGACAATATCGCGCCGGGCTTTCGGATCTCCGGCCTCGGACAATTGATCGAGGCGGCTGTCCAATCGGATCGTCTGGTGACCTTCGGAGACTGACATGAGCGAAGGCACCATCAAAAAGTTGATGTACGTCAACCGCAAAGCACCCTACGGCACGATTTACGCGCTGGAGTCGCTGGAAGTGGTGCTGATCGGCGCGGCTTTCGATCAGGATGTATGTCTGGCTTTTGTCGACGACGGGGTCTTCCAGTTGACCGAGAATCAGGACACCGACGGCATTGGCATGAAAAATTTCTCGCGCACCTATTCGGCGCTGGGCGACTACGATGTCACCCGCATTTATGTCGAGCGCGAATCCCTGCAGGCGCGCGGACTCAACGAAGACGATCTGCAGACGCTCACATATGAGGATGAGGACGACGACTGGGCGGAGAAGCCTTCTCTGCACGTAGTCAGCAGCGACGAGTTGAGCGCGCTGATGGCGGATCAGGACGTGGTCTTCAGTTTTTGAAGCATCATGCTGCACCTGATCAACAAGTCTCCGTTTGAGCGCAATGCGCTTGACTCTTGCCTGCGGCTAGCGGCGGACGGCCATGCCGTGCTGCTGTTTGAGGATGCCGTAGTCGCGGCATTGGATGGTAGTGAACAAACGGATCGGATCAAGCAGGCGATGTCACGCCTGTCCGTGTATGTTCTGGGTCCCGATCTGGCGGCACGGGGCTTGTCCCAAGATCGCGTGATCGACGGTATGGAAGTCGTCGATTATGAACGCTTTGTCGCGCTCGCCTGCAAGCACGAAAGCACTCAATCCTGGTTATAAATAACCCCCAAGAAGATGGGAGGATAAGACTATGTCACTTGACGTCAATGGCAAAACTTACGAAACCGATGAAGAAGGCTATCTGGCCAACATCAACGAATGGGAACCGGCTCTGGCCGACGCCATGGCTGCGGCCGACGGCGCTGAACTCAGCGACAACCACTGGGAAGTGATTAATTTCCTGCGTGAGTACTACGAGGAGTATCAAATTGCTCCGGCGGTACGGGTCCTGACCAAGGCGATCGGCAAGAAGCTCGGCAAAGACAAGGGCAACAGCAAGTACCTGTACGAACTGTTCCCGTACGGCCCGGCCAAACAGGCTTGTAAGTACGCCGGACTGCCGAAGCCCACGGGCTGCGTCTAAGGAGACCCGGTTCAGGCGCGATGCGCCGCATCACCGGGGACTGTTGTGGATTTCGCAAGCTGGGCGATGACGCTGTTGTATTACAGTGCCGCGCTGGTGCTGGGCCTCGGCCTTGCCTTGCGCATTCGCCGCTACGCGACCACGCCCGCACCACTAAAGATCCCGACCACGCCCGCGCCGACCACCCGCAGCGGTGTCGCGTTGCGCATGCTGCGCGAACTCACCCTGTTCGAGAGTCTGTTCAAGTCCAACAAATGGACCTGGCTGTTCGGCTGGCTGTTTCATTTCGGATTGCTGCTGGTGCTGTTGCGCCACCTGCGCTATTTCATTGAACCGGTCTGGGCATGGGTGGCCTTTCTGCAGCCGTTCGGCAAATACGCCGCCATCCCCATGGTGATCGGACTGGCCGGTCTGGCGCTGCGGCGCATTGTGGTGGACCGGGTGCGCTATATCTCCGCCCTGTCGGATCATCTGATGCTGGCGCTGCTGATCGCCATTGGGCTGACTGGCATCGCCATGAGTTATTCGGTCGGCACCGATGTGGTGGCCGTGAAAGCCTTTTTTCTGGGCCTGATGTGGTTTGACTGGCAGCCGCTACCGATGGATCCCCTGCTGCACTCTCATCTTATTCTGGTCGCCTTGCTGATGCTGATCTTTCCGTTCAGCAAATTGCTGCACGCGCCCGGCGTATTCTTCAGTCCGACCCGCAATCAAGCTGACAATCCGCGCGAGCGTCGCCACGTCGCCGCATGGGCCATGAAACTGGAGCGAAGCGATGGCTGAACCCGAATTCGACGTCCCAACGCTCAAGCCCTATCCGGTGATTCCAAAGCTGGTGGAAGACGCCATGGCGCACAGCCAGCCGTATGAGGCGAAGCCGGACTTTCAGGAGCCGCTGGGCTTCCCCGGCGAACTGGTCGACAACTGGCATGACGTGGCTATCGAGAAGATGGGCGATCTGACCAAGCGCTATCGCTCACTGCAGGTGTTTCTGGACTCCTGCGTCAAGTGCGGTGCCTGCACCGACAAGTGCCACTACTATCTGGGCACCACCGATCCCAAGAATATGCCGGTCGCGCGTCAGGATCTGTTCCGCAAGGTATATCGCCGCCACTTCACATTGGCCGGGCGCTACCTGCCGTGGCTGGTCGGCGCGGAGGATCTGACTGAAGAGGTGCTGGATGACTGGTACAAGTATTTTCATCAGTGTTCGCAGTGCCGCCGCTGCTCGGTATACTGCCCTTACGGCATTGACACCGCCGAGATCTCCATGGCCGCGCGTGAAGTCATGGACACCATCGGCAAGGGACAGAAGTACTGCAACGAAATTATCGGCAAGGTGCATGTCATCGGCAACAACCTCGGCCTACCTGAGCCAGCGCTGAAAGACACGCTGGAGGGGCTGGAGGAAGATGTGGAGGAAGACACCGGTGTCACGGTACGCTTCCCGCTGGATGAGAAAGGCGCTGACATTCTGCTGATTACGCCTTCGGCTGACTTTTTTGCTGAACCGCATGTCGACGGTCTGATCGGCTACGCCAAGGTCTTCCATGAAGCCGGGCTGTCCTGGACTTTGAGTTCCAGCGCCTCTGAGGCGGCCAACTTCGGCATGTTCATTGGCAGCTACGAGAACATGCGCAAACTGGCCCTGCGCATCCGCGAAGCGGCGATCGAACTGGGCGTCAAGCGCATTGTCTTCGGCGAGTGCGGGCATGCCTGGCGCGTCGCCTACAGTTTCCTCAACACACTGGCTGGTCCGTTTGATTTTCTGGACCCCGAATATCCGGTGCCGCAGCACATCTGCGAAGTCACTCACGGCCTGATTCAGGAAGGCTGCCTGAACCTTGATCCGTCCGAAAACGATGACATGGTGCTGACCTATCATGATTCCTGCAATGTCGCACGCGCCTCGCGCATGGGCGACACTCCGGGCGGACAGTTCAGCATCCCGCGCGACATCATCCGCGCCAGTTGCAATCACTTTTATGACATGCCGGCGGATACGATACGCGAAGGCACCTACTGCTGCGGTGGTGGCGGCGGATTGCTGACCGATGATCTGATTGAGTTGCGCGTCAAGGGTGCGCTACCGCGCATGGAAGCCTTGCAGCACGTCGTGGAGCACCACGGCGTCACCCACATGGCCGCGATCTGCGCGATCTGCAAGAGCCAGTTCGCCAAGGTTATGGCCTATTACGGATTCCGCATGGACCAAATTGTGAGTGTGCACCAGTTGGTGAGCAACGCCATTGTGCTCACCGGGAGCACCACTGATACCGACGACACCGAGGCCGAACTGGACGAGGCCGCTTGACCCATCATTAGGAGAATACCATGAGCACGACCGAACAGACCCCCTCAGAACAGAAGTTGACGTTTCGTCGCTTCGAGGATGATGATTACACGTGGAGCCGACCGGGCGACTCGATCTTCGAGGCCGATCACTCGCACAAGTGCCCCACTTACGTGCATCGCACCCCGCCATGTCAGGGCAGTTGCCCGTCCGGTGAGGACATTCGCGGCTGGCTGGACATTGTGCGCGGCATCGAGACCCCGCCGGAAGGCATCAGCATGCAGGAATATGCGTTCCAGCGCTCCACCACCGCCAATCCGTTCCCGTCAATGATGGGACGTGTCTGTCCGGCACCTTGTCAGGACGGCTGCAACCGCAATCACGTGGAAGACTTCGTCGGCATCAATTCGGTGGAGCAGTACATTGGCGACACCGCCTACACGGAAGGCTTCAAATTCTCCTGCCCTGATGAGCTCAGCGGCAAGCGCGTCGCCATCATCGGCGGCGGCCCGGCGGGTCTGGCGGCCGCATATCAGCTGCGCCGCATGGGCCATGCCAGCACCATTTTCGAGGGTCAGGAAGAACTCGGCGGCATGATGCGCTATGGCATTCCGGGCTATCGCACGCCGCGCGACTACCTGGATCGGGAGATCGAACGCATCCTGGAAATGGGCGACATTGAAGTACGCAACAACACGCGCGTCGGCGAGGACGTCGAGGTCGCGGCCATTGAGGAAGAGTTCGATGCGATCCTGTGGGCGATTGGCTGTCAGACCGGACGCAAACTGCCGGTCCCCAACAGCGACGCGCCGAATTGCATCTCCGGCGTCGCCTTCCTTGAAGCCTTCAACAAGGGACACGTTCAGGTCACCGCGGACCGTGTGGTCTGCGTCGGCGGCGGCGATACCTCAATTGACGTGGTGTCGGTCGCACGACGCCTCGGCAAGATTACCGGTATGGACGAGTCGCTGCGCCCGGAGCATGTAGTCGGCGGTTACGTCGCGCATGATTCCGCCATGGCGGCGGCCCGCGAAGGGGCTCAGGTGGTACTGACATCGCTATTCCCGCAAGATGAGATGACGGCAGCCGAGCACGAGGTGCACGACGCACTGCACGAAGGTGTGGACATTCACGACAGCGTGATGCCAATGGAAGTGCTGCTGGATGACGATGGCCGGGCCCGCGCGCTGAAAATGGCGAAATGCCAGATGGAAGAAGGCCGTCCGGTTCCCGTCGAAGGCACCGAATACGAGATCGAAGCCGACCTGGTGGTTTCCGCGATCGGTCAGGGCGGCGATTTGAGCGGGCTGGAAGACTTTGACAATGGCCGCGGTCTGATTGATGCCAGCAAGTTCTTTGAAGTGACGGATCGCCCCGGACACTTCGTCGCCGGCGACATCATTCGCCCGCACCTGCTGACCACCGCCATCGGTCAGGCCTCCATTGCCGCCGAGGGCATCAACAACTATCTGAAGCAGGCGGAACTGCGCAAACGTCCGAAAGTGGATGTGCATCACTTCGATCTGCTCGCCAAACTGTCCGAATCCGGTCTCTCGCCGGAGGACTACGAGGTCGGCGAGACGCGCGGCACCTGCGACCGCGATTTCTCGGTGCACAACTATGAGGATCGTTCCAGTCAGGAAATCATCAGCCATGAAAAACTGTTTCTGGCGCACTTCCCCTACTCCGAGCGCAACCTGCGCTCCGAAACCGGGCCGGACAGCGAAGCCGTACTGGGTCATTTCGAGGAGCGGATCGAAGGACTGTCGGAGGAACAGGCCGTCGCCGAGGCCGGCCGCTGCATGAGTTGCGGCATGTGCTTTGAGTGCGACAACTGCGTGGTGTTCTGCCCGCAAGACGCGGTGTTCCGGGTCAAGAAAGACAAGCAGACCACGGGCCGCTATGTCGACACCGACTACGACCGCTGCATCGGCTGCCATATTTGTGCAGATGTCTGTCCGACTGGCTACATCGATATGGCGCTGGGCGATCATTAATCCGCACGGGTCAAAACCCCATGCGCCATTCGTTGCTGGTGCTGCCAATGCTCATACTGATGGTGAGCACTCCTCTGGAAGCGGACGCGCCCCGTCCTGTCCTCCCGAAACCTTTGGGAGAGCAATGCGTGGAGCCAACTGACGTAATGCGGGAACGCCATTGGGAGTTCATCCTGCATCAACGTGACGAAACCGTGCATCGCGGCATCCGCACAACGAAGCATTCGCTGAAGAATTGTCTGGAATGCCATGTCCGCGCCGATGAGGCCGGCAGCTATCCCCGCGCCAGCAGCGAGCAGCATTTCTGCTCCGCCTGCCATATCTATGCGGGTGTCCGCATTGATTGCTTTGAATGCCATGCCGACCGCCCGGCGAAAGCCTACGATGCCTTGCGGCACCATGAACGATTGCGCGCCGAAGACATAAAACAGCCGGAGTTCACGCCGTGAGCATCAATCACAGCCGCCGCGACTTCCTGCAAAACGCCGGCGCGGCCAGCGCGCTGACGCTCGCCCCCGGTGTGCTGCTGTACGCCCGCGCTCCCGATGAGGAAGTAACAGACGCGGTCCGCTGGGGCATGCTGATCGACACGCGGCAATGTCACGAAGACTGTCACGACTGCGTGGATGCCTGCAACACCGAACACAACCTGCAGGATCTGGGCCGCCCGGAGACGGACGCGCAATGGATCCGCAAACTCAATGTGCGCGACCCGCTGTCACAGCGCAGCGTCTCCATGCCGATGATGTGTCAGCACTGCGAACACCCGCCCTGCGTGGACGTCTGCCCGACCGGCGCGTCGTTTCGCCGCGAAGACGGTATCGTACTGGTGGACAAGCACACCTGCATCGGCTGTCGCTACTGCATGATGGCCTGCCCGTACAAGGCGCGGTCCTTCATTCACGAGAATCTGGACGAGCAACTGCCGCATGCGCCACGCGGCAAGGGCTGCGTGGAGAGTTGCACACTGTGCGTGCACCGGCAAGATGAAAACGACCACAGCACGGCCTGTGCCGATGCCTGCACGAAGGCCGGCCATCAGGCTATTTTGTTCGGCGATCTGAACGATCCGGACAGTGAGATTGCCAAGCGCATCGCGCAGTTCGGCGCGACCCAGATCCGTGCTGATCTGCGACTGAATACCGGCGTGCGCTATCAGGGACTATTTTGATGGTACCGGTTCGCTATGCCACGCTGGATACCGGGCGTCCTTACTGGGGTACGCTCGCGGTGATGGGCGCACTGCTGGGGCTGGGCTTTCTGGGATTTCTGCATCTGGAGCATGAAGGCCACTGGATCACCGGCATGAACAATCAGATCGTGTGGGGCATTCCGCACGTGTTTGCGGTGTTCCTGATTGTCGCTGCCTCCGGCGCGCTGAATGTCGCCTCTATCGCTTCGGTATTCGGTAAAGTTGACTACAAGCCGCTGGCGCGCCTGTCCGGGTTGCTGGCGGGTGCCTTGCTGATCGGCGGACTGACCATTCTGGTGCTGGACCTGGGTCGCCCGGATCGTCTGATCGTGGCGATGACCTACTACAACTTCAAGTCCATTTTCGCCTGGAATATTTTCCTGTATACCGGCCTGCTGGCGGTCATTGCGGTGTACTTGTGGGTGCTGTTTCAACCCGCGCTAGCGCGCTACACCCGCGCCGCCGGCATCCTCGCCCTGCTCTGGCGTCTGATCCTCACCACTGGTACCGGTGCGATCTTCGGGTTTCTGGTGGCGCGACAGGGGTACGACGCGGCAATTATGGCACCGCTGTTCATTATGATGTCGTTCTCCTTCGGCACCGCGGTCTTTCTGCTGGTTCTGGAGTTCAGCTGCCGCGCCTCAGGCCGTGCGCTGGGCGATGCTTTGGTGCTGCGCCTCAAAAACCTGCTGGGCATCTTCGTCGCGACCGTGCTGTATTTCGTGCTGGCCTACCACCTGACCAATCTGTACGCGACCGAGCACCACGGCTACGAGGCGTTTATTCTAAACTTCGAGAGCCTGTACTCGAAAATCTTCTGGCTCGGCCAGATTGGCATCGGCGCGCTGCTGCCGCTGGCGCTGTTCTACTCCCCCAAAACACGCCACTGCCGTGTTAGCACCATGGTCGGTGCGGTGCTGGTCATCGTCGGCGGAATGTTTCAGTTGTACGTCATCATCATTGGCGGGCAGGCGTATCCGCTGGTGATGTTCCCCGGCATGATTGAAAGCAGCAGCTTCTTCGACGGCGTGATCGCTTCCTATATTCCGAGTTTCTGGGAATTCATGCTTGGTGTCATGGGTGTGACCATCAGCTTGATGGCGCTGCTTGCCGGGATGGGAGCCTTGGGATTCCTGCCGGAAGATCTGTCTGATCCGCAACCAGCGGACTGATCTCATGTCCGGCCAATACCGCCGGCTCTACCTCACCGCCAGCCGCAAATCAAGCGGTAAAACGTGTCTGGCGCTGGGCTTGCTGCATGCGTGGCGCGCACAGAACATTGCGATTCAGCCGTTCAAAAAAGGCCCGGATTACATTGACCCCGCGTGGCTTGCGCGGGCCGCGGGAAGGCCGTGCTACAACCTGGACTTCAACACGCAAGAGCCGGAGGAAATCCAACGTACTGCCGCGCGCAATGGGGAGGACGCAGCGCTGATTGAAGGCACCAAGGGATTGTTCGACGGCGTGGCCGAAGACGGCTCCGACAGCAATGCCGCCATGGCCAAACTGTTACAGGCACCCGTTCTGCTGACGCTTGACTGCGACGGCATGACGCGCGGCGTTGCCCCACTAGTGCTGGGGTATCAGCAATTCGATACAGACTTGCAGTGGGCCGGCATTATTCTCAACCGCACCGGCGGCAGCCGTCATGAATCCAAGCTGGTGCAGGCAATAGAACAACACACCGATCTTGCAGTGCTCGGTGCGGTTGGCAAGTCCTCCGACATGCAACTGAGCGAACGCCATCTAGGACTGATTACTGACTCTGAACACGATGATGCGGATTTCTGCATCACCGCGATGGGGCGCTGTGTTGCCGAAGGCGTGGAACTGGAGCGGCTGCTGGAGCAAGCGAACGGCCCGCAAATACAGCTCTCACCGCAAGTTGCGCCCTCGACGAAGCCGGATCTGCGCATCGGCTATGCGCGGGATGCGGCATTCGGGTTTTATTACGCGGACGATCTGGAGCAGTTCGCGCAACAGGGCGTGGAACTGGTGCCTGTGGACACGCTGCAGGCACAGACACTGCCGAAGATTGACGGACTGTGGCTCGGTGGCGGCTTCCCGGAGACTCAAGCCGGCGCATTGGCCGCCAATACAGCGCTCAAATCGCAGTTGCATGAGCAAATCAGCGCCGGTCTGCCAACTTATGCGGAGTGCGGCGGACTCATGTATCTGTGCCAAAATCTGACGTGGCAAGGGCAAACCCATAGAATGGTGGGTTTCATTCCCGGCGATTGCATTATGAACGAACGACCCCAAGGGCGCGGACTGGTTACACTGGAAGCCTCATCCGACTTCCTTTGGCCGGGCATTGCCGCAGGCTCCCGCATACCGGCGCATGAATTTCATTATTCGCGCCTGGAGAATCTGGACGCAAACTTGCGCTGGGGCTGGCAGGTGACGCGGGGCGTCGGCGCGACTGGCGGCAAGGACGGGATGGTGCTCGGCAATCTGTTCGCGAACTACTGTCACTTGCGCCATACGCAGCGGTGCGCATGGGTGCAGTACTTTGTCGATTTTGTTCGAGACTGCGCGAAGGGGCACAAGCACTGATGCACGTCTGGAACGTCGCGACCATCGCGCTCACCCTGACAGCGGTATGCGCCGGAGCATTGAGCACATCGGAGGCGCTAGCGGAATCTGATATTGAGTGGGAGCTGTCCGGCAAGATCGGCATCGAGAACCGCTGGTATCACGATCCCGCATCCGATGATCGGCAGTCCAATTACGGCAGCGGCGTAGTGCTGGAGCCGGAGTTTGACGTCTACACCGATGACTGGGAGTTCAGTTTTGTGCCATTTCTGCGCTATGACAGCGGTGATGCGGAGCGTACGCATGCGGATATTCGCGAGGCGTATTTCCTGTTCTACGGCGAGTTGGGCGAAGGGGGATGGGAGGTTCGCGTGGGTGTGGATCGCGTGTTCTGGGGCGTGGTTGAAGCCAATCATCTGGTCGACATCATCAATCAGGTGGATCAGGTTGAGCAGCCGGACCTGGAAGACGAACTCGGACAACTGATGGCTTACCTCAACCTCAATGGCGAGTGGGGAACAGCGGAGTTTTTTGTGCTGCCGCATCATCGCGAACGCACCTACGGCGGCGTGGAAGGCCGTCTGCGCGGCGGTCTGGCAGTGGATTCAGACCATCCGACCTATGAGAGTTCCGCGGAGCAATGGCACACGGATTTCGCGTTTCGTTATAGCGTCAGCGCCGGGCCTTTTGATATCGGACTCAGCGTGTTCGACGGCACCGGCAGAGAGCCGACGCTGCGCCCGACCTTACGCGGGACTGAACTTGTGGCGGTGCCGCATTACGAACAGATCCGCCAGTACGGTCTGGACGCGCAAATGACCACGGAGTCCTGGCTGTTCAAACTCGAAGCCATCCACCGCGCCGGCATGCAGAATCTGCTCCTCCAAGAGGATGATTACGCCGCTTTGGCATTGGGCACGGAATACACCTTCTACGGCGTGTTTGATTCAGACGCGGACATCAGTGTGCTTGCAGAGTGGAACTACGACGAGCGCGGCGACAAAGCGACCATGCTGTTTAATGACGACCTGTTGCTCGCCTTCCGTTACGCGCTCAATGATGCTGACGACACGGAGTTCTATCTGAGTTTTCTGACCGACCGCCATCACTCAAGCACGATTATGACCACGGAAGCGAACTGGAGAATGACCGAACAGTGGTCTATCGTGGCGGAATCCTTACACGTGCTGAGTGCCGATGAACGGGACATTCTCATGCACGGCATCCGCCGCGACAGTTACTTCGAGTTTCGGCTGAATTACAGTTTCTGACTGGACACGACTACTGCATCAAGTCGATGTCCACGCCCTGCTCGCGCAAATGATCCGCGCGCTCTTGCAGCCAACGCTGAAAATTCTCCACCTCGCGCCAGTCCCCGGAGATCACATAGTCCATGATCGATTGCATGTGAAAAGCCTTGATATGGCCTTCATTGCGGATCGCTTCCACCTCCCCGTCAAAAAACACCTGAGTCGGCACCGCCTGAATACCTAACTCCCTTGCCCAGTCGAGCACATTGGTCTGCTTGCCTTTGGGGGTCACCAGCGGCTCCCGTACGCGAATATCAAGCACCGCGACTTCCAGTGACTGCAACAGCGCCTGCGTCTCTTCCCGACGCAGAAGATCCTCGTGCAATTCGTCGCAAGCCAGACATTCCTGCTGCTCGAACATGACCATCAGGGGCTTGTCGTGATTTGACAAGTCATAAGGCGGCCCATCGATGGTCGCGCTTTGCACATGGAGGGTGCCGCTTCCGGCGCGCTTGTCCGCAGTGCGATAAAACTCGACAAAGCGCTCGTCCGTCGCATAGCGCTTCTCCGCGACAAAGCGCATCGCCGCACGAAACTTCGGCGGCGGATAGTAGCCATTGATGCGAAACGCGACCGAACCGTCCGGCGCAAACGCCACCAGCGTCGGCGTGAACATTACGCCGATTTTCATTGCGAAGTCTCGCTCAGGCAACGCTTCGCCGTCCACATCCACGACGTCAAGCGAGCCGAAGATGTTGATCGCTACCATATCCAGATGCGTGCGCACATATGCGGCAATGTCATGCTGTCCCAGGCCGTTCTCGACAAACATCTTGCAGTACGGACAGCCGTCCTGATAGAAATACAGCATCAAATGGCGGCCGGCATCGCTCGCCTCTTCAATATCCTCAGATAACTCCAGAAATGACTGCTTGAACCACTCCGGGTGCGGTACATAGCCCGAATTGCTCATGTCCGCAGACAACTTCTCCTCCTGCGCGAGTGCAGGACCCGACGCTCCGATCAGAATGCCAACCAGAACAAACGGGAGCGCCGATGTCTTCAAGGCACGTTATTCCTCAAACTCCAGATCATCGAGAACCGCGTCAATACCAGCCTGAGCACACGCCTCATCAATCTCACCGGTCGCACCGGAGACCCCAACACCGCCATAGAAATGCCCGCCGGCTTCAATCGGCAAGCCGCCGCGCATCCGTACCAGTTTGCGGCTGGCGCGAGCCAGTGCTTCGTCGAGATCGGCGCTGGGGATGCGCATATTGGCTGCGGTTTTGGCTTTCCTGACCGCAATCTTGCAGCTGACCGGAGAAGCTAGCGCATGACGCAGCAAGGCGCGCGGACGGGCGTCTCTGCCCACCACAACCACGCTCACCTGATAGCCTTCATTAGCGCAATGTTGCAGTGCGTGCTGTGCGATTCTGTGGACGATGTCCACGCTCATCAACTTGAGCGACACGGTGTTGGATGCCGCGGCTGGACCGGTTAGCAAAAGGATCAGAAAAGAGGTCAGAATTCGGTACATAAGAATCTCCGTGTGAATCGAAGTGAATGGAATGTCCTCTGGGTTTTGACCTGATCGGCAGTATATGGTTCACCCGATTCCCGGATTGTCGCGCAAGTTCAGCAGACGCGGAGTGTGCAGGTGCAGAAGGTTGACCTCCTCGCGCCCTTTTAGCCAGTCGGTGACGATCTCCCACACCGGCGGGCCAGGTGCCACCTGTCCGACCACACCCCAGCCAGTCACTTTGTACTGACGCGTGTCAGATATTGGCTCACCGCCGCGCAGGCGCAAATCCCGAACCCGATTCCCAATGTCCGCCGTGGCGTCCAGACTGTATTCCAGCCCCGCAGTACGCACCATATCACCGCCCTGCTGCTGATACGGGTCTGGATTGAACAGATTATCGGCGACATCCTCAAGAATTAACTTGATCATCTCACCGCTCATTTCGTTCATATAGGTCTCAGGGTACGTGATCGCGGTCTGCGCCATAACGTCTTCCACGGTCAGCACATCTCCCGGCAGCACGCTGGGACCCCACCGGAATCCGGGCGACAGCGCGATCTCCGCGTCATAGTGCTCCAGCAAGGCCTCGCAGATCACCTGATCGAAACTGCCATTGAAATTGCCACGGCGGTACAGGGTCTGACCAGCCACCGACAACGGCTGGCTCAGTTTGTCCAGATACGGCGCACGTACCTCCTCAATCCAGTCACGCATTTCCGGGTCTGCCGGCAACAGGGAAGAGAACACAGGCAGCAGTCGATACCGCACGCCGGCGCGGCGACCGTTGCGCAACTCAATATCCATGACGCCCAAAAACTTGCCGTTGGATCCCGCATTGGTCACCAGCGTCATGCCACCGGGGTTGGCGACTTCGATCGCCTCAGGCACCCCGTCGTGCGTGTGCCCACCGAAGATCGCGTCCAGCCCCGATACGCGAGACGCTAACTTGAGATCCACGTCCATGCCGTTGTGCGACAACAGCACAATCAAGGCCGGGTTGTGCTGTACCTGAATGGTCTCAATGAGCGCCTGCAGCGCCGCCTCCTGAATGCCGTAGCTCCAGTTCGGCACAAAGCGACCCGGATTCGCGACCGGCGTGTATGGAAAGGCTTGTCCGATCACCGCGATCTGGTGACCCGCGCATTCGCGCAAGGTGTATGGCGCGAACGCATGTCCGGTCTCCTCATCGTAAGCCGGTTGTTCGTCAAACAACGCCTCTTCTGTCAGGCGGACATTTTGCGCGACGAACGCGGCCTGAGACTGCTCGATATTCTTGCGCACGGACTCCTCACCATAAGTGAACTCCCAGTGTCCGGTCATAACGTCCACACCCAAACGGTTGCAGGCTTCCACCATATCCGAGCCGCGCGTCCACAAGGAGGTGGCGGAGCCTTGCCAGGTATCACCGCCGTCGAGCAGCAGGCTGCGCCCCTCACCGACTTCTTCACGCAGTCGACGCACCAGTGTCGTCAAATGCGCGAATCCTCCAAGTTTTCCGTACCGGCGCGCCATTTCGGAGAAATCCAAATGCGTCAGCGCATACGCTTCCGGCGTTCCGGGCGTGACTCCAAAGTGCTCCAGGAAAGCCTGACCGACCAGATGCGGCGGACGCCCGAACGCCGCGCCCACGCCCAGATTGGTGCTCGGTTCGCGGAAATAAACTGGCAGCAGTTGCGCATGACAATCAGTGAAATGCAGCAAACGCACATCGCCGAAGGGCGGGAGATCGTAGAGGGAATCCGCGGCCAGTGCACCACGGTGCGGCAACATGCCGGCCGCTGAGGCGGCCATCATCACCGACAGGAATTCGCGTCGGCTCAGGCTCATGTTCGGCCTGTGGCTTATTGCAGGTAGGGGTCCAGACCGACCTTTCCGGCTTGCGAGGTCATCTGCTCATAGCCTCGCAAGGATTGATGCTCGGCCTTCTTCGCTAGGGCGATGGCACCAGCAAAATCACCCGCGGCCGCTTTCTCCTGAGCATCCTTGAGGAACTGGCCAACATCGCGCCACTCACCACTGACGGACGCGGCTTTCTCCTGCGCAGCCAGCGCCACCGCAAGCGCATCATCAAAACTTTCCTGATCCGCCGCCTGAAGCGCACCCGGCACGATACCGCACAACGCCAGAGCGATCAGAGCGGAGTGCAGATAGCGTAGTCTCATTTGACTACTTCCTCGCGGCCGGGCCATTCAGAGGCAGCCCATTGCTCATGTGCGTGTGGAAGTACTCAAGATTGCGGTACTCTTCGCCCTGCGCCTCAAATGGTTTGGCGCGCACCTGTTTGTTGCAGCCAGTGTAGCGGCGATGCAGAGTACCGATGGCACCCCATTTGGAGCGGTACACCGGCCAGCCCGTCGCTTGTCCGAGGGCCGGAGAAAGAGATTCCGTGCGCAGCTTGCGCCCAGCCATGCTGAAATGGCAGTGGGCACAAGCGAAATTCAACTGGCCGCGGCGCGTGAAGTAGAACTCGCGACCCTTTTGGTAGGCTTCCAGTGCGCCAGGGGCGTCTTTCGGCACCACCACATTGATGATCTGACCACGGGACTCGTAGGCCATATAGGCCAGAATGTCTACGATCGCGCCGTTCTTGTATTGCAAAAGATCCTCGCCGTTCGCCTCGCGGCACTGGTTGATGGCCAGCGCCAATGTGACCACTTGGCCCTGTTCGCTGTCCCAGCGCGGATAGTGATGCTGCACGCCCGGCTCGCCGAAACAGTCGGCGTAAGTCTTGCCGTTGGCGAACGGGATGTTCCACATTTCCTCACCGGCTGAAATGGCGACTTCATACGGCGGGAACTCTTCGATTAATTCCCAGTTGGCACGCCAGGACGGATCCAGCGCGTAGGAGCCATTTGCAAACTCCTCCCAAGGAAGGGACGGGAATTTTTCCTTGAAGAAGCCGTGTATCTTCTCCAGATCCTTTTGCGGATCAATGGCGTCCGCGCTCACGCCGAGCGTCGCCGCGGCTGTCAAGGCCGCCGCCAGCACACCGGCTATGGCGAGGCGTGTTGTCACTTGACGGTCGCCTCAATTGAGTCAGATTCATCCTTGTTGTCGGTCCAACTCAGGGTCAGTACGTCACCGCTTGAACCTCGATATTTGAACGACAAATACGGGTTCTTCGACACCCCAGTGCCCCAGTTCGCCGTGAACACCGTCTTGTCACCGACGGTAGCGGTGACTTCCTTGATGAAGTGCGCCGGAATGATCTCGCCGTCGCTGTCCTTGCGCAGGCCGGTTTCCATCGGGTGGGTTATGAGGGCCTTGACGGTCACGATGCCGTCCTTTTCCTTGGCCCGCACGCGCATTGTTTTTGCCATCGTATCGACTCCTTGTGACTGGTTGTTGTTTAGCCGCCGCAGCCACCTATCGTGACCTTGATTTCACGGCTTTCGGTATAGGTCTTGCCGCCCGCATCCACGAGCGCGACCACGTTTGATGTCTTGAGCATTTTCACGCGGGTAGAAACGTAAGGCACGGCATTTGCGCTCAACTCGTAACTTGAGGTCAACGGCAGCGGATTGCTCTCCACCAGAATGCTGATCCGGGTGACCTCTTCATGACTGGTTGAAACCGATATCGGGACCACTGCGCCATTCTCCGCAATGTCGGGTGCGGTGATGGTGATCGCGTCGCTGTGTTCCGGTGTGTTTTTTACCAGTTCCGCCAGCACCTCGTCAGCCTTTTCAGCCTCAAACGCCTTTTGCGGCCACGCTCGCACCAGCACCGGCGCGCACAGCACGCCCAATCCCGCTGCGATAAAAGTTCTGCGATTCAGATTCATAAGCATGGCTCCAATGTTACAGGGTGTAGAGGAACTCTACAATATTGTCAATATCTTCTTCCGTCAAGATGCCGTGCTTGCCGAACGGCGGCATCATGGCATGTGGGCGAAATTGAGTCTGATCCCAGACATTGGCACGCAACACCTGTTTGTCCGGGAACCGAGTTTTCATAGCCACCAGCGCCACGGAGATGCTGCCCGGTGACTCTCCTCCGGGGATTACATGACAGGACAGGCAGTTGCCCTTCTTGACATCGAAGGCGATCTCACGTCCCACCTCAACCGCCGCGCTGCTGCCTGCGTCATCGGCCTGTGCCAGAGAAGACACAATGGCTCCCATCAAGGTCAGGGTGAATAGTGTACGACGCATCACAGGTGCGGTGACTGAATCCATGGCGAAAATTCTAACACGCCAAATACCAAGATCTTGTTGCACACCCGGAATGCCGGGAGCTATGGAGGGGGTCTTGTCAATCGTGCCCTACCACTGCAGATTCAGATTGATCCGCGCAGCGCCACACAGGCACCACCCCCACACCCCTCATTAAATTAAATGGAGACAGCATCCCAAGCGCCACCTAACTCTCGCGCGCAACTGCGGACATGACTTTGCTTGGGCGGGCGATTATACGGAAATGAACTTACACGTGTAGCCGATGTATTGCCTTGATGTCACACCCGATTAAGCGTGACAGGGATGGGATTTCCGCAAACGGGCTGAAGTTGAACCGGTGCTCCGACCCCCAATTTTGCTAGACTGTGCGGCAGGGCGATTAGCTCAGCGGGAGAGCGCTGCCTTCACACGGCAGAGGTCGCTGGTTCAATCCCAGCATCGCCCACCACGCCTGCGGCGTCACAACAGATTCTGCGGATACGCCCCCATCGGTTAACTGGATAAACCACGGGATTCCTAATCCCGGACTGGTGGTTCGAGCCCACCTGGGGGCACCACTCCCCCTAAATGCGACAGACGATCTCGCCCAAGTGCTTGGTCAGACGCATGTTCTCTTCGTAATCAATCGGCACCACGATCAGCGAGGGCCCGGATTCTTCGAGTGCGGTGCGCAGCGTCGGCAGCAATTGCTGGCTTTCAGTGACATGATGTCCATGCCAGCCGAAGGCGGCCGCCAGTTGCATCCAGTCCGGATTGCCGAACTCCAGCACCGTGTGGTGCTTGAACTCCTGCTCCTGCTTCCAGGAAATCAGTCCATAGCCGCCATCCTCCCAGATCATCACCGTGATGTCGGCATTCAGCCGTTTCGCCGTTTCCATCTCCTGCACATTCATCATGAACCCGCCGTCACCGCAGATCGCCAGAATGTGGCGACTCGGATGCACCAGGTGCGCGGCAATTGAGCCCGGCAGCGCGAACCCCATTGAGCAGAAGCCGTTCGGAATCAGGCAGGTGTTCGGTTCGTGACAGGGGTAATGACGCGCGATCCACATCTTGTGCGCGCCCACATCGGACAGCAGCACATCCTCCGGCCCCATCACCTCGCGCACGTCCCACAGCACCTTCTGCGGCTTCAGCGCACCTGTCGCATCATCGTCCTTGTACTGAGCCAGCTCTTCGAGCATGCCATTGCGCACCCACAACTGTTGATCCAGGTCCCAACCCATGCTGCCATGCTCGCGCGCCCGCTCATTGAGCATCGCCAGCGTCTGCGCCAGATCGCCGACCAGTTCCACATCAGGGTGGTAGTGGAAGTCAATTTCCGCCGGTTCATAATCCGCGTGAATAATGGTCTTGGTGCCATCCGGGTTCCACAAGTGCGGGTGGTATTCCACCATGTCGTAGCCCAGCGTCAACACCACATCCGCCGCATCGATCGCGCACGTCACCAGATCCTTGGCTCCCAATCCAATGGTGAACAGGCAGTAGTCTTCGTCCATATCCACACAGCCTTTCGCCATGAAGGTGCTCATCACGCCCGCCCCGGTAGTCTCGCAGAACATGCGCAACTGCTGGCTGGCCCGAATGCGGATGCAACCGTTGCCCGCCAGAATCACCGGGCGACTCGCCCGCGCCAGCATGTCAAAAGCCTTATCCACCTGTTCCGCCGCCGGTACCGGGCGGCGAAACCGCACTGGGTCAATCGGCTCGACATCAGTGTCACGCTTGGCAATATCTTCCGGCAACTCCAGATGCACGGCACCGGGCTTCTCACTGCGCGCAATGCGCACCGCCTTGCGAACAATCTCCGGCAGCGCTGAGGGCTGAATGATGCTGGTGGTCCATTTGGTGATCGGCCGAAACATCCCGATCGCATCCATAATCTGATGCGACTCCTTGTGGATGCGGGCGGTGGAACCCTGCCCGGTCAGCACCAGCAGCGGCGAGTGATCCATATTGGCGTTGGCGACACCCGTCAGCAGATTGGTCGCGCCCGGCCCCAGCGTGCCGAGACACCCCGCCGGCTGGCCGGTCAAGCGGCCGTAGGCTTCCGCCATGAACGCCGCGCCTTGCTCATGCCGGGTCAGAATAAAGCGAATCTTGTCCGACTGCTCCAAAGACATCACGAAGTCGGCGTTCTCCTCACCGGGAACGCCAAACACATATTCAATGCCTTCAAGTTCGAGGCAGCGAACGAACAGGTCGGAAGTTTTCATGCCAATAACGTGAGTGTCGCTCTATTCTATGTCAGATCACTGCTTGATCGCTAAGGTTACGCCGTCACTGATCGGAATCAATGAGATCAGCACCCGCGAATCCTGCGCCAACTTGCGGTTGAACGCGCGAATGGCCATCGTATCGACTTCCTGCTCAGCCGGATCCGCGACCCGCCCGGACCACAAGGTATTGTCCACTGCAATCAGCCCGCCGCGACGCATCAGCGGCAGCAGATACTCGAAGTAAGCGTCATAGTTTTCCTTGTCGGCGTCAATAAACGCGAAATCAAAGGCCTCTGGCTCACCGTCCGCGCGCAACTGCGCCAAGGTCTCAAGTGCTGGCGCAATGCGCAAATCAATGCGCTCGCGCACCCCGGCGCGCGTCCAGTACTCCTGAGCGATATCGGTCCACTCCGTACTGATGTCACAGCAGACCAACCGCCCGTCCGGGCCGGCCGCCTGCGCCATGCACAAGGCGCTGTAACCGGTATAGGTGCCCACCTCAATGATGCGCCTCGCCTGAATCAACTGAATCAGCACACGAAAGAATTGCCCCTGCTCCGCGCTGATCTGCATGTAATGCTCCGGCAAGGTGGCGGTATGCTCGCGCAAAGCCCGCGCACTCGGATCTTCCTGTACCGAGACCTCCAGCAGATACTCCCGGAGGGTCTCACTCAAACCAAGCGTCTTGTCACTCATGTGTACTGCAACAGCTGACCCGCTGCACCATCCGGTCTCCCAACGGCTGCAGTGGTCGCGCGTTGGCACCGGTCTGACGCTGCAACCACGTGACACTCTCGCGGCTGATCCCCAGCGCCTCGCCAGCCAGCAACCAGCGCACCCCCTCGGTGCACGGCGGCGTCGTCAGCGACCCGGAATAACTGAAGTAACTCGCAGTGGCTGGGATCATCTCGAGCAAGTCAACGGTGAAAGACTCGCCGGATTCGTGCGTCCGCATATCATCCCACAGCGCCGGCGACAAAAGAGGTTCCGCATCATAACGTAACGGGATTCCGAGCACGACAATCGCGCCGGAATCGCTGCGGTGCACCAGATGAAATTCTGCCGGATCGGCATCCGTGCTATTCCTCCAGCGGTGTTCCGCAGGCGTGTGAAAGTGGAATTGCCGCAACGCGAAATCCTGCTCCCCCAAACGAATACCCAACCCGGAATCTACCTCAGCGCGCACCAGATAAGGCATCTCGGTGAGGCGCGCGGCAACGCGCGCATAGTCAAAGCGCAACGCCTGCGGCGCAGCGGAAATGTTGGCAGTCGAATCTTCCGGCAGCGCAATCGGCGATTGCCGCAAGCCTTCGGCGCATAACTTCCAGTCGGGATGCAATTCGCCCCAGTGTTCCGGGCCTTCCGCACCGACATAGCTCCAACAGATGTTGGTGAGATCCGGCATGCGTACTGAACATACAATTTCAATGGCGGCTCATTGTATACTCACTCTCGCATTTCAAGGCTTTTTCGACCATGGCTCAGCCCGACTATATCGCCCCGTCCATCCTGTCCGCCGACTTCACCAAACTCGGCGCGGAAGTGGATGCAGTACTGGCCGGGGGCGCTGACATGATTCACTTCGACGTGATGGACTACCACTACGTGCCGAATCTGAGTTTCGGTCCCATGATCTGCTCGGCCCTGCGCGCGCATGGCGTCACCGCGCCAATCGATGTCCACTTAATGGTCACGCCGGTCGACGGTCTGATCGCGGATTTCGCAAAAGCCGGTGCCAGTTACATCAGTTTCCACCCGGACGCCTCGGTGCATGTGCACCGCAGCCTGAAACTGATTCAGGACATGGGCTGCAAAAGCGGACTGGTGCTGAATCCGGCGACGCCAATCAACGCGCTCGATCACGTTCTGCCCAATGTCGACCTGGTGCTGCTGATGTCGGTCAATCCGGGCTTCGGCGGACAAGAGTTCATCCCGCAAACCTACGACAAGGTGCGCACGGTGCGCCAGTTGCTCGACACCACCAATCAGGACATTCGTCTGGAAGTCGATGGCGGCATCAACATCGACAATATTCGCGCCGTGAAACAGGCTGGCGCTGACACTTTCGTGTGCGGCTCGGCCATCTTTGGTACCGACGACTACACCGCCACTTTGCACGATATGCGCGAAGAACTGGCGGCGGTCTGACGACGGCGTTTGACCGCCGCGTCAAGTACAATGCCGTCATGCGTCTGCAATTCACCAAAATGCAAAGTTTGGGGAATGATTTTGTGGTGCTTGACGCGCGCAAGCAAGACGTCATCCTGACACTGAATCATATCCAGCATCTGGCCAACCGCCGCACCGGCATCGGCTGCGATCAGATATTGGTGATTGACCTTCCCTCGAACAAGACCTCGAATTTCTCTTATCTGATCTACAACGCCGACGGCCAGTCTGTTGAGCAATGCGGCAACGGCGTACGCTGTCTGGCGCGCTACGCTCTGGATCGCGGCTATGGCGAACTGCAAATGCAAGCGGACTCACCCGCCGGACCAATCGCGATACACATCCATGAGGATGACTCGGTGACCGTCGATATGGGCGCGCCCAGACTGATCCCGGACGACATTCCATTCGTCCACCGGGAGCGGCAGCCCTCCTATGCTCTGGACCTCGGCAACAACTCATATCAGATCTCGGCCGTGTCGCTCGGCAACCCGCACGCCGTGCTTGAAGTGGACGGCACCAACAGCGCGCCTGTGCACACCCTCGGTTCGCGCATTGAGTCCCATCCCAGATTCCCGCAACGCACCAATGTCGGCTTCATGGAAATTGTCACGCCGCGCCATGTGCGCCTGCGCGTCTGGGAGCGTGGAGTGGGCGAAACACCGGGATGCGGCTCCGGCGCGTGCGCCGCGGTGGTGGCCGGACGCCTGCTTGAGAAACTGGAAGACACGGTCACTGTCTCCCTGCCGGGCGGCGATCTGGAAGTCCAATGGAGTGGCGATGAGACGCAATCCGTGCAACTGCGTGGCAGCGCCGAATACTCATTCACCGGAAACATTCAGTTATGAACACCAAGGCCCGCGCGGTGGCGGAAGATAAGCCCCCGGAACTGGACCCGGAAGAAGTGTTGCAGTGGCTGGCCGCACATCCGAACTTTCTGGCCACTTTCCCGGAAGTGCTGGAGCACATGCTCCTGCCACACCACGAGAATGAGAACGGCACCTTGTCGTTTCAGACCTACCAGGCGCAACGTCTGCAGGCACGCAATCAGGAACTGGAAGCCTGCCTTGAACAGGGCCAGCGCAACGAGCGGCTGATTGATCACATCCTGCTGATGGTGGCAGAAATTCTTGAAGACAACGGCGATACCCTGCAGGACATGCTCACGGCGCATGAGGAGCGATTGAATCGACATTTCCCCGCGGCGGTTTGGGCCATCCGGCTGCTGCCGGAAATCGCAAACGCACCGGATGCGTTCCTGCTGCCTGAGCATACCGACCTGCAGCGCGCCGCGCGCACCGTGTTCCGCAAGGGTTCCGAAAGCCTCAGCAGCGCCGAGGCCGCAACGGCCTTGTGGCCAGAGCAACAACGCGACACGGACGTGCTGATTTTGTCACCACTCAAGCGCAAGCGGCGCTACGGGGTGTTGTGCCGCACCGTCACTGAACAGGAACTGGACGACGCCTACGGGTTTGTACTACTGACACATGTGGCCTCGTGCATCGCGGCCACTCTGGAGCGCTTTTGCGCGCTGGCGGAGGACGCCTCATGAGCGACCGTGACGCGAGTGCTGCGTCCTTGCAGAAATTCCATGATTTTCTGCGTTGGGAGCGCAATTATTCACCGCACACTTGCAACCACTATCTGCGTGATCTGCGCAAGTTTGCCACCTGGCTTGAGGATCAATCGTTGCCTCTGGCCGAGGCTAAAGAAGACGATGTGCAGCGCTACACCGCACAGTTGTTTCGTCGCGGGCGTGCCCCGCGCACCATTCAGCGCTGCCTGTCGGCCTTGCGCGGATACTACGAGCACCAGATCGCTTTGGGCCAGCGCGCTGACAACCCCGCGCGCGGCGTAAGCGTGCCGCACCCGGCCCGAAACCTGCCTCAGGTACTGGACATTGACGGCCTGATGCGCCTGCTGGACACCCCTCCCAAAGATGATCTGGAAAGTCGGGATCTGGCCATGCTGGAATTGCTGTATTCGAGCGGCTTGCGTTTATCTGAACTGGTCGGACTGGACTGTCCGAATCTGGATCTGGAAAGCGATGAGATGCGGGTGATGGGCAAGGGGCGTGTGGAGCGCAAACTGCCGATCGGACAAAAAGCGCATGAGGCCATTACGCGCTGGCTGAAAATCCGCAACACCTGGGCGGCAGCGGACGAACCCGCCTTGTTCATCAGCAAACGCGGCAAGCGATTGTCGGCGCGCAGCGTACAGTACCGCCTGCGCCGCTTCGGTTTGCACTATCAAAGCAATCAGGCGCTGCACCCGCATTTGCTGCGCCATTCTTTCGCCAGCCATTTGTTGGAATCCTCCGGGGATCTGCGCGCGGTGCAGGAGTTGCTCGGACATCGCCGCATCAGCACCACCCAGATCTACACACACCTCGATTACCAGCATCTGGCGCAAACGTACGACCGCGCGCATCCGCGCGCGCAACGGCGACGCAACTAAAGAACTCGAATCATGGCGCAACACACCCCCACCGAACTGCATCTGCATCAGCGCTCCAAAGTCCTGGAGATTTCGTTCCACGAAGAACGCTTTCGTCTCAGCTGCGAATACCTGCGTGTATATTCCCCTTCCGCCGAAGTGATGGGCCACGGACCGGGACAGGAAACCTTGCAGATCGGCAAGGAAGACGTGGCCATCGATGCCATTGAGCCGGTGGGCCATTACGCGGTCAAACTGGTGTTCAGCGACGGCCATGACACTGGAATTTATTCGTGGGACTATCTGTACGAACTGGGACGGGACTACACCGAACGCTGGAATGACTACCTCCGGCGACTGAAAGAAGCCGGCGTCACAAGGCAGGTCATGGAGAACTAGAATGGCTCATTTTGGCTACACGGAAGTCACGCCCGAAGAGAAAACCCATCTGGTCGGCGACGTCTTCGATTCCGTCGCGCAGCGCTACGATCTGATGAACGATCTGATGTCGGGCGGACTGCACCGATTCTGGAAGCAAGCGCTGGTGCTGCAGGCGCGATTGCGGCCGGGCTATCGCGTGCTGGATCTGGCTGGGGGAACCGGCGATCTTGCAAACTGGATGCGCCCGATGCTGGGCGACGATGGTCAGGTTGTCCTGTGCGACATTAACGCAAGCATGCTGGCGCGCGGACGGGATCGCATGCTGGATTCCGGGATAGTGGACGTGCCTTTTGTGCAAGGCGATGCCTCGGAATTGCCATTTCCCAACGCTTCTTTTGACCGAGTGCTGATCGCGTTTGGCCTGCGCAATGTCACCGAGCCGTCACGCTGTCTGCGTGAAATGCACCGCGTGCTGCGCCCCGGCGGTTGGGCACTGGTGCTGGAGTTTTCAAAGCCGGAGTCCTGGCTCGCGCCCTGGTATCATGCGTATCGGCATCTCGCCTTGCCGCTTCTGGGGCAGGTCATCGCTAATGATTCTGCAAGTTATCACTACCTTGCCGAATCCATTGATCGGCATCCTGATCAGCGAAGCATGCGCGAAATGATGCGCGCCGCAGGATTCTATGCTTGCCAATATGCTAATATGAGTGCAGGTATCGTTGCCATTCATCGAGGTGCACGAGTAACCCCTACCATCCAACAATAATAGGCAAAACGAATTATCGTTTTGTTTGGGAATAACAACACTGTCTCATTTATGTGAAACAGAGGACTCGCTCAAAATGATCAATATAGACTGGGACAAAATAAATGACCTAGTGCGCAAAGTCGATGTCGAAGATATACTGAAGACTTCCCGCAAGGAAATTAAAAAGACTGCGGAAAGCGGCATTGACACAGTACTGAAGCGCCTCAACATCGTGAGCCGCGAAGAATTCTCCGCGCAATCCGAATTGCTGGTGCAGATGTGCGATCGCGTGCAGGAAATACAGAAACGCTTGGACACCATCAAGCCTCCTAGAAAACGCGCCACCGGACGACGGAAAACAACCACACGCAGGAAAGCACCCGCTAAAGCGAAAAGCGGTAGCGGCTCCGCGGCGTAATCCGGGTCTGGAATCAACGCCACTACCTGCCTGCTGCTAGCGGCCTCCTCGTATGGACCTGATCGCTAAACTGGCCCCGCTGCGGCAGCGGGTTATTGCTCGCATTGAAGAAGTCCTGCCTCCTGCAGAGGTAGCACCACAACGCTTGCATGCCGCCATGCGCCATGGTGCGGCCAGTCCAGGAAAATGTGTGCGCGCCTGCTGGGTGTACTCCTCAGGCCAAGCGACCGGCATCGACGCATCGCGTCTGGACCGCATCGCCTGCGCGACGGAACTGGTGCATGCGTACTCTCTGATCCATGATGATTTGCCATGCATGGACGATGACGATATCCGGCGCGGCCAACCGTCTTGTCACAAGGCATTCGGTGAAGCCACCGCCCTGCTGACCGGCAATGCCTTGCTGATTTGCGCCTTCAATGAAGTTGCCTCCGATCCCGACTTGTCCGCCAGTGAGGCACGCAGCATTCTGGATCAGTTCTGTCAGGCCAGCGGCTCTTGCGGCATGATCGGCGGACAACAACTGGATATGAGTGTGCTGGATGCGCCTGAGTGCACGGTGGAAATGCTGGAGCAGATCTATCGACTCAAAACCGGCTGTCTGATTTATGCTTCGGTGATGATGCCCACGACATTGATCCCACCAGAAGATCCGCGTCGCGAAGCACTCAAACAGTATGCGGAGAATGTCAGTCTGGCATTTCAGGTGCGCGATGATCTTGAAGATATTGAGCAAGACACTGATGAAGAGCGTCCGACTTATCCTTCTTTACTCGGACACGCGGAAACCTGCAAGCTTCTTGCCGGGCTGGGAGAACAGGCTTTGGCCGCGCTGGAAGGGTTTGGAGAGGAAGCGGAATTGTTGCGTGATTTGGGAACTTGGGTGGCTGTCGATCCAGTACAGTAACGGTAGGTTGTTAGTCAGTGAAGGATGCCCAATTCTCTGCATCCTGATTGGAAGGTGAAATTAGAATCACTATCAACCCAAATTTGTGGGTTCCAGCCATGAATCCCAACTTATCGATCCGAGAAGCCGAATTGAGTACGTTCTGTCGCGATAGCGGTATTCGAAAACTTTCCATCTTTGGTTCAGCATTGCGGGATAATTTTGGTCCTAACAGCGATATTGACTTGCTGGCTGAATTCCTCCAGACCGAATGGGTTCTTTGGTATGGCCGGCATGGAGATCGAATTATCGGCCTTGTTTGGAAGACGCCAAGTGGATTTAAGAACTGCCGCAGAATTAAGTCGCTATTCCCGCCAAGAAGTCATCGATATGGCAGAAGTTCAATACGAGTGCGAATAGCCAGATTCGATTTTATAAAGACTAGCCACTTCTGCCGTAGTAGACCTAACTTCTATCGAAGACCTCCACCCTACACATAGCCTTGAGGCCCCATTTAATTCACCAGCACCCCTAAAAATGATCCACCATTGCGGCGGGTCAGTTCGCGCATCAATGCGGCGTAACGGGTCGTCGTATGCGCATAGTCCGGGAACTGCGCCACAACCGCACGTGGGAAGAATCCAATTGCGTGAATGCGCACCTGACGCTCGCCATCCTGATAGTTGAGTTTCTCAACGGTGTCGATCACTGTTTGCAGCGACTGTCCAGTGAACTCATCACCCAAAACATATAGACTGATCTTGTCCGACTTCATGCGAAAGCGCTCAATCGCCTCCAAGATCCCTTCAACTGGACTGGAGTTGCTGTAGGAACTCCAACTGTCGAAGCGTTTCAATATGATCTCGCGACGTGACGGCGTGTCAGGAATCCAGCGTCTGCGATAGCCGCTAAACATATATTCCCCCATATCATTCATGATCTGAATGCCGCGAACCTTCGGGTACGCATCCAGCAACTCAACCATTTGCTTCTTGGCGCGCTCCCACACGTAGCGCTTCATGCTCCCTGAAGTGTCAATAATAAAAATCAGATACTCACTATCGGCCGGAATACCACCAATCACATCCGGCTCCGACGGCTTCAGATCCAGACGCTTCATCTCTTCATTAAGGCGCTGCAATGCCGCCTTCAGAGTGCCCGCAATCAAGGTTTGCGCTTCGGCTCCTGCCTGCGCGCGCTTCGCTTCCTGCAGAGATTCCTTGTCCTCGATCAGTTGCTGCCGTTGCGCCTGAAGTTTTTTCTCGGTTTTGTCCTCTTCCTCCGCCAGTGCTTCCCGAATGCTGGTGATTTTCACGAGCGCTTCCTTCAGGGCTTCAATCTCAAGACTCAAATCCTCAATCGGCGGCCCATCCGCAGGTTTGGAGATCAGGATCAGCAAGATGATTGCGCCAAAGCTGCAACTGATCACATCCAGAAAGGACAAATTGTTGTCCTGATTACGTCGCGCGCGCTTCATGGCCATTCCTTCGACGGAGCCAGAAACTGCCCGCCTGTTCGCATGGCAAAACGCCAGTACAACCCTGCCGCCTCAGGATCTCCTTCCAGCGGCAGCAACACCACATTGAACCTTGGAAACATGATTTTTGTTGTAGCCTCAAGGAAGAATTCCTTTCGCTTCTCCGGGCTAACCTTGGATTTTTTAAACCAACTGGATCCTTGTGTCGGCAGCCCGTCTGTAATGATGTAGACGGTATCCGGTGCCGGGCGCATATTCTTGACCTTGTTTAGCATCTTATCCAGACGTGTGCCGTCTTTGGGCACCCATCGGCCCACCGCCTCAATCACTTTCCGCATATCCTCTTCATTGCTGGCATTCATCCAGGAACGGCTCGAAATAACCGGGCTATATTTCTTGCTGAAACCCCAGACCTGATATTGCGCGTCTTTTGGCAGCGCCGCCAACATCCACTCCAGAATAGAACGGGCCCAAAGCCATTTGGAGCTTTGGCGCTGCGTTTCATTGGGCAGAAACTGGTTGTAAATGATGGTGGCAATCTTCTCATCCTGCATGCTGGCTGATCTATCCAGCAGAAACAGAACACGCTTTCCGGTTATCCGAAACCCCGCCACGTACTGCCTTTGCCCTTCCCCGGAAATATCACGCAACTGCTGACTTTCCTTGGCTTGCTGCAGTTGCTCTTGCTTCTCTCGCAACTGACGCTCAAGTTCTTCCGTATCCACTTCCTCGGCGCTACCTGAGCGTGCTTCAGCCAGCGCGACCAACGTCTCCACGCGCTCATCGGACAACTGCTCCAGTTCCTTCTGCAACTGCTTCGTCTGCAAGCGGTGTTGTATAGAAAGTTTCTGTTGCTGCTCAATGGCCTCCTCAATGACCTGAACGTCCTCCTCCCCGGTCTCCGAGGCCACCGCCTGCTCGGTCAGGTTGTGATCAATAATCAGAAACAACAGCACTGCAGCCCCTAGGCCGCAGGACATCACATCCAGAAACGCCAACCCAAACGGGTTCAGAAAACGTTGGCGGTTTCTAACACTCACGAGCCCAGTTTCAGTTCCGTAATCAACTCAGGCCCATCGCCCTCAGGTACGCTCTCCAACGCTTGACGCACCGCGTCAACCGACCCTTCCGGGCAGAGACACGACACCTTCCCCTGATAACTAACGCCGGGCGGGTACAAGGCCAGTTCCTGAGTCAGGGGCCGCACTAGCCAACAGTGGTCCGCGTCCGCTTCCAGCATATCCGCGGGCCAGTTGATTGCGAAAGACTCCAGATCTAACGCAATTACATGAGAGTCCAGCTCCAGTGACTCGGATTGCGCGTCCTCGTCGTACGATGCCCGGCGCATCTGCAAGAACAGGCGTTCGCGGTTCGCCACCAGATTGCGGTGAATGTCGAAACGTTGACGCGCGGCAAACTCTTGCGCCGCCTGCTCCATCCATTGCGAGAAGATCTGCTGAAACCCGAACTCGTACTCCCGCGCATGCGGAGAGGACAGCACCACCTCATTCGCATCCACCCGAACCGTGCTGATGCTGCAGTGGCTGCGCCCCAGCTCAATGAGTTGATATGTGCCGCCAGCCCCGGCACTCCGTCTGCGGGCTTCCTGCCATGCGGCCAGCAACGCATGCGGCAGCACACGCCGGGGGCGATGCCCCAAAGCGGACAGCACGCCCATCAGACGTTCCAGACGCGCCTGATTTAAGGTCGCGCTGACCAGTAAATCCAAAGACGCATCGTTCGTGGCAGAAGAAAACTGCTGCAGGTGCCAATACGCCATATCCAGATCGGAGCCACCACTACCGATGTCGTAGGCTTCCAGCCGCTCGAAATAACTGTTGTTCTCGTTGCCGTCATGCTTGACCGGCAACAGGCTACCGCTTCCAAACTGCCAGCGCTTGCGGCCTTCGAGCCTATGTGCGGCGCACCATTCGGCCTCCCAACGCTCGCCTTGGGCGTGCGCCAGAAGATAGCCGTCAATCCGAAGCAGAGGGTTCATCCGCGCGCACCCGTCCGCGCAAGTAGCGCAACAGGTGATGCTGACAATGTTCCTGCGAATCCAGCACCAAGGATTCCTGGGCCTCCTGCAACTTGTGCAGTAGCAGCATGATGATCAGACTGATCAGCAAGGCGACAAAGGTTGAATTGAACGCCACGCCCAGACTTTCGGTCACCGGCCCAATATTGCCGCGCGTCGCCTCTTCCGCCTGTCCCAGCGCCGCGCTGATGCCGCGAACCGTGCCAATGAAGCCCAAGGACGGAATCGCCCAGGTCAGATAACGCACCAGCGCCAGTTCGGTGTCCTGACGCTCCGCTTCCATTTCACAGCGCGCCTTCATCGCCGCGGTCGCATCCGACACGGAATGCGTGGTGAAGAACCGGTCCAGACAGGCATCGACCGCCTGAAACAACACCGCGCCGCCGAAGCCATGCTGACGGGCATGTTCGCGTATCTCCGCAAAGCGCGCTCGATCCTGCGGTTGCGGCAGGATCACATCCGTGTCGGTGGTTTCCAGAAAACTCTCCTCTCCACCGCGTCCCGGCCAGCTCAGAAGACGCCGTGAGAACTGTAATTTCATTACTTTCATCCACATGATGGCGAAAGCCCAAAACAGCGCGATGAAGCAGGCTTCCTGTTCGTAATCCTTGATCACAACCGCCGCCTTCACTGACACAGGCGGCTCCAGCAGATCCGCCGGCGCTTCGGCCTGCGCCAGCACCGCCTGACGCTGCAATTCGACCGCCGCGGTGGGACGCACCACCAGCTCATACGCCGCATGCACCAGCACGATGCTCAGCAACAGCGCCAGCAGTTGCCAGACCACTTCGTTGTCACGCCAGTTCGGCAAACGCATCAGATGTCCCGCGGCATATCCACTGCTTCATCCGCAGTGATTTTCTCTTTCGGCGCCGGCGCGCGCACCAGCGAGGGATTCTTCGAGATCTCCTCCAGTTCCTCTCCGGTGAGCACATCGACCAGCAACGGCGTATCCGGCGCGTCTAAATCCTTTGCCGGAGGCGGCTCCTGCGCCATCGCCGTCCCCGCGAACAACAACAGGCCGAGAGAGAGGTACTTCATTTTGGATCCAAATAGTAGGCAAGCCGAAAACCCACATCGAGCTTGCCTTTCGCACCATAATTCCGGTACGCCAGACTGAGTTCTCGCTGGCTTGAAGTGCGCCAGCTGAAGCCGCGCACCACATGGAACTGCCCCTTCGCCACCCCCAAGGGATCCACCCGTTCCTCGGAAACGCCGCGGCCCCCCGTGTCAATCAACAATTTAACATCACTGCCGTACACGTCGTGTATCCATTCCGCCACATTCCCCGGCAAATCATACAACTTCCCTCGTGTTACCGGCTGCAAACTGCCGACCGGAGCGCTGACCTCAAATCCGTCAGTGTATTCCTTGCTCACCTGCGACAACAGTTTTGAGGCCGTGCGATCCGCCATATTGGCAAAACGGTTTGGCGGCCGGCCATCACCCCATGCAAAACGCCCCTCACGCCGCGTCAACCATACCCACTCGGCGTCCGTCGGCAAGCGGTAACCGATGGCACTGGCATCAAAGCCCCTCACCTGACCATCCTTCATTCGATAAAACGGTGCCACTCCGGCCTGCTCGCTCGCCCAGTTCGCAAACAGCGCGGCGTCATTCCACGACATCCGCACCGCCGGTTGCGACCCGTTGTCGAGGGTCTTGCCCTTGAACTTGCCGGAATCATGACTGTCGCGGAACTTGCGATACAACTTGTTGCTGACTTCGCGATCGAGAATCGCGAACGGACGGGTGAGGCGCACCGGGATTTTGCGCCGCGTCGTCTCAATGGCAAACGATTCGTAAGGCCGATACGACACAAACTGCAACTTCTGCTCCTGCTCCCATTTCTGCCGCCGTCCCGTAGCCGCAACGGACTCCGGCAACAGACGAACGCTCAGCCGCGCCGCAGACTCTGGATGAGGCGTAAGACGATAGGTTCGGGTGATATGCCCCGGAGCGGAGACCTCAATCTGGTGCTCGCGCTGCGGCAGTTCCAGTTTTCGGCGCAGTTCCAGTTCACCATCAATACGGATCATCGCATTGGTCGGCGTCGGAAACAACTCCACTGTGCCGACACGCGCCGGCAGACGCAAAGTGTGTTTCTGCGCCCCTTCGCGCACAGTCAGCGTCGCGCGCGCCACGTCATGTCCCGGATACAGCGCCACCACCTGTAACTTCGCACCCACTTCCCCCGTCAACGTCTGTGGAGCGCGCCCTTGCGCCGCACCGTTGATGAGCAGATCCGCGCCCGCAGGATCGCTGCTGAGCGTCAGCGTCCCAACCAGTGCCAAAGCGACCAATTCCAGCGTGATCTCATCGACTGCGCCATAGCCATGTACCTTCGCCTCAGCGCGCCCCGGCTCATAACCGCGCGCGCGTACCTCTACGTCGTAAATTCCAGGCTCCAACTCCTCAATCACATTGCCTGTCAGTCCGACCCGTTTGCCCTCAAGACTTACTTCTCCTGTCACCTTCGGGTCTGTCACCACACGCAAGGCACCCAGCAGCGGCTCCAGTTCCAGACGCAACACTGAAGGACTGCTGTCATCCACCAGCAACTCCTGCTTCAAGGAACGATACCCTTCTGCCGTCGCCTCAACTTGATAGGTCCAGTGCCAGTGCAGCAAGGCCCAGTCATCTCCTGATAGCAACGGTTTCGGATCCAGTTGCACCGTCGCCTCAGCCGGGGTCACCTCAAAAGTCTGCAATCGCCCCATCGTGGCGGCGAGCACGCCGACCACCAGCGCCGCCAGCAACACCAGCAAAGCCGGCCACCAGCGCCGCCGCTTCCTTGGCCCGCCACCGGAAGCCGGAGGCACATACGGCTGCTCACGAATCGGAACGCTCACCGGATCTCCTCCGTACAGCGGATGTCCACGCTCAACGTCTCATCCGGTCGCACCCGCAGGACTTTGCGCGTGTCCCGATAGCCGGGACGAAACGCTACCGCCACATAATCCCCCGGAGCAAGTTTCAGGGTCTGCTCCTGCAGACGTCCGAGCTTGCCCACACCATGGATCTCCACCTCTGATTTGCCGTCGGAAGTCAGCGTGAAAAACACCGGTGTCTCGGCACGCTGGACCACTTGCGGGATCACCCGTAGCGCCGCATTGATTTTGGGATCTGAAAGTTTTTGCTTCTGCACCGCCGCCAGCCAGTCCCGCGCCCGCGCCCGCAGCACCGGATCAAACAAACCCTCATCCACTTTCAGTGCCGCCAGTTGCTGATGCGCATCGATATAGGGTTTGATTTGCGCGCGACCCTTCTGCGCAGCCGCCAGCAACGGAGCCCGCGCCAGCGCGCGGCCATAAGCCGCGTCCGCAGCGTTCCAGTCTTGTTTTTGTCGCGCCTGTTCGGCCTGCTGCATATGCGGTCGGGCATCAAGATGCTGCAATTCCGCTAGAGCCTGACTTCGGTAGGCGCGCACCCGCTCGCCGTCAAGCGGCTGCAACAGTCGCGCCGCTTCCGCCCAGTCACCGCGAGCCATGGCCGCGAGCACGGCTTGCGGCACCGCGGATTCCGCGCCGACCGCAACCGCCGACCAAACCGCCAGCGCAAGCGCCCCGATGGTGCGGATCAATTGCGGAGGCCGCGTTCCGATGCGTAGATGTCGTTGAGGATGTCGCGCCACTGCTGATATTGCTCCTCGACCGAACCGCGAAGCGTGTAGGTTTCGCTTTCTATCTCAATGATCTGAGGCTCAACCTCCAGATTGAGTGAGTGACCGAGTTCTTTCAATGCGGCGTCGTGAATTTCAGTGCCTTCGTATTTCCCATACGCTTCGTAAGCACCATACGCTCCGGCAGCCGCCAGCAACACTCCGGCATTGCGTGTGTCAGGATGCCCGCCGTCCGCCGCTATCGCCACCCCGGCCGCCAGCGCCAAAACACTCAGCACGCCTTGGACAACGCTGTCGGTGACCTCTTCCGAACGGGCGCGATGCTCAAAGTAACTTTGCTTGAGCCAATCGCGATAGGAGGAATCTATCCGGTCGGAAAACTTCATGGAGTGGGCCTGCAACTGCTCCATAAACCGGTCATCGTATTCCCGAATCTGCAGCACCAACTGGTACTTCAGATCGTCCTGAGCCGGCAACGACACCAGATAATCTCGGCCACCATCGCGCCCGACATAACGCTCAAACGCCTCCGGTGCGAAATTTCTGGCGAACTTCAACTCCGCCACCGTGCGAATTTCCTTGAGCGCTTCCACCCCTTGGCGGTCGCGCAACTTCAACAGGTCTGCGGCGATTTGGTCAAACAGCATGTCCGGCATCTGCACACCCTGACTTGGCGCGAAATTCTCCTCCGTGAGTTCATGGTCGTAGGTTTTGTCCAGCCATCTGCGGCCGGTCGCATCAGTGGCAATAATCCGCAAATCCAGATCCTCACCGTCCGAAGTGATGATCAAGCCCTCGACCTTCAGATCCACCACCGACGTCTCGGGCACCACCCAGACGTGTCGCCAGCCGCCGCTGCGAATCATCGCCTGGCGAAGCTGCTGCGGGAAATAATGCGTCTCGGCTTCGCGGACTTTCTTGAATACTTTGCCTTCGGCTAGATCATCCTCGTCAATCGGCCCCTTGAAACGGACAATGCCCGCGTCAATGTACGCCTCGACCGGGATCGGCTCCGCGGGAGCATCATCCTCCAGCGACAGGAAACCACCGGAATAGATCCCGCTTTTGCAGGCCGTCGCCAGTGCGCACAGCAGCGTCAAGCCGATCAGCTGGTTAGTTTTTCGCATCTTTTTTCATGTCCGCACAACGTTGTGTCAGCTTCTGTTTGACCTCTGGATTCTCTTCTTGTTCCGCAAGATCGCATACTTGGCGTACCACTATATCCGATTCCGGGTCAAGCTCGCCACCAGAACCTCTTTTGCTGGCCTGATTGCCTGGCGTTGTGTCTCTGGATCCCTGCTGCATCTCCTCTTCTCCGTCTTCCGTTTGCTCCTGTTCCGCCTGCGTATCGCCGCTCTCCCCGGAGCCCGACCTTTCATCGATCGACACCAGTTCCGCGTCTTCCGCAGTGCTGGCCTCCAGATCCTTCTGAGACTGCAACAAGACAGCGTCAAGATTCTCCATGATCTTGCCGGCGCGGGTAGCAATCTCGGCCTGTTTCTCCGCCTGAGTCACCCCGCGTCCTGCAGGACTGCCTGATTCCAAGCCTCCCTGTGCGGGTGCATTGCCCGGTGCACCTGCGTTCTGTTCAGACGAAGCGCCCTCCTGACCTGATGCGCTTGCCGAAGATTCCGAAGTGCCTGATGATTGCCCTGTCCCTTCCGTGTCACCCGATGCGTCTGTGCCCACATCCCCTGAAACCGTTGGCTCCAGATCAAGGTCAAGGCCTAGCCCGGCTCCGGGACTCAGCCCCGGTAAACCGGGTACTCCTGGCACCCCTGGGACTTGTACGTCGCCCACCGCACTGCCTGCGGAGGCGCTGCCCGCTTCAGCAGCCGCAGCCCCCCCGGCTTTTGCTGCACCCTGCGAAGGTGTAGAGGATGCGGAAGCCGCTGCGCCCTGTCCAGATGAAGCGCCCGGATCGCCTGACGCACTTTCGGTTGATCCCGATGCGCCTGAAGATTCCCCGGAACTGCCCCCTTCGGAGCCGGAGGCGCTGTCTGATGGGGAGGAAGAAGGCGCTGAGGACACTGCTCCCTGCCCTGTGCCTTGCCCCTGTGAAGCGCCCGACTCGCCTGGACTGCCTGATGGTGCTTCAGCGCCGTCCCCAGAGCCGGCTGGCGTGTTAGTGGGTGTCCCGGCCGTCCCCTGTCCTTGCGTGGAAGGCGATAAGGAAGATGCAGGCTGAGCTGCTCCCCGCTGTACGCTTTGCGCGGATTCAGCGCTTTGCTGGTCCTCCGCACTTGCGGAAGGCTCGGAATCGCTCTGATTTTCCTCAGAATCCTGACTGTCTAGTGAACTGGCCGTCTCTTCCGGCAGGAGGCCAAACAAAAGATCGACCAGATTTTCCAAGACCCGCTCGGCCCGCGTTAGTACATCTTCGGATTCTTCATCAGCAGGATCTTCTGGCGGAATTTCAGCCTCTTCGGGTGGTTCCGGCTCCTCAGGCGGCGCCTCTGTCACAGCGGGCGGCGACGGCTCCGGCTCTTCAGCCTCAGCTGTCTGCGGCGCACTGTCTTCTGACGCCTCATCACCGTCCCCCAGCTCTGCAGACTGCGGCGGAAACAGCACTCGCGCCAACCAATCGCGCAATCCCTCCTGATTTTCCGCATCCTGATCCCCTGAATTGACCGGCGGATCCTGCGGCGGCGCGGTTTCGGCTTCGTCAGTTGGTGTACCCCCTGAATCTTGCGTATCAGATTGCTCTAAATCCTTTGTATCCTGCGGGTTTATGCGCAGTGCTACCACGAAACTGCCCTCGGGCATATTGAGGCCCGGGTCCGCGCTTACCACGCCAAATGCCCCCAGCGCCAACACAAATGACACCCCAAGCAGGCGATGAATGAGACCTTTCATACCCTGAATTATGCCATCATTGTCATTTTCGTTGTTTTCGGGCATGATCTGAGAACCAGTTTTATATATGGTCGGTGGCTTCAACTACCATTTTATCAGTCATCCTCTATCACTTTGTCCGCTGACCCGCATGCACACCACAAGCCCCTGCCTTATAATATTGTGTCCCTAATCACGCAACCCCCTGTTTTGGCGCGAAACACTACGCCTGCGACACAATAACCCGCTTTTTGCCACTCTGTCTCCCGTGCATACACTGTCCCGCACAACTCTGATCTTATGAAACAGCCCGGTCGCGTTGTGACACGACTGTTGCGTATCTTGTGGACGTTGGCCCGCCACGAAGTCGACGAGTACCTGCTATCCATGCCGCTGTTTCGGCCCGTCCACTGGGTGGTGCGTATTCTGCCGTGGCACTGGCATCGAAGGAAACGCCACCCACTGCCAGCACGCATCCGTCTGGCGCTGCAGGATTTGGGCCCGGCGTTTATCAAGTTCGGGCAAATCTTGTCTACACGCGGCGACATGTTGCCGCGGGATCTGGCGGCCGAGTTGGCATTGTTGCAGGATCGGGTGCCACCCTTCGACGGAGATCAGGCCCGCGCTGAAGTCGAAAAGGCTCTGGGGCGTCCGGTCTCGGAAATTTTTGACTCTTTTGAAACAGAGGCGCTGGCCTCAGCTTCAATCGCGCAAGTCCACGTCGCGCAACTGCATGGCGTCAACGTGATCGTTAAGGTGCTGCGCCCCAATATTGAGAAAGTGGTGCATCAGGACGTGAATTTGATGTATGCGCTAGCGCGTACGCTGGAGTTTTTGTGGAAGGAAAGCCGACGGCTGCGTCCGGTGGAACTGGTCGGCGAATACGAGAAAATCATTCTGGACGAGCTTGACCTGCGACGCGAGGCGGCCAACGCTAACCAGATGCGCCGAAATTTCAAGGACAGCGACCTTCTGTACGTTCCTCGCGTGTATTGGGAGTACACCTCACGCCATGTGATAACCATGGAGCACATCACCGGCGTCCGCTTAACAGATCGCGAGGCCATGATGCGGGCCGGCGTGGATATGGAGCAACTCGCCAAACAAGGGGTGGAAATCTTCTTCCGACAACTTTTCGACCACAACCTGTTTCACGCCGACATGCACCCAGGCAACATTTTCATTTCGATCGACAACCCCCAAAAGCCGTGCTACAACCTCGTCGATTTCGGCATCGTCGGATCCCTGTCTCGCTTCGATCTGTTATATCTGGCGCTCAACCTTGACGCCTTGCTGAAGCGCGACTATCGCCAGATCGCCGAATTGCACGTCCGTTCCGGCTGGGTTCCGCCAGATACGCGAATTGAGGACTTCGAAGCGGCCGTACGCACAGTTTCGGAGCCGATTTTCCAGTACTCCCCCACAGAAATCTCATTTGGTGCCCTGCTGTGGCAATTGTTTCAGGTCACCCGCCGATTCCACATGGACCTTCAGCCGCAACTGGCCTTGCTGGAAAAAACCCTGATCAATATTGAAGGCATCAGCCGGGAGTTGTATCCGCAGTTGAACTTGTGGACAACCACCACGCCCTTTATCAAGCGCTGGATTCGGGAACAAGCCGGTATCCGCGCGGTGCTGTCGGAGGCGCAGTCACACTGGATTCCCAAACTGCTCGCGTATTTCGCAACGCCCCCCTCTGTTGAAGATGTCCAAGGCAAACTGACGCAACGGATTGAAGAGCAGCGCAGAAGCGCACGATGGCTCAGATTCTGGCTCCTTGCGCTTCTGGCCGCCACCGGATGGCTGGCCTATCGGGCCGGCCTGTTCTGATGAGTCTCCGCTCCATTCTGGACCCGCTCAACGAGGTGCAGCGCGACGCTGTCACGTCATCTCCGCAGGAACATTGCATCGTCTTGTCGGGTGCAGGCACCGGTAAGACACGAGTCCTGACCCACCGTTTCGCATGGCTGCTTGAAACACAGCAACTATCTCCGCATCAGGTCCTCGCCGTCACCTTTACCAACAAGGCCGCCACCGAGATGCGCGAGCGCATTCAGCAGTTGACCGGTCACACGGCAAGCGGGATGTGGGTTGGCACGTTTCACAGTTTGTGCCGCCGCATGCTGGCGCGCTTCCCCAAAGAGGCCAAGCTGAAACCGTCCTTCCAGATTGTCGATCGCGCAGATCAGCAGAGCCTGATTCGGGACAGCCTCAGTGCGGCCCACCTGCCGCACAAGAAAGCGGACATCAACCGTGCGATCAGATGGATCAGCCAGCAAAAATCCCGCGGCCGGCGGGCCAAACATGTGCCGAAAGACCATCCTGCCGATGGACATCTGATCGACGTCATGCGACACTACGAAAAACGTTGCGCCGAAAGCGGCGTGGTGGATTTCGACGATTTGCTGCTCGGCGCGGTGGAACTGCTGCGCGAACACCCTGAGGTCGCAGGCCACTACCAGCAACGGCTCCGCCACCTTCTGGTGGATGAATTTCAGGATGTCAATGAATTGCAGTATGCCTGGCTGCAACTGCTAAGCGGCGGCGCGATCCCGATCTTCACTGTCGGCGATGACGATCAATCCATTTACGGCTGGCGCGGCGCACGCCCGGATCTGATGCTGCGCTTCAAGAAAGAGCATCCCGATCTGAAGGTGTGGAAACTGGAACAAAACTATCGCTCCACCACGCCTATTCTGAATTGCGCGAACGCCGTCATTGAACACAATCAGGCCCGTTTGCGCAAAACGCTGTGGACTAGAAACCGCGGCAATGACCCGGTGCTGGTTATCAACCATGAGCGCAGCGACCACGAGCCTGAAGCCGCCCTCGAACACTTTCAGGCATGGCAGCAACAGCATGGCCGCTGGAGCGACTGCGCGCTGCTGTACCGCACCAATCAGCAGTCCAGGGACTTCGAGAGTTGCTTCGTGCGCGAAGGCGTCCCGTACCGCATTTACGGTGGCACGCGATTTTTTGAGCGCACCGAGATTAAAAACGCGCTGGCTTATCTGCGTCTGTGCCACAATCCCGATGACGATGTCTCTTGGGCGCGCATCTGCAATATTCCGCCACGCCGCATCGGAGACAGCACGGTTGCGCGGGTCCGACAGCAGGCGCAACAGGACGGGACATCGCTGGCGGCAGCCTGCCGCGCCCTTGTGAATGCCGGCAACGGTGGACGCGGAGTCGAGGCGCTCGCCCAATTTCAGGAACTGCTCGAAGGGCTGCGCCTACAAACTGCCGAACTCGGACTGGTTGAATCGGTACGCCACGCACTGGCGGATTCAGGGCTGCAGGCCATGTATCAGGAGCAGGACCGGAAACTGGACGAGCAGCGCGTCGACAACCTCAAGGAACTGGTCAACTCGGCCGCGCAATTTGAATGGCGGCATGATACGGAACCCAATGATAAACGCAGCCCGTTGCAGATTTATCTGGACACCACCGTGCTGGATGCCGGTGAGGAAAGCGCTGGAACGGAAGGGGACGCCGTACAGATGATGACGCTGCACAAGGCCAAAGGACTGGAGTTCCCGCTGGTTTTCATCGCCGGGTTCGAGCAGGGTTTGCTACCCATGACGCTGGAGGATTCCGATCCCGAAGAGGAACGCCGGCTGTGCTATGTCGGTATGACGCGCGCGGAGAAGAAACTGATTTTGAGTTTCGCCAACAGCCGCTGGCAATACGGGCACGTCGCAGCCAGCATGCCTTCGGATTTTTTGTTTGAGTTGCCGAGAGAGTACGTCGCCCTTGATCGTGAAACCGCGTCGGAAGTCAACACCTACGCGCCAGCACCCAAGCCGCCGCCGGACACCACCACATGGGAGGTCCCGGAGATCGGCACGCTGGTATCACATCAAACGCTCGGACAAGGCATAATCACCCGCTACGAAGGCCGACCGCCGCAGTTGCGCGTGATGGTGGATTTTCAGGACAAGGGCCCGAAATGGCTGATGTACAGTTATGCCAAACTGGAACTGGTGCCGGGCTAGGAATAACAGGAGTACAGATGCGAAGACGTGATTTTCTTGGGGCCGCGGCAGCGGTCGGATCCCTTGGCTGGGCAACACACAGCAAGGCTGATGAGCCAATGCGCTGGAAGATGGTCACCTCATGGCCAAAAAATTTCCCCGGTCTTGGCACCGGCGCGGAAATGCTGGCGCAGCAGATCGGCGAGATGTCCGGGGGACGCTTGCAGGTGAAGGTGTATGGAGCGGGAGAACTGGTTCCAGCACTGGAGATTTTCGATGCCGTAAGCCAAGGGGCCGCGCAGATGGGCCATGGTTCCGCCTATTACTGGAAAGGCAAGAATCTGGCCTTTCAGTTTTTCTCCACCATGCCGTTTGGCATGAATGCCAACGAAATGAACAGCTGGCTGCACAAGGGGGGCGGCATGGAATTATGGGAAGAAGCATACGCGCCGTTCGGCGTATTGCCGCTGGCCGCAGGCAACACCATGGTTCAGATGGGCGGCTGGTTTAATAAGGAAATCAACAGCGTTGAAGATCTCCGCGGGCTGCGTATGCGCATCCCAGGGCTGGGTGGCGAGGTGCTGGGCCGCGCCGGCGGCGTTCCGGTCACTTTGAGCGGCAACGAATTGCTGGTCTCACTGCAGACTGGAGCCATCGACGCCACGGAGTGGGTCGGCCCATGGAATGATCTGGCCTTCGGCCTGCATCGCGCCGCGACCTATTACTACTACCCCGGCTGGCACGAGCCCGGAACCACGCTCGAATGTCTGGTCAATCTGTCCGCATTTGAGGCTTTGCCGGACGATCTTCGCGCGATTGTGCGCCAGGCCGCGCGCGCCACCAATGAGGACATGATGTGCGATTACGTCGCGCATAACCATGAAGCCCTGCGCATGCTCATTGACACCTATAAGGTGCAGTTGCGGCAGTTTCCTGATGAAGTCCTGCAGGTGATGCGCACCCACGCCGAGGAGATGATTGCGGAATTGGCTGATAGTTCCGAATTCACCCGCCGCGTACACGACAGCTACCAAAAATTCTATGCCAGCGTGAAGCAATGGACGGACATTTCCGAGAAAGCGTATCTGAATGCGCGTGATGGTATAAAATAAAGCCCGTCTGTGAGCGGCGCTGACCGCGCCCGACCCACAAAACCGCCTGAAATTTACGAGCGCTTATGGAAACTTTTATTCCACTTCAATTCGTCTCAACGTTTGAATACTCCATTTATCTTGCGGCCTGTCTGCTGAATTTCATGGCAGCCCTGTGGTTGGCATCCGCCTCAGTCCATATGCGCGAATCGGATTGGTGGCTGATGCGCACCAGCATCACAGTGATCGGTCTCGCTTACGCCATCATCACGGTGTCCTTGTTCGCACCGCCGCAATATCCGCCGCCGGAATCCGTAGTTGACCCCGGTTTTTCGTCTTTGATTTTCAAGAGCATCTTCGCCAGTGATGCGACAACTATTCACGTTTTCTGGATGTGGGTGGCGCCGATTCTCGGCGTCATGATGCTGCTGAAATTCGCAGGCATGGCAATCCCGGATACAGTCATGCGGCTGGTTACTTACATCACCGCAATCATCGCTGCTTGGGGCACCTATATCGTGTTCATGGAGCAGAACGCATTTGGCGAACTCGCAACCTATTTCGGCTTTTATGCCGCCAATTTGGCCGCCGCCACCTGGATGATCGGCAATTCGCTCAAGACTACTGACCGGCCCCCTATGAAGCGGCTGGGATATCTTGGTGTGTCTGTGATTTATTTCGGACTGGTCGTCACGGCTGCGGGCACCATGCAGATGATTCTGGAATCGCCTTATTGATTCCGGGAAACACTCCTGATTAATTCGGAAGTTTGCACCAAAAGCTCCCCATCAATAGCCAAAAATCTGTTGCGGCAGCCATGTCGCAAGTCCCGGCCATAGTGCCAGGATCCCCAGCATCAGCAACTGGATGCCGATAAACGGCATCACCCCGCGATAAATCTCCGGCGTCGCGACTGACGCAGGTGCGACCCCACGCAAGTAGAACAGCGCAAACCCGAACGGCGGCGTCAGAAACGACGTCTGCAGGTTGATTGCGATCATCACCCCCAGCCATATCGGGTCCAGACCCATCATCAGCAGCACCGGGCCGACCAGCGGCACCACCACATACGTGATCTCAATGAAGTCGAGCACAAACCCCAGCGCGAACATCAGCAGCATCACCACCAACATCGCGCCCCAAACGCCTCCCGGAAGATTCGACAGGCCCTGATGCACCAGACCGTCTCCGCCCAGACCGCGAAACACCAGTGAGAATATGGACGCGCCTATCAGCACCAGAAATACCATGCTGGTGACGCGCGCCGTCTCATAAGCGACTCCGCGCACTATCTCGATATTGAGGGATTTTTCACGCACCGCCAGAACCAGACTGCCAGCCGCGCCAAGCGAAGCCGCTTCTGTCGGCGTGGCGAACCCGGCCATGATCGCCCCCAGCACCAGCACAATCAACGCCACCGGCGCGACCAGCGCACCGCCGACCTGTCCGAAAGTCAACTCCGGCCCCTCTTCCTCCTCATGGTCCGGATCAGATACGCGCTCCGGGTACCGCCATGCCGTGAACATCACATACAGCAGATACAAACCGACCAGTAGCAGCGCAGGCATCACTGCACCTGCGAACAAGTCCGCCACCGATACCGTCTTCGGCGAGAACATCCCCATGTCCAGTTGCGCTTTCTGATAGGCGGCCGAGATCACATCACCAAGTAGCACCAGCACAATTGAAGGCGGCAGAATTTGTCCCAATGTGCCCGACGTGCAGATCACACCACAGGAAAGCGCCGGATCGTAGCCACGGCGCAACATGCCCGGAAGAGCAAGCAGTCCCAGCGTGACCACTGTCGCACCGACAATCCCGGTGCTCGCGGCCAGCAAGGTGCCCACCAGCAATACCGAGATGCCCAGACCTGCCGGCAATGCTGCGCAAAGCCGACTCAGCGTCTCCAGCAGATCTTCCGCCACTCGCGAACGCTGCAGCGTCACCCCCATGAACACAAACAGCGGCACGGCGACCAGAATTTCATTGGTCATAATCCCGAAAATTCGGAACGGCAGCGTCAGCAGCAAGGCCGGCTCAAAGGCACCAAACGCCATGGCCAGAGCGGCCACCAGCAAAGAGACTCCCGCCAACGTGAACGCGACCGGGTATCCGGCCAGCAGCACCACAATGATGGCACCAAACAGCAGCAGCGGCCACATCATGGCTCATGCACCATCAACTGTCGGATCCGACGCGCCAGTTCAGCCACCCCCTGCACTATCAACAGTCCGGCCATCAGCGGAATCACCGTTTTGAGCACATACAAAAACGGCAAACCGCCGGTCTCTCGTGAGCCTTCGCTCAATGCCCACGCCTGTTGCGCGTAATCAAAAGAGAACACCAACAGCACCCCTGCGGTTGGCCACAGCAGAAACAGCGTGCCACAAATATCGATCCACGCCTCATGGCGCGGCGACAGGCTCCGGTACAGCACATCCACCCGAACGTGTCCGTCCTGCTTCAGAGTCCAGGCCGCCGCCAGCATCAGCACAGCGCCATGCAGGTACACGACGATCTCCTGGAGATAGATGCGACCAAAATCAAAGCCGTAACGCATCACCACGATGGCGAAGGTCAACAGCACCATAATCGGCGTAAACCAGGCAACGAAACGCCCGACGCCCGCAGATACCGCACTGAGTACGCGATCAACCGCGGCGAGAAAGTCCACCATAGGCGTGGCATTATGCGCCATTTGCAGCACACCGCCTATAATCCCTCGCGCTTCCCCCTGAGCTCATGACCGACTCTGCCGACCCGCGCCCGATTCTGCTGTTGGTAGACGGCTCCACGTATCTGCATCGAGCCTACCACGCGCACAACTCGCTGCGCGACCACCGAAACCGGCCCACGGGTGCCATTTACGGGGTGGTCAATGCGCTGCAGAAGTACCAGCGCCTTATCCGCCCGGACCACATCGCGGTGATGATGGATGCGCCAGGCAAAAACTTTCGCCATGACCTCTACCCCGAATACAAAGCCAACCGCAAGCCGATGGACGAGGAACTGCGCATGCAGATCGAACCGTTGCACGAAATCATCAATGCGCTGGGACTACCGCTGCTGGTTATTCCCGGAGTCGAAGCGGACGATGTCATCGGTACTCTGGTGCGACAAGGCAAGGCAGCCGGGATGACAGTCGCCATTTTGAGCGGCGACAAGGATATGGCGCAGTTGGTTGATGCGGATGTCACACTCCACGACAGTACGCACGATCCCTGGGACGCTGAAGGTGTGAAGCAGAAGTTTTCTCTGCGCCCGGATCAGATCGTGGACTACCTTGCACTGGCGGGAGATGCTGCTGACAATATTCCGGGCATCCCCAAGGTCGGAGCCAAGACTGCCGCAAACTGGCTGCAAAAATACGAAACGCTGGATAATCTGATCACGCACGCGGACGAAATCACCGGAAAAGTTGGCGAATACTTGCGCGCCAATATAGATCGGTTGCCGCTTTATCGCCAGTTGACCACGATCAAGTGCGACGTGGAACTGGAGATGGGTGTCGACGCCCTGCGTCCGCAAGAAACCGACCACGAGCGTCTGGCCGAGTTATACGAGAGATTTAATTTCCAAACCTTCCTGAAAAATCTGCGTACGAGCAACGCGCAAAACTCCACCGCCGACAGCAGCGCGGCTTTCGGCAAAGGCAGCCAAAGCGCGTACACCCCCATCCTGACGGAATCCGAGTTGAAGAAATGGATCACCCGTATTCGCAAGACCGGCACCTTCGCCGTCCGAACCGAGACCACCAGTCTGGACCCGCAACGCGCGACTCTGGTGGGTCTTTCACTGGCCGTTGATGCCGCTGAAGCGGCCTACATCCCTATCGGCCACACCAAATGCGATGACGTCGTTGAGAAAAATGTCCCTTTGTTTGAAGCCAATCCGGCACAGAATCTGGGCCGCGATCCACGGCAGCTGGAACTGGAACAGGTCATGCAACATCTGGAGCCGGTACTGAAGGATCCCGAACTGACTAAACTCGGACATCACCTGAAATATGATCGCACGGTCCTGCGCCGACACGGCATGGAACTGGCCGGGCCGTTTCACGACAGCATGCTGGAATCGCATGTCATCAAGGCTTCCGCCAACAACCGCCACAGTCTTGAGGATCTGGCCCGCCTTTATCTGAATGAGGAGCCCACTTCGTTTGAAACCGTCACCGAGCGCGGCCGCGGCAAGACGCAATTGCGCTTCGATCAGGTCGCGATTGAGAAAGCCACGGCTTATGCTGCTGAGGATGCCGACATGAGCCTACGGCTGCATCAGTACTTCTGGCCGCAACTTGAGGCGGAATCGGCCGCGCGGGAAATCTACCAGAACATGGAGTTGCCGCTGTCACTGGTGCTAACCGACATGGAGCGCCATGGCGTCGCCATTGACACCGCGCTGCTGCAGGAGCATGCCGAGGAATTAACCCGCGAGCTGACGGGAATCAAAGAGGAGGCGATCCGCGAATGCGGACACCCGTTCAACCTCAGTTCTACCAAAGACCTGCAGCAGATCCTGTTCGAGGAACGCAACCTGAAGCCGGTCAAGAAAACCCGCGGCGGCTCTTATTCGGTGGACGAGGAAGTGCTCACCGAACTGGCTGGGGAAGACAAATTGCCGCAGATCATTCTGAACTACCGGGAGCGGTTCAAATTGCTCAACACCTACATGAGAAAATTGCCGCAGATGATCAACCCCGACACCGGTCGTGTGCACACCTCCTTCCACCAGGCCGGGACGGACACCGGAAGACTGTCTTCGTCCGATCCCAATCTGCAAAACATCCCGATTCGCACGCCGGCAGGCCGGCGCATTCGCCAAGCATTCTCCGCTCCTGAAGGCTGCGTACTGATTGCCGCGGACTATTCGCAAATCGAGTTGCGCATCATGGCGCACATTTCACATGACCCCACTTTGTGCCGGGCCTTCTCTGAAGGGGCGGACATCCATCAGTCCACCGCGGCGGAAGTGTTCGGGACGCCGCACGATGCGGTCAGCGCGGAGCAGCGCCGCGCTGCGAAAGCGATCAATTTCGGGCTGATGTACGGAATGGGCTCTTTTGGACTGGCCCGACAGTTGCATATTTCCAGAGAAGACGCTGACCGCTACATCGAGACTTATTTCTCGCGCTATCCGAAGGTCAAGGACTACATGGACAGCATCAAGCAGCAGGCGAAAGAGCAGGGTTACGTGGAGACAATCTACGGTCGGCGACTGCACGTCGACGCGATCCAGTCACGCAACTTCAATCAGCGCCGCCACGCAGAACGCTTTGCCATCAACGCCCCGATGCAGGGCACCGCCGCCGACATCATCAAACGGGCGATGATCGACGTGCACCGCTGGCTGAAAGAGGAACACCCGGATTGCGCTCTGGTCCTGCAAGTTCATGACGAACTGGTTCTGGAGGTGCCGCAGAATCACGCTGAAGAAATCACGAAGGGCGTCTGCGAGCGTATGGAACGGGCGACCACACTGGAGGTGCCCGTCAAAGTCGAAGCGCGCTGGGCGGACAACTGGGATCAGGCGCACTAGCGCCGCATTAATCAACTGCGCGGGCGCGCTTGTGCGCAAATGCGCTCCATGTCGGCGTCCGAGAATCCGAAGTGATGGCCGAGTTCGTGCAGCAGGGTTTCACGCACGTGATCTTCCAGTTCTCCTCCCTGCTCGCGCCAGTAGTCGAGCAGCGGCAGGCGATACAGGTAGACATGGTCAAGATCCTCAGGCAGGTCTTCGACTGACTTCTGCTCCAGACTGATGCCTTGGTACAGACCGAGCAATTCCATCGGGCTGTCAAGTTCCATCTCTTGGCAGATTTCCTCATCCGGCAGATCCTCTACCTGAATGATCACCGACTTTATGTGTATGGAAAATTCCACCGGGATCTCTTGCAAGACCCGCTCAATCATGGACTCAAATTCCTGAATATCTGGATCTGGCACGTCGGAAATTCTCTCGGTCTGACCCGAATAACACTTGGACATCAGGTAGGGTACAATAAGCGCCACTTCGAGATACAGTCAACGTCGCAGTTGGTTCCCCTGCCAACTCGCGATAAGGCTTCGGTCAAAGTTACCCGCTCTTGTACCGAAGCCACCTAACACCAAAAGACAGGCGGAAGCGATGCTTCCGCCTGATTTCTTTGTGCAGGGGGTTTCAGGGGGCCTTGCGGATCAGATAGTCCGCGATATTCAGCAGTTCCTGATACGAAGAAGCATTGCGGGTGCTGATCATGTAGCGCCCACCGACCACCAGCGCCGGTACGCCGTTGATGCCATAGCGCTTCGGAAGTTCCTTGGCTTCCGCTTCCAGCCGGTCTGTCACCGCCTGGGACCTATAGATTTTGCTGAACTCGGCCGCATCCACGTCAAAGGTACCGAGCATTCGGGCGATACCTTCGCTGCTCTTGAGCGGGCGGCCCTGCTCGTGCACCAGATGAAATACCGTGGTATGCAGGTCAAGGCGATCCATCTCCGCCAGCGTGTAATACAACCGCGCCCCTATCGCCCAACGGGCACTGAACACCGCCGGCACCAAAGTCAGATGCACGGTGTCGGCGCGTTCCTCAAGCCATTCGTTTAGCAACGGCTCCAGCCTGAAACAATGCGGACAGCCATACCAAAAGAACTCCACCAACTCGGTCTTGCCTTCCGGTGTGTCTGGCGACGGCAGGCCGTCAACGACAGTGTAGTGTGTCCCCGCTTCGTACACCACTTCCGATGCGGAGGCTTCCTCCGCGGATGGCGCTTCCTCTTGCGCCATGACGATTGAGACCGCGAACAGACCGCAAAGCGGCAGCATCCAGCGGCGAGTGCGCAGCATCAATACAAGCCTGAAATGTAGTGCGCAACCGCTTCAATTTCCGCATCCGTCATGTCTGCAGCGATTGAGTTCATCATGGGATTCTGGCGGGTGTGATCCTTGTGCGGACGATACCCCTCGCGGAAAATCTTCAGTTGCTGGATCGTGTAGTTCGCATGCTGGCCGGACAGCATCGGAAACCCTGCCGGATCATTCCCGGAGCCACTCGGACCATGACAGGACATACAAGCCGGCAAGTTGCGCGACACCAGCCCTCCCCGGTAGATGAGTTCCCCAAGTTCGAGAGTTTTCTCGTCGCCCTGAGCAGTCCCGATCTTCGGTGTCTGCATCGAGTAGTACACCGACACATCATGAATGTCCTGTTCTGACAGCAACATTGCCTGTGGGCCCATGATCTCATGGTAACGCTCTCCAGACTTGAAGCGGTTCAACTGGGTGATCATGTAGTACGCGCTTTGGCCCGCCAGACTTGGCCATTCCGGGTTGATACTTTTACCCTCAGGCCCATGACAGGCGGCGCAGGTCACCGAAAGTTCCTGACCCTTGACAGGGTCTCCTTCGGCAACGGCCAAAGAACCCGGCAACATGCCAAGTGCGAACAGCACGAAAACGTGACGCGGTGCCATGAGTCAGAAAAGCAGGTGTAGACCGTCCTGAATGAGCGGACAATTATACAGCGTACCGCTCGCAAACCGATCTTTTGAGGTGCTAGAACGAAACAGTGCACGTGCGAGACGGGAATGCCAAGCTGCCCTTAAAATGGGACACCCCCCACCCAATCCACAGGATAAGCATGAGCCTGGATCTGCGCCGGATCACCTATATGTCCGGCCACCCCCGACTGCGAGACTGCCCGCCGGATCACGGCGCGGAGGTCGCGTTCGCCGGTCGCTCAAATGTTGGCAAGTCCAGCCTGATCAATGCCCTGTGCGAGCGACGCGGCATCGCACGCACCAGTTCTGATCCGGGCCGTACGCGTTTGCTGCATTTCTTCGAGATTGAGGAAGGGAAACGGCTGGTGGATTTGCCAGGCTACGGGTTTGCGAAAGTGTCGCGCGATGCGCGCGCGGGCTGGGAAAAGATGGTCGAAGGCTATCTGACGCATCGGCAAAGCCTGATGCGCCTCATGCTGATTATGGACATCCGCCGCCCTCTGCGCGACAGCGACCAGCTGCTGCTGGAGTGGTGCGCCAGCCAAGAATTGCCCGTGCATCTTCTGCTCAACAAGGCTGACAAGTTGTCGCGGAGCAAGGCTATGCAGGCACAGCGTGCGGTGCAACAGGAATGCGGCGTCCCCGCCGATCTGGTCTCGGCGCGTACCAAGACCGGACTGGAAGAGGTGCGCGAGCACCTGCGTGGTTATTTGGAGCGTCCTGACGGCGCCCTTTGATCACTCGCTGTGGCGAATATAGGCAAACCGGGGGTCTGAGGGCGTACCCTCCAGCGCCGAACCTTCCGAAGGACGCCACATCAAGGTCTCTTCAATGCGCGCGGCGAGCTCGAAATCCCGGTTGGTGACCCCTTTCTGTGAGTGCGTGGTCAACTTCACGATCAAAAACGCATAAGAGACAGTCAGATCCGGATGATGCCACGCCTGTTCGGCCAAATGTCCGATCGTGGTGACCGCCATTAGCGTGCCCTTCCAGCTTTCCGTGCGGTATTTGCGACGGATCCAGCCGGATTCGAGATACCACTCCGGCAATTCCTCTTTCAGCCGCGCTTCAATTTCTTCGTCACTGTAGACGTCGTCGTTGCCTTTGTCTTCCCAACCCATTTTGGTGCCCTAAAGATAAACCCCTCACATTCTACACCGCACGCCCACGTCAGCGACGCTGATACACATACACGAACTCACCAATATCCACAGCCATCAGGTCTTGTCCGAGCCGTACATCCCCCGAATACCCCTCTTGAACCGCCTGCAGTACTTGACCTTCACTCACTCCGTAACGCAGCATATGCGTCAGCAGCGCCAGCCGCGGCTGAGTTTTACTCAGGACTTTTGCGACCTGCTGTGGCGTGCTGTGATAGGCCATGACTTTTTGCAGGCGCGGATTCTGCGCCAGAATCTTCTCACTCGCCATCGCCACTTCATGGATAAGCACATCCGCATCCTGCGCATGACGCAGCAGATTCTCCGAATATGTCGTATCGCCAGAAATCACCACGCTGTGCTCTCCATAATCCACCCGATAACCGAATGCCGGCTTGGCGTGCCCGTGATCAACTGCAAACGCGGTCACGCGCAAGTCGCCTCGCGTATAAATCACCCCCGGCTCAATATCCGCGCCTGCCAGATCTCCCGTCTCCAGCGGCAGGCCACTTTGACGGTATCGCACCTCATGGTCGCGTATATACGCCTGCCTCAAATGCTCGGTCAACACTTGCGTACCGGTCGGGCCAGACACCGGCAACGGTTCCTTGCGCTGCCACAGCCGCGCCACCAACCACACATCGTCGAGTCCCACTACATGGTCGAAATGCAAGTGCGTGATGAAGATATGATCCAACTCATCGGTCGACATCGCCAACTGCTGCATCCGCAATACGGCGCCGCGACCTGCGTCAAACAGCAATTGATCTCCCTCGGAGGTCTCCACCAGTACCGCAGCGCTGAAGCGTTCAGCGTCCGGGCGCGGCGTACCGGTGCCCAGCATGGTTACCGTCAGAATCTGCGCGACCGCCGACTGCGCCAACAGCAGCGCCAGCGCCGTACCTGCAAGCCACTTCATGAGTCGGTCTTCAGAATAGCCATAAACGCTTCCTGTGGAATGTCCACATTGCCGACGCGCTTCATTCGTTTCTTGCCGGCCTTCTGTTTCTCCAGCAATTTGCGCTTGCGCGTCACGTCGCCGCCATAGCATTTGGCCGTCACGTTCTTGCGCAGAGCCTTGGTAGTGGTGCGCGCGATAATGCGTGATCCGATCGCCGCCTGGATAGCGACGTCAAACATCTGTCGCGGAATCAGGTCTTTCATGCGCTGCGTCAGGTCTCGCCCAAGCGCCATGGCGCGGGACTGATGTACAATTACTGATAATGCATCTACGCGCTCGCCATTAATCAACAGATCCAGCCGCACCAGCGGTGCCGCCTCGAAGTGCGATAACTGATAGTCAAAAGATGCATAACCGCGGCTGACTGACTTCAGCCGGTCATAGAAGTCCGTTACGGTCTCGGACAATGGCAAATGGTACATCAGGCTCACCTGATTGTGAACGTAGTGCAGGCGTTTCTGCCGGCCGCGCCGTTCCTCGCACAAGGTGATGACCGCGCCGACATGATCCTGCGGTACGAGAATGTTGGCCTCAATATAAGGTTCTCGAATCTCGGCAATTTCATGCGACTCCGGCAACTGGCTCGGATTACCGGTCTCCAGCACCTCGCCGTCCGCCCGTTCCACCTGGCACGCCACGGTCGGTGCCGTCGACAGCAGGTTCAACCGATACTCCCGCTCCAGACGCTCCTGCACGATTTCCATGTGCAGCAGTCCCAGAAAGCCGCAGCGAAATCCGAAGCCCAGTGCTTTTGAGGTCTCCGGCTCGTAACTGAACGCCGCGTCATTGAGCCGCAGTTTGCCCAGTGCGTCGCGCAACTGCTCATAATCATCCGAATTGACCGGAAACAGCCCCGCGAACACTTTCGGCTGCACCACTTGAAAGCCGGCCAGCGCCTCCTCCGCGCCGCGCCGATCATGCGTCAATGTGTCGCCCACCGGAGCGCCCTCAATATCCCGGATTCCAGCCACCACGAACCCGACCTGTCCGCATTGCAGTTCGTCGGTTTTGTGCGCCTGCGGGGCGTACCAACCCAGCGATTCCACACGATAACTCTGCCCGGTGGACATGACGGTCACGCGAGCGCCGGCCTTGAGGCGTCCTGAGAACACGCGCACCAAAGACACCACGCCAATGTAGCTGTCGAACCAGGAATCGATAATCAATGCCTGCAGAGGCCCGTCGGGATCGCCCTGCGGCGGCGGAATCTCCTGCACCAGACGTTCCAGAACACCCGGGACTCCCTCGCCTGTTTTGGCGCTGATCGCAATGGCGTCATCGGCCGGCAGCCCGATAATCTCTTCAATCTCCCCGCACACGCGCTCGGCATCCGCCTGCGGTAGATCCATTTTGTTGAGCACTGGAACAATCACGAGGTCCTGTTCCAGCGCACTGTAGCAATTCGCCAAAGTCTGCGCTTCCACACCCTGTGAGGCATCGACCACCAGCAATCCTCCCTCACATGCAGCGAGCGAGCGCGACACCTCATAAGAGAAGTCAACGTGGCCGGGGGTGTCAATCAGATTCAGCCGGTAGCTCTCGCCATCTTCAGCCTGATAGTCCAGCGCGACGCTGCGCGCCTTGATAGTGATGCCGCGTTCCCGCTCCAACTCCATGTCGTCCAGCACCTGGCTGCTCATCTCGCGCGCGGACACCGCGCCACACAACTCGATGAAGCGGTCCGCCAGCGTAGACTTTCCGTGATCGATGTGGGCGATGATGGCAAAGTTGCGAATGCGACTTTGCGCAGACGTTTCAGGCACGATCTATTCGTCAGATGACTCAGGGGTCGGTGGCAGCGCCAGCCAGCGCGGTCCCTGCGATCGCAACACCAGAACCGGTTGCGGACGGTCGATTTCCATGTCCTTGACCGCGGCACGAAAACCCTCCAGATTCTCGATCTTCTTGCCGGCAAACATCTGGATGACATCGCCGCGCAAAATGCCTGCGGAACGCGCCGGGTCTCCGGTGACTTCCCGCACCCGCACGCCGCCATCCTCAAAGCGTTTGCGCTCTTCGGCGGTCAATTCGCCCAGCGTCATGCCCAGGTCATCGAGGGCATCGCTGTCCTCATCATCAGATCCCGGTGCCGCCATCCCCTGCTCGCTATCCGGCAATTCGCCAAGCGTCACTTTAATGTTCTTGTACTCACCGCCACGCAACACTTTCAGGGTGACTTCCTTGCCCGGCTGGGTCTGCCCCACCATTGGCGGCAAGGTATTGGAACTTTCTACCTCGCGCCCTTCGAACTCGACAATAATGTCACCGACCTCAAGGTCGGAATCCGCCGCGGGGCTGTCTTCTGTAATGGAAGAGACCAGCGCGCCCATCGGGTGGTCCATACCAAAGGATTGGGCCAGATCGCGCGTGATTTCCTGAATGTATACGCCGAGCCAGCCGCGCGCGACGCGCCCTTCCGCACGGATCTGTGCGATTACCTCCGACACAATATCGATCGGGATCGCAAAAGACAGGCCCATGAAACCGCCGGTGCGGGTGTAGATCTGCGCGTTGATGCCCACCACATTGCCGTCCAGGTCAAACAGCGGCCCGCCGGAATTGCCCGGATTGATGGCCACGTCGGTCTGGATAAACGGGATGTAGTTTTCGCTCGGCAGGCTGCGGCCCTTGGCGCTGACAATGCCCACCGTGGCTGAATGCTCGAATCCAAACGGCGAGCCGATCGCCAACACCCACTGTCCGACTTTCAACTGTTCCGAGTTGCCGAGCCGCGCTGTGGGGAGGCCACTGGCGTCAATCTTCAGCAGGGCCAGATCGCTGCGTGGATCGGACCCCACTCGTTCGGCGGTGAACTCACGCCGATCGCTTAATTTGACAATGACTTTGTCCGCGCCGTCCACCACGTGGTGGTTGGTCACTATGTAGCCGTCTTCCGAGTAGATTAGTCCTGATCCGGTACCTGAACGCGGGCGCGGCGACCGGGGCTGGTTCGGCATCTGCTCGAAGAATCTCCGAAAGAAGTCCGGCATATCCTCTGGCAGATTATCTGGCTGCGCGCGCTCGCTTTTCTGTGAATCCTTGGCGGCTTCAAACGTGGTGATGTTGACCACCACTGGCGCGTGCCTCTCAATCAGCTCGCTGAAATCCGGCAGATCCCGCGCTGTCGCGGAAGTCGCCGAGAGCGCCAGAAAGGTTCCCGCGAATCCTGCTACCAGGAGTCGCGTGCCGCGGGCATGAGACACCCGCCTGGTATTCATGGATTCCGCCTCAGGGAGTCCGCGATCATTCGCACCGTCTCGAAGGGCGCATTGCCAACTACAGTGATGAGATAACCGTCGCGCGTCGTCATATAGCCGTGATGCGCGTGGCGAATGAAGTGCTCCCGCGCCCGGCTGATCGGAAGGTGCACAGGCACGCCTTCGATGAACACTGACACCCGGGACAGCGCGTCCGACACTACCATGTGCAGCATCGGCTGCTCGTCCTCGCCTCGCTTGCGCGCCATGGTCTGGCGAACCGCAAAGCCTGGCGGCATCTCCTGCACCTGCCATTGCGCGCTGGCCGGCTGCGCGTCATGCGGCAACTGTTTGCGCGCAAAGCCTCTCATGTCGGTTCGCAACTTGAAACTTTCGGAGGAAAAGTCTGAAAACGCCTCATGCAGTTCCATGGACGTAAACGAGAACTGCTCCAGCATCTCACCCTCCGGCGACAGCACGCGCGCCTGCAGCAACAAACCGGACAGTTGATCGACGCACAAATCACAGCCATAGCGATAGTGATCGCGCGGCATAAAACGCACGTGGCGGCAGTTGCGCCCGGCCACCTGCTCGACGCCTTGGTCGTGCAGTTCGTAGTGCTCCGGCACGTGTTGCATGCTCTCATCGAGTCGCGCCAGAACCGCGCCGGCAGGCCCGCCGGCCCCAACACCCTGAATCACCAGTTTGTGGGTTGGGTACACCACGCGGCTGGCGGTGCCCAATCTCAAGAATTCGATTTGCGGGCCGGACACCGAGCGCAGGTAGCGCATGCGGCGTTCGCCGTCAAAGCCTTGACGGACTTCCAGCACGCGCAATTTCTCGCCGCGCATCAAGGCCAGTGTGCCGCTATAGTTGGCGCGTTGCGATGCCTCTTGCGCCCGCTCCACCCATGCGACCAGAGCTTCATCGGCCGCCGCCGGCATCGCCAGAGCGATCCCGAGCAGTCCCGCGTACAGGACCTTAGTCTCCATAGTCCACCAATTGCAGGTACGGCAACATCGCCTGCGGCGCGGCGTATTCGGCATGCGTTGCCAGATACAACTGTACGGCGCGATGATGTTCCTTGATGACATCTTTACTGTGCACCAGTTCCGGCTCCACGATGGTAGTGGTGTACGCCGTCATCTGCTTGCTTTCCTCCAGCAATCCGGCCATTCCCCACAGCCCTACCATCAGTGCGACGGCGGCGACGCTGGCGAACGCCACTTTCGGGCCCGGATGCAAAATCCAGTAGAAGAAGCGCTCAATACTCCAGTGCGGCGGTTCATGCGACTGCGCCACCTCCGCTTTCACCGCATCGCGCATCTGCATTGCGAAGCGCGGCTCCAGATGTTCCGGCAAATCGTAGCGAATGGCGTCGCCGATCAACTGGTAGCGTCCGAGGCGATCACGTGCGTCCTGGTCGCGGCATAATTCCTGCACGCCACGATGGCGCTGCAGCGGCGACATTTCATCGTCCAGATATGCGGAAATCCACTCGTCTGGCATTTCTTTTTCAGGCATTTCCTTCATGGGGGCTTCCTCCTCGAATCTCATGCTTCCAGCAGAGGTCGAATTTTCTCATCAATCACCTCGCGCGCCCGGAAAATCCGTGACCGCACAGTACCCACCGGGCACTTCATGATGTAGGCGATTTCGTCGTAACTCATCAATTCCAATTCCCGCAGCGTGATAGCGACGCGCAATTCTTCTGACAATTCAGAGATGGCTTTGTTCACTGCCGCTTCAATATCGGCCGCTTCCACCTCCTGCAGGGGCGTGCTGTAATCCGGCAGCGACTCCTCCAAGGATGGCCCGTCTTCCTCGTCTCCCGGAAGCGGCTGCTCTTTTCTGCGGCGCTGCTTCGCCAGATAATTCTTGGAGGTGTTGACGGCGATGCGGAACAGCCAGGTGTAAAACTGGCTGCGACCATGGAAACCGCCCAGACCGCGCCACGCGCTGATAAAGGTTTCCTGAGCAATGTCGTGCACTGCGGCCTGATCGGAGACATAGCGCGCCGCCAGGTGCAGGATGCGATTTTGGTATTTTTCGACCAATACATCAAAGGCATTGATCTCTCCGGCTTTGGCGCGGCGAACCAGTACCCGGTCACTCTTGTCGCTCATTAGTCTGGCCGTTCTCTGACTGCCTTGTTCGTCGCATCTTGAGGTAAGACCCGAACTAGTCATGCAAGTTCCCAGAGGGTCGCTCACATTATAAAGGTTTGCGTGCCGCGACCGCATCAGGCACGCACCGAATGCGCCCTACCAGCACAGGGTGATTGTCCACTTGCGGGTTTTGGGACATAATTTGCCTCATGTACGACACTGATGTTCTGATTTTGGGAGCGGGTGCTGCTGGTCTGTGCACTGCGCTTGAACTGGATCCCTCCTTGCGCATCACCGTTTTGTGCAAGGAAAACCCGTTCGAGAGTTCCACCGCGTACGCGCAAGGCGGCATTGCCGCGGTGCTCGGCGACTCCGACAGTATTGAGACGCATGTCGCGGACACTCTGGATTCCGGAGATGGTTTGTGCCAGAAAGCGGTGGTGCAGCATGTCGCCGACCGGGGCCGCGACATGATCCACTGGCTGCAACGTCAAGGCGTCGACTTCACACCTTATCCGCCATCCGGGCAACTGCACCTGACCAAAGAAGGCGGACATACGCAGCGCCGGGTCGCGCACGTCGCCGACCACACCGGACGCAGTATCCAGGAATCGCTGCTGGCCCAGGTCGCCCAGCGCTCCAATATCCGACTGATGAGCCACCGCATTGCGATTGATCTGATTGTCTCGGAACAGGCCGGAGAACGTCGCTGTGTCGGGTTTTATGGCAAAAACACCCATACCGGCTCGATTGACACCTTTCGTGCCCGTTGCGTGGTGCTGGCCACCGGCGGCTGCAGCAAGGTCTACCTCTACACCTCCAACCCGGATACCTCCTCCGGCGATGGTCTGGCCATGGCCTGGCGCGCTGGCGTACGCGTCGCCAACATGGAATTCATTCAGTTTCACCCGACCTGCCTGTACGACCATCGGGCCCGTTCGTTTCTGGTGACGGAGGCGCTGCGCGGCGAAGGCGCGCGGCTGCGGCTACCCAGCGGCGATGAGTTCATGCACCGCTTCGATGAACGCGGCGCTCTGGCACCACGCGACATCGTGGCCCGTGCCATCGACTATGAAATGAAGCGGCTGGGACTGGATTACGTGCATCTGGACATCAGCCATGAGCCCTCCGCGACCATCCGGCAATCATTCCCCAATGCGTACGCGCGCTGTCTGGAATACGACATTGACATTACCCGCCAGCCGATCCCGGTGGTGCCGGCTGCCCATTACACCTGTGGCGGCGTAGTCACCGATCTGGACGGCTGCACCGATCTCCCGGGGCTGTACGCCATCGGAGAGATTGCGCATACCGGACTGCATGGTGCCAACCGCATGGCCAGCAACTCCCTGCTGGAATGCCTGGTGTTCGGTCATGCCGCCAGCCACCATATCAATGCGGCTCTGGATACAGCGACCCCTCCGCCCGAAGTTGTGCCATGGGACGAGAGTCAGGTGTCGGACTCTGATGAAGAGGTGGTGGTATCACACAACTGGGACGAACTGCGCCGGTTTATGTGGGATTACGTCGGCATTGTGCGCACCACCAAACGGTTGGAGCGCGCGCAACGCCGCTGCACCATGCTGCAAGAAGAAATCGATGAGTACTACCGGGACTTCCGGGTCACACGCGATTTGATTGAACTGCGCAATCTGGCCCAGATCGCGGAATTGATTATCCGCTGCGCATTGGCACGGCACGAAAGCCGTGGACTGCATTACACGCTGGATTTCCCCGGCAAGGATGAAACACGAGCGACCCCGCAAGACACAGTGCTGCACCCTGAGAAGACGTCTCAGGAATTGCCGGCGTAAGCCGAAGCCATAAAATGCCGGCGGTAATACTCCAGTTCGCGAATTGAATCTTCAATGTCCTGCAACGCTCGATGCGACTGTCCTTTCGGCGGCATGGCCTCCGCCAGCGCTGGGGCCCAGCGGTGCGTCAGCTCCTTGAGCGTACTGACATCAAGGTTGCGATAATGAAAATATTGCGCCAACTCCGGCATCCAGCGCACCAGAAAACGCCGATCCATGCAAATGCTGTTGCCACACATCGGCGAGGCACCAGCGGGGACATGCTGGCGCAGAAACTCCAGGGTTTGCTGCTGCGCATCCGTCTCACTGCACTGCGACTGCAGCACCGCCTCGATCAGGCCGGAGCCGCCATGCTGGCGCTGATTCCATTCATCCATGGCGTCCAGACATTCCCGCGACTGATGAATGACCAGTTCCGGGCCGGTCGCAAGCGGGCGCAGCTCTGAATCCGTAACCACTGTGGCGATCTCCAGAATACGATCTGAATCCGGGTCCAGCCCGGTCATCTCCAGGTCCAGCCAGATCAAGTTGTGTTCGGAAGGCATAGCTAAGTGCGGAATATTGCTCGCAGCGCTGCTGTTGTCACCCGGAGCGTCCGGGTTTGATGCGGAGAGTTTACATCAGAGCCACTGCGCTGGCTGTCATGCGCGCATCACCGGCGGCGAGGGCGCGGTACTTTATCGCAGTGATCGCGGACTGGTGCGCGATTTAAAACAGTTGCACGCACGCATTGATCATTGCCAACGCGGCGTGCCATTGTCCTGGAATGACGAGGAAATCAGCGTAATGCGCACGTATCTCAACGCGCGCTATTACTCCTTCCCTGATACCGACTAGATCAGCGTCGGCTCAAAACTCAAAGGTGGCCTTGGCGTAGTAGAAGCCGCCGTTGAAATCAACGACGGAGTTTCCCGGGTATTCGGAACCCAGAATTGACGCATAAGCGTTCTTCGAGGGATCCACGTCAAACAGGAAACGGGCATCCACGGACTGCGGGAACTCAGGCTGATTGATTGGCGTGATAGTTGAAATGCTTGCCGTAGTAGCGCAGTCGGCCCAAAGTCCGCCACGGACCGTCCTGATGATCCACGCTCAGTGTGAACCGTAGTTTGGGAAGCGCCTCCTCAATCTGGTGGACCGTATGGTTGGCAATCCAAAGGCCTTTCGGTCGTCACTGTGATGCGGTCGTCCACGGTAATGAGGAAATAATCAATGGTCACATCCAGCGCGCAGACAAGCTGCCACCCTCACTATCTTCCTTGAGCACGAAGTTCAAAATGCACACGCCCGCGTCAACGACCCAATGGACGCAAGGTCAGCAGCATCGCCGGCAACAAGGCCAGTGACGCGACCAGCGCGGTCAGCATGGCGAACGAGGTGAACAGGCCGAAGTAAAAGGTCGGCGTGAAGTTCGACAGCATCAGAATCGAAAAGCCCACCACGATAGTCAGCGAGGTGTAGTACATGGCGCGGCCAATGCTACCGTGGCAGCGACGCATGGCGGCCAGATAATCCCGATCCTGAGGAAACTCCCTGCGGAACCGCACAATGTAATGAATGGTGTTGTCCACCGCGATCCCGACACTAATGGCCGCAATCGTGATGGTCATCAGGTCCAGAGGTACACCCAGCCACCCCATCACACCCAGCACCAGCAGCGCCGGCAGCATGTTCGGCAAGATCGCGATCAGCGCCAGACGCAATGAGCGAAACAGCACCAGAAACATGCCCAGAATCGCCAGAAAGACAAAGCCAATGGTCTGGATCTGTGAGGCGAACAGACTTTGCAGCATGTTGTTGTAGAGCACCAACAGCCCGCTCAGCCGGAAACGATCTTCGCCGTAGGACATTTCCTCGCGCAAGAATGTCTCCACGCGCTCCAGCAACTCGGCGCGACGCAATTCGGGATCCGAGTCAATCACGCGCAACTGGATTCGCAGTGTATTGCCGTCCTGCGACAAATAAGGCGACACCAGAACATCCTGCATGTCTTCGTCCAGATGCGACAGCCCTTCGCGCAACAGGCCGATCTTCAGATCGTCCAACGGCTCACCATCGTTGACGCTTTCCGCCATGCGGATAATGGTGTCCAGAGACAGAACCTTGCCGGTTTCCGGCTGCGCTTCCAGCCAGTCATGGATGCGCCGCAATTCCTGCAAGCGCAATGTGTTGAACCAGTAACTCTCCGGCTCTTCCTCCACATCTCCAAACTCGGCGTAGAAATCATCCTCCTCGGCAAATTCATCTTCAAAGACCGGCTGCCAATCGGGATCGGCCTCCAGAATAATATCCAGCGTGGTGGTGCCGCCCAGGTGGCGGTCGATCTCCAGCATGCCCTGATGAATTTCCGTCTCAGGCTCGAAGTAATCAATGAACCGGTTCTCGACGTCCAGTTGGTTCGCGCCCAGCGCGCCGAAGACGGCCAGCCCTGCCGCCGCCGCCAGAATGCTTTTGCGCCGACGTTCCGTGAAGCGCGCAAACGCCAGTGTGACACCGCGCGTGAAGTCGCGCTCTTCACCTTGTACTCGAGGAAGCAGCGCGACCAGCGCCGGGAACAGCAGAAAAATCACCGCCAGCGCCATGGCGATTCCCGCCGTCATCATGTAACCGAAGTCAATCACCGGGCGAATGCCGGAAACCAGCAGCGAAGTGAACGCCACCATGGTGGTGAGCGCGCTGTAGAGAATCGGTGTGAACATGAAGTGCACCGCGCGCCCGACCAGTTCACGCGGGCGGCCTTCCGGCTCCAGTGCCTGCAGTTCACGAAAACGCACCACCAGATGAATCGTCATCGACATGGTGATGATCAAAAGTAGCGACACGAAGTTTGAGGAGATCACCGTCACCGGCCAGCGCGACAGCGACAGCAAGCCCATCATTAACACCACCGAGGCCGCGCAACCCATCAGCGGCAGAACGATCCAGCGAAGCCGCCGAAAGATCACCGCCAGCATGCCAATCAGAAACACAAACACAGTGGTCCCGAAAACCTTCAGATCGTTATCAATGAAATCGATCATGTCGGAGGCGATCATGGAGATGCCGCCGAGAAAGATGCGGGCGTGGTCGCGGTGGCGATCCAGAATCGCGCGAACCGCGGCAATGTTTTCAGTACGCCGCTCGGAGGCGGCCGCCTGATGATCCGCGTAGCGGTTGGACACCTCAGTCAGTTGTTGCTGCCCTTCTTCGTCCAACGTGCCCGCGCGGTGCGCATCACGCAACTCGGTGCGCTCACGCAGTAATTCATCAGCCACTTCATCGGTTGGCAGAAATGCGATTAGCGCGGTGGTCTTGCCGTCTGAGCTCGACAGCATGTTTTGATAGAACGGGCTGGTGCGGAACTCGTCAAACGCCAGCTTCCGATCCACATCCGTATACCGCAAGGTTCGGTTGATGTAGCCCAGTTCCGCAAAATCAATCGGCGGAGAATTGAGCAGCGGCACGTCCAGAATCGTGATCACATCCTCGATCGCTTCCAGCGCCAGCAAGTCTTCACGCAAAGCCTCTATATGCTCCAGCGTGTCCTCATCCAGCAGGTGACCCTGCGGCCGATACGTGATGATCAGAAAATCCTGACCGCCGTAGCTCGCCACCTTGTCTCGGTAGTAGCGGAGGTCTTCGTCGTCCTCCAACAGCAGTGAGTCGGCTGATGCGTCCAGCCGAAAATCCGTGACCTGCGTGCCCATCGCACCGACGACAAGCGCCAGCAGCAGCAGCGGAAGCCAGGGAGTGTCCAGTACTAACCAGTCGTACCAGCCGCGCAATCGTTCAATCATTTACGTCTGTCAATACTTACCCGCGGACTCAAAACACCGAGGAACTCAATTCGTTGACCGCCTGCAGCATCTCCGGGTCATCCGTCAACGCCTGCGATACCGCGCTGGAACAGGCCACCACCGGATCCACGCCAGACTGAATCAACTTGCCGGCATGCACCAGCAAGCGCGTGCTAGCCCCTTCATCAAGTCCGTTGCCTTTCAGGTTGCGGGTCATTTCCGCGAACTTCACCAGCAATCGGGCAACCTCCTCATCCACGTCCGTCTCCTGCACCACGATCTTGCGCTCCGTGTCCGCTTGCGGATAATCAAATTCCAGCGCCACAAAACGCTGACGGGTGCTTTGCTTGAGATCCTTCAGGACGCTCTGATAGCCCGGATTGTAGGAAATCGCCATGCAGAACTCATCGGGGGCCTCCAGCAATTCGCCGTGTTTCTCCATCGGCAGTACGCGCCGGTCATCACACAAGGGATGTATGACCACCGTGGTGTCCTTGCGCGCCTCGACCACTTCATCCAGATAGCAAATGCTGCCAGAGCGCACAGCACGCGCCAGCGGTCCATCCACCCAGACCGTCTCACCACCCGCAATCAGATAGCGCCCGACCAAGTCTGAAGAGGTTAAATCATCATGGCATGACACCGTGATGAGCGGGCGTTTCAACTTCCACGCCATGTATTCCATGAAGCGGGTCTTGCCGCAGCCGGTCGGGCCTTTGAGCAGGACCGGCAACTGGTTGCGCCACGCGGACTCGAACACGTCGATCTCAGAACCGACCGGCTCGTAATACGGTTCAGTCTCGACCCGGTACTCTTCCGGCTTCAGGGTACGCGCCTCACTCATGTGAAAACCTGCAATGGCAGTGCGCCCATTGTGTAGGTGTCAGCGCATCTTGTCAATGCGCCATCAAAAGCATGGTGGATGCAAATCGTATTCCCGGGCGTTTCATTTTTGTTGGGTCCGCCAACATCCTGATTACACCAAAACTGCCTTTTGTCGGGCGGGTGACCATGCACCCAATGGGGACTCTGATTCAGGGCGAATTGAAGGTGCGGCACCCCGGCTTCCTTGATACATTGTTCAATGGAGAATTCGATTTCGCTACAGGCGAACGGATGGGAGAAAGCCTCGCCGACAGGATTGTCACCGGGGGGGTACCCGGAAATGATCACTGCTTCCTCTGAACGGGAACGTACGGAATGGGCTGAAGGTTATGTTGAAGCCGTCGTGCGGAGGGAGTTGCGCGAACTGTCAAGCATCCACGCCTTAAACGTCATGCCGCAACTTCTAAAAATGATGGCAGCTCGTACAGCGCAGCCTCCTAAGATTGCCAGTCTGGCATCAGAGTTTAATTTGAACCGCGGCACGATAGACCATTATTTGGGGCTCCTGATTCACACATTTCACCTGGCTTCATTATCAGCTTGGCGCAATATCAAGACAGGATTGTCTGATTCGGACACACGACATGGCCGCCTTTCCAAAAAGTTCGAGCTTCACTTTTGCGACACAGGTCTCGCGTGCACCCTGTTGAAGTTAAGTGCGCCAACGCTATATCGGGATAGAGAAATATTCGGTCGCTTTCTGAAAACCTTCGTGTTCCACGAACTTTTGGGAATCGACAAGTGCGGCAGCACTGAACACTCCTTCTCTCACTTCTTGCACTATGACGGCCCAAAGGTGGATTTTGTGATCCAACGTAGTTATTCAGAAGTTGCCGGTGTAGAGGTCAAGGCATCAGAAACAGTCACGCCAAAAGACTTCCGCGGGTTGCGCAAACTTCAAAAGATGGCCGGAAAAGATTTCGTGGCCGGTGTCGTGCTCTATATGACGGACGGTTTGTCGAACAGTTTGACGAGCGTTTGTATGCTGTCCCTATATGGGCACTATGGGAACCCTCTCAAAAGAGTCCGCTATGGTCACCTGCGTCATCAGCCAAGTCACTGGCTGCGGTATTGGGTGAATAAGGAAATGAAGCATGGAAAGTCATGGGAGCGACGCAACCTGGTAGGATAAAACGGCAGCACTTATCCAAACCAAAGCAACTGTGTCCGAGAACCCCCTCAGCCAAAGAATCCGCAAAGCGGCTTTCCGACACGTGTGTGAACTGCCACGTACTCCAGACGGATGTGTCACCCGTAAACAGATCCTACAGAAATTCCAGTTTGAGGGGAAACGCATCGCTCTAATAAACCCACAGCAAGGTATTTATAGGCCGCAAGGCATGGAATTCCTGCTATCAATCACCACTTCGATCAAGAAGCCCGGAAGCAGGATTTGGTACGACGATCAGAGAATGGGCCGGGAGGAAGTTTTTGATCCCAATGGACTGATCTCATACGACTATATGCGCGGAGGCATTAAAAAGGCTCAAAACCAGCACCTGCACAACGCCCATAAACACAATATCTTTGTTGTTTATTTCCGCGGGATCGCGCCTCAACTATATATGCCCCTTCTTGCCCGCATCGCTCATTGTGATGACATGGCGCAGAAAGCTCGTGTCAACTGTCAAGGCTTGCTATGCGACAGTATTACAAATCCAATTGAGATAGGCCCGGGAAGCGAACTGAGTCCCAAGCAACATCGTGAATATGTTCTTCGCCCAGTGGAGCAGCGCTTACACCAAGCAAAATTCCGCGCTGTCGTAGTGTCAGCATATAGTGGACGATGCGCTATTTCCGGGTTGCCCATGCCGAATTTGCTGGATGCTGCTCACATTATCCCCGACCGTGACCCGGATTTTGGTCAGCCTGTTGTTCAGAACGGACTTGCGCTGTCAAAACTTCACCACGCTGCTTTTGATCAGAATTTCTTGGGGATCACACCGGATTATGAATTGAAAGTGTCTGAAAAACTGCTGGAGATTAAAGATGGCCCCGTGATGGAGACCCTGAAGGAACTTTCCGGCCTGCGACTACATCTGCCTAAGCGGAAGAAAGACTATCCCGACCAAGATCGCCTAGAAATGCGCTACGAGGAATTTCAAAAAGCAACTTGACATCTGCCCCCCTTGGGATGATCATTGACTAATGAATCATCTGATAAACATGCCTCACTTCGTATGCATATTGACAAACCCTACAATCCCTGACCTCGTGAAAATCGGGCGGACTGAAGACATCGAGCAGCGATTACAATCACTTTCTTCGCATGCCGGTGTCCCTGTTCCATTTCACTGTTACTACTGCGGCGAAGTTGAGAGCGGATCAGACGTTGAAAGGCGGCTCCATTTTGGACTGGGGGACCATAGGATCAATCCTAAACGGGAGTTTTTCCGAATCAGTCCCGAAAGAGTCAAAACCCTTCTCGAAGGGTGGGCAATAAGATATGCGATCCCCCAAGAGGATATCGCTGAAAGTCAGGAAGAGAAAGATTCGCTACATCGGAAAGTAAAAAGGAAGCCTATCACCACCTTCTCTATGCTTGATATCCCGGTCGGGGCTGAACTAACTTTCCTGCATGACGAGACACTGATTGCCACCGTTGTGGAAGACAGAAAAGTCCGCTACGAGGGCACTGACTATTTCCTTACACAAATCACTAAGAAAATTTTGAGCGAAAACGTTGGGAAAGAGTCTTGGGGAAAAGATTGGACAGGTGTACGTGGTTCTGATTTTTGGCTGTTTCAGGGCGAAATACTCACAGAAATGCGATTACGTTTGGAGGATGACTCCGACTAAATTCTTGTAGTAATCTGACATGTCCGCAGTCTTGTCTCATGCAGAATGAGAAAAGACTCTTTACTCCACTGTTACAGACTTCGCCAAATTGCGCGGCTGATCAATATCGGTTCCCTTAATCTTCGCGCAGTGGTACGCCAGCAACTGCAACGGAATGGTGAACAGAATCGGTGCCACAGCATTCTCCGGCGCGTCCAGTTCAAACACCTCCATCAACTCGTCGCTCTCAAATCCCGCAGTCCGATCCGCGAACACATAAAGCTTCCCGCCGCGCGCCCGAACTTCCTCCAGATTGCTTTTGAGTTTCTGTAGCAGGCGGTTGTTCGGCGCGACCGCCACCACCGGCATCTCCGCATCCACCAACGCCAAAGGTCCATGCTTGAGTTCACCGGAAGCATAAGCCTCCGCATGAATGTAGGAAATCTCTTTCAGTTTCAGCGCCCCTTCCATGGCGATCGGATAGTGTGACCCACGTCCCAGAAACAGCGCATGTTGCTTGTCTGCGAACTGTTTCGACAAGGCGGCAATTCCGGCATCCAGTTCCAGTACGCGGCTCATTCTTGTCGGCAGGTTTGCCAACTGGGCGACCAGGTCATCTTCCACTTCACGAGTCAGTGAATGCCGCCGTCCCAGCAACAACACCAGCAACATCAAGGCCGCCAACTGGGTGACAAATGCCTTGGTGGACGCCACCCCGATTTCCGGGCCGGCGTGCGTCAGTAATGTCAGATCGGCTGCGCGCACCATCGTGCTGTGCGCCACATTGCACACCGCGAGACTGGCGTGATAGGCCGGATCTTCGTTAGACATTTCCAGCGCAGCCAGCGTGTCCGCCGTCTCTCCTGATTGCGAGATTGCCACGAACAAGGTGTCGGGACGCCGTACATGCTGGCGATAACGAAACTCACTGGCGATCTCGACCTGGCAAGGCACCCCTCCATAGCGCTCCAGCCAATGCCGCGCCACCAACGCCGCGTGATAACTGGTGCCGCAAGCGGCAATCTGCACGCTCTTCGTGGCGTCCAAAATCTTCTCCGCGTCCGGGCCCAGAATCCCGTCGTCCACGCGCCCGGTTTCAATGCGGCCTTCGAGCGTCTGCGCCACACAATCTGGCTGCTCAAAAATCTCCCGCTGCATGTGATGGTCGTAATCGCCCAGTTCCAGCACCGCATCCTCTGGCGGCAACTCCTGCCATTCCCGCTCAACCACGGCCCCGTTGTTCCAGATCACAACCTCTGACTCAGCGACAGACACAATGTCATCGTTTTCCAGTCGGCAGTAATGGGTAGCCACGGACACCAGCGCCTGCGGGTCAGAAGCCAGGTAGCAGCCCTTCGCGCCGCGACCGATCGCCAGAGGACTATTGCGCCGCGCACCGACCAATCGGCTTGGGTCCTGTTTGTCCGCCGCCACCAGCGCGAAACTCCCTTCTAGTTCCCCGACCGCCTGTGACACGGCATCGAACAAGTCTGCCTTGCCATTCAAGTGCGCCGCGATCTGGCAGGCCATGATTTCGGAGTCGGTGTCCGAGTCGTGCTGCACACCCTGCGCCTGTTGCTGTTCGCGCAGTTCTTTATGGTTTTCAATAATGCCGTTGTGTACTACCGCGACGCGGCCGTCTTCGCCCGCCACATGCGGGTGCGCGTTGCGTACTTCCGCCGGGCCATGCGTCGCCCAGCGAGTATGCGCGATTCCGATTTCCCCTTCGAGTTTGGCTGAGTCAGTCTGACGCGACAATTCCTCGACCTTGCCGTTGCAGCGCAGGCGGTTTAACTGGTCGCTTTGAATGACGGCCACACCGGCCGAGTCATATCCGCGATATTCCAGCCGCTGCAAGCCCTCAAGCAGGATTGGGACGATATTCTGGCGAGCGACCGCGCCGACAATGCCGCACATCAGGACTCCTTCTTTAGGCGTCGCCAGCCATCCACCGTCTTCTGCTCGGCCCGCGTCAAGGTCAGCGCATCCGCGGGGGCGTCCTTGGTGATGGTGGAACCCGCCCCGATGGTCGCGCCATCCTCTACCGTGACCGGTGCGACCAGTTGCGTACCCGAACCAATGAACACATCATCGCCGATGACGGTCTGGTGCTTGGCCGCGCCATCGTAATTGCAGGTGATGGTGCCAGCGCCGATGTTGACATCACGTCCGACTTGGGTATCTCCCACATAAGACAGATGATTGACTTTGGAGCCTGCACCTATCTCAGACTTCTTCACTTCCACGAAATTGCCAATCCGAACTTCTTCGGCCAGCACGGTCTCTGGTCGGATGCGCGCAAACGGACCGATCCGGCAGCGCCGCCCAACAATCGCCCGCTCAATCACGCTGAAGGGTTCAATGCGGACATCCGCGCCAATGTCACAATCCCGCAGCACCGTGCACGCACCGATTCGCACGCCTTCGCCCAGTCGAACCTTGCCCTCGAAAATCACATTTGGACCGATCCAGACCGCCGCGCCCTCCTCCACTTCTGTGTACGCCGACAGTTGCACCGAACCCGAATCATCCATGAACACGCCCTGATCTCTCAAACGCCTGCGTGCGCGATGCTGCCAACTGCTTGCGATATCCGCGTAATCATTTGCAGTATTAATCCCTCTGGCCTCGCTCAAAATGCTTTCACAGGTGGCAACCGGCGCACCTTCAGCCACGGCTTGCGCCACGCAATCCGACAAATACAACTCGCCTTGCGCGTTGTCCGTATCCAATTTGGCAACCCAGCGCTTCCAGTCCGCCACGCGCGCCGCCAGCACCCCGGTATTGGACTCCATGATCATCTTCTCTTCGTCGCTCGCGTCCGCGTGCTCGCGAATGGCGATCACCTGATCGTCCTCATCCCGAATAAGCCGGCCACACGTATCGCTTGGCAACAGACTCTTCATCGTCAGAACCACCAGACCGCTCTGAGGCGTGGCTTCGAGCAAGGTAGCCAGCGTCTTCGCCGACAGCATCGGCATATCCGCGCACAAAGCGACGGCGACGGCGTCATCCACCAACGCGCCCAAAGCGCACGCGAACGCATCCGCGGTACCGCGCGGTTCAGGCTGTACGTGGCATGTGAATTCCTGTCCTGATGCTTGCGCCAGCGCCTCAAGATCCGCCTCCATACCCGGCGCATGCACAACGTGGCGACGATCCGACTCCCCGGCCGCGGTTTCCAGCACATGCTGCAGCAAGGGCTTGCCGAACAAATCCAGCATGGGCTTGCGCACCGGCAACCGCATGCGCTTGCCGCTGCCTCCAGCGAGGATAATGGCTTCTATCGTCATGGGGGCGCGCTCAGAATAAAGGCGCGAAATATTGTAGCCGTGCGTCAGCCGCGGCCGGTCTTGCGCAGTTTCTGGATCATCCGCAACTGCGCCGCGGCCTCCGCCAGATCCGCCAACGCCCGCGCCGAATCCATATCGGCCTGACGATCCTTGAGCGCCTGTTCAGCGCGCCGGTGCGCTTCTTCCGCCTTGGCCTCGTCCAGATCCGCACCGCGCATAGCCGTGTCTGACAACACGAACACCTGACGCGGCTGCACTTCCAGCATGCCGCCGGACACGTAGAACACCTGCTCTTCCGACTCGTCCACCACGTCTACCCGGATCTCACCGGGTTTCAGGCGGGTGATTAATGGCGTGTGCCTGGGAAAGATCCCGACCTCACCCATCAGCGCCGGCGCAATCACGGAATGCGCCTCACCTTCCCAGATCTGGCGCTCCGCGCTGACGATCTCAACGCGCAGGGTGGGGGAGGACTCACTCACAGGGACTTCCCTTTCTCCACGACTTCATCAATCGAGCCTACCATGTAGAACGCCTGCTCCGGGAGATGGTCGTACTCGCCATCCACAATGCCGCGGAAACCGGCGATGGTGTCTTTCAGCGCCACATACTTGCCAGCAGTGCCGGTGAATACCTCGGCGACAAAGAACGGCTGCGACAGGAAGCGCTGAATCTTGCGTGCCCGTGCTACCACCTGCTTGTCTTCTTCCGACAACTCATCCATGCCCAGAATCGCGATGATGTCTTTCAGCTCCTTGTAGCGCTGCAAGGTGTTCTGCACCGCACGCGCGGTGTCGTAGTGATCGTTGCCGATCACCAGCGGGTCCAACTGCCGCGAGGTGGAATCCAGCGGATCCACTGCCGGATAAATGCCCAGCTCCGCGACCTGGCGCGACAGCACCACGGTGGCGTCCAGATGCGCAAAGGTGGTCGCCGGCGACGGGTCAGTCAAGTCATCCGCCGGCACGTACACGGCCTGAATGGAGGTGATCGATCCGGTCGCGGTCGATGTGATGCGCTCCTGCAGGATGCCCATCTCCTCAGCCAGCGTCGGCTGGTAGCCAACCGCTGACGGCATACGTCCGAGCAGCGCGGACACTTCCGTACCGGCCAGCGTGTAGCGATAAATGTTGTCGATGAACATCAGCACGTCGCGGCCTTCATCACGGAAGAACTCCGCCATGGTGAGACCGGTCAGCGCCACACGCAGGCGGTTGCCCGGCGGCTCATTCATCTGTCCGTATACCAGCGCCACCTTGTCGAGCACGTCAGACTCGCGCATCTCGTGGTAGAAGTCGTTGCCCTCGCGGGTGCGCTCACCAACGCCGGCAAACACCGAATAACCGCTGTGCTCAATGGCGATGTTGCGGATTAGTTCCATCATGTTGACGGTCTTGCCGACACCGGCACCGCCGAACAGACCAATCTTGCCGCCTTTGGCGAACGGGCACAGCAGGTCGATGACCTTGATGCCGGTCTCCAGCAACTCGCCACTGCCGGACTGCTCCTGGAAACTCGGTGCCGCGCGGTGGATCGGCATGCGGGTTTCGGACTCGACCGCGCCGGCGTGATCAACCGGCTTGCCCAGCACATCCATGATGCGACCGAGTGTCGCGGTGCCTACCGGCACTGATATTGGCGCGCCAGTATTGGCGACTTCGAGGCCGCGCTGCAGTCCGTCGGACGGCCCCATGGCGATGGTGCGCACCACGCCGTCGCCCAACTGCTGCTGCACTTCCAGTGTCAGGTCCGCGGCTGGCACTTCCAGCGCGTCATAGACCTGCGGCACCGCGGACGGTTCGAATTCCACGTCCACCACGGCACCAATGATTTCTACGATTTGTCCCGAGCTCATAAGTCGTTCGGTCTCCTGGTTGAATGATTCCTGTTAGACAGCGGCTGCGCCGCCGACGATTTCTGAAATTTCCTGGGTGATGGCCGCCTGCCGCGCCTTGTTGTAGATCAACTGCAACTCGTCAATCAGATCTCCGGCGTTGTCCGACGCGCTCTTCATGGCCACCATGCGTGCCGCCATCTCGCAGGCCACGTTCTCCACCACGCCCTGATACACCTGCGATTCAATGTAGCGCGTCAGCAGGCTGTCGAGCACGTCGCGGGCATCCGGCTCATACAGATAGTCCCAGTAGTAATCCATGTCCTCAACTTCGTTCGGCGGAGTCGGCAACAGCGGCTGGATGCGCGGCGACTGCGACATGGTGTTGACGAAACTGTTCTCCGCCACATACACGCGATCGGTCTCACCATTGGTGAAGTCGTCCAGCATGATCTTGACCTGGCCGATGATCTCTTCGAGTTTCGGCGCGTCGCCGAGATGCGCCGCTTGCGCCACGATCTCCACATCACGCAATCGCTTGAAGTAGGCCATGCCCTTGGCACCGAGGATGCACAGACGCACCGACACGTCCTTCTCGCGCCATTCATGAATCTCACGCACCACCGCTTTGAACAGATTGACGTTGAGGCCACCGCACAGGCCACGGTCAGTCGACATGACAATGTAGCCGACACTGCGCACTTCCTCGCGCGCCTCCAGAAACGGATGGCGATACTCTGATCGCGCATGCGCCAGATTGCCGATCACCTGACGGATTCGTTCAGCGTAAGGGCGCGTCGCTGCCATGCGATCCTGGGCGCGGCGCATCTTGCTGGCGGCCACCATCTCCATCGCCTTGGTGATCTTCTGAGTATTGCGAATACTCTCGATCTTGCCGCGAATTTCTTTCTCGCCCGCCATGATGCTGCCCGTTCGATCCCGTTCGCTTAGTAGCTCTGCGTCTCGGTGAAGGTCTTGAGGATTTCCCCGAAACGTTCCTTGATGCCGTCGTCGTAGGCACCGGATTCGTTCAGCTCTTGCAGGAACTCGGCATGCTCGGCGTTTGCGTAACTGTGCAAGGCCGCCTCGAAAGCGCGCACCTTGTCCACTGCCACTTCATCAAGCCAGCCTTCGTTGACCGCGAACAATGACAGCGCCATGTCCGCGATGTTCATCGGGCGGTATTGCGCCTGCTTCATCAACTCCATGACCCGCTCACCACGCTCCAACTGCTTGCGCGTCTGCTCGTCCAGATCAGAGGCGAACTGCGAGAAGGCCGCGAGTTCGCGGTACTGCGCCAGCGCCAGACGCACACCGCCTCCCAACTTCTTGATCAGGGGGGTCTGCGCGGCACCACCGACGCGCGAGACCGACAGGCCGGCGTTGATGGCCGGGCGAAAGCCCGCGTTGAACAAGTCCGTTTGCAGGAAGATCTGGCCGTCCGTAATCGAGATCACATTGGTCGGCACGAATGCCGAGACGTCACCGGCCTGAGTTTCAATCACCGGCAAGGCGGTCAGACTGCCGGTGCGTCCGGTCACCTCACCGTCGGTCAGATCCTCGACGTACTTCGCGTTCACACGCGAGGCGCGTTCCAACAGTCGCGAGTGCAGGTAGAACACATCACCCGGATAGGCTTCGCGGCCCGGCGGGCGACGCAGCAGCAGGGAGACCTGGCGATAGGCCCATGCCTGCTTGGTCAGATCGTCATAGATGATCAGTGCGTCTTCACCGCGGTCGCGGAAGAACTCGCCCATGGCGCAACCGGCGTAAGGCGCGATGTATTGCATCGCGGCGGATTCTGATGCGGAGGCGGCAACCACAATGGTGTGCTCCAGCGCACCGTGCTCTTCAAGTTTGCTGACCACGCCAGCGATGGAGGAGGCTTTCTGCCCGATCGCCACATAAATGCAGGTCAGGTCCGCGCCCTTCTGATTGATGATGGTGTCAATCGCCAGCGCGGTCTTGCCGGTCTGGCGGTCACCGATGATCAGTTCGCGCTGACCGCGACCGATCGGCACCATGGCGTCAATGGACTTCAGTCCGGTCTGTACCGGCTGGCTGACCGACTGGCGCTCGATCACACCGGGGGCGATTTTCTCAATCGGCGAGCGATCCTTACAGTCCAGCGCGCCCTTGCCGTCAATCGGCTCACCCAGCGAGTTGACCACCCGCCCGAGTAGTTCCCGGCCTACGGGGACTTCGAGAATGCGTCCGGTGCAGCGCGCGGTGTCGCCTTCGCTGATATGGCGATAATCGCCGAGCACCACAGCGCCCACCGAGTCACGCTCCAGATTCAGCGCGATGGCGTAACTGTCGCCCGGCAAGGCGATCATCTCGCCGGACATGACGTCCTGCAGACCATGAATGCGCAGGATGCCGTCGGTGACCATCACCACGGTGCCTTCGCTGGCCGCTTGCGGAGCCACATCAAATTCGGCAATCCGCTGTTTGATCAGTTCTGATATTTCTGTCGGGTTTAAGGCAGACATTCGGTCTTACTCCGATATTCCAATTGATTTAGGCCAGGCTTTGCGCGAGCCGTTGCAAGCGCCCCTGAAGAGAGGCATCCAGCACCCGGTCGCCAGCGCGGATCACCGCACCGCCCAGCAGTTGTTCGTCAAGTTGCGAGACCAACTCGACGGTGCGCCCGGTGCGCTCCGCCAACTCGGAGCGGATGCGCTCCTGCTGGGTCTCGTCAAGTTCCATTGCGCTGATGACCTCCGCGCTCAGGCGTTGTTCCTGATCCGCGCGTAATGCCTCGAATTGCTCCAGTATCTGGGGCAGCACCAGCAGACGGTCGCGCTCACCAAGTACGCGCAGAAACTGTTGCATGGCGGCATCGAAACGCTCAGCGCCCAAGGCCAGCATCATGTCCACGCGCCGCTCGCGCGTCAGTCGGGGGTCTTTCAGCAAGGTCTGCAGCCGCGGCTCTTCCACCAGATCCGCCGCCAGACGCAGCATGTCCGACAACCCGCCCAGCGCGTCATGCTCCCGGGCGTGCGCAAACACCGCGCGGGCATAAGGCCGGGCTGTGGTGATGGCGCTCACAGTCGTCCCGCGACCTCTTCTAACGCCTGCGCATGCGCGTCCGCGTCCACTTCACGACGCAACACCGCTTCAGCGCCTGCGACGGCCAGCGTCGACACTTCCGAACGCAGCCGCTCGCGCGCCTGCTGTTCCTGCTGTTCTATCTCGGCTTGCGCACGCGCCGTGGTGCGCTCAGCAACGGCTTCGGCTTCCTGTTTGGCTTCGGCGACAATCTCATCGGCGCGGCGCTCGGCTTGCGCCAGAATGCGCGTGGCCTCCTCGCGTGCCTCGCCCGTGGTCTGCGTCGCCTCTTGTGCGGCACGCTCGCGATCGGCCGCGGCCGCTTCGGCAGCCGCCAAGCCGTCCGCAATGCGCTTCTTGCGCGCCTCCAGTGCGTTGATCACCGGCGGCCATACGAAACGCATGCAGAACCAGACGAAAATCGCGAACGATATCGCCTGACCGATGATGGTGAGATTGATGTTCATGAGTTACGCACTCAGCGGGATTAACCGGCGACAGCGAAAATCAGGTAGAAGGCAATACCGACGGCGATCATCGGCACTGCGTCGACCAGACCCAGCACGATGAACATCTGGGTGCGCAGCATCGGAATGAGTTCCGGTTGCCGGGCGATGCCTTCCATGTATTTGCCGCCCAGGTTGCCAATGCCGATAGCGGCGCCTAAGGCACCCAGGCCCATCATCAGACCGCCAGCGACGTAAACCAGACCTTGAACAATAGGATCCATGAAGTTTCTCCAGAGTGAAAGTTGAAATTAAAAATCCGTTAGTGCGCCGTATCGTGCGCCATGCTGAGGTAAACCACCGTCAACACCATGAAAATAAATGCCTGCAGGGTAATCACGAGGACGTGAAAGATCGCCCACGGGACGGATAAGGTCCACTGCGCCCACAACGGCAGCAGCGCGATCAGAATGAAAATCATCTCGCCCGCGTAAAGGTTGCCGAACAGACGCAGGCCGTGCGACACCGGCTTCGCCAGAAGCGCCACCGACTCCAGAAACAAATTGACCGGAATCAGCAGTATCTTGACGAAAATGTTCTTGGCGGAAAACGGGTGCAGGGTCAGTTCGCCGAGAAAGCCACCCACCCCCTTGCGCCGGAAACTGTAGTACAGCATCAGAGCAAAGATAGACAGCGACATGCCCATGGTGATGTTCGGGTCGGTGGTCGGCACGATCTTCATGTACTCCACGCCCAGGAAATAGAACAGGTACGGCACCCAGTCCACCGGCACCAAGTCCATCAGGTTCATCAGAAAGATCCAGATGAAGGAACATAGCGCGAGTGGGGCGATCATTTTGTTGCTGTGCTTGAAGGAATCCCGTACTGTGTTGTCGATGAACTCGACGATTTGTTCAACGAAATTCTGAAATCCGCCAGGTATTCCGGCGTGCGCGCGGCGCGCAGCGCTCGCGAACAGACCAACAAATATGAGTCCCAGACCGATCGCCCACGCCATCGAGTCGACGTGGATGGCCCAAAAGCCCATTTCCTTGGCTTCAAGCCCGGTCTCGGCGAAGCCCCAACTGCCGTCGGGATGCCGACCATAGGTCAAGTTCACCAAGTGATGCTTAATGTACTCCGAACCGGTTGCGTATTCCGCCGCCATCGCACTATCCGGCCTGTGGCCAAAATCTCCGTGTCACTTTGCGTGTGCTCATCCAATTGACTGTCAAAGGTGCCGCCAGAGTCACGGCGTACGCCGCAAACAGAGGCAAAGGTCGCAGTCCGGGATACAACGCCATGACCAGCCCAAAGCCGATCAACGCCAGCAACCAGCGCACCGCCCAAGAAACATGCAGTCGGCGCTGCTCTTCGCGCAGATCCCGCGCGCGGTGCGAGCGAAACAGCACGGCGGCAGAAGCCGCATTGGGACCGACGCACAGCGCGGCACCCAGCAGAGCCGAAATTCCGCCGGCACGATCATAAAAAATCCCCGCCACAAGCAGCAGGGTTATGGCGCACTGAACGGCGAGAATCCGGTGAATCGGCATGGCCTTTACGGTGGCGCATCCCCGGCATCGTGGATTGCTCCCGCGACACCTTCAATTTGCGCGATGAATTTTAGCACAGCGCACTAGGCTGTGCATTTATTGTGGGGTGCCAGTATTTGCCTGCAAATACTGTTGCCAGGCATTTTAGACAGGCTTTGTTTTGATCTTCTGGCGGCATCTAAAGCGCCGCATTTGTATTCACGGACGCGCCTTGGGAGCATGATAAAGTGAGAGTACCGGGGGGTAGGCGCAATAACCTGTCCGCATAATAAGCGGTAGCCCCGTAACTTATCCGAGACTGATGCCCTGATGGCTTATATAGACAAAATTTTCACCATTAGCAAGCCGTATATTCTGCGGGAGTTTGGGGAGATAAGCATATCAAACCTTTCTCTATATTCTTCTTGCCCAAACTCTTGTTCCATTTTTAGCCAGTAATCTTCATATAATTCCTCTTGCTTGCCCAGTTCTAAATCCATGAGGATAAAATTGAGAATCTTGTCAGCCTGCGTCAGCTCTAGTCCTTTTGCGTTCATACTTCCAAAGATTCTTTGAGGATTATCGTCCCCCGGCCCAACACCGACACTAATAACTATAAGTTTTCTTAACCCGCCACAAAGTTCTCTCAATTCAGTGGCATCAAGTTCCCTAATTTCCTGATCAAAGTACTCAAAATTTTCGCTAATTCGGTCTGACCCCCTGGGGAAACTCTCGATTTATCAATATAGCAGTCAGACTGCCTTCATCTACCTGATTCAAAAGAAGTTTGGTACGGCCATCTATTTTTAGGGAACTATATACAATGCTAACCAACCGAGCTTGAAATCTGCTTCATAGTATGGTAGCAATGTTAGCCATACAACGGAGTTAACCCATGCCTAAAAAGACCGACACATACAAGCCGAATAACGAAATCAGCATGTGCGTAGTTTCTGCAACGAATCCCTAACGAACAAACCGCCGAAAGATATTTGATTGAGTTGCGGTGGAGAGAGGAGCCAGTTTGCCCCAAGTGTAGCAGTGAGAATATAGCCGAGACTAGAAACCGCAAGCCCCAGCCATTCCGTTGTCGCTCATGCAGACAACATTTCAGTGTGCGAACCAACACGATTATGGCACAACAAACATCAGCATGGTTTCTAGCACACCGCATTCGCAAAGCATGGGAGCAGATGGGTGGTTTGATCACTGGCCCAGTAGAAGTTGATGAAACATACATTGGGGGAAAGAAGAAGAACAAGCACTCCAACAAGAAACTTCGTGCTGGACGCGGTGCTGTTGGGAAAGCTGCTGTTGTCGGCACACATACTCGGCGAGGTGGAAAAGTTCAAGCGCGTCATGTGCAACACACTGACAACAACGAGTTGCAGGGATTTGTCCGGGAGGCCACGAAGGGGGGAAAGTAGTTTATACTGATGACTACAGGAGTTATCTTGGCATGGTTGATTTTGATCATAGCGCAGTGTGCCATAGCGTTGGAGAGTATGTGCGTGATATGGCGCATACCAACGGCATTGAGTCCTTCTGGGCGCTATTGAAGCGTGGACGCTATGGCACTCATCATTCAATGTCACAGAAGCACTTGCACCGCTACATTGATGAGTTTTTAACACGGCATAATATGCGGAAACAGGGAACTCTTGCGAAGATAGAGCACACGGTAACAGGCGGCACAGGAACTGAACTCCACTATACCGAATTAGTGCGATGAGAACTCCGAGTGTAATTCCGGGGTTGGCAGGAGGATTTGAACCTGCACTATCTCGTGTTGTATCGACACCACGCTTGCCGCACAGCGCAAAATCTCCTCTCCGTTATCCCGGTGGGAAGTTCCGAGCAGTCGAGACGATCAAGGCATACATTCCAGAGGGAACAGACAAGATAGCTGCACCATTTTTAGGAGGGGGCAGTGTTGAGTTGTCTTGTGCCGCAGACGGAATAAAGGTTTATGGAGCAGATGCTTTTGAGCCACTTGTGAATTTCTGGCGACACGCGAAAAACAGTCCTGTTTTACTTGCCGAGCACGTCCGTGTTTATCACCCCCTAACAAAGACAAAGTTCTACAATTTGCAGAAGGGTTATGAAGATATTACAGATGCGCTAGATAGAGCGGCCGTTTTTTATGTGCTGAATCGATCGTCTTTTTCTGGTACTACGCTATCTGGTGGGATGTCTCCGGGGCATCCTCGTTTTACACCCAGTGCGATAGAGAGATTGCGCGATTTCCGCGCCCGCAACTTGAATGTGCGTTATGCTGATTACAAAGACACAATCAAGCGTCATTCTGAAAAATTACTCTACCTTGACCCTCCCTATGCTAATGGTGAAAAGTTATACGGCGACCGCGGCGATATGCATGAAGGATTTAACCACGAGGAACTTGCAGAAGAATTGAAGCAGAGAAATGGCTGGATAATGAGTTACAACGACAGCAAAAAAATCAGACAGATGTATAGCCAATACGATATACTTACACCATCTTGGAATTATGGAATGTCCGGCGACAAACAATCAAAGGAAGTTCTTATCGTCAATCTCTAATATGAAGAAGATAACTCAGACTGAAAGCGGCAAGGCTTGGGAGTATGGGTTAGCCCGTCAATTTGTAGATGTCTTGAATAACGAGATCAATCTAGTAGTAAATGGGGCGGGGAACAAGTCCCAAAATTCATACGACTTGCTTAACAACAATGACCGCCGCCGTATTGATCGTGCGGCAGGCGAGGCCGTGGTTTTCCTACGCACACATGACTCTCGCTTATTGGATGCTCGACGGATAGAGTTGCAAGCGGACAGCACGGGTCAGTCTGGGGATGTTCGGGATATTCTCATATACACACCAGAGACAATTATTGGCATATCAGCAAAACATCGGCACAAGGCACTTAAGCACCCCCGTTTATCAGACCAGTTAGATTTCGGGGAAATTTGGTATGGTCAGCATTGCACTACAAAGTACTGGGAAGCAGTATTGCCTGTTTTCCACAAGTTGCAAAAGAAAACAGGTCAGTTGTGGCGCGACCTAGACGATAAACATGAGGGAGTCTATATACCTCTTCTGAATGCTTTTATCAGGGAAATAGAAGAAAATGCCGACCCGGAAAAGATGTTGCGATATTTACTTGGTAGGCACGATTTTTACAAGATTATTAAAGAAAACGGTCATATCTCAATCCAGTCATTTAATATGAGCGGAAATCTGCAATGGGGTAGCCGGATTCCCATGCCTAAAAGGATAGTTGAAATCTCAATGAAACCAAGAAGTAAGACAACGGCAATAATGACCATGGATCGTGGTTGGCAGGTATCATTCCGTGTGCATAACGCAGAAAGTAAAATACTCCCATCCCTTAAATTTGATGTGCAGTTAGAGGGGTGCCCGCAATCACTTTCTCGCCACGAGATACCTTATGGATAACATTGTATATAATTCCCTATTTTTAAGTATTTGCTGCGAATATCGTTAGCAGAAAACCCTTTTCCCACTACTGCTCCATAATCTTTAATTTTCAATGTGTCGCCCAAGTGCTTCAAGTAAAAGCATCAGGTCGTCAAACGCTGCTGACCATCAATTACTACCAATTCGGCTAACCCGCCTTGTATTAAGGCCTGGGTCTATATAGACTATATAACCAGTGAAATGAGTTGCCGCATAGGATTGGAACCCGCTCTCCGAATGTCATCCCAAAGTTGTTTGCATTCCGGCTTTCCCCAACTATACTTGCGCTGGTAGATAGGAATCGAGAATTGTGCAGGTTCGTCTTTGTTTAAGAAATTTAATGAGTTTGGTTTCGTGAACCTTCATAAAACCAGGCGGTTGCTGAACGCTTTTGGAGTCTAGGAAAGGCAATTATATTACGGGAGTCTTGATCCTAGTTGCATTGTGTAATGCAAGTACTCGTTTCGACAACATTTCTTCCTGAGCCTTATAATTGAACCCCTTCGAATCCTTCAATCGAAGCCGCACTGAACTTCCAAGTCACCGGCGATCCGTCGCCTTTTCGCTCCCACAGAAGCCCCCGGGGATGATCCGTTTATTCCGCGCCTTGGCAACCACCGCCGTAATGACTGCGCTGTCGCGCGTGCTGGGCTATGCCCGTGACGCGGCCATTTTCATCTTCATCAGCAACGCCCACGGTGCGCTGGACGCCTTCATTGTCGCCTTTCGCATTCCAAACTTCCTGCGCCGCCTGTCTGCGGAAGGTGCCTTCTCACAAGCCTTCGTGCCCGTATTCACGGAATACCGCGAGAAACGCCCGGAGCAACTGCGCTCACTGATTGACGCGACTTCCGGCGCTTTAGCCGTCGTGCTGCTCGTCATCACCACCATCGGCATCTTGGCAGCACCGGTATTGATTTTGATTTTCGCGCCAGGCTTCTCACTCGACAATGACCCGCGCGCTGACATGGCCGTGGATCTGCTGCAGATCACATTCCCGTATGTACTGTTTATCTCGCTGACCGCCATGGCTTGGGGCATGCTGAATGCCATCGGCCGCTTCGCGCTGCCGGCCCTGACCCCGGCCGTACTCAACCTCTCCATGATCGCGGCCGTGATGTGGCTCGCACCGATGATGGAGCAACCCGTCTACGCCTTGGCTTGGGGCGTATTTGCCGCCGGCGTTCTGCAGTTGGCCGTGCAACTACCAGCACTGATTCGCCATGGTCTGCTACCGCGCCCGCGCTGGGACTGGCAGCACAGCGGATTTCGGCGCATCGCCAAACTCATGCTGCCTGCTTTGTTCGGCTCCTCCGTGGTGCAAATCAATCTGCTGTTCGACACGCTGGTCGCTTCATTCCTCGCCGTCGGCAGCATCAGTTGGCTATACCTTTCAGACCGTTTTGTGGAATTACCGCTCGCATTGTTCGGTGTCTCCATGGGTACGGTGCTGCTGCCGAAACTCGCGCAATGCCGCGAGCATGATGACACCGAGGGATTTCAAGAAAGCATTGAGTGGGGCGTGCGCGTCGGGCTGATAGTGGCGCTGCCTTCAACCGTGGGTCTGGTATTGCTGGCCGAGCCGATTCTGATTACACTGCTGCAGTACCGCGAATTTTCGATGTTTGACACGCAAATGGCCGGCTTGTCACTGGCCGCCTTCGCACTCGGCCTGCCCGCTTACATCATGATCAAAGTCTTCGCGCCCGGCTTCTTCGCCCATCAGGACACCCGCACCCCGGTCAAAATCGGCGTCATCGCCATGCTGGCCAATATGGTGCTGACAGGCGTATTCGTACTCGGCTGGCTGGCGACCGACGAACCCGGCGCGCATACCGGACTGGCAATGGCGACCGCGCTGGCCGCCTACCTCAACGCCGCTCTTCTCTACAAAGGACTACGCACACGCGGACACTACCGCGTCGCGCGTCAGACAAGCCGCCTAACCCTCCAAGCGGGTCTTGCCTGCATTATCATGGGCAGCATCCTGTTTTTGCTGATCCCATCCACCAGCGAGTGGGCCGCTTGGCCCTTCTGGGAACGCCTGCTGCATTTGCTCTTTTTGATCGCCTTGGGCTCCGTCCTCTATCTGGTCTCCCTGCTTGCCATGGGAATCCGCCCGCACCAGTTCCGCGCGATCTCCACTTCCAGTCACGATGAGCCTGTTGCCTGACGATTGCCCCGGATACCACCGGGTGCAATCCCTTATGGACCTCAGGCCGTTCCCGCGCGCGGTCACCATCGGTAATTACGACGGCCTCCACCGCGGCCATCAGGCAGTGCTGCAACAACTCACTGCCACCGCAAAGGAACGCGGGCTGCAATCCCTGTTGCTGAGTTTCGAGCCTTCTCCGCAAGAGTTCTTTTTTGGCAATAATGCGCCGCCACGCATCAGCGCACTGGAGGACAAGGCCCAACTGATTGACACGCACTGCCCACAACTGGATAACATCGCCGTCCTCCCGTTCAATGATATGCTCTCCAATATAAGCGCTCATGAATTCATACGGAATTTTCTGTGGGGCCAACTGAATACGCGCTACTTGACGGTAGGTGAGGATTTTCGGTTCGGGCGCGGTCGCGAAGGTGATGTAGGACTGCTAATAAAAGAGTCCGGAAATTACAGCTTCGAGTTCGAACTCACCACCACGATCGACCACGCCGACGATGCTGGAAACCAACTGCGCATCAGCAGCACCCGAATCCGCGAAGCCTTAAGTGCCGGAGACATTGATCTGGCCGTGGATCTGCTTGGTCATCCTTACGCCATCAGTGCAACAGTCATTCGCGGTGACGCCCGCGGGCGCGAAATCGGCTTCCCGACCGCCAATCTTGATTTCCCACATATACCACCGGTGCGAGGCGTGTTCGCGGTGCTGGCGCATAGCGCAGATCAGGAATACCCTGCAGTCGCCAATGTCGGAGTCCGTCCCACGGTCGATGGCACACGCCTTGTTATTGAAGTTCATCTGCTAGACTTTGCCGGAGATCTGTACGGAAAGCGATTCACCGTGGAGTTTTGTCGCCGCCTGCGCGCCGAGGAAAAATTTTCATCCGTCCAGCACCTGCGCAAACAGATCGCCCGCGACATCGACGATGCCAGAGCCTATTTCGCCGATGCCGCCTAATCCCTACCGCGACACCCTGAATTTGCCACGCACCGAGTTCGCGATGCGCGGCAATCTTGCCGTGCGCGAACCCGAACGCCTTGAGAAGTGGCAGGAACTTGATCTGTATGCACGGCTACGCGAAGCGCGCGCCGGCAGAGAACGGTTTTTACTGCATGACGGCCCGCCGTACGCCAACGGCGCTCTGCACATGGGCCACGCCGTCAACAAAACACTCAAGGACATTATCGTGCGCGCCCGCAATCTTGACGGCTTCGATGCCCCTTATCGGCCTGGCTGGGACTGCCACGGCCTGCCGATCGAATTGCAAGTTGAGAAGAATCTGTCCCGCGAGCAACGCGCCGACGGCCGCGCCTTTCGCGCCGCCTGCCGGGAATACGCCACCGAACAGATCGATCTGCAGCGCGAGGAGTTTATCCGCATGGGCGTGCTCGGACAATGGGATGATCCGTATCTGACCATGGCACCGGCCACTGAGGCCGGCATTGTCCGGGCTTTGGGCCAGTTGCTTGAGAAAGGCTACCTCACACGCGGCACCAAACCGGTCTACTGGTGCGCCGACTGCCACTCGGCGCTGGCGGAAGCCGAAGTGGAGTATGAACCCTATACGTCACCCGCGATTGACGTGCGCTTCGATGCCGCGGATGGGGCGCTGGCGGAGCATTTCGGGCTGTCTGCAGATACCGCTATTTCTGTAGTGATCTGGACCACTACGCCATGGACATTGCTCGCCAACGAAGCGGTCTGCCTGCACCCGGAACTGAAATACACCCTCACTCAACACGACGGCCGCCACCTGGTCATCGCCGCAGACCTGCAGGAATCCTTCGCCGCGCGCACTGGCGCGCAAGCCGCAAGCAACGCTACAGTCACCGGTGCGCAACTGTCCGGAGTCATGCTGCATCACCCATTTCTGGACAAGACCGTGCCGGTTATTGTCGGGACGCACGTCACCGCTGAAGACGGCACCGGCTGCGTACACACCGCGCCCGCACACGGCCCGGATGACCACGCCATCGGCCTGAAGTTTGATCTCCCGGTGCACTGCCCGGTCGACGTGGACGGACATTTTCTGCACGACACCCCCATCGTCGGCGACCTTCCCACCAAGGATGCCAACACTCGCATCCTGGAGACGCTCCAAACCAGCGGCCATCTGCTCGCGCATGAGGCTTACGAACACAGTTACCCGCACTGCTGGCGTCACCACACCCCGCTGCTGTTTCGCTCTGCGCCGCAATGGTTCATTGATATGAAGACACACGAACTGCGCGATCAGGCGCTGGAAGCGACCATGCACGTCACCTGGCATCCTGACTGGGGACGCGAGCGCATCCGCGGCATGGTGGAAGGGCGGCCCGACTGGTGCATCAGCCGCCAGCGCAACTGGGGCGTGCCGATCGCCGTGTTCACGCATCGCGACGACGGCCGACTACACCCGGACTCTCCGGCCCTGATTGAGCGAGTCGCCGAACGCATTGAAGAAGACGGTATTGACGCCTGGTCCGATCTGGACCCCGCCGAACTCCTCGGTGACGATGCCAATGAATGGGTCAAGTCTTCCGACACGCTGGACGTCTGGTTTGATTCCGGCGTCACGCACCGCACCGTGCTGACCCCCGAATACGGCGACGGGATTCAGGCCGAACTGTATCTGGAAGGCTCCGACCAACACCGCGGCTGGTTCCAGTCTTCACTGCTGACTTCGGTCGCCCTCAACGACGGTGCCGCGCCTTACACAGGCGTGTTGACTCACGGATTCGTGGTCGACGCGAAGGGCCACAAGATGTCAAAGTCCCGCGGCAATGTGATCCTGCCGCAGAAAGTCATCGACAAGATGGGAGCCGACGTGCTGCGCCTGTGGGTCGCCTCCACCGACACCAGCGGCGAGATGGCGGTATCGGATGAGATCCTCAGCCACACCTCCGAGGCCTACCGCCGCATTCGCAATACCGCGCGCTATCTGCTCTCCAGCCTGCATGACTTCGATCCCGCCACCCACACCGTACCGCCCGAAGACATGGTCGCGCTTGATCAATGGATGCTGCGCCGTATCACGGAAGAAGATGAGAGCATTCGAGGAAACTATCAGCGCTACCAGTTCCACCGCGTCATCCAGCGATTGCATAACTTTTGTGTCACAGAACTGGGCTCCCTGTATCTGGATGTCACCAAAGATCGCACTTACACACTGCCGGACACGCACCCGGCGCGACGCAGTGCGCAAACCGTCATGTACGTATTGGCCGAGGCGCTGTCGCGCTGGCTGGCACCCGCCTGTCCGTTCACCGCGGATGAGATCTACGAGCACATCCCCGGCCCGCGCGAAGACTCAGTGCATTTGTGCGAATGGTTTGACCTCAGCCCCTGGCAATGCGACGTGCCGGTCATCAGCGATAAGGAGTGGGCGATCCTGCTGGAGGTGCGCGATCGCGTCAATGAGAAACTCGAACAACTGCGCCAGGACGACAAGATTGGTGCCGGACTGGATGCTGACGTGAAACTGACTACAGACACGAATACCGGCACCATGCTCAACAAACTTGGCCATGAATTGCACTTCCTGTTCATCTGCTCCAGCGCAGAGGTGGACGCCGCGGCAGACAACAAGGAGACAGACATTCAGGTGCGCGCCTCAGAACATCCCAAGTGCACCCGCTGCTGGCATCACTGCGAAAGCGTCAGCACGATCGACGGGCACCCGGAGTTGTGCTCTCGCTGTCATAACAATGTGGAAGGCAACGGTGAGCAGCGCTTTTATGTCTGATACCTGGCGGCTTGCCGCCCCCATCGCCGGCGCGACGCTGGTACTGGATCAGTTCAGCAAAGCCCTCATCGAACGCAGCCTGCCGATGCAGGAAACCTGGACTCTGCTGCCGTTTCTCGCCTTTCAGCGCACCTACAACACCGGTGCCGCTTTCAGTCTGCTGCACGACGCCGGCGGCTGGCAGCGCCCGCTGCTGTCGGTCGTCAGCATCGCCATCATGGCGTGGCTCGCCGTCTGGCTGCACCGCATGGAGGCCACCCCTCGACTTCCGGTGGTCTCAGTCGCATTGGTTTTGGGCGGCGCGGCCGGCAATCTGTTCGATCGCCTGCACACCGGTGCAGTCGCGGATTTCATTGTGTTGCACTATCAAGGCTGGCAGTGGCCGACTTTCAATGTGGCCGACACCGCCATCACGCTGGGCGTCGTGGGTTTGCTATGGGGCTTGCGCAACGACAAGCCCACCGCCGGCGCATGACCGCCGCGCGGCCCGCCGACTTCATCAAACAGTTAGGGCAGACCGTTTCAGGTAAGCGCCATCCACACGGCCGAGCCAATAATGGCGAGACCGATGGCAATGGCAACTAGGCGAAAGGAGTCCATAAAGGTGTTTTCCTGCTTAAGATGAGCTGAAGGAATTTTACTCTATCTGATTGTCGCCATGGATTCGCTTGCCCTGTTCGTTGACGTCCGCGATCGCCTCTGCGTGGTGATCGGCGCAGGTCTGGTCGCCCAGCGCAAGATCGAAGCGCTGCTGGGTGCCGGCGCACAAGTGCGCGTGATCGCGCCCGAAGCCACCGAAGACATCACGGCGCACGCCGATGACGGTCATCTCGAATATCTCGCACGAGCAGCGGAAGACGACGATCTCAATGAGGCGTTCCTGCTGGTCATCGCCAGCGATAATGCTGAACTCAACCAGCGCCTGACCCAGCTGGCGCGCGAACGCGGCGTGCTGGTCAACGCCGCGCATCAGGCCAGTTCCGGTGACGTGCTGATGCCCTCCGTCATTCACCGTGCCCCCATTCAGATCGCCATTTGCACAGGCGGTGCCTCCCCTATGCTGGGACGGCTGTTGCGCGACCAACTCGAAAGTTTCATCCCCGGCGCATTCGGGCGGCTGGCGACCTTGGTCGAGAACTCCCGTTCGCGTGTGCGCGAAGCCTTCAGCGAGCGCCGCTCGCGCCGCCGTTTCTGGGAAGCCGCGCTAACCGGACCGATCGCCGAGCAAGTACTGGACGGGCGCGAAACCGAGGCGCAGGCCGAACTCGGTGCCGCCATTGATCGCGGTGCCATCCCCAGCGCGGGCGAGGTGTATCTTGTCGGCGCAGGCCCCGGTGATCCGGACCTGCTGACCTTCCGCGCACAGCGGCTAATCCGACAGGCCGATGTGGTGGTCTACGACCGTCTGGTCAGCGATCCAATCATGGCGCTGCTGCGTCAGGACGTCGAGAAAATCTATGCCGGCAAGGAGCGCGACCGTCATACCATCGCGCAGGAGTCGATCAACGCCTTGCTGGTGCGGCTGGCCCGCGAAGGCAAACGGGTGTTGCGGCTGAAAGGCGGCGACCCGCTGGTGTTCGGGCGCGGCGGCGAGGAAATCGCCACCTTAATGGAGGAAGGCATCCCGTTTCAGATCGTCCCCGGCATCACCGCCGCCAACGGCTGCGCCAGTTACGCCGGCATCCCGCTGACGCACCGCGATCATGCGCAAGCCTGTATCTTTGTCACCGGCCACCTCAAGGACGGCAGCGTCAATCTGAACTGGGAGATGCTGGCACACCCCAATCAGACTCTGGTGTTCTACATGGGACTGGCCGGCTGCGCCGAGATTTGTCGCCAACTCATCGGCCATGGGCTGGAAGCGAATACCCCCACGGCGTTAATCATGCGCGGCACCACCCCTGAGCAGCAGGTGCTCACCGGCACCTTGCAGGACTTGCCGGAACTGGTCACCACGCGAGAAGTGGTCCCGCCCACCTTAATCATCGTCGGTAAGGTGGTAGAATTGCGAGAGCAGTTGCGCTGGTACCAAACCGGCAGCGATATCAATGCCCCTGCGGCCCCGTCCTCATAAGACATGACTGATGACCCCCTCCCGAAACTCCACCACGGCCTTTTGCTTTTGGGCCTGTGCGCACCCCTTCAGGCAGAAATGATTGATACAGGCGAACCCGCTCCAAACTTCGAGTTGCCGGATGGCAACGGGCAGATCCATCGGCTTGAGGACTACGCCGGCCAATGGGTGGTGCTGTACTTCTACCCGTGGGACGACACGCCCGGATGCGTCGCCGAAGGCTGCGCCTTTCGCGACGAATACTCCCTCCTGAAACACCAAAACACGCAAGTGCTCGGCGTCAGCATGAACACCATGAAAAGCCATGAGGCCTTTGCCGAGAAATACCAGCTGCCGTTCCCCATCCTGTCCGACCCGGACGGAGACGTGGTCGACCAGTACGGCGCGATGGGCGGCTTCCCTGGATTTCGATTCGCCAAGCGCCACACTTTTCTGATTGACCCCGACGGCATCATCCAGCATCTCTGGCGCAACGTAGCTGCCAAAGAACATGCCCATGAAATCAGCGGTCTCCTAAACACGCTGCAAAGCGCACCCTGAAACCAATGGCTCGGCGAATCTCCCGAGTCACCACCAAAAGCGGCGACGACGGCACCACCTCCTTGGGCAGCGGCGAACGGGTGCCCAAAACCGACGCCCGCGTCGAGGCACTCGGCGCAGTCGACGAACTCAACTGTCAACTCGGCGTGTTGCGCGCAACCGATGACACCCCGGAACTGTGCGCCCTCGTGCTGGAGTTGCAGCAGGATCTGTTCGACCTCGGCGCGCTGATTGCCGGCAGCGATCGCCCGTTGCTGGGTGATGATCGCATTGATCTGCTGGAGGCCCGCATCACGAAATACAACGCGCTACTGCCGCCGCTTGAAGAATTCGTGCTGCCTGGCAGCAGCGCGACAGGCGCGCAATGGCATATCGCGCGGGCCGTCTGCCGGCGGGCGGAACGCCGGCTGGCCGCACTCGCCCCGGAGCTGAAGCAGGGGCAGATTTATCTGAATCGTCTGTCGGATTTGCTGTTCGTGCTGGCGCGCACTGCCGACGGCAATGCGGGCAAAACAGAGGTGCTGTGGCGGGCCGGGAAACCCTCCTGAAACACGCACCCTCTATAATCCCTTCCAGCCCCCCACCTCCCAGCGCATCGTGGTTGAACTCACCCATTTCAATGCCGACGGCGAAGCCCGGATGGTCGACGTCTCCGACAAGCCTGACACGCACCGCATCGCCGTAGCCGAAGGCCGCATTCACATGCAGGCGGAGACCTTGCAGCAAGTTCGAGACGGCACCAGTCGTAAGGGTGATGTGCTCGCCGTCGCGCGCGTCGCCGGCATCATGGCGGCCAAGCGTACCCCGGATCTGATCCCGTTGTGCCACCCTCTGCCGCTGAATCATGTCTCCATTGAGTTCTTGCTGGAAGAGACTCCGCCAGCGGTCTGCGCTCAAGCCCGATGCGAGACGCATGCGAACACCGGCGTAGAAATGGAAGCGCTGACCGCCGTGCATATCGCCTTGCTGACAATCTATGACATGTGCAAGGCGATCGATCGTGGTATGCAAATAGACGGCATTGCCCTGCTGCGAAAATCAGGAGGACGATCCGGCGACTGGAGCCGCGACGACACATGATCGCGCACACCGTCCGAATCCTGCGCCTGACCGGGTTCGGCCTCCTCGCACTGTTGTTGCTTGGCCTACTCACGCTGGGCTATCTCACAGTGACATTCGAGCCCAACGACTACCGCGACGAACTGGAGGATCTGGTTACGGAACACACCGGTCGCGCGTTTGTGCTGGCCGGCGATCTGGAATTGCATCTGGACCCGCCGCAGGTCGGGTTTGAGGTGCACGAAGCCACTCTCGACAACGCCACCGGCTTCGGTCAGGAACCGATGCTGACGGTGCAGCGCGCCGAAATTTATCTGCAGCCAATGCCGTTGCTGTTTGGGCGACTCTACATCCACTCCATTCGCTTCGACGGCCTGCAACTGCGCCTGCATCGCAGTTCCAGCGGTAGCGTCAACTGGCTGCCCTTGACCCGCCCTCTCACGGACACGCCGCGGCACGTGCTGCGTGACGACACCGGCGAGCCTGTCGAGTCCTCCATTGCGCTGGAAGTGCAAGCGCTGCAACTGACCGACAGCACCATCGCATTCTGGGACGATCTCAACGAGCGCCGGGTCCGTCTCTCGGACATGGACCTGACTCTGGACGCCTCAACACTCGGCAGCAGCATCGCCATGGATCTGGCGGGCGAACTCATGCTGTGGCTGGATGCGTCACCGGAAGGCCGCGTCAACGCGCAACTGAATATGGACACCGATCTGCACTGGAACACTGATAAGCAAAGCCTCAACGGTCAGGATCTGAACCTCGGCGTGCGCCTCGCCGGTCCGGCGCTGGCGTTCTCGCAACTGGAAGGCACTTTGGAGGCGCGCTCCTTTCTCTGGAATCGAAATGACGACAACTTCGAGGCCACCGATGCGCGGGCCCGCACTCTGGGCGCAGAATTTGATGTGGATCATCTGAAGCTGCAAAACCTGTCCAGCGAACCGGAAGCCTCCGGTCATATCCGTGGCCGCGACATTGATATCCCGCAATGGCTTACCTTGTGGCAGATCGAACAGCCTCAAGGCATGGCCGCCGAGACCCTGCGCACCCTCACGCTGTCTGGGGACTTTCGCGCGCATCCGCATGGCCTGCATATCTCAGGGCTGGACGCGCAACTGAATGACATGCATATCCAAGGCGATGTGTCCATCCTGGACCCGGAGCAGCCCCGGCTGGCCGCGCACTTGCAACTGGATCAACTGGTGCTGGATCAGTACTTGCCGCAAGCCCAAACCCCAATTCCGAACGCCGAGGAGCCGACCGCCGCGGAGGATACCAGCGCAGATATGCCGATTGTCCTGCCAGTGGACTGGCTGCGCGAACAGCGTCTCGATGTGCAACTGGAAATTGACCAGCTGAACTGGCAAGACCTGAGCGTCGAGCATCCCCGATTGAAACTGATTGCCAGCAACGGACACTGGAACCTTCAGGAATTGACCGGAACCCTCAACAGCGGCTCGTTCTTGGCTGACGCCCAGCTCAATGCCGCCAGCGGCATTCCCGAATATCGATTGAACCTGAATCTGTCCCGGCTCGAACTCGGCGCTCTGCTTACCCGATTTCTCAAGATGGACCACTCGCCTATCGAAGGGGCTACCGATCTGGAACTGGCACTCAGTGCGCGCGGCTTGCAGGCCAATACATTCCTGCCTTCGCTGCGCGGCTTTATCGGTCTGTCACTGCGTAACGGCTCACTACAGATCGGCGAGGTCGCCAGTGCCATTGAAGGGGCTGTCGCCGCCTTGCAGAAGCGCCCAAAGCAAAGTACCAGTGAGGGGCGGTTGCTGTTCGATCACCTGAGCGCCACCTGGAACGCGACCGACGGGCGACTGCTCAACCATGACCTGATGCTGGCGGCGGGAGCCATCAATGTGACCGGACAAGGCCACGTGGATCTGCCGGCCTCACAACTGGAATACCAGCTCAACGTCGGTTCAGAAGACAGCGTGCGGATTCCGGTGCGGATTTCCGGCCCGTTCGATGATCTGTCTCATTCTCTGGACCTCTCGGCGCTGGCCAAGGTTCAGATCGACGAAGGCATCGAGAAGATCAAGAAAAAAGCACAAGAGCGGGTTGAAGAAAAAATCCGAGAGGAGTTGGGGGTGCCGGAAGAAGCCGAAGACGCCGTTCGCAATCTTCTCGACAAACTGTTCTGAGCCACTCCGTGTCGCTCGCATCCCGCATCATCGCCTGGCAGAAGCGGCATGGCCGGCGCGATCTCCCGTGGCAGCGCCCCGGCAATCTGTATCGCATCTGGGTCTCCGAAATCATGCTGCAGCAGACTCAGGTCGCCACTGTCATCCCCTACTTCCGCCGCTTTGTGCGCAGTTTCCCCAACCTCAAGCAGCTGGCGGAAGCGCCACTAGACTCCGTGCTCGCGCACTGGTCCGGGCTGGGCTACTACGCCCGCGCCCGCAACTTGCATCAGGCCGCACGCCTGCTCCGCGCTGAAGGCGGACGCCTGCCGCGTACGGTCGAACAGTGGATGCAATTGCCGGGGGTCGGGCGCAGTACCGCCGGTGCCATCGTCTCGCTGGGATTGAATCAGCCCGCCGTCATGCTCGACGGCAACGCGCGGCGGGTGCTGGCGCGACATCAGGGCCTGCTGCCTCAAAACAACCGGGTCTTGTGGGAACGCGCCGAGGCGCTGCTCCCTGAAGAAAGCGCGGCGGCCTATACGCAGGGACTGATGGATCTGGGTGCGACGCTATGCACGACGCGCAACCCTGAGTGCGCTCGCTGCCCGCTGCGCAAGGATTGCCACCACCGCCAAAATCCAAATACCGCAACAGCACGCACCACATCCGTACAGGTACGTGATCGAACAATGTGGCTGGCGGTGTTGCGCAGTCACGATGGCCAGATTCTGTTGCGCCAGCGCGAGCGCGATGGCCTGTGGGGCGGATTGTGGGGATTCCCGGAGTTTGCTGATGACGCGCAGATTCGCCACTGGGCAGATAAGCGCGGCAGACCCTTGCACTGGCAGAAGAAACCCATGCTGGTACATCGCTTGACTCATCTGAAACTGGCGCTGCATCCTTTGCATGCGGAAGTACCCGAAGACGACAAAACTTGTTTCGAGCGCGATGGGCGCTGGTTCGATCCCGCGCAACTGAACGTCGGTGTGGCGGCCGTCGTCCCCAAGTTGCTGCGGCTAGCCTGAACGATGGCGCGGCCATTCCTGTTCGCGCTGCTGCTTTTTGGCCATGCGGCCGCGCAAGCTTCGGAACCCACGCACTGGCGCGGACTGGTGATCGCGCCAGAAGATCGTTGCAGCCATTACAACCGAAAGGATTACGCTTACTCCCAATCGGTGGAGCCCAAAATCGCCGAACAACTCGGCAAAATCATCAGCCCCTACACCGGAGAATGCTTCAGCAATCTTAGGCAGACACAGATCGAACACATTGTCGCCATCTACGAAGCGCATAAAAGCGGATTGTGCAGCGCTGATATGGCCACGCGACGCGCTTTTGGTTCAGACCTGCTCAACCTGACTCTGGCGGCCCCCTCGGTCAATCGGAAGAAAGGCGCCAAGGACGCCACCGAATGGATGCCGCAGCGCAACTCGTGCTGGTTCGCCCACCGCGTCTTGCAGGTGCGCCTCAAGTACCAGTTGACGATTGACCGCCGTGAAGCGGATGCGTTGGAAGCCGTGCTGGCCGCCTGTCCCAGTGTTGAAATGGACGAGACAGAATGTGTCGCGCAAGCGGCGGATACGGAGAACGCACCGCAGCAGTAATCCGTGAGACAGCGCGGTCTAGTGTTCCTGCCTTTGGTGCCGCCTGATCTCCAGCTTGGCGTTCTTCTCCGCTTGCTGCTTGATCTGATTGCAGACCCGTTCCGCCATGTTTTCGCAGAACCGTTGCATTTGTGCTCGTTCTTCACGATCAAACTTGTGCGCCGGATCACTGTATGAATGGCCATCGCCGCAAATGGCGCGGGGACTGCACGCGAACGCGGACGGCGTGATATGCAGAACCACAAAGGCGATCAGAAACAGAGAGAAAAATTTTGACAGCATTGCCATACACCTGAACGTTGCTTGGGGAAGTAGTTTCCCAACATTCTAGCGTCCCCGACAGCGACAGCCACCGGCCACTCTTCACTCGGAGGCATCTTCAGCCGGCTTTGGTGCCACCGTCACCAGAAAGCGCCAGACCCGTTGCGCCGGCGGGCCTTCCAGCACCAGCGCGGCATCCAGAATCGCGATCATGGCGTCACAAAATTGCGGATGCGTCTCCGCAGTCGGCCGCAGCGCTTGCAGCAGTTCTTCCGTCGTTCCACTACCGCGCGCCGTGTCATACAGCAGCCCCATATCCTCCGCGTGCGCCTCTTCCCACTGCGCTGGATTGTCCCGCGCGGCCGCCGCTGCTTCCAGAAATTTCGCAATATACGCACTGATCTGCGGTCGGTAGAACTCACGCCCGCCGCCGGTCAATGCCTGACTGCCCCGGTATTCGTAACTCATGCACAACTGCGCGCCTTCTCGCTCGGCGATCACCGCGAACACATCCCGGCGCATGCGGACCAGTTGCCTCCAGTCCTGCGGAGCGCCCTGGCGAACCAGTTCGTTGTAACGCGCCCAGTTTTGGTTGGACGTATTCACCAGTTTCTCGGTCGCCTCACGAGAGCCGTCCGCACGCTGCCACTGTGTCAGCTGCAGCGTCAGCGCGTCATAGTGTTCGGGGAAATATTTCTTCTGCGCCTGCAGCGCCGCATCATTGGCCTGCTCAAGAATGGAGCGCATCAGCGCGCGGCTTTGCGGATATTCGTTGTCCGCCGGCGCTTCTGCCAACACCCCCGCAGTCGCCAGCATCAGCGCGGCGGCAATGAGACTGCGCATTGAGGAAATCAATTGATGTAAAAACCGACAACACGCCCCGGCTGTGTCGGAGCACCACACGGGCTCAGCCGTTGACCCGCACCGTCACATCCACACCGACCAACTGCGCCTGCTCCAGCGCCTGGTCGGCAACATGCACCGTGACCTGACCCGGATCCAGATCCTCGATTCGCCCGCTGTCCAGATAGTGCATGTGGTAGTGCGGCTCCAGATTGGTGTCGTATATCCGTCCGCCCGCTCCCATGTCGAGTTCACGAATCAACCCCTTGGATGCGAACAATTCCAGTGTGTTGTACACCGTGGCCCGCGCTACCGGTGCCGCGCTGTAACGCAGTTGCCTCCACAAGTCGGCAGCGGTAACATGCTGGTCACAGGCAAACAGGGAGGCACCGATCCGCACCCGTTGGCGGGTCGGGCGAATCCGGTGTGACCGCAAGAGCGCCGTCACTTCGCTCACACTAGCGGCGCGATTGGATTGCTTTTCCATGCCACCCATTGTACTTATTTGGCTATTTAGTATCCACTTTCGTATGATTTCATTATGTATCCGGCAGAAAGCGGCACAAAAACACCACCCAATGCGTTATTTTGGGCTTGCATATGAACGCTTCCGCCCCCCATTATTATGCTCACCTCACATGATAACTGCTTGATGAAACAGCATCATTGCTAAGGTTTCCCCAAAATTTACCAAGACTTGATATTGGGGTTGCAGAACAGTATTATTATAATTAACAACTTTAATTCAATCTTATTTCATGGAAGACTCCTCAAACAAAAAACTCGATCTGAAAAGCCTGCGACAGGCCGGCTACGGCGACCTGATTGAACGCGGCCGAAAACAGGGACACCTGACGCGCTCCGACATTTTCAAGGAATTGTCGGACGATTACAGCGCGGAGGAAATCACCGATCTCATCGAGCAGATGATCGATGCGCATTTCGAGATTCTGGAAGAGGATGAAGACGGCGGCGATGTACTGCTCGACGGCGACACCCCGCCAGCCCTCGCTGAACAACCCGATGATGACGCGCCGACTTCCGATCCGGTGCGCATGTACATGCGGGCGATGGGTTCCTTCCCGCTGTTGCAGCGCAATGAGGAGATCCAGTTGGCCAAGAACTTCGAGCGCGCGCGTCTGGATGCGCTGTTTGCATTGGGTCAATGCCCGGCCATCATTGATTTGCTTTTTGAAAAGTACGACGAGTTTCGCAATCAAACCCTGAAAATCAACGAACTGGTCTCCGGTTTTGTCAACAGCGACCCGCGCATTCAGCCGGACAACAGCAAGATCACCAAGGACAGCAAGGAAAGCCAGAAGAAGCCGCCGCCGACTCGCCGCATGGTGGAAGGCCGCTTCCGCGTACTGGCCGGACGCCACAAACGGGCGCAGCACAGCTCTGTGCGCCGCAGCCCCAACGCTTACGAACGCCGCCGCCGGGAAGTGGCTGAATATCTGCTGCGCTTCAATCTCGCGCCGACGATCGTGTTGGAAATGCGTGAGGTGTTGGAAAAATCCGACAAGGAGCTGCGAAAGCTGGAGAAGTCTTTCCGTCGCGACTGTCTGCGCGTAGGCATGCCTGCGGCGCGCTTCGACAAGGAATTCGCAACGAAGGGAACTGACCCCAAGTGGACCCGCGAGCTGGTCAAGAAGCGTGTCTCGAAACGCTCCACCCTCATCCCGGTGCAACAACAAGTGGCGCGTACTCAAGACCGGCTGATCCAGATGCAAGAGACCATGGGAATCGAACTCACCAACATCAAGCGGCTCGGCGTTGATCTGCGCGAGGCCGATGCGCGCGCCAAAGTGGCGAAAGACAAGATGATCAATGCGAACCTGCGACTGGTGGTTTCCATCGCCCGCAAGCACACCAAACACGGGCTGCCATTTCTGGACCTGATTGAAGAAGGCAATATCGGCCTGATGAAGGCGGTGGACAAGTTCGAGTACCGCCGCGGATTCAAATTCTCAACTTATGCGACCTGGTGGGTGCGTCAGGCAATCAATCGGGCCATCTCGGATCAGAGCCAAACCATCCGCGTGCCGGTACACATGCGTGAACTGATCAACAAGGTCAACCGCACCACTGGACAGTTGATGCAGGAAAACGGCCGCGAGCCCACGGTGGAAGAACTGGCCGAGAAACTGGACATGGAACCCGCCAAGATTCGCCAAGCCATGGAGGCATCGCGCAACACGTTGTCTACGGAGATGCCCATTCGCGGTGAGGACACTGATCTGCGCATCGGCGACCGGCTGGAAGATTCGATAACCGAAAAACCCGACAGTGAAGCGCATCGTGATGAAATTAAGCTGGCGGTTCAGGAAGCACTGAAAGAACTGAAACCCGATGAGATCAAGGTCTTGCTCATGCGCTTCGGGGTGGGCATGAGCCACGATCACACTCTGGAAGAAATCGGCAAGCAGTTGAATGTGACGCGCGAGCGCGTCCGCCAGATAGAGGCGCAAGCCCTGCGGAAACTGCGCACGCCCGGGCGCTTCGAGCGTCTACGCAGCTGCCTCGGCGTAGAATAATACTGCTGGGGCCTGTAGCTCAGCTGGTCAGAGCAGGGGACTCATAATCCTTTGGTCGCAGGTTCGAATCCTGCCGGGCCCACCATCTATATGCAGATGGCCTTACTGAGGGAGCAAGAGCCACAAGGCAATATTGACCATGAGCCCTGCTTACTCTGCCAAATATCTGACCGGTCTGGTTCGGGAGGGGTGCCGTTCTGTCGGCGAAACGGAATGGGCGAAGTTCAAGCGTAACAAAGCGGGTCCACAAGAAATCGGAGAGTATATTTCCGCGCTTTCCAATTCCGCAGCTCTGAATGGTGAATAGAACTTTTTCAGTTGCCCGCTCCGTTGTTCGAAGCTTCTGATAAATCTACGCGCTCGGTACTGTTCGCGCATAAAGATCTTAAAGACATGGGTAAGAGCGATCGCATCCGCGCATGCTATTTGCACGCCTGCCTGTGTTACGTGACTTCCAGCAAAATGACAAATGCGATACTGCGGAAAAGGTTTGGTCTCAGTGATAAAAATGCTGCAGGTGCTTCCCGTTTGCTGAAAGAGGCTGTGGAGGACGAAAAAATTGTTATAGAAGACCACTCTGTGGGAACACGAAGTCGGACATACCTACCATTTTGGGCCCGCCCGAGTGACGAATAGATGAACCTAATTTGTTTGCTGGTTGTTTGCTGGACAGCACTATGTATGCCTCGGACAAAGACCCCCACTTACTGATGCAGGAACAGATGGCCATTGGGATCGTCACACAGTTGTGGTCGCCGCAAACTGCCACTATCCCGTTTCTGCTAAAATCACCCCCTCACATTACGTGACATGACTCAAGCAGGAGCCTGAATTGGTCGTTATTCGTCTTTCGCGCGCGGGGGCCAAAAAGCGTCCGTTCTACCATCTGGTAGTCACTGACTCACGCCGTCCGCGTGACAGCGGCTACATCGAGCGCCTTGGATTTTTCAACCCTTCCGCCAGAGGCGGGGAAGAATCTTTGCGCGTGGATCAGGAGCGCGTGACGCACTGGCTTGAAGTCGGTGCCAAAATGTCCGAGCGCGCCTCTAAACTGATTCGTCAGCACGCGGCAGCGCAAGCGGCTTGAGCCTCCGCCAGCATTCTGGCCTCCTCCACACCTCCCTCACCCACTGTCCCCCGCTTCGCTCCATGCGGCCGCATCGGGAGCGCTTACGGTGTGCGCGGCTGGGTCCGCGTGTTCTCTTACACCCGCCCGCAACAGAATCTGATCCAGTACCAACCATGGCGAGTGAGTGACGGTGAGGACGAGCAAGACTACGAACTTGAAGAAGCGCGCCCCCATCAGAAAGCCCTGATTGCGAAACTGCGCGGCATTGATGATCGGGACCAGGCGCTGGCCCTGTGCGGGCGCGACATTCTCATTGACCCGGCGCAATTTCCTGCACTGCCGCCGGGCGAGTACTATCACCATCAACTGCTCGGATTGCAGGCGGTGGACCAGCACGGCGCTGTACTCGGAGAAGTCTCCGAAATTCTGGAGTCCCCCGCCCATGACGTTCTGCTGGTGCGCGGCTATGCTGAGTATCTGATTCCTTATCTTCCTGACGACACCGTGCGCAGTGTCTCTCTTGAGTCCGGGCGCATTGAGGTGCGCTGGGACGGTGTGCTGGAGTAAGCGATGCGCATCGTCACTTTGTGCCTGCTGGCGGACATTCTGGAATCGGCAACCAGCCAAGGTGTGATTGGCCGCGCTCGGGAGAGCGGTCTTCTGGATTTGCAATGCGTCAACCCGCGTGATTTCGCCACCGACGTGCACCGCACTGTTGACGATCGCCCCTACGGTGGCGGCCCTGGCATGGTCATGTGTTACGAACCCTTGGCCCGGGCGCATGCCGCCGCGTGCGAAAGCGCGCTTGAAGCGCGCACCATCGTGCTGAGCCCGCAAGGCGTTCCATTCACACAAACCCTCGCCCGGGAAGCGGCTAATGAAGAGGCGCTGATTCTGGTGGCTGGGCGTTACGAGGGTATTGATGAGCGTTTTCTGCAACGTCATGCGGATACTGAATGGTCACTCGGAGATTACGTGATCAGCGGCGGCGAACTGGCAGCCGCCGTCGTCATTGACGCTATTGCCCGATTGCTGCCGGGCGTTCTGGGCTGCGCGGAATCCGCCGAGCAGGACTCCTTTGACGATAGTCTTCTGGACTGCCCCCACTACACGCGACCGGAAGAGATCGACGGCATGAAAACCCCGGACGTGCTTTTATCTGGAAATCATGGCAAAATAGGCCGCTGGCGACGCCGGAAGGCATTGATCCGAACCTGGCTGCGCCGTCCTGACTTGCTTGAAAAAGCCTCGCTATCAGCAGAGGATCAGGCGATTCTCGACGAATACCGCAACACCAAAGCAAAGGAATCAGATCGTGAGCGCAATAATTGAACAACTGGAAGCGGCGCAGATGCGCCCGGATCTGGCGGACGTGGAGTTTTCGTCCGGCGACACGGTGGCGGTGGCGGTAAAAGTTCGCGAGGGCGAGCGCGAGCGCTTACAGACTTTCGAAGGCGTGGTGATCGCACAGCGAAACCGCGGACTGAACTCTTCGTTCACAGTACGCAAGATCTCACACGGCGAAGGCGTCGAGCGAGTGTTTCAGACGCACAGCCCGCTGATTGATTCAATCACGGTGAAACGGCGGGGCAAAGTACGCCGCGCCAAGTTGTACTATCTGCGCTCCCGCACCGGCAAGGCCGCGCGCATTAAGGAAAAACTCAAGCGCTGACCCTCGGCCATGGGCGACATCACAGCCCGACACAGTTTCGATACGCCGCTCGGCGCGCGTATCCAGTTGCTAGCCAGCCCGCAAGGACTGGAAGCGGTATATTTTGTGCTGGGCGATGATGCCTTGCATGATCAACCCACCGATCTCACGCACACTGCAGCCGCGCAACTGCAGGAATACTTCTCCGGTAAGCGGAAACATTTTGATTTGCCGCTCGCGCCTTTTGCGCAGGACGCGCCTGTCGACGGCACACAGCGTCTCACAGTCTGGCGCACCTTGCTGGATATCCCTTATGGCGAGACCTGCTCATACAGTGAACTCGCCCACCGTGCCGGCGGCAGTCCTCGTTCGGTCGGCTCTGCCAATGGCCGCAATCCTCTTTGTGTGGTGGTGCCTTGCCATCGCGTGATTCGCAAAGATGGAAGTCTGGGCGGCTATGGCGGACCGCTGGCTCCTTCAGCGTCAGCGCACATGCTGGAAATCAAGCGCCGCCTGCTCGCACACGAACAAACGCACCACTGAAACCCCAGCGCAGTCACACCTCCGGCTCAGAGACAGGGAAGGCGACGACGTGCTCCAGATCAAGACGCATACGTAAGGTCTCGCCACACTCCAGATCCGTATGGCTGGACGTAACCACCTGCACGCAAAACCCGGACTCCATACGCACGCTGTATAAAGTGGAATCCCCCTGAAAGGTCTTTTCCACCACCACGCCGACCAGTGGGCCCTGCGGATCCGGCAAGACATCACTGCGGTGCAGCAGCATCTCCATGCGCGTGCCGGGTGACTGTGGGTACGGTTTCTTGCTGTGCACCTGCCCAAGTTCTGTCTCAAAATCATGCGCCGAGCGCAGCTCGGCCGGCAAAAACAGCCCGCGATCCAAAAAGGTCGCCACCTCACGAGAGGTGGGCTCATGGTAGAGGTTAAAGGGCGTATCCAGTTGCAAAATCGCACCTTCGCGCATCATGCCAACCCTACCGCCGAGTGCGAACGCCTCCTCGTGATGGTGTGTCACCAGCAACGCTGTGGTGCCCATTTCTCGCAGAATGTCACGCACATCCCCAGCCAGACGCTCACGCAAATTCTCATCCAGATCGGCAAACGGCTCATCCAAAAGAAGCAGGCTCGGCTGCGGCGCCAAGGCGCGCGCCAGCGCGACTCGGGCTTGCTGGCCGCCTGAAAGTTCATGCGGATAACGCCCTTCCAGTCTGTGATCCTGATCGGAGACCAAATAGGTTTTCTTCAGCATCTCACGCACACGCTGACGCTGCTCTGCACCAGGCTTGCCGCGCAAGCCCAAGGCGACATTCTCTGCCACGGTCAAGTGCGGGAACAGCGCGAAATCCTGAAACACTACACCGACAGCGCGCCGCTCGGTCGGCATGCTGAAACCCGGGCGTGCCACCACCTGTTCAGCAATGCGAACCTCCCCCCGATGCACCGTCTCAAAACCGGCAATGGTGCGCAGCACCGTGGTTTTGCCGCAACCCGAAGGCCCCAGCAAAGCGACAATCTCCCCGCGATTAATTTCCAGAGAAAACCCGCGCAGCACCGGATACTCGCCCGGAGCGCAATAAACCTGATCCATTTCCAGGTGCGCCATGATTGCTCCTAGCGGCGACTTCGCGCCGACAGCAAAAATACCGGGATTAAGCCTATCAGCACCAGCGTCACCGCCGGCAGGGCCGCTCGCTCCCACAAGCCTTCTGAAGACAACCCGTGAATCCGTATGGCGAGCGTGTCCCAGCCATAAGGCCGCAACAGTAAGGTCGCTGGCATCTCCTTCATCACGTCCACCATCACCAGCAGCGCCGCCGTCAGCAACCCGGGGCGCAACATCGGAAGGTACAACTGGCGCACGATTTCAATTCCTCGCAATCCAAGTGATTGCGCCGCCTCGCGAAGGTGGGGCTTGATCTGCTCCAGACCGGCCTCAATCGGGTTGAACGCCAAGGCAAGAAAGCGCGCGTAGTATGCCAAAACCAGACTAAGAACGCTCCCGACCAGCACGGCATTCAGCGATACGCCGGTGAACTGTTCCCAGACCATCGCAATCTGGCGATCGATCCAACTCAAGGATAACATGACCGCGACCGCCAGCACCGAGCCCGGCACGGCATAGCCCAAGGTGCTAATGCGGGCGTTCACGCGCATCATGCGATTCGGAGCCTGACGCTGAGCGTACGCAATCACGAAAGCGCCCACCGTAGTCACAGCCGCGGCGATTGCGCCCAGCAACAAGGTGTGCCCAACCAATGCCAGATACTCTTGATCGAGATTCTGGAGGTTGGTCCATGCCCAGATCAGCAACTGCAGCATGGGCACGAGAAACGCCAGCAGCAGTACCAGAGAGCAAAACCCGCACGCCAGCGCCGCGTGCACTCCGCGCAATTGCGGCGGCTGTTGGCCGACCGGGCGGCCTTGCATTGTGTAGCGGGCCCGGGCACGGCTGTATCGCTCCAAAAGAAGCAGTGCAAAAGCAAAGGCCAGCAGCATCGAGGCCAGCTGGCTTGCCGCGCGCAAGTCATAGAACCCAAACCATGCCTTGTAAATTGCGGTAGTGAAGGTGTCGAAATTGAACACTGCGACCGCACCGAAATCCGCCAGCGCCTCCATAATCGCCAGACTGACACCGGCAATGATGGCCGGGCGCGCCATCGGCAGCGCCACGTGGCGGAAACTTTCCCATGAAGTCATGCCCATCGTGCGCGCCGCTTCCAGCGGTGCCATGCCCTGCTTCAGAAACGTCGCGCGCGACAGCATATAGACATACGGGTACAGCACCAGCGTCATCACAACCAGCACTCCTATCGGATTGCGCACTTCCAGAAACCACGAGCTCGGCAGGCCGAATATCGTCCGTATTACCTCTTGCGCCGGCCCCTGAAAATCCATCAACCCCAAAAATACGAAAGCCATCACATAGGCCGGCACGGCTAACGGCAGCATCAGTGCCCAGTCGAAAATGCGGCTGCCCGGAAACCGGTAAGCCGACACCAGCCAAGCCAAACCCACCCCCAATACTGTGGTGCCCACGGCCACGCCAGCCATCAGAATGAGTGTGTTGCCAATCAGGCGTGGAAGCACCGTCTCCGCCAGGTGCGCCCAGATCTCGGTCGCCGGCTGTAGCCAGGCACCGAAAATAATCAACAAGGGAATCAGGATGCCGGCTGCAAGCGCTCCGCTTCCCCAGCGCCAGAAAAAAACCGGCACTTCTAGTGAATCCGGTTCATCGCCAATCGACCCGGTCCATCAACTCAATCGCGACAGCCTGCAAGCGTCCGGCTTCACCGAGGTTGATCTGATCCTCCTTGAATGCACCCCAGGCTTGGACTTCCGCTGATGCCGGCACGGTGGGATTGGCCGGAAATTCCTGATTTAATTCCGCGAACAGGCGTTGCGCTTCGTCTTGCGCCAGCCACTCCAGAAATGCCTGCGTCGCCTCAGGCTGTTGGGTGCTGCGCAGCATGCCGCCGCCGGAGATATTGACATGCACGCCGCGATCTTCCTGATTGGGCCAGAACAACGCCAAGTTCAAATCCGGCTCCTCGCGTATGAGGCGGCCGAAATAATACGTGTTGATCAGCGTCGCCCCACACTGTCCGCCGGCGACCGCGCGCAGGGCCTTGGTGTCGTTGGAGAGAGGCTCCATGGCCAGATTCGCCACCCAGCCGGAAGTGATTTGCTCGGTTTTCTCCTCACCATGATGGGCGATCATCATCGCCGTCAGGGACTGGTTGTAGACTTTTTGCGAAGTGCGCAGACACAGGTGGCCTTTCCATTCTTCTTCAGCCAGCGCTTCATAGGTGGACAGTTGTTCGGGCGAGACGATTCGCGTGTTATACGCAATGGTGCGCACCCGCTTCGAGAACCCGAACCAGTGGTTCTCCGAGTCCCGAAGCGCTTGAGGGATCAATTCCTGCAAGACCGGAGAGTCCAGCGGCTGCAGCAAGCCGCGTTGCGTCGCATGCCACAAATTCCCGGCATCCACCGTCAGAAGAATATCTCCTTCTCCCTCCGACGCAGACAGCCGCTCGATCAGCGGCCCGGGCTTGCCGGTATGCAGGCGGAACTGAACCCCCATCTTCTCGGTGTACATATCCAGCACCGGCTGAATCAAATGCTCTTGCCGCGAAGAGTAGATCGTGAGTGTGACCGGGTCCGCTGATATCGTCAGCGTGGCGCCCAAAAGCGCCAGTGCCGCAACGCTGCGCACGCAGTGCTTCATTAATTGTTTCCCTAAACAATGAATATGAGAATGATTATTATTCTCTATTTCTCCCTCCCTGTCAAAACGGCGGCTTGCTCAGTCCGCCGCGTCTTCGTATTCCCTTGTTTTGGCTGCGACAGTTCGTCGCAAGCGGAGAGCATCTTGCTGATAGACTCATATGCCCCCGCCAATGGGATCTCCTCTGATTCATGAACGATCCAGTCGCCCTGCAAGCCTACACGCTCATTCTGTAGAAGACAAACCTCAAAGCCCATGCAGTTGCAGCCAGCGCTCCAGCGCGGCCGCATGCCACAGGAAGTTGCCGTCAATTCGGCTGCGCTGATCGGGATTCTGCAGCAAGCCTTGCAGGTAATCCTCACGAAACAGACCACGGCTCTGGCTTTCCGCAGACTCCAGCACCATCCTCGCCCAATCATAAAAAGCGCCCTGCACGTGCTTCAGGGCGGGCACCGGGAAATACCCCTTTTGCCGATCGATCACGGTATCCGGTAGCCGCCCGCGCGCCAGCGCGCGCAGCGGGTATTTGCCGCCGTCGCGCAACTTCAACTCCGCCGGCATCCCGGCAATGGCCTCCAGCAGCGCCGCATCCAGATACGGAACCCGCGCCTCCAGCCCCCACGCCATTGTCATGTTGTCCACCCGCTTGACCGGATCATCTGTAATCAGCAGGGTCAAGTCCATGCGCAAGATCGCATTCAGGAACTCCGCCGTGTCATCATTTTGCAAGCGCTCGTCCAGCAAGGCCCGCGTGTGATCCTCACCCACCCAGTCCGGCTCCAGCACCGCGCTCAACTCCTCATGCGTTCGGTCGAGATAATGGAGGCAAAACGCCTCCAGCCCGTCGGTGCGCTCGGCGTGCATGCGGGGATACCAGAAGTATCCGGCAAAGGCCTCATCCGCGCCTTGTCCGCTCAGCACCACCGAGACGTCTTGGCGCACCTGTTCGGAAAGCAGATAAAACGCAATGGCATCTTGCGCTACCATCGGCTCGCTCATGCACGTCAGCATCTCATCGAGACGCTCGCGCAGCACCTCATTGCCAACAAAATAACGGTGATGGTCGGTATCGTAATGCGCAGCCACCGCATCGGAATACTCAAACTCATCGCCCGCCTCGCCGCCCGCGCCCTCAAACCCCACACTGTAGGTGCGCACCCGCGACACACCGGCCTCCGCCAGCAAGGCCACCAGCAGACTGGAGTCCAGCCCACCTGACAGTAGCACGCCGACCGGGACATCCGCAGTTTTCAGACGGCAGTGCACCGCGTCGCGCAAGCGCACATGCGCGATCTCCAGCCACTCTTCCTCGGAACGCTCCAGGTCCGGGTTGGTGGCATCAAGATTCCAGTAGCGCCGCTCTCGAACATCGCCTTCCGCGGATACCGTTCGCGTGTGCCCCGGCGGCAGCTTGCGCACGCCGCGCAATAGTGTGTACGGTGCCGGCACACTGCCGTGCAGGCTCAGGTGGTGATGCAACGCCACCGCGTCCAAATCCCGATCCACGTCTCCTGCAGCCAACAGCGCTTGGGTATTGGACGCGAAGCGAAAGCGCCCCGGTGTCTGGGCATAGTACAGCGGCTTGATCCCCAGCCGATCGCGTGCCAGAAATAATTGCCGCCTGTCGGCATCCCATAGAGCGAACGCGAACATGCCCGCCAAAAATTCCACACCGTTCTCGCCCCACTCGGCGTACGCTTTCAGAATGACTTCACTGTCGCTTTCGGTATGAAACTTGTGTCCTTGGGCGCGCAGTTGCGCGCGCAGTTCGCGATAGTTGTAGATGCAGCCGTTGAAGACCAGCCGGCAGTTGCTGTCCGGGTCCCACAGCGGCTGGTTGGCGCGCGGATGCAGATCGATAATATTCAGCCGGCGGTGCCCCAGAGCGACCGCGCCGTCGCACCACTGTCCCTCGTGGTCCGGGCCGCGCCGCGCCAGCTGTGGCAGCATGGCGGCGAGCGCCGCCTCAGAGGCGGGCTGCTTGAAATTCAGTTCCCCGGCAATCCCGCACATAACATTAGTATAGTAAGCCCGCCTGCACTCGCTCGTTTTCCATGTCCGACGATTTCACTACCCTCGCGCACGACATTCATCAGTGGGCGGGCGAACTCGGTTTTGATCGCGTCGGCATCAGCGCGCCGGAGATCGAGGAAGACGAAGCCCACCTGTTGCGCTGGTTGGCCCGTGGCTGGCACGGCGAGATGGACTACATGGCGCGCCATGGCACCAAGCGCTCCCGCGCCGAGGAACTGCTGCCGGGTACTCAGCGCGTCATTTCGGTGCGCATGAACTACCTGCCACATTCCTTCGCCGACGCCCAGACCGCTCTGGACGATGCTTCCTGCGGCTACATCTCGCGCTATGCACTAGGGCGCGATTATCACAAGGTTCTGCGCGGGCGGCTGCGCCGGCTGACGCGCCGGATTGAGGAGGCGGTCGGCCCGTTCCAGTGTCGCGTCTTCACCGACAGCGCGCCAGTGCTGGAGAAGGCTTTGGCGCAGAAAGCCGGCCTCGGCTGGATCGGCAAGCACACCAATTTGTTGTCTGAAGACGCCGGCTCGTGGTTTTTTATTGGCGAGATTTACACCGACTTGCCGTTGCCGCCGGACCCGCCCCAGAATCAGGAACATTGCGGCGAGTGTCGCGCCTGTCTGGATGCCTGCCCCACGCAGGCCATTGTCGCTCCGTACCAACTGGACGCGCGACGCTGCATCTCCTATCTGACCATCGAACTGAAAGGCTCTATCTCGCGCTCCTTGCGTCCCTTAATCGGCAATCGCATTTACGGCTGTGATGACTGCCAGCTGGCCTGTCCCTGGAATCGCTATGCGCGCCTCGCGGCGGAAAAAGATTTTCATGCGCGCAATGGTCTGGTGCGCCTGCCTCTGCCCGAAGCCCTGCGCTGGAGCGAGACCGAGTTCCTGCGCCAGACAGAAGGCTCGGCCATGCGCCGCATCGGACACCTGCAATGGCTGCGCAATGTCGCCGTCGCACTCGGCAACGCGCCACGCTCCGAAGATGGCATGGCCGCTTTGCGCGCCCGCGCCAGTCACCCCAGCGATATGGTGCGCGAACACGTGAGCTGGGCTCTGGAACGCCTCGCGTGAACACCGTCGCCGCGCATCTTCGCGTGCTGTACCCGGACGCGGATGCGGCCGCGCTGGAAGAGAGAATCGATCAGTGTTTTCTGTCGCGCAAGGTGCGCCTGCGCGAGCCTCAGGGCTGGTCCGAGCGTGACATCCTACTCATCAGTTACGCCGACACGATTGTGGAACCCAACCGAGTGCCGCTACAAACCCTTTGCGATTTTATGGAGCAGCATCTGGGCGACACCTTCAGCGGCGTTCATGTGTTGCCGTACTTCCCCGCCACTTCGGATGACGGCTTCGCGGTTTCAGCCTTTCGCGACGTTCGGGAAGATCTCGGTGACTGGCGCGATATCATCCGGCTGGCCGAGCGGTTTGATCTGATGACGGATCTGGTGCTCAATCACTGCTCGCGCGAACATCCTTTGGCCCGCCGCCTGTGGGACGGCGACGATAGCGCCGCCAGCTGGTTTCATCTGGAGCCTGTCGATCTCGACACCTCCGGCATTACGCGCCCGCGCGCAACACCGCTAATTACCCCACTACCCAACGACCCGCAGGGCCGGGGCGTCTGGACCACCTTCAGTGAAGACCAGATTGATTTCAACTATCGCAACCCGGAAGTCCTGCTCGAAGTGCTGAGCGTCACCGCGCAGTATCTGGAAGCCGGCACCCGCTTGTTGCGGCTGGATGCCGTTGCCTTCTTGTGGAAAGAACTTGACACTCCCTGCATTCACCATCCGAATACGCACCGGATTGTCCAGCTGCTCCGCGCTGTGCTGGATGACCATGCCCCAGACTGCCGTCTGGTGACTGAAACCAACGTCCCGGAACACGAGAACCTGAGTTACTTCGGGGACGGTGACGAGGCGGACATGGTCTATCAATTCGCCTTGCCTTCCTTGTTGCTGCAGGCCCTGCACCGCGGCAGTTCCGTGTACCTTCAACGCTGGCTGCATCAGTGGCCTGACCTGCCTGAGGGTAAAACCTTCCTGAACTTCATCGCGTCGCACGACGGCATCGGAGTGCGCCCGGTTGAGAAAATCGTCCGCCCCGACGAGATGGAGGATTTGCTTTCCTCAATGCGCCGCTTTGGCGGGCGCATCAGCACACGCGCCGATGAACAGGGAGTGGAGAGCCCCTACGAAATCAACATCACGTTGCTGGACGCGCTGCGCGGCACGCGCCACGGCGAAGACGCCTTCCAGGTCGAACGCATGCTGTGCGCCCATACCGTGCTGCTGTCATTGCCCGGCGTCCCCGCTTTCTATGTGCACAGCCTGCTGGGCTCGCCGAATGATGAGGCGCTCGCCGAGCGCACCGGCCGCGCGCGCTCCCTGAACCGCGGCCAACTGCAGCGGGCGAAACTGGAGGCGGATCTTGAGGATCCCGCCAGCATCCGCCACCGCATCCTGACAGAAACCTTGCGCCGCATCCGACTGCGTCGCGCCACGGCAGCCTTCGCGCCGGGCGCGTCCATGGCACCGGTGAGGCTGGGATCCGGGTTTCTGGCGCTGCGCCGCGGCGACGTGGAACAGCCCGTCCTTTTCGTGTGCAACCTGACTCCGCAAACACAGTCTCTGCATCTGGACTCCGAACCGTTGGGATGCCCGTCGCGGGCGCGGGATCTGATCAGCGGGAACACGCACCGGCTGCGCGTGCGCCACCTGAATATGAGCCTGACTCCCTATCAGTGCCTGTGGCTGCAGGCGATGTGAGTCAGTGGCGTGCCTCTTCCTGATCTGACACCAGCACCCGATTGCTGACAGATGCCTGAAGCCTGCTGGTGTGTGCCTCTTCTATATAATGCGTTCTCTGCTTTGTCTGCCCCTCTGATTTATGCGCTCTTCCCTGCTCCCCGCCGTCCTTTTGGCTTGCCTTAGCGCCGGCTGTATGGGGATTGATGATCTGGATCTGTCCGCCATTGATTTCGGCATTGACGAGGACGACGAGGACAATGTCATCGCCGCTAGCGCACGCGACTTTGCAACCTGCAATGTCGGCAAGGAATGCGACTACCTCTGGTCGCAGGCGCAGATCTGGCTGGAAGAAAACGCCCGCTTTCAAGTCACGTTGAAAAACGAAGCCACCCTGACCGCCTACAACCAAGTCCCCGACAAACATCGGCAGGAATTTCAGTATCGCGTCACGCGGGTGCCTATGGCCGGTGGCGTCGCCAAAATCAAGGTGGAATCCTTCTGCGCAGACGTCGAGGCCTGCGAGCGCACCTCCGTTGAGAAGGTACACACGCTCAATACTTTCCTGCGCGCCCACAAGCGCGCCTTGGCCGAAGGCCATGTTGAACTGGAAGGCTATGAGGAGCCAGAACTACCGAAGGTCGATTCCGCAAAACTGGCAGCGGGCGAAGATGTCCCGGACATGTCCATCGAGAAGAAATATCGTCAGGGCCGTTTCCAAGGCCAAGCCAAGCAGTCGCTGCCCGGCGCTGGCTGTCTGATGCAAAGCAAAATGTCTTTGCTGAAATCCGATGATCAGGAAGACCTGTATGAAGTCGAGTGCCTCACGGGCATTCGCAATATTGTGTTCCGCTGCGATCGGGACGGCTGTTCAGCCCTCGAATAATCCTCGCGCTCAAGTCCACGCAAACTCGGCCACCACCGGCGCATGGTCGGAGGGCTTCTCCCAGGCGCGCGGCATCTTGTCAATAAAGCAAGCACTGCACTCCGCAGCCGCCTTGGCATTCGCCAAAATCAGATCAATGCGCACACCATAGTTGCGGCGAAAATTCCCGCCACGATAATCCCACCAGCTGAAAGATTCATCAGCCTGCTTAAATCGCCGAAAGCAATCCTCAAAACCGAGCGCGCACAGCTCGCGATAACGCGCCCGCTCGGGCTCGGAGCATAATAACTCCATGCTCCACTCATCAGGCAAGTCCGCATCCTCCGGCGCAATATTAAAGTCCCCCACAATCACATAGCGCTCGTATTGCGACACCTCAGCCTCAACGAACTTCCGCACCTTCTCCAGCCAGTCAAGCTTGTACACGTATTTGGGATCGCCCACTTCCTTGCCGTTGACCACATATAAATTGAGCAGGCGGACCCCGTCGATAGTGGCCCCCAAAACCCGCCGCTCCGAATCATCCACACCGGGAACCAAGACCTCCACTTCCTCCGTCGGCTTGCGCGTCAGCATGGCTACGCCGTTGTAGGCTTTCTGGCCTGAAAAAGTGGCGTAGTAATCCAGTCCACACAGATCGCTCAGCGGGAAGTCCCGATTTCGACACTTGGTTTCCTGCAGGCACAACACATCCACCGGATTTTCCTCCAGCCAGTTCCTCACGTGCGCAACGCGCGAACGCAAGGAATTCACATTCCAGGTCGCGATTTTCATGCCGCCAAACCCATTTGCCGCAATAGCGCGTCCGGCTGCGGCGCGCGGCCTCGAAACGCCTCGAACATCTCCGATGCCGGACGAACACTGCCCGCCGCCAGCAGACAGGTCTCAAAACGTCGCGCCGTCTCCGGGTTGAACAGACCTTCCTGCACGAATGCTTCAAATGTATCAGCGGAAAGCACTTCAGCCCATTTGTAGCTGTAATAGCCCGCGGTGTAGCCGCCGGAAAATATATGTTCAAATGAATGCGCTGTGCGTACAAATTTCGGCGTCTCCAACAAATCCATAGTGCCGCGAATTTCGTCCAGCAACTCCTGAACGCGCGCACCGCGATCAGGACGGTATTCCAGATGCAGATGGAAATCAAATAGCCCAAACTCCAGTTGGCGCATCAACGCAAGGCCGGCATTAAATCGCTGGCTGGCGCGCAGCCGGGATATCAACTCCTCCGGGAGCACCTCCCCGGTCCGGTAATGCCGTGCGAAACGCCGCAGCACCTCCGGCTCCCAGCACCAGTTCTCCATCCATTGGCTCGGCCACTCGACCGCATCCCATTCCACGCCCTCAATCCCCGACACGCTGGCGCAATCCACGCGGGTCAGCATATGATGCAGCCCATGCCCAAACTCATGGAATAGCGTGGTGACATCGTTGTGCGTGAATAGCGCAGGCGCATCTCCAGCCGGCGGCATGCCATTACAGGTGAGATACGCCACTCCAGGACGGATCTGCCCTTGAAAATAGCGCCTTTGTGCACAAACATCCATCCATGCACCTCCATTTTTACCCTCACGAGCATAGGGATCAAGATAAAATTGCCCCCGCAAATCACCCCCTTGGCGGTCTCTTATTTCATAGAAACGTACTTCCGAGTGCCATGTCTCAATGTCCTCGCGCCGTGTGATCTGAAGCTGGAACAACTCTGCAGCAACTTCCAGCATCCCTTCAATTACAGGGTCTGCAGCGAAATATGGCTTGAGCTCCTCGTCGTTCAACTTGAGTTCGCGCTCGCGAAAACGCTCGCTAATCCACGCCAGATCCCACCGCTGTAATCCCTCCAACCCATATTCATTCCGAGCAAAAACTTTTAACTGCTCTAATTCATTTTTGGCCACTTGGCTTGCGCGAGCCTGCAAATCGTTCAAAAACGCCAAAACTTCGGCTGGTTCGTCCGCCATTCGGGTCTCCAGATGATGCGCGGCAATGCTGTCGTATCCCAGCAGTTTTGCCTGCTCGTAGCGCAACTGGAGGATGCGTTCGATCAGCTCGGTGTTGTCGAATTGTCCGCCGTGCGGTCCCTGATCCGAGGCCCGTGTGACATGCGCGATATAGATTTCACGGCGCAATTCCCGGTCTGCCGCATGCATCAGAATGCCCTGAACGCAAGGTGGTGTAAGGTTTATACGCCAGCCAGACTGCTCGTGCGCCTGCGCGTCCGCGCGCAACATGCCTCGAATGCTTTCCGGGACGCCCTCAAGACGCGCCTCATCCGTGATCTGCAGCGACCACGCCTGCGTGGCATCCGTTACATTGTCAGTAAATTTCGCACAACACGCGGCCAACTCTTGCGCAATTTCCGCAAATCGCGCCTTTTCAGCGTCCGGCAAGGCGACACCGCCGAGCCGAAAGCCCAGTAACGCCTGTCGCAACTCTGCTCGGCGCTCTGGTGATAAATTATCCTTCTTCTCGCTTTGATTAAGTTTCTCATATTGCTCATATAAGTCTTTATCTTGCGCTAATTCTGTCTCAAATTCCGTTATCTTCTCCAAGCAGGTATTGAATGCTTCGCGCCATTGCGGGGTATTTAGGACCGCGCGCAGGTGCCGAACCGGTGAAAACGCCTCCTGCAAGCGCGCTTCGGCGCACTCCAAAGGATGCAACAGGTGTGCTTCGTCGGCTGGTGCGGTATGCAGGGCCTCAAGCAAGGCCCGATTGTCGGCGAGGATCTCCTCGATCGCCGCCACTGCGTGTTCCGGTTTGATGCGACCAAATGCCGGCAGTGCGCCCGCGTCCAGCAAGGGATTGGACGCAGCGGCCATGCCTAAATATCCAGATTACTGACAGAAAGCGCGTTGCTCTGAATGAAATCACGCCGCATTTCCGCGCTTTCCCCCATCAGCGTGGTAAACAGATCGTCCGCCATGGGCATATCCTCAATGCGCACCCGCAGCAGACGTCGCGTCTCCGGGCGCATGGTGGTGTCCCACAACTGGTCCGGGTTCATCTCACCGAGACCTTTATAGCGCTGCATAGTCTGCCCTCTGCGCGCTTCACGCAACAACCACTCATACAATTCAACGAAGTCTTGTGAGGATTGCTGGCGGTTCTTGCGCTCTATCCGCGCGCCTTCCTGCAAGAGATCCTGTTGCGCCAGCGCATACTCCCGGATCACGCGGTATTCCTGCGTGGCGAAGAAGTCCCGATGGTAAACATCGCTGCTGACCAAGCCGTCCACCACGCGCGTCAGTTCCAGCCGGGGCCCCATCAACCGCTCCTGTTGCGTGCTGGCGCTGTAGCTGCGGCTCTCCGGTGCCCGCGACCGTGCGTGCGCCACGATTTGCTCGCCCCATTCCTGCAAGTTGGCCGCATTCATCTCGCTGGCCTCCGGCCCTGGCACCCGCAATAAATGCGCCAGAAATTCAGGATCATGCCGCTGCGCAAGCGAGCTTTCGCAAGCCTTTGCTTTTCTACATTTTTCAAATAGTTGCAGTAAATTTGTGGAGGACATGGCGGCCTCTCCTCCATTCGGATACAAGCACGCATCCTCGGTCGCTTCTTCCTGCAGAAACGCCGTCATTTCATCTTCGTCCAGCAAGTACTTTTCCTTCTTGCCTTTCTTGACCTTGTAGAGCGGCGGTTGCGCGATATACACATAGCCGCGCTCGATCAGTTCGCGCATCTCGCGGAACAGGAACGTCAGCAGCAGCGTGCGGATGTGCGCGCCGTCCACGTCCGCGTCCGTCATGATGATAATACGGTGATAGCGTAGCCGCTCGATATCAAACTCTTCCCGGAATCCCGCGCCCAGCGCCGTAATCAGCGCCGCAATCTCGTCCGAGCCCAGCACCCGATCAGTGGGAGCGCGCTCCACATTCAGAATCTTTCCCTTCAGCGGCAAAATTGCTTGAGTCGCGCGGTCCCGGCCCTGTTTGGCCGAACCACCTGCGGAATCACCCTCAACCAGGAACAGCTCCGCTTTCTCCGGTGAGCGCTCTTGGCAATCCGCCAGCTTGCCTGGCAGGCCGCCGCTGTCGAACACCGTCTTGCGCCGCGCGGTCTCGCGGACTTTGCGCGCTTCCTCACGCGCTTTCGCTGAACGCGCGATTTTCTCGATAATCTCGCGCGCCTCCACCGGATGCTCCAGAAAAAAGTCCCGCATCTGATCGCCGATCACGCGCTCCACCACTCCCTTGACTTCGGAAGAAACCAGTTTGTCCTTGGTTTGCGAGGAAAACTTCGGGTCCGGCACCTTGATTGACAGCACCGCGGTGAGTCCCTCGCGCGTATCTTCCCCGGTCAGCGCCACCGACAGTTTTTTGCTCAGATTCTCTTGCTCTACATAGGAATTGATGGTGCGCGTCAGGGCCGCGCGAAAACCGGACAGATGCGTGCCGCCGTCGCGTTGCGGGATATTGTTGGTATAGCAGGAAATGTTTTCATAGTAGCCCTGATTCCACTGCAACGCCACCTGAACGACGGTGCCTTCTTCCTCGCCATTGACCCAGATCACCGAGGGATGCAGGGCCTCTTTGCCGGCATTGATGTGCTGCACGAACGCGGCGATGCCGCCTTCATGGTGGAAGGTCTCGGTTTTCCCGCTGCAATGGTCTTCCAGTACGATCTTTACGCCGGAGTTGAGAAATGACAGTTCGCGCAGCCGCGTCGCCAGAATGCCGTACTGGAACGTGATGTCGCCGAAGATATCGGGTGATGGCCAGAACCGGATGTTGGTGCCCGTGCGATCCGTGTCTTCCCCGGCCTGCAAGGCTTCTTTTGGCAGTCCTAGCGCATATTCCTGCCGCCAACTCTTGCCGTCGCGATCAATCAGCAGATTCAGTCGCTCAGACAGCGCATTCACCACCGACAGCCCGACGCCATGCAAGCCACCAGAGACTTTATAGGCGTTGTTGTCGAATTTGCCGCCAGCGTGCAGCTCCGTCATGACGATCTCGGCCGCCGAGCGCCCTTCCTTGTGGAGTTCGGTTGGAATGCCGCGGCCGTCGTCGGATACCGAAACGGATCCGTCTTCGTTCAGAGTCACCCGAATCTCGGTGCAATGCCCGGCCAGTGCCTCATCGACAGAGTTGTCGACGACCTCAAAAACCATGTGGTGCAACCCGGTGCCGTCATCGGTATCTCCGATGTACATTCCGGGGCGTTTTCGGACTGCCTCAAGCCCCTTCAGGAGCTTGATATCCTCAGCGCCGTAAGCCATAATTTTCCCCGCCTGATTTCATCTGCCTATTTTAGTTCTGCAGGCCCATTAAGTCAATGAAATGGCCCCTTGTTCCACATGGAACATTTGCCCGCCTGAAGCCAGAGGGAAAACCCCGGATTCCTCGCCCACGCAACTGGCGAACAACTGCGCCTCACAACGCGACAGCGCCTCCATCATGCGCCCCATCCGCGTGGCGTCCAGTTCTGATGCGAGATCATCCACCAGCAGCACACAGTTCTGGTTGCGCAGTTCCTGGAACAGCACCACCTGCCCCAGCAGCAGGCAACTGACCAACAGTTTGGTTTGCCCCCGCGATGCGCAATGCGCCGCCGGCATGCCGTCCAGCGTCCATTCCAGATCCGCCCGGTGCGGTCCCGCTTCCGTCGCCAGCGCCGGGCGCGATGCCGCGCTGGCCGTGTCCAGACTCTTTTGCAGCCCTTCCTCGCGATCAAAACCCGGCCGATATTGGAAGTTTAGTTCCTGTCCGGGCAGCAAAATCTGCGCGAACCCGTCAATCGAATCCCGCACTTCGTCGAGATAGTTACAGCGGTATTGGTCTATCGCCTCTCCGGCCTCCGCCAGCGTCGCATTCCAGGGCTGTGGATCCTGTCGCGCCTTCAATGCCGCGTTGCGCTGCTTCAGGGCGCGCTGATAGGCTGCCCAGACCGGCCGATAGGCCGGTTCCACGTGGAACACGCCCCAGTCCAGCCATGATCGCCGGCGACGCGGCGCGCCATGCACCAATGCCTGGCTGTCCGGGTGGATGCTCTGTACCGCCAGACGCGCAGCCAGACTTGCGAGTCCGCTTAGCGGCTCGCGATCACAGCGCAGCTCCAGAGTTTCCGGCGTTCGGCTCTGGCTCAGCCAGAACACCTCCTCTTCCCCTTCGTCTGAGTTGCGCCGGCACACCTGCCCGCGCAACAAATACCCGGATTCGCCCCGGGTGATCAATTCCCGCGGCCGCGAACTGCGGAAGCTCCGCCCGCGCGCCAGCAGGTCAATGGATTCCAGCAACGTCGTTTTGCCGGCCGCGTTCGCGCCCGTAATGATATTAAGTTCTGGATGAAACTCCAGCTCCGGGACTGCTTTCAGGCAACGCAGATTCTGGATTTCCAGACGGGACAGATGCACCGGTGCGTCACGTCCGCATCGGCATGATGATGTGCTTGCCGTCTCCCCCGATCTCTGAAGTCAGCAGAATGCTGCTCGACTCATCCTTGAACCAGAGCGTCACCTCATCGGCCTTGATATTCGCCAAGGCATCCTGTAAGTATTTGATATTCAAAGATATACTCACCTCTCCGCCAGAATACTCGGCGGCGAATACCTCGCTGCCCATATCGCCCATATTGTTCTGGCAATTCACCGCGATGCCCTGCTCGTCGAGACTGATCTTGACGCCCTTGAGAGATTCATCAGACACCGCTTGCAGGCGTTCTGTCGCTTGCAGGAAGTCATTGCGCGCCACCGTCACCTGAATTTCCCTGTCGGTCGGCACCACGGCGCGATAATCCGGGTACTTGCCCTCCACCAGAATCGTGTCCATGCCGTCGCGAATGCCGGTCATCTCGACTTTCAGGTGGTTCCCGGCCAGATGCAGCACCACAACATCGTCCGTGTCCGGCTTCAGAATCCGGCTCAGCTCCTCCACGCTCTTGTTCGGCAGAATCAATTGGCGCGGCTCGGACATTCCGGTATCCCAAGGTTCCTCGCGCATGGCCAATCGGTGACCGTCGGTCGCGGCGGTGGCGACGCCATCCGACGTTACATCCAGCAACACGCCCATCAGGTAATAGCGCATGTCGTTCTGCGAGGCGGCGTATTTGACCGGTGACAGCAGGCTCAGCAGCATTGGTTCCGGGATCTCGATACTACAGTCATCCTCATTGGACTCAATACCTGGAAACGCCGCGGGATCCCGCGTAACCAACTCATATTTGCTGCTACCGCATGAGAAGCGCATCCGTTCCTGCTCGGCGTCATGTTCAAAACTGATGGCGGCGTCACTAGGAAAGCGGGAACATACATCCAGCAATTTTTTCGCAGGCAGTGTGCATGTGGTAATGTCCTCGCCCTCGGCTGCCACATTGAAGGCCATACGCAAATTGTTATCAGTCGCTGTGACACGAAACCCGCCATCGACAGGTTCGATCAAAATGTCGCTCATCGCGCTAACCGTTTGCGCTCCGGGCACGATGCCGGCCAGCCGTGTCAGTGGCGCGACCAGTTCGGATTGAACAATGGTAAATTTCATTCTTTTAAATCCTTATTGTTGTTAGGAATGGTCTCCATCGTGGAAAACCGCTTAAAGCCACCGAGTATCAATGATTTATTATCCACACAGCGGGTGGAGAAGAGAGCATACATTGCGGTGGATTGGGGATGGCGGGAGGTGAAGAAAAACATGGTGTGAATTGTAAACGACTTATCCACATGATTCCCCCAAGCGGATTCAGTTTAGCAGTTTCCGCTTTATGTTCTTGTGTGCGTCACGGATCTTTTGCGCTTCGCCGCTCATATTCTCCACGCCGTTGAGGATGTTGTCGATTTTCTGACAGGCGTGAAGCACGGTGGTATGGTCGCGCCCGCCGAAGGCCTCGCCAATGGACGCGAGGCTCATCGAAGTCAGCTCGTGCGTCAGTTTCATGGCCAGTTGCCGGGGCACGACGATGTCTTTCGAGCGCCGCCGCGAGCTCAGGATGTCTTCCTGAATGCCGAAGTATTCGGCGGTGGCTTGACGGATGCTGTGTACGTTGATGAGCCGGTCTCGCACCGGCATGATGTCGCGCAGGGCGTAGCGGGCGAAGGCCACATCGATCGCGGCATTCTCGACACCGGCCTGCAGGATGACGCGCGACAGCGCGCTTTCCAGTTCGCGGATGCTGCCGATCATGTTTTCAGCGATAAAAAATGCCACGTCGTGTGGCAGTTCAACTTCACGCTGGGCCGCTTTGCTCAGCAGGATAGCGGCGCGCAGTTCGGTGTTCGGCGGCTCGATAAAGGCCGAGAAACCGCCTCCCAGGCGTGAACACAGACGCGCCTCCAGGCCATTGATTTCCTTGGGATAACGATCACAAGTGAAGACGATCTGGCATTGTCTTTCCAGCAGAGAGTTGAAGGTGTGGAAGAACTCTTCCTGGGAGCGCGGCTTGTCGGCCAGAAACTGAATATCGTCGATCAGCAACACGTCGGCGCTGCGGTAGAACGCCTTGAAGCGCTCGGTTTGTTTGAGCTGCAGGGAGCTGACCAGACTTTGCACGAATTGCTCGCAGTGCAGGTAGAGAACATTGAGTCCCTTTTGCCGCTCCAGCAAGCGGTTGCCGATCGCTTGCATCAGATGGGTCTTGCCAAGGCCGACGCCGCCATAAATCAGAAACGGGCTGTAGATGTCCGCGCCTTCGGTGATCTCAAGGGCGACGGTGTAGGGGATCTCATTGGAGCGACCAACCACGAAGTTCTCAAATGTGAAGCGCGGCAGCAGGGGGTCGCAGGTGACGGCGTCTGGTGGCGGGGACGGGCTCGTGCCATTGTGCCCACCTAAGGTGTGCGGTTGCGATGCCGTCTTCGCCGTGCCGACCATCAGTTTCACGTCAAAAGTCTCGGCCGCGTCGGTACTGATGAATTGCACGATGTGCGACAAAAAGCGTTCGCGGACTTGCTGGAACAGGACGAGGTTAGGGGCGAGCAGGTGCAAAATGCCGGATTGTTCTTCGGCAAGAAGCGGTCGCAAAAAGGTATTGACTTCCGATTCCGGAAACTCCGCTTCCATGCGGCGTAAGCAAGCTTGCCAAGTTACAGAGGACACGAATTCGGTACCGGTCTGTCGCAGCAGGCGCGAGAGTTGAAAAGGGGAAATGACTATACGATATACAAAAAAGCGCATTCGCAAGTGTAGGAAATTTCAACAATATTGCAAAACCCTTTCAAATTGGAACCGCTACAGGCTATTGATTTTCAATAGTTTTAACTGGGGAAGGGGGTTTTTGGAGATTGCGTCGCCGTTCAGGGGCGGATTTCGATCGGGGTCTGGAGTTCCACCAGCTCCCAGACTTCCTGCATATGGGCGTTGCTGAGCGCGATGCAGCCGTCCGTCCAGTAGCGTCCTGCGAACATCAGCAGGCTGCGTTTCTCCAGTTCCGGCAGTCCGTGAATCATGATATCGCCGCCGGGCGATTTGCCAAGACGGCGCGCGCGATCGCGATCGGCCGCGTTGGGATAATCGAGGCGCAGCGAGCGGTAGAAGCGGCTTTGGGCGTTGCGCCGGTGCAGCACGTAGCGGCCTTCCGGCGTGCGCAGGTCGCCCTGGTATTGTTTGTGGCCGACCGGGTTGCCGCCGAGATAGATCGGGAAGCTGCGCACGGCGCGCCCGCGCGACATCAGGCTCAGGCGCATTTGTGATTTCTCGACCAGCACCTTGTCAATCGGGCTGTCCGCCTGCGCAGCGGTCGCGAAGCCGCCGATCACGGCCAGCAGCAACGCCAGTTGCAATGGAGCAGGGCGTCTCATGGCGTTTCCGGCATGGGGCCGACCAGCAAGGCCGGGTCGACGCGCGTGTCAAACCAGTTCACGCGCCAGTCCAGGTGCGGCCCGGTTGAGCGTCCGGTTGAGCCGACCGTGGCGAAGCGCTCGCCGGCCTGCAGCATCTGTCCGACTTCGACTTCGATCTGCTGCAGGTGCAGGAACGTGGAGGACACACCGAAGCCGTGGTCGATGATGGCCGTGACCCCGGTGAAGAACATATCCGGGTGCGCCAGCGTCACGCGCCCGGAAGCCGGCGCCACCACCGGTGTTCCTTCGTCGGCGGCGATGTCAATGCCGTAATGCGGTTGGCGCGGCTCGCCGTTGAGAACCCGCGCGCTGCCGTAGACGCCGCTGATGGTTCCAAGAGCCGGCCAGCGGAACGCTTCAGTGAAGCCGTCATGATCGCTGAAGACGGCGCGCGCTTTGGCGACCTGCATTTGATCGTCGCGGATGCGTTCGAGATCCTCTTCTTTCGGGCTGACCTTGCGCTTGGGCAGGCCGCGGATATGCTGGGTCTCATATTCGCGCGGGGCGATCGCGAGTTCCTGTTCGTGCGCCACGCCGTCAAGGTCCTCGACGCGCAACTGCGCGGAGGCGGCATGGTCGCGGCCGAAGCCGAACACAAAATGGCCTTGCGGCGTGGTGGCGATTTTCTCGCCGTCCAGCCACAGGCGCTGTCCCGGCGCGACCTGGCCGCGGAGCAATCCGCCTTGAGTCAGCGCGCCGTCCAGTGAAAGTTCCATAGCGGGAAGGGGCCCCATGCAGACCAGCAATAAAGCGAAGACAATGAGGCGCGTCATCGGAGGGGTCAGTATACCGCCTGCGCGGCATGGGTGCTAGAATGTGAGGACACAACCCACTCTGGGAGAGGAACACTGATGGCGCAAGAATTCAGCATGGATTTGGCGGCGATTCGCGAGCGGGCGCGCGCAAAAATGAGTGATGGCGCGGTCACCGACGCTTACGGCGCGGACATTGAGAAAGTAATCGAGGTGCTCAATGAGGTGCTGGCGACCGAGCTGGTCTGCGTACTGCGCTATCGCAATCACTATTACATGGCGAGCGGCGTCAACTCGCCGGTGGTGGCGGCCGAGTTTCTGGAACATGCCAACGAGGAACAGATGCACGTCGACTGGGTGGCGCAACGGATCACGCAGCTAGGCGGTGCGCCGAACTTCAACCCGGAGGGTCTGGCGACACGGGCACACGCCGAATATTCCGAGGGCGAGACGCTCGAAGAGATGATTCGTGAGGATCTGGTTGCCGAGCGCATCGCGATCGAGACCTATTCGGAGATCATCCGCTGGCTGAAAGACAATGATCCCACCACGCGCCGGATGATTGAGGATATCCTCAAAATGGAAGAGGAGCACGCCGATGATCTGGCCAATCTGCTCACCATTGTGGAGGGTGGCGGCGCTTGAAGCGCACCGTCGGAGCAAGGCAGGCGCGTAGCTCAGTTGGTTAGAGCGCTACCTTGACATGGTAGAGGTCGTTGGTTCGATTCCAATCGCGCCTACCAGCCCGCTCCTAACAGTTATAATCCAATGCCGGTGTCCGCGTCGAGACGCCCGCCTCTTGTACGCTGCCGGAGGCGATGAGGGGAGTCGGGGGAAAGTGCATGGGGATGCATGAGGTTTGATGATGTTGGACAAATACTTGGCCGTGTTGCTGTTTCTTGGAATGGGCGCTGGAATCGGCGTCGCCATACTGGTGATTGGGCGCTTGTTCGCGCCGCGCGCGCCGACCCCGGAAAAAGAACTGCCGTATGAGTGCGGCTTTGACGCTCTGGATGACGCGCATATGGGCTTTGACGTGCGTTATTATCTGGTGGTGATTCTGTTCGTGCTGTTTGATCTGGAGGTGGCGTTTCTGTTCCCTTGGGCGGTGGCGCTGGACGCGGTGGGCACGTTCGGGCTGGTGAGCATGGCGGTCTTTCTGCTGCTGCTCGCGGTCGGTTTTGTCTATGAATTGCGGCAGGGAGCGCTGGAATGGGATTAATGGAGCTGTACGCCACGCAGGTGCACCCGCTGTCCGCCGGGCAACTGCAGCAAAAAGGCTTCATGGTGACCAGCGCCGATGCGCTGGCGAACTGGGCCCGCTCCGGCTCACTGTGGCCGATGACCTTTGGGCTCGCCTGTTGTGCGATAGAGATGATGCATGCGGGGGCGGCGCGGTATGACCTGGATCGTTTCGGGATGCTGTTTCGGCCGAGCCCGCGCCAGTCGGACGTGATGATCGTGGCGGGCACGCTGGTCAACAAGATGGCCCCGGCGTTGCGCCGCGTCTACGACCAGATGCCGGATCCGAAATGGGTCATCTCAATGGGTTCGTGCGCCAACGGCGGTGGCTACTATCACTATTCCTATTCGGTGGTGCGCGGTTGCGACCGGATCGTTCCGGTGGACATCTACGTCCCCGGTTGCCCGCCCACGGCGGAAGCCTTGCTGTACGGCGTGTTGCAGCTGCAGCACAAGATCCGCCGGGCGAACAAAAAGGCTCGCTAATGGATGCGGGCACTCCTTGGGGCACGGCACTCGCCGAACACTTTGGTTCGCGCGTGCAACTGCAGGAACACGCGGACGGCCCCGCCCTTGAAGTCACTGCTGAACATCTGAGCGAGGTGCTGCGCGAGTTGCGCGATGCCGAGTCGTTTCGTTTCGCGCAACTGATTGATTTGGCCGGCATGGACTATGCCGAGTTCGGGCAGACCGAATGGAAGACCAGCGCGGCCACCGCTACCGGGTTTTCGCGCGCGGTGGTGCCGGGCACCTCAGGCCGTCTGTCATTTGCGCAGCCGCATGAGCCGGTGTCTGATGAGCGCCGCTTCGCGGTGGTCTATCACTTGCTGTCGCTGACGCACAATCGCCGCCTTCGGGTGCGCGCTAGGTGCGCCGGCGGAGAATGGCCATCGTTGCCGTCGGTGCGCGACCTGTGGCGTTGCGCTGACTGGTACGAACGCGAGGCCTTTGATTTGTTCGGCATCGTGTTTGAAGGCCATCCGGACCTGCGCCGTATCCTGACCGACTACGGCTTCATCGGCCACCCGCTGCGCCGCGATTTTCCGCTCAGCGGCCATATGGAAGTGCGCTATGACGCCGAGGCGCGCCGGGTCGTGTATGAGCCGGTCTCGATTGACGCGCGGGTCGGCGTCCCCAGAGTGTTGCGGGAGAAGTACTGATGGCGGAGATTCACAGTTACACCATGAATTTCGGGCCGCAGCATCCGGCCTCGCACGGCGTGCTGCGTCTGGTCATGGAACTCGACGGCGAGGTGGTGCAGCAGATCGACCCGCACATCGGCTTGCTGCATCGCGGCACCGAGAAACTGGCCGAGAGCAAACCGTACAACCAGAGCATCGGCTATATGGATCGGCTCGACTACGTGTCGATGATGTGCAACGAACATGCGTACGTGCGCGCGCTTGAACAGTTGCTGGACATCGAGCCGCCGGTTCGCGCGCAGTACATTCGGGTGATGTTCGATGAGATCACCCGCATCCTCAATCACCTGCTGTGGCTGGGCGCGCACGCGCTTGATATCGGCGCGATGAGCGTGTTTCTGTATGCCTTTCGCGAGCGCGAGGACTTGATGGACTGCTATGAAGCGGCTTCAGGCGCGCGCATGCACGCGACCTACTATCGCCCCGGCGGCGTGCACCGGGATTTGCCGGAGCGCATGCCGCAGCATGACGCGCCGCGGTTCTCCTCACTGACGCGCAAGGCCCGGCGCACAATGCAGCGCCGCAACCGCGACCGACAGGGTAGCCTGCTGGATTTTATTGACGCCTTCACCGAGCGCTTTCCAGGTTGCGTGGACGAATACGAGACCCTGCTGACGGACAACCGGATCTGGAAGCAGCGCACCGTGGATATCGGCATCGTCACCACCGAGCAGGCCCTGCAACTGGGCTTCACCGGACCGATGCTGCGCGGCTGCGGGGTGCCGTGGGACTTGCGTCGCCGTCAGCCTTACGCGGTGTATGAGGCGTTGGACTTCGAGGTGCCGGTCGGCACCAACGGCGATTGCTACGACCGTTATCTGGTGCGCGTCGAGGAGATGCGCCAGTCCAATCACATCATCAAGCAGTGCGTCGACTGGCTGCGTGCGAACCCGGGGCCGGTGATCGCGGATGATCACAAGATCACGCCGCCGCCGCGCCCGCGGCTGGAGCACGACATGGAGGCGCTGATTCATCACTTCAAGTTGTTCTCGGAAGGCTATTGCATCCCGCCCGGCGAGACCTACGCTGCGATCGAGCATCCGAAAGGCGAGTTCGGTATCTATCTGGTGTCGGACGGTGCCAACAAGCCCTACCGTCTCAAGATTCGGGCACCGGGCTTCGCCCACCTGGCGGCGCTGGACGAACTGGCGCGCGGGCACATGCTGGCGGATGTGGTGGCGCTTCTGGGCACTTTGGACCTGGTGTTCGGCGAGGTCGACCGATGAGGGGTAAGCTGAGCGCGAAGTTGCGCACGCGCATCGACGAATGGGTGCAGCGCTTCCCGAACGAGCATCGCCGCTCGGCGGTGTTGGGCGCATTGCGCGAAGCGCAGAAGGAATACGGCCACCTCACGCCTGAGCGCATGGACATGGTGGCTGAACACCTTGATCTGCCGCCGATTCAGGTGTACGAAGTCGGCTCCTTCTACACTGGCTTCAACCACCAGCCGGTGGGCCGGCACACCATTTCGGTGTGCACCAACATTTCCTGCTGGCTGCGCGGCGGCGAGGAGATTTTGAACCACCTCAGTGAGCGTCTGGGCGTTGCGCCGGGCGAGTCTACCGCTGACGGGCGTTACTTTCTGAAGTTGGAAGAGGAATGTCTGGCCGGCTGCTGCGGCGCGCCGATGATGCAGGTCGATCACGTCTACTACGAGAACCTCAGCCCCGAGCGGGTGGATGAGATTCTGGAGGAGCTGGGCCATGACTGAAGCGCACAACACCTACTGCTTCGCCACCATGGGACAAGACACGCCGTGGTCGCTGCAGACCTATCAGGAGCACGGAGGCTATCAGGCTTGGCACGATATTCTCAAGAAACGCCCGCCGCGCCGCGGCGTGATCGAACAGGTCAAGGCGTCCGGTTTGCGCGGGCGCGGCGGTGCCGGATTTCCGACCGGGCTGAAGTGGAGTTTCATGCCGGATGTGGAAGAAAGCTATTTGGTATGCAACGCGGACGAGTCCGAGCCGGGCACCTGCAAGGACCGCGACATTCTGCGCTTCAATCCGCACGCGCTGATTGAGGGCATGGCGATCGGCTGTTATGCGATCGGCGCGCGTACCGGCTACATTTATTTGCGTGAGGAGTTTGGCGATGAGCCGTATCAGCGCTTCGCGCAAGCGCTGCAGGAGGCCTACACGGAAGGGTTCCTTGGCACCAACATCAAAGGCAGCGGCATTGCGGTTGAACTGCGCGACACGCTCGGCGCGGGCGCTTATATCTGCGGCGAGGAGACCGCGCTTCTGGAGTCTTTGGAAGGCAAGCCCGGCCTGCCGCGCTTCAAGCCGCCGTTTCCGGCGAACTACGGGCTGTGGGGCAAGCCGACCACCATCAACAATGTTGAAAGTCTGGCGCTGGTGCCGAAGATCCTGCGCGATGGCGCGGAAGCCTTCACGCAACTCGGCACCGAGAAAAGCCCTGGCACCAAATGCTTCTCCGTGTCCGGTCATGTCACGCAGCCGGGCAACCATGAAGTGCCGCTCGGCATCCCCTTCGCCGCGCTGCTGGAGTTATGTGGCGGCGTCTGGAAGGGACGCCGGCTGAAGGCGGTGATCCCCGGCGGTTCGTCGGTGCCGGTGCTGCCGGCCTCCGCGATGCAAGGGCTGACGATGGATTTCGAGAGTCTGGAGGCGGCCGGCTCGCTGCTCGGTTCCGGCGCGGTGATTGTGATGGACGAACACACCGACATGGTGCGCGCGCTGCAACGCATTTCGCGCTTCTACTTCCATGAGTCCTGCGGCCAGTGCACGCCGTGCCGGGAAGGCACCGGCTGGCTGTATCGGGTATTGACGCGCATCGTTGAAGGGCAGGGCACCGAAGAGGATCTGACCGTGCTCGACACGGTGCCGGCGCGCATCGACGGTCATACCATCTGCGCACTGGGCGCGGCGGCGGCTTGGCCGGTGCAGAGTTTTCTGAAGCATTTTCGCGCCGAGTTTGAGTATTACATCAAACACAAGAAAAGCATGGTGGCACCGGCATGAGCAAGACCATCACCCTCAAATTGAACGGTCGCGAGGTCGAGGCCACGGCCGGCGAGATGCTGATCGCGGTGGCGGATCGTGCCGGTGAGGCGATCCCGCGCTTTTGCTATCACCGCAAGCTGTCAGTGGCGGCCAACTGCCGCATGTGTCTGGTCGAAGTGGCCGGCGTGCGCGGGCCGGTGGCGGCGTGCGCGACGCCGGTGGTGGACGGCATGGAGGTGCATACGGATTCAGAACTCGCGCGCGAGTCGCAGCGCGGCACCATGGAGTTTCTGCTGATCAATCACCCGCTGGATTGTCCGATCTGCGATCAGGGCGGTGAGTGCGAATTGCAGGATCTCTCGCTCGGCTACGGCGACGACATTTCGCGCTACTCCGAAGCGCGCCGCGTGGTGCCGGACCCGGATCTGGGGCCGCTGGTGTCCACCGACATGACCCGCTGCATTCACTGCACGCGCTGCGTGCGCTTCACCGAAGAGATCGCCGGCGAGCAGGAACTCGGCGCCTTTGGGCGCGGCGAGTTCGTCAAGATCGGCACCTACATCCAAAAGGCGCTGGAGTCCGAATTGTCCGGCTGCGTGATTGACCTGTGCCCGGTCGGTGCGCTCAACGCCCGGCCCTCGCGCATGCGCGCGCGCGCTTGGGATCTGGTGTCGCGTCCCGGTTTGGGCGAGCACGACGGTGCCGGCTCGCATCTGACGCGCCATGTGCAGCACGGCCATCAGGTTCGCAGTGTGCCGCGCGATGAGGACTCGATCAATGAGACCTGGCTGTCTGATCGCGACCGCTTCAGTTATCAGGCGGCGCAGCATCCGAAGCGGCTGACCGAACCGCACATCAAATACGGCAGCAAGTGGTTTCCGATCAGTTGGGAGGAGGCACTGCTCAAGGCGGCGGAATGGCTGAACGGCGCAGGCGACAAGGCCGGACTGATTCACCCGTCGGCTACGGTGGAGGAATGCTTCCGCTTTCAGCAGTTGCTGCGCACGCGTCGCGCCACCACCGTAGAGCATCGTCTGCGCACCAGCGATTTTCGCTACGGCGAACAGTATCCGCAGATGCCGTCGCTGGGCTGCACGCTGGATCAGCTCGCTGAACACGATCTGGTGGTGCTGATCGGCAGTTATCTGCGCCATGATCAGCCGATCATCAATCACCGCCTGCGCAAGGCGCAGCAGCAGGGAACCGAGGTCTGGGCGTTCAATCCCTGCGGGTACGACTGGAACTTCCCGCTGGCGCAGGAACTCGTGGTGTCGGTACGCGACTGGCTGCAATGGCTGACGCCGCAGCGGCGCACGGTGCTGCATCAGCGCTTGCGCTCCGCGGAGCGGCCGGTGGTCTGGCTGGGCCCGCTGGCGCTCAATTATCCAGACGCCAGCCTGCTCTACAGCAAGGTGCTGGAGTTGTGCAACCGCACCGGGGCCACGCTGGGCATGCTACCGGAAGGTGCCAACGCCCCCGGGGCCTGGCTGAGCGGTTGTGTGGCGGATCGCTATGCGGGCGGCAAACCAGTGAGCGGCACCAGCCTCAGTGAGGCGCTTGAGACGCCGCCGGAGACCTGGTTTTTATACGGCGTGGACCCGTGCTGCGATGTGAATGACCCACAGCGGCTGTGTCAGGCGCTGCGCGCCGCGAAGCAGGTGATTGGCTTTCAATCGTTCTTGCCGGAAGAGGAAGAGACGCTGCATGACTTGCTGTTCCCGATCGCGACGGTGGGTGAGCGCAGCGGTCATCTGATCAATCTGGAAGAACGCTGGCAAGCCATGGAGGCGGCGGTTGCGCCGCCGGGTGAGGTGCGCTGCGGCGTGGACGCGCTGGAAGCGCTGGCGGATGCCGCGGGCGCGGTTTTGGATGTGCGGCGCGACCAGTTGATCCCGCACCTGCGCGGCCTGATTGCGCCGCGCGCGCCGACGCTGCCGTCATTGACCTATCTGGCTGACTGCCGGGTGCCGCAACACGGCTTGCTGCGCTTCGGGACCCCCTCGCTGTATCAGCAAGACGCCGTGGTGCGCCATGCGCATGCGTTGCAACAGACCGAACAGGCGCGCACGCTGGTGGCGCGACTACACCCGCAAGCGCTTAAGACCCACGGCATTCCAATGGATGCGACGCAAGTGCGATTGTTTCAAGACGGAGCCAGTCATATCGTGGATATTTGCGTGGATGAGAGCATGCCGGAGGATTGCGTGCACCTGCCAAGCGGAGATGCGCGGCTGGCGGAATTGGGCGCGGCCGTGGGATTGGTGAGGCTGAGTTATGTTTGAGTGGATTCAGGACGTTGAGGTCTGGTTTCGGGTGATGGAGATTGGGGTCACCGCGGTGTTCATTCTGGTGCCGCTGTTCGTCACGGTCGCGTACTACACCTACGCGGAGCGCAAGGTGGTGGCCTTCATCCAGATGCGTCTGGGCCCGACGCGAGTCGGCCCAAGCGGTCTGCTGCAGCCGATTGCGGATGTCTTCAAGTTGCTGACCAAAGAGATGGTGCAGCCGCGTGAGGCGAGTCGCGGACTGTTTTATCTGGCACCGCTGGCGGCGCTGGTGCCGGCGCTGGGCGCGTGGGCGGTGGTGCCGTTCGCCGAAGGCGTGTGGCTGGCGAATATCGATGCCGGCCTCTTGTACGTGCTGGCGCTGACCTCGCTGGGTGCCTACGGCATCATCATCGCCGGCTGGGCCTCCAATTCGCGCTACGCGCTGCTCGGCGCGATGCGTCAGGCGGCGCAGGTGGTGTCCTACGAGATCGCCATGGGGTTTGCGCTGGTGGGCGTGCTGATGCTGTCCGGCAGCCTGAATTTGTCCGCCATCGTGATGGCGCAGTCCGGCGGCGTGCTGGATTGGTTCTTCCTGCCGCTGCTGCCGCTGTTTGTGGTCTATCTGGTCTCCGGCGTGGCCGAGACCAACCGCGCGCCGTTTGATGTGGTGGAGGGTGAGTCCGAGTTGGTTGCGGGCTTTCATGTGGAGTACTCCGGCGCGGGTTTCGCAATGTTCTTTCTGGCCGAGTATTCGGCCATGATTCTGGTGTCGGCGCTGACTGCGATTTTGTTCTTCGGCGGCTGGCTGTCGCCGTTTGAGGGCACGGCGTTGGCGCAGTGGGTGCCGCTTCTGGATTCCGGCATTCACTGGTGGCTGCTGAAAACCGCTTTCTTCATGTACTGCTTTGTCTGGTTTCGGGCCACCTTCCCGCGCTATCGCTACGATCAGATCATGCGGTTGGGCTGGAAGGCGTTCATTCCGGTGACCTTGATCTGGATTTTCGTGCTGGGGGTGGCGCGTCACTTCACGGCAGGCATGGCATGAAGGGCAATATCCGCTACCTGCTGCGAAGCCTGAGCCTGATGGATCTGCTGCGCGGGCTGCGTGTGACCGTGCGGCGTATGCTGTCCCCCAACGTCACGCTGCGCTACCCGGATGAGACCACGCCGAAGTCGCCGCGCTTTCGCGGCCTACACGCCCTGCGCCGCTATCCTGACGGCGAGGAGCGCTGCATCGCCTGCAAGTTGTGTGAAGCAGTGTGTCCGGCCTTGGCGATCACGATCGAATCGAAGGAACGCGGTGACGGCACGCGGCGCACCACCCGCTACGACATTGACTTGTTCAAGTGCGTGTACTGCGGCTTTTGCGAAGAGGCGTGTCCGGTGGATGCCATTGTGGAGACGGACATTCACGAGTTCCATTTCGAGCATGCCGGTGATCAGATCATGACCAAGCAGGACCTGCTGCGCATCGGTGATCGCTTTGAGAAGCGCATCGCCGAGCACCGGAGTCAGGACGCCAGCTAGCCCGATGGGATTTCAGACCCTGCTGTTCTACACGCTGGGCGCGGTGTTGCTTGCGGCGGCCACCGCCACCGTTACCTTGCGCTGCATGGTGCGCGCCGCGCTGTGTCTGATTTTGAGTTTCTTCACGGCCGCCATGCTGTGGATGCTGCTGCATGCGGAGTTTTTGTCGATCCTGCTGGTGCTGGTGTACATCGGCGCGGTGCTGGTGCTGTTTTTGTTCGTGGTGATGATGGTGGAGCGCGAAGCGCCGACGCCGCAACGCGGCTCGTTCCGATTCGCGGCCATCGCGGTCGCTTTGCTGATGGTGGCGGAATTGCTCGCCGTGCTTGGTACGGCACCACAGACGCCGACGGTCGCGCCGCTGGAGGTGGGCAGCAATACCCAGGCGCTCGGTGCGGTGATCTACACCGAGTACGCGCTCGCGTTTGAGGCAGCCGCGGTCGCCTTGCTGATCGCCATTGTCGGGGCGATCGCGCTGACCTTGCGCGAGCGCGGCAACCAGCACCGACAAACCCCGTCCCGCCAGATTCAGGCGCGCAAGGAGGACCGTTTGCGGATGACCGACGGGCGCACGGAGCCGCCATGTTGAGCCACGCGCACTTTCTGCTGCTGTCCGGCGCGCTGTTCGCGATCGGCGTCGCGGGCGTGTTCGTCAACCGCCGCCATGTGCTGGTGCTGCTGATGTCGCTGGAGCTGATGCTGCTGGCGGTCAACACCAATTTGATTGCTGCCTCGCACTATCTGCAGGATCTTGGCGGACAGGTGTTCGCCTTGTTTGTGCTGACCATCGCGGCGGCCGAAATCGCCATTGGCCTCGCCATCGTGGTGGTGGTGTTTCGCTCTCGCGCCACCATCGACACCGAGCAGTTGCGGGAGTTGCGAGACTAAATGGACGCGCCCTCTCTGGCCCTGCTTTGCCTCGCCGCGGTTGCGGCAGGCGCGGTAATCGCCGGGCTTGGCGTGCGCGTGTTGAGCCCGCGTGCGGCCAGCGTGATTACCATCACCGGCGTGGCGATCGCCACCGCAGCCAGCATCGCGCTGGCCCGGCAATACACCGAGCCGCAGTCCTTCGTGCTGTATCAGTGGGGGCCGCCGGGCTTGGGTCTGGACATCGCGTTTTTGCTTGATTCGCTCAGCATTTTGATGATGGTCGTGGTGAGCTCGGTGTCGCTGCTGATCCACATCTACAGTATCGGCTACATGCACGGTGATCCCGGCTATGTCCGTTTCTTCTGCTACCTGTCGCTATTTACGTTCGCCATGCTGCTTTTGGTGATGGCGGACAACTTCCTGCTGCTGTTTTTGGGCTGGGAAGGGGTCGGGCTGGTGTCGTATCTGCTGATCGGCTTCTGGTTCACGCGTCCGCGCGCGGCCGCTGCCGGCCTCAAGGCGTTTCTGATTAACCGCGTGGGAGATTTCGGCTTCCTGCTGGGGATGGGCGCGTTGCTGGCCGGAGTCGGCAGTCTGGATTACGCCACGGTGTTCGCTCATACCGGGATTCTCGCGCAAACCCCGGCCCCGATTGGCGAGGCCTCCCTGCTTGGCATGGCCTGCCTGCTTTTGTTTATCGGCGCGATGGGCAAGTCCGCTCAGGTGCCGCTGCATGTTTGGCTGCCGGATTCCATGGAAGGGCCGACGCCTATTTCCGCGATGATTCATGCCGCGACCATGGTGACGGCGGGTATTTTCATGGTGGCGCGGCTGTCGCCGCTGTTCGAAGGTAGCGAGATGGTGCTCAACATGATCGTGCTGGTCGGCGGGGTGACGGCGCTGTTTATGGGTCTACTCGGTCTGGTCTCCTACGACATCAAACGGGTCATCGCCTATTCCACCTTGTCGCAGCTGGGCTACATGACCATGGCGCTCGGCGTGTCGGCCTACGCCGCCGGCATCTTCCATTTGTTTACGCACGCCTTCTTCAAGGCCTTGCTGTTCCTAGGCGCGGGTGCCGTGATTCTGGCCATGCACCACGAACAGGACATCCGCAAGATGGGCGGCCTCGGCAAGCGGCTGCGCGTGACCGGGGTCATCTTCGCGGTGGGCACCTTGGCGTTAATGGGAATTCCGGGCTTCTCCGGGTTCTACTCGAAAGATGCGATCATTCTCGCGCTGAACCATTCAGAAATGGCCATGGCCCCCGTCGGCTATGTCATGGCGCTGATCGGCGTGGCGATTACCGTGTTGTACTCGCTGCGTCTGGGCTATTACGTGTTTTTTGGCGAGGCGCGATCGCCTGAGGCCGAGCACGCAAGCGAAAGCGGCTGGAGCGTGAAATTCCCATTGCTGGCGCTGGCGCTGCTGACACTGCTGTCGCCGCTGATGAGCGAGGGCTTTCTTTACGACGGCTTGCTGGATGATGCGATTCACGTGCTACCGCAGCACGATGTGCTGGCGACGATGCCGCACGAAATCCCGTGGCTTGCACTGGTGATATTGGGCGTGGCGGTCATCGTTGGCATGATCGTTTATCCGCGCCGTGTGCGGAAACTCAGCGAGCCACCCACTGAGCCGCCGCTGTGGCGTCGGGTGCTGGAGCAGAAATACGGCTTTGATGTGTTTTATGAGCAGATTGTGGTCGGTGCTGGCTTGCGGCTTGCACAATTCATGGCGCAGGTTGGTGATGTGCGCCTGATTGATGGTGCGATGGTGGGCGGCGCGGCGCGCGCCGCGCGTGCGGCGGGTGAACGGCTGCGTGTGTTGCAAAGCGGGCTGGTCGGGCATTATGCGCTGGCCATGCTGTTGGGTCTGGTGGCGGCACTGGGCTATCTGCTGTGGTGGGGGAGCGTGTTATGAACTCGCTCAATCTGCTGATTTGGCTGCCGGTGCTCGGTGGCATCGGCGTGTTGCTGCTGCCGCCTTCCACGGCGCGCGGCTGGGCAGTCGTAATCAGTACGACGGTGCTCGCTGTGTCGCTGCTGATGCTGGGACAGTTCGACCCGTATGGCGGCTTCCAGTGGCAGAGCCGCGCGCTGTGGATTCCAGCGTTTGATATTTATTACTACATCGGCGTCGACGGGCTGGCCCTGCCGCTGATCGTGCTGACTGCATTTATCGGCCTGCTCGCGGTGATCACCGGGCGGCTGTCGCTGATTGATCGCCAGCGGCAATTCCTCGCCGCGTTTCTGATTCTCGAGGGCTTTCTGATCGGCACGTTCAGCGCGATGGACGCGGCGCTGTTCTACATATTTTTCGAGGCGATGCTGATTCCGATGTTTCTGATCATCGGCGTGTGGGGTTCGGACAACCGGATTTACGCAGCGGTCAAGTTCTTCCTGTATACCTTTCTGGGCTCCGTGCTCATGCTGGTGGCAATGGTCTATCTGTACCTGGATTCCGGCAGTTTTGAGATTCGCGACTGGCAGAACTGGACGCTGACCGCGTTGGAGCAGCACTGGCTGTTTCTGGCCTTTTTGATCGGCTTTGCGGTCAAGGTGCCGATGTGGCCGGTGCATACGTGGCTGCCGGACGCGCACGTGGAGGCACCCGCGGCCGGCTCGGTGGTGCTGGCGGCCGTGCTGTTGAAGGTCGGCGGCTACGGACTATTGCGTTTCTGTCTACCGATCGCGCCGGATGCCTCACTGCTTTTTGACACGCTGGTGATCGCCCTGTCTTTGGTCGCGGTGGTGTACATCGGCTTCGTGGCGCTGGCGCAAACTGATATGAAGAAACTCATCGCCTATTCCTCCATCGCGCACATGGGATTCGTCACACTGGGATTGTTTCTGATATATCGCTTGAGTGTGGAGGGTGCGATGCTGGGCGTGAGCGGAGCGATGGTGCAGATGCTGTCGCACGGACTGGTGTCGGCCGCGCTGTTCGCCTGCGTGGGCATCCTTTACGACCGGCGGCACAGTCGCAAGATCGAGGATTACGGAGGCGTGCTGGTGAGCATGCCGATCTTCGGCGGGCTGTTCGTGTTCTTCGCGCTGGCCAACGCCGGCCTGCCCGGCACGTCGGGATTTGTGGGCGAGTTAATGGTGATTCTGGCTGCGTTTCAGGCGCAGTGGTGGCTGGCGGCGTTGGCGGCGATGGTGCTGGTGCTGGGCGCGGCTTATTCGCTGTGGCTGGTGCGCCGGGTGGTGTTCGGTGAGGCGAAGCACGCCGAAGTGCAGGCATTCTCGGACGTGTCCGGGCGTGAGTTTGTGCTGCTGGCGGCGTTGGCGCTGCCTGTGCTGGGATTGGGCCTGTGGCCGGCACCGTTGATTGAACTGATGGAGCCGTCGGTCGCCGAACTGGTGGATCAGGCCAGACACTTCAAGGCGGAGAGCCAGTTATGAGTGTTGCGCAGGAGCTGTTCTTGCTGCTGCCGGAGATCGTGCTGTTGAGCGGTGCGTGCGTGCTGCTGTTGTGTCCGCGTGCCTGGGCGTGGCCGGTGACTGTGCTGAGTTGTGCTGGCGCGATGTTGGCGATCGCGGTGAGTGTCCCGGACGCGCCGGTGGAGATTATGAGCCGCGCGTTTCGACGCGCCGCGGAACTGGATATGTTGCGACTGTTGATTGTTGGGCTCAGTCTGCTGGCGCTGGTCTATGCCCGCGCGTTCGCGACCAACGCGGAGCGATTGCGTACGGTTGAGTTTTATGTGTTGGCGCTGTTCGCGTGCGTCGGGATGTTTCTGATGAGTGGCGCGCAGCATGCGATCCCGCTGTACCTGGGGCTGGAGTTGCTGTCACTGTCGCTGTATCCGATGGTCGCCATGCAGCGCGCGGATGGCCGCGCCGCGGAGGCGGCGGTCAAGTATTTTGTGCTCGGCGCGCTGGCCGCGGGATTTTTGCTGTACGGGGTCTCATTGCTGTACGCCGCGACCGGCAGCCTGCACCTGCATGACCTGCATGTGGCTTTGGCGCAGGATGAAATTAATCAACTAACGCTGCTCGGTCTGATCTTCGTGCTGGCGGGTCTGGCCTTTAAGTTCGGCGCAGTGCCGTTTCATATGTGGCTGCCGGATGTCTACGACGGCACCTCGGTGCCAGCGGTGACGTATATCTCTGCGGCACCGAAGATTGCCGGGCTACTGTTTCTGCTGGCGCTGCTCGGCGGGGCGCTGGCATCGTTGGCATCGCAATGGGCCGGGTTTTTGATGGTGATGGCGGTGCTGTCGATGGCGCTGGGCAATCTGGTCGCGATCATGCAAACACGGATCAGACGAATGCTGGCGTATTCCGCCATTGCGCACGCCGGGTTTATCTTCCTCGCGCTGTGCACGGCATCGCCGCGGGGGCTGAGCGCCGCGATTTTCTACACCACAATCTACGCGGTTATGGCGTTGGGCGCTTTTGGGGTGCTGCTTTTGCTGGGCGCACGAAAACCGATTGAGGATATTCGCGACTTTCGCGGGTTGGGCCGCTCGCACCCCGCGTTGGCATTCATGGTGCTGATTCTGATGCTGTCCATGGCGGGTGTGCCGCTGACGGCCGGATTCACCGCCAAACTGTATGTTCTGCAGGCCGTGGTGGCGGTAGATTTATGGTGGCTGGCGGTGATCGCGGTGGTGCTGGCGGTGGTCGGAGCCTACTACTACCTGCGCATCATCCGCTATATGTACTTCGAGGAAGCGGAAGAGCCGCTTGAGGTGACGTTGGACAAGGGTTATCAGATATTGCTCGGTGCGAACGCGCTGGCGCTGGTGGTGCTTTTCGTGTTTCCGCAAGGCTGGCTGGAGATGAGCCGCGCCGCGGCGTCGCTGTATTTGCTCGGAGGATAGCGCGCATCGTATATAATGCGCCGCCTTATGGCCAATTCAGCACAATCCCGCAAGCGTGCCCGGCAGGAAATTACCCGTCGGTCCCACAATGTCGCGCTCGCGTCACGCTATCGCACGTACGTCAAGGCTGTGGTTAAACAGATCGACGACGGTGCGCGCGAGGCGGCGCAGGAAGCATTCAACAAGGCCATTCCGATAATTGATAGCGCGGTCAACCGCGGACTGACTCATCGGAACAAGGCGGCGCGTCAGAAAAGCCGTCTGAACGCGCGCATCAAAGCGCTCTAAAACTTTTCTAACCGGACTCCGGGAGCCACGGACGCTCCTGTTCTTCTTTTATGGCTCGCGCTGTGAAGGCGCGGGCCCGACTGGCCAGCTCACGGCGCTCCATCTGACCGGGGTCTATTTCTTCTCCGATGTGCACTTCGGCGTGGATCTCCACGCATGAAAGAATGCGCCACAGACTGGTGATGAGCCAGGTATTCCCAGTATAAGGAACCGCAGGGTTGATGCCTGCTTGATGCGGGTACTGCAGGGCGACGGGCTGCACAGGAATATTCTGTTCGATGGCCGCGGCGAACAGGCGCGGGTGATAGTGCATGACCTGATCTCCTTCACCGGTGGTTCCCTCAGGGAAGACCAGCACACTTTGGCCGCGGTTGGCCGCACGGGCAATTTCTTCAATGCTGTGTCGCACGGCTCCTGAGGTGCCGCGCTTGATGAACAGGGTGCCGCCCGCATGCGCCAGGCGGCGAATAACCGGCCAATGGTTGACTTCCTCTTTGGATAAAAACACGACCGGCATGGCGGAACCCAGCACCAGAATATCCAGCCAGGAAATATGGTTGCAAGCAACCAGCCGCGGCGCGCCACGCCATTCGCCGTGAATGTGTACGGTGACATTCATCACGCGCAGCGCCTGAGCGAACCAGAACTGCACGAGCTGCTGCGCGTCTGCGCTGACCGGATTGGCGCGCAAGGCTGATATATGGGCTTTGCTGCTGCGCCAAAAGCCCCAGATGATCCAGCGCGTGATCAGGATCACACGCAACAAGACGCGCACCCACGTCATTGGGGAGCGAGCCTTTCGCCAAACGTATCCAGAGACTGAATCGGCATCTCGCAGCTCAAGCCGGTGCACACATAGGCAATCACGCCGTCGCCTGGGGTCTTCTCGGTCAAGCCCTCAGGCAGATCAGTTTCTTCAGCGGGGATGGCGTAGCAGTCGTCGTGACCGGCATCGGTTGCCTGCTGCTTCCACGCAGCCATGTCATCTTTGGCCCCACGAAGAATAATCAATTCAAGCGGATTCTCCAGTGCCTGATGCGTCTCCAGAAAACGTGCGTGTTCACTCGGCCCGCGGATGATGGCTCCGGAAGCATAACGCAAGGTGCGTTGAGCCAAATCAATCCAGTCGCCGCGTCCGAGTAGGTGACCCAATCGGGACAGGCTCTCGCAAGCGATAGCGCAGCCGGCAGGAGTCACATCATCGGCGAGAAGCTGTGGACGGACCAGCAAATCTTCATGGTCTTCCGTGGTGAAGAACATCTCACCGTTGGGGCCAGCGAACTGTGTGGCAATGACGTCGGCCAGTTGCGTGGCGAACTCCAGATCCTCGCGCCGCCAGCGGGTCTGCAACAGCAGCAGTGCGGCCTCCAGAGCAAAGGCGTAGTCATCCAGATAAGCATTGAAATGAGCCTGCCCTTGACTGAAACTCGCCTGCAGCCGGGTGTCGGCCCAGAGATTCTCGCGCAGGAACGCAAACGCGGACTCCGCCGGCTGCAGCCAGTCGGGAGTGTTCATGAATCGGGAGGCCAGCACCAGTGCACGAATCATCAGTGCGTTCCAACTGGTTAGCATTTTGTCATCCAGCCCCGGACGAATCCGCTTGCCGCGCGCCTGCAGCAACTTCTGTAGAGCCAATGCCAGGTTTTCTTGCAGGTCTTCTGTAGGTTGGTTTGTTCGCGCGGCGGTTTCGGTCAGTGAGCGAAAGCCGTGCAAGTGCCAGTTTCCCTCGAAATTGGCTGCGCGATCAAGGCCAAACCGAAAGGTGAATGCATCAAAGTGCTCAGGATCGACCAGTTCTTTTACTTCTTCGGGCGTCCAGACATAAAACTTGCCCTCTTCGCCTTCGGAGTCAGCATCCAGACTTGAATAGAAACCGCCATTCGGATCTTGCAACTCGCGTGTGACGAAACTGACGATGCCCTCGGCCGCGACTTTGAGTTGTGCGGAGCTTGTCTGCGCGGCGGCGCGGGCGTATAGCGGGAGCAGCAGCGCCTGGTCGTAGAGCATCTTCTCGAAATGCGGGATCATCCAGTGTGCGTCAACGGAATAGCGGTAGAAACCACCACCGACGTGGTCGTGCAGGCCGCCTTCCGCCATTTTCAGCAAGGTGTGCGTCGCCATGTGCTGCGCGCGCGGGTTGTCTTGTGATAACAGCCACTGCAACTGGGTGGGCCGAGGAAACTTGGGCGCGCCGCCAAAGCCGCCCTCGCGCTCATCAAAAGATTGCGCCATGGCCTCGACGGTCTGCGAGGCTATTGATATGGGCCATTGCGCGGATTCCGGTGCTTGGTAGATGTTGCCGAGTGCGGCGCAGACGGATTCGTTTTGCTCGTTTAGATCTTCAGCATGTTCAGCGTACCAGCTGGCAACCCGCTCCAGAATATGAGAGAACGCAGGCATGCCGTGGCGGGGTTCCGGCGGGAAATACGTGCCGCCAAAGAAAGGAATGCGTTTGTCATGGGTGAGGAACAATGTCAGCGGCCAGCCGCCGCTGCGTTGGCTTAGCAGCATTTGCGCGGTCTGGTAGATCTTGTCCAGGTCGGGCCGCTCTTCCCGATCCACCTTGATGTTGATGAACCATTGATTCATCAGTTTCGCGGTTTCCTCGCTTTCGAAGGACTCGTGCGCCATTACATGGCACCAGTGGCAAGCGGCATAGCCGACGGAGAGCAGGATCGGGCGGCTGCTTTCGCGGGCGGCACTTAGGGCTTCTTCACCCCACGGATACCAGTCGACCGGATTGTCTGCGTGCTGGCGCAGATAGGGGCTGGAGGCGTTGGCGAGACGGTTTGACATGGCGTTGAAGCAAGCAGGATAGGAATTATAAGACGCAGCCAGATTAAGTACCGATACGGACCCATACTGTAGTTGACAAGGGGGGGAGGGGGGCTACTATCGCATTCCCGAAATTAAAGACTAATTAGCCAGATATTGTGAGCCGCGAATGGTTATGAGATTCTGGTGTAGCAAAAAGGAGAATTGACATGACAGTTGAAGTTGTCATTATGAATAGAGATGCTATAGCCTTATCGGCAGATAGCACAGTTACACTTCCTTGTGGTCTGCAGTAGAGGGAGAGTCAAGAAAAACGTATAGCAATGTGGATAAAGTGTTTATGTTGTCTTTTAACCGTCCGGTTGGAGTCATGATTTATGGAAATGCCAAACTGGGAGGAGTTGGCGGGGAAACCCTGATCAAACTATACAGAATGGAACGCTGTGCTATACCGAAGCCTACGAAGGCTGACCTAGAGCGCAAGTTTGTTATGCAGGTTGACCGATACGGAAAGCCAACCATCAAGAAAGTCTGAAATACCACCTTGTCAACTCTCCCCTATTAAGTCCCCTAAAAAATAATCCCAGAGGGAGTTTTTGTTAAACTCCCCCTATGCTGCTTGACTGGGATCCGATCGCCCTCGCGCTAGGCCCCGTACGTATCCACTGGTATGGCCTGATGTATCTGTTGGGCTTCGCCGGATTCTGGGCGCTGGGTGTGGTTCATGCGCGGCGGGAGCATACAGCGCTGGTGCCCGATCAAGTCAGCGATCTCCTGGTTTATGGTGCGCTCGGCACCATCATCGGCGGCCGTCTTGGTTCAGCACTGTTTTATCACTTTGATCGTTTACTTGCGGATCCGTTGATGGTGCTGCGCGTTTGGGAAGGCGGTATGAGTTTCCACGGCGGCCTCATTGGTGTGGTGCTCGCCTTCTGGTTGTGGGCCCGCAAGAATCAGATCGGTCTTCTCAACACATTGGATTTCTGCGTCCCAATGGTTCCCATTGGGCTTTTCTTCGGACGGTTCGGCAACTTTATCAATGGTGAACTTTGGGGTGGTACGACCTCCCTTCCGTGGGGCGTGATTTTTCCGGCCGCGGGATCAGAGCCCCGCCATCCTTCGCAGTTATATGAAGCTGCTCTGGAGGGCTTGGTGCTTTTCGTTGTGCTGTGGTGGGTGGCGCGCGCACCGCGTCCAGTGGGGCTGCTGGCCGGCCTGTTTGCTGCCGGATATGCACTCGCGCGTATGGCCGTTGAGTTGGTGCGCGTACCGGATGCGCACATCGGCTATCTGGCCTTTGGCTGGCTGACGATGGGACAGTTGCTGTGTGTGCCGCTTCTGATCGTGGGGTTGGTGTTACTATTTCGCGCGCAGAGATCTCCCGCATGAAGACCTATCTCGACATGTTGCGACACGTGCTGGAGCACGGCCGCCCTCAAGAAGATCGCACGGGAACCGGAACGCTCGCCGTCTTCGGCTACCAGAACCGTTATGACCTGAGCGACGGGTTTCCGCTGCTCACCACCAAGAAGCTTCACCTGAAATCCATTGTCCACGAATTGCTGTGGTTCTTGCGTGGCGAGACCAACGTGCAGTCTCTTCGAGAGCAGGGTGTGAGTATTTGGGACGAATGGGCGGATGAGCATGGTGACCTGGGTCCGGTTTATGGGGCGCAGTGGCGCAATTGGACGGGCGCTGATAGTCGCACACATGATCAGATTCGAGCAGTTCTGCAGTCGTTGCGTGAACAGCCGCACTCACGCCGACATATTGTCAGCGCCTGGAACGTTGCTGACCTTGATCGCATGGCGCTCGCACCCTGTCACCTGTTATTCCAGTTTCATGTCGCGGGAGATCGGCTGTCGTGTCAGCTGTATCAGCGCAGCGCCGATCTGTTTCTCGGCGTGCCGTTCAATATCGCCTCGTACGCCTTGCTGACGTTGATGGTGGCGCAGGTGTGCGGACTAAAATCCGGTGAGTTCGTGCATACGTTTGGTGACCTACACTTGTATCAAAACCACTTGGATCAAGCGCGGGAACAACTACAGCGTGAGCCTTACGCACCACCCACACTGCATCTCAATCCTGAAGTCACCGATTTGTTTGCGTTCACTTTCGATGACATAGAGTTGCGGGATTATCAAAGCCACTCGCATATCGCGGCTCCGGTAGCGGTATGATCATTTCCGTCATTCTGGCCATTGCGGAGAATGGCGTCATCGGCAAGGATGGGCGCCTGCCTTGGCACCTGCCAGAGGATCTGAAAAACTTTCGCAGGCTGACCCTTGATAAGCCTGTCTTGATGGGACGACGCACCTGGGAGTCACTTCCCGTTCCACTACCCCGCCGTCGTTGCATAGTGGTGACGGGAACACCCCAAAGCGGGGACTGCGAGTGTGTGCAGACCCCGGAAGAAGGTGTGGCTCTTTGCGCTGGGGCCGCGGAACTGGTGGTGATCGGAGGCGTGTCGCTGTTCACACACTTTCTGCCCCACTGCGATCGCCTGTATCTGACTCGCGTTGAGGCTTCCCCGTCGGGTGACACGATGTTTGTGTCGCCGGATTTATCGGAGTTCGAACTGTTGCGCGAGCGGCGACAGGAAGTGGATGCGCGGCATGCGTATTCGTTTGTAATGCAAGAATTCGTTCGCCACGAATAATTGCAGGAGGCTGAGTCAGAAATCGGGGCTTCGGAGTTCTGTGTGGAATAATGAGGGTTGCCAAAACCAAGATTATGCGTCTCATCCAAGAGCGGAAGATATGGCGCACAATCCAGAGGGCATGTTTTCACGATGACATTGGAAATCCACTTCGGTGATTGTCTGGATGTCCTGTCAAAATTGGAAACTGGCTCATTCGACTTAATTTACATCGATCCCCCATTCAACACTGGGAAAAAGCAATCCCGCAAACGACTGAAAACGGTAAGGGACGAACAGGGCGATCGCACCGGCTTTCAGGGAAAGCGATACAAGACAAAAATTCTTGATGAATCTTCTTATAACGACAGCTTTGATGACTTCGTGGGGTTCATAGAGCCGCGCCTCAGGGAAGCATACCGACTTTTGTCCGAGCACGGATCGTTTTTTTTCCACATTGACTCCCGTGAGTCTCATTACTGCAAGGTTCTACTAGATGAAATCTTTGGTCGCGAGTCGTTTATGAACGAAATTATCTGGGCATACGATTATGGCGCCAGATCAAAGAAAAGATGGTCAACCAAACATGACAACATCTTCTGGTATACCAAAGATCCGAACAACTACACCTACTGTTACGACAAGATAGACCGTATTCCGTATATGGCACCCGCTCTTGTAGGTCCCGAGAAAGCGGCCCGAGGCAAGACACCGACGGATGTGTGGTGGCAGACCATTGTCAGCCCGAATGGCAAAGAGAAGACAGGGTACCCGACGCAGAAGCCCATCGCCATTATCAATCGCATAATTAACGTTCACTCAAACTATGGCGACAAAATATTAGACTTTTTTGCGGGAAGTGGGACCACTGGGGAGGCCGCAGTCCGGGCGGGGCGTGATGCTGTTCTAGTGGACAACAATCCTGAGGCGATGAAGGTTATGAGTCGCCGCCTCGCGTTTTCCAAGCCTTCATTTCACGGATGGGAGCATGGCACTGATACAAAACCCCGAAGTCAAAATACTGGTGACTTATTCGCAAACCCTGCAATCTGATTATCTTGATGGGGCTTATATACTTGACTTGACGGGGTTGTTTTTAAGCATGTATATTCATGCTGTCTCTAATTATATTAGAAATGCAGCTTGTTACTTACGATAACATGCATTACATCATGGATTTGCGATGCATGCACAAGTATATAAGTCCCAAAATTAATCCTCAGAATTGAGTATAGCACCTCCAACATGGCTCCGGCCAGCAGATGGGCCTCACGTCTGGTTAATGCGGGGGTCTTGTGCGAAATAACCGGCCGTACTCGCAACCGGAGATTCATCTATCAAAGTTGTATTAACCTGTCCGATAATTCCTAAAATGCTTCAGGCGGCACTGCCGCGCCCGGACAAGGCACTTGAAACAGTTTCGGTTTCTTCGGTTTCAGGCGCAGCACACTCATTTTGCCGCCCCACACACACCCTGTATCAATCCCCCATACGTTATCCTCGTTATATAGACCCAGCGTCGCCCAGTGCCCGAACACAATACGGACATCACGTGTCCTGCGACCGGGAACCTGAAACCAGGGCGTCAGACCTTTGGGACGCTTCTTCGGTGGTTGTTTGCACTCCATATTCAGTCGTCCCTTGCGATCCAGATAGCGCATTCGGGTGAAACTGTTGGAGATAAACCGAATCCGTTTGTGCCCTTTGCGCGTGGGCTCCCAGCGCCTTGGGCGTGCGCCATACAGATACTGAATTTGCTGACCCCACTGGTGATGACGCAGAAACTCCTGCAGCTCCGCAGCATGCAGATGCGCTTGCGCGAGATCCCACTGTGGGAACACCCCGGCGTGCACCATCACGGTGTTCAGTTCGGGTTCGTGGTGCAGCACCGGGCGGTGTCGCAGCCATTCAACCATGCTGTCCAGATCAGGAGAATTCAATACTTCCCGCAACTGATGATGGGTGCGCACCGGGACTCCGGCGGCCAAGGCGAGCAAGGTGATATCGTGATTGCCGAGCACACAGATGGCGCGATCGCCCAGATCCTGAATAAACCGCAAGGTATCCAGCGAGTCCGGGCCGCGATTGATCAGATCACCGACGCACCACAGTGTGTCCGTGCCTTTCTTGAAGCCCGCTTCCTGCAAAGCTGCACGCAATTCCGCAAGACATCCTTGGATGTCGCCCACTGCGAAAATTGCCATCGCCGTCGCTAGTGCAAGGAATGAGGGGTCGCCAAAATGAAGGCGGGGATGTCCGCGTCAAAACTTTCGCCGTCATCGCACAACATGCGATAGGTTCCGTGCATGGAGCCGACTGGCGTTTGCAGCACGGTTCCTGAGGTGTAGCGAAAGACTTCTCCGGGTGCCAGGTAGGGCTGCTGCCCGACAACGCCTTCGCCATGGACTTCCTGACGGTTCTCTTCGCCGTCCAGAATAATCCAATGCCGACTGATCAGGCGCGCCGCCTCAGTCCCGTTATTCGTGATCGTGATGGTGTAGGCGAAAACATACCGATCATCTTCAGGATCGGACTGTTCTGCGAGATAACGAGTCTCGACCTGAATGTCAATATGATGCGGCTCGGTGGCCATGAGAACCCGTTCCTGATTGGCAGTGTAATTATACTGGCTAACCTGCGTCATCCTGCACGTGCGGCTGCCGTCTCCACGCCCACAAACAGGCGCACCCATTCCTCTTGCGTGAGGGTCTGCGCGCGTCGCCCGGCATCAATTTCAAGCGCGTCCCAGAGTGTTTTCGGCACTTCGGCCAGGTTGTTGCGCAGAGTCTTGCGCCGCGCTGCAAACGCGCACTGCACAAGACGGCTGAACTCTCCAAATACCACTGACTCAGAAATTGGTAGCGACTCCCTCGGCGTCAGGCGCAACACCGTGGACATCACCTTCGGCGGTGGCTCGAAGCATTCCGGGGGCACCTCTCGCAGCACCTGCACGCTCATGCACAACTGCGTGATGACGGAAAGTTGTCCGCGCACCGCATCATCGGGTTGCGCGCATAACCGGTTTGCCACTTCGCGCTGCACCATGATGATGAGTTCGGAGAAATGCGTGCGTGTGCGCAGCCAGCGCTGTAGCAACGCGGTGGAAATGTTATACGGAAGGTTGCCGACCAGACACACTCCGCGTGGGCAATCTGAAGGATCCCACTGCAAGGCGTCCGCGCAACGGATGGTGATTTTGGGGTTGGTATCGAACTGCTGGCTCAGGGCTTGCGCCAGTTCGGTGTCTTTCTCGATTGCAAGCAGTTGATCGGCGCGTTCGGCCAGTTGCGCGGTCAGAGCTCCACGCCCCGGGCCAATTTCAACGACCCAGCCTCCCGTTGGTACAGCTGCGATGATGTCCTCGACGCAGTGGGCGTCGATCAGGAAGTGTTGGCCCAGACGAGGTCGGGGCCGCGTCATTCGGAGGAGTCGCGCTGCCAGATTCGTTCGGCACCCTGCCAGAGTTCGTGACACTCCAGACGTACCACGCCATGTCCAGGGAATGAGGAATCCAGCCAGCCGTTCTTCATGTCATCGAACAGCGCGCCTTCGGCGTGATAACTGAGTGCGCCCTTCAATTGCCATGCGCGTCGTGGCGGTGCCAGCATCACCAGCGAGCCACTGCCGGTGGCGTCGATATTGCGGCGTGTCTTGTCCAGCCAGTTGTCGGCGATCAGCACACAGGCGTCTTCCTCCACCAAGTGCAGGCAGGCCACCCAGATCACATTCGGTGTGCCGTCGGCGGCGACCGTTGAAAGAGCCGCCGGGATCTCCTGCTCACCCCAGCCGGTTAGAAATTCGCCCGGCAGTGCGTTCATGCGGCTTGCAGGTGCTGGCGCACGGCGGCGACCTGTTCAATGGCACTATCGATCGCGGCGAACAGACTGCTGGGATTGGCGGCCAGACTGCCGGCGCGCTCCAGCGCCGTGCCATGATCGACCGAGGTGCGCACATACGGCAGTCCCAGCGTGATATTGACCGCGCGCGAGAATCCGAGCGTCTTCAACACCGGCAACCCCTGATCGTGATACATTGCCAGAAACGCATCCACTGATGCGCGCTCCACGAATGCGGTATCCGCCGACACCGGACCTTCGATGTGGCAGTTTCGGGCGTGAAACCGCGCCAGAGCCGGCGCGATCACGGTGCGCTCTTCGGATCCAAGATGCCCGCCTTCACCGGCGTGCGGGTTTAGGCCCAATACTCGAATGTGTGGACAGCTAATGCCGAAATGATGCTGCAGGCCCGAAATCAAAAGTTCCAGCGTGCGCTCCAGGCGTTCCGGGCGCAGTTGTTTGGAGACCTCGGACAGAGGGATGTGCGTGGTGGCCAGTGCCACGCGCAAGTCTTGCGCGGCCAGCAGCATAAGCGAGTCGCTATCGGCGAGTCGCGCCAGGTGTTCAGTGTGGCCGTGAAAGTCCAGGCCAGCATCCAGCATGACGCTTTTCTGCACAGGCCCGGTGATGAGCGCGTCCAGTTCACCGTCCAGACACGCCTGCGCCGCAGTATTGATGCACTCAAGCACATAAGGGGCGAGCAAGGGATCGGTGCGCCCGACGACCTCAGGATGTGGCATGGTAATCGGCCAGACTTCCAGTGCGTTGTTGGTTGGTGCCGGCTGTTGCGGGTCATACACCACCCAGTTCAGAGCTTTGCCGAGTTGTTCGGCCCTGTGTTGCAGCAGTTGCGGGTCCGCGAAGATCACACAGCGCGCGGGGACGTGATGTTCGGTGAGTTGCGCGATCAGGTCCGGGCCGATGCCGCCGGGCTCACCCGGAGTGATGGCAAGGCGCATATCAGGCATCGTCCGAAGCGGTGAGGTACTGGACGTAGGCGTTTTTCAGCAGGCGCTGCAGCCAGATTTCTACTTCCTGACTAACCCGTGACTGCGCCAGATAATTGAGCGCGCGCTGGCGCATGGTCTGTTGCGTCTCATCCACCTCGCGCCGGTCCAGCACCTGCACAAGGTGCCAGCCAAAACTGCTTTGAAACGGCTCGCTGATCTCGTTCGGCTGCAAACGGTTCATTTGTTCCTCAAAGCGCGGATCCAGTTCGCCGGGCGAGCGCCAGTCCAAATCGCCGCCGACCACGGCGGAGGTGGTATCGTCAGAATGCGAGCGCGCCAGTTCGCCGAAGTCCTCGCCGCCGATCGTGACGCGCTTCTTCAGGTCTTTGAGCCGCGCCTGCACCTCATCCTCATCCATTATCGCATTGGGGATCAGCAGAATGTGGCGCGAATGGGTCTGCTTGACCATGATCTGGTCCGCGGTTTCCTTCGCGATCAGGTAGAACAGATGAAAGCCGCTTGGGCTTTTCAGCACTTTTGTCACTTCGCCCGCCTGCAGTTCCGGCACTCCCTGCGCGGCGATCGCCGGCAAGGTGGCGTTGTCGCGCCAGCCCATGTCACCGCCTTTCAGCGCGTTGCGCCCGTCGGATTCAGTCAGCGCCAGACTGGCGAAGTTCTCGCCGTCGACGATTCGATCACGCAGTCGGTTGGCGCGTTTCTCGGCGTTGCGCACATCCTGCGAGGTCGCTTCCACCGGAATGGCAATCAGGATATGGCCGAGATGGTAGCGGGTCTCTCCGATTAGTCGGTCTGAGTGCAAACGCAGGAAATTATCGATTTCATCATCGGTGATGCGCACCAGCCGGCGCGATTCGGCCTGCTGGACGCGCTGCGTCAGCATCTGGTCGCGCAGATACTGGACGAAGTACGGGAACATGACGCCGCTGCGCTCCACTTGACGCTCAAATTCCTCCAGAGTCATCTGGTTGCGCTGTGCTAGCGCGTTGACTTCCTCCATGAGTTCCTGAGTTGATACCGACACGCCAATCTGTTCGGCGCGTTGGATCTGCAGCAGGTTCAGCACCATGTGATCGAGCACCTGATTGCGCAACTGCTCAATCGGCGGCAATGGTGTGTCGCTTTGCTGGACCTGCTGCGCGATGATGCGCAGGCGCTGGTCCAGTTCGGTGGCCGTGATGACATCGTCCTCGACCACCACCACGACATGATCCAGCATCTCGGCCTGAGCGGTGCCGAGCACAAGGAGGAGGCTGCAGAGGATTCGGCGAATCAGTACTTCCATACAGGTTCACCATCCAACTCGCGGCGCAGTCGGCCCGCCAGATCTTCGCCAAAGCCAGCCAGACCGTGGAAGCGGATTTGCAAGAGAATGCGGTTGTCGTAATCTTCCTCAAGGCTGCCGGCATCGCGACGGATCCGCCATGCGCCGATGCCGATCGTGATGCAGCAACTTTCATGCTCCAGCGCAATCATCTGTTCTAATCCGCGGCTGTTGCGCAGATCGTAGTGGTAGCGTGCCGCAATCCGCCAGTGATCGCCCAGCGGCAACAGCACATGCGTGCCCATTTGTTCATAGTCGCCGGCACGGCGGGTGTAGCGCACCTGAAAGCGCTGATCTTCCGAACCGCGCCATTCCAGTTGATGCGAGGCCCACACGACGTCGGAGCCGGGGCGGCCAGGATCGTGACGCAATGAGGAGGAGAACTCCCACTGCGGCTGCGGCCGCCAGCGCACCTGCGCCGCCCATGCCGAGTGCGTGTCGCTGCCTTCGGTTGTAGTGCCGCCCGGCTTGCGGAAATACCATATGCGCGCCAACTGCGCCTGAAACTTCATGTAATGGGCAACCCGGTCCATTACCCGCGTGCTGACCCCGACGGCCAGCTGATCAGCCGCCTCAAAACGATCCAGCCCGGAGTGTTCGTAACCGCGAAACAGGGCATCGTAGTCCGGTTGCAGGCGGCGGGTGTCAAAGCGCGGCAAGTGATGCTGGTCGCGATGCGGACGATTCAGATAAAACACTCGCGGCTCCAGCGTTTGCAGATCGCCGTCAGCGGTGCGTCGCTCAAAGCGCATCTGGGCGTCCAGACTGAAGGTTGGCAGCGTCCGTGACGGCGAGTCGTCGCCTTCCAGACCCTCGGCATAGTCCAGATCATATGTCGTGTGCCGCCATTGCAGTCGGGGCGTGACCTTCCAGCCAATCCCGGCAAACGGCCGCGCGATGTCGAGAGCGGCGTCATAGCGTTCGCCTTCCGCGGGCACCAGAATCTCACCAATGTTCGTCAAGAGCTGCTCCGGCGCCTCTGGCGAGACCGATAGATCCTGTAGGTCGCCGTGAAACGCATCCATGGCGAAAGAAGGTCTGATTTGCAGGCCGAGTGACGGCAGATCAAAGTTGGCATTGGCGCGGATTCGCGGCAGCCGGTCCCAGGTCTCCACATGGTCTTTCAGCGGATCCATGCCGGTCAGCCCGGCCGAGACGCGCCAATGATCCGAGCGCCAGATCGCGTGCGCTTCCTGCCGCAGGCGTGTGCGTGAAATGCCACCGATGCCGGACTCGAAGTCCTCCAGGTACTCGCGATCAGAGACGTTGGTGTAGCGTACATAGGCTTCCAGATTGCCGCGCTCGACATGGTGACGCCATTGCATCAAGTAGCGGTCGTCATGCAGTTTCTGGTCTGCGATGAACTCGGCCCGCATCGAGCCGTCTCCGAAGTGGTTGCGATAGCGCATGCGTGGCAGTACCTGCATACCGCGCCGTCCCATGTAGCGCGCGGACAAAATGGCGTCGTAATGCGGCGCGAGATTGAAATAGTACGGGGTCTCCAGCGAATAGCCGAGATCGTCGGAGGAGCCGATCGAGGGCACCAGCCAGCCGCTTTGGCGTTCCTCGCCGACCGGGAATCCGATCCAGGGCAGATACATGATCGGTACGCCGCCCAAGCGCAGGACGGCATTTTTGGCTTTGCCCTGACCGCGTTCGGTGTCGACGTGCACGGTGCTGGCGGACAGATACCAGGACGGATTGTCCAGCGTGCAGGTTGTGTAGGTGGCTGACTCGGCCTCCACCTTGCCGTCGCCGGTGTAGGTCAGCCGCGCGCTGGTGCCGCGCCCGCCGCCGGAGGTCTCGTAGCGTGTGTGCGCAAGCGCGATGTAGTTGCGTACGTATTCCAGTGTGGCGCTATCAGTATCGGCCTGAATGCCAGCGCCTTGCAGGCGCACGTTACCGGAGAGTTCAGCGCGTTCCTGTTCTTGATCGATATCGGCGGCATCGGCGTTGGCATACCACGCGCCGTGGCGGATGCGTACCGCGCCGTGCAGTTTAATGTGCGATTCCTGCTGCTCTATCGAGTCGGCTTCCAGTTCGATTTCATCAAGTTTTCCGGGCGTCGCGGAGGGTACGCGCGACGCGGATCCGCACTGCGCGGGGTCAATCGGAGTGATTGATGCGGGGCCTTCTTCGGCAAGAACAGGCGTAGCATTCAAACACAAAAGCAGGCTCGTAATGCCGCTACACCGAGCGAGTGTCGGGGAGGTGCAAGTCAGAGAGGGGAAGTATGCTGAAAAATTCACGAGGCTCGGAACCGCAACGCGGTGCGAGTTTATTATAAAGGCAGAGGGTATTTGGAGGGTGAGAAATCAGGGGCAGGCGTATAATACCCGCCTGCTTCACGCGCCGGTGTAGCTCAGTCGGTAGAGCAACTGTTTCGTAATCAGTAGGTCGGGGGTTCGATTCCTCTCGCCGGCACCATTTCGGCCCTGCTGTGTTCAGCCTCAACCGGGAGTTGTCGCGCGCGGGGCGGTTGGCACCTTTTTACCCGCACATTTTCAGGAGATTCAGTAACCACCATGCTTCGGCAAACATACTTGGGATTACTCTTGGGCATGGCGCTTTTTTCGGGAGAAATCACTATGGCCGCAGATACGGCAAACCCTCAGGTTCTGATGGAAACCACTTCCGGGCCCATCACCCTTGAACTGGACGCGAAGAACGCGCCAGTTACGACCCGGAACTTCATGCAGTACGTCGATGACAAATTTTTCGATGGTCTGATCTTTCATCGAGTCATCCCCGGATTCATGATTCAGGGCGGCGGCTTCGACCGCGACTTCACGCAGCGAGAGACGCGCGAACCGATCAAGAACGAGGCGGATTCCGGCCTGCTGAACGTGCGCGGCTCCATCGCCATGGCGCGGACCTCGGATCCAGACTCGGCCACCGGGCAGTTCTTCATCAATCTGGCCGACAACAACTTTCTCAACCACAGTGCGCCGACCGCGCAGGGCTGGGGCTACGCGGTGTTCGGGCGGGTGGTCAAAGGCATGGAAGTGATCGATGCCATCGCCACGGTGCAGACCGGATCGCAGGGTCCACATGATGATGTGCCGGTCGATCAGGTCGTCATTATCAAGGCCGAACGTCTGCAGTAAGTCATTATGGTCGCCTGCGTGATCGGAGGCGGCATTGCCGGGACGCTTACTGCGTACGAACTGCAGCGCAGGGCCATGAGGCCGTATGTGCTGGAGGCGGAAGTCCCCGGCGCGGCCACTCCGGCTTCCGCCGGGATGCTGTTCTGCATTCGGGATTGGGCGCACGACAGCCTGTGGGAGACGCTGGCGCGCGAAGGGCGCGGCCGCTATCGGAAATTATGCGCAGGCGCAGAGAGTAGCACCGGCTTTGAGCGCCGCGGATTGCTGGTGCTTGGCGCGGACGTCACGAATCTGGCGCAGCGGGCGCGACAGCAGGGTGATGCGGTCGAGGTGCTGACACCGGAGGCCTGCCGGGAGCGCTACCCGCAACTGGCACCCTTGCAGGAAGACGCGGTGTTATTGCCGGACATCGCGCAAATTGACCCAAAGGCTTTTCTGCAACATATACGCAAGACGCTACAGTCGCACGGCATGCAGTGGGAGACAGCGCAGGTAGCAGAAATCTGCCATGAGAATGGCGTGGTGATGGGGGTGTCAGACGGCCAGCGCGAATGGACGGCGGATCAAGTGGTGCTGGCGGCCGGGGCCTGGAGCACGAAGATCTTTCCGCAGGCACCGACCGAAATTACGCCGCGCCGCGGTCAGATTGTGGTGTGGCGAGAAGTGGATACGACGGGGCTGCCCATCATTCTGGAGGACGATCAGTATCTGGTGTCACGCGCGGACGGCACCTTGCTTGCTGGTGCGACCAATGAGACGGTGGAGTTTGATGTGGGCACCACGCCGGAGGCGGGTGCGCAGTTGACAGAGTTCGCGCAACGCTGGTATCCGGGGCTTTCGGACATGCCGGATGAGCAATGGTCAGGCTTGCGCCCGTGCGGCGCACAGGACGGGCCTCTGTTCGGCGCGAGTTCTGAAATCCGCGGGCTTTACTTTAATACTGGACACTACCGCCACGGGATTGTGTGCGCGCCGGCGACGGCACGGCGGCTGGTTGATGAGTTGATAGGCGAGGCGTCGCCATAATCCCCTATAATTCACGCTTCATACTTTTTGATTTTGTACTCACCCCCCAATTACTGATTCTGCAGGAGAACTTTATGGCCTTGTCGCAAGAAGAACTCGAAGCCATCATGGAGCGCAAGGGCAAAATGCGCCGCGAAGCCTACGATCGCCGCAATGCCCAGGAAAACAAAGATGAAATCAGCCATCAGGCGGTCGCCCGATTGATGGCGCTGGAGGAATACCAGAAAGCCCACGTCATCATGTGGTACATCGATTGCCGCTCCGAGACCCGCACCAAGCCGGAATTGCTCGAAGAAGTGGCGCGCGGCGAGAAGAAAGTGATCGTGCCGTACTGCACCGTGGATGAGCAGGGCGAGAACAAGCTCGGCCTGTGGCACATGGAAAGCCTCGAGGAGATGGTGGTCGGCAAATGGAACATTCTGGAGCCGCCGAAAGACATGTGGGGCAACCCGGACAAGGAAGTCGAACCGGAAGAGCTGGACTTTGTGATGGTTCCCGGCGTTGGCTTCGACCGTGACGGTGGTCGCATGGGCAACGGGCAAGGCTACTACGATCGCTTGCTGGAGCGCTCCCGCTCGGATTGCACGCTGGTGTCGCTGTGCTATGAATCGCAACTGTTTGATGAGATTCTGGTGGCACCGCACGATGTGTATATGGACTACGTTGTGACCGAAGCGGCGGTGTACACAGGTCGCGGCCGGGATTGATCTGATGGCGGCGCGAATTGACGATACTTACGCCGAGGCATTCAAAAGCCTTTACGCGGAGTTTCTGATTACGGCCCGGGACCAAACCTGGGTCAAGCACGCAGTGGACGCGGCGGTCGGCAATGCCGCCAGCACCATCCTGTGCGACTGCGAGGCGGGATTGGATCGCTTCGTGGGGCCGGGCGGCGATGAGAGTTTTGAGACCCCTGACGGACGCCCCGGTGCCATTGTGCAGTTGCATGTGCCGCGCTTTTGGAAAGACCGTGTGACCAAACTTGAGCGCGCCGCGCTGGTGCGCATCAGCCAAAACGTCCTGACCTGCCCGACAGCCAGTTGCTTCAACCTGCTGGATACGGAAGAGTACTACCAGATGGGCCGCAAGGTGGCGTATTTCGGCAACGGCAAGCAGAAACGGATTGAACGCTTTGGCCGTCGGATGTGGTGGGTGCCGATTCTCGGCGGTGAGTTTGTGCTTGATCGGCGTCTCGGTTATGCGGACGGCCTGATGGGCGGCAATCTCTGGTTTTTTGGTGACGGTGTGGACTCGGCGCTGGAAGCGGCCGAGGCTGGCGTGAAAGCGGTAGCGGCGACGCCCGGCGTGGTGATGTGTTTCCCCGGCGGCATCGCGGGTTCCGGCTCCAAACCGGGCAGCGACTACAGCTTCTCCATTGCCAGCACCTACGAGAAATACTGCCCCTTGTTGCAGGATGATCCAGAGGTCGAGGACGGTTTGCCGGAAGGCGTCAACTCGGTCATGGAGATCATCATCAATGGTCGGGATCTGCCGACCATCATTGACGCGACTCACGCGGCGATTGACGCGGCCAAGGATACGGACGGCTTGATCATGATCTCGGCGGGCAACTACGGTGGCCGGCTGGGCAAGAACCTGATTTACCTGGACCCGGACAAACAGCCTCCTCTTGAGTGAGCCCTTACATTCCGGGAAGATTATCGACGGCACTGCCGTCGCGCATGCTTTGTGCGGTCGGCTGCGTGAGCAAATTCGCGGCCTTCCTCCCATCACACTAGCCACGGTGTTGGTCGGTGACGATCCGGCCAGCCAGTTGTACATCTCACGGAAGATCGCGGAAGCCGGCGAAGTAGGCATCCTGTCCCGTCATCTGGCGCTTCCCTCAGACACCAAGCAAGAAGATCTGATTGAAGCGATTCACATTCTGGCGCAGGATTCGACCGTGCACGGAATTCTGGTGCAGATGCCGTTGCCATCGCACTTGGACGCAGGGCCTGTTCTACACGCAATTCCACCGCACAAGGATGTCGATGGTCTGACTGAAATCAACCTAGGCCGCTTGTCGGTTGGCTTGCCAGGCCTGCGCCCCTGCACGCCGTCGGGTGTGATTGAACTGATTAACCATTACAAAATTGAGACCGAGGGCGCACGTGCAGTTGTACTGGGTCGCTCCCGGCTGGTCGGCGTGCCAATGGCAATGATGTTGGCTGAGCGAGGCGTGGATGCGACGGTAACACTGGCGCATTCGCGCACACGGGACCTGATGCAGTTGACGCGGGAGGCGGATATTCTGGTAGCAGCTGCCGGAAGTCCCGGGATCATTAGTGCCGATCACGTTAAACCGGGTGCCGCCGTCTTTGATGTGGGGGTCTCGCGTGTGGATGGCATAATACGAGGAGATATTCAATTTGATTTAGTGCACGAAGTGGTTGACTATATCACGCCGATGCCAGGCGGCACCGGGCCCATGACAGTTGCCTGCTTGATGGCGAATACTGTGAAGGCGGCACTACATAACTCGGGCAATTAGCACCGGGATTCCCATGCTTGCCCCCCCCCCCCCCCTCCATATGAAACAGATAATGTGTCCGATTGGTCGCTGGCACAGTTTCAGAAAGTCTATCAATCAGAGGATATAACCAAAGACGACGTTTGGGATTACATTTACGGTGTTATGCACGCGCCCGACTGGCGGCGTGAGTTCAAGAATGATCTACAGAAGAATCTGCCATCCATCCCGCTCGTCCCAGGTGGGGTTGAGGCCTTTCAGAAATTTTGTAAAGCAGGCGCGGAGCTTTTCGAGTTGCACGCCGACTACGAGCAAGCTCCTCTGGCTGATGTCAAGTGTATCGTTGACGAGAGTGTCGATGAGAATCTCAGGTACCGGATTGTCAAGCAGATGCGGTTTGGCAAGGACCCTGAAACAAAGCAGGAAGACAGGTCCGTTCTTCACGTCAATGACCATTGCAGACTAGTCGATATCCCTCCTGAGGCGCATGAGTACCAGATCTCTGGCAGGTCGCCACTTGAGTGGGCCGTTGGCTCGCTCCGTGAGAAGCTTGATAAACGCTCTGGCATACGTGACGATCCAAATACATGGCATGCGTGGGCAGATAACTCTGTCGAATTGATCAATCACTTGCGCCGCCTCATTTATATTGGTATCGAGTCGACCCGAATCATCCGCTCATTGCCGCCGGCACTGCCCTCTGAACCTTTATCGGAAGTCTCAACTGACTCGGGGTCTTTATTTGACTCATAGGTTTGGGAATCCTTTTTAACAATCACCCAGCGTTAGTAATATGGAAAGCATCGAAGAAATTTTCGACAATTACTTTCAAGGTTCGCGCCAGCAACAAGGACGAACGTTTGAACAGTTCATTCATCAGGTCTTTACGAAACACCCTGGTGACTGGGGCCGTGACAGGTTCGAGAACGTTTGGCTCTGGAGGGACTGGCCTGACAACGTTGATTACCGGGGCCGGATTGATATTGGCGTAGACATTGTTGCCAAACAGACGGAAACTTACGGCGGAGGCTTAGTTGCGGTCCAAGCGAAGTACGGCAGTTCGACAGTAAGAAAAGCTGAAGTTGATTCCTTTCTGGGTGCCAGCGAGTCCGAGAAATTCAAACTGCGCTTGATAGTCACAACCCGCTCTCTCACCTCAAACGTACAGGCGCAACTCGAAAATGCAAACCCTGAATGTCAAGTGATTACGACTCAAGATATTGCTGGCTGGTTTGATGATCGGGAGAGTCTTGTAGGTGCACTTGAACAATTTGATGTCCGGCCATCACACTTTGTTACAAAACGACATGAACTACACGACTTTCAAAGAGAGGCAATTAAGGGCATTCAAGCGGAGCTTGAAGGAAAAGACCGCACCAAACTGATATTGCCGTGCGGCACCGGGAAGTCCTTCGTTGCTTTGCGTACTGCTGAGAAATTGTTTGGATCCGGCAAGACCATTGCATATCTGGTGCCGTCACTTGCTCTCGTTCGGCAGACCATAAAAGAGTGGTCTCGCCATCGCGATCGCGATGTACCTATTGAGTACATTGCGGTGTGTTCCGACAAAACGGTCGGCAGGGATGATGGGACATCAGTAATTGAAATGCCTATCCCCGTCACGACCCGGCCAAAGAAGTTGGCGGAAAGGTTGTCCAAGCCTGTGCCAGGTGGGGCCATGAGAGTCGTATTTTGTACTTATCAGTCATCAGATGTTCTTGCGCTCGCATTATCTTTGCTTGAACGCGATGGGAAGAAAGCCACTCTTGACCTGATCATCGCTGATGAGGCGCACCGAACTACAGGAATTGAAGATAACAAGCAGAAAAAGAAGAAGCTCAAACACCCAGACAAGGAAATTTCCAGCCTGCCGCATGCCAGTGAGATCGAAAACACATCACCTTTTCTTTTGTTGCATTCCGACACGTATTTACCTGCGAGGAAGCGTATCTATATGACGGCAACTCCGAGGGTGTTTACTCCCACTCATCGAAAAAAACTCGAGCAACGCAATTTTGATGGACAGAGTTATTCTATGGACGATGTCGAAACATACGGCGATGAGGCATATCGGATGAGTTTCGCTCATGCTATCAAAGAGGGTTATTTGAGCGACTACGAGATCGTAATCATTGGTGGCACACAGGATGATTTTGAGCGTGAAGTCGCAGGCCGAGAGATAGATGTAGGTGGAGAACAAATTGACTCCGAAACCATCATCAAACTTGCTGGTTGCTGGGATGCGCTAGCTAGCCCACTCTCAAAGGGGCAACATCCGGAACTTCCAATTGGTGGGATCAACCTTGACCAGTATGGGGAACCCTGCCGCTCTGCCCTGGTATTTGCATCACGTGTGAAAGAAAGCAAAAGAATTCAGAAAGTTTGGAACGACGTGATCAAGTGGTACTCCGCCTCGGACGAAGAGCCATCTGACGGTCAAACAGAGTTACTGGAACTGTCGGTAAATCATCTGGATGCAAAGACACCAGCGTTTGAACGTGATGCGCAACTTGACAGGTTGCGGCAAGTTCACAAAGACACTGCGGGAAATGTATGCGAACTTCTGACAAATGTCCGAGTACTCACTGAGGGAGTTGACGTTCCTTCTCTGGATGCGGTTGTTTTTCTCCAAACAAGACGGTCTCCTATTGATGTGACGCAAGCAGTGGGCCGGGTCATGCGCCGAGCGCCACATAAGAAGATAGGCTATGTGATCATTCCAGTAGTGCTTCAGCTTCAGATGAGCTGGGATTGGGGGGATGTGAAGGCCGCTGCTGAGAAAACACTGAGGAAAAGTGCTTTCGAGCCTGTCTACGAAATCATTCGAGCATTGCGCTCACACGACGAACGTTTAAACTATGAAATTGAAGCTGGTGCATTGCCAGTAACGTTCAAATTACTTCCGCCGCTCAAAAGGGACGACTCTGTCCGTGACGACCTCAAGGACACAATCTATGCGGACCCAGAAAAGTTTAGGCAAGCAATAGCAGAGAAATTCGGGTCACTCGTAATTGAAGAATGTGGCGACCGTCACATGTATCTGCAGTGGGGCAAGCACGCGGCTGAAATCTCAGACAAGATTGAAACCAAAATCAATGCCCACGTTGATAATAATTCGGCCGTTGAAGAGCACTTCAATGGGTTCTTGGTGGACCTCCAAAAGGCAGTCAGTCCGAATATCAATCGGACTATGGCGGTCAGCATGCTGGCGCACCACATCGTCACGCTACCAGTCTTTGATGAGTTCTTTTCGCAGTCTCATTTTGCCGATGACAATCCCGTGTCAGCTGCGATTCAGAAGGTACTGGATGCGTTTGAGGTTGAGGGAATGGAATACCGGGCTGAACTCGAACCACTGGAGCGCCCGTATCAAATGATGCGGACTGCTTTACACGCCGATGAACTGGTTGATGAAGATCAGCGATGTGAGCGAAATTTGGAGAAAATCCAAGATCGTGATGCGAAAAAACTTGACATCTTGCGCCAGATCTATGAAAGCTTTTTCCGGCAAGCAATACCGGGTCAAGTGAAATCTATGGGCATTGCATACACGCCTGTGGAAATTGTGGATTTCGTGCTACATTCCATTGAGGCTATTTGTCAGAAGGAATTTGGGAAAAGCATTTCTGACAAGAATGTTCGTATTTTGGAACCCTTCGCTGGCACAGGGACATTCCTCGCACGGCTTCTTAATCTCCGGGATAACGATGGCAATTACCTTATTCGCGAGCCTGACCTTTCACGAAAATACCGGCGGGAGTTTTTCGGCAATGAACTTCTCCTCCTCCCCTACTACATTGCAAACCTGAACATCGAAGCCACGAAGCATCAGCGCCAAGTTGAGGAAGCCGGCGTGGCAGACCCCTCCAAGTTGTCTTACGAGCCGTTCGAGTCCTTAAGTTTGGTTGACACGCTTCTACTTGATCCGGGAAGTTCAAGTGCTCGACTAAATCTGGACTCAGACGACCTTGAGGACAACTACAAGCGGGTACGGCGCCAAGGTGATGCCGATATTGAGGTTCTGGTGACGAACCCGCCATGGTCCAGTGGCAAGGATGACGCATCAGAGAAAGCATCGAACATTCTCTATCAGGATATCGCCAAGCGGGTGCACCAGACTTATGTTCAAGAACACACTCAGCTGACTGGCCGGGCACCCGGCGGGAACGCAGGTGGCAACTTATATGTCAAGGCACTGCGCTGGGGCTCCGACCGGATACTGAAGCAGGGACAGGAAGGTGTCACCTCGGGGCCGCGAATTTTGGCAATGGTTACGCCAAACTCTCTGTCGGATGCCACCTCGCTGGCAGGCATGAGAAAGGTTCTGCGAGACGAATTCACGGACATATATGTTGCAAATTTGCGGGGGAACGCTTACAAGAGTGGTAGCGAATGGGAACTTGAGGGGGATAAGGTTTTTGGTAGCGCTTCCCGAAATGGGGTCCAGATAACTTTCTTGGTTTACGATCCGAAGAAGGATATTAAAAAACCGGCAACATTGCGTATTGCGATGGTCCCAGACTCCCGGAGTCTAGAGCAAAAGTTTAAGTGGCTAGAGGATCTCGGTGACGTTTACCACGAACAATTCGAGACAATACCGGTGACTCCAGATCATGCCTGGATTAATCTTGGCAATCCGGAATTTAATTCATTGATGCCATTGTGTCAGAAAAACACAAGAGCGAAACTTACTAACGCCAGTGCTTCGGTCGCTACTAGCAGTGTTGCTGGCATCAAGACAAACTTAGACACTTATGTCTACAGTTGGTCGAGGGAAGAGTGTGCTAATAAGGCCCAAGCACTCATTAACACATACAACAAAACACTGGACATCTTGCAGAAACCAGACAACCAGCAAGCTCTTGATGAGTTGACAAGCACTCAAAATATCAAATCAATCAAGTGGACGGATGCCCTTAAGAAAACGTTGCGCAAACAAATCAGGCTTACTTTTGATGAAGCTAATATCAGGGAGGTGTTATACCGGCCATTTGTAAAAATCTGGCTGTATGAGGATTGGCGTATCTTGTCCGCAGGCAAAACGGCTGCTGCGCTATTCCCTCGTGGAAATGAAACAGGGGGGGGGGGGCAGTCTATGTCTCAAACAGCACTCAAATCGGATGGGGACTGCTTGCCACAAGGTCAGCCCCCGATCTGGGACTCACAGGGAGACAAGGCCGCATCTGCTCCAGAAAGCGATAGTGATTACAATGCCAACTTCGCGGACGGTGTTCGCGACAGTCGCGACCAACACGGTACCGGGTCTGCATACTCTCGATCCGATAGCTCAGGTGATGCCGAGAAAGCAACGCCTGTGAATGACGACATACAAGGTATCAGCTACAGATATAGGGGGGGGGGGGGGTCCTCTGGAGCTCCCCGAGCAACAAAGCAGTTTTCGGGACCCTTGCAACCAGGACAACAGTCGACTTGTGCGCGGGGGGCACCCAACAAGCATGTCGAGTCATCCCCAAACGAATCCTCACATCGTGATCCCATCGCCATCCAATCAAACAGTCTTCGCAACCATAGCAACCAGAACAGTAATCGATCTGCACGTTCTGGCCGCGGCTATAGCCCGCATCATGCCCCGGCGCTATTGATTGGTTCTGGGAACGGCATGGTTTTCGCTGTATGTGCCACACGCACGGTGCCTGATCTGGCAACCATAAAGGGTTCGCAGCAGACGCGAGTTGTTACATACCGCCGATTTTGATAGACCGCGAACAGTCTTTTGCATGACCCGCATGCAAAAATTCCGCAACCACCTCACCACCACTGTGCATGGGCAACGCCAAGGTTACTACGACCGCTTGCTGGAGCGCTCCCGTGCGGACTGTGCGCTGGTGTCGCTATGCTATGAATCGCAGTTGTTCGACGATATTCTGGTGGCGGTGACGGGCAGTCCGGGAGTCATCAGCGCCGATCATGTCAAACTGGGTGCCGCCGTGTTTGATGTAGGAGTAAGCCGTGTGGACGGGAAGATTCAAGGGGATGTGCAGTTCGACGCGGTGCGTGAAGTGGCCGGATACATCACGCCGATGCCTGGAGGCACCGGACCGATGACGGTGGCTTGTCTGGTGGCCAACACGGTGAAAGTGGCGCTGCATCAAGTAGGGGTTTGACGCGCTGGGAAGCCGCGATTTCCGCAAAACCTTTATACTGGCACGCCAAACACAGCACGCTCCCTTCGTCTAGCGGTCAGGACATCGCCCTCTCAAGGCGGGAACAGGGGTTCGATTCCCCTAGGGAGCGCCAGTTTGTGCATTTCTGATAAAATGGCCCGTTTTACGCAACTTGAAATTGCAGCCAAATGCCCGGAATCAGAGTCAAGGAAGACGAGCCGTTTGACATCGCGGTCCGCCGTTTTCGGCGGGCCTGTGAGCGTTCGGGCGTTTTGACGGAAGCCCGTCGCCGCGAACATTACGAGAAGCCGACCGAAGTGCGCAAGCGCAAGGCCGCCGCTGCGGTCAAGCGCAACGCCAAACGTATTTCTCGCCAAGGTCGCCTGCGCTTCCGCTAATTTCTAGCGCCGGGCGAGTCAGGCATTGCGCCTGATGCCTATTACAATAGTCGGGCTATGGCCGACCCCCTTCAATTTTTGAATTTGCCGCGCCAGGATCCTGCCATAGATCCGGTGCCGGTTCGCCTTCACCATTACCGTGAAATCTACGGCCAGTTCGAGGCCAAGGAAGCGGCCGAGCAGTCCGGGCGCTGTCTCGCCTGCGGCAACCCCTATTGCGAATGGAAGTGTCCGGTCCACAACTATATCCCGGACTGGCTCAAACTGGTTGAGGAAGGCAATCTGTTTGAGGCGGCCGAGCAATCGCACCGCACCAATTCCCTGCCGGAGATCTGCGGGCGCATCTGTCCGCAGGACCGTCTGTGCGAAGGGGCGTGTACGCTGAACGATGGCTTCGGCGCGGTCACCATCGGCTCGGTAGAGAAATATATCACCGACACCGCCGTGCAGCAAGGCTGGCGGCCCAGTATGGAGGGTGTCGAGCAGACGCCGTGGCGCGTTGCTGTGATTGGTGCCGGACCAGCCGGCCTGGCGTGCGCGGACGTGCTTACGCGCAACGGAGTGAAGGCGGTGGTGTTCGACCGCTATCCCCGAATCGGAGGTCTGCTGACCTTCGGCATCCCGTCTTTCAAGCTGGAGAAGGAAGTGGTGGAGGTTCGCCACCAGATCTTCGAGGAAATGGGCGTGGAGTTTCGACTCGGTATGGAGATTGGCTCGGATCTCGCGTTCGAGGCGGTGCTGGAAGAATTTGACGCGGTATTTCTCGGCATGGGGACGTACACCAGCATGCGCGGCGGCTTCCCCGGCGAGGATCGCGACGGGGTGCATGAAGCATTGCCGTATCTGATTGGCGCAGTCAATGAAGAGCTGCAGATTGGCCTGCAAGAGACGCCGTACCTGGATATGGAAGGCCGCGAAGTGATCGTGCTCGGCGGCGGCGACACGGCGATGGACTGTGTGCGCACAGCGGTGCGCCAGCAAGCCAAGTCCGTAACCTGCGTGTATCGTCGCGACTATGAGAACATGCCGGGTTCGCGCCGAGAGGTCAAAAACGCGACCGAGGAAGGCGTGAAGTTTTTGTACAACCGCCAGCCGATGGGCATCGAAGGCAATGGGGTGGCGAGTGGCGTGCGGGTGGTTGAGACCCGTTTGGGTTCTCCAGATGATCGCGGACGACTGATGCCGGAAGTGGTGCCGGGTTCCGAGACGGTGCTGCCCGCTGATCAGGTCGTGATCGCATTTGGATTTCGCGCCAGCCCGGCGTCGTGGTTTGCACCGCACAGCATTGAAGTGGGCGAGCAGGGTCTGGTGGCGCTGCACGGCGCGCTTCCGGGCCAGACGGCCAATCCGAAAATATTCGCCGGCGGTGATATGGTGCGCGGCGCGGATCTGGTGGTCACCGCCGTGTTTGATGGGCGCAATGCGGCTGAGGGAATTCTGACTTATCTGCGCGGCACCTCGTGAGCGAGGCCGCCAATCCACGCTTGCTGCGCGCGCTGCGTCAGCAGCCGAATGACCGCACGCCGGTCTGGATTATGCGCCAAGCCGGACGCTATCTGCCGGAATATCAGGAATTGCGCGCCCGCGCCGGCAGTTTCCTCAATCTGTGCCGCACGCCTGAGTTGGCTTGTGAGGCGGCATTGCAGCCGATGCGCCGTTACTCACTGGATGCATCGATTCTGTTTTCAGACATTCTGACTATCCCGGACGCGATGGGTCTGGGGTTGGCGTTTACCGACAAGGGGCCGAGTTTCGCGCATCCGATTCGCACCGCCAAAGATGTGGTGCGCCTGGGGGTGCCGGACCCGAATCAGGAGTTGCGCTACGTCATGGACGCCATGGCCTTGCTGCATGGCGAACTCGGAGAGAAAGTTCCGGTGATTGGCTTCGCTGGCAGTCCGTGGACGCTGGCCACGTACATGGTGGAGGGCAAAAGCGGCAGCGACTTCAGTCGCATTCGCGTGCTGCTTGCGGAAGAACCGGACTGGCTGGAGCAGTTGCTTTCGGTGCTGGTGGAGGCGGTTGCGCTGTACTTGCGCGCGCAGATTGCCGCAGGCGCGGCGGTGGTCATGCTGTTTGATAGTTGGGGTGGTGTTCTTGAAGGCGAGCAGTACGCACGCTTTTCCATGCGCCCGATGAAGAAAGTATTGGAAGCCTTGGGTGGCGAGGTGCCGCGAATTGTTTATGCGCGCGGCGGTGGGGAGTATCTGGAGGATGTGTGCGCTACCGGCTGTGAGGCGATCGGCGTTGATGAGACGGTCAGCCTGAGCGATGCGCGTGAGCGCACGGGCGCATGCTGTGCGCTGCAAGGCAATCTGGATCCGGCGGCATTGCGCCTGCCGGAAGAGGAACTACGTGCGGCGGTGCGCGCTGTACTGGCGCAATATGATGGTCACGCCGGCCATGTCTTCAATCTTGGACATGGCATTACCCCGGACATTGATCCGGAACAGGTCAAGCACCTGATAGACGAAGTGCATCGCTATGGCGGCGATGTACCTGTATGACGTCCCGACTTAGTTGGGGGTGACGACTCCAGCACCGAGCACGTGTCCGTCAACGAAGCGAAGCCAGCTACTCTTTTCACCTACGGTTCCGCTCGGAGTGCTCCAGCGGTACTTGAACCAGACGCCGTCCGGGTTGCCCCGCGATTCCGCGACCATGTTGGAGAGGAACGCATTGCCGTCCGCATCCTTGACCTCATCGGGGTTCTTGTCGACGCTCTCCGGGAATGCAGGGTTGCCCACGACGGTGCCGCCCACATTGAGCACAAACAAGTATAGGTCGCCAGCCAGATAGCGCTCGTCCTTGTTGTTGAGGGCATCGAGCAAACTGACGATGCCGTCACTGTCGACGTGTCCGGCGGCGGCGTCCACCATCGCGACGGCTGCTTGTTGCGCTTCGGAAAGTTCCTCGGCATCAGCGTCAGCGAACGGAAAAAAAAGGAGTGCTGCGGCGATCGCTGCGAGCGGTAGCGAGATACGATTCATATTTCAATCCAAAAAAAGTTTAAGCGGGAGATGTATTTTAGTCATAGAACAGTGGTGCATTTTTATGACGCAGTGGCTTAGTCGGGAGTGACGACACCGGCACCGAGCACGTGCCCGTCAACGAAGCGAAGCCAGCTGCTTTTTTCGCCGACGGCTCCGCCTGGGGTTTTCCAGCGATAGCTGAACCAGATGCCGTCCGGGTTGCTCCGTGAGTCTGCGACCAGATTGCCGAGGAACGCATTACCGTCTAGGTCCGTGGCCTCATTGGGGTTCTGATCGACCGTGTCCGGGAACGCGGCGCTGGCTACGACTGTGCCGCCTACATTGAGAATAAACATGTACAAGTCGCCATCCAGATAGCGTTCGTCCTTATTGTTGACAGCGTCGATCAAACTGACGATGCCGTCACTGCCGATGTGTGCAGCGGCGACGTCCACCATCGCGACGGCCGCTTGTTGCGCTTCGGAAAGTTCCTCGGCATCAGCGTCAGCGAATGGGACAAAAAAGAGTGCGGCAGCAACAACTGCGCGCGGTAGCGAGATACGATTCATCATTCAATCCTGAAGATTAAGTGGGGGCTATATGCGCCAGAGGCTTATAGGTGTTCAGAACAGCATTTCAGGAGTCTCACCTGACAGCTGATTGTCGGACGGCAAGACGTTCGAGTCATCAGAAATTCGGTTGGGCACTTGCTCTTCACGGAAGGTTTCCACCATGCTGTTGTCGCTGCCGGGTTTGGCTAGCAGGCCATTGTCGGGATCGATGCGCACCCGCACGATACCGGGCGGCAATTCCAGAGGCTGCGGCGGCGTGTCCGCCAGCGCCTGCTGCATAAAATCAATCCAGATCGGCAGGGCGGCCACCCCGCCGACTTCGCGCTGTCCGAGCTTCTCAAAGTTGTCGCGTCCGACCCAGGCCGCGGTCACCGTATCGCCGCCGAAGCCAATGAACCAGGCATCGCGCTGATCGTTGGTGGTGCCGGTCTTGCCGGCCAGATCGCTGCGCTCCAGCACCTGGGTGCTGCGCGCGGTGCCGCGGCGCGTGACATCCTGCAGCATGCTGACCATCTGGTAGTGGACGCGCTGATCCAAAACGCGTGGCGCGAAATCTTCAAGCGCCGGTAGCGGCGTGTCCAGTTCAGTACCTTGCATCGAGTCTTGCGCTAGTTGTTGTCGGCACTGCGCGTCGCAGGCCCGGCGCGGGCTGGCGGTATACACCGTCTTGCCGGCTGCGTCATCAATGCGCTTGATCAGATAAGGCGTAACCTTAAAGCCGCCATTGGCCAAAATGGCGTAGGCGGAGACCATCTGCATGGGTGAGACTTCGCACGAGCCCAGCGCCAGCGTCAGATTGTCCGGCAGCGCATCCGCGTCAAAGCCGAAGCGCTCCACATAATTGCGCGTGTAACTGGTGCCAATGTGGTCCAGTATGCGCACCGACACGACATTGCGCGAGAAGGTCAGCGCTTCGCGCACACGGGTAGGCCCGTAAAACTGGCGGCTGTAATTGGCGGGCCGCCAGACCCCTTCAAGACTTTGGTCGTGGTAGACCACCGGCGCGTCGTTGATCAGCGTGGCCGGCGTGTAGCCGCGCGTCAGCGCGGCGGCATAAACGAACGGCTTGAATCCTGAGCCGGGTTGCCGGCGCGCTTGCGTGACGCGATTGAACTTGCTGCTGGAGAAATCGAACCCGCCGGTCAGGGCCCGAATTGCGCCATCTGCCCGATCGAGCGCGACCAGTGCGCCGTCGGCTTGCGGGATCTGCCGCAGACGCCAGACCCCGTCTTCGTGAATCAGACGCACGATGTCGCCTGCGCGCACCACTTGGGAGGCGGTTTGCGGCGGCGGGCCGCGGAAGTCCACGCTGCGCATGTGCCGCGCCCAGCGGATCTCCTCCAAAGTCAATTCCGCCCATTGTCCGCCGCCCAGATAGGCGTGCGCCACGAGATCGCCGGCGTGGGTAATGATGGCGTTGCTGAAGCCGCCGCGGGTCGGGGTGTCGCGCAGTATCTGATCCAGTTCGCTACGCTCATCTGGCAGCGGGTCCAGCCGCCGCTGCGCGCCGCGCCAGCCGTGTCGCAGGTCATAGCGAATCAAACCCTGCCGCACGGCTTTGTTGGCGGCCAGTTGTAATTCCTCGCGCAGAGTGGTGTAGACGGTGTAGCCGCCCGTGTACGCGTTCGAGCCGTAGCGCTGCACCATCTCAACGCGCACCATCTCGGCGGCGTACGGCGCGGAAGAATTGGCCGCGCGAATGCGCTGACGGGGCTGTGCCGTGACCCGCGCCGCGCGCGCGACGGCGTATTGCTGCGGGGTGATGTGGTGATCTTCCAGCATGCGATCGAGCACATAGATGCGCCGCTCCATCGAAGCATCCGGGTTGGAGAGCGGATTGATCGCGGAAGGCGCTTTTGGCAGACCGGCCAAAGTCGCGATCTGCGCCAGCGTCAATTGCTGCGGGGAGGTTCCGTAGTACACCTCGGCTGCCGCGCCGATTCCATAGGCGCGATGTCCGAGGAAGATCTTGTTGAGGTAGAGGGTGAGGATTTCGTCTTTATTGAGGGTTTGCTCGATGCGCAGGGCGAGGAAGATTTCGCGCAGTTTGCGCACAAAATGACGTTGGCGCGTGAGGTAGAAGTTGCGCGCCAACTGCATGGTGATGGTGCTGCCGCCCTGTCGGATCTTTCCGGTGCGCGCCAGTGCGATGCTGGCCCGGATCAATGCTTGTATGTCAACGCCTGGATGATCGTAGAAGCGCGCGTCCTCAGAGGCGATGAATGCCTTTTGCATGAGCGGCGGGATCTCTTCGAAGGTCAGTGGGATGCGCCGTTTGGTGCCATATACAGCCAGCAATTCGCCTTCTTCGGAGAGCACTCGCAACGGGGTTTGCAGCCGCACATCGCGCAGTTCTGCGACCGTCGGCAGACTTGGGAAGATGTATAGATACGCGCCCATCGTAACCAGCACGCCGAGCAGAATCAGGGCGGCCAGCGGTTGCAGGTAGCGCGGCAGGGAGGGCATGGACGGTGTAGTGAGAAGTTCGAGAGTATATTAGACTACATGGAATCTTGTTTTGTTGCAGGATGCCATAAATGTCCAGAGAACTGGTCAAAACTTGGCTACGAAAATATATGTTCAAAGATGATGATATTGATAAAGCGAAAAGAGTGTTCACTGGTTTGCTAACCATAAGCACTTTCAGAGTCATGTCCGCCATATTTCCAGGGAAGAGTTAGAAAAGCAAGGGTTGGCTATAGTTCGCCTTGAAGAAGACCCCCAGTTGCAGGATTGGGTGCTTTCTGTCTCCCACGCAACCACACACATTTTCAGGAACTCCTGCAATCAAGATTGTTAAAAATCATTTGGGGCGTGCGTTTGTAAAATAACTTTTCCCAATAAACTAGCCTTGGTGCTACTCTGACAGTACTTCTGGACCCATGGTTGAACAATAGTGCTGCCGCTGGCTAGATTAACCATTGCTTGTTTAATGTTCCCACCCTTCTAACTTCATTTGCACCATGGCAGGCTTGCAAAGTAGCGTATTTCTGATCGGTCCAACCGGAGTTGGCAAGACCACGCTGGGCGCGCGGCTGGCATCCGCGACCGGGCGCGAGTTCCTCGACAGCGACACCGTGTTGTGCGAGCGCACCGGCGTGACTGTGGCGGAGACCTTTGAACTGGAAGGTGAAGAAGGCTTCAGGCGGCGCGAGTGCGCCCTCATTGATGAATTGACGCAGCGCAAAAATCTGGTGCTGGCCACCGGTGCCGGCGCGGTGCTGGATGTGGAGAACCGCCGCGCATTCGGCGCACGCGGCCTGGTGATCTGGATGGCGGCTTCGCCGCAGAAACAGCTGGCCAATCTGCGCGTACGCGCAGATCACTCGCGCCCGCTGCTGCAGACGGATGATCCGATGGCAGTGTTGGAGCGCATGGCCGCCGATCGCACCCCGCTATATCGGGAGCTGGGTGATCACACGGTGAATATGGATGAGCTGACGCTGACTGCGGCCTGCGACAACATTGTGCAGTGGCTGGACCGCTCACGGGGCTGGTGAAACCGGGTGTGCCGTACAATTCTCGCACCCGATTGACTGGTGAGATGTTGTGCGTGAACTTCGCGTGGGCCTCAAAGGTACGGCGTATCCGATTCTGATAGGCGACGGCTTGCTGCGCGAGCCGGCGCACTGGGCGCATATTGCCGGGGATGCGGCAGTGGTGGTGACGCAGCCGCGCGTCGAGGATGAATACGCGCAAGTCATTGCCGAGCATTTGGGAGAAACCTGTCGCGGCGTCTATGTGCTGCCGGATGGCGAGACGCACAAGACGCTGGAGGACTTGCAGGGGATCTATCAGTATTTGTTGGAGCGCAACCTCGGTCGTGATGCATGTCTGATTGCGGTCGGCGGCGGCATGGTTGGCGACATGACGGGGTTTGCGGCAGCGACCTACATGCGCGGAATCCGTTACATACAAGTCCCGACCACCCTGCTTGCGCAGGTGGATGCGTCGGTGGGCGGCAAGACCGGCGTCAATCATCCTTTGGGCAAGAACATGATCGGCGCGTTTTGGCAGCCGCAGGCGGTGCTGATTGATCCGGTGACGCTGGCGACACTGCCGGAGCGTGAATTGCGCGCGGGTGTCGCCGAAGTGATCAAGTACGGCTTGCTGGGCGATGCTCCGTTCTTTGCATGGCTTGAGGAGCATATCGACGCGGTGCTGGCGAAAGAGCCGGAGGCTCTGGCGCAGGCGATCGAGACTTCCTGCGCGTGCAAGGCGCGCGTGGTGGAGGCGGACGAGTTGGAGAGCAGCGGCCAGCGCGCCCTGCTGAATCTGGGGCACACCTTCGCCCATGCTATTGAGACGGAGCAGAATTATCAGCAGTGGCTGCATGGTGAAGCGGTTGCGTGCGGCATGGTGTTGGCGGCCGACTTGTCGGTGCGTCAGGGTTGGCTGGATCAAGAGCAGGCCGAACGGGCGCGTGCTCTGATAGAGCGGACCGGGTTGCCGGTGCGCGTGCCGGAGGATTTGACGGTGGATCGTCTCAAGGCGCACATGTCGCATGACAAGAAAAATCAGGGAGGGCGTCAGCGGTTCGTGCTGATGCACGCGATCGGAGACGCGGAACTGACCGATCAAGTGGACATGGAATTGCTTGAAGAGACCCTGCGGGCTTATGGCGCTGGCGCATGAGTGACGGGCTGGCACCGTACGCGGTCAGCGCCGCATCCTCTTTGGGGCGGCACTATCCTGAGGCGGAGGACCCGCGCCGGGATCCGTATCAGCGCGATTGCGATCGCATCACGCACGCGGCGGCGTTTCGTTGTCTGGAAGCCAAGACGCAGGTGATGGTGACGCACAAGCCGGGGAATTACCGCACCCGTTTGACCCACAGCATTGAGGTGGCACGGCTGTCGCGCATGGTGGCGCGCAACTTACGGCTGAATGAGGATCTGGCGGAAGCCGTGGCACTGGCGCATGATCTCGGTCACACGCCGTTCAGTCATTTTGGCGAAGATGCGCTGAACCGTTGCATGAAGGAATACGGCGGCTTCGAGCACAACGTGCAATCGCTGCGGGTGGTGGAGAAACTGGAACACAAATACGCGCAATTTCGCGGACTCAACCTGAACTTCGAGACGCGCGACGGTTTGCTGAAGCGCTGTTCGCGCGACACCGCGCAACACCTCGGCGCGGTTGGCGAGCGTCTGCTGCGCGGGGAGCGCCCGACGCTGGAGGCGCAGGTGGTGGATCTGGCCGATGTTGTCAGTTACACCAATCACGATCTGGATGACGGCCTGCGGCTGGGATTTCTGGATCTGGAGGAAGTCCGCGAACTGGCGCTGTTTGGGGAGGCCTGGGAGGAAGCCTCACAGCTCGCGCCGGACCTGTCGCGGCACAGTCTGCTGCACGAAACCAATCGCCGCATGATCGACCGCATGCTGCGGGATATGGTCGAGACCACGGCTGCGCGGATTGCCGCGGCGGCACCGGGGTCAGTGGAAGAGGTACGGGCGCAGGATGAGAATCTGGCCGCCTTCGGCACGGAGATGCGCCAGATGCTGGCACCGGTTACACGCTTGCTGCACCGAAGTTATTACGAACACGATGAGCTGGAGCAGACCCGCGATCAGGCGGTGCAGGTGCTGGAAGGATTGTTCGCGCGGCTGATGGATTCGGCTGAGTTGCTGGGGGAGGATGTCCGCACTGTCGCGGAACTCAAGGAAGAGGCGCGCGGCGAGGCCGGACGCGCACGGGCAGTGGCGGACTACATTGCGAGTCTGAGCGATCGCGCCATTACCGACGAGTACCATCAGGTATCTGGCGTGGCGACGGCGCTGTAAGGAACCACCCTGATAGAATTTCAGCCGCACAGCGCGCTTTCACATTTGCCATGACGCTTCAGGAAATCATCCGCCGGCTGGAGAGTTACTGGGCGCAAAGGGGGTGCGCGATTTTGCCCGCGCATGATCTGCCGATTGGCGCGGCGACCTTTCACCCTGAGACGTTTCTGCGTGCGATTGGCCCGGAGCCGTGGAATTGCGCGTTCGCGCAGCCGTGTCGCCGCCCGACGGACGGGCGCTATGGCGAGAATCCGAACCGCCTGCAGCGCTACTACCAGTTCCAGGTAGTGCTGAAGCCATCGCCGGATGACATTCAGGAGCAGTACGTACGCTCGCTCGAAGAATTCGGATTGTCGCTGGACGACAACGAGTTGCGCTTTGTGGAAGACGATTGGGAGTCACCGACGCTGGGTGCCTGGGGCCTCGGATGGGAGGTGCAGCTCAACGGTATGGAGATCAGCCAGTTCACGTACTTCCAGCAAGCCGGCGGTCTTGAATGTAGCCCGACGCTGGGTGAAATCACCTACGGGCTGGAGCGTGTAGCGATGATCCTGCAGGACACTGACAGCGTGTTTGATCTGCGCTGGGATGAGACCCTGCGCTACCGCGATCTGTTCCATGAAAATGAAGTGCAGCAGTCGGCCTACAACTTTGATCAGGCGGATACCGAGGCGCTGGCGCAGCAATTTGATGCGCAGGAGCGTGAGTGCGACCGGCTGGTGGAAGCGGCGCTGCCGTTGCCGGCATACGAGCAGTTGGTGCTGTGCTCGCACGTGTTTAACTTACTGGATGCCAGAGGGGCTATCTCGGTCACCGAACGGCAACAGTACATCTTGCGTATTCGTCGTCGCGCGCAGCAGATCGCGGAGGCGCACCATGCCTCGCGCGCAGCCCTTGGGTTTCCGTTGAGCGCGACATGAGCGAGCCGCGTCCCGTGCTGTTCGAACTCGGCACGGAAGAACTTCCCGCCCGCAGCCTGGGGGCGCTCAAGGAGGCCTTTGCCGCGGCGTTCACCCGTGAACTGCGTGGTGCCGGACTGGTGTTCGCGGGGCCGGTTGAGCCGTTCGCGTCAGCACGCAGGCTCACCGTTCGTGTGGGCGAGGTTGCACCCGCGACCGAGGCCTCATCAAAAGTCCGCAAGGGGCCGCAAGCGTCCGCGGCCTTCGATGCGCAGGGGGAGCCGACCCCGGCGCTGCTTGGGTTCGCGCGCAGTTGTCAGGCGGATGAAGCGCAAATGAAGCGCTGGGCCGCCGGTGAGGATCGTCTGAAGACCGACAAGGGAGAGTGGCTGAGCGTCACGCAGCGCATTGATGCGTGCAGTTGTCAGGAATTGCTGCCTGAGATTTGCGGTCGCGCGGTAGCGGGGTTGCCGCTTGAGAACCGCATGCGCTGGGGCGAGGGAGAGGAGAGTTTTCTGCGCCCGGTGCGCGGGGTGGTGCTGCTGTACGGCGAGGAGGTGGTGGCGGCTGAGGTTTTGGGTGTGCAAAGCACCCGCGTCTCGCGCGGTCATCGCCAGTTGGGTGCTGCAGAGTGTGAGATTCCTTCAGCACAGGCGTATGAGACATGCTTGCGCGATGAGGGGCGGGTGTGGGTGGTGGGACGCACTGAAGAGGTACGGTGTCAGATCGCGGAATTGCCGCTGCAAGAGGCGTCAGTGTCTTTCGATGAGGCGCGGCTGGAACTCAGTTGCGCGGGGGTGGAGTACCCGGTTGCGTTGTGCGGGAAGATTGATGCAGAGGATATGGCGCTGCCGTTTGAGGTCATTCGCACGGTGCTTGAAGAACAGCAGGGTTATTTCCCGACCTGCACCGATAGTGGTGCGTTGTCACCTCACTTCGTGATGGTGGCGAATCAGCCGGACCCCGCTGGAGCCATTATTGCCGGCGCGGAGAAAGTGGTGCGCGCGCGTCTGCGCGACGCGGCCTTTTACCTGGAGCGGGACCGTCGGCGACAACTGGCTGACCGGACTGATGATCTGGCGCGGGTGGTTTGGCATCGCAAGATGGGCACCCTGTTTGGGCGTACGCAGCGGCTTGAAGTGCTGGTGGCGCGACTGGCTGAGGGGCTGGATTTCGCGCAGGACCCGGCAGTGCGCGCCGCGCACTTGTGCAAGGCGGATCTGGGCACCGATCTGGTGCAGTCCTTCCCGACACTGCAAGGCATCGCCGGAGGGATATATGCGCGCGAGGATGGCGAAGAGGAAGCGATCTGCGCGGCGATCCGCGAGCACTATTTGCCGCGCCGCGCGGAGGATGTGTTGCCGGCCTCCGAGGGCGGGCAAGTATTGGCGCTGGCTGATCGGCTGGATATGTTGGCGGGCGTGTTTTGTGTGCAGGAAGCGCCGAGTGGAACCCGCGACCCGCTGGGGGTGCGGCGCGCGGCTTATGGCGTATTGCGTCTGATTGTGGAGTGCGAACTCGACTTGGATCTGAGCGATGCGGTGGATGCGGCGGTGCGCGGTTATCCAGACGCGCTGCAGCGCACTGAGGCGAGTGCAGAAGTGATGCAATATCTGGACGACAGAATGCGCGGCTATGGTGTGGAGCAGGGCCAGGACAAGGATACGATCGAAGCGGTGCTAGCGTTGCGCCCGAATCGACCACTGGATGCGTGGCGGCGCATGCAGGTGGTCGCGGAGTTGAAAGGACAGCCGCAGATGGCCTTGATCATTGGGACGCACAAGCGCATCCGCAATATTCTGCGCGAGGCTCCGGAGGGCTCAGGCGAGCTGCATGAAGAGGCGCTGCAGGAAGCCGAAGAGCGCGCGCTTGCGCAGGGACTTGATGCGGTGCGCGAACAGGTGCAGGAGGCGAGCGCGCAGGGGCGTTATGTCGCGGCGCTGACAGGCTTGCTGGAACTGGCACAGCCGGTCGCGAACTTCTTCGATGAGGTGCTGGTTATGGCGGATGACGCGCAAATACGGCATAATCGGTTGTGCTTGTTGAGACAGGTGCAGGAGCTGTTTTTGTGTGTGGCTGATTTTTCTCGCCTGCAAGACTAGGGAAATACGATGAAACTGATTATTTTGGACCGCGATGGTGTTCTCAACGAAGAGCGGGACGGCTATGTCACGTCACCGGAAGAGTGGGAGCCGATCGAGAGCAGCATGAGTGCGGTGGCGCGCTTGAATGAAGCAGGCTACACCGTGGTGCTGGCGACCAATCAGTCGGTTATTGGCCGCGGCATCATCGATATTGCGATGCTGAATAACATTCACATGAAAATGCACGGCACACTGAGTCGTTACGGTGGCTGGATTGACGCGATCTACTTCTGTCCGGATGCGCCGGGAACGAACAGCGAGTGCCGCAAGCCGAAACCGGGCCTGCTGCATGAGATCATGCACCGCAGCCGCATGGAAAGCCTCGAGGGGGTGTATATGGTAGGGGACGGTATGGTCGATATCGAAGCGGCCTTGGCCGGAGGCGCGAAGCCTGTATTGGTACGCACCGGTTTTGGCGCGGAGACGGAAAAGGACGAGAAGTTCCCGAAAGACGTGCCGGTCTACGACAGTCTGCATGCCTTCGTGACCGAGTTGCTGTCACTGGACAGCTGAGTGCGACATGGCGCGGGCATCCGCCGCGTTGTTTTATCTGGGGTTGATCCTGGTCTCCCTGACTTTGGGTTCGCTGGCACCGCTGTCGCGGCTGCTGCCACCGCGCGCGGGCTACTGGTTGATGACCCGCTGGAATGTGAGCATGCTGCGGTGGATTCGGGTCTGCTGCGGGATTCGTTATACCGTTGAGGGGCGCGAGAACATTCCCGCCGAAGGCCCGTATGTGGTGCTGGCCAACCACCAGTCTGCGTTCGAGACCATTCTGATGGCGGTGCTGTTCCCGCAGCCGGTGTTTGTGCTCAAGCGTGCGCTGCTGCGCATTCCGTTCTTCGGCTGGGGCATGGCGGCCTGTCGTCCGATCGCGATAAACCGGGGCACGCCGCGGCGCAGTCTGCGGCAAATGTCCGAGCAGGGCCGTGCGCGATTGCAGAACGGCGAGGTGATCATCATTTATCCGCAGGGTACGCGGATTCCGATTGGAGAGAGTCGCACCTGGCATATGGGCGGCGCGCATCTCGCCGCGCAAAACGAGGTGCCGGTGGTGCCGATGGCGCATAACGCCGGACATTTCTGGCCGCCAGGATTTGTCAAGCGTCCGGGTGAAATCACCGTGATGGTGGGGCCGCCGATTTCCTCCCAAGGATTGAAGGCCAGCGAATTGAATGATCGGGTGCGCACCTGGATTGAAGAGACTGGGGCGCGTCTGTTGCCGCCGATGTGAAGATTCAGGGCGATGGGTTCGGCAAGGCTTCGTGAATGGCGTTGATTTCTTCTAGCAGCGCCGCATCCAGCGTCAGATCGGCGCTATCAAGATTTTCAGTCAATTGCTCCATGGTGGTGGCGCCGAGGATGACGCTGGTGACAAAAGGCTGTTGCCGGACGAACGCCAGCGCCATGGCGGCCGGGCTCATCCCGTGCGCGTGGGCCAGCGCCACATAACGTTCGGTGGCATCGAGCGCAGATTCGCTGTTGTAGCGTGTGAACCACTCCGGCCAGCGGTTCAGTCGTGCACTGTCATCTGCATCACCGGGGTATTTGCCGGTGAGCCGTCCGAAGGCGAGCGGCGAGTAGGCCAGCAATCCGCAGCGTTCGCGAATGGCGATTTCCGCCAGACCAACCTCGAAGCTTCGATTCAGCAGACTGTAAGGGTTCTGGATTGACACAATGCGCGGGATGTTGTGTTCGCGTGCGAGGCGCAGGTATTCCAGCATGCCCCACGGGGTCTCGTTGGAGATGCCGATGTAGCGGACTTTGCCAGATTCGACCAGCCGCGCGAGTGCTTCGCAGGTCTCTTCGATCGCAACCGCATGGTCGTCTTCGGTGTGCTGATAGCCCAGTGCGCCGAAGAAATTGGTGTTGCGTTCCGGCCAGTGCACCTGATAGAGGTCAATGTAGTCAGTGCACAGACGGCGCAGGCTGTCATCAATCGCCCGCTCAATATGCGAAGCGTTCAGACGCGGCCCTTCGCGCAGATACGCCATGAGATCAGAAGGCCCGGCGACTTTGGTGGCAAGGATGATTTGCTCGCGCGGGACGCGGCCTGTGGCGATCCAGTTCCCAACATACGACTCGGTGAGACCCTGGGTTTCGGCGCTCGGCGGGATGGCGTACATCTCGGCTGTGTCAATGAAATTGACCCCGCGCTCGAAGGCGCAATCAAGTTGCTGGTGCGCTTCCGGCAGGGTGTTTTGTTCGCCATAGGTCATGGTGCCCAGACACAGCGCGCTGACCTGCAGTTCTGTATCACCGAGTGGGCGGGTCTCCATTGCTATCACAGGCGCAGGTCAAGCACCGGACAGCCGCCGATCAAATGCTCTTCGATAATGCGGTCAACGTCCTCGCGGGTGTTATAGCGATACCAGACGTTGTCGGGATACACCACCAGAATCGGGCCTTCCGCGCAGCGGTCCAGACAGCCGGACTGGTTGATTCGGACCTGTCCCGCTCCATGCACGCCCAACTCCTGGCAGCGCTGTTTGGCGTATTCGCGCATGGCGCTTGCGTCATGATCTTGGCAGCACGCCTCGTCATCACGTTGATTGACGCAGAAGAAGGCATGGGTGCGATAGTAGCTCATCAGTCTGGTTCCGGCGGTCGGGTTGGGGGGTGGTACCGAGAGTGGGACTCGAACCCACACGGGGGGCTGCCCCACCGGATTTTGAATCCGGCGCGTCTACCAGTTCCGCCATCTCGGCACATACCCCAGGCAGCACGCCATCATTCAGGCTTCGCCGCGGGCTGACTATTGTAATGGGCGGACTCGCGCCAACACTTCTATGTGCACCTGCTCCGGCGTGATGGCGCGCATGCAACCGTGAGTTTCGTAAGGGCAATGACGCTGCTGGCACGGACTGCATACTGTGTCGGCATAGCAGATTGAGGCGTTCGGGTTCAGCGGCGGATGCGTGTGCGGCGAGGTCGCGCCGTAAATGCCGACGGTCGGGGTGTCCACCGCGGCGGCCACGTGCAGCAGTCCCGAATCGTTGCACACCGCGCAAGCCAGCGCACTGATCAGGTCGACCGCTTCATCCAGTGTGGTCTTGCCGCACAGATTGACGACGGAATCCGAGACCGTGGCAATCTGATCGCCCATAAGTGGTTCTTTTTTGCCGCCCAGCACACAGACGCGATAACCCTGCTCTATCAGCAGGGCGGCCAGCTCCGCAAACGCGGCGACTCCCCATTGTTTGGCGGATCCATACGCCGCGCCCGGCATCAGTCCGACCCAACGGGCTTGCGGGTCCAGTCCGAAGCGCTGCATCACTGTTCGTGCGCGATCCGGGTCGACCTCCAGTTTTGGGTGCGCGACCTCAGTGGAGGGGTCCGCGCCCGCCAGAGTCAGCATTCTGGCGATGACGCCGTCCGGTCGCGGACGAGCATCGTTGATCAGTCCCGGACGTCCGTTGCTTGCGAACCCCGTCCGGCGCGGGATTCCGGCCAGCGTGGCTGCCAGCGCCGCTTTCGCGGAGCGTGGCACGACAATCGCCTGCGTGTATTGCCCGCGCCACTGTTGTGCCAGACGCCATTGCCGGTGCGGCTTCAGGCGGCCGTGCGGAATGTCTATGATGTGGTGCTGGTGGACTTGCGGCATGCGCTGCAGCAAGGCTTCCGTCCAAGCGGGCGCGGCCACGTCAATGCGCACTTGAGGCTGTTGTGCCTGTAGTTGCGTGTATAGCATCTGACTGAAGATGATGTCGCCCACCCAGGCTTGTGCGACGACCAGAATACGGTCTTCCGGTTGGCTCATGGATCAGTCGTCGCTTTCGCAAATGCGGCGTACCAGTTCGCTTGTGGAATAGCCTTCGAGCAGGGGCAGTACAACCACCTTGCCGCCGTCGGCGGTGACCGTGTCGGCACCGACGATCTCGTCGGGCTGATAGTCTGCGCCCTTGACCAACACGTCCGGGCGAATCTCGTCGATTAGCTGGCGCGGGGTTTTCTGCGCGAACGGCACCACCCAGTCGACGCACTCCAGACCCGCCAGTACCTGCTGGCGGTATTGCAACGGCTGAATCGGGCGGTTGGAGCCTTTGTTGCGGCGCACCGAAGCATCGTTGTTGATGGCCACGATCAATCGATCGCCCAGTGTCGCGGCTTCTTCCAGCAGCGAGACATGGCCCGCGTGCAGCAAATCAAAGCAGCCGTTGGTGAATACCAGCGTCTCGCCGGCTTCGCGAGATTCGTGGACCAGACGGCGCAGGCTGTGCGGGGACACCACTCCGGTCTCCAGCGCACGCTCACGACGCCCGGCGTGGATCAGTTCAGCTGGTGTGACCGCGGCCGTACCGAACTTGCCGACCACCTCACCGGCGGCCAGATTGGCCAGTCGCAGTGCTTCTTCAGGGCTTTGTCCGGCGGTCCATGCTGCAGCGAATGTGGCGATGACGGTGTCACCGGCACCGGTGACGTCGAAGACATCGCGCGCGGTAGCACCCAAATGGATAGTCTTGCGGCCTTGCTGCAGGAGCATGCCCTGTTCACCCAGCGTCACCAGCATCGCCTCGATGCGGTGCTTCTTGCAGAGCTTCTGGGCCTGCGCGGCAATTTCCTTGAGGTCTGACAGAGGGCCGGTGATGGCTTCGAGTTCGCGCCGGTTCGGCGTGATGACGGTGGCACCCGCATAGGCTCCCCAGTCTTCTCGCTTGGGGTCGACAAAGACTGGAACCCCGCGAGACTTGGTGATCTTGATTAGGGATTGGGGATCGTTCAGCGCGCCTTTTCCGTAATCCGACAGGATCACCACGTTGCTGTGATTGAGCGCGGAGCGGTAGGTCTGCTCGAATACTGTTTGATTGAATTGCGCCTGTTCCTCAAAGTCGAGCCGGATCAGTTGCTGCTGCTGGCTTACCACGCGCAGTTTGCGCGGCGTTTGCATGTCTTTTTGCACGATCATACGGTTTTCAATCTTGTGCGACTTCAGCAGCTTGCTTAGCGTACGCCCGGATTGATCGGGGCCGATCGGCGCGAGCAGTGCAGCGTGCGCGCCCAGCGCGACGATATTGACGGCCACATTGCCAGCACCGCCGATGCGGTATTGTTCGTTCTCGACGGCCACCACGGGAACCGGGGCTTCAGGTGAGATTCGTCCGGTGTTGCCGCTCCAGTACTGATCAAGCAGTGCGTCGCCGACGATCAGGGCGCGGATGGTGTCGAAGTCAGGAAGAGTCAGGTGCATGATTGCGGTGGGCGCACCCGCGTGTGTAGGTGAGCCAGTGCCGATGCGGTTCGGAATGACCGCTGACAATGTCTTGATAACGCTGCATCAGCCGCGTGGTGACGGGGCCACGCTTGCCATCGCCGATCGGCTGGCCGTTGACTTCGCGAATCGGCGTGACTTCCGCCGCCGTACCGGTGAAGAAGGCTTCATCGCTGCCCAGCAGGTCATCCGGCATGAGTTTGGTCTCCCGCACTTCGATGCCCTCTTCTTCCGCCATGGCGATCAGGGTGCGTCGTGTGATGCCGTCGAGTGCGGAGCCAGGTTCCGGCGTCTCCAGAATGCCATTGCGCACCAGAAACAGATTCTCTCCGCTGCCTTCAGAAATGCGCCCGTCGGTCTCTAGCAGCAGGGCCTCGTCGTAGCCGGCGCTTTTCGCCTGTGCGGTCGCCACCGCGGAGTACACGTAGTTGCCGCAGATCTTGGAATTGGTGAGTGGCGCGTTGACGCGGTCACGGATGATTGAGGAGATGAACACGCGAATGCCCTGCTCAAGCCCCTCGTCGCCCAGGTACACGCCCCACTCCCAGGCCGCGACCACGGTGTGCACGTGGAGTCCCTTGGCATGCAGGCCCAGACTTTCCGCGCCGTAAAAGCAGATCGGGCGAATGTAGGCGGTTTCCAGCTGGTTGACGCTCACGATGTCCACGCAAGCCTGATTGATCTCGTCTTCGGAGAACGGGATGGTCATGCTGACGCAGGCTGCGGACTCAAACAGGCGGCTGGTGTGTTCCTTCAGGCGAAAAATTGCCGGGCCGTCATCGGTGGTGAACGCGCGCAGGCCCTCGAACACGCCGCTGCCGTAATGCAGGCTGTGCGTCAGCACGTGCGTGGTGGCGTCCGCCCATGGCACCATCTGGCCATTCATCCAGATGACCGCATCCGGGTGGGGTGCGAGGGTGCTCATAGGATGACGATGACAGGCTGCGAACGGATAAAGTGAGGGTGCCTTGCCGGCAGTGCGGGGTGCGCCGCAGGCAAGCGGGTCATTATAAAGGGTGCTGGGCATAAAAAGAGCCGGACGAAGCCGGCTCTTTGCGCGAGAGATCGCGTGAAAGGAGCGTTATTACAGGGGGGTAAATGAGGTGATCGAAGGCACCAGTTTGGAGCGCTCTTCCGCCGACATTGGGATCATGCCCTTTTCAGTCAGATAGCCTTCCGTACCGCTGGCCGCATCGCTCATAAACTCAGCCACGAACTCCTTGATGCCTGGAATGGCACCCAAGTGAGCATTCTTGATGTAGAAGTACAGCGGACGGGACACCGGATAGCTGCCGTCGGCGATCGCGTCGAAATCTGGTTCGACTCCATCGACAAGCGAACCCTGCACTTTCTCGAAGTTCTGATCCAGGAAGCTGTAGCCGAATACGCCGAGCGCGCTGGGGTTGGCCGCGAGTTTCTGCACGATCAGATTGTCGTTCTCACCGGCTTCGATGTAGTGACCGTCTTCCCGCACGGAATGGCAGTGCGCCTTGTATTTCTTCTGGTCAGCCTTCTTCATGGCCTTGATCCATTCGAAACTCTTGCAGCCGCCTTCCAGCGCCAGTTCAGCGAAGGCGTCGCGGGTGCCGGAGGTCGGCGGCGGGCCGAGCACTTCGATCTTGCTGTCGCGCAGTTGTGGGTTGACGTCCTTCCAGGTCGTGTACGGATTGGTGACGAATGATTCGCTGCCATCCGGGTTCGGCACTTCACGCGCCAATGCCAGGAAGATGTCGCGGCGGGTCAGATTCATGCGCTCCGCGCCTTTGGCGTTCGCAAGCACAATGCCGTCGTAGCCGACCTTGGCTTCAGTCACGTCCACCACGCCATTCTCCTTGCAGCGCTCAATCTCTCTTTCTTTGATCTTGCGCGATGCGTTGGTGATGTCCGGCGTGTTGACGCCGACCCCGGCGCAGAACAACTTCAGACCGCCGCCGGAGCCGGTCGCTTCAACCTTGGGAGTTTTGAAGTTGGTGGTTTTGCCGAACTTTTCAGCCACAACGGTGGCGAAAGGATAGACCGTGGAAGAGCCTACGATGTTGATCTGGTCGCGCGCCTGAGCTGCGGATGCAGCCACCGCCAGCAAAACGACTGCGAAAATGCGGAGTTTCATTTCAATGTGTGCCTCTGTCGGTTATTTTGAGCTAAAACTGATAATGGCATCGGGGAGCCCCCGAATGCCAGCGGTTATTACACAGAAAATTTGTGAAAACTGTATGACACTCTTACCGCTCCCACATCGCGCCTGATCAGGCGCTTCAGGATCAGTTCGACATGTGGAAGTCGCAGGCTCGAAACACGGCACCACTTGCCCGATGAGGACAAGTGGTACTTTTGCGAGGTGTTTGAGGATGAGCATGGAGGCAAACTCAATCCGTTCAACGAAATTCGCTTGCCTATTTGGCTGGCGGAGTATGTGCAGTATCTGCTTGAGTTGACAGACTATCAGGCTTTTGATCTGTGTTACGACAAGATTCGTTCAAAGGAAAAAGTCGCGGAAGGCTCTCGGGCTTTCGCCCGTACCGGATGGCTGATGTGGGGGGAATTGCCGGAATAAGAGCGAGGAGAATCCTTATTTGCTGTGTCAGAGAAGCCACGCGATAAAGTCGCGTGTGCTAAAATTGCCCCTTTACTTTTCACGCCCGCGTGATGAAAAAGCAGAATCTGACCCGCAGTACTGTCAGTGCCAAGGCCGGCAACGGCCAGTGGTACGTCGTGGACAGTTCTGACCAGGTGCTTGGCCGATTGGCCGCGCGCGTCGCGCATTATTTGCGTGGCAAGCACCGCGCGGACTGGACGCCGCACGTGGATATGGGCGATCATGTCATTGTGCTCAACGCACAGGATATTCAGGTGACTGGCAACAAGCGCACGGACAAGATGTATCACCACCACACCGGCTATATCGGCCATCTGCGCAGCGAATCCTTTGAGAATCTGCAGGCGCGTGCGCCGGAGCGGATTGTGGAGTTGGCGATTCGCGGCATGCTGCCGAAGACGCGGCTGGGCCGTGAAATGATGCGTCGCCTGCACGTGTATTCCGGAGCCGAGCATGCGCACGCGGCACAGCAGCCGATTGCGCTGGAGGCCTAACGATGGCGCGCGTGGTGTATCAGGGAACCGGACGGCGCAAGGACTCGACGGCGCGGGTGCGTTTGTATGAAGGCACCGGCAAGATGCGGGTGAATAAGCGCGACCTGGAGGATTACTTCGGGCGCGAGACGGCACGCATTCAGTTATGCCAGCCTTTGGTGAGTTGTGGTCTGTTGGGGCAGTACGATATGGAGGCCACGGTACGCGGCGGCGGCATTACAGGACAGAGCGGCGCAATCAAACTGGGCATTGCCCGGGCGCTTTTGGAAGTGAATGAAGAAGAGTATCGTCCGATTCTGCGACAAGGGGGTCACCTGACCCGCGACGCCAGAATAGTAGAACGAAAGAAAGTGGGGCTGAGAAAGGCTCGCAAAGATATTCAGTACTCGAAACGTTAATACTCGCGTACTGAACCCGATTCGGGCGTGATCCCGGATCAAAAAACTTTCCCCAGAACCTATACTGCCTGATAAGGTTGGAATCGTATAAGTTTTGTGGGATACTACAACGACGGAAACGTCACATTACAGGGGAATAGTAATGAAAAACTGGAAATTAATTGCCGCATTTGCGGTAGTCACCAGCGGTGCGTCACTGCCCGCCCATGCCGAACTGGATCTGTCGGCCAATCTGGGCATGATGTCCGATTACATTTATCGCGGCTTCCATCAGGCCGACGCGGTCGCCAATGGCGGCGTTGATCTGGCGACCGGGCCGTTCTATCTGGGCACCTGGTTCGCTGATCTGGACTCCGGCAGCGGCGTCGAGATCGACGTGTATGGCGGATTTGGCTGGGAGTTCGACAACGGCTTGTCAGTGTATGCCGGCTATACCGCGTATCGCTATACCGAGGATGATGAGGGCTCCTTGGAAATGGTCATGGGAATGCCTCGGATTATGGCACCTGCCGGCGGTGGCGAGGTGACGTCTACACCGACTTATCAGTACACGTATGTGGGTGATGACGAAGGTGAAGACATGGAGTATACGATGGCTGAATACGATGCTCTGGACGCTGCAACCAAAGCCGACTATGAGGCGGCGATGGAATGTGTTGGCACCGGCTTCGACCAGGATTACGACGAGATCAATCTCGGCGTGGCCTACGCCAAGGATGACTTCACGGTCGCCCTGGACTACGCCATCGGCGAGCATGAAAACTTCTGCGGCGCGGCCGACAACGACTACGACATTGCCATGCTAACCTTGGACTACAAGGGCGCATATGTGACTTTTGGCACTTACGGCGTTCTTGAAGATGACGAGGACAAGGGCGATGCGGAAGGCGATTACATCGAAATCGGCTATGTGACCACCATCAGTGACCTGGACTTCGCCATTGCGGTGGTGGATTCCGACAAGCACATTGATGATGAGACCCGCTTGACGGTGAGCATCGGCTACGCTTTCGGGCTTTAAGCCTTAGCGGCATACGGGCCGCATGGCCTAGGAAAGAGGACAAGGGTCTGTCCGTTTCGCGGACAGACCCTTGTCTTGCGCCTGCCTTCAAAATGGCGGAGAGTGAGGGATTCGAACCCTCGGTGCAACACGTTGCACAACGGTTTTCGAGACCGCCCCGTTCGACCACTCCGGCAACTCTCCGTGCACAAGCGTACCTGTTTTGCGCCATTCGCGCAAAACACCCCGAACATCACAATGCGGAAAAAGCCTTGTTGCGTCACCGCGCAATGCGTTCAAATGGCTGGGGGAGAGGGATTCGAACCCCCGCTGGCGGAGTCAGAGTCCGCAGTCCTACCACTAGACGATCCCCCAACGGATACGCCGCGCCACGCCGCAGGTAGACGACAATTTTAACCTTTCTCGCGGTGTTGTGCTTGCGCGGCACTCACCCTGATACGCTTAGGGTCACGCCATTTCCCTTACTATAATGGCATTTATGAGTATTATCGTTTCTTCGGGGCTGTGACGCATGGCGCATGAAGTCCTGCATTCTGTAGCGCGCCGCATTCCGCATTCGGGCCGGTGGGCGCTCGCCCTGCTCGTGTTGCTGGCACTGATTTCCGCGAGCCTGCTTGCGACCGCGCCGAAGCCGGAAGCCAAACTGAACGAATTGCCGGAGATGGCGGTGGAAGCTTACGCTGTGCAGCAGCGTGACATTACGCCGGAAGCGATCTACACCGGACGCTTGCTGCCGATGCGCAGCGCGGAGTTGCGCTTTGATCTCACCGGTCAGTTGCGGGTGCGCTCGGTGGAGCCAGGCATGCAGGTACGCAAGGGCGATGAGATGCTGGTGCTGGATGATCGCGACTTCATGGATCAGGACCGCACCGCCCGCGCGGAACTGGAACTGGAGCAGCGCTATGTAGAACGCGATCGCGTGCGTCTGAAGCAGGTGACGCGCCAACGCGACTTGCAGCGCAAGGAGTCCGAGCGGTTGCGCGAGTTGAATCAGAAAGCGCTGGTGTCGCAATCAGCGCTGAATGCGGCGGAACAGATGCTGGCCGGCATCGAATCCGAGAAAGCCTCGCTGGAAGCGATGGTCCACGGCGCGGATCAGCGCCTTGAACTCAAGCAAGTGGCCGCGGATCGGGCGCGGCGAGATCTGGAGCGCACCCGGCTGGTCGCGCCCTTTGACGGACAGGTCAATACTGTGGATGTGGAAGTCGGCGATCGCATTACCGGCGATCAGCCCGTGATGACTGTGATTGATTCTTCGGCGCTGGACTTTTATGTGGAGGTGGATGGAGAGACGGCCGCAGCACTGGAATTGGGGCAGATGCTGGATGTGGAGGTCGACCAGAGGCAGGTGCCGGGCACGCTGGTCGCATTGCGCGCGGACCCGGACCCGCGCACCTATACGTTTGCCTTGCGCGTGCGGATTCCGGGCGACGCCGCGCTGTCGGGACAGTTGGCGCGGGTGCGATTGCCGCTGTCTTCCTTGCGCGGGGTGCTGGTGGTGCCGGTGGCGGCGGTTCGCGTTGAGATTTCTGGGCAGTCCGTGTTTCGCATTGAAGGAGATCGCTTGCAGCGGGTGGACGTTAGTCTGGGTCCGCGCGTCGGCGAGTTGCAGGTGATTGAGGGGTCGGTACGTGCTGGCGAGCTTATTGTGGCGCGTGATGTGGCTGCGGTGGATGTCCGCCGCCGCGTGGTGATCCGCGACGGCTCATGATCCGAGCCGTCGGCCGTTTCTGGGGTCTCCGGCGGCCGCAACTGCGCTGGATCCTCGGCGCTATCTATGGCTTTGAGGATTACTTGAGGCTGACATGATTCATTTTTCGCTGCGCAACCCTTTTGTCGCCAACCTGGTCATGGTGGTGGTGGTGGTGGTCGGCGTCCTCTCCTGGCAGAAGACGCCACAAGAGATCTTCCCGGTGATCCCGATGGACAAGATCGAGATCGCGACCTCGTTTGAGGGCGCGTCTCCCAGTGAGGTCGAACGCCAGGTGACTTTAAGCATTGAGGAAGAAGTCAACGATCTGCCAGATATCAAGAATATTACATCGACGTCGCGCGAGGGATCTTCCAATATTCGCATTGAGCTGCTTGAGAACGCGGATGTGGATGACATGCTGCAGCGGGTTCGCGACGAAGTTCAGGCCATGGACAATCTGCCGGAAGCGGCTGATGATCCGCTGGTGACGCGCATCAAGTCACCGCATCCGTTAATCAACGTCTCGGTGTATGGAGAGGTGTCGGAGTTTCGTCTGCAACTGCAGGCGGAGGAATTGCGCCGACAACTGCTGACGGTACCGGGAGTGTCCGAGATTCGTTTCACCACCGGCGATCGCGACTGGGAGATGTGGGTGCAGATCGATCCGCGGCAACTGGCCGCGCTGGGCGTCAGTCTGGAAGAAGTCCGTCGCGCCTTGCGCGACAACCTGAGCGATACTCCGGGCGGCACGATTTACGCGCAGGAAGGCGATATTTTGCTGCGCGGTTATGGGGCCAAGGATCTGGAGGCGATCGGCAACGTGGTGGTGCGTGGCAACCCTCAGGGCGGACAGTTGCGTCTCAGGGATCTGGCCCTCATCAACATGGAACTGGAGGAAGTTCAGACCGCCGGGCGCTTCAATGGTGCGCCTGCGATCGGTCTGTATGTGTTTAAGACGGAGTATTCCTCCTCTGCTGTCGTGGTGCAGCGGATTCGGGACTTTCTGGCTAACACGCCGCGCGAGTCCGACATCAAGTACGGCCTGTTTCGGGACACCTCGGTGTGGATCGAACGGCGGCTTCAGACGCTGAAATCAGCCGGGGTGGTGGCGCTGTTGCTGTTGCTGCTGGCGATGAATTTTCTGTTGAATTTCCGCACCGCGCTGATTACGGCGCTGGGCATCCCGGTCGCCATGCTGACCGGCGTGATTCTGGTGTCATTGGCGGGGCACACTATCAATCTGGTCAGCGCGACGGCGTTTTTGGTGGCGTTGGGACTGGTGGTGGATGATGCCATCATCATCGCCGAGAACTCCTATCGACATTTGGAGGAAGGCATTGAGCCGCATGTGGCAGCGGAGCGGGGTGCCAAAGAAGTCATGTGGCCGGTGATCGCCGCGGTGCTGACATCGGCAGCTGCGTTTCTGCCGATGTTCAATATTGGCGGAATACTGGGCAAATATGTGGAAGTGATTCCGATCGTGGTGATCGCGGCGCTGGCGGGGTCGTTGATGGAAGTCTTCCTGATCATGCCGAGCCATGCCGCTGAACTGCTGCGCCTGCAGCACAACCGGCGCAGGGATCAGATATGGAAGATAGTGCATACGCGCTACTGCGCGGTGCTTGACCACTGCATTCACAACCGTTATCTGGTGCTGCTGGGCACCATTGGCATATTGGTCATTGTTCTGATCTGGGGAATGACCCGGCTGTCGTACTCCCAGTTCCCTGGTCTGGATCTGGACGAGTTCAGCATCAACATCGAAGCGCCCAGCACCTACGGCCTGAGGGACACAACCTTGCTTGCGGAGCGCGTGGAATCGGCCTTGAGTGAAGTGTTGCGCGAGGACGAAGTGCTGAACATTCAGACCAATATCGGTTTCTCCATGTTCGGCGAGAAACTCAGTTACGGTGGCAATCAGCTGAATATCAATGTGGAGTTGACGCCGTCAGCGCCAGAGGGCTGGCTGGAAACCTACGTCAATCCGGTGGTCAGTCTGAATTTTGATGCGGCGGGGACGCGCGAGCGGCGTAATCAGGAACTGCGCTCGCTGACCCGTGAGCGCCTGAAAGCCGTAACCGGGATTCAGCGCCTGCTGGTAATGTCACCTGAGGCCGGACCGCCGGGTGCTGATATTGAAATCGGTCTGGTCGGACAGGATTTTGAGGTGCTGCTGGCCGAAGCCGAGGTGATCAAAGACTTCTTGCGCCAGATCGAAGGCGTGGAAGACGTGCAGCACAATCTGATGCCCGGCAAGGTCGAGTATCAGTACACGCTCAATGATCGTGGTCGGGAGCTGGGCCTCACGCAATCAGCACTGGGTGCCGCGGTGCGGGTTGGCTATCAAGGTGACCGGGTGCTGTATACCAGTTTTCAGGGACACCGGATTCCGGTGCGGTTGCTGTATGAGCCATCCACGCGCGGCAGTTCCGCGGACTTCGGAAAGATTCCGGTGGTGGTGCCCGACGGCGTGGTGTATCTGGAGGACGTCGCGGATATTGAAGCCACGCGCAGTCTGACTTCCGTGCATCGCCGCGATGGTCAGCGCATGATCACGGTGTCGGCCGATGTGGATGAGAGGACCACCACAGCCGGCATCATCACGGATCTGGTGGATCAGGAGTTGGGCGAGCGCTTTGCGTATCGCGATGATGTGGAACTGACCTATCTGGGAGAGAAGCAGGAAGCACTGGATGCGACCACGGACATGCAATTTGCCGTCACCGTCGCTCTGATTCTGATCTTCTTCATTCTGGCGTTGCTATTCAAGTCGGTGCTGGATCCTTTGGTGGTGATGTTCTCCATTCCTTTCTGTCTGGTCGGCGTGGTACTTGGGCATTCACTGCTTGGGATTCATGTTCAGTTCCTGTCACTGGTCGGCATTCTGGCGCTGATTGGCGTGGTGGTCAACGATTCTCTGGTACTGATCAATTTCGCTGAGGAGGAGCGCCGGAAAGGAATTGAGCGCATGGAGGCCGTACTGCATGCCGGTCGGGCGCGCTTTCGCCCGATACTGCTGACTTCTGTGACCACCTTCCTTGGCGTGTCGCCGCTGATTTTCTTCGCCAGTGGACAGACTCGCATTCTGACTCCGATGGCGGCCAGCCTTGGTTTTGGCTTGCTATTCGCGACCTTCCTGATATTGCTGGCGCTGCCGTGCATCTACCTGATTGTGGACGATTTGCGGCTTGAAACGCGGGTCTTGTGGCGCAAACTACAGGAAGTCTGGGCGGCTTAAATCGACTCAGCCTGCGTCGGCCGAGATCAGGGTGCCGATGCCCTCGCGAGTAAAGACTTCCAAAAGCACGGCGTGCGGCACCCGCCCGTCAATGATGTGCACACTGTGCACACCGCCTATCAAGGCATTCATCGCGCAGCGTGTCTTTGGCACCATGCCGCCGTGAATGGTTCCGTCAGCGATCAGTGAGGCGAGCGCGTCGGGAGTCAATCCACTCAGTAGCGCGCCTTGCGCGTCCAGTACCCCGTGCTGGTTGGTCAGCATCATCAATTTCTCGGCTTGCAGGGCCACCGCGATATGACTGGCGGCGGTGTCGGCGTTGACGTTGTAACTCTCGCCGTCAGATCCGATGCCGATGGGCGCGATGATTGGAATTTGGCCGGCATCTTCCATGGCTACGATTGGATCCGGGTCAATGGTCGTGACCGTTCCGGTGTGACCGAGATCAATAACCTCAGGGGTGTCGCTGCCCGACTCGGTGCGTTCAATCTGCATGCTCTTGGCATGAATGAAGCCGCTGCTCTTGCCGGTGACACCAACGGCGCGTCCGCCATGCTGGCGGATCAGTTCGACAATCTCCGTGTTGATGACATCACCAAGCACGGTCTCGACGACCTTCATGGTCTGAGGGTCGGTGACCCGCAAGCCGTCGATAAATTCGCTCTGAATGCCTTGTTCCGCCAGTCGCTCTCCGATCTGCGGGCCGCCGCCGTGCACCACGACCGGGCGGATGCCGACCTGCTGCATCAGCACCAGATCGCGCGCGAATCCGGATTTCAGGGTTTCGTCAGTCATGGCGTTGCCGCCGTACTTGACCACCACGGAACAGCCGCTGAACTCCTGAATGTACGGCAGCGCCTCGATCAGGACGTGTACGGTCTGTTGGGCGAGCTTGCGGTCCATGAGAATGCGGGGAAGGTTTGAGTGCGGGCGCGTGGTCGGAGTGAGAGGACTTGAACCTCCGGCCTCTGCCTCCCGAAGGCAGCGCTCTACCAGGCTGAGCTACACTCCGATACCGGGAATTGGGACGCCATTTTACGGGATGAGGGAGATTTAATTCTTAACACGCAGTCTTTTCTGTTGACTTTTGCAGAATAATCTTCTGCAAAAAGAATACTCTGGAAGAGTCTATCTATTATTAATTTTTTCGGCAATTTCACACGCAGGACTTCCCTCTCTTGTATATAATCTTATGCTCTATCCAAGGTTAATGTTGGCTTATAGATGTTCCTGGAACTCAAAGCCTTACGCCTTATGGAGTTTATATCATGAGCGATCAAAAGCGAGAAGTTGCGTGCTTGCGTTTTAAGGGCGCGCACTACGACGAGTGTGCACTTGATTCGTGCGCCCTCGAAGAACTGATGCGATTTCAGAAAATTGTCTCGGAGATGGCGAAGATTGTCTGGAAGAGACGCCATCCGGGCTCTGATCGCTTGCCTAAAAGTTTTGATGAGCACACCAAACTTGTCATTAAGAGAATTGAAGTGGGAAGCACTACTATTCCATTTGAATTAATGCGAGATAATTCGGGGCAACGCGAGATTTTTGAAGACCATGAGCTGGTGGATGAGTCGGTCTCTTTGATCTACCAAGCACTTAAATCCGCTGAAAATGAGAAACTTTTTCCTAAAGGCATCACGAAAGAAATGCTGTCTCATTTAGTGCCGCTAGGGAAAAAGTTGCCAGATGACGCGGAGATGCAGTTGGCACCGCCTGATCAGGAAATGACACCTGTTTCTTCGAAGGCGCGCCAAAGATTCGCTGAATCTTCAGGGAGCGCGTATATAGATGAGTTGGAAATAACTGGTCGCGTATTGGTGGTGGATGTTCACAGAAAATGTTTTCACATTTGGTTAGACGATAAAGTGAATGTGCAGGTGGAGTTCTCGGACACTCAAGAGTCAGACGTCATCAAAGCGCTCATAGGTTATGCGTCTGTACAGTTGCGCGTTAGAGGGTGCGGAGAGTATGGTCCGGACGGAGCACTAAAAAGAATTAACAATGTAGAGTGGCTGAAAATTGAGCCTGCCGGAGGAGACAGTTTTGATCCTAACGTTCCCAGTATTCAGGATGTTGTCTTGGATCTTTCCAAGAAAGTTCCTGAGAAGGCATGGGAGAAAGTGCCTACAGATTTGTCACACCAGCATGACCATTACATCTATGGAACTGACAAAGTGTGAAAACTGTTTTCGCAGATACTTCATATTGGGTCGCCATCGCCAACCCCCAAGATCAATGGCATAAAGCGGCGGAGCAGGCATTCGCTGCCTTGGGACAGGTTAAGGTGATGACTACTGAGACGGTGCTGGTAGAGTTTCTGACCGGCCTTTCAAATCTCGGCTCTGACTTGCGCGAGTATGGAGTGAAGATAGTACAAAACGTTTTTGAAGATGCAAACGTCAGGGTTGTTCCGCAAACCCACGATCTTCTAATGAAAGGTTTAAAACGTTACAAGGAACGGCCTGACAAGAAATATAGCATGCAAGACTGTATTTCCATGATTGTCATGGAGGAGAACTCCATAGAAGAGGTTCTATCAAGCGATCATCACTTCGAACAGGAAAGGTTTGCGATTCTCATAAAGTGATCCTGTTAAGTTTGGGTCGGATTTAGCGGTGTCGAACATCAAACTAAGGGCTAGTACTGTTCTTGGAGTTATTGCTGGAAATATATCATAGTCAGTGAGCAGTTCTGGGTTGATAGGGCGCATATTTACGTCATTGAGTTTCTCACAAAAAACGGGCTCGCCGAATCGCTTCGACGAGCCCGCAGGCAGGTAGGTATGCCGATCAGTTGACCTGAACCGTGATACTCCGCGGCGCAGCCTCAGGCTGCTTGGCGATTCGGATGCTCAAAACGCCCTTGTTAAAGTGCGCCTCAATCGCGTCCGCATCAACGTTCGCAGGCAACTGGAAGCGCCGCTCAAAGGCACCGTGCCCTCGCTCCATGTGGTAGTAGCGCGGCCCCTCATCAGCGGTCGCTTTCGGAGTGGCACGCTCGCCCGTGACTTTCAGGATATCGCCATCCACCGAGATTGTGACATCATCGGGGTTCACTCCCGGCAAGTCGGCGGTAATCGTGTAGGCATCGCTGTGGTCGGCAATGTCGACCAGCACCGTCCAGCCGTTCCCGGACGAATACAGGCCAGAAGGGGTACCCTGAAACAGCGTACCCCAGTTTCGGGTTAAGGCACCGAAAGGATCGGTGTAAATGTTTGGAAATATCATTATTCCCTCCTTACTGGTAGTTGTTGTACAGGTCTCGCACCATGGGTGCCAGCCCTGTTTCCTTACTCTTTTAATGGGAGTGAGTGGTCCCAATTTCAAGGGGCACTGCTTCAGGTCGCTTCAAAGCGGCCTTGTTCGCGATTCTTGCGTACCTGATCGTGGGAGTGCAGTTGTCCGCCCATGGCGATATAGATGCCGGGCACGGCATGCAGGGCGGAGGCGATGGCAAAGCCGGTATTGAAAGGCGCGTCGGTTTGCCGAAAGCGCGCCGGACTCATCGCGCCGGTGAATACGATGGTTTTGTCTTCAATGTCGGCCAGACGCGCGGCGGAATCCACCATCGTGTCGGTGCCATGAATGATCACCAAATGCGTTGCGCTGCAGTTGACCACCGCCTGATACAGAGTGTCGCGGTCAGCGTCGGTCATGTCGAGGCTGTCTTTGCGCATGACCTCAATCAATTCCCAGCCGTCGCCGCGTATGCCGGCCTCGGCCAGAATATCCGGCGCGCATGGCGCGCCAATGGTGTAGGCACTCAGGGCATCGTGATAAACCTTGTCAAAGGTTCCGCCACAAGTCAGGATTGCCAGAGAGATCATCCAGTCAAAAGTGTGGTGGAATACTTAATCACTCCACATTCTGGACCTGTTCGCGCATCTGGTCGATGACGACTTTGAGGTCCACGGCGATACGGCTGGTTTCATTATCGTGCGACTTGGAGGCCAGTGTGCTGGCTTCGCGCGCGAATTCCTGCATCAGGAAGTCTAGTTTGCGCCCTTGCGGGCCGGAGGAGTCCAGAGTCTTTTCTGTTTCCACGATATGGCTGTCGAGTCGGTCGAGTTCTTCCTCAATGTCCGTGTGCACCAGTTCTATGGCGATCTCCTGCTCCAGCCGATGCGCGTCCATGGAGGTCTTCAGTTCTTCCAGTTTGTTTTCCCAGCGCCCGCGCAAGGCGTCGCGGACTTCCGGTCGGCGCTCGCGCACGGCGGTGACACACTGGCGGATGATGTCGAAATGCTCGCGCAGGATTTTGTCCAGCCGCGCACCCTCGCATTCGCGCTGTTCGACAAAGGTCTCTAGCGCTTGGTCGAAGCCCTGTTGCGCGATCGGGTGCAGGGATTCCGGCGAAATGTGCTGGACGTTCCAGACCGTGTTCAGTTCCAGCAGACGGGAGATGTCTGCGGCTGGCGCGATCCGGCGGCTCAGGCTGATCAGGCGGCGCAGGCGCGCCGTGTTGAGGTGTTCGTGACGGTTTTCGACCGGATCGCCCAGAAAGTGCGCGGCCACATCTACTTTGCCGCGGGCGCAGGCTTCGCGTATCTGTTTGCGCCATGCCGGTTCCAGTACGGAGCACTCACGCGGCAGATGCAGTCCTGTTTGCAGAAGCCGGTGATTGACCGAGCGGATTTCAACCACCATCTGCCCATGTCCGAAGGCGACCTCGGCACGGGCAAAGGCGGTCATGCTGTGCATCGAGCGAGAAGGTCTGCTTGATGCGGTTTTACAGACTGTAGTACATGTCGAACTCAACCGGATGCGTGGCGGCCCGCAGGCGGGTCACTTCTTCCATCTTGAGTTCAATGTAGCCATCAATTGCGTCGTCGTTGAAAACGTCTCCGGCCTTGAGGAAGTCCCGGTTGCTATCCAGTGCTTCCAGCGCCTGATCCAGTGAGTGGCAGACGTGAGGAATGGAGGCTTCCTCTTCCGGCGGCAGATCGTACAGATCCTTGTCCATCGGTTCGCCCGGATCAATCTTGTTGGCAATCCCGTCAAGACCGGCCATCAGCATGGCGGCGAAGGTCAGATAAGGGTTGCCTGCGGCGTCTCCGAAGCGGACCTCAAGGCGGCGCTGCTGCGGACTTGGGACGTGCGGGATGCGCACTGAAGCCGAACGGTTACGCGCCGAATACGCCAGCAACACTGGTGCTTCAAAGCCTGGCACCAGCCGTTTGTAGCTGTTGGTGGAGGCGTTGGAGAAAGCGTTGATCGTGCGCGCGTGCTTGATGATGCCGCCGATGTAGTGCAGCGCGGTTTCGGATAGTCCGCCGACGCCGTCACCGGCGAACAGGTTCTTGCCGTCCTTGCTGAGCGACTGGTGCACGTGCATGCCGTTGCCGTTGTCGCCGACCAGAGGTTTGGGCATGAACGTCGCGGTCTTGCCAAAGTTATGCGCCACATTCATCACCACATACTTGAGGATCTGGTTCATGTCAGCGCGGCGCACCAGCGAGTCGAACCGGGTGCCGATCTCGCACTGGCCGGCAGTGGCGACCTCGTGATGATGTACTTCAGCCCGCACGCCCATCTCACTGAGGGTTTCGCACATTGCGGAGCGGATGTCCTGCAGGCTGTCGACCGGCGGTACCGGAAAGTAGCCGCCTTTCACGCCCGGACGGTGTCCGAGGTTGGTCTCATCGAAATGATCCTGCGCGGAACTCCAGGCACCTTCCTGTGAATGCACTTCATACATGCAGTGCTGCATCTCATCCGACCAGCGCACGCCCTCGAACACGAAAAATTCGGGTTCCGGCCCAAAAAAGGCGGTGTCGGCGATACCAGTGGACTGCAGGTAGGCTTCAGCCTTTTTGGCGATGCCCCGGCTGTCGCGACCATACGGACGCATGGTCGTCGGCTCGATGATATCGCAGCGCAGCAACAGTGTGGTGTCGGTGTAGAACGGATCGAGTACGGCGGTGGAGGGGTCCGGCATCAGAATCATGTCGGATTCATTGATGCCTTTCCAGCCGGCGATGGATGAGCCGTCGAACATTTTGCCGTGTTCAAACAGATCCTCGTCGATCTCGGCGGAAGGCACGGAAACGTGCTGCTCCTTGCCGCGCGTGTCAGTGAAACGGAAGTCGACGTAGCGTACGTCGGCCTCCGAGAGGGTTTTCAGAATTTCTTCCGGTGTCATGGTGGTCTCCTCATTCAAAAGTGTACGTGTAGCGATTGAAGTTGTGGCCATTCGGGAACCGTGAAGCCAAAACTTCACGTCCGGGCGAAACGCCTTATTCGGCGGACGCGCGGCGTAATTCCACGATACGTTCCTTATGAAGCAAGTGATTATACCCGCTTGCCGTAAATCCCGTGGCCTAGGTCTTGATCTCATACAGAATGAGACCAAAATAGTAAAATGAAGGCATGATCTCAAACTCTTTCCCGAATGAGGGGCTTTACCCTCCTTGAATTACTTATTGTCCTGGTAATTTTGGGATTGATCGGGTCGATTGCCGTACCGCAGGTTTTCAAGTGGCTGAATAAAGCCAATATCGATGCTACCCGAATTCAGATTTCCGCCCTCAGCAATGGTGTTGATCTGTATCGTCTTGAAGTGGGCTTGTATCCTCCAGATCTGGAAGCTTTAGTTGTTCGCCCGAACGATGTTGCGCGGTGGAAAGCTAGGCACCGATAGAATCTGATCTCCCTAGCCGAAACCAAGTTTCTCATAAGATCGTGTACAGTTACGGAAGTTACTGTTTGCGCTGATCGCCTGCTTCTCGGTACCTTTGAGCAGTTCTTTCCAAGTAAGCAAAATCTCGCCATCCCCATTGTCTCTCGCTCGGTGTTGGCACATCGCTTCCACTGTTCGGGCAACGCCCCAACTGCCCCCTTCCGATCAACCAGTAGTGGCCGCGGTCTGCTGGGTATGCGACGTTCAATTTCTGGTGGGTATGACAGTCGCCCCAACTCCATCCCGCACTCACCTCATAATACCCATTAGTAAATCGCACACAAGTCCCTCCATGTATAATGGCATCCTCGCACGGGCATGGCCTGTGTGAAATTCGCGTCGAAACCGTCATGATGCGCGACGGGGTGCTCCACTGAAAAGGGGTTGTCCGCACTGGTTTTCGACAAGTTGACAACCCATCAGGAGGGCGAATATGCCACGCGCCACCTTGCGCGAAATGCTGGAAGCCGGTGTCCATTTCGGGCATCAGACCCGATACTGGAATCCGGGGATGGCACCGTATATTTTCGGCGAGCGCAACAAAATTCACATTTTCAATCTGGAAATCACCCAGCGCATGCTGGATGAGGCGGCCGACGCGATCCGTCAGGTCGCAGCCGAAGGCAAGACCATTTTGGTGGTTGGTACCAAGCGTGCAGCGCAGGACATTGTTCGCGCCAAGGCCGAGGAGTGCCAGGTGCCGTATGTGGCGCACCGCTGGCTCGGTGGCACGCTGACCAACTTTCATACGGTGCGCAATTCCATCAAGCGCTTGCAGGATCTGCGGCGTATGGATGAAGAGGGCTTGCGCAAACGCTTGAGCAAGAAGGAAGCCTTGCGGCTTGACCGCGAGCAGGTCAAACTCAATCGCAGTCTCGGCGGCATTGAAGAAATGGAGCGTCTGCCGGACGCGCTGTTCGTGATTGATGTGCGCTATGAGAACATCGCGGTGCGCGAAGCGCAGCGCCTGAACATTCCGGTGATCGCGGTGGTGGACACCAACAGTTCCACCGACGGCATTGACTATGTGATCCCCGGCAATGATGACGCGATTCGTTCGGTGCGGCTGTATATGGAGATTGTCTGCGAGGCGATTCTTGAGGGACGCAAACAGGCCGAGGAAGACAGCGCGACGATGCCCACGGTTCGCCGCCCACGTGCGGATTCCGTGGAACGCAAGGGCAAACGCACCCTGCTGCGCGCGGGCCCGAAGAAAGGCAAGGCTGACGCGGTAGACAAGAAGCCGAAGAAAGCCAAGGCGAAAGACACTGCGGACGAATCTGCCGAATCGGACGCCCCCAAGGAAGTCGAGCTAGAAGCGGTCGAGACCGCTCAAGTGGAAGAGGCACCCGCCGCTGTGGAACCGACTGCTGAAGCAGAAGCTCCCGCTGAGGTGGCACCGGCGGACACCGAAGAAGAAGTCAAGTCATGAGCATCAGTGCGCAACAGGTTAAGGAATTGCGCGAGCGCACGGGCGTCGGCATGATGCAGTGCAAGCAGGCGCTGGTCGAATGCGACGGCGATCTGGAAGCGGCCGCGCGTCATCTGCGCACCAGCGGACAGGCGCAGGCCGATAAGAAGTCTGGGCGCATCACCGCAGAAGGCGCGATGCTGCTGGCGCAGACTGAGGACGGTTCTGAAGCATTGTTGCTGGAAGTCAACAGTGAGACAGACTTTGTCGCCAAGGATGAGAGTTTTCTGCAATTCGGACAAGCGTGCGCGGATGCGGCACTGACCTCAGGCGCGACAGAAGTAGACGCACTAATGGCGCAGGGCTTTGAGGAGCAGCGCCTTGATCTGATCTCGAAACTCGGCGAGAACATTCAGGTCCGCCGCATAATCCGGCTGCAGGCTGGCGATGGCGCACTGGGTTGTTATGTGCACAACCGGCGCATCGGCGCACTGGTGGCGCACGATGGCGATGACGAACTGGGACGGGGATTGGCCATGCACGTGGCCGCCTTTAATCCGGTCTGCGTGAGCGATGCGGATGTGCCGGAGGAATTGTTGCAGTCTGAGCGCGACGTCTTCAAGGCGCAAGCTGAAGAATCCGGCAAGCCGCCGGAAATCATTGAGAAAATGATCGAAGGCCGGCTGCGCAAGTACCTGGCTGGCATCACGCTGCTCGGTCAGGCTTATGTGCTGGATGCCGACACCGCAGTCGGCAAGGTGTTGAGCGCCAAAGGCGCTTCCGTGCGCGAGTTCGTGCGTCTGGAAGTGGGTGAAGGTCTGGAGAAAAAGCAGGAGAACTTCGCCGAAGAAGTGCGCGCCCAGACCGAGAAGTTCAGCAATACCGACTGAGACCCTGCTATGGCCGCCGCCTACTGCCGCATTCTGTTGAAATTAAGCGGTGAGGCGTTAATGGGCGGCCGCGCTCATGGCATTGACCCCGAAGCCGTCACCGCGCTGGCGCGCGACATGGCAGCTGCCGTCGAGCAAGGTGTGCAGCTGGCGGTAGTCATCGGCGGCGGCAATATCGTTCGCGGCAAGGATCTTCAGGGTGCCGGCACCGACCGGGTGACCGCCGATCACATGGGTATGTTAGGCACGCTGATCAATGCGCTGGCGCTGCAGGATGCGCTGGAGCAGCACGCGGTAGCCTGTCGGGTCATGTCGGCGGTACCCGTGCCGCAGGTGTGCGAGAACTATATCCGCCGTCGCGCGGTGCGCCATCTGGAGAAAGACCGTTTGGTCATCTTCGCCTCAGGCACCGGCAATCCGTTCTTCACCACCGATTCGGCAGCCAGTCTGCGCGCGGTGGAAATCAATGCCGAAATTCTATTCAAGGCGACCAAGGTGGACGGCGTGTACTCGGAGGATCCGATGACCAACCCTGAGGCCGAGCGCTTCGCGCATATTCACTACGATGAGGCGCTGGCGCGCAAACTGGAAGTCATGGACTCCACTGCGCTGGTGCTGTGCCGCGATCACCGCATGCCGGTGCGGGTGTTTAACGTGTTCGAGTCCGGCGCGCTGACGCGCGCGATTGATGGCGAGGCGGTCGGGACTCTGGTCGATTCGGAGGGTGGAAATGCGTGAAGAAATACTCGACGATGCGCGTGTGCGCATGCAAAAAAGCCTGAAAGTGCTAAGCGAGGCGCTGACCCGCATTCGCACGGCCCGTGCGCATCCGAGCCTGCTGGACCCGATCCGGGTCGAGTACTACGGCGTGGAGACGCCGATCTCGCAGGTCGGTAGCGTCACCGTTGAGGAAGGGCGCACGCTGGTGGTGCAGGTCTGGGAGCAAAGCATGGTGCAGGGAGTCGAGCGGGCGCTGGCGAGCTCCAATTTGGGCATCACACCGAATACCGCAGGCCAGGTGGTGCGCCTCCCAATGCCGCCGCTGACCGAGGAACGCCGGCGCGAGCAGGCTCGCGTGGTGCGCGAGACGCTTGAAGAGGCGCGTGTGTCGATCCGCAATGTGCGCCGCGACGCCAATCAGATGCTGAAAGAACTGCTCAAAGAGAAAGACCTCACGGAAGACGAGGAACGCCACGATCAGGACGTCGTGCAACAACTGACCGACGACGCGATTCGCGACGCAGAGCACCTGGCCGCGGAAAAAGAGAAAGCCCTGCTCGAAGTCTGACCGAAGGCGTGCGCCGCAGATCTGTTGCCATGGATTATCCCGCTCACGTCGCCCTGATTATGGATGGCAATCGCCGCTGGGCGCGGCGTCGGCGTCGTTCTTACGAGGCCGGCTATCGCGCCGGCATGGACATCACCAGCCGGCTGGTGGAGCATGCGCTCAAGCGCAACATCAGCGTACTGAGCCTGTTCACCTTCAGCAACGAGAATCGACACCGTCCGGCGCGACAGGTGTCCTTGCTGTTGCAGTTGTTCGCCGAAGCCCTGTCCGAGCACACCGAGGATTTCCTCGCGCGCGGCGTGCAGCTGCGCGTGATCGGTGATCTGCAATGTTTCGCGTCGGGTTTACGCCGACAGATTGAACAACTGCATAAGCGGGTGCCGGACGATCCCCGCCTCACCGTGTGTGTAGCCATGCACTATGGCGGGCGGCAGGATCTGCTGCGGGCGGTGGAGCGCTGTCAGGAAGAAGAGGTCGCGATCACCGAGGAGACGGTCTCGGCGCGGCTGGACACCGCCGGGCTTTCAGAGCCGGATTTGCTGATTCGCACAGGCGGAGAGCGCCGGCTCAGCAACTTCATGCTGTGGCAGATGGCGTATACTGAGTTTTACTTCACGGATACGCTGTGGCCGGATTTTGATGAGCTGCAATTTGATGCCGCATTGGGCTGGTTTGCGGCTCGGGACCGACGCTTCGGCGTAAGCGGCGCATGATTTTGTCGCAGCTACGGGTGCGCACCGCACTGCTTCTGGTTCTGGCTGTCGCGGTGGCGTTGTCGCTTCGCGAGGGGTACGACACCGCCTGGATCTGGCAGGGACTGGTCGCGCTTGCCGCCATCATCGCGATTTTTGAGTGGGCCTGTCTGTTCGGCCAGGACAAGGTCCAGATCATCACGCTCCTGCTTTCCGGGCTTCTCGCCACCAGCGGGGCCTTGTGGCTGCCGCTGGAATACTTCACCTCCGTGCACATTCTGGCGCTGGTGCTGTGGGTTGCGTTTGCGCTGCGCTTGTGCGTCAGAAGGTGGCCGATTATTCTGGAGGTCATATTGCAGATGAATATCGGCATGCTCGCTATCCCGATCGCGGCGGTGCTACTGATGTGGATGCCGACGTCGGATCTGTTGCTGTTGCTGCTGTGGGTGGCGGCAGTTGATATTGGCGGCTACGAGTTCGGGCGGCGCTTCGGCAAGACCCTGCTGGCCCCGGACATCTCGCCGAACAAGACCCGCGCCGGCTTCGTCGGTGGCGTGGGCGGTGCGGTGCTGCTGGCCTTGTTGCTGGCTGTGGTGCTGGGGCTTGAACCCGTCGGCTGGTTTGTGTTTGTGGCGTTCGCCGCGCTGTGCGCGTGTTTCGCGGTGGTCGGCGATCTGGCGGAAAGCCTGCTCAAACGTATCGCCGGAGCCAAAGACAGCGGCGTCTTGCTGCCGGGGCACGGCGGCGTGCTGGATCGGGTGGATTCAATAATCGCGATCACACCGGTGTTTGCGCTGGGCATGCAGGTGATACGGCCTGCGGCGGGGGTGCCATGAGCGCGATGCGTCTGACGGTGCTCGGTGCGACTGGAACGATCGGCGTCAATACGCTGGACCTGGCCACACGCCATCCGGATCAGGTGGAAGTCTACGCGCTCAGCGCGTATTCACGGGTCGACGGCTTGCTGGAGCAATGCCGTACACACCGTCCGCGCTATGCGGCCATGGTCAACCCAGATGCGGCGAAGGAATTGGCGGAAGCGGTGCGCCGTGAGTCACTGCCGACGGAAGTCTTGTCGGGCAACGATGAGTTATGTGAACTGGCGGCTGACACCAATGCCGACTGCGTTATGGCTGGCATTGTGGGCATGGCCGGCATGGCATCGACGCTGGCGGCGGCCAAGGCCGGACGGCGCGTGCTTCTGGCCGGAAAGGAAGCGCTGGTTGCCGGCGGTCGGGTGTTCATGGAGACGGTGCGTGCGCATGACTGCACGCTGCTGCCGGTCGACAGCGAGCACAACGCGGTGTTCCAGTGTCTGGCCGGTGCCGAAACTGACGATATCGAAAGCATTGTGCTGACCGCCTCAGGCGGGCCATTCCGGGAGACGCCGCTGGAGGCGCTGGAACACGTGACTCCCGAACAAGCGATCGCGCATCCGAACTGGCGCATGGGGCCGAAGATCTCAGTGGATTCCGCGACCATGATGAACAAGGGTCTGGAATTGATCGAAGCCAAGTGGCTGTTCAATCTCGAATCCCCGCAGATCAATGTGCTGATCCATCCGCAATCTCTGGTGCACGCGCTGGTCACCCTGCGCGACGGCTCGACCATGGCGCATCTGGGACCGCCGGATATGCGCGTCGCCATCGCACACACCCTGTTCTACCCGGAGCGCTGCACGACCGGCGTGGACGCGCTGAAACTGGCCAAATGCTCACCACTGACCTGGGCACCACCGGAACCGGGGCGCTATCCGTGTCTAGATCTGGCGCGTCAAGCACTGGAGGCCGGCGGCAAAGTGCCGATCGTGCTGAACGCGGCCAACGAAATCGCGGTGGCAGGGTTCTTGCAAGGACACATTCGCTTCACCCAGATCCCGGTGGTGGTGGAGAAGACTCTGGACGGGAATTATGCCGCGGAGGCGCAGGATATTGAGGAAGTGATCGCCACCGATGAGGAGGCCCGCGATCGCGCCCGCACGGTGATGGAGACGCTATGACTTTTTTAATCAGCGTTGGGGCGTTTCTGCTGGCCATTTCGATTTTGATCAGCTTCCACGAATTCGGCCATTACTGGGTGGCGCGCAAGTGTGGGGTTCGTGTGCTGCGGTTCTCGGTGGGCTTCGGACGTCCGCTGTTCTGCCATGTCTCTGAGCGTACAGGCACCGAGTGGGTGCTGGCACGCTGGCCGCTGGGCGGCTACGTCAAGATGCTGGACAAACGCGATCCGGATACCGGAGAACTTACGCCTGAGGAGCAGGCGCAGGAATTCACCGGCAAGCCGCTTACCCAGCGCGCGATGATCATCGCGGCGGGGCCGATCTTCAATTTCATTCTGGCGGTCTTTCTGTATGCGCTGGTGTCGTGGGTGGGCGAGACTGGACTTCGTCCGCTCGTCGGTCATGTGCAGCAGGACTCACCCGCAGCGCAGGCTGGCCTTGCGTTCGGTGATGAAATTCTGGAGATCAACAGCCAACCCGTGCGCTCGTGGTCGGATATGCTGGTGCCGTTGCTGGACTCCGGCATGAAGGGCGACGCCATGGTGCTGGAGGTGCACACCCAGCAGGGCCTGTATCGGCAATTGCAACTTGAGCCCGGCGCGGGCCTTTTGAAAAACGAAAATGTCCTCTCCGCCTTGGGGATGTCCCCCATGCGCGCGACCTCAGCGCCGATCATCGGCGAGGTCAGTTCCGGCTCGGCGGCGCAGGCCGCAGGTCTGCAGTCCGGAGATCGCATACTGAGTCTGGCGACGCAGCCGATTGCCTCTTGGCAGGGCTTGACCGAAGCGGTGCGCTCGCGCGGCGGACAGCAGGTGCTGCTGGAATGGGAGCGCGACGGGCAAGTGCTGTCGCGTGAAGCGCGAATTGATGCGGTGATCGACTCAGGCGCAGTGTCGGGACGGCTGGGCGTGTTGCCCTACGTGGATGAAGTATTGCTGAGAGAACTGCAAGTCACCGTCAATTATCCGCTCGGCGAAAGTCTAATGCGGGGACTGGAGCGCACTGGCGAGTACACGGTGCTGACGCTGAAGGTGTTAGGCCGTTTGGTGATCGGTGAGGTGTCTCCCAAGTCGATCAGCGGACCAGTCGGCATTGCCTCTTTCGCGGGCAGTTCCGCCATGAACGGGCTGACCGCGTTTCTGTCGATGATGGCGCTGCTGAGTTTGAGTCTGGGGATTTTGAATTTGCTGCCAATTCCGGTTCTTGACGGCGGACATCTGGTCTGGTGTGCGGTTGAAGCGGTGACCCGCCGCCCGGTCGCTGAGCGTGTGGAAGCCGCCGCGCAGCGCGTCGGCATCGCCGTGCTTTCGGCACTGATGCTGCTTGCCCTGTACAATGACTTCATCCGTTTAGCGGGCTGACGCGCAAATTTGCTCTTCATCGGCCCGTTCAGCCTCATGCGACCCAAGGTTTCTTTCACTGTTTTGGCGGGTGTAACGTTGGCGCTGATGGCGCCAGCAGTCTCGGCCTTCGTGGTGGAGGATATTGAGTTGTACGGGCTGCAGCGTCTGGAAGCGGCGACCGTATTCACGCACCTGCCGGTGGAAACCGGTGAGGAGTTCGATCCGGCCCGCACCAGCGAGCTGGTGCGCACGCTGTTCAAGACCCAGTTATTCAGTGATGTGCAAGTGTCGCGACGCGACAATGTGCTGGTGATCACCGTGGTGGAGCGCCCGGCCATCACCGAGATCACCTACGAGGGTCTTGAGATTATTGACGATGAGACGCTGGAGCAGGTGCTGGAAGAGGCTGGCATCGCGACCGGGCGGATCTTCAACAAGCCTTTGCTTGAGCGGTTGCACAATGAAATCCTGCAGCAGTATCACGCGGTTGGACACTACAACGCCGAAGTCGCGACCGATGTGGTGGAGCGCGAAGACAATCGCGTGGCGATCGAGATCAAAGTCGCAGAGGGAGAACCCGCCGAAATCGAACAGGTGCACATCATTGGCAATGTGTCCTACCCGGAAGACCGTCTGCTGGACCTGTTTCAATCCGGCCCGCCGCAGTGGTACGACATTATGGGCAACAGCGGACGTTACTCCAAATTGCAGTTGTCCGGAGATCTGGAACGCTTGCGGGCGTTTTATCTGAACCGGGGATTCATGAAGTTTCAGGTGGATTCAGCGCAGATCGCGCTGAGCCCGACGCGCGACGGCATTTTCATCACCGTGCATATCAACGAAGGCCCGCGCTTTGTGGTGCGCGAGGTGTCGATCTCCGGCGTGTTCATCATTGATCAGCGGGAACTGATCGATCTGCTGCAGGTGCGCGCGGGTGAGTTTTTCTCCAGCGCCAAGGCGCAGGCGTCCTCCTCCGCGATAACCACGCGGCTGGCAGAAGAAGGCTATTCCTTTGCCAAGGTGAATCCGGTGACTGAACTGGATGAGGAGAGCGCCGAGACCATCATCAATTTCTTTGTCGATCCCGGACAGCGGGTCTACGTGCGCCGCATCGACATCTCCGGCAACCGCACCACGCAGGACGAAGTGCTGCGTCGGGAATTGCGCCAGTTGGAAGGCAGTTGGCTGTCCACACCGCAACTGGAGCGCTCGCGCTATCGCATCCAGCGCTTGCCGTATATCGAGAGTGTGGAAATTGAGCAGTTCCGGGTAGCAGGCACCAGCGATCAGGTGGATATTATGATTACGGTGACCGAGCGTCTGGCCGGCAACTTCTCAGCCGGTCTGGGCTTTAGCAGCGGCACCGGATTGACCTTGGCTGCAGGTGTTGAGCAGGAGAACTTCCTTGGCACCGGTAACCGGGTCGGCGTGCACTTTGACAACAGCGAGACCTCGACGCGCTATTCGTTTGATTTCTACAACCCGTACTACACGATCAACGGCGTCAGCCGAGGGTTCGGGGTCAGCACGCGGTCAACGGATACAGCCGATGACAATAACCGAAGCCGTTATGAGTCGCGCGACTTTCTGGCTTATCTGAGTTACGGCATTCCGATCGCCGATGACAGCACGTTTTCTTTCTCCGGGCGGGCCCAGCGGATCAATTTTGATGTTGGCGCGGATGCGTCGCTTCGGGTGCAGAGTTTTCTGAACGATACGGGTGGGAATTGTGTAGCAGATCGGTTTTTCGGGTTGAATCGGATGGAATTTGATAATTTGATTGAGGGGGAAGATGAACTTCCGCTTCAGATACTTCCTGAGAGGATTCTTAATCCACCATCGGATGGAGCTGAGGCCCCGGCAAACGAGCTCCCGCTTGACAATACGGATAGGGAATTTACTGAAGAGGAAAGACAAAGAGCATATGAATTTTATACAGACACGAGACAATATCGGGGCTGCGAAGCGTCCTACAACAATTTGATACTTTCAGGCGCGTTCACTTACGACACCCGCGATCGCAGCCTGTTCACCCGCAAAGGATCCCTGCGCCAGATTTCAGTGACAGGCAGCGTGCCTGGTAGCGGTCTGGAGTACTACACGCTGCGCTATAAGCAAGAAGAATACATTGATCTGACCGAAGACTATTCCCTGTCGATGCGGGTCGATTTCGCCTACGGCGATGGTTACGCCGGCACACCCGACCTGCCGTTCGCAAACAAGTTTGTCACCGGTGGCCCGAAGTCAGTTCGCGGCTATAAGGTCAACACGCTGGGCCCCAGAGATGAATACAACCGTCCGTTCGGCGGTAACCTGATGGTGAATACTTCGGCGGCTGTGACCTTCCCGATCCCGCTCATCGACGAGGCCAATCTGCGCGGCTCATTGTTCTTCGATGCGGGCTATGCGTTTGAGGAGGCTGATGACTTCGAACTCGGCGATATTCGCGCCGCGGTGGGACTGGGCGTGTCGTGGCTGTCTCCGCTCGGCGGTGTGTCAATGAATATCAGCCTGCCAATCAATGACCAGAGCATTGATGAGACCGAGAGCTTCCAGTTCAATCTGGGCAACCTGTAAAAGCGAGACTCGGAGTGGGCGTCATGACTAGCGCCACGGCTCAGGAGTTGTTTGACAAAGTAACACAAGTGATGCCGCTGGCTGAGGTGGCAAGCAGGTTGAGCCTGCACGCCAACACGATCAAGCGATGGGGTGGACATGGGCAAGGTCCCCGGGCACTACACGGGGGATTTCAAGCGGATGTTGGAGCTTTCAGGAGAGGCCGAGGATCAGTTTTACACCAAACCACCCGTCGCCGACAGTGTTGGGAAACCTTCCGCCAGGTCGCGCAAGATTTGCACGAGGACTTGAGCCCCTACACCTTTATCGAGCCGTCTGCCGGTTGAGGCGGGTTTTATCAGACGCTCCCCGCGCACCGAAGAATCGGTCTTGATCTGGCACCAAGAAACCACGAACTCAGCAAAGCGGACTATCTCCTGTGGCAACCGGAACATCAGGGGCAATACATTGTCATTGGCAATCCCCCGTTCGGACTTCGCGGGCATTTGGCGCTGTAATTCATCAACCATTCCGCCCAATTTGCGGACAGGGTAGCCTTCATTCTGCCGTAGCTGTTCGAAAGTGATGGCAAGGGGGGTGCCGAGCAAGCGGGTGGATCAGCGATTTCAACTGGCGCACAGCGAAAAGCTGAGTGCGAGTTCCTTTGAGAAGCCCGACGGCGCGCCGGTGGAAATCAGCACGATCTTTCAGATCTGGACCAAAATCAATCGCCAGCACATCACTTTGGAGCCACGGAAAACCTGTGATTCCTTTGTCACGGTGTATTCGCTCTCTGATGGCGGCACACCCTCCAGCACCCGAAACAAGCACATGATCGGCAAATGCGACCTGTCCCTTCCGTCCACCTGCTTCACCGGCATGAAAGCCTATCATCCTATGAGGAATTGCCGAATAATAGGGGTTACGGGTGGGTGTTTCGCAAATGCAAGCCCAAAATGCAAAAATTGTTCCACAACACGGCCTGGGAGCGCATCGCGTTCCCGTCGACCAACGGCGCATTGAATCTGCGCAAGAGTCTGATTGAAGATGTATTGGTTGCGCGTGGCTACCATGACTGATTATGGAACTTGCCGCAAGCCACAGCTTCAAAGAAGTCGGGAATACCCCAACTGATTTGAGACCCAATTCCCTATAATCCCCAAATGCCTGTACAATGGGCGGCAATCGGGAGCAGTACGCATGAAACATCACACCAGTCTTGCCCGTCTTTCTGTGGCGGCCTTGTTGCTGCTTGGTAGCAGCGCCGTATGGGCGCAGAGCGCCAAGGTGGGCTTCGTTGACGTCGGTCGCATTCTGGAAGACTCTCCGCAGGCTACCGCTGCGCGTCAGGAGTTGCAGAATGAATTCGCTCCGCGCAACAAGCAGTTGGAAGAACTGCATAAGGAGATCACCAAACTGGAAGAACAGTTGGCTAATGACGGCGATGTGATGTCAGAGGAACGGCGTGTGGCGCTGGAGCGTAATGTTCAGCGGCGCAAGCGTGATTTTGTGCGGGCTCGCGATGAAGTGCGCGAGGATCTGGCGATCCGGCGCAACGAGGAACTCGGCAAACTGCAGGAAGAGGTCAACGCCGTGGTCGAAAATATTGCCAAGGAAGACGGTTTCGACCTGATTCTGACGCAGGCGGTCACTCTGTATGCCAGTAGTCGAATTGATATTACAGAGCGGGTGCTCAAAAAACTGAGCAACCCATAATTCCACGGGGTCCCGTGTGGCATTGCTGGACCTGAATCAGATTGCAGAGATTGCTGGCGCGCGGCTGGAAGGCAAGCCCGCGGATGATTCTGCCTGCATCGACCATGCGGCCTCGCTGCATACCGCCGGTCCCGGCGCAATCAGTTTCTACAGCCATCCCCGCCACCGCGCCGCGCTGACTCACACCCAGGCCTCCGTCGTGCTGTTGCGCGAGGCCGATCTTTCCGCCTGTCCGGTTCCGGCTTTGGTTTGCGACGATCCGTACTTAAGTATGGCGCACGCCATGCGGGCGTTGTATCCGGTGCCGCAGATCAAACAGTACATTCACAGCACCGCGCAGATCAGCGCACGGGCAGAGGTCGAGAATCCGGTGCAGATCGGGCCATACTGCATGATCGGCGATGGTGTGCGTATTGGCAAGAACACAGTATTCGGACCGCATTGCATGATTGACGCGAACAGCGCTGTGGGCGAGGGCTGCTACCTGCATGGACGCATTTCGCTGCTGGCGGGAACGCAACTGGGCGACCGTGTGGAGATCTGGCCCGGCTCCATTATTGGCTCCGATGGCTTCGGCTATGCCCAGGAGGACGGCCGCTGGATCAAGTTGCGGCATCTTGGCAGTGTGCGGATTGGCGATGATTGCGAGATCGGCGCGTTGGTCACCATCGATCGCGGCATGCTGGAGGACACGGTGATAGGCTGCGGCGTCAAGCTGGATAACCAGGTGCAAGTCGCGCACAACGTGTCGATCGGCGATCACTCGGCGATTGCCGGTTGTTCCGGCATTGCCGGAAGCGCCACCATTGGCCGCTATTGTCAAATTGGCGGCGGAGCCGGCGTGCAGGATCATGTGGAATTGGCGGACGGAGTGGTGATCACCGGCATGTCCAAAGCGGATCGCTCAATCAAGGATGCGGGAACATACAGTTCTGGCACCTCAATTCAGGAAAATGCCGTCTGGCTGCGCAATGCCGCGCGCTTCAAGAACCTCAACGAGATTGTCGGTGCCCTGATAAAAGGCGACAGCGGAGGCAGTCAGGGATGAGCGGCGGCTTTGACATTCAGGAAATCCAGCGTTTGTTGCCGCACCGCTACCCCTTTTTGCTGGTTGACCGGGTACTGGAGCTGGACCCCGGCAAGTCGATCAAGGCGATCAAGAACATCACGGCGGACGAACCCTGCTTCACCGGACATTTCCCGGGCCAGCCGATCTTCCCCGGAGTGCTGATTCTGGAAGTAATGGCGCAGACGTCCGGCTTGCTGGTGTTCAAGTCGCCGGAATACTGTCCGAAAGAAGAAAGCCTGTATATGTTCGTCGGTGTGGAGAAGGCGCGCTTCAAGCGCCCCGTAGTGCCGGGTGATCAGTTGCTGTCGGAAGTAAAACTGTTGTGGATACGCAAGAATTGCGCGGCCTTTGACGCTACCGCCAGCGTGGACGGGGAACTGGCTGCGCAGGCCGAGATCATGTGCATGTTCAAGCCGCAAGATCCGGTGTCCTGATTCGTGTCCGAAGCGGTGAACATCCATCCCACCGCAGTGGTGGCACCGGGAGCGGAACTGGATGCCTCGGCGATAGTCGGGCCTTACGCCGTCATCGGACCTCATGTGCGCATCGGTGCTGACACCACCATCGGCTCGCATGCGGTAGTAACCGGACGCACCACGCTCGGCCGCAACAACCGCATCTTCCAGTTTGCCTCAATCGGCGAGATCCCACAGGACAAGAAATACGCCAACGAAGAAAGCGAACTGCGCATCGGTGATGGCAACACCATTCGCGAGTTCACCACCCTGAACTGCGGCACCGGGCAAGACCGCAATGTCACCGAGGTCGGCCACCACAACTGGATCATGGCCTACGTGCATATTGCGCATGACTGCGTGATCGGAGATCACGTAACTTTCGCCAACGGTGCCACGCTGGCCGGTCATGTGCAGGTGGAGGATTACGCCACGCTCGGCGGCTTCACGCTGGTGCATCAATTCTGTCGCATCGGCCGCTATGCCTTCAGCGGCATGGGTTGCGCCCTGAATCGGGACTTGCCGCCGTTTGTGATGGCGGTCGGCAATCCAGCACGCCCTTCTGGCATCAATCGCGAGGGCCTGCGGCGCGCTGAATTTCCGCGCGCGACTCTCGATAACCTGCACCATGCTTATACTTTGCTGTTGCATCGCGGTGGTGCCGCGGCGCGAGGTGAGGAGGTTCGGACGCTTTCGGAGTCCTGCCCGGAAGTGAAGCAAATGTGCGACTTTATTGACTCAAGTTCCCGTGGGGTGATTCGGGAATAAGCCTCGCCGAGCGCCATCTAGCAGACCCGAAAGCCAGCACCAACACTCCCCCTTTTTGCGGCGGCTAGAATGGCAAGCTCGCTGCGTCTTTCATCATGTCGACCGAATTGCTCTCGCGGATTTCCAAGGTGGCGCTGAAGCGCACGCGCAAACAGTTGCGGGTGCTGGGCCCGCACGAGCACAACCTCCATTCCGCACAAGTCAGTACCGCGGCGCTTACCGTGGTGCGGACTCTGCACGAAGGTGGCTATGATGCCTACATTGTGGGTGGCGGTGTGCGCGACATGATGCTGGGCCTGAATCCGAAGGACTTCGATATCGCCACTGATGCGCGCCCGGAACAGGTGCGGGACTTGTTTGATCGCTGTCGCATTATCGGGCGGCGTTTTCGTCTCGCGCATGTATTCATTGGCCGCGAGCGCATCGAAGTGGCGACGTTTCGCGGCGGTCATCGTTCGCGCGCCGGTCGCGAGCATGTAGCCACAACTCTGGGCGGTCGCATTCTGCGCGACAATGCTTATGGCCCGATTGATCGGGACGCGGAGCGGCGTGATTTCACGATCAACGCGCTGTTTTACGACCCACGGGACAACGCGCTGCTGGATTTCGTCGACGGCATCAAGGATCTTCGCGCGCGCCAGTTGCGTATGCTGGGCAAGCCGGTGATCCGGTTTAGGGAAGATCCGGTGCGTCTGCTGCGTGTGGTGCGCTTCGCGGCGAAACTGGAGTTTGAGATTGACCCTGCCATGGATGCCTGCATCGCGAAATCAGCTTATCTTCTGGAGGCTATTTCACCTGCGCGGATGTTTGACGAGGGCGTCAAACTGCTGCATTGCGGCGCGGCTGAAGTCGCGCTGGACATGCTGCGTGAAAAGAAACTGCTGGTGCGGCTGTTCCCGCACACGGACTGGATTCTGGAGGATGAGAAGCAGCCGGAGCATCTGAATTTTCTGCGCCGCGCCCTGCATAACACGGATGTCCGCGCCCGCGAAGGGAAACCCTTATCTCCCGCCTTCGCCTACGCTGTCATGCTGTGGCCGGAGGTGTGCGAGCGAATGAAGGAAGACAAACAGTCCAAAATGAACCGACCGGAAGCGCTAACCGTCTGCGGCGACCGTGTCCTGAAGCGGCAAATGAGCACCACCCGCATTCCGTATCGCCACGCGCAGATGATCCGGGAAATCTGGCACCGTCAGGCGCAGTTGGAAACCGGCCCGCGCAAGCACCCGGCGCGCGTGATCTCGCAGGGTTATTTTCGCGCGGCGTATGATTTTTTGGGCTTGCGCGCGGGCAAAAAAGATGCGCTGGCCGAGGCCTTTCAGGCATGGACCAAAATTCAGGAACAATACCAACCCGTATGCTCGGACAAGCCCCCGCGCCGCCGGCGTCGACGCAGAAGCAGAAGATAGCCATGGAACGCACGGATATTTATGTCGGCCTGGGTGCCAATCTGGGGCAGCCGCAGAAGCAGATCCGGGAGGCGATTCGCCGTCTGGGGGAGCATCCGCGCATTCGTGTCTGCGGCGCCTCCGGCCTGTACCGCAATCCGCCCATGGGTGGTCTGGACCAGCCGGACTACATCAATGCCGTGGTGCGTCTGGCAACCGATATGCAGCCGCAACAGTTGCTGGGCGAAATGCAGGAAATCGAGCGGCAATTTGGACGCACCCAAACCTCGGAGCACTGGGCCTCGCGACCGCTTGATCTGGACTTGTTGCTGTGGGGTGATGAATGCGTGGAGCAGGAAGATCTGACCGTGCCGCATCCGGGAGCCCATGAGCGCCTCTTTGTGCTGCTGCCGTTGCAGGAACTTGACCCGGAATTGCAGATTCCGAATCGCGGCTTGCTTGCCTCCTTGCTGAAGCTGTGTCCGGCCTCCCCGATTGATCGCATCGCGGCGAGTTGGCAGTTGCCGCAAGAAATGCGGCTGATTGCCGTGGAAGGCCCCATCGGAGTGGGCAAAACCACCCTGTGCAACCGTCTGGCGGCTGACTTCAACGGCATGCTGATGCTGGAGAATTACCAAAGTAACCCTTTTCTTGAGCGGTTCTACGCCGACCCGCATGCCAGCGCCTTGGCGGCCCAGGTGTATTTTCTGGTCAGTCGCACCGGCCAGATGCAGCGACTCACGCAAGAAGATTTGTTCCGCCAGCCGGTGTTCACTGACTACATCAGTGAGAAAAGCGACTGGTTCTCCCGTCTGTCCTTGACCGGAGATGAATACGATCTGTGGCTTGATCTGTATACCCACATGACGGCCTCCCTTCCGCGCCCGGATCTGGTGATCTACCTGCAAGCGCCACTGCCGCAGTTGCTGGAGCGAATTCAGCTCCGGGGCCGCTCATTTGAGCGGGAACTCAAAGCCGAATTTCTGGAACGCTTGTCCTTGCTGATGGCAGAATATTTCCGCAGCTATCCCGGCACCTTGCTGACAGTGGATACCACGTATACCAATCTGTCCCAGGGGCAGCAGGATTATCAGAGCCTGCTGGCGGCGCTGGATGGGATTCGCGAGCCGGGTCAATATTTTCTGGATCCCTCGCAAGGCGCCACGACGCTGCAGGAAGCCGAAGTGGCTTTAATTTGAGAGGAACGCCATGCAAGCCACAGCCAGAATCACACCGGAGCACCTGCGCGCGATGAGTACGGCAGGCGAACGCTTTGCCGGGCTGACCGCGTACGATGCCAGTTTCGCCGCCGTTTTGGATGCCTGCGAGGTGGATTTCGTGCTGGTCGGGGATTCCTTGGGAATGGTTGTGCAAGGCCATGCGAACACCCGCGACGTGACGATGGCGGACATGGTGTACCACACCCGCTGCGTGGCTCGGACGACGCGCCGGGCACTGGTTATATGCGATATGCCGTATCAGAGTTTCGAGGAGGTGGATGCGGCGCTGGCGAATGCTGGTGCGCTGATAGAGGCCGGTGCGCAGATGGTCAAACTTGAAGCCTGCACAGATCAAGTGCAAGTAGTCGCGGCGCTGGTGGCATCCGGTATTCCGGTCTGTGCGCATCTGGGGTTGCGACCTCAGAGTCTGGAGAGTTTCGAGGGTGTACAGCGATGCGGCAAGGATGCAATTGAGGCGCAGGAATTGTTTGACGCGGCGCAAGCCCTGACGGATGCGGGCACGCAACTGCTCCTGCTGGAATGCGTGTACCCGGAAGTGGCGAGCAAGATCACACAGCAGGCCAGCGTTCCGGTGATTGGCATTGGTTCCGGGTCGCAGTGTGACGGTCAAGTTCTGGTGCTGCAGGATGTGCTGGGTCTGGCTGACCCCATCCCCCGACACGCCCAAAACTTTATGAATTCGGGGGCCAGTATCGCGGATGCTGTGCGTGCTTACGTTCAGGCGGTGCGCTCCGGCGATTTTCCGTGATCGTCTGCCGGACACCAGAAGAACTGAGCATTGCCCGCGCTAATGCCGCCTCTCCATGCGTGGTGGTGCCGACCATGGGCAGTTTGCATGAGGGGCATCTCAGTTTGGTGGCGCGTGCGCGCCAGTGCGCCGGCACTGTGTTGGCGACGCTGTTCGTGAACCGGGTCCAGTTCGATGACCCCGAAGATTTTGTTGCCTACCCGCGCGAGGAACAGTGTGATCTGGAAGCATTGGAAGAAGCCTCAGTCGATGTGGTGTACGTCCCCGATGAGCAGGCGATCTGGGGGGAGGGTACGCCGGACCTGGAAGCATTCGTGATGCCAGGGTTGACCGATGTGCTGGAAGGCGCGTGTCGTGGCATGCACCTGTGTGCGGTTGCCGCGGTGGTCACGCGCCTGTTTGACCAGACCCGACCGGACAAGGCAGTATTTGGGGAGAAGGATTACCAACAGTTGATGCTGGCGCGCCGTTTGGCTGAGGCGCGTCAGCCGCCGATTGAGATTATCGCGGCACCCGTGGTGCGTGAGAGCGACGGTTTGGCGATGAGCTCGCGGAATCGTCGACTCAATCTGGAAGATCGGGAGCGCGCTGCTGGTTTGCATCGCGCGCTGGCTGAAGCGCAAGCCTGTCTGCAACAAGGTGCGGGTGTGGGTAAAGCGCGTGAATTGGCGCTGTCGCGTGTGGCGGCGGCGGGCCTGCAGGCGGATTATGTGGCGATCTGTGACCCGGACACATTGCAGGAACTGAAAGAGTCGGTCGATCGCTGGGTCATTCTGTCGGCGGCGCGAATAGGCGATGTGCGGCTGGTGGACTGCATCACCGAATCAGTATCAGATTAAGTAGTGCTGGTCGAGATATAAAGGAGCAGGCTGGATGACACACTCTTTTTCGCGACATAACCTCGCCGCGCGCCTTATAAGTTTTCCCGTCCCATTCGAATTTAACAAGCCGTCCAGCTTTGCCTGATGCTTAGTACCAGGTACATATTGGGCCCCAGTCTTGCGCCTCGGCAGTTGAACAGGAAAGAGCGTTTCCGTCCTGAAAATTGCGGCGCGGACTTTCCGTTTTGATAAAATCGCCGCCATGAAACTGACTTTCCTGCGCGCCCGCCTGCATCGCGCCTGCGTCACCCATGTCGAGCCGGACTATGACGGCTCGTGCGCGATTGACAGTGAGTTAATACACGCCGCGGGCATCAGCGAATACGAGCAGGTTGATCTCTACAACATCACCAACGGTGAGCGGCTAACCACCTACGCGATTCGCGCTCAGGCCGGCAGCCGCATTATTTCTGTCAATGGCGCGGCCGCGCACAAGGCGGAGCCGGGCGACCGGATCATCATCGCGGCTTACGCGCATCTGGAGCCGGGAGAAGCGGCGAATTTCAAGCCGACGCTGGTCTACCTCAATGCCGACAATCACATTGAGCGTATCGGCAACAGTATTCCGGCGCAAGTCGCCTGAAGTCGTCCAGGCACTCAGCCTGTATTGCGCATTCCGGCGGCAATCGCACTGATTGAGCGCGCTGTGGCGAGTTGCACCGCCTCGGAACCCTCGCCCTGCTTGGTGCGACGCAGCAGGCTGACCTGAATGGCGTTGAGCGGGTCCAGATAAGGCTTTCTGCGATTGAGCGACAGCAACAAATTCTGCTGCGTTTCCAGTAATTCCTTGTTGCCCGTCACGCGCAAGACCATCTTGCAGGTCAACTGGTATTCGGCCTCAATGCGCGCGAAGAAGTCCGCTGCGTCTGGATGTTCGTATAGTGTGGCGTATTGCTGGGCGATGGGCATGTCCGCTTTGGCCAGCGCCATTTGAATGTTGAGCATCAGGGTGCGGAAGAACGGCCAGCGCTGATACATATGCTGGACGCGCTGCAGACCGGTTTTTGGGCTGTTGTTGAGGAACGTCTCAAGCGCGGTGCCGATGCCGTACCAGGCAGGCAATGTGTGGCGTGACAAGGACCAGGAGAATACCCAGGGAATGGCTCGGATTGAATCCATGGAACGGTCGGCGGCACGCCGGTGCGAGGGGCGCGAGCCAATATTCACGCCGCCGATCTCCTGTACCGGCGTGACCTCATAGAAATAGTCCAGGAATCCTTTCGTGCCGATCAAATCCCGATAGCACTGCTCACCGGTGCGCGCCAGTAACTCCATCACCTTCAGATCATCGGCAGTCTCTTTCAGCCGGGCGTGCGGATCGCGAAAGGACGCCAGCATCAAGCCGGTCATACCCATGGTGAGTTCGTAGACGGCGGTCTCCAGATTCGAGTATTTGTAGGACAGCACCTCGCCCTGCTCGGTCAATTTGATGGTGCCATGCACGGTGCCGTGCGGCTGAGCGACAATGGCATCATGGGTCGGTCCGCCACCGCGGCCAATGGTGCCGCCGCGGCCATGAAACAGGCGAAAAGCGATGTTGCGCTCAGCCGCCACCTCATGGATGCGCTTTTGTGCGAGGTACAAATTCCAGGCGGAGGCCAGAATGCCGCCGTCCTTGCAGGAATCGGAATATCCCAGCATGATGTCCTGCTGTCCGCCGCCGGCGTTGAGCAAGGCGCGATAGGTCGGATCGCGGAACAGGGTCTCCAGAATGTCGCCAGCCTGATTGAGGTCATCAATAGTCTCGAACAGCGGACAGACCTGCAGGCGGCAGAACCAGTGCTTGCCGTCGCGGCCGGCCAGTCCGATCAGACTGCCGAGAAACAGCACTTCCAGGACGTGGCTTGCTGTATGCGTCATGGAGACCACGTACTGACCGAAAGCCTGTGAGCTGATGCGCTGCGGTGCCAAGCCAAAAAGATCGAACACTTCCAGTGTCTCGCGGGTAGCTGGCGACAGTGATTCGCGCGCGAGTTCACGGGGGCCTTGGGCGTTTTGCAGGTGCTGGCGCAACAGCCGCAAGCGGGCGGTCTCGTTCAGGCTGTTGTAGTCCACGTCTTCTGTCGCACGCAGAATTTCGGCAACCGCCTGCGTATGACGCGGCGCTTCCTGACGTAGGTCCAGCTGCACCAGATAAAACCCGAAGGTCTCGGCCAGTCGAATCAGATCGGTGAGTTCCCCTTGGGCGATGCGGGCATCGCCCTGCTCAATCAGCGCATCGCGAATCAGATACAGATCGCGCAGGTATTCCTGTTCGTCGCGATAGCCGCCTTCGTCTTTCAGAGTTCGTCCGTCCAGTTGTTCCAGCCGTTTCTGCAGCCGGTACAGAATGATGGCCAGTTTGCGCCGGTAGGGCTCGGTCTCGAACAGTGTGGCCGCGCGCCGTGGCGCGATATGCGCGAGCAGCGGTTCATCCTCCTTGAGGCTGTCACGTATCGCTTGAGGCAGTTCAATGAATTTGGAAGACAGCGTGAGGATATGTTCAAGTTCCCGCACCCGCCGCAAGTATTCGTTCAGGATGGTGCGCGCCTGCATGTGATAAGCGGTGCGGGTGACGCGCGCGGTGACATGAGGATTGCCGTCGCGATCGCCGCCGATCCATGAGCCGAAGCGCACAAAACTTGTCACGTCACAAGGCGTGTCCGGGTACACCATATTCCAGGCGCGCTCAAGGTTGCGGTAGATGCGCGGGATAGAGGAGAACAGCGAGGCCTCAAAGTAATGCAGGCCATTGGCGATCTCGGAGTGCACAGTGGTGCTGCCAGGGCGGACTTCGTCGGTTTTCCACAGGGCCTGAATTTCCGCCAGCAATTTTCCGGTCGCTTCTTCCCGGACAATCGGCCCCAGCGAGAGATCGTCAGTCTGCGGCAGTAGCAGGAAAATACGTCGCAGTGTCTCCAGAATCACGCGGCGCTTCGCTTCAGTTGGATGCGCCGTAAATACCGGCATGTAGCACAAGTCCTGCAATGCTTCGCGCGCTTCTTCGCCGCTGTAGCCGCGCTCCTTGATCAGGCGCAGGGTGTGATCAAAGGAACCTGACCATAGCGAGCCGTCCTTATGTTCGCGCAGGATTTTTTTCCGCCAGTCCAGAAGCGCGACCTCTTCGGCGACGTTGACCAGACTGAAGTAGGTGGAATAGGCGCGTACGACCTGACTGGTCAGATCGGGTTCCAGTTCATCAATCTTGCGCATCAAGGTGCTGCGCAGCATCGGATGCTTCTGGCGCTGCAGGCGAACAAAGCCCACCCGCAACTGCTCTACCGCCGGATACACCGGTGCGGGGGCGTGTTCTTTCAGAATTCTGCCGAGCAGGCGACCGAGAAGCTTGACCCTTCGCCGAAGCTTGCGGTCAACAATGTCGCCCCACTGCGGCATGGCATTGGCCGCACTGGGCATAGACGATGGGGGTGGTGATTTGAACGCCCATTATAATTCGCAGGACTTTCAAGCATCCCGGAACCTGGCGTGAGCGCATCGCTACCAGAGTCGCTTCAGCGTCATGCCCGGCGACTGCAACAAACCTCCCTGCGCGACTTGTTCGCCGCTGATGCGGCGCGCGATTACCTGATTCGCGACGTTGCCGGCGTGCATATTGACGCCAGTCGCCAGCGTCTTGACGCTGATGCACTGTCCGCCCTGCTGGAACTGGAACCCGCGGTCGCCGCGGCGCGGTCGCGCCTGTTCGCGGGCGACAACATCAACACCACGGAACACCGCCCGGTGCTGCATCCGGCCTTGCGCGCCGATGCGTCAGGCGAGGTGGAGGTCGCTACCGAAGAAGTACGCGCGGAGTTCGCACGGCAGCAACAGCGCTTGCGCGCGTTCGCGGCAGAAGTGCCGACGCGCTGGAAGTTTGTGGTCAATATCGGCATAGGCGGCTCGGATCTGGGCCCGCGCCTGTTGTGCGAAGCCTTGCCCGCTGTACCGGGCGCACCGGACGTGCGGTTTGTGTCCTCGCTGGACCCGGAAGAGTTTGAGGCGGCGGTGGACGGCTGTGAGGCCGCTGGCACTTTGTTTCTGGTTGCCTCCAAGACCTTTTCAACCATTGAGACCATGAGCAATTTTGTTGCCGCGCAGGAGTGGCTCGCGGCCGAAGGAGTCCCACAGCAGGAAGTGATGGAGCATTTCGCGGCGATCACAGCGGCCGTGGGCCGCGCCTGTGAGGCTGGCATTTCCGAGCAGCGCATATTACCATTCCATGAAGGCATCGGCGGGCGCTATTCGGTCTGGTCAAGTGTCGGATTGCCCGTAGTGCTGCACGCCGGATGGGAGGCGTTCGCGGGCCTGCTGAAAGGTGCGCGCGCCATGGACGCGCACTTTGTCAATGCGCCGCCAGCGGACAATGCGCCGCTGCTGCTGGCGCTGCTAATGCTGTGGAATCACAGTTATCTCGGTATCAGTTCACGCGCGGTGCTCCCGTATAACCATTGCTTGCGCACCCTGCCGCGCTATGTGCAGCAGTTGCAAATGGAAAGTCTGGGCAAGTGCGCCTGCAATGACGGCGAATTGAGAGACATTGCCGCGCCGATCGTCTGGGGCGGGCCGGCCAATGACGGCGCGCATGCGTTCTTCCAGTTGCTGCATCAGGGTGCGCAGACGGTGACTGTGGATGCGATCATCGCCCGCGTGGATCCGCAAGACGAACGCCGACGTCTGTTGCTGGCGCAGTGTCTGGCGCAACTGGATCTTCTGGCCTCAGGACGGAGAGAGGATGAAGTGGATGCAGCACAGGCGGACGTGCCCCACTACCTGCATCCTGGAGATCGCCCAAGCACCCTGTTTCTGCTTGATGGCCTGCAGCCGCCTCGGCTGGGTGCCTTGCTTGCATTATTCGAGCATGCGACGTTTGCGGTGGCAGTGCTGTGGAGTATTAACGCATTTGACCAGTTTGGCGTGGAATACGGCAAACGTCTGGCTTCCGGGCTATCTGAGGCATTGCGCGATTCGCACAGTGATGTTCCTGGGCATACGCTCAGCGCGCTATTCGACCGATTACGAAATCGCTGATGCGCACCTTGCTGTTTAGCGATGTAGACGGCACCGTACTGGATGCGGAGAGCTATCGTTGGGAAGAAGCCTGGCCAGGCATTGCGCGGGCGCGGGAATGTGATGCGCCGATTATTTTTAATACCAGCAAGACTGAGCCGGAAATGAGCGAACTGGCGCAGACACTGGGTATTGATGCACCATTTGCTATTGAGAACGGTGGTGCGGTATTTGTGCCACCGGGAACTTTCAATGACGGTGAAGCAGAAGGACTAATACCGTTCGGCGCGCCCTATTCAGTCATTCGCAAGGCGCTTGACGATATACAGTCGCAGTTCGCGTTTCTGAGTCTCTCGACCATGACTGATGCACAGGTGGTCGAGGCTTGCGCCTTGCCTGATAGTGCTGTGTCAGCGGCTAGGTGCCGCAGTTTCAGTGAGCCGCTGGTCTGGCGTGATGATCCGTCGCGACTGGATGAGTTCGCCGAAATTCTGCGCCCGCTGGGCCTGAGGCTCAACCGTGGCGATCGCTTCGTGCATGTGATGGGGCCGACCGACAAGCGTGTGGCGGTGGAGTACCTGATCGGGCGCTATCGACGCCAGCACCCAGAGTTGCGCAGCGTGGCCTTGGGCAATGGCCCGAATGATCTCGGCATGATGCAAGTGGTCGATATCGCGGTTGTCATACAGAACCCGAATGGGCGCAACATACAATACCCCGGAGCACGTGTGCCGCAAGGGACAGGGCCGACAGCCTGGTCGCGGGCAGTGCTGGAACTCTTACAGGGGAATTGAATGAGCGATTTTTTTCAAAACGGGCAGATTACAACGTTGCACGACCTGGCGGGACGCTCGACCGAGGAATTCGAGCAGGAACTTCTGCGTTACTCCGAGCATCGGCCGCTAGGTCTGGTGTTGCCGTCGCTGTACTCGGAACTGGAAGGCCCGGCGCTGACGCGCATTGTGGATGCGCTGGCCGAGGTTGAATACCTGAACGAGATCGTCATTGGCCTCGACGCGGCCAACGAGGAGCAGTTCCGGCATGCGCAAGATTTCTTTTCTCGCCTGCCGCAGCGCCACCGGGTGCTGTGGAACGATGGGCCGCGCTTGCGCACGCTGGCGGATGAATTGACCGAGCGCGGTCTGGCACCGACGCAAATGGGCAAGGGGCGCAACGTCTGGTTCTGTTTCGGCTATGTTCTGGCGAGTGGTCGGGTGGAATCTTTGGCCTTACACGACTGCGACATCACCACATATGATCGCCGGCTGTTGGCACGCCTGCTCTATCCAGTTGCCAATCCGGTCTTTCCGTTTGCGTTTTGCAAGGGATATTACTCGCGCATCGCTGATCAAAGGCTCAAAGGGCGGGTGGCACGGCTGTTGGTGGCACCGCTGTTGCGTGCGTTGCGGCGCGTGTTCGGGCCGCACGATTTCGTCGAATATCTGGACAGTTTTCGGTACCCCTTGGCCGGTGAATGCTCGCTGCGCACTTATGTGCTGCGGGATCTGCGGTTGCCGGATGACTGGGGTTTGGAAATCGGGTTGCTGGCGGAGTTTCGTCGCGTCTACTCAAGCCGGAACATCTGTCAGGTGGACATCGCCGATCTGTATGACCACAAGCATCAGACGGTGGGGACGGCGGAGGCTGACGCTGGCTTGGCCCGCATGAGTTCCGACATCTGCAAGGCCGTCTTCCGCAAGATGGCGATTGAAGGTGAGGTGTTCTCCCAAGGCGTGTTTCGCAGCCTCAAGGCCGCGTATTTGCGCGAAGCGCTGGATCTGATTGAGCATTACCACTACGACGCGGTAACCAACGGGCTGGAACTGGATCGTGATGCCGAGGAACAGGCGGTGGAGTTGTTCTCTGGCATCCTGCTGAAGGCCGGAGACGACTTTATGGCGCGGCCGATGGATAGCCCGTATGTGCCGAGCTGGCGTCGGGTGCGTGCGGCGCTGCCGGATTTGCCAGAGCGTCTGGTGGAAGCTGTCGAGGCCGACAGTCAGGAATAGGGAGAGTTTGGTTTCTGAATGCCCAATTCAATGTCTAATTAGACAAAAAACCGAACCTCAAGGACTATTTTTGAGGTAGACGTCCGCGCTCAGGCGTCGACGTCCAGATCGCGATGCGTATGCTCGATGTCTTCGCGTTGCGCTTTCGCTGTGGTGCCGTATTCGGCGGTCGGCCGCAGCAGCAGGCGTTCGGTACCGATCGGGTCACCGCTGTCCGCACAATAGCCGTAAGAGCCATCTTCAATCCGGCACAAGGCTTCTTCGATTTTCGGCAACAGCTTTGATGCGCGGCTGACTTCGCGAACCTTGAGGCGGGTATCTTCCTCCACAGAGGCGCGGTCGAGTTCGTCGCACTCGCGGTGTTCTTCGGATAATTCAGCACGCAGTCGATCAATGCGGGTGATGGTTTCTCCGCGCAGATCTTTCAGGCGATGCCGGAAGAATTCCAGCTGCGCTTCATTCATGTAATCCTTGCGTGGTGCGCGCAAGATCTGTTTTTCGGTAAGCATCAGCGTCTACTTTTTAGGGGCGCGTATTATACGCTGAATTAAGGGCGCAGAAGTGCGGCTTCAACCTCTTCGCGGACCTCTGCGCCACGCAGGGTTTCAATCAGGCTGAGAGCGAAATCCATCGCCGTGCCGGGGCCGCGGGATGTGGTGATAAGTCCGTCGCATTCCACTGGGGCACTCGTGAAAGCTACCTCCGGGAACTGGCCCGCATCCACACAGCCGGGATAACAGGTTGCTTGGTGTCCGTTCAGGACGCCGCTACTGGCAAGCGCCTTGGGTGCCGCGCAAATGGCCGCAACCGGACGCGCGTTCGCGACCTGATCCTGCAGCATCTCTTGCACCCGCGAATCCTGCTCCAGATAATCAGCACCGGGCAGCCCTCCGGGCAGCACAATCATGTCAAACGTGTCATTCATCACTTCGTCAAGCGTGGTGTCTGGCTGCAGGCGTGTACCGCGCGACGCGGTGACCACTCCCGGCTGCAATCCAGCCGTGACCACGTCAATCTCGGCGCGGCGCAGCAAGTCAATGAGCGTGACGGCTTCAAGTTCCTCACAGCCCTCGGCCAGCGGGATCAGCACACGGCTCACGAGGCGTTTCCCTGGGCTTGGGCGGTGTCAGTCTGTGGGCGCATCAGCAATTCCAGAGCCGCTTCAATCTGATTATCGCCGACTATTTCGTCCAGATCGGATTCATCTTCATTGTCGTCCTCTTCCTCTGTTTCGTTCGGCTCAAACTCCACGATGTGATCTGGCTCAATGCCCTTTTCATGGATCGAATGTCCTGAAGGGGTGTAGTAGCGCGCCGTAGTCAGTTTGATAGCGGCGTTTTGGTTGTTCAGCGGCATTACCGTCTGCACCGACCCCTTGCCGAAAGACTTGGTACCGAGCAACTGGGCGCGACCATGATCCTTGAGTGCGCCGGCCACGATTTCCGAAGCCGAAGCGGAGCCGCCATTGATGAGAACGACGATGGGCACTCCGGCGGCCATATCTTCGCCGGTGGCTCGTTCTTCTCCACTGGACTGATGGGCGCGACCGCGGGTCGAGACAATCAGCTGATGGTGTCTGAGAAAGATGTCCGAGATCTCAACCGCGGTGGTCAGAAGTCCGCCGGGGTTGTTGCGCAGGTCCAGAATCAGGCCCTTAAGTTGGCCGTCGCTCTCATCCTGCAGATCATCAAGGTGGCGGGTGAAGTCGGCGCTGGTGCGTGACTGGAAATTACTGATGCGCATGTAGGCGTAACCAGGTTCCAGCATGGCGCTTTTCACGCTGTCGATCTTGATGATAGCGCGCGTGATGGTGACTTCCATAGGCTCATCCAGATTCTTGCGCAGCAGCGTCAGCGTAATGTCGGTGCCGGGTTCTCCGCGCATCATCTGCACGGCTTCATGCAGTGTCATGTCGTGCACCGATTCACCATCGAGTTCGACCACCAGATCACCGCTTTGTACGCCGGCGCGTTTTGCCGGAGTGTCATCAATCGGAGAGACAATCTTGATCGCGCTGTCGTTTTTGTCTTTGCTGACAACAATGCCCAGACCGCCAAACTTGCCGGAAGTCGATACTTCCCAGCTTTCCAGCTCTTCTTCATCCAGATAGGTGGTGTACGGGTCCAGTTCAGAGGCCATTCCGCGCATCGCATTGCGCATCAAGGTGCTATCGTCGAGCTCGTCGACGTATTGCCGTTTGATCAGGGCGAATGCTTCGGAGAAATTGCGCAGTTCGGTCAGCGAAACGCTGGCCTTGCCGCTGCTGGTGGCGAATACCGCATGGCCGAGTGCGCCGGCACCGAGCAACAGTGCGGCGAGTAATGCGGAGCGGGGAGTTACGCGCATGAGTCAGACGTGTCTCTATATGGGGCTTATTCTAATGGACTGCCGGAATTGGCCACTGCGACAGGATGCTCCATTCCTTACAATGAAGAGGTGGATAAAGCCTGTTATCAAGGCAGATTCATGGGTGACAAAATCGACAATCCCATTCTGGAAGAGCCCGGTTGCGCGGATCACGAGCCGTATGCGCTCCGCGTGTTGGGCGACAGCATGGAGCCGGAGTTCGCTGACGGCTGCATTGTGATCGTGGATCCGGCTGCGGATGCGCGACCCGGCACGTATGTGGTGGCGCGGGTGGATGGGGATCCGATCTTTCGGCAATACCAGTGTGAGGGGGAGCGGCACTGGCTGCAGCCAGTCAATCCGGGCTATCCGTCGATTGAGTTGGACGCGCCGCCGGAAATTATTGGCGTTGTCGTTCAGCGTGCCGGCACCCGGCGCGCCTATCGCCGCCACTATCTGTGAGCGGCTATCCGATCAGTCGCTGATACGTTTCCGCGTCCATCAGTCTGGGTGAGTCGTTCAGGTTCTCGCCGCGAATCTTCAGAATCCAGCCCTCCCCCATCGGCGACTCGTTGACCAGCCATGGGGTCTCCCGCAGCGCTTCATTGACTTCCACCACGGCACCGCTGGCTGGCGCAATCAAATCAGACGCGGTCTTCACGGATTCAATCACCCCGAATGACTGTTCGTCAGTGATCACTGCGCCGGGTTGCGGCATCTCGACAAACATGATGTCGCCAAGTTGTTCCTGGGCGTAGTCGGTTATGCCGACGATAGCGCCGTCGTCTTCAAGGCGCAGCCACAGGTGATCTGGGCTGTAGAAGGTCTCGCTCATGGCAGGGTTGCGGGGTGCAGTTGAGGTGATTATTGTAGGGAATAATGGGGAACTGACAGCCCCTTAATTTGACAATAGGCGGGCTTTTCTCTAAACTGGCGCACCCGCTTGCCTCCCAGCCATGAAAAGAACCTTTCAGCCCAACAATTTGCGCCGCAAGCGCACGCACGGATTTCGTGCCCGTATGCGGACACGGGCCGGACGCGCTGTGCTCAATGCCCGGCGCCGCCGCGGCCGTGCGCGACTCTGTCCCTGAGCCTCAGGAGCGCTCTGGGCGACACTGCTTTACGCGCCATCTCCGGCTGACTCAGCCGCGCCAGTTCCAGCATGTTCACCGCCACCGTGATGTCAAACGCGCCCAAGGGCGTTTTGCTTACTGTCTCTGGGTGGCCAATGGCTTGCCGCATGCGCGTCTGGGACTTGCGGTCTCGAAGCGCGCGCTGTCTCGAAGTGTGGCGCGCAATCTGTTCAAGCGACTGGTGCGCGAGTGCTTTCGCCTGGACCCGCCCGTCGGCGTAGATCTGATCGTCGGTTGCCGTCATGGCGTCCGCCAGCCGCTGGATCGTCGGGCCGTGCGTGCCGATCTTGAGCACTTGTGGCGCAAGATAGGCCCGTGAGCAGAATCCTGATTGCCCTGATTCGCGTGTACCAGTACACGCTCAGCCCTTTTCTGGGCCAGCACTGCCGGTTCACGCCGACCTGCTCTCAATATGCTATTGAGGCCTTGCGCGAGCATGGGCCTTGGCGCGGCATAGTGCTGAGCTTGCGCCGCTTGTCGCGCTGTCATCCGTGGCGTGAAGGTGGATATGACCCGGTGCCGGAGCGGGAGCAGTCGCATGGTTGATTCCCGCCTGTTTTTGTACGGCGCGCTGGGCATCCTGCTGTTTCTGGTGTGGCAGACCTGGGAGCTGGAACAGATGCCGCCGCAAATCACCGAAGTGCCGCCGGCCGCCACGTCGACGTCACCTGACAGCCCTCCGTCCTCGGCCCGCGCGGAACCAACGCCGAGCGACGATATGCCTAAAGCCAGACAGGCGGCTCCGAGAGCAACCGATGTGCCCGGCCAGACGCCTGACTTTGCGTCGCGTTCGACGCAGGTTCGGGTGCGCACTGATGTGCTGGACATGTATCTCGACACCCGCGGCGGCAGCGTTGTGCAAGTTGATCTGCTGAAGTATCCGGTATCGCTGGATGAGCCAGACAACCCTACCCGCCTGATGTATGTGGGCGGTGAGAACTACGTCGCACAAAGTGGATTGACGCACGACCTCAGCGACGGACAGGATCAGCGCCATCGCGCGCCCAGCCACCATGCCGAATATCGCAGCGATCGCACGGAGTATGACTTCAGCGATTCTGACCGGCCGCAACAAGTGAGTTTGCGCTGGGAGAGTGAGGATGGCGTGCAGGTGCTCAAGCATTTTCGCTTCACTCCAGGCAGTCATCTGGTGGAAGTCGCCCATGAAGTTCGCAACGACGGCAACGAGGAATGGGTCGGCCGCCAGTATCGACAGTTGCGCCGCAGCAGCGGCAGAGAACCGGGCCGGGCCTCACTGTTGTTTGGCAACACCGAGGCGATCTCGTTTCGCGGCGCGGCCTACTTCGACACCAACACCTACCACAAACTATCTTTTGAGGATGTCTCCGAGCAGCCCTTGTCTGCGGACCTTAGTGGTGGCTGGGTGGCCATGCTGCAGCATTATTTTGTCTCCGCCTGGGTGCCGGATACTGAATCTGTAGAGCACTATTACACGCGCGTGGTGCGCACCGATCGCTACCCGGAATACATCATTGGCCTGCACTCACCGGCGCAGCGCGTCACACCGGGCGGAAGCGCCCGTTTCGAGTCGCTCCTGTACATCGGCCCGAAAGAACAAAACGTGCTCGAGGAGGTAGCCGACGGACTGGATCTGACCGTCGATTACGGCATTCTGACCGTACTGTCCAAGCCGCTGTTCTGGGTGATGGATCACCTGTATTCGGTGCTGGGCAACTGGGGCTGGTCGATTATCTTTCTGACCCTGCTCATCAAACTGGTGTTTTACAAGCTTTCAGAGAAAAGCTATCGTTCCATGGCGAAGATGCGCAAGTTCGCGCCGCGCGTCCAGCAACTGCGCGATCGCTATTCCGGTGATCGCCAGAAAATGAACGAGGCGATGATGAAAATGTACCGGGAGGAAAAGGTCAACCCGCTCGGTGGCTGCTGGCCGATTCTGGTGCAGATCCCGGTGTTCATCGCGCTGTACTGGGTGCTGCTGGAAAGCGTGGAATTGCGTCAGGCACCGTTTATCGGCTGGATTGCCGACTTGTCGGTGCGCGATCCGTATTACGTGCTGCCTGTGTTGATGGGCGCGAGCATGATTGTGCAGACCAAACTCAACCCGACGCCGCCGGATCCCTTTCAAGCCAAGCTGATGATGGCGATGCCCATCGTCTTCACCGTGTTCTTCCTGTTCTTCCCCGCGGGTCTGGTGCTGTACTGGCTGGCCAATAACATCCTGTCGATCGCCCAGCAGTGGTACATCATTCGGAGCATGCAAGCCTGACGGCTGCGGTTGCGTGATGGCCGGCGACACGATCGTCGCATTGTCCACTCCGCCTGGGCGGGGTGCGCTGGCGGTGATTCGCATCAGCGGTCCCGAATCTTCAAATCTGGCACAGCATTTCTGCGGCGAGATGCCGCCACCACGCTATGCCTGCCTGCGGATGCTGCACGATGAAAGTGGCAATGCGCTTGATCAGGGGGTGCTAACGTTCTATCCGGCTCCGGCCTCGGCGACCGGTGAGGATGTGCTGGAGATTTCCTGTCATGGCGCGCCGGCGGTGGTGCAGTCGCTATTGCGGCAGATACAGAACCTCGGCGCGCGGCCGGCGGAACCAGGCGAGTTCAGCCGTCGCGGCTTTGAAGCGGGCAAGTGTGACTTGAATCAGGCGCAGGCCATCGCGGATCTGATCGCCGCGACCTCTGAACGTGCGGCAAAATGCGCGGCAAGAGTGCTAAAAGGCGATATTTCACAGGAAATAAGCATTATCTTGCAGCAAATTGTAGATATTCGCGTCTATGTTGAAGGAGCGCTGGACTTCCCGGACGAGGATGTGGACTGGCTGGCGGAAGGTGGCGTGCGTGAGCCATTGGATGCGGTGTGTGACAGCGCCGAGCGTCTATTGCAGCGCGCCCAACAGGGGCGCACGGTCAGCGCGGGCGTGTCTTTGGTATTGCTGGGGCCGCCGAACGCTGGCAAGTCTAGTCTGCTCAATCATTTCACTGGCGATGAGACGGCGATTGTCACGACGCAAGCGGGGACCACTCGCGATGTGCTGGTCGCGCCGTTGCAGTTCAATGGCATTGCGGTGCGTCTGCTGGACACCGCGGGGATTCGGGACACCGAAGGTGAGGCGGAAGCCGAAGGTGTCCGCCGCAGCTGGCAGATGGCGTCTGAAGCGGATCTGATCCTGCAGGTCTTCGATGCCGCAGTGGGCTGGGGTCAAGCAGACGAAGCCATTACACAGCAGTTGCCGGCAGATTGTCCGGCGCTGGTGCTCGCGAACAAATGCGACTTGTTAGAAGATGACGCTTCCATTTCCGGTCCGCAGGAGGTGTGCCGCGTGTCCGCGAAGACTGGTGAGGGCATCCCGGAACTCACGCAACGCATCGGCGCGGCGCTGCTGCTCGAAGAAGGGCTGGAAGAAGATGAGTTTATGGTAAGCCAGCGCCAGTACGCGGCCTTCAGCGAAATGCGCGAGGCTTTGCAGCGCGCGAGACAGGCGCAGGGAGGTGAGTTGATCGCGGAAGAATTGCGCCTCGCGCAGCAGGCGCTCTCGCGCGTCACCGGGGAGTTTAGCAATGAGAATCTTTTGGGCGAGATTTTCTCAAGATTTTGTATCGGAAAGTAGAAAATTAGTGAATTTTAGATAGATTTAGTTATTTTTTATTGTCATTTACACGGTTATAGCAGTATAGGACTCATCTCAAATCTGTCACACAACACGTTTTTGACCGGTGCGTCAATGCTTTTTCAACTCGCTTTTGGATATCTTCATAAATAGGCCTTTCTTCATTTCAGCCGGCGGCGCGCAGCGAAATGGCCGGGCATCTTCTTCCTGCTCTCCACCGTGGCGACACTGTATCTGCTGCACATGCGCGCCAGTAATATAAAATGAAAGCAGTGACTGTGCTCGTGCGCTGTCCCGCCTGAAATGATTGTCGCTTCGTTCCTGTTCTTTCTTGGGCTGTTCTTGCTAGTCGGGTTCACCGCTCGGTTGCATTCCCGCCACACGCATCGAGACTATCTGCTGTCGAATCAGGATACCGCACCGTGGCTGGCTGGCTTGTCAGCAGGCGCGACCTGCAACAGCGGCTTCATGTTCACCGGGCTGATCGGATTTTCCTATCTGGTCGGCTTGCCGACCTTCTGGCTGGTCATCGGCTGGACGTTTGGCGATTACATGGCATCCACCATTATTCACCGGCGTCTGCGCAGTGCGACTTCGCCCGGACGCGCCGAGACCTTCGTCGGCGTGCTCAGTCACTGGAACAACACGGATTTTCGGCTCTACCGGCATATCGCCGGATTTATCTCACTGATTTTCCTGTGCACCTACGCGGCTGCGCAGTTTGTGGCTGGCAGCAAGGCGCTGCATGTGTTGTTTGGCTGGGAGACGTATGTTGGTGCCGTCATTGGTGCGGCCATCATCATCAGTTATTGCTGGGGCGGCGGTTTGCGCGCGTCCATCTGGACGGATGCGCTGCAGTCCATCATCATGATGCTGTCGATGTTGTTGCTGGTGTACATGGCTTTCGATGCGCTCGGTGGTGTGGCAGCGGCATGGGAGCGCCTTGAAGCGGTCTCTCCAACGCACATGGACTGGTTCCAGCCGGATCTTCCGTTTGGTGCCTGGGGACCGGTGCTGTTCGCAGGCGGCTGGTTCATAGGCGGGTTCTGTACGCCCGGCCAGCCGCACATCATGGTGCGCTTCATGGCTCTGGATGACGTGAAGAACATCAATAAAGCGCGCGCCTATTACTATGGCTGGTCGCTCACTTTCAATTGTGTGGCCATGGCCGTGGGTCTGATGACGCGCGTGCTGCTGCCGCCGGATGTCCTGTTTGACGCCGAACTGGCCCTGGCGACCATTTCGGTTGACCTGCTTCCACCGGTTCTGGTCGGGATAGTGCTGGCGGGTATTTTTGCGGCCACGATTTCGACCGCCGACTCACTGATCCTCAGCAGCGCGGCCAACCTGACTGATGATCTGGTTCCGAGCGATCGTCTGCCGCTGATTGTGGTGCGAACCGGCACCGTCATCATCACGCTCATCGCGCTCGGTATCGCGTTGTCCGGGAGCAAAAGCGTATTTTCTCTGGTGATTATGGCGTGGTCTGTGATGGGCTCGGTATTTACGCCCTTGCTGCTGGTTTATTCTTTAGGCGGGCGACCGAATCAGGCGCTGGTGATCGCCATGGCGCTGTCGGGCGCGGTGTTTGTGTTGCTGTGGCTCACGGTGCCCCAGCTGGGCAGATTCTACGAAGGTCTGGGCGGATTTGCGACCGGGTTGCTGGTCTATTTCGTCGGGCGCATGCTGGGCATGACTCTCAGCGAGGAAGAAACAGCGCATCCGGTGTATGAGCACGACCCCGGAGCGCATCACGCCTGAGTGAGCGGCGCGGCGCGGATGCCACGCACCCAAAAATACTTCGCTTTCCGGGTGTCATAACCCGCATATATGCCATAGAGTAAAATTGCGCTTCCGTATTTGATACTGCTGAGACAGTAGAGAGCTATTAAATGGAAGGTATTCTTGAGATTCGTGATGGGTGCAATACGCCGGAGCAATTGCTTCGCAGTCTTGCTTTTGCGCGCTACCTGAAAATTTACAAAGAAGAATTTGTCGCCGATTTGCTGCACCGCGAGAAAAATCAGTCGGAAGCCCAGCACAAGGCGGAAATGATTCGCAACATCACTTTGCGTGACATTGCGTCCATTCTTGACAACAATCATTTTGCGCCGGAGGAGTTGGAACGCGCCCGCTCCGTAGTTAAGTTCGTCGACGGCGGCTTCCACCATTTCCGCAACAAGAGTTACTCGCGTCTGGTGCGCCTGCAGAACGAAGTGGTCAGTTCCGGCACCGAAAACCAGGAGAGCATCAAGGATAAGGTCACCGAGAAGGCCGCGGAGTTGACCGATCTGATACTGGAGACGCGCCGCCGCCTGCTGTCGCAGGTCGGCTTAGGTTACGGCGTACGCCGCACACCCGGCATGGACGCCTCGCCAAACGTGACTGCCGGCGAGATTTCCGGGCACTACTGCAACATGCCGCCGGATTACGGTCTGCTGTGTCATGTGCCGCTGACGATGGCGGCGGATATTCGCACCGGAGTGGATTACCGCACACCGGCCAACCGCCGCGCCTATCCGTTCTACGAACTGCCGCACAACCCGCTGCACATGGAGCACTTCAACCCGGAGGACTGGGTGTCGGTGCCGCTACAGGTGGGCCGCTGGCTGATCATCGCATTCATCCACAAGTCGCGTGGCTGCATTGAAATGGAGCCGGGCTTGCTGAACCTGTTTCCGTTCGCCGACGTCGAGCAGGCGTTTCCGGCGCTGCGCCCGGACGGTCTGTATTTCTTCGGCGACCCGAACGCGACGTTCGGAGAAGATCTGGGCTACTACTGGGATCGAGAGAACCAGTTGCTGATTGGCATGGTGCCGAATCACGATGAGTACAAGTATTTCGGCTACTGCAAGAAACCCATTTTGACCTTGCACAATGTTCTGGCCATTCGCTGCGGCGATCTGCCGCTGCATTGCGGTTGCACCCGCTACATCGTCAACTTTGAGGGCGACGAGCCGTACATCACGGAAATGCTGGTGAAGGCTGACGACATGGGCCGTGCGGCACTGGAGCGCATTGACGGCACCACGCTGCGCCGCCCCATCTTCTATGGCACTGAAATCGGCGCATTCGCCTGTCTGGACGGCTTTAGCGAGCAAGCCAAACTGGCCATGCAAGGGCGAGAGATCGGCTACAACAACCACATGGGCTCAAATGCCCGTCAGGTGGTACCGGTGGCTGAGGAATCCGAGGTCGCGACCGGCAGCATTCTGGACGTTTTGCTGTATGTGAATAACTACGACATCAAGGAAGAAGGGGCCGTGACCATCGATACCGACATGACCGCGCAGGAAGCGCTTGATCACTTCCGCAAGGGTGAGCGCGTGGCGGCTGGCAGCACCCAGACGCACCGCGGCAAGAAAGAGTCCAGTTACTGGGCCAATCCGTTCCCGACGCTGGTCGACAATGCTGGCGAAGTGCTGCACGAAGACCTGTACGAATTGTTCAGCGAGACTGAAGCGACTTTCATCAAAGACATCGACGCACTGATTGAGCGCAGAGAGATGCGCATCGGAGTGGCCTACAGCCAGTTGATGTCAGGGGTCTATGAAGGGACCAGCGACGATGATGTCACGCGCTGCGGGTTTGCTAATCGAGAAGAAATCGAGCAGATCGCCCCGGAGCGTCTGGCCGAGGGTCTGATTGAACTGGTCAAGGAAATCGCGCTGGAGAAGCGCGCGCGCTTTGAGAACGAAGCTCCGACGGAAGTGGATGTCACCATTGCTCTGGTCGGCGACAGCCGCACCGGCAAGTCCGAGACTGCGGAGAAGATGGAAGGCGTACTGGGTCTGACCCTGATCTGATCTCGCCCGCGCGCCTAGTCGAGCGTGGCGATTTTCTCTAGCTGCTGCGCCAGTTGTGCGCGTGCCGCTTCGGTATCTTCCAGCCGGCGCTTTTCTTTGGCGACCACCGCTTCAGGTGCGCGATCCAGAAACTGCTGATTGTCGAGTTTCGCACGCGCGGTCTGCAGGACGCCGTCGAGTTTCTTCAGTTCTTTCTGCAGCCGCTGCCGCTCCGCATCGGGGTCAATCAGATCCGCCATCGGAATCAACAGGCGCATGGAGCCGACCAGCGCCGTGGCCGCGTCCGGGATGGGTTCACCCGCCGCCACCCAGTGGATTGATTCAGGTTTCGCCAGACTTTGGATCCAGACCTCGGTTTGTTCGAAGCGCTGCTGATCTGTGGCATTCCAGTCCTCCAGCAGCACCGGCACCGGGCGTCCAGGTGCCACATTCATTTCCGCACGCGTGCGGCGAATGCCGCTGATAAATTCCTGCATCCAGGCGATGGTGTCAAGCACGTCGGCGTTTTCCTCAGCCGCGGCGGCCTGCGGCCAGTCCTGCAGCATCAGAAACGTATCCTTACTCCCGTCCGTTGTTGGCAACTGCTGATACAACTCCTCGGTGATAAATGGAATAAACGGGTGCAGCAGACGCAGAATGCTCTCCAGCGTCTCCATGACGGTCGCGCGGCTGCGCTGACGAATACCAGGCGCGACGTCCGGTTGCAATTGTGCCTTGCTCAACTCCAGGTACCAGTCGCAGAAGTCGTGCCAGACGAAGTCGTACAGGGTCTGCGCGGCCAGATCAAAGCGGTAGGCTTCCAGATGCTCGGTTGTCTCATTCGTCACGCTCTGCATCCGGTGTCGGATCCAGCGATCAATCAGGCTCGGCTCCGCCAGCTCATCGGAGTTCGGCATATCTGTCTGCAGCAGGGCGAAGCGTGCCGCGTTCCATAACTTGTTGCAGAAGTTGCGATAGCCGAGCACGCGCGGGAGTTCAAAGCGCACATCACGCCCGAACGTCGCCTGAGTGGCGAAACAGAAACGCAGGGCATCGGTGCCGGCGGCCGGGAAGCCGTCCGGGAATTCCTGGCGCGTACTGCGCGTCACCGCCTTGCTTTGGCGTGGGTCGATCAGATCGCCGATTCGCTTGGCGATCAGGGCATCTTGCTCAATGCCGTCAATGGCATCAATCGGATCAATGGTGTTGCCTTTGGATTTGGACATCTTCTGTCCGTGCGCGTCGCGCACCAGTCCGTGTACATAGACTTCGCGAAACGGCACCTCCCCGACGAAGTGCATGCCCATCATGATCATGCGCGCGACCCAGAAGAAAATAATGTCAAAGCCGGTCACCAAAGTACTGGTCGGATAAAACCGCCGCAACGCTTCCGTGTCTTGCGGCCAGCCCAGTGTCGAGAACGGCCACAGCGCGGAAGAAAACCAGGTATCCAGCACGTCCTCATCCTGCCTCAGTTCGATCTCTTCGGATAATTCGTGGCGCTCGCGTACCTCCTCGACCGTGCGCCCGACGTAGGGCGTGCCGTCGGCGTCGTACCAGGCCGGAATGCGGTGTCCCCACCACAACTGCCGGCTGATGCACCAGTCTTCGATGTTTTTCATCCAGTCGAAATAGGTTCGGCTCCAGTTTTCCGGCACGAAACGAATGCGGCCATCCCGCACCGCCGCCATGGCCGGTTCCGCCAGAGGCTGCGCCCGGACGTACCATTGATTGGTCAGATAAGGCTCCACGATGGCACCGCTGCGATCGCCGCGCGGGATCATCAGCCGATGCGCTTCGGTTTTCACAAGCGCGCCTTGCGCGTCGAGATCTTCCAGCACGCACGTGCGCGCTTCCTCCCGACTCAGGCCGCGATACGCTGACGGCACCGTGTCATTCAGATGTGCGTCATCAGTGAAGATATTCAGCAACTCCAACTGGTGACGTTGGCCGACCTGATAGTCGTTGAAGTCATGCGCTGGCGTGATCTTGACGCAGCCGGAGCCAAACTCCGGGTTCACATAATCATCCGCCACGATCGGAATGTCGCGCTCGGCGAGTGGTAGACGTACGGTCTGCCCGACCCATTGCTGATAGCGCGCATCCTCAGGGTGCACGGCGACCGCAGTGTCTCCCAGCATGGTTTCAGGGCGGGTGGTGGCGACCACCAGATGCGCGTCGCTGCCATTGACCGGATAGCGCAGATGCCACAAGTGGCCGTCCTCTTCGGTGGAGATCACTTCCAGATCCGATAGTGCCGTGTGCAGCACCGGATCCCAGTTGACCAGTCGCTTGCCGCGATAAATCAAGTCCTCCTCATACAGGCGCACGAACACTTCGCGCACCGCCTCAGACAGGTCCTCGTCCATGGTGAAGCGCTCGCGCGTCCAGTCCACCGAGGCACCAAGGCGGCGCAACTGCGCGGTTATGCGTCCGCCGGATTCCTGTTTCCAGCGCCAGACTTCGTCAATGAAGGCGTCTCGTCCGAGTTCCTTGCGCGAGCGTCCCTCACGTTCCAGACGGCGCTCCACCACCATCTGTGTGGCGATGCCGGCGTGGTCGGTGCCGGGTTGCCACAAGGCCGCGCGCCCTTGCATGCGCCGCCAGCGCGTAAGGACGTCCATTAAGGTGTCCTGAAACGCATGCCCCATGTGCAGCGTGCCGGTGACGTTCGGTGGTGGCAGCATGATGCAAAAAGACTCGCCGTCCTCGCGCGGCGCGAATGCGCCGGATTCCTCCCAGCGTTGCCGCCAGAAGGCTTCAATGCGTTCAGGTTCGTAACTTTTGTCCATGCGCCTGTCCTGTGGCGCTTGCGGCGGCTTCAGGAGGTCTTGAGGACCTCGTGTTGAGGCTCGACGCCATGCTCTTTATAGGCCCGGAAGCGTTTACGGCCTTGCGATTTTGATTGATCATCCGGTCCCACCACTTCCGCAACTTTGGCAAAGGAGGAGAAGTCCTCCAGCACATCTACCGCCAGATTAATCAGCAGGTCGCGATCATCAGGCAGCCATTGCTCATGGATGCTAACTGGCGTGTGCGGTGTGTCTGAGGCACCGACGCTGTGCGGCAGAAAAGCCTGATCCCGAAACACCCACAGCAAGGCGTCCAGTGCTTCAGTGGCCTGCGCGTCAGCCGTGCGGATATGCACCTGATGCCCTTGCGCGACTGCGCGTTCAGCCAGTTGGCAGGCGGCGCGTTCTCGGTTGCCGCCTTTCAGAATATAGAAATGCACGCCGGCCATGATCTCAGGTGCCCGCGGCGTCGCGCATCAGGAAGCTCACCAGCAACGGTACCGGTCGTCCGGTCGCGCCTTTCTTCTTGCCGGTATTCCAGGCGGTGCCGGCAATATCCAGATGCGCCCACGGCACGTTTCCGGTGAACCGGGACAAAAAGCAGGCGGCCGTGGTGGCACCGGCGTAGCGCGAGCCGATATTCGCGATGTCGGCAAAATTGCTGTCGAGTTCCGACTGATAATCGTCCCACAGCGGTAGCGGCCAGACCCGATCCCAGGCTTCCTCACCGGCCTCGACAAGTTGCTGCTGCAGTTCGGGGTGTTTGCTGAAGACACCGGAGGCATGGTGTCCCAGCGCCGCGACGCAGGCACCGGTCAAGGTGGCGATGTCAAGAATAATCCGTGGCTTGAAGCGGCGTGCATGATGCAAGGCATCGCACAGAATCAGTCGGCCTTCGGCGTCGGTGTTGAGAATTTCCACGGTCTGCCCGGAAGCGCTGGTGACCACGTCGCCGGGTCGGGTGGCGTGCCCGCCGGGCATGTTCTCCACCGTCGGGATGACGCCGATCAGTCGCTGCGGCAGATTCAATTGCGCGCAGGCCGATAACGTCCCCAGCACGCTGCCCGCGCCGCTCATGTCGTACTTCATCTCATCCATGGCGTGGCTCGGCTTGATCGAGATACCGCCAGTGTCGAAAGTCACGCCTTTACCGACCAGAGCGATAGGCGGACGCGCGTTTGCGCTCGCGCCGCGATACTCAATCACAACCATGCGCGGCGGAATGTCACTGCCTTGAGAGACCGCCAGCAATGCGCCCATGCGCCGTTTCTTCAATTCCGCCGGACCCAGCACAGTGACCTTGAATCGTTTGTCGCCGCGCGCCAGCACCCGCGCCTGTCGCGCCAGATATTCCGGGGTGCAGCGATTCGGCGGCAGATCGCCGAGTCGGCGTGTCAGCGCTTGTCCGTCCGCGATGGCGCGGCCCTGTTCCAGAGCGTCGCGCAGCCCCGCGCTTGAGGAGCCGGCAAGCACCCGCACTGAGCGAAGCGGGGTCTTGCGGGTTTTGGCGGAAGGTTTGGTTTCGCGGTACTGATAGGTCGCGGCTTCCAGTTTCATCGCCAGCTGCCGGTGCAGCCAGCGGTTGCTATGTCCTTGTACTTCAATGCCCGCGGTGGCAATGGCGGCGCGGCCGGTGTTGCCGGAGGCCAGTGCGCCCGCGAGGCGCTCCAGCGCGCGCACGGCGCGTCGCGCATCAAGTTTTTCAGGATCACCCAGACCGAGCACCAGCACCCGTGAGGCGGCCACTTTGCGCGGTGAGTGCAGCGCACTCAGACTGCCGACGGAGGTAGCCGTGGCTTCGCGCTTCACGATGTCCCCAATCACGCCGCCGCTGGCGCGATTAACCGCCTTTGCGTCGGCGGTCATTTTTCCATCCTTGTAGACTCCGACGACCAGACAATCGCAGGATATTTTCTCGCCGCTTTGGCGAGTTAGCGTAAATTTCATGGGACAGTTTTTGAATGTCGGATAATTAAACGGGAAATTCTAACAAATCACCTGCCGCGAATGCTGCTACTTGATCGCTATCTGATTCGTGAAATCCTGCGCACCACGTTTGCCGTGACCGTGGTGTTGTTGCTGCTGATCGCAAGCAAACTGCTGATGCAGCAGTTGGGCTACGTGATGGAAGGCAAGTTCTCCGGCGGTCTGGTATCGAGTTTGCTGCTGAACAAACTGTTTGCGTACTTTGTACACCTGATGCCGTTTCTGGTGTTGTTGTCCGCGGTCCTTGCGCTGGGACAGTTGTATCGCGGCAACGAGATTACCTCGCTGCATTTCTGTGGCTATTCCGAGCGGCGTCTGCTACAAGTGCTGTTCGTACTGGGGATTCCGCTATCTGCATTGCTGGCGGTCATGGTGTTGTTCGTGACGCCGCAGTTGTCGCAACAGGCCGAAATCTCGCACCACCAGGCACGGCTGGAATCCGGCATTGGTCTTGCCGTCGGCGGGCGCTTTGTGCAGACGCAGGATGGCAAGTGGGCCATGTACGCGGGGCGGGCGGCGGAGGACGTGGCGGAAGACGTGTTTTTTGCCATCTACGATCCGCAAACGCAGCAGGTACACATTGAGACCGCGGAGCGGGTGCGTCGGCATTTGAACGAGACGCAGCAGCAGTATCTCCTGGACTTTGAACACGGCCACCGCTACAGCGGCTGGCCGGGCGACGCCGACCTTAGTAGCATGTCTTATGAGCGGCATCGGCTGCGCATAGACGTGGCGGTCCCGGAACATGCCTGGAGCAGTCCCAAGTATATGACGCTGGGGCAGTTGCTGGATGCTGATTCGTCGGCAGCGGCAGGCGAATTGCAATGGCGCTTGTCACTTCCCATATCCTTGCTGCTGGTGCTGGTGCTGGCCTTGTTGCTGGCGCGCCAGTCCGTGCGTCAGGGTAAATATGCCGGCGTCGTCTATGCCGTCTTGATCTATCTCGGATATGCCCAGCTGCAGCTCATGGCGACCTCACAGGTGCGCAGCGGCAACTGGGCGGTGTGGGCCGGGGTCTGGTGGGTGCATGTGCTGATGGCTGGCGCGGTCGCGGCACTGTTTTACTGGCACCGGCGACACCAACTGCGTTGGCATCGCTTCGGAGACGCATGATGACTGCCCTGCAAGACCGCTTGCGGCGCATGGCCTCATGGTGGACGCCGTCTTCGCATATTCTGCTGTGGTATCTGAGTTCCCGCCTGCTGTTGATGATCGGCGGGGTGCTGTTGACCGTGGTGGTGTTGCTGACACTGATCGATTTCATTGACGAAGTGCGCTATGTGAATCCTGAAGGCTACAGTTTCGCGCAAGCGTTGCAGGTCATCGCTTTAGGCACGCCGCAACGCGCCTACGAAGTGTTGCCGGTGTGCGTGTTTGTAGGCAGCCTGCTGGGGCTTGGCCAACTGGTGGCGGACAATGAGATGACGGCACTGCGCAGCACCAATTTTGGCGCGCGACGATTGGCCCCGCTGCTGTTTGGTCTGGGGCTGGTGATGGCGGCGGTGACGATTTTCATTGGTGAGATTGTGGCACCGCCTGGAGTTGAAGCGGGCTGGGACATCAAGCACGCGCATCAGTCGCAGTCACACAACAGCCGTGGTTTATGGCTGCGCGAGGAGCAGAACTTCATCCACCTTCGCCGTGGCGTCGGCGGTGATCGAATCAACGATATTCTGGTCTACCGGCTGGACGAAGACCAGCTACTGCGCCGCAGTTTGTACGCGCGCACCGCGTATTTCTCCGAGGAGGGCTGGCAGATGCAGGACGTGCGTGAAAGCGTGCTGCAGGAAGATGGCACCGTTGAGCAGCAGCATCACGCGCAACAGGCCGCCGCGTTTTTGCCGCCGCCGCAGGTGCTGGAACTCATGCTGCTGCCGGCGAATGAGATGTCGCTGATGCGTTTGCATCGCTATTTGCAGTATTTCGCAGACGCTCCGCTTGATTTGCGGGCTTATCGGTTCGCGCGTTGGCAGCGTATCGCCACACCCTTGTCCTGTATCGTGGTGTTGTTGCTGACGTTGCCGTTCGCGTTGACGCAATCGCGTGGCGGCGGCTTGGGTCAGCACATTTTTGTCGGGGTCATCAGCGGTATTGGTATTTATGTATTTAACCGCATATTCGCGCATCTCGGCATGGTGTTGGGATACCCGGCATGGGTGGCGGCATTTCTGCCGCTGGTGCTGTTGTTGCTGTTGGCGGCGGGCATACTGGTGTTGCGGCAGTTCAATCCGCTGCGGCGCGTGACAGCTCGGTGGCGCTCCATGCGTCATGCCAGCATTGTCGCCGGGCGCTGAACAGGCACCAGAAGAATCCCAAGCCGAAACAGGCCGCTGACACGATCCCGCCCAGTGCGCGGATCAGCGCCGCCTCCCAGCGCACCGGGTTTCCGTCACGGGTGGTGATGTGGATTCTCCAGGCACGCATGCCGAGTGTCGCGCCACGGCGACACCAGCACAACACGAAATACAGTACGCCGATGGTGGTCAGATAGACGTAATAGGTGATGCGTTCCGCTGAGCCTGGCACGGTCAAGTCCACCATGCCGAACGGCAGGCTCGCGCCCCACCAGATCGCCACCAGTACGATGCTGTCGTAGAACAGGCAGGCAAATCGCTGCCATAGGCTGACCGGGTTCATGGTGTTCGTTGGATGTGTTTGCGGCTTTGAGGGTGAAGTATACTGCTGCCATGTCTGATGGCAGCACCATTGACGCGTTTCTCGACAGCAGTTGGGCGGAACGAGGACTGGCGCACGCCACGTTGCAGTCCTACCGCACCGACCTCGAAGCCTATGCGCGCTGGCTTGAGGATGCGAACAACGCGTTGCTGACAGCGGACTCCAGCACCTTGCAGTCGTATCTGGCTGTGCGGCTGCGCGAGGATCTGAGCGCGTCGAGTGTGGCGCGCGCCCTGTCGGCTATCCGCACCTTTTATCGCTACGCCAAACGTCGCGGCTTGCGCACAGACGATCCTTGCGAGCGGGTGTTCTCGCCCAAGCTGCCGCGGCATCTGCCCTCGGTGCTCAGCGAGAAGGAAGTCGAGCGTCTGCTGGCTGCTCCGAATTGCGAGACCGCTTACGGCCTGCGCGATCGCGCCATGCTGGAATTGATGTATGCCTGCGGCTTGCGCGTCAGCGAACTAGTGTCGTTGCAACGCGGGCAGGTGGATCTCAAGGCGGCTGTATTGCGCTTGACCGGCAAGGGTGCCAAGGAGCGTCTGGTGCCGTTCGGCGAATGCGCGACCGATTGGCTGGAACAATATTTGCGCGATAGCCGCCCAATCCTGATGAAAGGTCGCGCTTCCAGCGAGGATCTGTTCGTGACGCGGCGTGGGCGGGCGATGTCCAGACAAGCTTTCTGGCAAAATCTGCGAAAATTGGCGCGTACGGCCGATATCGCCCAACCCTTTTCTCCACACACCCTGCGTCACGCATTCGCCACCCATTTGCTGAACCATGGCGCGGACCTTCGGGTCGTCCAGATGCTGCTCGGCCACAGCGATTTAGGCACCACGCAGATTTATACCCACCTGGCACATGATGAACTCAAGACACTACACCAGACCCATCATCCGCGCGGTTAGCGCGGGATTGCTGAGCGCGTTGCTCGCAGGTTCCAGCATAGCGGGCGAATCCGTGTCCGCCGATCAGATTCGCGAGCGTCTCGTAAAGCTGTTCCCCGATTATGTGCCGGATGCCGTGCGCGCGGCACCGGTGCCGGGCTTGTTTGAGGCGGTTTACGGTGGTGAGGTGCTATACATCACTGACGATGGGCGCTACCTGATGCGCCATACCGAACTCTACGATCTGAACCAGATGCGCAATCTGACGGATGAGGTGCGCAACGCGTCGCGCGCGCAGATGCTGGAAGACTACGGCACCGACAAAATGGTGGTGTTTCCGGCGCAGGAGCGCAAGTATTATGTGACGGTGATCACGGACATTGAGTGTCCGTATTGCCGCGAGTTTCACGAACATATCGACGCACTTGGGCGGCGCGGCGTGGAAGTGCGCTATCTGTTTTATCCGCGTGCGGGCGCAGACAGTGACAGTTATCGCACTTCGGTGAGCGTCTGGTGCGCCGACGATTCGCGCGCGGCTTTGACGGCCGCCAAGAGATTGCAGCCTATTGAAGAGCGGCAGTGCGCCAACCCGGTGCTGGAGCACATGGATCTGGTGGAACGTATCGGAATCGGCTCGACGCCGTCGATTTTCCTGCCGGACGGCACGCTGGTGCGCGGCTATCGCCCGCCGGATGAATTGCTGGCGGAACTCGAAGCCAGCGGAGGCTAGACGGCGACGGCCAGAGCATGCAGGGTGCGGCTCGCCGTAAACAGTAGCGAGCAGCGAATATCGTGCTTCGGGTAGATGTGGCGAATGCAGCGCGCGTAACGTTGCATCTGATCCTGATAGTCTGCGGCTATCTGCGCCAGTTCATCCTCATTGGCCGGGCGGTTCGACTTGAAGTCAATAATCCACGCCTCCGTGTCTGACACCAGCAACCGGTCAATGCGCCCGTAGCTCTCGCCACCACTGGCGTTGTCGAGCAGCACCGGCACTTCAACGTGGACGCGCGTTTCGGGTTCGGGCTGAAAGACCTCGGCCAATTCAGGGTCTTCTCGCACCATCCGGGCTTCATCAAGCCACTCAAGAAACTCCGCATCCTCAGGGGTTCGGTGGCATTTCCGGGCGATTCTGGCAAGCTCCGCTGCTGTCGGCTCACCCGCGCTCAACACTTCCAGCAAGCGGTGAATGGTGGTGCCGCGAACTTGCGGGGTGTGGCGTTTCGCCGTCTCGCCCGCGCTGCCCGAAGAGGCTGATTCCTTCGTGCGGGGCGGGCGCTGCAACAGCAACTGGTCGGCTTGCTCCAGCGCGGGCACATCCGGTGTCGGCAAGGTTTGCGCCTCCTGCTGTATCTGGGATTCATAGCGCCAGATCGGTCCTACATCGCTCTGGTCTGGATCGGCTAACTCTTGCCCGCCGCAGTCGCCAATGCTTTCTTGCAGCAGTTCGCGATAGTCGCCATCCGGGAAGTACAGCACCAGATACTGCCGGGCGCGCGTGAAGGCGACGTAGTCCACATTGCGCTGCTCTTGCGCCCCCTGTTCTTTTTTCTGTTCGCGATGGGCCTCACTGACCGTGTCGTCATCTCTGTTCCCCGGATTAATCAGAAAGCGGGTGGGGCGCGCTTCCTCAATCGGCCACTCCATCAGAATATCGCTTGCGCGATCCCCGCGCGTGCGGTTCGACATTTCGGCATAAATAACGATCGGCGACTCCAGACCCTTGGCAGCATGCACGGTTTGGATGCGGACCCGATCTTCCTGCTCCGGGCTGCCGACGGCGATCATGTCCGGGGCGTCAGCGCCTTCGATGGTTCCTACCCGCATACCTTCGACATAGTGCACGAAGAAGGTCAGACTGGGATAGCGCCCGCTGTTGAGTTCCAGCGCGAGTTCCATGAAGCGGATCAAATTGTGCGCCGCCTGCTGGCCCCGATCGCCTTCCCAGATGCTGCGATAACGCTCCAGCACTTCGCCTTCATGGTAGATCTGATCCAGTAAGTCATGCGTGGGGATACGATCTGCCCAATGCCGCCATGCGCGCAACTGACGCTCCGCCCGGCACAACGGATCATCGCCATCATCTGAATGCGCGTCGGCGTAGTGCGACAGGCGTTTGCTCCAGTCAGTAATGTCTGAATAATCAAGCGCCAGCCTGATCAAATCCTCGTTGCTGGCACCATACAGAGGAGAGCGCAGCACATGCGCGAGACTCAGATTGTCCGCGGGATTCAGCAGGAACTTCAGTACTGCGAGCAGATCGCTGATCTCCAGAGCCTGTAACAAGGTCTGGCGCGACTGGCGGGCGAAGGGAATATTCAACTCAGACAAAGCGCGTTCCAGATTGCGCACGGAGGTGCGCCGACGCACCAGAATCATGACGTCGCTGTAACGGGCATGACGATGCACTTCCTGACCATCCGAGCCGCGATCCTGAATGACGGCATTGCCGATGATCGTGTCGTGCAGATGTCGGGCGATCGCCTGCGCGATCAAATCGGGGTGTTTGACCTCACTCTCGGCTTCCCGGGGCTGCTTCAGAGGGTTGCGCATTGGTGCCTGTTCAGCTGCGGCTTCTTTCTCTGGTTTCTCAATCAGCGGAAGCAATTCGACGCGGCCATAAAGATCCTTCCAGTGGGTGGTGTGTTCCTGAAAACCGGGCAAGCCTGCCATGTCTTCGGTCTGCTCAAGTCTCGCATTCCAGGCATTGACAAATTCCAGAATTGCTGGTGCCGAGCGGTACGACAGATCCAGAGAACCGATCGCGGCGTGGTCGTCTTCAAAGTACTCCCGCGCTTTTTGCAAAACGGCTGGCTTGGCGCGCCGCCATTGATAAATCGACTGCTTGACATCGCCGACAATAAATTCAGTGTCGTCTTCATTCCCTTCCCGTAGAGCCTCAAATAAGGCGTGCACCGTATGCCAGGACATCAGGTCGGTGTCCTGAAACTCATCAATCAGGATATGCCGGAAACTCTGGCCGAGCTTGATCTGGACCCACTCGAGGGTGCCGCGCGTGTTGGCTCCCTCCGTCAGCATATGATGTGCGGATTCCTGCAGGTCATCATATTCAAGCACGCCTTGACTGCGTTTGATCTGGCGGTAGTGCTTGGCAAATTGCCGAATCAGGGTATAGCAGGCCAGATTGAACTCGCAGTTCTTGCGCCGACGATATTCGTTGTGCAGTTCTTTTGAGGCTGTTGCGTAATATATGAGGAGTTTTTCATATTCTGCGACTTCTGCGCTGGGCAGGTTCGCGCTTTTAGGGGCGTGTAGCCTTTTGTTGATATCACCGCTTCCCTGCTGTGAATGTAATGCCATGCAAATCGCGTGTGCGAATCGCTCCATGTTATGGCTGTCATTGACCAGCGCGTCACGAATTCTCTCCGCTTTTTCGGTGCGGATTTTCCCACCGAGCCGCTCCATTAAATCAGCCAACTGCCGCAGATTTTTATCATCCATGTCCGCGGTGATTACATACGTGGAAGTTTCCTCAACTGGGCCGTCTTCGATCTCGAACACCTCCTCATACAGATGGCGGCGATGATCATCGATGGAGCGATCCCGGTCAAATGCCGTCCATTCCAGTATTTTCTCCTTGATCCCAGGGAAAAATCCCTCCAGCACGGTGTTCCAGCCGAACCGCGCGATGGCTTGATCAAGGGCCTTCGCGACTGTTCCGTCAGGTTCCCGTTCGGCGTCCTGAAGGGTCTGATCAATGGCCTGTTTCAGGATTTTGGACGATTGTTCCTTGGTGGGAATCTGGAAATCCTTTGGCACTTCGCCTTCCAGCGGAAACCGTGCCAGCAGGTCATGGAAGAAGGAATGGAAGGTGGAGATGTAGAGGCCGTGTTCGGAGAATTGCACGCGCTCGAACAGTTGCCGCGCTTCGGCGCGCATGGCGGCGTCCGGGTTCGGGATTTTCAGTTCCTGCAGTTTCTGATCCAGCTGTGCGTCATCCAGATGCAGCCATTCGTCCATGCGCTGCGTGAGGCGCTGGCGAATCTCCGCAGCTGCGGCGCGTGTGTACGTGATCGCCAGTATGGAGTCGGGCGATGCACCTTCCAGAAGCAGACGCAGAATGCGCGCAGTGAGCGTCCAAGTCTTGCCGGTTCCGGCAGAGGCGGACACCAGAGCATGCTTGCCCGGGTCAAGAAAGTTGTTCGCTTCAGCCATATCCGCGCCCAAGTCGGATCGGTGTGGGATGGTGCCGATGGCCGGACTCGAACCGGCACGGCTTGCGCCACTGCCCCCTCAAGACAGCGTGTCTACCAGATTCCACCACATCGGCAGCGTGTTGCTTTTTTAGTATTATCGCAAAGGCCGCTTTGTTACTCAGGAATGTCCGCGAGCGGATCAGGTTCTGGCGCTACGGGTGCCTCATCCGGCACAGGAAGCGGGTCCACACTCTGCGGTGCGACTTCAGCAGCGTTTTGTCGCATCAGGCTGTCTTCGGTCGGCGTGTTTTTGACCACCCAGGCAAGCGCCAGACAATTCGCGAAGAACAAGGCGACCGCCACGGCCGTCACTCGACTCAGAAAGGTCGCGTTGCCGCGCGAGCCAAACACAGAGCCGGACGCGCCGCCGCCAAAAGCCGCGCCGGTGTCGGCACCGCGGCCGTGCTGGATCAGTACCAGGCCAATAATGGCGATGGACAGAATAACCGCCGTAATGATCAGGGTGGTATACAGCATGGGCGGCTATTTTCGCACGTTTTCACAAATTGAAAGGAATGAGTCGGCATCCAGTGAGGCACCGCCGATCAAACCGCCGTCGATGTCAGGCATGGGAAACAACTCGCCCGCATTGTCGGGCTTGACGCTGCCGCCGTACAGCACGATGACTTCATCGGCAATCGAACCGAACGCATCCGTCATTTCCTGACGGATGGCCGCGTGGACTTCCTGCGCCATATCAGGAGTCGCGGCCACGCCGGTGCCGATGGCCCAGACCGGCTCGTAAGCAATCCACGCCCGAGGAAAGGCCTCAGGACAATCCAACGCAGGCTGCAACTGGGCCCGGATAACATCCAAAGTCTGTCCGGCTTCTCGTTCTTCCAAAGTCTCACCAACACACAGAATCGCGCGGGGCGTGTCGGGGTTCTCCTGAGCAGATTGGTGCAGCAGGGCGAATTTCCGGCCAATGAGTTCATCCGATTCGCCATAGACATGGCGGCGTTCCGAATGGCCGATGATTACCGCGTCACAGCCGCATTCGGTCAGCATGCCAACTGAAATTTCCCCGGTATACGCCCCTTGGGTCTGATCGCATACATTCTGCGCGCCGACACCGACGGGGCTGTTCTTTGTTGCTTCCAGCACGTCCAAAAGGTGTACGTATGGCGGGCACAGCAGGATCTCGCAATCCGGTGCCTCACCCGCGCCCGCGACCACCGTCTGCGCAAGCGCGCGCGCACTAGCGCGATCGCCGTGCATCTTCCAGTTGCCAGCGATAACAGTGGGCCGAGGCATAACAGTAAAACTTAAGAATAAACGCGGCGCGAATTATAAGGGCAGGTCAAAGCACCTGCAGTAATCATCCGTTTTCAGTATTGATAGAGGCCGCGATGTCCTGTGCCAGATGATTGATCATCGTCGCGTCTTCGCCTTCCACCATCACCCGCATGACCGGTTCGGTCCCGGAAGGCCGCAGCAATACGCGCCCTTGCGCGTTCAGGGTGCGCTCGGCATCTGCGACAGCCGCTTTGGCCGCATCACTGATGCCTTGGCCGTTATCGCATCGCACATTAATCATGACCTGCGGGTACTTGTGGATCTCGGCGCGAATTTCAGACAGCGGCGCGCGCAGGATCTGCAAAGCCTCCAAGACCTGCAATGCCGCAATTAGCGCACAGCCGGCCCAGCAGCGGTCGCGGCAAATCAGATGCCCCGAAGTTTCCCCGCCAATCTGCCAGTTGCGCTCGCGTAGTTGCTCCTGCACGTAGCGATCGCCCACCGCGGCGCGCACGAACGGGATGTCACATCGCTGCAGCGCCTGCTCCAGTCCCAGATTGCTCATCAATGTGCCAACAACCCCGCCATTCAGGCAGTCTTGCTGCTGCCGCGAGCGCGCAATCACATAAAGCAAGTCATCGCCGTCCGCAATCTCTCCCTGTTCGTCGATCATCAGCAGTCGGTCCCCATCCCCATCCATAATCACTGCCAGGTCCGCCTGCTGTTTCCGCGCCTGCGCTTGGGCGTACTCCGGGACGGTTGATCCGCAGCCGTCATTGATGTTGACCCCGTCAGGATCGATACCGAGCGCGATGACTTCAGCGCCCAGATCGCGAAACAACTGAGGGGCCAGTTGATAGCCGGCACCGTGTGCGCAGTCCACCAAAAGTTTCATACCGTCCAGTCGAAAATCCGAAGCCACGGTGCTTTTGCAAAATTCCAGGTAGCGTTCTGTGGCATCCACGACGCGGCGCGCCTTGCCAGGCAGGGATTCCGGCTGAATGGTGAGGGGGCGTTCCAGACAGGCTTCAATCTCCTGCTCCACCGCGTCCGGCAACTTGAAGCCGTCCGCGCCGAAAATCTTGATGCCGTTGTCGTGATGCGGGTTGTGCGAGGCGGATACGACAATGCCGGCGCAGCCGCCGAGTTCACGTGTCAGATAGGAGATCGCCGGGGTTGGCTGCGGGCCGAGCAGCAGCACATTGACGCCGGCAGCGGACAATCCGGCCTCCAGCGCCGACTCAAACATGTAGCCGGACTGGCGCGTGTCTTTGCCAACCAGAATTTTGGGGGAATTGTCCTGCGCGCCGAGCACCTGACCGATCGCCCAGCCGAGTTGCAGCACGAAATCCGGGGTCATCGGCGCGTGTCCGACCTGCCCGCGGATGCCGTCGGTACCGAAATGCTTGCGGGGCATGGCCGACTTCCGGCGTCAGCGCCTAATACTGTTCCGCCGTCTTGCCGATGGGGGTGTCGGTGTCCGCCGTTTCAGGTTGTTCCGAGGAAGGGGCGTCGCCGTCCGATCCGGTCGAGTCGTCGTCCCACCCGGCGGGCGGGCTGACTGGATTGCCTTCCATGATCTCCTTGATCTGCTCGCTGTCAATGGTTTCGTATTTCATCAGCGCGCTCGCCATGACATGCAGTTTTTCCATATTGTCCTGCAGGATAGTGCGTGCCCGCTCGTAGTTGGACTCGATAATGTGGCGGATCTCTTCGTCAATGGCGCGTGCGGTGCGGTCCGACATGGTCTTGTGTCGGGTCACCGAATGTCCCAGAAACACTTCACTGTCTTCCTCGCTGTAGGCGAGCGGGCCGAGTTTGCCTGACAAGCCCCATTTGGTCACCATATTGCGCGCCAGATCCGTCGCGCGCTCAATATCGTTTTGCGCACCGGTAGTCACGTGCTCCTCGCCGAAAATGATCTCTTCAGCGAGACGGCCGCCGTACAGCGTGCAGATCTGGCTGTTGAGCCGCTGGCGCGTATTGCTGTAGCGGTCATCTTCCGGCAGAAACATGGTCACTCCAAGCGCCCGTCCGCGCGGGATGATGGTGACCTTGTGCACCGGATCGTGATCAGGCACGATGCGCCCGATGATGGCATGACCGGATTCGTGATAGGCGGTGAGTTTCTTCTCGTCCTCGCTCATCACCATGGAGCGCCGCTCCGAACCCATCATGATTTTGTCCTTGGCTATTTCAAAGTCGCTCATCTCGACTTTTTTCTTGTTTTTTCGCGCGGCGAACAAGGCGGCCTCATTGACCAGATTGGCAAGGTCCGCGCCGGAGAATCCCGGTGTGCCGCGCGCGATGACTTGGGCATCCACATCCTTGTGCGTAGGTACTGGACGCATATGTACGTTCAGGATTTTCTCGCGGCCACGAATGTCAGGCAGCGGCACCACCACCTGGCGATCAAAGCGGCCGGGTCGCAACAAGGCCGGATCCAGTACATCCGGGCGGTTGGTCGCGGCGATCACAATGGTGCCTTCATTGCCCGCAAAGCCGTCCATTTCTACCAGCAACTGGTTTAGCGTCTGCTCGCGTTCGTCATGCCCGCCGCCAAGTCCGGCACCGCGATGCCGTCCCACTGCGTCGATCTCGTCGATGAAGATGATGCTGGGGCCATGCTTTTTGGCCTGATTGAACATGTCGCGCACACGGGAGGCACCTACGCCAACGAACATCTCAACGAAGTCCGAGCCGGAAATGCTGAAGAACGGAACCTTGGCCTCGCCCGCGATGGCGCGCGCCAGCAAGGTTTTGCCGGTGCCGGGGGAGCCGACCATCAATACGCCGCGTGGAATTTTGCCGCCCAGTTTCTGGAACTTTTCAGGATCGCGCAGAAACTCGACCAGCTCTTGAACTTCTTCTTTGGCCTCTTCAATACCGGCGACATCAGCGAAGGTGACCTTGTTTTGATCCTCGGAAGTTAGTCGCGCGCGGCTCTTGCCGAAAGACAGCGCACCGCGGCCTTGTCCGCCGCCTTGCATCTGCCGCATGAAGAAGATCCACACGCCGACCAGTAACAACAGTGGAAACCAGCTGATCAGAATTTCCATCAGCAACGAGCGCTGCTTGCGCGGCTCGCCGGCGACCACCACGTTGTTCGCCAGCAGGTCGTCCATTAATTTGGGGTCAGGCAGCGCAGTGGTAGTGAAGTCGCGCCCGTCCAGGAAGGTGCCTGTAATGGTGCGCTCATCCGGGTCGATGTTGACTTCGCGAATCTGGCCGGACTTGATGCTGACAATGAAGTCCGAGTAGCTCAACTGGATTGGCGGTTGCGTGATTGGCGCGAAATTGTTGAAGACCGACATCATCACCGCGGCGATGGCGATCCACAAAATCAGGTTCTTGAGCATGTTGTTCATAAGTTTCGCCGCCCAAACGTTGTGCGTGGCTGCTTAAGGATAACAGAAACAGCGCCTACACATACAGATATGGGGAGCTGGAGAGGACTTTGCAAGACCTCCCCCTATAATTCTACAACGAGCCTGTTGGGCCGGATCCCTGTTGCAATGTCATATTCTCTGTTTATCGCAGATCTGCACCTGGATGCGCAGCGTCCGGCTTTAATTGCCGCGTTTGAGGATTTTCTGCGCACTGAGGCGCGCGGTGCCGAGGCTTTGTACATTCTGGGAGACTTGTTCGAGTCCTGGATTGGCGATGACGATCGCGCGCAAGGATTGGAAGACGCGCTGGCGGCGTTGCGGGAACTGACGCAAAGCGGGGTTACGGTGCATTTTCTGCACGGCAACCGTGATTTTCTGCTGGGGAAAGCATTCGCACGGCGTTCGGGTATAGCGCTGTTGCCGCAAAGACAGGTGGTGGATCTCTACGGCACGCCGACGTTGCTGGAGCACGGGGATTTGCTGTGTACGGATGATGTCGCCTACCAGAACTACCGCCGCCGCATCCGTCATCCGGCAAGCCGTATGCTGATCCGGGCTTTGCCGCGGTGGGTTCGGGAGCACATGGCGAATCGTTTGCGTGAAGTCAGCGCGCAGGCCGTAGCCAGCAAGTCGATGCAGATCATGGATGTCAACGAACAGGCCGTGTGTCAGGTCATGCGGGAGTTTGGAGTGCGGCAGCTAATTCACGGTCATACGCATCGGCCCGCCGTGCATCAGTTTGACTTGGATGGTGCACAGGCTATGCGCGTGGTGCTTGGCGACTGGTACGAGCAAGGCAGTTGGCTGGTGGCGGATGCTTCCGGTGTGCGGGCAGTGTCGCAACAGGGGACTTGATCAGCTGCCAGAGTTGCATTTGAATCATGATTACTCGAATTCAAGCCCTGAATTACTGCTGTCTGCGTTATGTGGATGTGGCGTTGGGCTCTTTTCATGCCATGGTGGGGCTGAACGCAAGCGGAAAAAGCACACTTACTGGATGTCGTAACTTTCTTGGGTGATCTCGTATCTGATGGATTGGAGGCGGCTGGAAGGAAGCGGACGGATAATTTTCAGGATTTGGTGTGGCAACGTTCCGATGTGTCAAAGGGTTTTGAGTTGGCCGTGGAGCTTGAAATTCCGAAGCACTTGAAGAAGAAGTTGCGATTTGAGAAGACCCCGAAAATGGCATTCACCCTATGGAAGTGCATTACGTCTGTCAATCGCTCAATTCCCTCTATGATGCACAAATTCTGCTGGTGACTCAATCTATGAGAGTTATGAATTGCATGGAGCCGGAAGAAGTTCTTTGTTTCTCGAAAAATGAAGATGGGGCTATTGCCATCATTCAAGGGGATCAGCACCTAAGGCTGCAGGGTTGGGCAGAAGGCGATCCTGATATGGATATTTATTTTCCCCATGCCACAGGGCTATGCAACTCATGAAGGTTGTCTTTGATGTAAAAAATAACATCAACATTAATGGTATGCTGCAATGCTTGTGCGTCTAGTGCTCTTTGATCGCAACCACCAGATCCATAACATTGGTGCCTGTGGGACCGGTAGTCACCAGTCCACCGACGCCGTCCAGATAGGTGCCTGCGTCGGCGCGTGCAAGGTAATCGTGCGCATCCATGCCCAATTCCCGGCCAGAATTCAGAGTGTGGCCGTCCACCACGCCGCCAGCATCTTCGGTTGGTCCATCGGTGCCGTCGGTGCCGCAGGCCAACAGCCCCACGCGCCGATAACCATCCAGTAATTGGGCCGCTGCCAGCGCCAAATGCTGGTTGCGCCCGCCGCGGCCTGGGTTTTCGGGAAGCCGCACAGTGGTCTCTCCGCCCCAGATATGAATGCCAGCGAATGAATCATTCAGCTGTCGCGCCAAGGCCAAGCCGATCTCTTCCGCGTCGCCTTCCAGAAATCGCGGATATGCGGTCACCGAGTAGTCCAGCTCATACGCATAATCCATCGCCGCCAGCTTGGCGTCTCCGAGTGTTGCAACGATATAGGATTGCAGATTGGAAAAAGCACTAGCATCAGGCGCGCGTATACGCTGCGCTTTCTCCAGAATTTCAAGCGTGGAGGCACTGAGCGCGTCGGGAAGCGTGGTATCCGGTTCCGGCGTCACCGGGCCGGAGCCGATCACAGCCGGGTCATTCTCGGGCACGTCAGAGATCATTAGCGCAATAGTCTTGCGTCCATTGAGATAATGCGTCAGTCGTCCGCCCTTAATGCGCGAAATAGAACGGCGCACCGCGTTCATCTGGGCTATGTCCAGTCCCTCGCTCAGCAAGTGGTCGGTGAGTCGACGCAGATCATCAAGTTCCAGTCCCGGGGCAAGCGCCTCGACCAGACTTGAAGCGCCGCCTGAAATCAAGATCAGAAACGAAGCATCCGCAGGCGCTTTCTCCAGAAATTCCAGCAGTCGTTGGCCGGCTTCCAGACTAGCGCTACCCGGCACCGGGTGATCGGATTCCAGACAGTCAATATGCGCGGCACCCTCCAGATCCGTTTCCAGATGGTCGTGCTTGGTGATGACAAGGCCACGGACGAAGTCTCTTTCCTGCAAGGCACCGCGGGCCATCGCCGAGGCGGCCTTGCCGATGGCGATCAAGTGATCGCCGCCCGCTTCCGGATGGGCCTTGAGCCATTCCTGCACCGCGCTGTCGCCGCGGACCCGCGCGATGGCGGCATCCAAAATGTCACGCAGCATCGCGGCGCGATGCGCCCGCCGTTTCTCCAGACCGCTCATGTGGGCAGAATCAGCACGAGGGTTCCGACCTGGACCCGGTCAAACAACTCCGCCACATCGGTGGCGCTCATACGAATGCAGCCGACTGAAGCGGCTTGTCCGAGCAATCCTTCTTCATGGGTGCCGTGAATATAAATGAAGCGCTCCTTGGAGTCCACATCACCGCCCTGATTGCGACCGGGCTCCAGTCCATCGAGCCACAAGATGCGCGTGGTGATGCAATCTTCTTTGGTGCGGTGCGGGCGCATCTCCACTTCAGCGATTTCAGGTTGCGCCACGCGGGCGCGGAAAATCGTATGCAGCGGCACGCCGTCACCGATGCGCTCGGCGATGCGGTGCGCACCAGTCGGGGTTTTGAAGCTGTCGACTTCAGCGCCGGTGCCGTAACGGGATGTGGAGACCGGATAGGTTTGCACGATTTGATCGTCCTCCACCAGTTTCATCACCTGGTCGCGTACGCTGATGATGCAGACAGGATGGTGGTGGCACTGCGGGAAACGTGCGCAGGCTTCGCGCGCGTGTACCAGATCTTCCTCTTCAATGGAGGTGATTTCAGCAGCCGTACTCATGGTTTCAGGTGGCACGTTCGCGTGCGCCTCGATACTGTTCCAGTTCATCAAGGTATCCGTCGGGGATGCCGGTGATGTATTCGCCAGTGAACACAGAACTGTCGAAGTGCTGCAATTCCGGATTACCTTCCTGAACCGCCGCGATCAGATCCGCATGATCCTGATAAATCAGCCGGTCCGCGCCAATGGCGTCACATACTTCCTGTGTACTGCGATCATGCGCGATCAATTCCTTGGCGGTGGGCATATCGATGCCGTAAATGTTCGGGTAGCGGATCGGCGGTGATGCGGATGAGAAATACACCTTGTTGGCACCGGCGTCGCGCGCCATTTGCACGATTTCGCGCGAGGTGGTGCCACGCACGATGGAATCATCGACCAGCAGTACATTGGTGCCTTCGTATTCGTTGCGAATCGGGTTAAGTTTGCGGCGCACGGACTGGCGGCGCATGGTGGATTCCGGCATGATGAAGGTGCGGCCAATGTAGCGATTCTTGATGAAGCCTTCCCGATACGGCCGGTTCAGTCGGTAAGCCATCTCCAGCGCCGCCGTGCGGCTGGTGTCGGGGATCGGAATCACCACATCGATGTCGTGGTCAGGCCATTCGCGCAGGATCCGGTTGGCCAGCCGCTTGCCCATGCGCATGCGCGAGCGCTGCACCGAAATGCCATTCATCACGGAATCCGGTCGCGCGAAATACACATACTCGAAGATGCATGGCGTATGGTTTTGCGCCGTACCGCAGATCTCACTGTGCACGCTGCCATCAAGGCCCAGCAGTATGGCTTCGCCCGGATACAGATCACGTTCCAGCGTGAATCCCAGCATGTCGAGGGCGACGCTTTCCGATGCCACCATATGCTCCGGGCCGTGCTCGGTCTCGCGCTTGCCGTACACCAGCGGGCGGATGCCGTGCGGGTCGCGGAAGGCCAAAATGCCCCAGCCCGCGATCAGGCAGACCGCAGCGTAGGCACCGGTGCAGCGGCGATTGACGGCACTGACGGCGCGGAAAACACTCTGCGGATCATTCGACTGCGGCTCAGGCTGCTCCAGCAATTCATGCGCCAGCACATTCAGCAGAATTTCGGAGTCGGATTCGGTGTTGATGTGGCGACGGTCTTCACGGAACAACTCCAGCCGCAGTTCGCGAGTGTTGATTAGATTGCCGTTGTGGGCCAGCGCGATGCCGTAGGGCGAATTGACATACAGCGGCTGCGCTTCTTCGGACTTTTCGGTGCCGGCGGTCGGATAGCGCAAGTGACCGATGCCGATATTGCCCTTCAGGCGCGACATTTTCTTGCCGCGGAATACATCGCGGATCAGTCCATTGCCGCGCACCTCATGGAAGTGGTCTTGTCCGTCGTAGGTGGTCAGTCCAGCGGCGTCTTGACCGCGGTGCTGCAGCACGGTGAGTCCTTCGTGGAGGGGTTCCGCCGCCGGTGAGTGCCCGGCGATGCCAATCAGTCCGCACATAAGGGTCTCCGTTATACCGCCGTGGCCGCGGGGTAGTGGAAATAATGGTGCCAGCTTTCCGGCATCCAGTCGATGATGTGCTGCGCGGCACCGACGAAGTACGGGATCAGTTGGGATTCCTGCCAGAAGCCGGATTGCGGCACCGTGGTGGTGCCGAGAATCAGCACCAGCATCAGTACTACGACACTGCCGCGCACCAGTCCGAATACAAAGCCGATCGCGCGGTTGCCGCGGCGCATGATATTGTTTTGCATCAGGGGGTCGAGCAGTCGGTGCAGTTGTGAGGCCAGAATGAAGGTGATCAGCACCAGCACAAAACCGGCGAACAGCGTGTGAAACTCACTCAGTCCGTAGTGCCGCCCGCCGATGCTGACCGTGTCCCAGGACTCAGGGATGAATTGCGCGCCAAATTCGGCGAACTGAATGCCGACGAACAGCGCCAGCGCCCAGCACAGCAGGGTCACCAGTTCTTCCGCAAAGCCGCGCACCCAACTCAGGGTCCCGGAAATCAGGAGGATGGCCGTGATCACCACGTCCAGAATGGTCGCCCCAAGAACGCTCACAGTTGTTTGACGACCCAGCCCTTATGTGCGTCCGTCAGTGCGGCTTTCTTCTTGATTCCCTGCAGCACATGTTCCGCTTCAGACTGCGAGTAGTAGGGGCCTACCCAGACCAGTTGCATTTGTTTGCCGTCGCGCTCTTGTGCGACCAACTCGGAGCGATAGCCCGCTTCCTTCATGCGTACCTGCAGTTTTTTCGCGTTGCCTTGATCGGCGAACAATCCGACCTGCACAAACCATTTCTCGCGCCGTTCATCACTGGATGCGGTGAGCGGGTCCTGTTCCGGGAACACTTCCTGAACTTCCGACGGCAATGCCTCCGGCAGTGACTGGTGCGTGAAAGTCAGCTGCTCGACCTGAGTGGTCGCCAGCGGTGCGACGGGTTCCTGCGGCGTGGTGTCGAGGAGCATCGGAATCACAATGATGCCGATGGAAATCAGGACTACGGCACCCAGCAGCCGTTGTTTTAAAGCCAGCTCCACTGTTTGGCCCCCTATGCGGAGTCTAATTATAGGGAATTAACGGAGAAACTGCCCAAGCGTGATGGCTCAGGTTCCTGTGGGATCAGTTTCGAGACCGTTTTTTTTCTTCTTGCGGAACAATTCCAGGAAGGGCGCTTGCGCCAGCAGGGTCAGCAGCACGACCCCAAACCCGATCGCCTCAATGGTCCAGTAATACTCCAGATCCGGCGGCACACTCAGTGCCAGACCGAGCGTCACCGCGCCGCGCGTCCCGGTGAAGAACAGGATGTTGTGGTGGGCGACGTCGATCAGATGGCTGTGGCGCTGGACCAGAATCGGCATGATCACCGCCAGTCCGACAATGCGCGCCAGCACGACGGCACCGGCACCAATCAAAATCGCCAGCCAGCGATCGCTAAACAGGTTCAGATCCAACGTAATCAGCAGACCCAGAACCACATACAGCAGGTAGCCTGACAAACTGGCGCTCAGATGCCAGAACTCATCGACGAAGTCATCGTGCGCGGCGTACAGATCCTCGTGCATGGTGCGGCCCATGATCAAAGCGGCAATCAGCACCGACAGCACCCCGGAGGCCCCCAGCAACTGATCGGCCACCAGATAGGACAAATGGGCAACCAGCACGGTCAGGATGGCGCGCTCGACCGTTTCAGGCTTGCGCATCCGCAGAAAGACCAGCGCGATGAAACCCAGTATCAACCCGATGAGGATGCCTCCGAGTACGTTCCAGACCAGAAAGCCCATCACCTGGCTCGGCGTCGGCATGCCTTGTGTGGCGAAGCCCAAAATCAAGGTGAACAGCACGATGCTGGTGGCGTTGTTGAGCAGATCCTCGCCGTTGATAAGCACCCGCAATTCATCCGACAGGCCCAGATGCTCGAAGGTGTGTCGCAGCGCACGGTTGTCGGTGGCCATCAGCATGGTGCCGGTGAGTAGCGCGGCGAGCCAGGGGAAGCCGCTCGGATGCCCGATACCGTAGTAGATCAGCACACTGCTCAATGCTAGCGAGATAAGCGCCACCGGCACGGCCAGAATCAGCAGACTCAGCAGATTGCGCGCCAGTTGCGGCGCATTGATACTGTAGGCGGTGGAGAAGATCAGCACTGGCAGCACCACGTAGAACACCAAGGTGCGCAGTACATCAGGCTCAATGCCGAGTTGCTGGGCGTCGACGTAAAGGCTGCCGAAGGCGAAGCCGAGCGCCAGCAGCAGCGCCTCGAAGGGCAGCAGCAGACGGTTGGCCAGTGGCCGCAGCAGCAGACCGAGCACCAGCAAGACAGCGACGATAAACAGGGCGGAACCGAGGATCATGTTTATGCGGCCCGGTTGTTGGTGTACAGCGTTTCGAGTGATATGCTAAGCCCACCAGGCTGCACCACCCGTGCGTGAGAGCGGTCGAAATGGCGCGACGAACTGATGCCGCAGGAATGCGCGATCATTTCCACTTGCGCTTCCATATTGGCGGACAAATGCGCGACGCGATTGGTCTTGTTTTGCGGGTTGAGTCCTTGCTGCAATTGAGGGTTGTGGGTGGTGACCCCGGTCGGGCAGGTATTGCGGTCGCATTGTAAGGCCTGAATGCAGCCGAGTGCGAACATGAAGGCGCGCGCCGAGTTCACAAAATTCGCACCCAGACACAAGGCCCACGCGGCGTCCATCGGCGTAATCAACTTGCCGGAAGCAATCACCTGTATGCGCTTGTTGAGGCCGCTTTGCGCAAGCCGGTCAGTCAGCATTGGCAAGCTTTCACGCAATGGCAGGCCCACCGAATCAATCAGCGGCATGGGGGCTGCGCCAGAGCCGCCGTCGCCGCCATCGATGGTGATAAAGTCCGGGGCGGATGCGGTCCCGCGCCGGAGGATCGCTTCCACCCACTCATCCGCCGCCTGCTCGGAGCCGAGCACGGCCTTGAAGCCGACCGGACGCCCGGTGGTTTCGCGAATCAGCGCGACCATGTCAAGCAACTCATCGGCATTGCGGATTTCGGCGTGGCGGCTGGGGCTGACGGAACTTTTCCCCTCCGGGATGTTGCGGATGCGCGCGACTTCGGCACTCACCTTGGAGGCTGGCAGCAACCCGCCCTTGCCGGGTTTGGCACCTTGTGACAATTTGATCTCGAACATGCGCACTTGCGGGAGCTCGGCGAGTTCCTGGAGCCGGTCCATAGAGAAATTTCCCTGCTCGTCGCGCACGCCGTATTTCGCTGTGCCGATCTGAACCACCAGATCCGCGCCGCCTTCAAGATGATATGGGGAGACGCCGCCTTCGCCGGTGTTGAGCCAGCAGCCCGCTTTCGCCGCCCCGTGCGACAGCGCCTGCACGGCCACTTTCGAGATGGCACCGTAACTCATGCCGGAGATGTGAAAGAAATGATCGGTCTCATACGGCTGTTCGCAGTCCGGGCCGATTACTTGCGGATCGACCGGGTCGGTATTAGGCGGGTCCGGATAAGGGGCGTTGACGAACAGGATGCCGCCGGGGCGGGTCAGGTCGCGGGTGGAGCCGAACGGCACGGTGTCGTTGAGGTTCTTGCTGGCGCGGTACACCCATGAGCGCTGTGCACGGTTGAAGGGCATCTCTTCGCGGTCCATGGCGAAGAAATATTGCCGGAAGAATTCGCCCAGATGTTCGAACAGGTAGCGAAAGCGCCCGATGACGGGATAGTTGCGCCGTACCGCATGCCGGGTCTGGGTGACATCGCTGATGTACATCACCATCGCCAGCAACAGCAAACTGCCAATAAACAGCAGAAAGGCGGACGCCAGCACATCCATTGCGATCACGAACAGATCGAATGATGGCTCAAAAGTTTTCCCAAGCATGGTCGAGTGCGAAAACTCCCGCAGGTTGATTTCCTGCTCCGATTATTCCCCTAGTCTAGCACCACCGATTGCGCCAGTTCCTGGGCGCGGCGCAAATCCACTTTGCCACTGCCGAGCAGCGGCAGTTCTTCAACCGACAGCAGGTGGCGCGGATGGGCCAGGTTGGACAAGCCTTTCTCCCGCAACTCCTCCCGCAATTCACTGTGATCCGGCTGCGGGTGGGTTGTCAGAAGCACCAGCGTTTCGCCGCGGTTGGAGTGGCGCACCGCGCAGACATGATGCGCGTATTGCGTCCATGCTTCGGCGACTTTTTGCTCGACGTGCGCCAGCGACACCATCTCGCCGCCGATTTTGGCGAAGCGCTTGGCGCGTCCACGCAAGTACAGAAAACCAATGGCATCAAACTCGGCGATGTCGCCGGTGTCATGCCAGCCATCCGGTGGCGGTACCAGGACCCGTGGCGCGTCCGGCATCCAGTAGCCGCGCATCACATTGGGGCCGCGCAGCATCAGGCGGCCGCGATCCGGCGTATCGTCGCCTTCAAGAGGTGCCAGCCGCGCTTCCTGCGCCGGCATCAGCCGTCCGACGGATTCGGGGTGGGCGCAGATCGGGGTGTTGGCGCTGACCGCCGGTGAGGTTTCGGTGACGCCGTAGCCTTGACAGATGTCAACGCCGAAGCGTGTCTTCCAGAGTTCGTGGGTGCTAGGCTTGAGCGGTTCCGCTCCGGCGATTAACAGGCGCAGGCTCTGGAAGTGCGTCTTGCTGGCGTGCTGGGCGTAATTATTCAAAAACGTATCTGTGGAGAAGAAAATGGTGATCTCGTGGCTCTGAATCAGATTCGGGATCTGCTTGTAGTGCAGCGGGCTGGGGTACAGCAGGCAGCGCATGCCGAGCGTCAGCGGCATCAGCAAGCCGACACCCAGTGCGAATGAGTGATACAGCGGTAGTGATAGAAGTACGCGATCGCGCGATGTAAAGTCCAGTATCGATTCCACCTGGCATCGGTTGCGTTGCAGGTTGCGGTGGCTGAGCACCACGCCCTTGGGATGGCCTTCGGAGCCCGATGTAAACAGCACCACGGCCGTTTCGTTGACGGGCGTGGCCTGTGGCGGGTGCAGGGCGCGCCATGCGGCGCGCAGTTTGAGTCCGAGCGTAAGTTGCGGCACCAGATCCTCGAGATACACTACGGTGCATTGGCCCTCCACGGCCTCAGCCAAAGATTGTAGTTCGGCTTTCTCGATGAACTGGCGCGAGCTCAGCACGTAGCGCAGTTGCGCGGTATTGCAGGCGCTGCGCACATTGTCATTGCCGGCGGTGTAATTCAGCATGACAGGAGTCCGCGCTGCCGCGTGCAAGCCCAGAAACACAATCGGTGTGGTGGCGACGTTGGGCAGCAACACGCCCACCGTATCCTCTTCCTGTGGCACGGCGCGGCACAGCAGCAGCGCCATGGCTTGAATCGCGCGCAGCAAGTCCCGGTAGTTCAGTTTGCGACTCTGATCATCCAGCACCGTCTGGCCCATGCCGTAGCGTTTCGCCGCGGCATATACGGATTGCAAGGTGCTTTCATCACGCTCGCGTACGCGGTATTCGGCCGCGCATAAGCTGTCGTAGACTACATAGGATTCACGCCGCGCCGTCTGTGCCACGTCCTCGTCCTCTGAGTGCGGCGGCAGTGTGCATTTCTGAACATGCACCCGAATGTGCGGGCGGCGAAGCAGGCCGCGTCGGGCGGGTCCACTGACACTGGCGACCGCGATGGGATGCGTCGCGTGAGCGCACGTGCGGCGCATGAGCGTCAGCAGCAATTCCGGGTGTTCCGGGTCCGGCAGGATGATGGCGGCGCGGCTGCGTGCATCAGGCGACGGTCTCTGCACGTCATTGCTGCTGGTGTCCCGATGTTTGAAGATCACGAATCGCGCCAGTATTCCGGGCCGGGGCATGGAGGCTGGGGCGTGGATCTCAAGGCGACCCTGAAGGGTGGCGGCCAGTGCCCAGACGGTCGCGCGATTCGCATGGCGCGTGAACACCAGACAGCCGTGCGGCAGGTCCCATTTATCGCAGGTTTCCAGTTGTATGAAAGGCCGCAGCAACAGCCGGCGCAGGCTGCCGCCGGTGAAGTTGAGCAGCACGATGCCGCCGACGGCAGTGAAGATGGCCAAGCTCAGCCACAGCGTTTCAATGGTGCCGCCGGACTGGTAGATCATGATGGTTATGCCGGAGGCCAGCGCCATGGCCAGAGCGTTGACAATGTTGTTGCAGGCGATGACTCTGGCGCGCTGCGCGTTTTCGGCACGTTGCTGCAGCAGCGCGTACAGAGGCACGATGTAAAACCCGCCGGCTATAGCCAGAAACAGCAGAGCCGCGCTGGCGTACTGGCCTTGCGGTGTCTCCAGCAGTCCGTAAACCCCTTCGGCGGTGACTGGCTCGACCTGGGCCAGCAGCCAAAACCCGACCGCTATCAGCAGAGCCGCTGCCGGCGCGAGGCGCGGATGCGAGCGTCCGCGCAGGCACAGATTGCACAGCAGAGCTCCGAGTCCGACCCCCAGACTGAAAATACCCAGTGCCATCGCCAGCGCCACCTCATCGCCGCCGAGTGAGTCGCGCACTAGCACCGGTAGCTGCGTGAGGACGCCGACGCCGAGCATCCAAAAACCGCTGATGGCGACGATCAGCCAGGCCAGCGGTCGCTGCGCCAGACCGACGTGCAGAATGTGTCCGGTCGCATGAATTGGATTGAGCGGATCCTTGGAACTGGCACCGGCTGGGGTTTGCGTCGGGATGTATCGGCTGCTGGCGTAGCCGATGGCGGCGAACAGCACCAGCAGGCTCGGCACCCAGTGCACTGCGCCATCGACCGCCATCAGCAGGGTGCCGCATAAAGTGCCGGCGAGAATGGTGGCGAAGGTGCCGGCGGCCACCCAGGCATTGCCGATTAACAGGTTTTGGGGAGAGAGCAGGCTGGGCAGGATGGCGTATTTGATCGGGCCGAACAAGGCTGATTGCAGGCCGGTCAGAAACAGAATGGCGAACAGAAAGCCAATCGATTCAAGTACGAAGCCGAGCCAGGTGAGCGCCATCAGTACGACTTCGGCGAGTTTGATGTAGCGAATCAGCGTGTGGCGCGGGAAGCGATCCGCCAGCGTGCCGCCGGTGGCGGAAAACAGCAGGAACGGCAGAATGAAGATGCCAGCACTGGCGGCGATTAACTCGGCGCTGCCGAAGCCGGCGAGGTCGACCACCCGAAATGTGAGCAGGGCGACTAGCGCGTTGCGAAAGACGTTGTCGTTATAAGCACCGGTGAGCTGAACAATAAAAAACGGCGTGAAGTTTCGCGTCCACAGTTGTCGGGCCACTGCGACCATGGTGTTCAGTTACAGTTGCGTGGGGTTCTCCGCGTCCCCGTAGACTTCCTTGGGATCAAAGGTCTTTTCGCGCTCCAGACATTCCAACGAGCCGCCGGCCGCCTCGCCAAACGGCACGCGGCGGTAAAAGCATGAGCGGTAGCCGACATGGCAGCTGGCACCGGACTGTGCCACGGTCACCCGCAGCCAAACGGTGTCCTGATCATCATCAATGCGCAGTTCACGCACTTTCTGCACCAGACCGCTGGTTGCGCCCTTGTGCCACAGGCAATCGCGGCTGCGGCTGTAGTACCAGGCCTCACCGCTGCGGATGGTGTTCTCCAGAGCTTCTGCGTTTTGGTAGGCGTGCATCAGCAATTCGCCGGTCTCATAGTCGGTCGTGACGACTGGGATCAGGCCATGTTCGTCGAATTTTGGTGCCAACTGGTCGCCTTCCTCGACCTGTTCGACACTGACGCGGGTGGCAAATAATGAAGACATAAGCTACAAGGGGGTCGATAACCAGGGTTCAGTCTACCTGATGCGGCGCCAGTGACTGCCGTCGGCCAGGTCTTCGACCACCACGCCAGCTTCCAGCAACTGGTCGCGAATGCGATCGGCTTCGGCGTAATCACCGCGCGTGCGCGCCTCGGTTCGCTCGCGCAGCTGCTCCTCAATGCTCGCATCATCCAGCGCATCGTCAGTATTGCTGGTGTGAAACCACGCGGATGCCTCCTGACGCATCAAGCCTAGCAGATCAGCGCCGGCGTGCAGTCGCCGCGCGGCCTCCTCGCGCGCGGTACCCTCCAGATGCTGCAAGACGTTGGCTTCATGTTGCAGGCACTGCAGCGCCAGCGGGGTGTTGAGATCATCGTCCAGTGCCGCCATCAGCGCGCCATCGGGCGCGGCTCCCTCCGCTTGCGGCGCTTCGGCCTCCTGCCAAGCCCGATACAGCCGGTCCAGACTCTGGCGCGCCTGCTTCAGCAAGGCGTCGGTCCAGTTCAGGGGTTTGCGGTAATGCGCGCTCAGCAACGCGAAGCGCAGCACCTCGCCCGGATGTTCGCGCAGCAGGTCGCGCACCTGTCGGACGTTGCCGACGGACTTGGCCATCTTCTCGCCGTCGACGGTGACGTAGCCGTTGTGCATCCAGTGGCGCACGAACTCCTCGCCCGGATGCGCGCAGAGACTTTGCGCGCGTTCATTTTCGTGGTGCGGAAAGATCAGATCCTGGCCGCCGCCGTGAATGTCGATGGTGCCGCCGAGATGTTCGTCGATCATGCAGGAGCATTCCAGATGCCAGCCGGGGCGACCGCGTCCGTAGGGACTGTCCCAGCCGGGCTGCTCCGAACTGGAAGGCTTCCACAGCACAAAGTCGCCGGGGTCGCGTTTGTAGTCGGCGACATCCACGCGCGCACCGGCGCGCATGTCTTCCAGACGACGATGCGACAGCGCGCCATAATCGTCGCAAGAGCCGACCGCGAACAGCACATGTCCCTCGGCCTCATATGCGTGGCCGGAATCCAGCAGAGTCTGGATCATTCGTAGCATCCCCGGGATGGTCTCGGTGGCGCGCGGCTCAATGTCAACCTCCAGTCCTCCCAGCGCCGCGCAGACCTCGTGAAACGCTTGAATGTAGCGCTCGGTCAGTTCGTCAAAACTGCAGCCCTGCTCGGCCGCGCGGTCCAGAATCTTGTCGTCAATGTCAGTCAGATTGCGGGCATAGCGCACCTTTGGGTAGTGCGCGCGCAGCACGCGCGCGAGCACGTCGAAGACGATCAGTGGTCGGGCATTGCCGATATGGATGTGATCGTAGACGGTGGGGCCGCACACATACAGGGTCACCTGCTGCGAATCAAGCGGCTCGAAAAGGCGCTTTTCCTGCGCCAGCGTGTCGTGCAAGTGAAGCATCAGACTAGTCGGTGAGATGGCGTTGCTGCAGTTCCGCCTGACGCTGTTGCTCGCCGACGTGGCCGGCCAGATGCAGACTCAGCGTGATGATGGCGGTGATGCCGATCGCAAGCGGGATCTGTCTGCGATTACGTTCCCCGCGAGCCAGCGCGCGCAACAACCAGAGGACTCCGATATAGCACAGCAGGGAGAACCAGTAGGCAACCGGGAGCACCGGCGGATAAGGTGGATTGTCGAACAGGGCGAGATAGATCAGTACCAGCAGGGCACCGATGGCGAACAGTGCGGAATAGACCCACAGGCCAATACGGGAGGACATGGCGGTGTATTTTAGCCAGGGCAGTTTTCGCTGTGCTATAAAATGCGCAATTCAAATCAAGCATAGAAGAGCACTTCATGGATCAAACCTATCGCGACGCTACCTCACGCATGGAAGAGATGGGTGTGGACCCGGAGTACATTCTGGGCTGGCAAGGCGGCTATCTTGGACACCCGGAGCGTGAAGAGCAGCGTGTCACGGACGCCTATACTGCGGGTTACGAGGACGGGCAGGAAAAGGAAGTCGGCAACTTCGAGAACTGGAAGGCCGCGTCCTGAATCTCAGCCGGGCTTGCGCGCCGGCATCAAATTGCGCAGACTGCACGCCAAGGCTTTGGCCAGTCTCGGTGCTTCCCGATCAATGACATACGTGGCGATCCACGCATTGTCGTGCGCGCCCATGCACGCGGCGACGGCATCGCCGAGTTCGCGGCACAAACTGAATCCCGGACCTTCCTGCTCCGACCAGTCGCACGGCGCGTAGCGTTCTGACCAGCTATTGAACTGCGCGATGAAGGCGGCGTCATGCGCGCCTTCGCCATCCGCCTGCAGGCGGTTGTCCTGCATTAGTGTGGCCAGATGCTGGATCAGCGCGGTGAGCAGTTTCTGTCGCGCGTCACCGTCGAGGTGCTGTTGCGCGGTGCGGTCGACCAGATGCGCGGCGAAGATGGAGAAATGCCCGATAACGTCGAGGCGCTGCGACCAGGTCTCGGTCTCAAAGCCCTCGTTTTCCAGTTTCAGCAGGCCGTCACTGGCCAGACGCCAGATGTTGACGGACAGCGCGCTCGCAGTCTGACTCGCGGTACGTGGCGCTTCACGTTGGTTCCAGTGTTGGGACAGGCGAGGCATCAGGGAACAGAGACTAAATGAATGCCCCCGCAGGGGGCCGTTAGTGCTTAGGGTAGTAGCGAGGGTCGATACTGGAGTTGCAGAAAGAGACCAAAGTCGTTCCTGGAGGTGCCCCAGTCCAGATTTAGTGTGACGGATAAACCGGAGGAAGTCCCTTGCGGCGCGAAACGGAGCATGCCGCCCAAGCCCCACTCGTGGTAACTGTTCTCACCGAATAAGGTCCGCGCCTGCACGCTCGCTTCCATGCCGCGCGCCGCGTCGATGTAATTCAGCTGCCCGTCCAGTTCCATGCCGGTACCCACATCGACATCGCCGCCGTCTTTGCGAGCGCTGAGCGTGATGTTGCGCTCCATGGTGGCAACGGAATCCAGCGTTTCCTCCCAGCGGCCTTCCAGTTCCAGCCGAAAGCAGCTGGTATCGACCCGATCCGGCATGCCGGGGATGTTTTCCGGATTATCCAGATCCATGCGCGCTGCCAGCGCGTCGCCCTTCAGGTGGATTTCCGCATTTCCCCAGGTCGTGATGGCGCGACTGACGCCGAACGAGATCAAACTCATGCCCAGACTACTCTTCAGATCGCCGAGGCCATCATGGTCTTCGTGCGTGACTTCGCCTTCTCCGAAACCAATGGCCCCTCCCGCCAGAAAGTCTGCGGCTGACCAGTCCACGCCCAGCCGGAAATTGTAGGTGTCGCCATTCCAGACGCCATGCCGACCAGAAAGGAGCCCTCAGGCTCATCGAACAGGATTGAGCGGACATTGGGCAAGGCCACCACGGCATCTACCAGCACAAACTGAACGTCCGGGAATTCCTGGGCGATGGTACTTATGGCTTCGGCATGTGAGAAGCCGAGGGTGATGACAATGGTGGCATTTTGAGCGGCCCCGCGGATGACGGTTTCGCGTACTGATGGATCAGGAACCGCATACTCGGCGAAATTAATGCCAGCCTCGCTTGCAAACCGCATGGCACCTTCATAAGCGAGTTGGTTGAATGACCGGTCCATCTTGACACAATCTAAAGTGCCTTCGCCGTATATCAAGGCCGGCTGAATGTTTTGGGCGAAGGCCGCAGAGGGAAGCAGGCAGAGTGCCACGATGAATGTTGTGAGCGAGGCTTTCATGCGTGTCAGTGGCAGGTGAGTAAGGTGCCTAAATTATATAAGCCGGAAGAGTTCAGGGTTGATAGAAATACGCAGCATTTAGAGTTTTCCCGGAGACGTGCAGAGCGATCTTTACTGCGCGCCAATAAATTATCGAAGAGGGGACTAAAAATAGCAAAATAAGGAAGGCACACCTTTCTTATTAATTTCATAAAAATAAGTGGTTGACAACTATTGTGAATTGAAATAAAAATAAATAAGAATAGCGCTCTCTTCTTATTTCTAAAAATGTACCTGAATCAGGGAGGGTTCCCGGAAATATTGAATGTGTTGAAAAAAGCGCCGGAGTTGTTTTCTGGCGGGGTTGCGGAACACGAGATGCGTGTTTTGTGGCGCGCGACGTTCTGGACAAAGTGCTTGTACGCGATATGCCGAGTCTGTACGGGATTCAGGACACACAGGAATTGTGGAGGTTCTTCCTCATCATGGCCTTCAATACAGGACAGGAGGTTTCCCTGCAGGACTTGTCCCAGGAATCAGGGGTCAGCAAAGAGACAGTAAAACGGTATCTGGAGTTCCTTGAGGCCTCGTTTTTGATCGCGGTGATGCATCGTATTGATGAGAACGCCCGCCATTTCAAGCGGGTCCACAGGTTCAAGGTGTATGTCACCAACCCATCGCTGTATGCGGCGTTGTTCGGTACTGTGTCTGAAAATCCCGAAAAGATCGGCGCGCTGGTTGAAACGGCCATTTTCGCGCAGTGGTTTCATAGTGGTCTGAAGTTTCACTATGCGCGTTGGCAGGGAGGTGAGGTGGATCTGGTGCGTCTTGCTCCTACTCAAAAACCCCAATGGTGCGTGGAAGTGAAATGGTCGGACAAGATTCTCTCATCCCGCAAGGAACAACATGCCTTGAAGACCTTTATGCCAAGCATCTAAAGATGGAGGCGTTCTGCACTACTCGCACAAAGTTTGAACAGGTATCTATGGAAGGTAATCAAGCGTTGCGTTGCTATCCTGCAGCCCTGTGCTGTTATCTGACAGGGAAATGTGTAATTGAAGATCCTCTGTGTGAGGACCTGAGTGCTGTTCTGGACTGACGATCAGCGCCGCCAGAATGCTGGCGTCATAATGATCAAAAGAGTGAAGACTTCGAGTCGTCCGAGCAGCATGCTCAGGCACAAAATCGCCTTGCCCGCATCGGTGACGGACGCATAGTTATCCGCCACATCGCCAAGCCCCGGACCCAGATTGTTCAGCGTGGCTGCAACCGCTGAAAATGCGGTCAGGTGATCCACGCCGGTCATCATCATCAGTAGCATCAGGATGACGAATGCCGCGATGTACATGGCGAAGAATCCCCACACCGCCTGCAGCGCTGCGGGAGAAATGGTGCGGTTGCCCAGGCGCACGGCCAACTGTGCGGTCGGGTGAATGATGCGCAGCAATTCGCGTCGTCCGTGGCGAATCAAGAGCAGGAACCGAACCACTTTCATGCCGCCCCCGGTGGAGCCGGCGCAGCCGCCGACAAAGCAGGTAGTCAGCAGGAGCGTGGAGGCGAACGCGGGCCAGAGGGCGTAACCGGTAGTGGTGTAGCCGGTGGTGGTCGCGATAGAGACCACATGAAACAGGCCGTGCCGCAGGGTGTCTGAGGGATTATCGTGAAAGTCAACCAGCCACAGGTAGCCGATGCAGATGACGGCGATGATAATCAGGATTGCAATATAGCCACGAAACTCTCCGTCTTTCAGATAAGCACCGAAACTGCGCTTGACGCAGGTGCTCAACGTTCGGTTGTTGAGCCTCAGGTGATAGGCACCGTCTTCTTCGCGGCGGAAATGTGCTGAAAACTGGCTGATCGCCAGATAATGTAGTCCGAAACTGGCACCGGCGAGCAGCATGAACACGATGGCGATCGCCTCGATCAGCGTGCTGTCGAAGTAGCCCAGGTTCGCATCATGCGTTGAGAATCCACCAATAGCAATGGTGGAAAACGCATGCCCGGCCGCGTCTAGCCAGCTCATGCCCGCGCCCCAGAAGGCCAGACCGCAGGCCACCGTCAGCGTCAAATACAGGTACCACAATGCCTTGGCCGTTTGCGTGATGCGCGGTGTCAGGCGGCGTTCGGCCAACCCGTGCGGCGCTTCAGCGTAATACAGTTGCATGCCGCCGCCGACCAGCGGCAGGATGGCGACGGCGAGCACGATGATGCCGAGGCCGCCGACCCACTGCAGGAATTGCCGATAGAACAGCAGGGAAGGTGGCAGTGCATCGAGGCCGGTGAGTACGGTCGCTCCGGTGGTGGTCAGCCCGGAGACCGCCTCGAAGATCGCATCGGAGCCGCTGAGATTGAGGGTGGGTGAGACATACAGGGGAATGGAGCCGGCCATACCCAGTCCCAGCCAGAACAGCGCCACCACAATGAAGCCGTCGCGCAAGCGCAAGGCTTGGGTGCGCGGTGCGCGGTGCGCGGCGTGCGCCCACAGCGCGGTGCCCATCAGAAACAGCAGAAAGAAGGCGTACAGAAACGCGAATGCTTCGCCGTCGTCGAGCGCCAGACTGACGCTCAGGGCAGGCAGCATAGTTAGGCTGAACGCCGTCAGCAGGTAGCCGAGCAGGCGCTGGACAACCCGGAACTGAATCGGCATGACGGCTTATCCCAGAAAAGTGGCGCTGACCTGGAACAGTTTCTCCAGTTCACGCATCCGGCGTTTGTTCGACACAAACATGATGACGCGGTCTCCCGGCTGCACGCGCGTGGCAGGATTCGGGAACACCAGTTCGTCTTCGTGTAGCAGCGCGGCGATGTCCACTCCTTCCGGGAACTTCAACTTGCCGCAGGGTTTCTCCGTGATCGGGGAGGTGTCCTTGGCCCGGACTTCGAGCGCTTCGGCGCTGCCGCGATGCAGGGAGTGGGCCGCCAGCACTTCGCCGCGGCGGATATACGCAAGTAACTCGCTCAGGGTATCCTGCTGGCGCGAGATCGCGATATCAATGGAACGGGTCACCAAGGCAATATAACTGGGTCGATTAACCAGAGCCAGTGTGGTGTCCGCGCCAAGGCGGCGCGCCTCCATGGCGGCCAGCACATTCGCTTCTTCATTGTTGGTCAGCGCGCAGAAGATGTCCATTTCGCGGATGTTTTCGTTCAGCATCAGACGTTCGTCGTAGGCATTGCCCTGAATGACCAAGGTCTTTTCCAGATGCGTCGACAGATAGCGCGCGCGCTGCTCATCGTGCTCGATCAATTTGATGTGATGCGTGTGCTCCAGTTGTGAAGCGACGCTGAACCCGACGTTGCCGCCGCCGGCGATCAGAATATGTCGAATCGGATGTAGATGGGTGCGCGTTTGATGCACGATGCTTTCAATCTGTTCTTTTGGTGCCAGCACAAACATTTCATCGTGCGCGCGCAGGCGGATTTCCTCATCGAGATGCATTAGTTGCTCATCGCGGTACACCGCGGCGACATACATTTGCGTATCAGAAAGTTCGGCATAAAGATTGCCCAGTGTGCGTCCGGCCGCCGGCGCGCCAGGCTGGATGCGCACCGCGACCAGTTCGGCTCGACCGTCGAAGAACTCGACCGAATGCAGGGCACCGGGGCGGCGCACCAGCCGCTCCACGTGTCTCGCCGCGATCATTTCAGGGCTGATCAGCAGGTCGATCGACATGAGTTCAGTCATGTCGAGGTCTTCTTTTTTGAGGTATTCCGAGGAGCGCACGCGCGCGATGCAGCGCGTGGTGTTGTAGCGTTCGCCGGCAATGCGGCAGGCGACCATGTTGACTTCGTCGCTTTCGGTCAGGGCGACCAGCATGTCGGCGTCTTCAATGCCAGCGCTCTCCAGCATGACCGGATGCGCGCCGTTGCCACTGAGGGTGCGAAGATCCTCATGCTGCTCAACGTTCTTCAGCCGCTGCTCTTTGAGATCGATCAGCGTGATGTCATGGTTTTCACGCGCCAGACCCAAAGCCAGTGCGCTTCCGATTTGTCCGGCACCAAGAATGATAATTTGCATAGGAAGTGGCTGCGCCTCAATCCGCGGGTTGCTGCTTTATTTCCAGGCCCAGACTGCGAAGCTTGCGGTACAGATAACTGCGCTCCATGCCGGTGCTTTGCGTCAGCGCCTTCACGCGCCCGTCGCTGTTGCGAAGATGAAACTGGTAGTAAATCTGTTCAAACTCCTTGCGCGCCTCATTGTAAGGAGCCTCAAGAATGTTGAGGAGGTGCTTCGGACTGCAATTGACGCCGGACGCGCTCGCCTGCAAGGCAGCGGTGACCTCTTCCTCGCTCACGTCATCGCCTTCGCTGTCGTTGAGCAACTGGTAGATCAGTTCGCGAAGTTCCTGCACATTGCGCGGCCACGGGTACTGGCGCAGTAGACCGATGATGGTATCCGGGAACTGCCGCCGTGGCAGATCTTCCCGAGAGCAGTAATAGTCCACATAGTGCGCGACCAGTTCCGGCAGATCCTGCAGCCGTTCGCGCAGTGGCGGAATGGACAAGGTATTGGCGGCCAGCCAGCCGGCAACTTTCGGTTCGATCAGGCCATGCTGCTCGGCATCTTCAGGGCGCTGGTGGATGGCGGCGATGAGCCGGGCCGTGATCGGAATCACGGTGTCGTCATCGCGCAGCATGTGGCCGTTGATGAAAATCGACATCAGCCGCTTTTGGGTGTCCAGCTCCAGTTGCGTCAGCGGGTTCAGAAACAGTGTGCTGTCGCGCGCCTCCAGCAACAGGGAGTGTCGCCGTTCATCCTGATCGTGCAGCAGACGCTCCTCCATATTCGCACCGCTGGCGTCCACTAGCAGGCGCTGCTTGCGGTTGCTGTGCAGGTGAATTTGCTGGGCCACCGCTTGAAATTCGCAGCCAATTTCGCCCCACAGCAGCACTGGCGCGTCATCGCCGCCGAGCCGTTGCGCCTGTTCGGATACCTGCTGCATCTGAGAGGAACTGCCGATTAGTTGCTCACTGGCGGCGTGGCTGCGGCTGAGGGTGATGTTGCGCTGCAGCACACGTTGGTAGTCCAGCGCGCGCTCCACGCTCAGCAGAATCTTGTCAATGGAGAAGGGCTTTTCCAGAAAATCCCAGGCACCGAGTTTGGTCGCCTCGACCGCGGTCTCAATATTGCCATGGCCGGAAATCATCAGAATCTGGAACTCTTCACCGTCGCGGCACCAGGACTTGAGCAGACTCATGCCGTCCTCGCCCGGCATCCAGATATCCAGCAGCACCAGATCCAGCACGTGCTGACGCGCCAGCGCGCGGGCTTGCGCGGCCTCCCCGGCCTGCAGTACATGATAGCCCTGATCAGAGAGAATGTCGGAGAGTTGATCCCGAATATCGGGTTCATCATCAACGATCAGAATGGTTTCGTGCGTCATTCTGCAGCCTGTGCGGCGGAGGGGGGATCGGCGGGGTCGGCGGACAGTGGAATCTGCACTTCAACACAGCCGCCCCCTTGCGGATTATTGTATACGCGAATATTGCCGTGGTGATCCTCGACAATGCGCTCGACGACCGCCAGTCCCAGCCCATTGCCGTGCGGTTTGGTGGTGATGTACGGCTCAAACACGCGCCCGATGATCTCGTCGCTGAAGCCGGGCCCCGAATCCTCCACGTGCAGCACGGCCATGTCGTTCTCCACCGTGGTGCGCACCACCACCGAGCCTTGCTCCTGTGCGCTTTGCGCTTCCAGCGCATTTTTAATCAGGTTGTGTAGCAGTTGACGGATGCGCACCGGATCCGCTTTGACCCATACGCCCGACTCATGCAAAGCGACCTCCATGCTGCAGGCTTCGCTGTGGCCCAGGTACAACTCGCGCACTTCGGCGACCAGATCGTTGAGTTGGGTCAGTTCCAGCACCGAGCGGCTGGAAGCGTAGGCGCTGAAGTCATCAATCATGGCCTTGATGGAATCGACCTGTCGCACGATGGTCTGGGTGGCGCGCTGCAGCATGTCGGCGTCCTCGTCGTCGAGTTCCGGTTGCAGGCGGCGCTGCACCCGCTCCGCCGACAGACGGATGGGTGTGAGGGGATTCTTGATTTCGTGCGCGAGTCGTCGCGCGACTTCGCCCCAGGTCGCAAGCCGCTGCGCCTGTAGCAAGTCTGTAGAGTCCGCGAACACCACCACGCAGCCGGCATCTTTGGGCAGAAGCGCGCCTTGGCAATGCAGGAACTGCTGGCCGTAGCGCAACTGCAACTGCTGCTCCAGTTCGGTCTGTTCGTGCAGTTGTCGTGTGATCAGGTTCCACAGCGGCTCGAACTTGGGGTGCGCTTCGCGCAGCGCGTCGATGGACTGGCCCTGATAGGAGTCAAGGTTCAGGTCCAGAATGGTTTCCGCGGCGCGGTTGGCGGTTTTAAGCCGCCCGGTGTGATCGACGCTGATCACGCCGGAACTTTGGTGGTTCAGCACGGTGTGCAGGTAGGCGCGCTGATCTTCAATGGTGCTGCGTTGGGTTTCCGCGATGTAGCGGGCCTGCGCCAGCCGGCTGATCATGTCGTTGAAGGAGTGCGACAACTGCGCCAGTTCGTCATCCGGGCCGACCGGCAGGCGATCGGTGTAATTGCCTTCCGCCACCGCGTCAATGCCGCGCGCCAGCTCCGGGATCGGTGCCAGAATGATTTGCGCGGTATATAGCGCCGCCCAGAACACGAACAACAGTCCCAGCAACAACGCCAGTGACAGCACGAAAGTCAGGTTGTATTTAAGCGGTACGCGCAATTCCAGCAAGCGCTGATAAATGGCCGCGGCCGCCTCGACGCTACCGGCCAGACTCAGCAGGTGCTCGGAGATCGGGAACAGGGTTTGCAGCACCAGCGGCAAGTCACGGTCTTCGGCGGGCACCTGCAGCAGAATGCGGATCACGGCACCATGTTCGGAGTGCTCGTCCTGACGCATGTAGACACCGCTTTCCTGCAGCAATTGCAGCTGCGCTTCGCTCGGCAGATCCGGCAGGATGTCAGGCACCTCCACCAGTTCCACATCGACCAACTCCACATCCACATCCACTTGACCGAGGTCTTCGCCGTCGGCTCTGTCGCTTTCGTCGGGCAAGTCCGGCAGGATGCTCGCTTCGGCGCCCTGTGAGGCCAGAATCGTGTTGTCGGAGTCCAGTAAAATCGCCTCAAGCGCGCCGCTGTTGGTCACCAGGTCATTGATGCGCACAGCGGTCTCTTCGTAATCATCGGCATTCAGCGGCTCGCGCATCATGCGCTCGACCTGCACGCGCAGTTGCCGCATTTGCAGATCCACTGAGGAGCGGCTCAGTTCCATCGCCTTGTTGAGCGCGTTGTCTACTCCGACGTCGAACCAGCTGTCGATGCCGCTATAGATCAGCCACACCGAGAATCCGAACACCATTGAGATCGGCAGCAACGTGAAACCGCTGACCAGCGCGGTCATGCGCAGCGACAGCCGCGAGCCGCTTTCTTTGTGCTTGCGTTTGCGGATCAACTGGCGCAGGCCGTTGCCGAACATGAACAGCAAAATCAGACCGAGCGCGCCGTTGATGCCGGCGACCCACCATTGCCAGCGATGAAAGTGCCCGGAACTCTGCGTCGCCTCCGCCATGATCGCCAAGGAGGCGGTCAGCAGCAGGAACATGCCGATGATCGGCAGCAGGCTTTGCCCCGAGCGTTTCAGGGAAGCATCCATAGCACAGGGGGGCTGCGCCAGTCGAGGGCGTGTGCGTGAAGCGGTTCCAGCATGGGGGTCAGCGGCAGCGGATTGGCGTACAGCCGGGCGCGAATATCGCCGCGGTAGTCGCCGGCGTGTTCGGGCAGCCAGTCCAGTCGCGTCGCGGGGATATCATCGAAGCGCAGTAACCGTGCCAATGCGGCCTCAAGATGTGGCGCATGGTGGTGTTCGGCATGATGCGTATGCTGGATGCGATAGCGCTGCTGCAGCGGGTTGTAGCTCAGGGTGCGCAACAGCACCAACCGTCCGAGCACGTCGTCGCGCCACAGCCAGTGCGGGCGCAACAGGCGGATTTCGACCTCCAGCCAGACCTCCCCGCGCGCCAGGGCGTTGGCGATTTTGGAGTGCGGGTCGTGCACGGCGAAGTCGAGACCCAGCAATACCGTTTGCGCGGCGGACTTCACCGTCAGCTGCTCCAGTTTGAGTTCCGCCAGCGCGGCAGAGGGCAATACTGCGGCGGCGCATAGCAACAAGCATGGGAGTGGGCGACAATTCATGGCCGTTCAGTGTAACCAATGTGCTCAGCTCAGGCGCAGGCCGTCCAAGCGCCGGGCATTGCAGAACACTTGCGCGGATAGGCGGCGACCGCCCGGACGCTGCAATTCAGTGATACACAACATGCCTGAGCCGCAGGCGACGAAAATGCCCTCTATACTGCTGCGCACCACTGTGCCGGGTGTCTCGGAATGCTCCTGATCGCTCGCGTGCGCCTGCCATAGCCGCAACACCTCATCGCCGCAGCGGGCGGTGGCGACCGGCTGCGGATTGAAGGCTCGAATCTTGCAGGCGAGCCGCTCGGCGTCCTGCTGCCAGTTGAGCGCAGCTTCGGTTTTGCTCAGGGCCGGCGCGAAACAGACTTGATCTTCGTCTTGCGCGACGCGGTCGGGGTGATCGACGGGGAAGTCATCCAGATAGCGCAACAGCATATCAGCACCGAGCGCGGCGAGTTTCACGTGGGCGCTGGCGCTGGTCTCATCGGCGGCGAAGGCGATGGACTGCTGGCGCAGAATATCGCCGGCATCCAGTTGCTCATTCATCAGCATGAGGGTGCACCCGCTCTCAGTCTCACCGGCTTCAATGGCGCGGGCGATGGGTGCGGCACCGCGCCAGCGCGGCAACAGCGAGGGATGCACGTTGAGTGTGCCGCTGGGGCATAGATCCAGCCAGGAGGCCGGGATCAACTGGCCGAAGTCGGCGACCACGAATACCTCCGAGTCGTTTGCGCGCAACGCATCCAAGGCATCTTCATCAAGACGTGCCGGTTGCAGTAGCGGCAGCTTGTATTTGTGGGCCTGCGCCGCGCAAAACGTCGCGGTGAGTCGCATGCGCCGTCCGGCGGGGCGATCCGGCTGTGACAGCACCTGTGTTATTTCGTGCGCGCTGTTGTGCAGCGCGTCGAGTATGGTAGCGCCGAAAGAACCGCTGCCGGCGAAGATCAACCGCATGGCAGGCCCCGAAGCGTGCGGGTGCTCAGCCCGCGGCGTATTGCGGGCGTCGTTCGCGTTTGGGGAGTTGTCCGCTGCGCGCCAGTTTGCGCAGTCGCTCAGCGAGGCGCTCGCGTTTCAGCGGCGACAGGTAGTCAATGAACAACTTGCCGTTGAGATGATCGATTTCATGCTGGATGCACACCGCCAGCAGGCCATCCGCCTCCAGTTCTACGGATTCGCCGCGTTCATTTAGAGCCGTGCAGTGAATGCGCTCCGAACGGGGAACTTGGGCCGTGAACTCCGGCACCGACAGGCAGCCTTCCTCGTTTTTTCGCTCGCCCTCACGCTCGGTGATCTCCGGGTTGATCAGGCACATCGGCTCATTGCATTTCTCGCTCAGGTCCATAACCACGATGCGCTGCGGAATGTTGACCTGAATGGCGGCCAGACCAATGCCGTACTCGTCGTACATGGTCTCAAGCATATCAGCGACGATCGCGCGCGTATCGTCGGTGACTTCCTCTACCGGATCGGCGACCACGCGCAGGCGCGGGTCGGGAAATCGCAAAACGTCAAGCAGTGCCATCAGGTTGTGAATGCAACATCGGTAGCTCTATTATGGGGCATAGGGGCGCGGAACATATAGAATTGCTGACGGATAGCACACAAACAAAAGGCGCATCATGGACGTGGGAAAGTTGGCCGAAATACTGCCGCAGGTGCGCCTGCTGGCGGAGGAGGCAGGCCACCGCATTCTGGAAGAGTGCGAGTCCGGCTATGAAGTGTTCGAGAAACCCGACGGCTCGCCGGTGACCACGGCTGATCTGGTTGCGCATGAGTGCATTGCCGCCGGCTTGCCGAAGATTGCCGAAGGCTGGCCGCTGGTGTCGGAGGAGGCGGAACCGGTGGCGTGGCAGACGCGCCGGCAGTGGCAGACCTACTGGCTGGTCGATCCTCTGGACGGGACGCGCGAACTGCTTAAGGGTTCACCGGAGTTCACCGTCAACATCGCGCTGATTCACGAGCAGCAGCCGGTGCTCGGCGTGATCGGTGTCCCGGCGCTGGGTCTGGGCTATCACGCTCATCTCGGCGGCGGCGCGTTCCGCTGTGAGGAAGGTGAGGCGGACTGCGCGATTGCCGCGCGCACCGCACCGCAGGATGCTTCGTTCACCGTCGCGGCGCGTCATCACTACGCCGGTGCGCAGATCCGTTCCCTGCTGGAGCGTCTTGGTGCTTGGCAGGAGCGGCGCATCGGCAGTTCTCTCAAAAGCTGCCGCGTGGCCGAAGGCAGCCTTGATCTGTATCCGCGCTACGGCCCCACATCCGAGTGGGACACCGCGGCCGCGCAGTGCATTGTCGAGGAAGCGGGTGGTGCGCTGATCGACTGGCAGTTACACCCCTTGCGCTACAACCGCAAGGCGAGCCTGCTTAATCCTTCATTTATGGCGGTCGGGGACCGCGACTATGACTGGGCGCGCCTGCTGGACGGATTATCCGGGCGCGCCGTTTCCCCTTCGGCGTAGTCGCTCAGGGCCAGTGCTTCAGGGGGTGGACGTTGTCCTCCGGGGAGGGTGCCAAAGTCGCCTCAGGTGCGGCCAGCGCATGGCCGTAAATGATCTCGTAGGTCGTGTGAATGCGCCCGTCTTCATCGACGGGATAGGCCTCGCGCACGCTCTGCCACTGTTGGCGGGTCATATTGGGTTCTTCGCCGATTTCCATGCGGCTGGAACCGATGCCGCGCAATTCCCGCATTAATTGCTCGACCGATGCGTAGGAGACATCCAGACGTTCCGTATCCAGCACCGGGTCGCGGTAGCCCTGGGCCAGCAGCAAATCGCCGATCGGGTGCATGTCGCGAAAAGTGTTGACTCCGTACTGAATGCCGGCTACTTGTTGCGCGTCGCGCAACTCCTGCAGGGTGTCCGGGCCGTAACTGGAGAACATTAGCAGACCATCAGGGCGCAGGATGCGGGCGATTTCTTCGAGTACCAACTCCAGCGGTTCGCACCACTGCAAGGTGGAACTGGAGAAGACCAGATCAACGCTGTCATTCGCCAGCGGCAGACAGAAAATGTCAGCGGCAACCGCATTGGGGATAGTGTTCGCATGGCGGGCCTGCAGCAGCATGGCCTGTGAGAAATCCACCGCGATCACCTGCGCTTCCGGGTAGCTCTGCTGCAGTTGTTGGGTGCTAAAGCCGGTGCCGGCACCGAGGTCCAGCACGCATTGGGGTTGCAGGTGTATGAAGCTGAGTCGCGTCAGCAACTGTTCGGCGATATCCTGTTGGATGGCGGCGTAGTGATCGTAGTGCTCTGCCGCACGGTCGAAACCGCGGCGCAGACGCGCTTGCCTTTGCGGGAAGGATTCACTCATGGCATGGTGTTCCAGAAGGACTGCAGCACTTCGGCGCAGCGTTCGGGTTGCGACAGCGGCAGCGCGTGTCCCGCCTCCTCCAGCACGGTGATCGGGATATCGGGTCCGAGTGCGCGTACGCAGGCGGGGGCCTCTGGAGTGATCAGCGCGTCATGCGCGCCCAAAACAATCTGTCGCGGCACATCGCAGCCGGCCCAGTACTCACGAAAGTCTGAGTGACCCAGAAACCCCAGCTCCCAACACAGTGTATCCGCATTGGGTGGTGTAATGCGTTGCAGGTACTGGCGCACGTGCGCGCCGTCAGGCTCGCCGTGCGTAATCAGCGCCGTGAAATGGCGCAGTCCGTCATCAGTATCCGCCTGCAGGCGGGTGCGGAACGCCTCAAAGGCGCTGCGCTCGATTGCGCAGGGCCAGTCATGGGTCTCCACCATGCGCGGCAGTGCAGCCAGCAGGCTGAGTGAGCGCGTTGTGATGCCGTTTTCGAGGGCTGCGAGCGCGATCAGGCCGCCCATGGACCAGCCGACCCAGTGGGCGTTTTGGTAGTCGCGCAGGGTGTCATAAACCGACGGGTGGCTGTGGAGCGGTGGTTCAGCGTGGCCGGGCAGGTCAATCAGGCGGGGCGTATAATCGGCGGGCAATTGCGTGGTGAGAGGGGCCCACACAGCCGAGCCGAATCCGAATCCATGAATCAAGACAACAGGGGTCGCTTCAGCGTTGGGGGAATCCATGTGTGACGGAACAGGACTACTGTTTTCAGGTGTGGCCGTGGCGCTGGGCGCTTATTTGCTCGGCTCGATCAACAGTGCTCTGATTATAAGCAAGTTGTGCGGTCTGCAGAGTCCGCGAGAGTCTGGCTCCGGCAATCCGGGCGCGACCAACATGCTACGCGTGACGCACAGCAAATATCTGGCTGCGCTGGTGTTGGCAGGCGATGCCGGCAAGGGCGCGCTGGCGGTGTGGCTGGCCTCTGAGGTGTGTCCGGCGCTGGCGGCGGAGTTCGCGCTGCTCGCCGCGCTCGGCGCGGTGTGCGGGCATATGTGGCCGGTGTTTCATAGATTCCGCGGCGGTAAGGGGGTGGCGACCTTGGCCGGAGTTCTGTTGGTGGCAAGTCCGTATTTGTTTGCCTTGTGGGCCGCGACCTGGGCGGTGGCGTATGCGTTGTACCGGCTGGTTTCGATCGCGTCCATTGCCGCGGCCGCGGTGTTGCCGCTGTATGCTTTTACCGCATTGGGCGGTGTGTATTCTGTAACCGTGGGTGGGGTGCTCGGCGCGCTGGTGGTGTGGCGTCACTGGGACAATATCGAGCGTTTGCGACAAGGTATTGAAGGCAAATCTTAAGTGAAAGAGACGGGGCGATGCCCCGATTTTCAATCCTTTCAAAGTTAAATTTCAATGAGGAAATGCAGTACTTGAAAATGAGAATGATTATCATTATAATATGGCACGATTTCTCCGGCGCATGCTAGTGATGGCCTGTGGAGATTACCGCAAACAACAGGGATTGAAATGAATTTTTATAAACACATTAGGGCCACCACGATATATGCGGGAGCGAGCTTACTGGGGATGTTGGCGTATGGGCCAGCGATGACCGAGGAAGACGATTCGCCGTCACCGGAAGTCATGATCGTGCATGGCATGTCGGGCGCTCAGGAGATGACCGGTTCGGCGCATTACATCAGTTCGGAGGAGTTGCTCAAATTCAACTATGCCGACACTCAGGATATTGTGCGTCAGGTGCCTGGAGTCTCCGTGCAACTTGAAGACGGCTACGGGTTGCGTCCCAATATCAGCATTCGCGGCGTCGCCACCGAGCGCAGCAGCCGCATCACCTTGCTGGAAGACAATGTGCTGGTCGCTCCGGCACCGTATTCAGCGCCTGCTGCCTATTACTTCCCGACCGCCGGGCGCATGCACGCCATTGAGGTGCTGAAAGGCCCCGCGGCGATCACGCAAGGTCCGTACACCATCGGTGGCGCGTTCAATATGATTTCCACGCCCATACCGCAGGACATGAAAAGCCAGATCATGACAGAGATCGGCGGGGATTCCGACTATCGCATGCACGGTTACGCGGGCGGGACTTCGGACAGTGGCGTCGGATTTTTGGTGGAGACGCATCAGTGGGGTTCGGACGGCTTCCAGAATGTCGATAACAACACCACGAATACCGGTCTGAGTCTTCAGGATTACATGCTCAAAATGAGTTACGCGCCCTCCAATTCGCGCCACTCCGTGGATCTGAAATTTCATGTGGCGGACCAAGGTTCCAACCAAAGCTACATGGGACTGACCGAGACGGATTTTCGCGCTGACCCGTATCGACGCTACGGCTTATCAGCGCTGGATGGAATCAGAACCCAGCACGATCAGCAGATTCTCACCTACCGGTTCCAGACGAGCGATACGGCGAGCTTGTCTGTGACGGTCTACAACAACGAGCACTATCGCAACTGGTACAAGACAGAAGGTCTGGACATCACCGGCACCACCAACGCGGACACTTTCAAGAAGCAGAGTTGGGGCGGTGTGATCGACAAAATCAACCGGGGCAAGGATATTTGCGAAGGCGATGTCTGCCTCACCCCGGAACAGGCCAAGGAAATTCTGGATGGGACACGGGATACGGAAGCTGGCGGCATTCAGTTGAAAGCCAATGAGCGCGAGTACTTCTCGCGCGGCGTGCAAGCAGTGTTCGATTGGGATCTGGAGACGGGTCCTGCGTCGCACGAATTGCAATTCGGTGTTCGCTACCACGAAGATGAGGAAGATCGCATCCAGCGTCTGGACGCCTATACCCAAATCAACGGTCGGCTGGTACTGGAAGACCAGGGCACCACGGGACATTCCGCGGCGAATAACCGGCTGCAGGAGGCCGAGGCCATCGCGATCTATCTGTACGACCGGATTGAATGGGGCGACTGGGTGGTCACGCCCGGTGTGCGCTATGAAGACATTGACCAGAAGCGTTCCCGGTTTTGCGCGAATCCCGTGAGCGTGGACCCGACGGAGAAAAGCAAATGCACGGATGCTCAGCCGATGAGTGATCGCGGAGTCTATCGGGACGGGCGCGAGAACAAAACAGAAGTCTGGCTGCCGGGCTTTGGCATGATGTATCAGGCCAGCGACAGCCTGTCGCTGCTGGCTGGTTACCACAAGGGGTTTAGCGCGCCGAGCAATGCGCCTGGCGTTGACGAGGAGAAGGCGGACAACTACGAATTCGGCTTCCGTTATGCCAACCACCAGTTACAGGGAGAAATCATCGGTTTCTACAGCGACTACAAGAACCTGATCGGCGAATGCACCGCGTCGTCTGGTGCGAGTTGCACGGTGGGAGATGCGTTCAACGGGGACGCCGCGACGGTGCAAGGGCTGGAAGCCTTGATAACCACGGATTTTGCCGTGAGCGAATCATTGCTGATGCCGCTGTCGATTACCTACACGTATATGGATACCGAGTTTGATACGGACTTTGAGTCGGACTTCTTCGGCACGGTGTCCAAGGGCGATGCCATTCCCTATATCCCGGAGCACCAGCTCCGCCTGGGCCTGGGTCTGGAGGCATCCGACTGGACGCTGAATGTCAGCGGCAACTATGTCGATGAGACTTGCGTGAAATCCCCGTGTGACAACTTCAACAAGACAGAATCGAGTTTCACGATTGATGTCAGCGCGAGTTACCGCATCGGCAGCAATATCACGCTGATTGCGCGGGTATCCAACCTGACTGATCAGGAAGATATCGTAGCGCGCCAGCCGTATGGTGCGCGCCCGAACAAGGAGCGCACTGCCATGATTGGCCTGCGCATGGAGAACTCGTTCTAGGCAGCAGTATTACTTCCGGTTTTGAGGGGCGGGTCAGTGATCCGTTAGATCCGCTCTTTCGTTTAGGGACAGCCCTGTACTTGGTTTTTCTCTCCTGTCAGTATGGGGCTGTTATCCTGCCGACCGCTTGGGCGTATCGACCTCAAGCAGCGTACATGCGCGCGGTGCCAGCGTCTTCCATGATTTTGTATCAACCTGCAGCCTGACGACGGCGCAAGTTGGCAGATCGCCCAGATCCGTATCCCCCAGATAGGACGAAGCGCCGCTGATAGCGGGGTTGTGTCCGAACACGGCAATGCGCGTAAACGCATCATCCAGTTCACCCAGAGCCTGTACCAGGTCGTACGGCGAAAAAGTATACAGATCATGGCGCAAATGCAGGTCTGAGGCGGCAATATCAAAGGTCTGCGCGAAATATTCCGCCGTCTCCATCGCGCGGCGCGCTACCGAACTGTATATCGCATCCAATCCGTCTTGCAGTCCCGCCAGTCGCTGCGCCATGTCCGGCGCGTCGCGTACCCCGCGCGGTGCCAGCGGTCGTTCCACATCGGAAAGCGACCAGTCACTGCGGTCGGATTTGGCGTGCCGCACAAGAATCAATTGACGCATGAACTTCTCTGTATCAGCTTCCTTCATCATAACGCAGCACATCGAGCACCTGATCGACATGCTCCAGCCCCCAGTAATGTCCGGTGCCTGGCAGTAGCGTGAGACGCGCGCGTGTGAAGACGCGAGCATAGTGCAACGCGGCGCGCACGGACACGATGCGATCCTCCAGACCGTGCCAGATCCACACGGGCGGGTCCGGGTGCGTGATTTCCGGCAGTTGCCAAGGTCGCGCGAACAACTGCGCTTCCGCCACGACGCCATACGGATTATTGCGCACGGCCTGCAGGCCCACGGTCAGACTGTCACGAATTTGCGGATTTTGGGTAATCTTCTGATCACTGCGGTTGACGCCCACGCAGATGATTCGCTTCGCCAGAGACATGGGTATAGAGGCGATCGCCTGAGAGGTGAGCCGCATGGCGGAGGGACTGAGCCGCCCCAGACTCATCATGATCTGTTGCGCGAGGCCAGCGCGTTCGCCGGGCGCGTAGGCGCTTAGCAGAACGAGGCGAGCGACCCGTGGTGCCAAGGCCCGTGCGGCATAAGCCGCGTAGGGGCCGCCCCCGGAGAAGCCCAGCACAGAAAACCGTTCAATCTCCAGATGTGCGGCAAGTTGCGCAAGGTCGTCGGCGATTTCGGTGAATCCCCAGTCGGGACAATCATCAGAGTCACCAAAGCCCGGTCGGTCCGGCGCGATCAGGCGCAGTCGTTGCGTCCGCGCCGACTCATCAGCAACCGCATACAAATGCCGTGAGCCCGGTGTGCCGTGAATGCAAAAGACCGGCCAGCCCGTCGCGTCGCCGTACTCGGCGTACGCCAGCATGCGCCCGTTCGGCAACGTCATGCGCAGATCTTCACGCATCGTCCAGCAGGGTGTCGAGGTGCGCGAGCAAGGGTTTCACCACAGGCTCAATGCGCTTGCGCATTACGGAGCCAACCGCATCGGTGATGCCAAAAATCGGATCCAGCAGGCTTTCGCTGACGTGCGCCAGACACAATAGTGAATGTCGCATGTCCTGCCATTCGGAATCCTCCTCCCAGTCTTCAGATCGCTCAATCTCTCGCACCTGTGTTTCGATCTCCTCGAAACTGCGCGGGCAAGCGTTCAGACCCGGCAAGGCGCAGCCGGTGCCGATGGCGTTGAAAATCGCCACTGTGACATCCTGATTCGGCGGGCGCTTCAATGCCATGCGTGCGGTGGCGAAAAAGTTCTGCCCGTGCGCTTCCAGCACCGACGACAGGCGTCCCCACAGCACACCGGGATGATCTTGGCCTTGAAGGCGTGAATGCGCATCGCGTTCGAGCGGGAGACAGTGGCTGCCGGCGGTCAGAAACCCCGCGGCGTAAGCGGATTGTCGCTGTGCGCGTCGCCACAATTCCATCTGGTGCTCTTCGTCGAGATGGCCGTAGCGCAGCATTTGACACAGCGAGGCCACCACGTTGCGCGGCTCTTCCTCAAACGGCAGAAACTCAAGCAGAAATGCGACCAGATCCTCACCAAACGGACTGCCGGCAATGTCCGGGTGCTCCAGCATTCGGCGTGCATGTTCGGCGTGCGGATCCACCCACCAGGCGCGCCGCGCCAACTCCTCCGTGAGTCCCGGTGCGTGCACGACGGCGGCGACCGCTTCCGGGTCGCCCAACAGCAGCAGTTTCTCCAGCGAGCCATCACGCGCCTGACCCATGCGTGTCCAGCGCCGGATATACAGCGGGTAACCGCCCGGTGAGCCGAGTACGTGTGTGGACAGCCATGCGCGCACTTCCTTGAGATAAGCCCCAGTGCGCCCACTGGGGTGCAAGGGCACCTGCGCTTCCCCCTGCGATGTCAGCGCTTCGAGTTGCATGCGGCCTTCGTCGATGCGCACCGCTTCAAGCGACTGACTCATCAATACATTGAGGCGCAGCAGGTCGGGTTCGCTCAGCATGGAGTCAGTTCAACTGGATGCGTTCGCCCCACGGCAACTGGCCGCGGCCTTTGACCAGCCACAGCACCGGATAGGGCGGCGCGGTCTTCGGGCAGGCACCTTTGGCGTCGGTGAAATAGATCAGCAGATTCGGCGGGTGATCCTGTCGGGAGACCCAGTCAAACACCGGGAAAAACGAGGTGCCGCCACCGCCAGTGATGCTTGGCGGCATTCGCAGCGGCTCCCAGGGTTCGAACACCTGCGGGCGATCTCCTTGCAGTTCCCGGTCACAAGCGAGCAGCGTGATGCGTGCGCGCAAGGCCCCCTTGATGGCACTGACCTCATCGAGGAATTCGCTGATTTCGGATTCGGAGAGTGAGCCGCTGACATCCAGCGCGGCAACCATATCGATCGCCCGCGTACTCAGACGCGGATAAATGGCCGGACCTTCGCGCCGCGTGGACGGGCGCAGATAACTGTAGTCATCGCGGGCGCATTGTCTGGCGTGCCGCGAGAGCAGATGCCGCCACGGCAGTCGCGGATTGAGCTGCGGTGAGAGGTGGCGTGCGAACGATGCCGACAACTGGCCATGCTGCCGCGCCGAATCCAGCGCCCGCGCAACACGCGCTTGCCATGTGGACGCCAAGGCGTCCGGTTGTATTGAAGCCTCTTGCGGTGTTGCTTCCGAAGCGTCCGCCTCTGCCGGCGCGCCGTTGTATAGATGCAGATCCTGAGGGCGCTGATCTTCCATCTCGTCGAGGCACGGATAAATTTCTTCCGCCGTCATGTTGGCGAACAGCGGCTGGTGCAGCGCGCCTTGCGGTAGCACCATGCCTTCGGCAAGTAACAGATGGTTGACCGCGTAATCGCAGGCCACATCCCAGCGTTTGCGCGAGCGGCGACCACGGCGCATCAGATGCAGCAGGGCGCAATGCAGCATCTCATGGCACAGCACGGACTGGACCTCCGCATTGCTGAGGCTGTCGATGTAAGGGGGGCTGTAGTACAGACGCCGAGCGTCCGTGGCGGTGCTATGACACCAGTCGCCAGCTTCCACCAGCGGCAACTGCAGCACCAAAGAGCCCAGAAAGGGGCGATCCAACACCAGCCGGGCGCGCGCTTGCGCCAGTCGACTGGCCGGATCCTTCGCCTGCGGCATTATTCGTACAGCAGCAGATCCGCCACCTGTTCGGCCCAGGGCTGAAACTCCGGCGCGGCAAACACCTGTTCCTGCCCGACGCAGCGCAACAGATCGCAGACCAGCATCACGCCGACTTCGCGTTGCGGCAATTGACTGGCGTAATTCAGAATCGGCCCCAACACTTCCGTTAGCTGCTCTTGTCCGGCAGCGCGTACGGCGCGGCTGACCAGCGCCGCTGCAATGGCGTATTGCAGATCGACGGAATCCGGCGGTGGCACCGCTTTGCCGGCCAGAATCTCATCCAGATCCGGCAATTCCGCCGCGTGTTGTACGAAGGCGTGCAATTGCATGCCCGCGGCCGGGCCGATACAGGCTTGCAGGGCTTCCACCAGTACGGTGTCGCCGTCGAATTTCTGCAGTGCGCGATGGGCGAACTCCCAGGAGCGTGGTGACGCGAAGGCGGTGGGATTGTGTTCAGCATCGAAGTCGAACAGCAATTCCGGGCGCAGACGCAGAAAACCGATCACGCGCTCGTCGATCTGTTGCGCGACCGCCCAGCGCACCCAGTCATCCAGATTCGGTTCAATCTCAAAATGCGAAAAGCGATTGGCCAGTGGCGCTGGCATGACATAACTGATGCCGCGATCGCCCTGACGGTTGCCCGCGGCAAAAATCACCCAGCCTTCGGGTACCTGATAGTGGCCGAGCTGGCGGTCCAGAATCAGTTGGTAGGCGGCCGCGGATACGGTCGGTGCGGCCGAGGTGATCTCGTCGAGAAACAGGATGCCGGATGCGCCGTGGCGTTTTGCATTCGGCAGCATCGCCGGGACCGCCCAGTCCACCACGTCATCCGTGCGAAAGGGAATCCCGCGCAGATCGCTCGGCTCCATCTGCGACAGTCGGATATCAATCATCACCGCATCGTGCCGCGCTGCGATCTGCGCGACAATCTGTGATTTGCCGACGCCTGGAGGCCCCCAGATCATCACCGGTGTGTGAATGCCGCGCGTGGCGCTGCGGAACTCTTCTTCCAGAATACGGCTGAGTTGTGAGGGGCGCATGATGTCAGAATCCTGCCTGGCGGTAGAGTTCGCGGGCGCGTTCCACGTCCTGTGGGATCAATTTGCCTTCCTCGTACATCATCGCCAGCGTGGTCAGTGAGCCGATCAGTCCTTGCGCGGCGGCTTGCTCGAACCAGTGCACCGCTTTCGCACCATCAGCGGCGGTGCATTCGCCTTCCATGTACATGAATCCCAGTCCATGTTGCGCGAGCGACAAGCCGGCCTCGGCGGCCGCCGTCATCCAGGTGAAGGCGCGCGCCTCATCGACCACGCAGCCCAGACCGTTTTGGCACATAATCGCGCAGCGGTACTGCGCTTCCGGCTCGCCCGCTTCCGCCAGCGGCGTCAGCAACTTGTGCGCTTGCGCGAAATGCTTGGCCGCGAAGGCCGCGATCCCGCTTTGTAAATCCAGATCGATGGCATCGTTGTTCATAAGGCGGCCTCAAAGGCGGTACGGGCGCGACCGCTGGCAATGGCGTCCTGCGCGGTTGGAAAGTGTTTCGAGAGGTCGCGGTCACGATGCAAATGCGCGAGAATCAAGGTCGCGGCGTACAGCAGACTGTCGCGCGCGGGACCCACTTGATCATCAAGCGCGGCGCGCCCGGCATCGGCGGCGGCTTGTGCGATGGCGTCGGCCTCCATGTCTGATTCCGGCAATGGCGCGGCGCGGCAGTCATGTTCGTACCCCAACTGTTGCGCGTGGAACTCCCACAGGGTTTCCGGCTCGGAGCCGTGAAAACCGTAGGCGCGACCGGCCTGACGCAGCGACGGAAATACCCCGCCTTCCACGCCGCGCACGAGCAGCGCGGAGTCAAATGGTGTGGCGCGCGCCAGATGCGCGTAGACGGGTGGGTAGGGCTTGTGCACGTAGCCGGTGACGAAATGGGTGGCATCCTGTCCGCGGATGGGCGATAGCAGCACTTCCACGGTAGTGAGCACCGGGCGCTTGACAATACGAGTGCGAAAAGTTTGCAGGGCATGCAATTTGGGGCAGAATTGCGACTGGTCAACATAACCCCAGCCGCAGTTGGGGTCTTCCAGTTGGGCGGCGACCGTTGCCACCGGGCGCTCCGGGGCCATGCCGCAGGCGGTCAGTACCTGACGGGCGGTGGCACCGAACTTGGGGCCGACTGAGGAGACACCGTGACACAGTGCCGGTTTGCCGCAGGCGGCCAGAACCGCTGGCAGAAAGGCACCCATCAACAAGTTGCGCAAAAAGCCGTCGTAAGGCTCCGCAATGTCGATCACTTCCGGGACATTGGCGGTGACGCGCTGGGTTCGGTCGAGCAAGGCTTGCAGGGAGCCGATGTTTTCTTCCAGCGTCTCACGCTTCATGCGCAATGCGATCATATAGATGCCGGCCTGCACGTCGTCGACCTCCTCATCCAGAATCAGGGCGAGGGCGCGGCGCGCTTCTTCCTGCGGCAGATCCTTGCTGTACTCCGGGCCGGTGGCCACGCGCTGCAGTACGCTGCGCATAAAGGCTTCGGCTTCGGTCAACTCAAGGGCGTCGGTGGTGTCGGTCATAAAACGGTTGCGCTGGAGCGGGCGAAGGGAATCGAACCCTCGTTATCAGCTTGGGAAGCTGAAGTTCTACCATTGAACTACGCCCGCGCGGGATTGGAATTTTACTCAAGGGCAGTGCGCCGGTCAGTGTCGGTCTGTGGCTGTGCCCTAAAATGTGACTCACTTCCCCGCAGAGTAGCACCATGTCCGAGAGTTGTCTAATCGTCAATGCCACTGCCGTCAATGAAGGACGAGTGTTTGAAACGGATCTGCTCATTCGCAATGAGCGTATCGAGAAAATCGGCTCCGACCTTGCGCATGAAGAGGCTGATGAAGTGATTGACGCGGCCGGGCTGCATCTGCTGCCGGGCATGATCGACGGTCAGGTGCATTTCCGTGAGCCGGGCCAGCCGCACAAGGCCACCTTTCGTTCGGAATCCCGCGCCTCGGTTGCGGGCGGCACGACCAGTGTCATGGACATGCCCAACAACAAGCCGCCGGTGATCACACGTGAACGCCTGCAGGAAAAGATCGCGCGCGCCGAAGGGGCCATGCACACCAACTATGCATTTTATTTCGGCGCGAGCAATGACAATCTGGAGGAAGTCCAGCGACTTGATCCGACACAGGTCTGCGGACTGAAAATCTTTATGGGTGCCTCTACCGGCAATATGCTGGTAGACGATCCGGTCACGCTTGAAGGTATGTTTGCTGAATCGCCGGTGCTGATCGCGACGCATTGTGAAGATACGCCGATGATTGAGGAGGAACTGGAGCGGCATGTCGCACGCTATGGTGAACAGATACCGATCGAATGTCATGTGCAGATCCGAAGCCGCGAGGCGTGTTGGGCCTCTTCCTCCAAGGCCGTGGAGCTGGCGCGCAAGTTTGACGCGCGGTTGCATGTGCTGCATCTGACCACGGCTGAGGAACTGGCGCAGTTCGCACCGGGGCCGGTCACTGACAAGCGCATCACCGCGGAAGTCTGCGTGCACCATATGGTGTTTTCAAAAGAGGATTACGCGCAACACGGCACCCGCATCATGTGCAACCCGTCGATCAAGGAGCAAACGGACCGCGATGCGCTACGTGCCGCCGTGCTGGAGGATCGTATTGACGTCATCGCAACAGATCACGCGCCGCACCTGCTGTCAGAGAAGGAAGGTGACTACCGACAGGTGGCGGCCGGGTTGCCGTTTACGCAGCATGCCTTGCCGATGGTGCTGGAACTGGTGCATCAGGGTGTGCTGGAATTGCCGCACGCGGTGCACAAGGTGGCGCATGCTCCGGCCTTGTGCTATGGCGTTCGTGAGAGGGGATTTCTGCGCGAAGGGTATTTCGCAGATCTTGCGTTGGTGGACTTGTCCGGGGCGTGGATGGTCCGCAACGAAGAGGTTTTGCACCAGTGCGGCTGGTCTGCGTTTGAGGGGCAGGAGTTGCACGCCCGCATTGAGCGCACTTGGGTGTCCGGCAATCTGGCTTATGCTGACGGAAAGGTTGCGCCAGAGGCTATGGGGCAGCGATTGGAGTTTGTACGTGATTGAAGAATAAGGTGTTTTTGATGGAGGGCGCGGGAGGTGTTACGCTGTACCGTAATCTGGAGCTGCAACACATTAACCTTACTTTTCCCCAAGCTTTAAGGAAAGATTTCCAAGGAGGAAAACCTTATGGATACGTTAGACGCTTCAAAGAAATGCGAAAATGCCGGATTCTCGAAAAACAAGCGGAAGCGCTTGTGACCGGGACTCAAGAGGTCACAAAAGATCTGGTCACTCGATCAGACCTGAACGATGGACTTAGCACTTTGAGGGATGAGTTGAAAGATGAGATGCGAGCGATGAAAGACGACCTGTTCAAATTGTACTGGGCAGGACACGTCGTCTCCATAGGCGTCATCTTAAGTGTGGTGAAGTTTTTCTGACTAACGGTGTTCATGCGTTTGTCTCCGTGGCTTGCGTAATCAAAATTAAGGAAATGAATTCAACGGCTTTATAGGCCGTCGGGAAGTTATTGTCTTGGTGCCAAACTGAAAAAAGTAGGTGCGGCCATGCGAAGCGAGGGTCGAGACGGTGCCGCCCAAGCAGTAGATGGAGTACCCGGGCAATCCCGTCTCAAAAGCATGACCGCACCCATATACTGTGCGGTATCAGAAAGATTCACAAAAGAGCGATTTTTGGTGAGCGAGTTTTATTTCGTGAGGTTTCTCCTTAGTTCATGCTTGCTCCGATCCTGAAGCCTGTAGCAAGCTGTAGCGTTCCATGCCCAGCTCATCAACCAGTTTGAGTTGTGTTTCCAGAAAATCAATATGACCTTCTTCTTCCGCGATCAATGTATCGAACAGAGTCATTGACGCATAGTCCGCGGCCTTGTCGCAGACCCGGCGATTTTCCTGATACATTGTCCGTGCCTCTACTTCCGCGGCCAGATCGCATTCCAAGACCTCCCGGATATTTTGACCAATGCGCAGGGGATCCAGGGTCTGCAGGTTTGGAAGTCCGCCCAAGAAAAGGATGCGCTCGACGAAATGATCCGCATGGACCATCTCGCCCATGGATTCTTCGCGTGCCTTGGCCGCAAGTTTGTCAAACCCCCAATCTTCCAGCATGCGGTAGTGCAGCCAGTACTGATTGATGGAGCGCAGCTCACTTGCCAGACTTCGGTTCAGACATTCGATGACGGCAGGATCACCTTGCATGATATTTCTGTAGGGCAATATAAATGGCTGTTATGATTGTAGCACCAAAATGGTCAGGTTTTAGTGTCGCCGAATTCTCGGACGAGAGGACGCACCAAAGGCAGGCAATTCCCGCAACGGGCTTGCTTGTTAAGTTCCCGATAAATCGAGTTGACTGTGGGTTTCTTGCCGGCCTGCTTGAGGCGTTCAATCGCCTCGCGTAAATCCTGTTCGGTGAGACTGGCGCAGGAACAGACAATCACGACAGTCTGCTGGGCGTATCAGACGAGTTTCAGGTTCTCTACAGCACCCTGCTCAAAATCAACTTCCACCACCAGATCACTCTTGAGCTGTGACTGGCACGCCAGCACATAGCCCTCTTTCAGCATGTCGCCGTCCAGAATATACGCGAAATCCTGCAGGGCTTTGACTTGGCCCTCCTTGAGGATGCAGCGGCAGGTGCCGCAACTGCCCACTTTGCAGTCGCATGGCCATTTGATGCCGGCGTTCAGGGCCGCCTGCAGCAAGTTGACTTTGCCCGGCACCGTGAAGGTCTCGCCGGTATTGGCAATGGTGCACGTGAAATTTTTAGGCTTTTTCTTGAAAAACATGAACGGGTCGGGGTGAATGAAGAACAGTGCAGATAGATGCCCATTCTACATGACACTTGCGGAAGGCGGCGTGATGTGGAGTGCGTCGCGGGCTTTCAAGCAGTGGTTTCGGACTTCTCCAGTAGCTCTTCCACGCAGTCAGCCAAGCGCGTCATGCCCAGTGACGGACCGAGACGTTCCTGCACGGTCTGTAGCTGGGTACGCACGGCTTCCAGAGACTCGCTTCGCTCAAGCCAGGAACGCAACACTTCCGCGACTGCGGCACCGTTGGCCTGAGACTGGATCAACTCAGGAACCAGTGCTTGCCCGGTGATGATATTCGGCAGACAGTAGTGCTTGATGCGCACCAGTGCGCGCGCGGCGGCGTAGGTCAGCGGAGACATTCGGTACATCATGCAAAATGGCACCCGCATCAGTGCGAGCTGCAATGTGATGGTGCCAGATGCGGCCATCGCCATCGTGCAGACACTCATGGTGTTGTAAATGTCGTCACGAATGTAGTGAATGGGGCTGTCCTGTGGCAGTCGGGCGGCGTATTCCTCGGCCTCAATTCCGGGTGCCGCGGCCAGCACGAACTGAGGCGCGGACGGGTGGTTGCGCAGTTCCTGCACCGCCTCAACACAGACTGGCAGCAGTTGGTCCAGTTCGCTCAACCGTGAGCCGGGGAACAGACCGATGACAGGCCGCTCGGCGTCGAGTTGCCAGCGCTCTCGCAGCACATCCGCCTCCTCTCGGGCCTGTGCGCATCCGCTGAGCGGGTGTCCGGTGTAAGTGACGGGCACGCCATGCTGTCGATAGAACTCTTCCTCAAACGGCAGGATCACGGCCATGTGACTGATGTGGCGGCGAATCTTTCGCACCCGCCCGGCGCGCCATGCCCACAGTTGCGGGCTGACGTAGAACAAGGTCGGAATGCCCAGAGCGCGAGCAAATCGCGCTAGCCGCAGATTGAACTCCGGGTAGTCGATCAGGATCAGCAAGTCAGGGCGACGCACGCGCAATGCGGCGCGAAGCATGCGCATCGCCGCGTGGATTTCCGGGTAGTGGCGGAGCACTTCGATGAGGCCGACCACGGCCAGTCTGGTGGAGTCCGCCAACACTTCAATGTTGGCCTCACGAGAGGTGACGCTCCCCATGCCGCAATATCGCCAGTCCGGGTGGCGGCGGCGCAGCTCCGCGACCAGATCAGCCGCGTAACGATCGCCGGAAGCCTCCCCGGCAACCAGCATCAGCTGCAGGGGGTCAGAGCGCGGCACGGGCAAAACTGCCGCGAATGTGCTCGATCTGATCGGTGCGCAATTCCGGGAACATCGGCAGCGACAAGCATTCGGCGCAGACCCGTTCGACGTTGGGCAGAGGTTGTTCGGGAGCCCAGCGCGCGTAGGCTTTTTGGTGGTGCAGCGGCAGGGGATAGTAAATGCGGCTGTCAATGCCATCCGCCTGCAACTGCTGCATCAGGGGATCGCGATGTGGGGTGGTTAGCGTGTACTGGTGCCAGACATGTCCGGGGATCAGTTCCGGGAGTTGGCAGGAGGCGAACTCGCGCAAAGCCGTGTCGTATTGCTGTGCGACCTCTCCGCGTGCGCGATTCCAGTCATCCACATGGGCGAGTTTGATGCGCAGAATCGCCGCTTGCAGTTCATCCAGTCGGCTGTTGCGTCCCAGAATATCGTAGTGGTACATTTGAGTGGAGCCATGATTGCGCAGTGCGCGCAGCCGTGTTGCCAGCGTCGCGTCCTGTGTGACCAGCGCGCCGCCGTCGCCGCAGGCACCGAGATTTTTGCTGGGGAAAAAACTGAAACAGCCGAGCTTGCCAATGCTGCCAAGTTTCTGCCCTGCGGTTTCCGCGCCGAAACATTGTGCGCAGTCTTCAATAATGGCGACGTCATCGCCGAGCGCTTCGCGCAAGGCGTCCATAGGTGCAGGGCGTCCGAACAGATGCACCATGATGGCGGCGCGAACTTTGGAGTTCATCGCTTTGCGGCAGCCCTCAATGTCCAGCAGAAAACTGTTCGCATCAATGTCGACGAATACGGGTTCGGCACCGGCGAGTGCGACCGCTTCGGCGGGTGCCGCGAAGGTGAAGGAGGGCACCAGCACCTGATCGCCCGGCCCAATGTCCAGCGCGTGGATGGCCAGTTGCAACGCATCGGTGCCAGACGCACAACTGACGGCATGCGCCGCGCCGAGGTAGTCGGCCAGTTCGGTCTCAAAGGCCTCAACCTCCGGGCCCAGAACATAGCGGCCGCTTCGCAACACACGGGTGGCGGCGGCTTCGGTCTCTTCGCGCAAGGTTTCGTACTGCGCGGTCAGGTCCAGAATCGGGATCGGAGCACTCATGACGGCGTATCCTGACGCATGCGCTCGCCGACTTCAAGGGCGACGCGCAGGGCGCGCAGGCCGTCGGCACCGCTGACCAGGGGGATGCTGTCGTTTCGGGCGCAGTTGAGAAAATGCCGAATCTCCTCACGCAGCGAGTCGGTTTCCTCGAATGTCTCCGGGGTGTGGCTCAGGCGCTCTTCAGGATCGCCGTCGCCGGGTCGTAACTGGTAGATGTCCAGACGCCGCTCCAGCAGGTCGAGCGCGTAGCAGGATTGCTCCTGAAACACCCGCATACGCCGTTCCTGACGGCGGCTTAAGCGCGAGGCGGTGACGTTGGCGACACAGCCGCCGGGAAACTCCAGACGCACATTGGCCAGATCCAGCGTGTCACCAATGACCGCGGCACCGCTTGCGCGAATCTCCACCGGGTCCTCGCCGACTAGGGTCAGGGTCAGGTCAAGATCGTGGATCATCAAATCGAGGGTGACATCAATTTCAGCACCGCGTGCATTCCACGGGGCGAGCCGATGTACTTCCAGAAATCGCGGCGCGTTGAGGCCGTGCATTAATGCACTGAACGCGGCGTTGAAGCGTTCCAGCAATCCGACTTGCAGCACCAGATTGCGCGATTGCGCCAGTTCGACCAGTTCACTGGCTTCGCGCACAGAAGAGGTGAAGGGCTTCTCGATCAGGACATGACAATCGGCCATCAGACAGGCTTGGGCGATGGCGTAGTGTTCGCGCGTCGGCGCGACAATGCTAACCGCATCTGCCTGGTTAATTAATGAGGAGTAATCTGAGGTGCCCGCGACGCCCAGTTCGGTGCTGACTTCCTGAAGTCGTGCGTCATCGACATCGGCGACGCCAATTAATTCGCAATCGTTGAGTTCGGCGTATTTCTGTGCGTGAAAGCGACCGAGATAGCCGACACCAATGACGGCAGTGCGAAGTGGAGAGGCCACAGGGGCGATAGCCAGGTAGTGCGCGGACGGAACATAGTATAAAGACTGTCGCTATTCGGCTGTGTGCGCGCAACTTGCGGTGCGGCCAGGGCCGTGAAGAAAACGAGGATGGATAAGTGTCACATTCAGGGTGATTTACGCGACTCCCGTCGTTATTTCCTACTCATTCTGTGTGAGAAAAGACTGTCATTTTCTAAAGCGATTTCAGAAAATTCCAAAAATTCAACTACTTACCTATCCCCTTTTCATCATCAGTAAAATGCCTGCCATTGCTGCTGTTCTGCTCTTCCTCCGAGTCTGACCCTCATGACTGCGCTGCAGAAATTTTTGGCTACGAATCCTGATTTCTCCAAGGTGGCGGGAGTCGACGAGGCCGGGCGCGGCGCGCTGGCGGGGCCGGTGGCGGCCGCCGCGGTGATCTTGCCGAAAGAGTATTGCGTTCCAGGGTTGACGGATTCCAAGAAACTCACGCCGACGGCGCGGGCGCGCATGGCGGTGCAGATTCGCGCGCAGGCGCGCTCTTTTGCGGTGGCATTTGTGTCGGCCTCGGAGGTCGATCGCATCAATGTGTTGCAAGCCAGTCTGCATGCCATGGCGGAAGCGATGGGGCGTCTGTCGGGGCCGCTTGATCACGTGCTGGTGGATGGCGATCACTGCCCGGACTCGATTCATCCGGCGACCGTGATTATCGGCGGTGACGCCCAGGTGGCCTGTATCAGCGCCGCCTCGATACTGGCCAAGGAGGCGCGGGATGCCTGGATGCGCCAATGCAGCGAATGGGAGCCGCGCTATCGTTTTGAGAAGCACAAGGGTTATCCCACGCCCTTGCATCTGGAATTGCTGAATACCCACGGGCCGTGTCCGCATCATCGTTTGAGTTACGCGCCGGTGCGCGCCGCGGCCGAGAGATGCACAGTATGAGCTTCGTACACCTGCATGTGCATACCGAATATTCGCTGGACGACGGACTGGTGCGCATTGAGCCGCTGATGCAGCGGGTTTCGGAGCTGGGCATGCCAGCGGTGGCGCTGACCGATCGCAACAATCTGTTCGCCGCCGTCAAGTTCTACCGTGCTGCGTGGGCGCATGGCATCAAGCCCATATTGGGTGCCGACATTGATCTGGAATTGCCTGCGGAGCGCGACGCCGGCACGGCCCGCGCCGTGCTGTTGTGTCAGAACGAGGTCGGCTACCGCAACCTGTGCACCTTGCTCAGCGACTTTTATCGCCATGGCGCTTGCGGCATTTCACGCGAGAATCTGTCAGCGCACAATGAGGGATTGATCGTGCTGTCCGGCGGTTTGGCCGGTGATATCGGGCAGGCGGTATTGAGCGGCAACCATGCGCAGGCGGCGCGTGCACTGGATTACTGGCAGCAGCATTTTGACGGGCGTTTTTATCTGGAGGTGAGCCGCACCGATCGTGCGCATGAGGATGACTACCTGCATCGCGCGATGGAATACGCGCATGCGCGTTCCTTGCCGATGGTGGCGAGCAATGACGTACGGTTTCTGGCGAGCACGGATTATGAAGCGCACGAGGTGCGCGTGTGCATTCGCAGCCAGCAGCAGATCAACGCCGCCGGGCGCATTAGTGAATACAGCAAGGAACAGTACCTGCGCGACGAGGGTTTAATGCGCGAGGCGTTTCGGGATTATCCTGATGCCTTGCTGGAGAACGCGGCGCACATCGCGCAACGCTGCACCTGCACGCTGGAGCTGGGCCGCACTCTACTGCCGGCCTATCCGACTCCGAATGGTGAAAGCATGGACGATCATCTTGATCATCTGGCCGGCGAGGGCTTGCAGCAGCGCCTGCAGCACTTGCAGGAGTTGTCGCAACTGGCGGCCTCGGAGGAGGAGTATCACGCCCGACTGGACTACGAACTTGGCGTCATTCACAAGACTGGCTTCAGCGGTTACTTCGTGATTGTGGCGGACTTCGTCGCGTGGGCGCGACGCCATGAGGTGCCAGTCGGCCCCGGGCGTGGTTCCGGCGCGGGCTCGCTGGTGGCGTATGCCTTGGAGATCACACAACTGGATCCCTTGCGCTACGGGTTGTTGTTTGAGCGCTTCCTCAACCCTGATCGCGTCAGCATGCCGGACTTTGACATTGACTTCTGCAACCGGAACCGGGACCGGGTGATTGATTACGTCCGTGAGCGCTACGGCGCTGATAGTGTTGCGCAGATCATCACCTACGGCACGATGTCGGCGAAGGCGGTGATTCGCGACGTCGGTCGGGCGATTGGCGCCCCGTACGGCTTTTGCGACCGTCTGGCGCGCAGCGTGCCGAATCAACTGGATATCACGTTGCGTGAGGCGTACAAGGAATCGGACGATTTTCGCGCACTGGTGACCAACCCGAATGAGCCGACCGGAGCGCATCTGTACGAACTCGCGCAGCAATTGGAGGGCATCGTGCGCAATGCGTCGCGTCATGCCGCCGGTGTGGTCATCGCGCCGGGCTCGCTACTGGAGTACTCACCGCTTTATTTCGAGCCGCGTCAGCCGGAAGTGGCGATCACGCAGTACGACATGGGTGACATTGAGCAGATCGGTTTGACCAAGTTTGATTTTCTGGCCTTGCGCACGCTGACGGTACTGCATCAGTGCCTCGGCATCGTCAACACGCGCCGTGTCGAGCACGGCGAGGAAGCGTTGCAACTGGAGGATCTGCCGCTGGATGATGCCGCGGCCTACGGCCTGATGAAGCAGGCCAAGACTACGGCGGTGTTTCAACTGGAGTCGCCGGGCATGCGCGATCTGGTGCAGCGGCTGCAGCCGGATCGTTTTGAGGATATTGGGGTATTGCTGGCGCTGTATCGGCCCGGCCCGCTGAACTCGAAGATGGATGAGAAGTACATCCAGTGTCGGCGCGACCCTTCCAAAGTGCAGTATCTGCACCCGGACCTGGAAGGTGCGCTGGAGGAGACCTTCGGCGTGATGCTGTATCAGGAGCAGGTCATGCGCATCGCGCGTGACGTGGCAGGTTATTCACTGGGCGAATCCGATCTGCTGCGCCGCGCCATGGGCAAGAAGAAGCCGGAAGAAATGGCCAAACAGCGCGAGCGTTTCGAGAAGGGTGCGGTGGCGCACGGCCTGAAGCAATACGAAGCCCGACAAGTCTTCGATCTGATGCAGGAGTTCGCCGAGTACGGCTTCAACAAGTCGCACTCCATGGCCTACGCCATGCTGACCTACCAGACCGCCTGGTTCAAGGCGCACTACCCGGATGCGTTCATGGCGGCCGCGATGAACAGTGAGCGCGATTCTACTGACAAGCTGGCGCTGTTGTGTCAGGAGGCGCGGTCTCTGGAGTTGACCGTGCTGGGGCCGGACATCAATCATTCAGGCTATGACTTCAGCGTGCCGGAGGAGGGCGTGATCCGATATGGGCTGGGTGCGATCAAGGGGATCGGGCACGGTTTGGTGCAGCGTCTGGTCGCCGAGCGCGGCGAGGAGCCGTTCGGTAGTCTGGAGGAGTTGTGCCAGCGCCTGAGTTCGCGCGACGCGGTGGAGAAAGACTTGCGCGTGCTGATCCATGCGGGTGCGTTAGACAGTTTCGGCGAGAGTCGGCGCAGTATGGCGGAAGCGGTCAAGGAAGTGCGCCAGCAGGGCTTGCGCTTTCAGGTCGATCAGCAGGCCGGGCAGGAATATCTGTTTGATGCGGGAGACTCGTCCAACGGTGCCACCGCGCGTGAGCGCATTGAGGAATACGCACCGGCCGAGCAGCTGGAGAGAGAGCGTGAAGCACTGGGGTTTTACTTTAGCGGTCACCCGTTTGACCTGTATTGCAAACAGGTGCGCCAAGTGGTTCCGCAGACGCTGGCGCAGGCCGCTGAGCGATGCCACAGCGCCAATCGCCGCAGTCGTCATCAAATGCGGGTGGCAGGTATTGTGGTCAGCACCCGCCGCGCCCGTAACCGCCAAGTGATGTTTATTGAACTGGAAGATGACAGCGGGCGTCTAGAGGTGGTCACCGAAGAGACCGAATACGCCAGTGACTTGCAGTGCGGCACCTTGCTTATTGTGGAGGGGGAGGCCCGGTTGAGCATGCAGCAGGAAGAGCGCGGTGAGCGGGTGCGCATTCGGACCCAGTCGCGGGCATCGTTTTTCACGCTGGAGGAAATGCGCCGCTGGGCGCATCAGGTCTGTGTGACGCTGGCGGCGGACAGTGATGAGGGCACGGTCAACGCTGTGCGCGAGGTGTTGCGGCAACATCCGGGCAAGTGCGCGGTGCGGGTCGACTGGAGCGGGCCGAAGAGTGGTGTGCGCAGCTGGATGCTGGGTGAGGAGTGGGGGATTGCGCCGCATCAGGAGGCGATGGGGGCGTTCTCTCAGGTATCAGGAGTAAAATCAGTGGACATCTTGTACGTGCGCAGTGATGCCGCCTCCTCATGAACCCTGATTTTCTTGACTTTGAGCAGCCGATCGCCGAACTGGAAGCAAAGATCCGCGATCTGCGCCACGCCAGTGACGATGGTTTGGTCAACCTTGATGCCGAAATTGAGCGCCTGCAGGGGCGCCGGCGCGCCCTGA